>NZ_JBEZEA010000004.1:0-404650 GCF_040648635.1 Micromonospora sp. NPDC049114 | reverse complement strand
GGCAAGTCGACCACCACCGGGCGTTGCGGCGGTAGCGGCGCCGGAGTGAGCAGCCCGGCCAGCCACCCGGCCAGCGGGGCGGGGTCGGTATCCAGGTCGACCCGGTAGGGCCGACCGGCGACCGTCGACCCGGCTGCGACCACGTAGCCGCCGTGCGCGCGGGTGTCGACCAGCGAGCCGAGCGAGCCGGCCGTGTTGCGCAGTGCCGGCCCGTCGTCGGGGTGCTGGTAGTAGAGGTGGGTGCCGCCTCCCCCGGTGGTCACGGTGTATGTCGGGTCGATGCCGGCGAGATGTGCGGCGGCCAGCGCGGCGAGCGTGTCCAGCCCGGTCGGCCCGGTGGTGCCGTCCTTGGGTCGGTCGAGGTCGACCACCACCAGCCGCGACGGGCCGCAGGCCAACCCGATCCCGTACGGGCGGGCCGACCATGCCCGGCGGATGCGGGCCGGGTCGGTGGTGGCGCGGGCCTCCCACCCGAGGTGGTGCCCGGCGGTGCGGCAGCGCGGATCGCGGCCGGTGCACTGGTCGGCGGTGTGGTCGGGGAAAGCGGGTCGCTTGTCGTCGGGGCGTAGCGGGAAAACGTGCCAGCCGCGTTCGGCGTGCACGAGCGCGGTAGTGAGCAGGTCAGACATGAGTGCTCCTGTTCAGGCGGGGCGACGCAAAGCGCGGGCGGCGGTGAGGTCGATCAGCTCACCCCCGCCGTCGGGTGCCGGGCGGTGACGGACGGCGGCGGCGGTGGTGGCGACGGTCAGCCGCAGGTAAAGGCGGTAGCGGCCGGCATCGACACCGCCCATCGGCCACCGCTGGCCCTGTTGGATGACGTGCCCGAGGTCAGCGAGGGCGGCGGTGGCGGCGTCCAGCTCGGCGCGGGTGCCGCTGAGCCACACCTCCATCAGCCGGCCCGCCTCGGTCGCGGCCGGGCGGTGATCGCGGCCCGGGTGACGGCGTGCCGCAGGTCGCCGAGCAACCCGACCAGTTGCCGGCGCGCGGCCACCTCGGACGGGGCGAGCGCCACCCTGACGCGCACCTCGGCGTGCTCGCGGCCGGCGGCGGTGCGCACCCGCACCAGGACGGCACGGGAGCGGCCAGCGACGTCGACCACGATCTCTTCGGATCGGTGCTCGCCGAGGCCGCATCGGTGGTCCTTGCCGCACCAGTCGGTGTGGCCGGCGGCGCGGCGGTTCATCGGTTCGCCTCGGCGCGCAGCCGGTGGAAGTGGTTGTAGACGCGGCGGCCGGTGCGCAGTCGGTGGCCTCGGTCGCAGCGCCGGCAGGCACGCGGGCGGTGGAGAACGCGGGTGGTGATTCGGCCGGTGCCGGCGCACCGTTGGCAGGTTTTGACGGGCTTGATCCAGCACACGATGGCGTAACCGAGCGTGATCAGGGTGGGGATCGTGGCGAGGGTGATAGCGGCGGTCAGGTGGGGGTTCACGGGTGCCTCCTGGGCCGGTTTTTGGGTGCGAACGGCCGTGAGCTGCTATCTGCTAGGTCGCAGCTCATGATTCGGATGGGGTGCTAGCGAGGGTGCTAGCGCTAGCAGGGCGGGCCGCTAGCGCTAGCACCCTCGCGGCGGGTTAGCCAGCGGACCGCTTCCGGTCACGCTCCGCGATCGCAGCGAGCACGTCGGGGTGCTTGATGCCGCGCCGGGTGGTGGCCTTGCCGTCGATGCGCCGGCCCACGTCGCCGACCTTCACCGCTGGGTGGGGCTTGAGCGCGGTGGTGAGCTGCGCGGCCTCCCACCCGCCGTAGACCTCGGGCCGCAGCTCGGCGAGCAGACCGCACAGCGTCTCGTTCCACACCGCCTTTTCGTCGCCCGGCCAGATCCGCGCCAGGTCGCCGAGCACGTCCGCGACCGGGGCCACCTCGCGGGTCTGCTCGTCCGGCTTGGGCAGCGTCCCGGCCGCCTGCCGCAGGGCGACGGCGCGGGCGACGATCCGGGCGGCGGCGTTCGTGTCGACCTTGTACGACTTGCCCGCAGTCGGCTTGGGACCGAAGCCGCGCAGGATGCCCCACCCGGCCTCGTCACCTGGCACGAACACCGTGGCCCGGTAGCCCTGCTTGTAGGCCGACGTGCCGAGGATCATGTCGTTCGCGGTCTGGTCGGCCACGGACAGGCAGAAACGGCTGTTGACGTTGCGGGTGATGCCGGTCGGCAGGCTGTCCTTGTCGGGGATCTGCGTGCCGATCAGCAGGATCACGCCGAACGCCCGGCCGAGCTTGATGACCTTTTCCAGGATTTCCCCGGCTTCCTTGCCGTACTTGCTGGTCATCAGCTCTTGCAGCTCATCGAAGAACGCCACGAGCGGGTGAAGCCCGGAGCCCTTGAGGTTGGCCAGCTCGGGCGTGACCTTGTTCTCGGGTGCCTTGCCCAACCTGGCGTAGTGGTCGATGCGCTTGGAGCGGCGGCGGCACTCCTCGTACAGCCACTCGATGAACGCGAAGCACCGGGCGAGCGTGTCGTCATCGAAGCCGTTGCCGTACTCGGCCATGACCGGCTCCAGGACGGCGAAGTCCCCGACGCCCTTGAGTTCGTAGCCCCGGATCTCGGCGCGCGGGTCCAGCGACGCGGCCAGCACCAACGTCCGTAGCGCGAACGTCTTCCCCGAGCCGGGCTGACCACCGAAGAGCCAGTTGCGGAACATCATCTCCGCGTTGATGGCGTCCAGTCGGGGGGTGGTGGCGAACGGGAACGCCTTGAACAGGTCCACCTTCGCGCCGGTCGACAGCAGCGGCCACGCGGGTTGCGTCATCTGCGACGCCGGTTCGTAGCCGACCCACAAGGCCAGCCGGCCCGTGTGGCCGGGTGCCGGTTCGGGCCACACCTGATCCAGCGGCAGCCGCATCGCCGAGGCCAGCCGGCCGCGCCGGGCGACCACCTCGGCGGCCTCCACCCCGTACGGGAGGTCAACCACCGCGAGGTGCCCCGGGCCGTCGCGGTGAATGTCCACCGGGAAACTGATCGCCTTCGGGTCCTTCGCAACTGCGCTGTTGATCGCGGCCATCTGCAACGAGGTCAACGCCCGCCGCACAAGGTCAGCGGTCAGCTTGCGGTACCGAGTGCCTTCGGTGACCCGGTCGGTGAGCGGCTTGTCCGCCGGTCGACCGAGGGTGGCCAGCAGCGGCACCACCACGGCAAGGGCAACGTAGCGCCACCACGGCGGGCCAACCGTGAGCACGATCGCCCCGGCGACGGTCGCCCCGGCACCGGCGGCCAGAACCCACCACCGCCACACGCTTTGGCGCTGCCGGCGCGCGTCGAGCTTGAGCCACACGTCGGCCTCACCACGGGTCGCGGCTGCCTGCCGCAGGTGCCAGTTGCCCTCTTCGGCGCTGGCCCAGTGCACCGCCCGGCCGAGGCCGCGGAACAGGCCGACCGGTGCCCACACAGCGGTTTTCGCCGCGTACTTCGGCAGGCGCACCGCGTGGTACGCGGTGACGTAGCCGGCGTCCTTGCTCTGGTGCCGGGCCGCCGCGCGCAGGCCGCGCCACGAACGCGCCCACTCGGCCAGGATCGGCCGGCGCTCCCGCTGCCGGGCGAGCACCTCCGGCGGGATGTCCTCGGCCGCGTCGACCAACCCGCCGAGGCGTTCCGGGCCGTCGTCGACCGTCTCAGCATCCTCGGTGCCGTCGTCCTCGGCGGTGTCGTCGTCGGCCGGCGGGCGGGGGCGGGGCACCCGGCGGGCGCGGGCGTCGTCCAGGTCGACCACCTCGGCATCCGGGCCGGTGGTCGGGTCGGTCAGGTCGTTCTCGGCGGCCTGCCAGTCGAAACGGTTCTCATCAGGGGCAGTCATGATGGGGGTTCCTCCAACGGTCGGGAGATCGGTAGGGGGCCGGCGGCACGGCACGGGTTTCCAGGCCAGGGGCCGTGCCGCCGGGCGGAACTAGTCGTGAGTGCGCACCAGGTGCGCCAGAGCCGCGCCCATGCCGAGCACCGCGACCGGGAGGCAGGCCACGGCGGTGGTGATCCACCACGGGGCCGAGGTGACCCCGGCGGCCTCCAACAGGTGGTAGGCGACCTGACCGAGCGCGCCGATGGCGAGGGAGCCGAGGGCGGACCACTTGGCGAACCGGCGTGCCCGCTCCGGCACTCGACCGGACAGCCACACGTACAGGGCGTACGCGCCGTACGTCTCCACTCCGATGGGGAGGGTGATCGCGCTGTTGATGGAGAAGCTGTCCCAGATGCCCGGGAGCGGGTGCACGATGCCGAATCCGGTGAGTCCGCCGAGGCCAACCCACCCGGACCAGATGGCGACGAACGCCGGCAGGGCCAGCAGCACCACCGGCCACACCACCGCCGACCGGGCCGGCGCGGGCGGGGCGGGCGTGTCCGGGCGACTGACCGGCGCGACCTCGGCCGGCGGCGTCGGCGGCGTGATCTCCGGTGCGGGCGTCGGGTCCGGTACGACCGGCGGCGCGGGCTCGGGTGCGGCTGGCGCGGGTGCCGGGTCTGGGGTGGTCGCCTCGGTGGTGTCGGCCGGTGGCGTGGCGGGCGTGGTCTTGAGCAGGGCGAGCAGTTCGCCGGCCTTCGGTGCGCCGATGCGGAACTCCCGCATGAGCCGGTTCCGCGACGGGAACACCTCCCCGTCCGGCAGGTCCAGCGCGCGGGCGGCGGGCAACAGGTCCTCGATCGGTTGGGGGTAGCGGGTGCCGTTGATGGTGGGGGCGGTCATGCTGCGTCCTCCTGGGGGAAGGCGCACGCGAGGCATTCGCCCAGCGAGCGCGGGATGAAGTACGGCCGCACTTGGCGGCAGATCGGGCAGGTGCGGCGGGCCGTGAGTGCCTTGCCGATCGCGGCGCGCTGCGCGGGGGTCGCGGTGCGCTTCGGTGCGGCGAGGTCGAGCCGGTACAGGTAGGCGGTGCGGGTGCCGCCAACGCCGCGCCAGAGCACCTGAGCGGCGATCGGCTGGCCACCGGGGCGTAGGCCGGCGGCGGTCAGTTGGCGGCGGGTGGCGTAGCCGGGCGGGGCACCGCGCCACCAGTAGGTGGGGATGCCGTACCGCGCCCCGTCCGGATCGAAGTAGGCGGCGCGGATGCGCGACATCAGGCCGCGCGGCGCGGGTCGGTACGGGTAGCGGTGTCGGTGGCGGCGCGGGTGACACGGGCCTCAGCCCGGCGCAACCGACGCCAGTCCAGCGGCGACGGGCCGCCGTGATCCTCGGCGTAAATCAGCGTGATCTCGGCGTCCAGCAAGTCCAGCTCGGCCGCGATCAGCGGCCACTCCGACTCGATCCCGGCGAGATCGGCGGCGGTCGGTTCGGCGGTAACGGGAGCGAGGTGCGTGCGCACGGGGGAACCTCCGGTAGTCGATGAAGTGGTGAAACCCCGGGGTGCGACCAGATCGGCCGCACCCCGGGTGAGCAGGAATGAGAGGCAGAAGCAACCGCGCGCCAGACCCGGCCCGCTCGCCCCGCTCACCCGGGATCTACCGGGGTCGGCCACCGTGTGGCTCAAGGCGGGAATGCCGCAGACGGATCTACGCGGCGCTTCTGCTGTTCAGTTCTCAATGAGCGGCTGCGCGGAGGCTCGTGGGCGCGCAGCTCCGTGAGGGGCTGCCTTCCCCGGCTGCCTGCCGGCTTGTGTGACGTAGGCAACCTAACAACTGATATGCCGGCAGGTCAACTGTTAGGCAAGAACTCGCGCTTGAGCTGCCACAACAGCGGTAGGTGGCCTACCATCTGATAGGCCGCTGGTAGGCTTCCCTCGCCCTGCCTGACCGCGAGAGGACTGCCATGCCAACCCCTGGACCTCGGCTGGATCGCTCTGAAGCGCTTCATCAACAGGTGGCGCGAACCATCCGCAATGACATTGAGTCGGGTGCACTTCGTGATGGTCAGGTGCTCGATTCGACGCGTGAGCTTGCCGCACAGTGGGGCGTAAGTGTTTTCACCATCACCGAAGCCATGCGGCTACTAGCCGACGAGGGGCTAGTAGTTAGCAAATCTCGCTCTAAGCGCGTAGTAAATGCGCCAGATCAGAGCAAGCGGAATGAGATCCACCTTCAATCTCCGCATGTCCTGGTGATTGGCGGATACGCGGGTAGCGGCAAGACTGAATTGGGCCGAATTCTCGCTCGCGAGACAGGCTGGCCGATGCTGGATAAAGACACTTTGACCCGTCCGGTCCTAGAGGCGGCGCTAGAGCTTATCGGGCTTTCCCCGCACGACCGAGAATCTGAGCAGTACCTAAAACTGCTGAGGCCGCGTGAGTACGAGGCCCTGATGGAAGCCGCCGCCGAGAACGTCGCTTGCGGCAATAGTGCCATCATTACCGCGCCTTTCATTGCTGAATTCAACGATTCAGCCTGGCTGGATCGCACGCGGTCGTCTTTTGTTGACAAGAGCGCGAGCGTCACGTTCGTCTGGGTCTACTGCGATGAGGGCAGCATGCAGACCTATATCCGACGTCGGGGAGCTGCCCGCGATGCGGCAAAGCTCGCCGACTGGGATGGCTATCTTCGCCGGATCGACCTGGATTTCCGGCCAAAGGTTCCGCATATGCTGGTCAACAACTGCATTTCCGGTGCACCGCTCAAGGCGCAGGCGAGAACGCTTCTCCATGAGGTCATGGGCGGAGAGGCCGAGCAGTGAGGGCAGGCGTCATCCTCTACGGACCACCCGCCGCAGGCAAAGACACGGTGACGCAGGCTCTTCACAAGGCCGATGCACGGTGCTCACTCTTCGAACGGTTGAAGGCCGGCGGCGGTCGCACTCATGGCTATCGGATGACCAGCGAAGCGGAGCTAACAGAACTAAGGGATAACGGCGATCTCGTTTGGGAGAACCGCAGGTACGGCGCGGTTTACGCAGTCGATCACACAGGGCTATTGGGGCATTCGGCCGCTGGTGTACCGGTGCTGCATCTCGGGCAGACCGCCGCCGTCGAAGCTGTGAAAAAGGCCGACCGCACCATCACATGGCTTGTCGTGTACCTCTGGTGCGCGAGAGATATCGCGGAGGAAAGGATGAAAGCGCGAAAGACAGGAGATGTACCAGCTCGCCTAAAAGCGTGGGACGAAACCGAAGGCATAGAGGCAGACCTTCGAATCGATACAGGATTTACCGATGCAGAATCGGCAGCAACGGCGATACTGCATCTGATGCGGCAACGGGGATAGCGGCCCGCTGCTGCCGTCTTCCAGGGCGGCCCACCCAACTGGCGCGCGCCGTAAGGCGCAGATGTGGTGATTAAATGGCGTCGGTTTCTGATGAAAATTCGCTTTGGTATGCCTTGATCCACCGTCGCACGGCAGACGGACTGGCCCCATGCCGCGCCGCGATTGAGGCGACTTTTTCACCGTCCACTAGATGAGCCTTGGCAGCATCGTGCTGGATCTGCCACGGCACCCGCTGCATTCGCCAACCTGCGCCGGAGGGGTAAGTCTCCGCCTTCATTTCGCGCACAAGCCACTCCGGCACATCCAGGGTAGAAGCGATATCCTTAATCCGCCTAGTGCAATTCGAGCGGAAGAATGCGTCGAAACTTGCATGTTTGCTGTTCGCGATGGCGGAATCCATTCGCCTTTGAAGCGCCGCGCCTCGGGCCTCCGAGGAGACACCGCCAAGGTATCTACTCATGCCATCGACGGCGCTACCCTGACCGCGTAGCCCGATGTGCCGGGAGTTCCTGTCGTCGTCATGCTCATCAAACCGGTCGTCGCCTCGGCCAACTCGTCGGTAAGCGAATACCGCTAGGGCTGACCACCACACCACGGTAATCCCCACAGCCAACCATTGGCTCGGCGGAGAGGTGGCTACCCATACCATCCCGGCAGTCAGGAGGCCAAAGAGCAGCCATGCGAATCGGGCACCCACGGCACCCCATACGGATAATACCCACGCCAGCACTCCGAAGCCGATCCAGGTACGTCGAAGTGCTAGCGGGTTAATTGGAAAGTTCTCCGAATGCTCATCGAAGTAGCGCCCGACCGGATCGGTGACAATCTTCGCGGCAGCCGTTGAGGGAACCCTCGCAAGTTTTTCCGATATGTCCACCGCCATCACGGCAAGCAGCGTCGCTCCGCCGAGGATGATCCCTAGCGCAGCAAGTCCTAGAACGGCCGTCAGCCAGACGGGATTATCGCGCAGGAAGTTCATTGCAAGCAAGGTGATTCGGTGCGGGTTGTTTGTCAATATCCAAGCCCTGAAGCGCTTCGCGCTTGTTCGAGGAACCTTCTCGGTCGCTGCATGGCTCCGCTCAGGATCTGCCTCCGGAAAACATTCTTCGCGACTGTCCTGTTCGTCGTTTATCATGCGGAAGAACGTACAGCGAGGGTGTGACATTGACTTCGATCTTGCCGGCTCGGCCGGACGGCACGCGCACCGCCGAGCGCGTATCTGATCTACAGGATGAGCCGTGGGTCCGCCGAAAACGCGTCCTGCGTGCCAAATACGTGCCAAAGTTGGCTGACTGCTCTACCTACCACCGACGTTCGCCCAGCTCAGCGACGGGTCACCGCCGAGTAGGACACGTCCCTCCGGAGGCGGGGGCGCAGGTTCGAATCCTGCCGGGGGCACCAAGAAAAGTTTCACCGCCGGGCGCAGAGGCACACCGCCTCCACGCGCCCGGTTTTGCGTTTCCGCTCCCCGAAGCCCGCGACGCGCCGCCCGGGTGGCCGTGTGCGCACGGCCGCCGCGCGTCTAGCCGGGCCGGGCCGCGTCGGCGTAGCGGCGGGCGAGACCGCCGAAGGCAGCCTTGAGCTCGGCGGGCCCGATCACCTCGATGTCCGCGTCGAACCTGCCGAGCGCGGCGGCGAGGCCGACCCAGGACCAGGAGCCCTGTACGAGCTTGCAGCGCTCGGGGCCGATCTCTTCGACAAGCCCGTCGCGGGTGTACGCGGCGACGACGACGGCGGGAAGGCCGATGATGACCTCGCCAACGCAGGGCCACGCCGAGGCGTCGGTGGAACCTCGGAAGCGGCCCGTGACGTACGTGGCCACGTCTCCCATGGGCAGTTGTCGTGGGGTGAAGCGTGGTCCGGTCGGGGTACGCGGGCTGACCCGGTCGCAGCGGAAGGTTCGCCAGTCGTCTCGGTCGAGGTCCCAGGCGACGAGATACCAGCGCCCCTTCCAGGTGACGAGGTGGTGGGGCTGCACGCGGCGGGGCGGCGCGTCGGCGGCGGCGCTCGTCGAGGCGTAGTCGAAGCGCAGAACCTCGTGGGCGTGGACGGCCGCGCCGATGGCTGCCAGCACGGTGCCGTCGACCGGGGAGTCCGGCCCGGTCGTGGGTTGTCCGACGGCGGTGACCTGGAGGGCGTCGACGCGGTGCCGCAGCCGGCTGGGCATGACCTGCCGGATGGTGTTCAGCGCTCGCGCCGCGCCCTCCTGGATGTCCGCCCCGGAGAGGGCTGCCACCTGGAGTGCGACGGCGATGGCGACGGCCTGCTCGTCGTCGAACAGCAGCGGTGGCAGTTGGGCGCCAGCGTCGAGCCGGTAACCGCCGTCCGGGCCCTTGAAGGCTCTGACGGGGTAGCCGAGCTCGCGCAGCCGGTCGACATCGCGTCGCACCGTACGCGGGCTCACGTCCAGCCTCTCGGCCAGGAGACCGCCAGGCCAGTCACGTCGGGCCTGGAGGAGCGAGAGCAGCGACAGCAGTCTCGCGGAGGTCGTGGCCATGCCCCCGAGTGTGCCCCGGGTAGCGGACACAACCTGACCGCTACCCCTGCCATCGTCGGCGTTGCACCCGGGCAACAGCCACGGGTCACGTCACACGAGGAGCAGCAATGAGCATCAACACCGTCGCCCACATCAACCTTCGGGGCAACGCGCGGGCCGCCCTCGATTTCTACCGGTCCGTCTTCGACGGGGACCTCGCCGCGGTGACCTACGCCGACGCCCACAACGTGCAGACCCCGGACGAGGCCGACCAGATCATGTGGGGTCAGGTCACGTCCGTCGAGGGCTTCCAGATCATGGCGTACGACGTGCCGTCGGCGCGGCCGTGGAGCCAGGGCGAGAGCCCGTTCTTCGTCTCGGTCCGGGGCAGTGACGCCGCCGAGATCACCGGCTACTGGAAGAAACTGAGCGAGGGCTCGACAGTCCTGGTCGACCTCGCACCCGCCGGCTGGGCTCCCCTCTACGGCATGCTCACCGACCCGTTCGGCGTCACCTGGGTGCTCGACGTCGCCGTCGAGTACGACCCGGCCTGACCAGAAGGAGCAAGCCCACCGCCGATCGCGAGGGATCGGCGGTGGGCTGCGGTGCCGCTCAGTGCGCCTCGGCCGGCACCAACCTCGGGTGCACCTCGGGTGCCGCACCCGCATCCGGGTCGCCGGAGTCCGCGCGGCGTTTGAGCCACCTGTCGATCACGAGGTTCAGGACGAGCCCGACAGCGCCCCAGATGGCGATGACCAGCAGGTTCTGTCCGACACCGACGCCGTCGAAGTACCGCAGCGATCGGGCGATGTCGACAGCCGCGGGCAGCGGCAGCACGTCCTGCAGGGGGCGGAACACCTCGGGGACCAGGTACACCGACATGCCACCGCCGGAGGCGGGCACGCCAGCCATCATCAGCACCAGCATCATCGGGATGATGCCGGCCAGGCCGACGGTGCGGGTGAGCACTCCGGTGGCCAGGGAGACCGAGAAGATGGTCAGGGCGCCGTAGGCGATCGTCTCCAGGGCGTTGCCGCTGATCGCGCCGATGACGACGTCGAAGAGGAACCACAGCCAGACGGACATGCCGATCGCCCAGCCGCCCAGCAGCGGCAGGAACTGGGGCACGCGGCGCACGTGCGGGGCACCACCGCGCAGGACGGCCAGGAACAGGAAGCCGGCCATGATCCAGGACATGCCGACGTACATGCTGTTGCTGCCGCCGGTGTCGGTATCGCTCAGGGGTTGTACGTCGGTCAGCGTGAGCGGGAGGTCCTGGGCCGCGGTGATCGGCTGGAAGATCGCGCGGATCGCGGACTGCTGGCTGGCGTTGGCGGCGGACGCCGAGTACAGCGTCGCGGGAGTGTCGGGCGCCGACGGCAGGACGAAGGCGGCGACCACTTCACGGGTACGGATCTGCTCGGTGGCTTCGTCCACCGTGTCGGCGACTGTGACGTCGAGGATGCCGTCAAGCTGTGCGTTGAGGCCGGCGGCGGTCTGCTGAGCCTGCCCGGGGGCGGCGGCGACCACGACGACCGGGATGTCGTGCGGTTGCGGTTTGTGCATGGAGAACCCCATGGCGCCCACGACGACCACGAGGATGGCCAGCGGGAAGCCGGCCGCGGCCACGTACCGGAATCGCTTGGAGCGCGGTGGCCCGCCGGCCAGAGCGGGGGCCTTCGCCTCGGGGTCGGCGATCGGAGGGACGCCGGGGATCGTGTTGCCGCTCGCGCTGCGCTCCTTGAGCAGGCAGAGCGCGAGGGCGGCCACGAGCCACACGGCCAGGACGATCAGGTGGGTGCCCAGGCCGTTGCCGTCGAAGTACAGGACCGAGCGCAGTGCCTCACCGGCCGCCGGGAGCGGCAGCACGCCGTGCAGGAACTGGAAGAACCCGGGCATGTTGTGCACGGACAGGGCCAGGTTGGACGCGGGCATGCCGAACACGACCCAGAGCAGCATGCCGGGCAGCACCGCGAGGGGTCCGACGAACTTGGAGAGCAGCAGCTGGGCCAGGCCGACGGCCGCGGTGGCGAGCATGCCGACGCCGAGGAAGGTGAGGTAGTGGCCGTCGACGGCTCCCACGACGGGCCCGAGGATGAGCCAGATGATCGAGCTGGTGACCGCGGACCAGCCGGCCAGAACGGGCAGGAACCGGCGCAGCCGCAGCAGGTGGGGGACGCCCATCACCATGATGCTCAGTGGCACGTACCCGGCCAGCATCATGCCCATCGCGGCGAACAGGACCGCGATGCCGGCCGAGTCACCGGCGGGGAGCGGCGCGACGTCCTCGGCGGTGGTCTGCCAGCTGTTCTGGAGGGCCACGGGCGCGAGCAACTGCTGGACCGTGGCGTTCTGCGAGGCTCCGGCCGCCGAGGCGGTGAGGATCGTGGCGTTGGCGCTGCCGTCGGTGGGCAGGACGAGCGCCCCGGCGGCTTCCTGGTCGTGCAGCAGGTCGACCGCGTCGTCGCGGGTGGCCACCAGTGTGGCCTCGGTGCTGTCGGCGGCGTTGAGCCCGTCGACGACGGCCTGTGCCGGGGCGCCGCTGCCGACGATCGCGACCGGCATGTCCCGGGGGTGCGGTGAATGCATGGTCGACATGTAGGTCGCGAACATCATCGTGACGATGAGGAAGGGCATCACGAACAGGGCGACCATTCGGATGATCTGTTCCTTGCGGTCCGCGCCGGGCGGGCGGCCGTCCACCACGTCGGCAGCCTCGATCACGGCTTCGGTATCCATGCACGCTCCAGAGCAGTTTGTACGCCAGTTGACTTACAAACTGTAGGCGGCGGATGCCGGAACCAGGAATCCGGCTAGGTTGACCTGAGTCACATCCGGGCGAGGACACGAGGGGGCCGGGGTCATGAGGCGGTCCGAGGCGGCACGCACCGCGCTGCTGGACGCGGCGGAGCGGCTGTTCGCCGAATCGGGAGTCGCCGAGATCTCCGACCGCCGGGTGGCCGAGGCGGCTGGCAACACCAACCACTCGGCGGTGCGCTACTACTTCGGCGGGCGCGAGGGCCTGCTGAAGGCGCTCATGGCCCGCCACGTGCACGCCGTGGCGGAACAACGCGCTCAGATGCCCCCGACCGACGACTCCATCCTCGGCGACATCCGCGGTCTCGTGGAGCCGAGCATGCGGGTTCTCGATCAGCTACCGCGCCCGAGCTGGCGGGCCCGGTTCCTGGAACACATGCTGCACAACCCCACCACTGTGCCGATCATGCGCGAAGCCCAGGACACCACGCCACAGGCATTGGAGCTGCGCGAGTCCCTGGCCGCGCGGCTGCGGCACCTCGACCCGGAGGTGGTCGCCGGCCGTGCGCTCCTGATCACCCGCATCGTCAGCACCACGACGGCCGAGGTCGAGGCACGCGCCGAACGCACCGGCGAAGACCCGCAATGGCCCGAGGTCGGCGACTTCCTCGTCGACGCCATCACCGGAATGCTCAGCGCCCCGATCAGCCGGCCACGCCTACCCGAACGCTGATCACCGGGACCGGTCCCGGTCCCGGTGAGGCCGACGCCGCTGCCGCGCGCCGGCCCCGGGGGCTCACCTGCCGACGTACGCCGCCAGGTGCTCACCGGTGAGGGTGGAGCGGGCGGCCACGAGATCGGCCGGGGCGCCCTCGAAGACGATCCGGCCGCCGTCGTGGCCGGCGCCCGGGCCGAGGTCGATGATCCAGTCGGCGTGCGCCATGACCGCCTGGTGATGCTCGACGACGATCACCGACTTGCCGGAGTCGACCAGTCGGTCCAGCAGGCCGAGCAGCTGCTCGACGTCGGCGAGGTGCAGGCCGGTGGTCGGCTCGTCGAGGACGTACACGCCACCCTTCTCGGCCATGCGGGTGGCCAGCTTGAGTCGCTGCCGCTCGCCGCCGGACAGGGTGGTCAGCGGCTGGCCGAGGCTGAGATAGCCGAGCCCGACGTCGACGAGCCGATCGAGGATGGCGTGCGCGGCGGGCGTACGCGCCTCGCCGGCGGAGAAGAACGCCTCGGCCTCGCGCACCGACATGGCGAGCACCTCGCTGATGTCCCGGCCACCGAACCGGTACTCCAGGACCGACGCCTGGAACCGCCTGCCCTCGCACTCCTCGCAGGTGGCGGCGACACCGGCCATCATCCCCAGATCGGTGTAGATGACGCCGGCGCCGTTGCAGCCGGGACAGGCGCCCTCGGAGTTGGCGCTGAACAGGGCCGGCTTCACACCGTTGGCCTTCGCGAACGCCTTGCGGATCGGGTCGAGCAGCCCCGTGTACGTCGCGGGGTTGCTGCGGCGCGAGCCGCGGATCGCGCTCTGGTCGACCGACACCACGCCGTCGCGGTCGGACACCGAGCCGTGGATCAGCGAACTCTTGCCCGAACCGGCCACACCGGTCACCACCACGAGCACGCCGAGCGGAATGTCGACGTCGACGTCGCGCAGGTTGTGGGTGTTCGCGCCCCGCACTTGCAGCACGCCCGACGGCGTCCGTACGGAGGTCTTCAGGCGGGCCCGGTCGTCAAGGTGCCGCCCGGTCAGCGTGTCGCTGGCGCGCAGCCCATCGACGGTGCCCTCGAACACCACCTCGCCTCCGCCGGTGCCCGCGCCCGGCCCGAGATCGACGACGTGGTCGGCGATCGCGATCGCCTCCGGCTTGTGCTCCACCACCAGGACGGTGTTGCCCTTGTCCCGCAGGCGCAGGAGCAGGCCGTTCATCCGCGCGATGTCGTGCGGGTGCAGCCCGATCGTCGGCTCGTCGAAGACGTACGTGACGTCGGTGAGCGACGACCCGAGGTGGCGGATCATCTTGGTGCGCTGCGCCTCGCCTCCGGAGAGGGTGCCCGAGGGGCGGTCGAGCGACAGGTAGCCCAACCCGATCTCCTCGAACGAGTCGAGGAGGTGTTGCAGGCCGGTGAGCAGCGGCGCCACGGAGGGCTCTTTGATGCCCCGGACCCACGCCGCCAGGTCGCTGATCTGCATCGCGCAGACGTCGGCGATGCTCTTGCCCGCGATCTTCGACGACCGGGCCTCGGCGCTGAGCCGGGTGCCGGCACAGTCGGGGCAGGTCGTGAACGTCACCGCACGGTCCACGAAGGCGCGGATGTGCGGTTGCAGCGTGTCGATGTCCTTGGCGAGGAACGACTTCTGGATCTGCGGGATGAGGCCGACGTACGTCAGGTTGATGCCGTCGACCTTGATCTTGGTCGGCTCCCGGTGGAGCAGGTCCTGCAACTCCTTCTTGTTGAACTTGGCGATCGGCTTGTCCGGGTCGAAGTAGCCGCAGCCCCGGAAGATCCGGCCGTACCAGCCCTCCATGCTGTAGCCGGGGATCGTGATCGCGCCCTCGTTGAGCGACTTGCTGTCGTCGTACAGCGCCGACAGGTCGAAGTCGGTGACCGCGCCCATGCCCTCGCAGCGCGGGCACATGCCGCCGAGTCGGTTGAACGTCGCCTTCTCGGTCTTCGTCTTGCCGGCACCGCGCTCGACGGTGATCGCGCCGGTCGCCCGCACCGACGGGACGTTGAAGGAGAACGCGTTGGGCGAGCCGATGTGCGGCTGCCCGAGCCGGCTGAAGAGGATGCGCAGCATCGCGTTGGCGTCCGTGGCGGTGCCGACCGTGGAACGGGCGTTGGCGCCCATCCGCTCCTGGTCGACGATGATCGCCGTGGTCAGCCCGTCCAGTACGTCGACCTCGGGCCGGGTCAGCGTCGGCATGAAGCCCTGCACGAAGGCGCTGTAGGTCTCGTTGATCATCCGCTGCGACTCGGCCGCGATGGTGCCGAACACCAGCGAGCTCTTGCCGGAGCCGGAGACCCCGGTGAACACCGTCAGTCGGCGCTTCGGAAGCTCGACCGTGACGTCCTTGAGGTTGTTCACGCGCGCGCCCTGCACCCGGATCAGGTCGTGCCGGTCGGCGACGTGCGCCGCGGGCGGGTCCGTGGCCTTGCTCATGGTGTCTCCATCTTCTCGGGCGGGCGGGGCCCCGGGGTCGCTGCCGACGCGGCTCGCCGCGCCGACCCGACCCGTGGCAGTCACGCTAGGGGTGGCGGCGTGACAGGCGCTTCTCGATTCCTGACCGGTCTGGTCACCTGCTTCGCCGTGCACGACGGCAGCCCGGCCGTCGCGAGCGCCGCCTCCCGCCGGTAGGTGCTGGGCGGCACCCCCACCAGCTCGGTGAAGCGGGTGCTGAAGGTGCCGAGCGACGAGCAGCCGACCGCGAAACAGACATCGGTGACGCTCAGGTCGCCGCGACGCAGCAGCGCCATGGCGCGCTCCACGCGCCGGGTCATCAAATAGCTGTACGGAGATTCGCCGTAGGCGAGCCGGAACTCCCGACTGAGGTGCCCGGCCGACATGTGGACGCCCCGGGCGAGCGCCTCGACGTCCAGGGGCTGCGCGTACTCCCGGTCGATGCGGTCGCGGACGCGGCGCAGCCGCGCGAGATCGCTCAGGCGCTGGCTCTCGGCGGATCGGCTGGTCACCTGGAAAATCGTGCCACAGACCCCCGACGACATGGGACCGCCGAAGGCGGCGTGCCTTTGCTGATCGGCGCGGCAGCGCGGGGTGCGCGTACCGTCAGCTGCTTTCGCGGCGGGCGCGGGCCCGGCGCTTGCCCTCGTGCATGGCCTGCACCCGGGCCACCGGGATGGTCCGGCCCTGGGCGACCAGGTCGGCGGGGAGCGCCTGAGGCGCCGGCATCAGCGCGGCCCACGGGTCGGTCCCGTCGAGCAGCGACGGCACCGTCGCGATGGTGAAGTCCGCAGGGGTCACCTCGGTCAGGTCGGACCAGTCGACCGGGAAGGAGACCGGCAGTCCGGGCCGTAGTCGCGGGCTGTACGCGGCCACGACCGTCGCCCCGCCGGCGCGGGTGGCGTCCACGAAGACCTTCCCGCCCCGGTCTTCCTTGATGTACGCCGTCGTGGCCAGCGCCGGGTCGAGCCGCTCGGCGCGGACGGCGAGCGCCCGGGTGGCGGCGGCCAACTCCTCCGCTGTGGGCTCACCCGTCACCGGGACGAAGACGTGCACGCCCTTGGCGCCGCTGGTCTTGACGGCCCCGGCGAGGCCGGCGTCGGCGAGCGCCTGGCGGACCAGCAGGGCGGCGCCGACGGCAGCGCGGAACCCGTCGCCCTCGGGCGGGTCCAGGTCGAGCACCAGGTGCGTCGGTCGGTGCAGGTCGGCCGCCGTGGCCAGCGTCGGGTGGTACTCGACGGCCCGCTGGTTGGCGAACCAGAGCAGGGTGCGCCGGTCGTCGCAGAGGGCGTACGAGATCTCCCGGTGCGACGCCTCGGCCCAGACCGGCACCCGGCGGACCCACTCCGGGGTGTAGCGGGGCAGGTTCTTCTGCATGAAGGGCGGCTGGCCGGGGCGGACCCGGATCACCGACAGCGGCCGGTCCCGCAGCTGCCCGATGAGCGGCTCGCGCACCGCGTCGAGGTAGTCGACCAGGTCACGTTTGGTCGCGCCGTTCCGGTCGGACAGCGGCTGGTCCAGGTTGGTCAGGGCCACGCCGTCGCGGGTCTCGTCAGCCTCACTCACCCGATCACCCTGGCGGCCTCGGCGTCGTCGGTCAACCGGACGCGGCGCTTCGACACCGAACGATTCCGCTGCCCGCCGTCGTCGACCGGCACATCGACGTCGGGCCGCCGGCCGTTCGGGTGGCGGGGCAGCGTGCCCAGCGCCACCAGCAACGCGGCGAGCACCAGACCGGCGGCCACGGCGTACGCGACCCGGTAGCCGCCGGCCAGCGCCACCGCCTCGGCCCGGCCGGCGGCCCGCAGGCCGTCGCTGCGGGCCGCGGCCAGGGTCGCCAGCGCGGCCAGGCCGACCGCCCCGCCGACCTGCTGGGTGGTGTTGGCCAACCCGGACGCCAGCCCGGCGTCGGCGTCGGTCGCGCCGACCATGGCCAGTGTGGTGACCGACGGCAGGGTCAGGCCGCCGGCCACTCCGAAGACCACCAGAGCGGGGAGTACGTCGGGGAGGTAGCTGCCGTCGGCGGGCAACCGGGCCAGCAGCAGGAAGCCGACTGTCGCGAGGCTCAACCCGGCCAGCAGCACGTTGCGGGCGCCCCACCTGCCGATCAGCCGACCGGCCAGGCCGAGCGACACCACGGCGATCACGACCGGGGTGGGCAGGAACGCCCAGCCGGTGGCCGCCGCGTCCAGTCCGAGCACGAGTTGCAGCTCGACGGCGAGCAGGAACTGGAAGCCGAAGAACGCGGCGACCACGAGGAACTGCACCGCGTTGGCCGCCACCAGGCCCGGCACGCGCAGCACCCGCGCCGGCAGCAGCGGGGTCGCCGCCACCTGTTGGCGTACGGCGAAACCGCCGAGCAGCAGCGCCGCGAGCACCGCCGCCCCGAGGGTCCGCGGGCTGGTCCAGCCGTGCTCACCGGTCCCCACGATGCCCAGCACGGCGGCCATCAGGCCGGCGGTGGCGAGCAGGGCTCCGGGCAGGTCGAGGCCGGCCCGCAGGCCGATGCCCCGTTCGGCGGGGAGTTGGCGGACGGCGGCGAGCAGGATCGCGGCCCCGATCGGCAGGTTCACCAGGAAGATCGAACGCCAGCCGGCCAGCTCGGTGAGCACCCCGCCGGCGACCGTGCCGATCGTGGCGCCGGCCGCCCCGGTGAAGCTGAAGACGGCGATGGCGCGGGCCCGCTCGACCGACTCCGGATAGAGCCGGACGATCATGCCGAGGCTGACCGCCATGGCGAGCGCGCCGCCGACGCCCTGGCCGAACCGCGCGGCGACGAGCACTGCCGGTCCGGTGGCCGTCGCGCAGGCCAGCGAGGCGAGGGTGAACAGCACGACGCCGGCCAGGAAGACCCGACGTCGGCCGAGCAGGTCGCCCAGGCGGCCGGCGAGCAGCAGCAGCCCGCCGAACGCCACCAGGTAGGCGTTGACCACCCAGGCCAGTCCGGCGGCGGTGAAGCCCAGGTCGCGTTGCACCGACGGCAGGGCCACCGACACGACACTGCCGTCCAGGATGATCATCAGGCTGCCGGCGCAGAGCACGAGCAGGGCCGGCCAGCGGGCCGGGTCGGTACGGTTCATCGCACGCCTCCTTGGTGCACGGTTTGTTACCGAGGTCATCGTCTGTGACCATGAGCCGGAGCGGAAGGAGGCACTGTGATGTCCCAGAGGAACAGCGATGTGTCCGCGCAGGTCGAGGCGGAGTTCACCTGCGCCGCCGGGAACGTGCCGTTCACCCCCGGGCAGGCCAGGGCGTGCACCGTCCGCGAGGTGCTGGACCGGGTCGGCGGCAAGTGGAGCATCGGCATCCTGGTGGCCGCGTCGAACGGCCCGGTGCGCTTCACCGAGTTGGAGCGGCACATCGAGGGCATCAGCCGCCGGATGCTCACCCTGACCCTGCGCAACCTGGAGCGCGACGGCCTGCTGCACCGCACGGTCTATCCGACCGTCCCGCCGAAGGTGGAGTACACGGCCACGCCGATGGCGCTGGAGTTGTACGAGTCGCTGGTGGCGCTGACCAGTTGGGCCGAACGGCACCGCCGCGCCATCGCCGAGGCGCGGACCAGGTACGACACCGAGCACGCCGGCTAAACCGGAACGCGGTGTGGGGAACGCCACCACCTCTTTCTGACCGATCGGTCAGGGTCTGACCGATCGGTCAGGCATGCTGGTTCACGGAGGTGGACCGGTGATGGCCAGAGCGGTGTCCGAGACGCACGGCGAGATCCTCGCCGCAGCGGCGCGACGGTTCGCGGTGACCGGCTACCGGGGCACCTCGTTGCAGGACATCGCCCGCGAGGTCGGCTGCTCCAAGGCCACCGTGCTCTACCACTTCGCCAACAAGGAAGCCCTGCTCGCCGAACTGATGGCACCCGCGATCGGCGTACTGCGCGACCTCGACGACCAGCTCGCCGGCCGGACCGGCGCGGCCGCCCAGGAACTCGCCGCGGCGGGCTTCGTCGACCTCGCCGTCCGGTTCCGGCGGGAGATCGCGGTGCTGCGCGGCGAGTTCCCCGAGCTGCTGTGCCAGCCGGCGTTCGCGCACATCCAGGAGATCTCCGACCGGCTGCGCGACGCGTTGGCCGGGCACTCCGACCGACCGGGCGCCCGGATCGCCGCGCTGGTGCTGCTGGCCGGCATCTCCGAGGCGTGCGCCGAGTTCGCCGACATCCCCGACGACGAACTGCGCGCCGCCCTGCTCGCCCTCGTGCGGCGGGCCGTCGAACCCGTCGACGCACCCTGACCCACCCACCCACGACCCGAGGACAAGGACTCCTGATGGCCACCCTGCTCTACCGGCTCGGCCGGGGCGCGTTGCGCCGGCGACGACTCGTCGTCGCGCTCTGGCTCGTCGTACTCGTCGGCGCCGGCCTGGCCGCGGCGACCCTGCGCGGCCCGACGGCGAGCAACTTCACCATGCCCGGCACCGAGAGCCAGCGCGCGCTCGACCTGCTCGCCGAGCAGTTCCCGGCGGCCAGCGGCGCGACCGGCACCATCGCGGTCAAGGCGCCCGGAGACGGCCAACTCGGCACTCCACAGGGTCAGGCAGTGGTGCAGGAGCTGGTCCAGCAGGCCGGGACGCTGCCCGGCGTGGTCGGTGCGGTCAACCCGCTCCAGGTCGGCGCCGTCTCGCCCGACGGCCGGTACGCGCTGGTCCAGGTCCAGTTCGCCACCGGCGCGGACGAGGTGACCGACGACCAGAAGGCCGCGTACGAAGAGGTCGGCGCGGCGGCGAAGGCACAGGGTTGGCAGGTCGCCCCGGGCGGCGAGGTGCTGGGCGGCGAGCCGGAGATCGGCTCGACCGAGGCGCTCGGCGTCGTGGTCGCCGCGATCGTCCTGATCATCACCTTCGGCTCGTTGGTGGCCGCCGGGATGACCATGCTCAACGCGCTGATCGGCGTGGGCGCCGGCATGGCCGGACTGTTCGCGCTGAGTGGCGTCGTCGAGTTGACCAGCACGGCGCCGATCCTGGCGCTGATGCTCGGCCTCGCCGTCGGCATCGACTACTCGCTGTTCATCACCTCCCGGCACCGGCAGAACCTGCTCGACGGCCTGCCCCCGGACGAGGCCGTCGGCCGGGCCGTGGGCACCGCCGGCTCCGCAGTCGTCTTCGCGGGCGCCACAGTCGTCATCGCGCTCGCCGGCCTGGCCGTGGTGGACATCCCGTTCCTCACCGTGATGGGTCTCGCCGCCGCCGGCACCGTCACCGTGGCCGTGCTCGTCGCCATCACCCTCGCGCCGGCGCTGCTCGGCTTCGCTGGACGTCGGGTCCTCCCCCGCCGGCTGCGCACCGTCTCCACCGACGAGACCGCTGCCACCACCAACGAATCGGCCAACGAGGCGAACGCCGCCACCGAGGACCAGTCCCGGTTCGGCTTCCGCTGGGCGCGGTTCGTCACGCGGTTCCGCGTACCCGTCATCCTGGTCGGCCTGCTCGGCCTGGGGCTGCTCGCGCTGCCCACGCCGGACATGCGGCTGGCGCTTCCGGACGCGTCGACGGCGGCCGTCGGCTCGCCGGCCCGGGTGTCGAACGACCTGATCACCGAGGGCTTCGGCGCGGGCTTCACCGGCCGACTGGCGGTCGTCGTCGCCGGTGATTCGCCGCAGGCCACCTCGGCCGCCGTGCCGCAGGTCACCGCGCTGCTCCAGCGCACCGAGAACGTGCTCGCGGTGGCACCCGCCCAGCTCAGCCCGGACGGCCGGACGGCACTGCTCGGCGTCGTGCCGAAGACCGGCCCGACCGACGAGGCCACCGAGACGCTGGTGCACGACATCCGCGACTCGGTGGGCGGGATCCGCGACGCGGACGTGCTGCTCACCGGCGTCACCGCGATCGGCATCGACGTGTCCGAGAAGCTCTCCGACGCGCTGCCGGTCTACCTGCTGCTGGTGGTGGGGCTCTCGGTCCTGCTGCTGATGCTGGTGTTCCGCTCGCTGCTGGTGCCGGTCAAGGCCGCGCTGGGCTTCCTGCTCACCGTCGCCGCCACGTTCGGCATCACGGTGGCGGTGTTCCAGCAGGGGCACCTCGCCGACCTCGTGGGCCTGGACACGCCCGGCCCGCTGATCAGCTTCCTGCCGATCCTGCTCATCGGCATCCTGTTCGGGCTCGCGATGGACTACGAGGTATTCCTGGTTTCCCGGATGCGCGAGGACTTCGTGCACGGCGAGACCGCCCGGCAGGCCACGATCAGCGGCATGGGGCACGGCGCCCGGGTGGTCACCGCCGCCGCGTTGATCATGATCTCGGTGTTCGGGGGCTTCGTCTTCCTCGACGACCCGGTGATCAAGTCGATGGGCTTCGCGCTGGCCATCGGCGTGGCGATCGACGCCTTCGTGGTCCGGATGACCATCGTCCCGGCCGTGATGTCCCTGCTCGGTGACCGCGCCTGGTGGCTGCCCCGCTGGCTCAACCGGGCCCTGCCCAACGTGGACATCGAGGGCGAAGGCCTGCGCGAACACCTGACCGAGGCAACCCCGACCCGGGTCTGACCTGACCCACCTCGCGGTCGATCATGGAGTTGCGGTGCCCGTTGGACCCCGTTTGGGAGCCTTCGTCCGGCACCACAACTCCATGATCGACCCGCCCGGGCGCGGCCTGGCGCGGCGGGTTTTTACACGCCGGCTGGGTATGTCTCCATTTCGCCGGGGACGGCGGGGACCGCCAGCGGATGCAGGGCCGTCGTCTCGTCGCACCAGATGAAGGCGTCGTAGCGGTCGCCCAGCCGGGTCGGCACGTAGTTGCCCCACGACTCGAAGGACGGGTCGTAGACCACCCCGATCGCCCGGTGATCAGCCGGTTCGGTGACCCAGCCCGGCTGGTCGTCGCCGCCAAAGACGAGCACCGCCCGCTCCGGCATCAGCTCGTGCAACCGCCGCTCCACCGAACCCTCCCGCGCCGGCGGCACCACCATCGCCTCCGACGGCGAGCCCCAGCGGGGAGCGGCGATCACCGTGCCCCGGTAGGTGCCGAACCCGACCAACGCCACCGCGTCGTCGCCGTGCCGCTCGCGGGCCAACTGACCGATGTTGACCATGCCGTCGGCGGCCATGTCGGTGGCCCGCGCATCCCCCACGTGCGTGTTGTGCGCCCAGACGATCCCGCGGGCGTCCGGGCCGTAGCGTTGCAGCAGCCGGTCCAGGGTGTCCTGCATGTGGGTGTCGCGGATGTTCCACGAGTCCGGTCCGCCGGCCACCATCGCCCGGTAGTAACGCTCCGCGCCGGCCACCACCTCCGCGTTCTGCCAGGCCGAGAAGCGGTCCGGGCCGTCCGACATGGCCTGTTCCCGGGTACGCGCCAGCAGCCGCACGACCTCCTCCTCGCAGCGGGCCGAGACGAAGCGGCTGGCCGCGCCGTACTCCTCGACCCGCTTGCCGTACGGCTCGAAGCACCGGTACGCGTCCTGCGCCGCCTCCAGCGAGGTCGGGTCCTCCTCCCCCAGATAGTCGAAGATCGCCTGCATCGACTCCCAGAGGCTGTACACGTCGAGCCCGTGGAAGCCCGCCCGCCCGTCCTGGGGCCGCTCCAGGTTCCACGCCCGCAGCCAGCGACAGAACCGGGCCACCTCGGCGTTCGCCCACATCCAGGTCGGCCACCGTTCGAAGCGCTCCAGCGCCGTCTGTGGATCGAGGGCCCCGCCCGGCGCGGCGGTGACCGAGCGGTGCACCCGGTCGCAGTCCGGCCAGTCGCCCTCCACTGCCACGAACGAGAAGCCGCACTCCGCGATCAGCCGACGGGTGAGCTGCTCGCGCAGCCGGTAGTAGTCGTAGCTGCCGTGGGTGGACTCGCCGATCATCACCACCCGGGCGTCCCGGACGCGCTCCAGCAACGGGTCGAAGTCGCTCGGTGCGCCGAGCCGCTGAACCAGCATGGCAGCGGCTACCCGGCGGTCGCGCCGACAAACCGTCGGCGCGTCGCCCACCGACACGCCGTGAGCGTGTACGGGAGCGGCGAGCGGGTAGCCGAACGGCATGACCGTCACCGGCGTGCAATTGCAGGAGTACCTGGCCGGGCTCGACTACCCGGTCTCCCGCGAGGACCTCGTCCGTTGGGGGCAGGAGAACGGGGCCAGCACGGCCATGTTGCAGATGTTGCAGGCGTTGCCGGCCGAACAGTTCGAGTCGCCGGCCGAGCTGAGCGAGGCGCTGACCACCCTCGCCTGACCGACGGCTCACCGCGCGTGCAGCAGCCGGAACAGCACCAGCCACTGCTCCGGCCAGACGTACCCCACGGGGGTGTCCGACGCGATCCGGGTCGCGCGCAGGGCGGCCGCGACCCGCGCCGGCGGGTGGTGCCGGCGCAGGGTCGCGGCGAGCGAGCCGCCGACGCCCTCGAAACCCCACCCCACGAGCCTTCGGTACGCCGGCAGAGCCGCCGCCGGCAGCAGCGGCTCCGGCCGCCGCTCGATGCGCAGGATCCCGGCGTCGACCGCCGGCACCGGCCGAAACGCGGTACGTGGCACCCGCCCCGCCAGCCGCCACCCGAACTCCGGCCAGGTCGAGACGGTCAGCCGCGTCCACCGGCCGTAGTCGCCGCTGCGGCGGCGGGCGTACTCCAGTTGGGTGAGCAGTGTCGCGGACCGCAACCGGGGCGCGGCGAGGCACCACCGCACCACGGCGGAGGTCAGCGACCAGGGGATGTTGCCGACCACCGCGAACGGCTCCGGTGGCGGCTCGGCGGCCAGGAAGTCGGCCTGCCGGTGCTCCACGTTGGACAGCTCCCCGCAGACGGCGGCCAGCGCGTTGCGGACGCGAGGGTCCACCTCGTACGCCGTCAGCCGCCCACACCGGGCGGCGAGGGGTCGGGTGAGCTGCCCCCGGCCCGCGCCGACCTCCAGCAGGAGCCCGGCCGGATCGGGGTCGGCGGCGCGGACCACCCGCTGGACGGCCGCGCGGTCGACGAGAAAGTTCTGGCTGAGTACGCGACGGGACCTGTCGCGTTCGGTTGATCGGATCGGGCGAGGCGCCACGGGTCGTCGTCCTGTCTGTCGCCGCTCGGCGACGGGCTGGACAGGCAGCAGGAATTGCCGGACCTGTCCGAGTGGATCGGGACTCGGACGGCCCTGGACGATGCGCGGGTACGCGAAGACGAGGCGACAGCCTCGTGCCGTGGCGAAGGATCAGCGGCGGCGGGGCGACAGCCCCGGCGCACCGCGAAGTGGACCGATCAGCGGCAGGTCACGTCCCAGCCCGTCAGGGCCGGACGCCGGACGCGCGGACGGGACACCAGCAGGGCACCCCAGGCGGCCGGCGTACCGACCCCCTCGATCAGGGCATGCGTGATCATGGCCCCCACCCTACCGACCCCCACCCCACCCACCCCACCCATTTCCCCACCGGCTTGGCGCGGTGATCATGAAGTTATTGCCATGACACGCCGGGCGGGGTGGCAATAACTTCATGATCAACCGGGGCGGGCAGGGGGTGGGGCCCGGCGGGTGGGGTGGGGTGGGGTGGGGTGGGTTACGGGAGGGGGATTGTGCGGGATTCGGTGCGGGCGGTTTCGGCGGCGGCGAGGATCGCGACTACCTCGCGGCCGAAGCGGACGTCGCAGCGGTGGTCGCGGGTGCCGGTCCGCACCTGCTCGACGAGCTGGTCGATCGCGACACCGAACGCCGTGTCGGCGTCGTTCTCGCCGACCGGGACGGTCTCGATCCCGTTCTCGCCGTAGAACACGAACTCCCGGGCCATCGCCTCACGAGGGGCGTCCAGGGACAGCGAGGCGCTGCTGGTGGCACCGCCGTCGTGGGTGAGCAGCAGGTGCACCATCCCGCTCGGCCCGTCCATCGCCGCCACCTGGGTCACCCGCCCCAGCACCGGCAGGAGGATCGAGAGCGCGTGCGGGGCGATGTCCCAGAGTGCGCCGTGCTCGCGACGCCACAGGGAGCCGCCGTACGGGCTGCCCTCCTGGAAGATCGACGCGAAGGCGGTGGTACGGCCGTGCTGCCAGCCGCCGGCGGCGGCGGTCGCGGCGAGGAACGCGGTGACGTTCGGCTGGAACCGCTGGGTGAAGAACACGACCGAGGCGACCCCGGACGCCTCGGCGGCGGCGACGACCCGGTCGGCGTCCTCGACGGAGAGCGCCAGCGGTTTGTCCAGCAGCAGGTGACGGCCGGCGGTGGCGGCCCGGACCGCGATGTCGGCCTGAACGTCCGGCGGCAGCGCGACAGCGATCGCCTCACACTGCTCGATCAGCGCGTCGACCTCGGCGTAGGCGGGCACCCCGTACCGCTCGGCCAGCGCGGAAGCCCGCTCGGGGTTACGCCCCCACACGCCTACCAGTTCCGCGTCCGGGTGTGCGTGCAGCGCCTTACCGTGCGTCTCGATCGCCCAGTGACCGGTGCCGAACAAACCGAACCGCAGCACGTGTACCTCCGCTGTCTCCCCGCACCGTGGCGACGCCACGGACGTGATCCACGCTAGTCGCCCCACCGGGCCCACCGGCGGCGGGTCGCCAACCAGGGCAGCCCAATGCCCCCGTACCCGGGAGGAACGAACCAACCGACGGGTGCCGTCGCCCGGCGGGACGACCACTCCCCCTTGATCGCGCTCGATCCAGGATCCAGTGGCCTCGTTCGCGCCCGAAGCCACTACTTCCCGGATCGAGCACGATCTTGGCCCCGGGGGACCGGGCGGGCGGACCGGGCGGGGCGGGCGAGCGGTGCGGGCGAGCCGGGCGGGGCGTGGTGCCCCGCTCATGGGGCAGCTCGACAGGGGCCGAACACCCCTCGACGACCCGCCGCGGGCGCGGCGGCCAGGCAGCGTGGCCCGGGTACTACGACGGTTAGTAGGCTGTGCCGGTGACCGAGGCAACGACCAGGTGGGGCCGATGACGAGCGCGGCCGCCGACTCGCCGGTGGACGGGCTCCTCGCGACGGCGTCGATCGTGCTCTCGCTGCTCGTCGCCGTGTGGGCGCTGGTCGCGGCGGTACGCCACCGGCCACCGGACCGGGTGCAGTTCGCCGGTCTGGCCGTACTGGAGGTGGCACTGCTCGCGTTGGGGGTGCTGGCCCTGGTCGCGGTCGGTGGCGGGGACCGGCCGGGCGAGCCCGGCGCGTTCTACGGCTACCTGGCCACGCTCGTCTGCCTGCCGCCGCTGGCGTGGGTGCTGGCCCGGATGGAGCCGACCCGCTGGGGGTCGGCGATCGTCTGCGCGGTCTGCCTGGTCGCACCGGTAGTGGTGGTCCGGCTGCAGCAGACCTGGGAGGTCCTCGGTGGTTGAGACACGACCGGTCCGACGCGCCACGAACGCCGGTCCGGGGCGGCTGCTGATCGCGGTCTACCTGCTCTTCGCCATCGCGGCGACCAGCCGGGCAGGTCTGCAGATCGCCACCAAGTTCGACGAGGCGCCGGTGGCGTACCTGCTCTCCGCCCTGGCCGCGCTCATCTACATCGTGGCCGCGGTGGGTCTGGCCCGCGCCGGGCACACCGGCCGACGGGTGGCGCTGGCCTGTTGCTCGGTGGAGTTGGTCGGGGTCGTCGCCGTCGGCATCCTCAGCGTTGTCGACAAGGACCTGTTCCCCGACGAGACGGTGTGGTCGCAGTTCGGCAGCGGGTACGGCTACATCCCGCTGGTGCTGCCGGTGCTCGGCCTGTTCTGGCTCTGGCGCACCCGCCGCGACCCGGCCTGACCGGCCGGGCCGCGTGACGAGGGCGCGCGTCAGGCCCGTGGGCCGCCGGCGACGTAGATGACCTGCCCGGAGACGAAGCCCGCCCCCTCACTGGCCAGGAACGAGATGGTGTG
Source organism: Micromonospora sp. NPDC049114 (assembly GCF_040648635.1). Classification (NCBI taxonomy): domain Bacteria; kingdom Bacillati; phylum Actinomycetota; class Actinomycetes; order Micromonosporales; family Micromonosporaceae; genus Micromonospora; species Micromonospora sp. NPDC049114. The sequence continues at coordinate 377,369 of NZ_JBEZEA010000004.1, read as the reverse complement.
CGCGACGTCCTCCGGGCGACCCGGGCGACGGACCGGGATCTCGGCGGCGGCGTGCTTCTGGAGGTCGTCGAAGTCGACCTTCATCCGGGCGGCGGTGGCGGCGGTCATGTCGGTGACGATGAAGCCCGGCGCGACCGCGTTGACCGTCACCCCGAACGGGCCCAGCTCGATGGCGAGCGTCTTGGTGAAGCCCTGGAGGCCCGCCTTGGCCGCGGCGTAGTTCGCCTGGCCGCGGTTGCCCAGGGCGGACGTGCTGGACAGGTTGACGATCCGCCCCCACTTGCGGTCCACCATGTGCTTCTGCGCGGCCTGGCTGAACAGGAACGCGCCGCGCAGGTGCACACCCATGACCGTGTCCCAGTCGGCGTTGGTCATCTTGAACAGCAGGTTGTCGCGGAGCACACCCGCGTTGTTGACCAGCACCGTGGGGGCGCCCAGCTCGGCGGCGACCCGCTCGACGGCCGCCTCGACCTGCTCCCGGTCGGACACGTCGGCGCCCACGCCGAGCGCACGGCCGCCCGCGCCGACGATGGCGTCCACCGTCTCCTTGGTGGCGGCCTCCTCGATGTCGACCACGGCGACGGCCATCCCGTCGGCGGCCAACCGCCGGGCGGTGGCCGCGCCGATACCGCGCGCGGCTCCGGTGACGATGGCGACGCGGGGCTCCTCCGACATGATTACCTCCCGGTAACGTGGGGTCGATCGGAGGAGCTTAACGTCAGAACCCCCGGCCCCGGCATAGGCGAATCCACCGGTATCCGTACCCGGAGACCTTCACCGCGCCGAGCTTGCCCAGCTCGCCGTAGCCACGGTCGGCGAGCACGTCGATCGGCAGATCGGCCTCCGGTTCGAGGCTGCTCAGGTCCACCTCGACGTCATCGGTGCCCAGGTTGTGCACGAAGACCATCGTCCCGGTCGGCCCGTCCGCCCGGTGCGCCAGCACCCCGGCCGGCATCGCCACGTCGATGTGGGTGGTCGAGCCGGAGCCGATCTCGGGGGCCTCCCGCAGGGTCCGGATCATGCGCTCGAACCAGGCCAGCAGCGACTTCGGGTCGTTGCGCTGGGCGGTGACGTTGACGTTCTGGTAGCCGAACTCACCCTTGTCGAGCACCGGGCGGACCAGCTTCTCCGGGTCCGCGGTGGAGAAGCCGGCATTCGGCTGGTACGACCACTGCATCGGGGTACGGATCGCCTCCCGACCGGGCAGCGACAGGTCCTCGCCCATCCCGATCTCCTCGCCGTAGCGCAGCACCGGCGTGCCGCGCATCGAGAACTGCAGGGCGTACGCCAGCTCGATGCGCCGCCGGTCGTTGCCGAGCATCGGGGCGAGCCGGCGACGGATGCCCCGGTCGTAGATGCGCATGTTCTCGTCCGGGCCGAACTGCTCGTACACCTGGTTGCGCTGTTCGGTGGTCAACCGGGACAGGTCGATCTCGTCGTGGTTACGCAGGAAGGTCGCCCACTGCCCACCGACGGGCAGCTTCGGGGTGTCGCGCAACGCCTCGATCAGCGACTCCGGGTCCTGCCGGGCCAGGGCGAGCATGAGCCGGCCGTTGAGCATGAAGTCGAAGAGCATGTGGATGCGGTTGCCCGAGCCGCTGGTGTCGCCGAAGAACGTCGGCAGTTGGTCCGGCTCGACGTTCGCCTCGGCCAGCAGGACGGCGTCGCCGCGCCGCCACTGGACGTGCTGGCGCATCTCGGTGAGGAACTCGAAGTCCTTCGGCGAGTTCGGGTTGCCCGGCTCGGTCAGCTCGATGATGAACGGCACGGCGTCCATCCGGAAACCGGAGACCCCGAGCTGGAGCCAGAACGACATGATCTTCTTGACCTCGGCCCGGACCTGCGGGTTGGCGAAGTTGAGGTCCGGCTGGAACTTGTAGAACCGGTGGTAGAACCAGGCCTTGGCCGTCCGGTCGTAGCTCCAGGTCTCCTTCTGTTCACCGGGGAAGACCATGCCCTGGTGCCGGTCGTCCGGCTCGGTGTCGGACCAGACGAACCAGTCGCGGTACGGCGAGTCCGGCGACGAGCGGGCGGACTGGAACCACGGGTGCTCGTCGGACGTGTGGTTGACCACCAGGTCGATGATCACGCGGATGCCCCGGTTCTGCGCCTGGTGCAGCAGCTCGGCGAAGTCGCCGAGGGTGCCGAAACGCGGGTCCACGTTGTAGAAGTCGGTGACGTCGTAACCGTCGTCGCGGTTGGGTGACGGGTGGATCGGGTGCAGCCAGAGGCAGGTCACGCCCAGCCGGGCCAGATAGTCCAACCTTCCGATCAGCCCACGGATGTCACCGACCCCGTCACCGTCGGAGTCGGCGTACGTGTCGATGTCGAGGCAGTAGACGACGGCTTCGGAATACCAACGGTCACCCATGCCGGAGGAACATCTCCGGTCGATCACCGCGGCAAACCCGGGCGTCGGGGCCGGGCGGGGTTGGTTACCGTGCCGGTTATGGAGATCGACCTCGTACCGCCGAGCGAACGGTTGGACTGGGCCCGGGGCGTCTGGCTACACCCGCCGGTCCGCGCCGCGCAAGGCCCGGCCGGCGAGCTGGTCGTCGAGGCCGGTGCGGAGACGGACTTCTGGCGGCGGACCAGCTACGGCTTCGTCCACGACAACGGGCCCGCCCTGCTGGCGCCGCTGCCGGTCGGCGCCGCCATGGAGGTGAGCTTCGTCCTCGACTTCTCGGCGCAGTTCGACCAGGCCGGCGTGCTGGTCCGCGTCGACGAGGGGACGTGGGTCAAGGCGGGCGTCGAGGTCAGCGACGGCGAGTCCCAGCTCGGCGCGGTGGTGACCAGGGAGTTCTCCGACTGGTCGGTGTCCCCGGTCCCCGGCTGGGCCGGCCAGGAGGTGACCGTGCGGGTCAGCCGCGCCGGCGACGCGCTGACCGTACGGGCCCGGGTCGCGGACGCGGCCTGGCGACTGGTCCGCCTCGCTCCGCTGGACCCGGCGGCCGAGGCGATGGCCGGCCCGTTCTGCTGCGCGCCGACGCGCGCCGGTCTCACCGTGGTGTTCACCGGCTGGCGGCAGGGCCCGGCCGACACCGCGCTGCACCCGGAGGGCTGACCCGGCCGGCGTGGCAGGGCTCACGCGCAGGTGTGTGCCGCCGGTCGCTGGGTATGACCTTCCGATCCCCGGTAGCCGGATCGGAAGGACGACCAATGGCGTACGCCCAGACTGGTGACCCGTCCGAGTTCACCGGCCTGACCGGGTGGGTGGCCTCGGTGATCGACGCGACGGGCCCGGTCGGCGTGGCGCTGCTGGTCGCGTTGGAGAGCATCATTCCGCCGATCCCCAGCGAGATCGTGCTGGCGTTGGCCGGGTTCCTGGCCCACGAGGGCAAGTTCAACGTCGTCCTCGTGGTGGCGGCCGCGACGGTCGGCTCGCTCGTCGGCGCGCTGGTGCTCTACTGGCTCGGCGCGGCGCTCGGCGAGGAACGGCTCAAGCGCTGGCTGGACCGCATCCCGTTGGTGGACCGCGACGACCTGGAGAAGGCCGACCGCTGGTTCGAGCGGCACGGCCGGTGGGCGGTGCTGATCGGCCGGGTGGTGCCGGTGGTCCGCAGCCTGGTCTCCGTGCCGGCCGGGGCCAACCGGATGCCGCTCGGTGAGTTCGTCCTGCTCACCACGATCGGCAGCGGCGTGTGGAACGCCCTCATCGTGGGTGCCGGTTACGCGCTGGGCAGCCGCTGGCAGGACGTCGCGCGCTACAGCGACTGGTTCAACTACGCCATCGGCGTGGTCTTCGTCGTGATGGTGGTCAGTTGGGTGATCCGCAAGGTCCGCCGTCGGCGCGAGCGCGACGACCGGCGGTCGGTGACCGCCGGTCGCTGATCCGCGTCGACAGTTGAGCGCTCGCGGCTCCCTCGCTGGCCGTCAGCCCTGGGCGGTGTCGGCGGGCGACGGTGCGGCCTGGGGCCGGCGCAGCACCGCCTGTTCCAGCGCCGACCAGGCGGTGGTCGTCACCAGGTAGATCACCGCCGCGAGCGGCAGCACCAGCGCCACCAGCACGGTTGTGAACGGCAGCAGGGGCAGCAGCCGGCCGAGCGTGGCGGCGCCCGGCCCCTCGGTGGGCGTACCGGCCACCGTGCCGACCGCCGCCGACGCCCGGCGTGCCCGCCGGGACGACCACCACGCCAGCACCAGCAGCAGGCCCAGCAGGACGACGAAGAGCGGCCCGGCCGCGCCGGACAGCCCGTCGCTCACGTGCTGGCCCAGCGGCACCCCGGCCAGCCGTTCGTCGAGCAGCCCCGTGCCGCCCTCGTCGGTGGCGAACAGCCGGTACAGCACCAACAGGAACGGCGCCTGGAGCAGCAACGGCAGACAGCCGGCGATCGGGTTCGCGCCGGCCGAGCGGTACAGCGCGAACACCTCGCGCTGGAGCGTCGCCGGGTCGTCGGCGTACCGCTGCTGGAGATCGCGCACCTGGGGGGCGAGCGCCGCGCGGCGCCGTTCCCCGCGGACCTGCGCGACGGTCAGCGGGGCGATGAGCAACCGGACGGCGATGGTGAGCAGCACGATGGCGGCGACGGTCGCGGTGCCGCCGGCCAACGGTTCGAGCAGATCGGTGAGCCAGGACAACGCGGTGCCGGCGGCGCCGACGACGTCGTGCAGTGGTGCGAAGGCGAGCATGGGAAACCCCTCGGTCCGATTCCGGAGGGTCCTTCCCGGCGGTGGCCGCCGGCACGAAGGACCGGTGACGGTGGGATCGGCCGCGCGGCGGTGTGGCGCTACGCGGCCGAGGGGAGCCCAGGTGCCCGGGGGCGAGGTCGGCCGGCGGCGTCCGGGTCGATCTGGCGGGGAACCCGGCGACCCCGGGCGCGGGCCCGTAGCCCGGCCCAGCGTCGTGCGACGCCAATTGCCCCCGCCGGGGCGGGCACGTGCGCGGCGAGCAGCGCGGCGAACAGGACCAGGGCGGTCAGGGCGGCCCCGGCCAGCAGGTCGGCCGGGCGGTCGGCCAGCATGGTGAGCTGGGCGAACGCGGACATCCACGCGACCCAGAGGAAACCCAGCGGCACCGGCACGGGCTCAGCATAGGACCCGCTGTCACGCCGCCCGGCCGAATCGCGAGCCCCCCACCGGCCGATCCGCCCGGTGTCAGGCGCCAGTTGTGGGCGACACGCGCGGGCAGCGCGCCGTCACACGTTTCCGAGCGTTGCCACTGTGGGTAACCAGACGGCCGACCGACGCGGACGGACCGCAGACGGCAGAAACGGACGGTGGTGTCGCGATGACGGGCCAGGTGGCGGAGGCGCCCAGCGGGACGACCGCGGGGACCGAATTGCTCACCGTGGGTGTCGAGGAGGAGTTTCTGCTCGTCGACCCGCACACCGGAGCCGCGGTGCCCGCCGTCGACCTGGTGATGGAGCAGGTGCCGGCGGAACTGCGCGGTCAGGTGGAGCGCGAGTTCCAGACCAGCCAGATCGAGATCGGCTCGCCGCCCGGTCTTGAGCTGTCCTCGATCCGGCACTCCCTCGGCGTCCTGCGTAAGGCCCTCGCCGAGGCGGCCGAGCGGGCCGGCGTACGGCTGCTGGCCATCGGCACCGGCCCGGTGGACGGCCCGGTGCCGCCGGTCGTGGACAAGCCCCGCTTCGACCGGATGATCGAACGCTTCCGGCTGCTCGTGCCCGGCCCCGGCAACAACGGCATGCACGTGCACGTGGGCGTCCCCGATCCGGAGACCGGCGTGCAGGTGCTCAACCACGTCCGGCCGTGGCTGCCGATGCTGCACGCCATCACCACCAACTCGCCGTTCGCCGGTGGCGAGGACACCGGCTACGCGAGCTGGCGCTCGGTGGAGTGGGAGCGCTGGCCGTCGGTGGCGCCGACGCCCTGGTTGGAGTCGCACGAGCACTACCAGCGGCTGATCCGTCAGTTGATCTCCAGCGGCGTGATGCTCGACGAGGGGATGCTCTACTGGTACGCCCGGCTGTCGGCAAAGTACCCGACCGTGGAGCTGCGGATCGGCGACGTCTGCCCGACGGTGGACGACGCGGTGCTGGTCGCCGCGCTGGTGCGGGCACTCGTGGCCACCGCCATGGCCGACGTCGAGGCCGGCCGGCCCGCCCTGCGCACGGACCACCACCTGCTGGTCGGCGCGCACTGGAGGGCCGCCCACGACGGCCTGGAAGGCGAGGGCGTCGACGTCACCAACGGCGAGCTGCGCCCGGCCTGGGAGCTGCTGGACCGGTTCGTGGAGCGGATGCGGCCGGCGCTGGAGCAGCACGACGACTGGGCGGAGGTGTCCGACCTGTTGGGCGGGCTGCGCCGCCACGGCACCGGCGCGGCGCGGCAGCGTGCCGTGTACGCCCGTACCGGACGGCTCGTCGACGTGGTGCAGGACGTGGCGCGACAGACCCGTGGCTGAACACGCCCGTGACAGGATGGTCCCGTGGCGCAACGACTGATCGTCATCGGCGGGAACGCCGCCGGCATGTCGGCGGCGTCGCAGGCACGACGCCGCCGCGGCCCTGACGACCTGGAGATAGTGGTCTTCGAGCGCGGTCACTTCACCTCCTACTCGTCGTGCGGCATCCCGTACTGGATCAGCGGGATGGTGTCCGGCCCGGACGAGCTGATCGCGCGGACCCCGGAGACGTTCCGCACGAAGTTCGCCGTGGACGTCCGGATGCGGCACGAGGTGACGACCATCGACCTCGAACGGCGCGAGGTGGTCGCCCGGGACCTGGCGGGCGGCGGCGAGGTCCGCGAGCGCTTCGACGAACTGGTGTACGCCGCGGGCGCGGTGCCGGTGCAGCCACCGTGGGCGGACACCGACGCGGGCGGCGTGTTCGGGATGCAGACCCTCGACGACGGTGCGGCCCTGCGCGCCTGGCTGGACGCCGAGCCGCAGCCCAGCCGGGCAGTGGTGGTCGGTGGCGGGTACATCGGCGTCGAGATGGCCGAGGCGCTGATCGAGCGCGGCCTCGCGGTGACCTTGGTCGAGGCGGGCCAGCAGCCCATGGCGACGGTGGACGGCGACATGGCCGAACTGGTCGCCGAGGCCATGCGCGGCCTCGGCATCACGATCCGCACCAGCCTGCCGGTGACCGGCCTGGATCAGCGGGACGGCCGGGTGTCCGCGGTGGTCACGGCCGAGGGCTCGATGCCGACCGACGTCGTGGTCCTGGGGTTGGGCGTACGCCCGAACACCGCGCTCGCCAAGGCTGCCGGCTTTCCGATCGGGCCCACGGGTGGCATCCGCGTGGACCGCCGGATGCGGGTGCCGGGGCTGCCCGGGGTCTGGGCCGCGGGCGACTCCGTGGAGACGCTGCACCGGGTCAGCGGACTGCCGGTGCACGTGCCGCTGGGCACGCACGCCAACAAGCAGGGCCGGACGGCCGGCATCAACATCGGCGGCGGGTACGCGACCTTCCCGGGCGTGATCGGCACCGCGGTGACCAAGGTCTGCGACCTGGAGGTGGGTCGGACGGGCCTGCGCGAGCGGGAGGCCAGGGCGGCCGGCTTCGAGTTCGTCTCGGTGGTCGCCGACTCGACCAACCGGGCCGGCTACTACCCCGGCGCGCGGACGATGACCGTCAAGCTGATCGCCGAGCGACCCAGCGGCCGGCTGCTCGGCGCGCAGATCGTCGGCTGGTCCGAGGCGGCCAAACGGATCGACACGTTGGCCGTGGCTCTGTGGAACGGCATGACGGTGGATGACATGACCGCGCTCGACCTCGGCTACGCTCCGCCGTACGCGCCGGTCTGGGATCCGGTGCTGATCGCCGCCCGAAAGGCGGTCGACGCGCTCGCCGCTCTCGACCGCTGACCCGCGCCCGCCGTGGAGGACCACCCCGTGACCCAGACTCCGACCAGGTCGGCCGCACGCCGACGCCCAACCATGGTCGATGTCGCCCGGCACGCCGGGGTCAGCCTGAAGACGGTCTCCCGGGTGGTCAACGACGAGCCGGTGGGGCAGGAACTGCTCGGCCGTGTGCTGGCCGCGATCGCCGAGCTGGGTTTCCGGCGCAACGACATCGCGCGCAACCTGCGCTCGCGGCAGCTCAACGCCACGGTCGGGCTGCTCATCGAGGAGATCGCCAACCCGTTCTACGCCACCATCGCGAGCGTCGCCGCCGAGATCGCCGCCGCGCACGGCACCATGTTGATCACCGCTTCGTCGGAGGAGGACCCGGAGCGGGAACGCGCGGTTCTCCAGGACTTCACCCAGCGCCGGGTCGACGGGCTGCTGGTGGTGCCGGCGGGTCCCGACCACTCGTTCCTGCGCCGCGAGGTCGAGCTGGGCATGCCGGTGGTCTTCCTGGACCGGCCACCGCAGGGACTGCTCGCGGACGCCGTGCTGCTGGACAACCGAGGTGGCGGCCGGGCCGGGGTCGGTGCGCTGCTCGACGAGGGGCACCGGCGGGTCGGTCTCCTGCTCGGCGCTCCGAGCGTCCCCACCATGCGTGAGCGGCTGGTCGGCGCTCGGGCCGCGCTGGCGGAGGCCGGAGTCGAGCCGGACGATTCGCTGGTCCGCGAGCGCCTGATCGCCCCCGAGGACGCGGGCCGGGCGGTCGCCACGCTGCTCGACCTCCCGGACCCGCCCACCGCGTTCTTCTGCGGCAACAACCGGCTCACCGTCGGCGCCCTCGCCGAGCTGCACCGCCGGGGCAGCGACGCGGCGCTGGTCGGCTTCGACGACTTCGAGCTGGCCCACCTGATGCCCCGGCCCTTGACGGTCGTCGGCTACGACACGCGGGAGCTGGCCCGCGTGGCGACGGAGCGCCTCTTCGAGCGGATCGCCGGCGACGACTCCCCGCCAGCAACCACAGTCCTACCCACCCGCCTCCTACGCCGAGGCCTCCCCTAACGACCCACCCCGCACCCCCGCACCCCCGCGCCCCACCCCGCACCCCGCACCCCGCGCCCCCGCACCGCCGCGCCCCGCGATCTTGCACTTTCTGTCGTTGTTTTGTGCAGGATCACGCGCTTTGTCGGGGCAGAAAGTGCAAGATCGCGGAGGTGGGGGGCAGGGGCCGGGGGGTTGGCGGGTTGGGGTCAGGGTGTTGTGGTCAGGAGGGCTTCTACCTCTGCTCGGCGGGGTGGGTCGGCGCCTCGGTGGGCGCAGGTCAGCGCGGCCACCGTCGCGGCCTGGCGCAGGACTGCGCTCCACTGCTGCTCGGTCACCGCGGCGAGCCGGTCGGCCGGCCGGTCACCGAGCGCGTCGATGTCGGCCAGCGCGGCCAGCAGGCCACCGGTGAACGAGTCGCCGGCGCCGACGGTGTCGACCACTGTGGTGCGTACCGCCGGTTGTTCGTGCAGTGCGCCGTTCGGGGCGAGCAGCCACGCGCCCTCGCCACCCCGGGTGACCACCGCACAGGACACGCCGGCCTCGCGCCATTCGGCCAGCACGTCGCCCACCGAGCGGTCCGGGTAGAGCCAGGCCAGATCCTCGTCGCTGGCCTTGACGACGTGCGCGAGGCGGATCTGGCGGCGGGTCCGCTCCTGCTCCGCGGCCCGGTCCGTCACGATGCTCGGGCGCAGGTTCAGGTCGATCGAGATGGTCAGCCCGTCGCGGTCGCGTTCGCGGGCGAGCAGGCCCTCCAGCACCTGCGCGCCGGGCGCGAGCGCGAGCGCGAGGGACCCGGTGTGCAGGGCCGTCGCCGACGATCCGGCCAGGTCGGGCAGCTCCTGCGGGGTCCACTGCCAGTCCGCCGCGCCGTCGAGCCGGAACTCGTAGCTGGCCTGCCCGGTGGCGTTCAGGGTGGCCACCGCCACCGACGTGGGCTCGGCGGCGCGGACCGCCCACCGCAGGTCCACCTGGTTGGCCGCCAGGTGCTCGGCGATCTGTTGGCCGTACTCGTCGGGGCCGATCCGGGCCAGCAGCCGCACCGGCTCGTCGAGCCGCGCCAGGGTGACCGCCACGTTCGCCGGGGAGCCACCCGGCACCGCCCGCTGCCCCTCGGCGGTGACCACCAGGTCGATGAGGGCCTCGCCCGCCACCACGATCATGCGGTCACCGTGCCGGGGTCGAGCGGGCCGGGACCACCGAGGCCGGCGGCCGAGCGGGACAGGAGCACCGCCTGGTACGCGTGGTAGACGTCCGGCCGGCCGTGCCAGACCGTGTCGGCGGGCAGGTTCCGCTCGTCCAGCTCGTGCCGCCAGCCGGTGCCGTCGATCAGGTAGCGGCGTGCGTACGCCCAGAAGACCCGGTACCACTCGTCGTAGACGGCGTCCCCGGTGCGGCGGTGCAGGGTGACCGCCGCGCCGATGGCCTCGACCAGCACCCAGTGCATCCGGGAGCGGACCACCGGCTGGTCGTCCCAGTCGATCGTGTAGACGAAACCGTCGGCGCCGTCGACCGCCCAGCCGCGCCGCACGGCGGCCGCGAAGAGGGTACGGGCGTCGGCGAGCAGCCAGCCCGGTGGCTGCGGCAGGACCGCCTCCAGCTCCAGCAGCAGCCGGGCCCACTCCAGCCAGTGGCCCATCGTCGAGCCGTACGGCCGGAACGGGTCGGCGGGTTGGTCCCGGTTGTAGTCGAGCAGTGGCGTCCAGTCGGCTGTGAAGTGCTCGGGCAGCCGCCAGTCGTGCCGGGCGGCCTCGGTGTGCACCAGGTGGGTGGCGATCCGCAGGGCCCGGTCGGTCCAGCTCGTGTCACCGGTGGCGGCGGCAGCGGCGAGGAACGCCTCGACCATGTGCATGCTGCTGTTCGCGCCTCGGTAGTCCTCGGTGACCGTCCAGTCCCGGTTCCACGATTCCCGGACCGCGCCAGCGTCGTCGTCCCAGAACCGGTCCCGCACCACTGTCAGCACGTCGGCGAGCAGGCGATCCGCGCCGGGTCGCCCGGCCCGGGCGGCGCTGGACGCGGCGAGGAGCACGAACGCGTGGTCGTACCCGGCCTTGCGCTCGTCGGTGGGCGTGCCCTCCTGGTCGACGGCGCTGAACCAGCCGCCGTACCGCTCGTCGCGCAGCAGCGTGCTGAGCGCGGCGACGCCGTGGTCGACGAGGGCTGCGGCATCCGGGTCACCGTTGCGGTGGGCCAGCGCGGCCACGTGGGTCATCCGGCAGGTGATCCACGTGTAGAGAGGTTCGCCGCGATCCGGGGTGCGGTCGTCGGTGAGCCACCAGAACCCGCCCTCGGGGCGGACCGCGCGGCGGGCCGTGTCGAGCAGCGTGTGGGTCTGGTCGGCGAGGAACCCGGCCAGGTCGGGCAGGTCGGGTGACCCTGCCGGGGCAGGGGTCTGGTCGGCGTCGGGTCGGGGCACGTCGCTCATTTCAGCTGGTCACCGTGGGGTAGGAAAGGGACATAGGGCCAGGATCGGCGGGCGAACTGGGTGCGCGCCGGAAAACCGCCAACGGGACACCGTAGACCGGCCGGTCTTTCGCCGGGTACGGCGTGAAGGAAATCATGTGTACGATTCCTCCCCTTTGCCCGTTGACATCGTTGTCACTCTCAAACCCTGCTCCGGAGGCCTGCCGACTGTCAATTCCAGTTGCGTCACACCCACCCGATCCAGAGACCGAGCGGCGCCGCGCTGGACGGTGGCTCGACACGGGCCGGCCGCCGCGTCCCGACCCGCGTCGACCCGGCCGCCCTGCCCGCGCCGCCGCACGGACCGGCCCGGTCAGTAGTAGTCGTCGATCGGCCGACGCGCCTCCTCGAACAGCGCCGGCCCCTCGTAGCGGACCGGAGGCAGCGGCGGGGTGGCCGGCTTGACCTCCTCGAACTGCTCGCCCGACAGGGCGTACACCACGCGCCCGAGGCCGGACCGGTCGATGGCTGTCGCGCACATCGGGCAGGGCTGGCAGCTCGTGAACATCGTGGTGCCGGCGGCCGCTTCCGGCGAGAGTTCCCGGGCGGCCCAGCGGGCCAGCTTCAGCTCCGGGTGGGCGGTGATGTCCGAATCCGAGACGACCGTGTTGTGGTCCTCGATCAGGACCACGCCGCTCGCGTCGACCAGCAACGAACCGAACGGCCGTTCGCCGGCAGCCCCGGCCCGGCTGGCGAGTTCCACGGCACGGCGGAGAAACTTCTCGTCCTCAGGTGTCATCCGTACCACGCTAGCCACAGTGGATCCGACACGCGAACACTGTCGATTCAGCACGATGGATGACCCAGGATGGCCTGATGGATCTGCCTGAGGGACTCGGCTGGATACGAGGGTCAGCGGTCGGCCGGGACTGGCTGGCCGCGCTTCCGACATTGCTGGCGGAGTGCGCCGAGCAATGGACGCTGCGCCTGGGCCCGCCCTTTCCGTACGCGTACGCCTCCCTGGCGCTCCCCGCCGACCTGCCCGACGGCACGGCGGCGGTACTCAAGCTCCAGTTCCCGACCGAGGACAGCCGGCACGAGGCCCCGGCGCTGGCCCACTGGGACGGCGACGGCGCGGTCCGGCTGCTCGCGCACGACCCGGACCGCCATGCCCTGCTGGTGGAACGCTGCCAACCCGGCACGCCGCTGTACGAACTGCCGCTGGACCGGGCACTGGACGCGGCGATCGACGTGCTGCCCCGGCTCTGGCGACCCGCCGGCACGCCGTTCACCCCGCTCGCCGAGGAGGCCGCCGGCTGGCTCGACCGGATTCCGCGAAGCTGGGAACGGACCGGTCGCCCGTACGAGTGGCGGCTGCTCGACGCCGCATGCGCCCTGCTCGTCGACCTGGCGTCGAGCCAGGGCGAGCAGGTGCTCGTCAACCAGGACCTGCACGCCGGCAACGTGCTCGCCGCCGACCGCGAGCCCTGGCTGGTGATCGACCCGAAGCCACTGAGCGGCGAGCGGGAGTTCTCGGTCGTGCCGCTCGTACGCGGTCAGGAGCTGGGCCACTCGCCGGCCGCCGTCCGGCACCGGCTCGACCGGCTCAGCACCGACCTCGGGCTGGACGCCGAGCGGGTACGGGGTTGGACGATCGGCCACACGATGGCCTGGAGCATCGACGGGGACGTCGTCTTCCCGCACCAGATCGAGGTGGTCCGCTGGCTGCTCGACGGCGAGTGACGTCCGGGCGGCGGGCGGTCAGCCGGGCTGGCAGGTGCGGCACCAGTAGAGGTTGCGGCCGGCCAGCTCGCTCCGGCTGACCTCGGTGCCGCAGACGTGGCAGGGCCCGCCGGCGCGGCGGTAGACGTACACCTCGCCGCCGTGGCGGTCGACCCGCGGTGGTCGCCCCATCGCCTCCGGCAGGTGGACGTCGCGCACGGTGTCGATCCGCCCCTGCCGCAGGGCGAGGCGCATCAGCTCGACCAGGTCGGCCCAGAGCGCGTCCCAGCCGGCGCGGGTCAGGTGGCGGCCCGGCATGGTCGGCGACAACCCGGCCCGGAACAGCGCCTCGGTCACGAAGATCAGCCCGGTGCCGGCCACCACCGACTGGTCCAGCAGCAGCGCCGCGAGGGGCGTGGGGCTGCGGGAGATCCGGGCGTACGACCGCTCGGGGTCGGCGTCTGCGCGCAGCGGGTCCGGCCCGAGGCGCTCGCGCAGGGCGGTCACCTCGGGCGGGGTGAACAGTTCGCAGGCGGTGGGCCCGCGCAGGTCGAGCCAGTGCCGGTCACTGGCCAGCCGCAGTCGCAGCTGGCCGACGGGCTCGGGTGGCTCCCCCGGCCCGTCGGTGAACTTCCCGTACAGGCCGAGGTGGACGTGCAGGGTCAGCTCGCCGGCGTAGTGGTGCAGCAGGTGCTTGCCGTACGCCTCGGTGCTCTCCAGGACCGTGCCGGACAGCCGGGCCGCGCCCTCGGCGAAGCGGCCCTGCGGGCTGGCGGCGTGCAGCTTGTCCCCGGCGAACAGCTCGGCGTGCCGGGCCGCCAGGCGATGAATGGTGTGTCCCTCTGGCACGGGACCCAAGGATAGTCAGCGGCAGGCGGCCGGGCCGAATGAGCGGCGCGGACACGTCAGCCCAGGCGCTGCTCCCTGACGTCGGCCACGAACGACGCCCAGGCGCGCGGAGCAAAGATCAGAGCGGCTTCGGACGGGGCCTTGCTGTCCCGGACGGCGATGACGCCGGGGAGGTTGTCGGCCACCTCGACGCAGTTGCCGCCGCTCCCGCCGCTGCGGGTGCTCTTGCGCCAGGTGGCACCGGCCAGGTCAGTCATGATGCTCCTCGATGATCGAAGTGATCATTTTCTCTGATTCTGCCTCAGTCGACGCCAGCGTCTCCAGATCAGACCAGACATGTTCGAAGGCGGCCACCTCGGTTGGCTTGTCGAGGTAGAGCGCCCCGGTGATGTTCTCCAGGTAGACGGTGGTTGGCTCGGTCGACGCCCTCCCGAACGCCTGCGGGAAGCCCAGCAGGACGAAGGTGCCGGTTTCGCTGGCCAGCGGCGGACCGGCGGCGAGCGGCAGCACCCGCAGGCTGACGTTCGGCAGCCGCGCCGCGTCGAGCAGGTGGCGCAACTGCCCCACCATCGCCCGGCGGTCGGGGATCGTGCGCCGCAGCACCGCTTCGCTCAGGACGACCCGCAGGACAGGCGCGGTCGGCAGCCGGCGGACGAGGATGCCCTGGCGTTGCAACCGGACCTCGACCAGCTTCTCCCGATCCTCGGCGCTCATGGTCGGATTCTTGCGGCGAAAGAGCTCGCTGGCGTATTCGCGGGTCTGCAGGAGGCCGGGGATCAGCTCGGCGTCATATTGGCGCAGGGTCGAAGCCGACGATTCCAGGCCGACGTACAGCGAGAATCACGACGGGACGACATCGCCGTACGAATGCCACCACCCTTTCGCGCGAGTTTCCTTCGCGAGCGCGGCGACGATCTCCCGCATATCTTCGGGCACCCGGTAGAGAGCGCACATCGCGCGGGCGTCCACCACCCGCACCGGGACCAGACCCTTCTCGATGCGCCACACCTTCTGCCGCGAGCAGTCCAGTGCCACGGCCGCCGCGTCCAGCGTCACCGAGGCGTCCTCGCGGAGCTGGGTGAGCAGCCGGCCGAGCTGTCGCCGAGGGACCGTGGACCCGCCTGTTTCATCCGTCATGCAACATCACCGCACCCTTCCTGCAACACCGAATGTTTCGCCCCGCACCCATTTCTTTTCCATTCCTCGTGCGTCAATACGGGTCGAGACTAGGACGGCGCGGAGTTGTTGCACAAGGGGGCCGGCGTGGAACAGGCTGTCACGTATCGGGGGCCGGAAAAGGACGCCACTAATGGCGTCGGCGGCAATTCGGCGGAAAGGATGCCGCGGTGCGCGTGTCGTACGACGAATACCTCTTGGCCACCGCGCTGACCCTCGCCCGCCGGCATCGGCCGGTGTGGAGTTGGACGCGGTGGCGCCGGGTGTGCCGCTGCGGCGCGGAGCTGCCCTGCCGGGCCCGCCACCGCATCCCGATCAACCGTGGGCACTGGCCGACGTGACCGAGCTGAAGCCCGGCGACCTCCTGCTGATCGGGGCGGCCTGCTCGGTGCAGTTCTCCGGCGACCGCGAGCTGCGGTTGCGACTGGTGAGCGTGGACGCGCGCCCCACCTACCACGGGTGGGTCTGGCTGACCGGCTACGTCCTGGACGCCAAGGGCCTGGCCGTCGACAAGCGGGAGTTGTATGTGCGGCGGGCCGGGCTGCGGGTGCTCCACTCCGCGCCGGCGCGGAGCAGGTCAGTCCGCGCGTGATGGCCGTACCCGTAATTGGTGTCAGGAAACGCCCAACGGGGTAGTTGAGGGCGGTACCGCGTGGGTGCCACCCTCTCCGTCGGCCACCACGCATTCATCAGGAGGTGTGTAGTGGTCAGGATTCCTTCGCTGTCCCGCCGGTCCGAGCCGGCACCGACGCGGGACGAGAACCTCGACGGCCGCGTCGACGAGCGGGACACCCCGGTCACCGACCGGGACAGCAGCACGGCGGTCACCGACACCGCCCGGTCCGGGGACGTCACCGACCGACCGGTGGTCACCGACCGGGACGCCGACCAGACGACGTACCGCAGCACGACGGCGACCGGCGACCAGGCCGGCGAGGCCGAGCGGCGTGCCGCCGAGCGCGCGGCCGTGGCCCGGGCCGCCACCGCCCGCCCGGTGGAGGGCGACGCCCGATCCGGCGCCGTCCGCTCGGACGGCCCGACCCGGGCGAGCAGCGCCGCGGCGACCGCCCCGACCATCGAGCGGGACACCGGCCTCGACCGCGACCGCACGACCCGACGCCCCGAGCGCGACACGGACCTCGACCGGACGACTCCACGGCCCGACCCGACCGACAGTGTCGGGACCGACCGCCCGGTCGACGCGACCCCCGGGCACACCGAGCCGGAGCCGCCGGTGACGCGCGGCCCGAAGCCCCGGGCCAGCCTGCTCGCCACCCTCGGCCTCATCGCCTCCGTCGCCGGTGCGCTGTTCGTGCTGACCGGCACCCTGGCCGGGTACGGCATCGGCGTCGGCGCGTTCGGCGCGGTGCTCTCGGTGCTCGGCCTGATGGCCACCCGCCGCCGGCACGTCGCAGGCAAGACCGACGCGCTGTTCGGCGTGCTCATCGGGCTCGCGGCGGTGGTGATCGGCGTGCTGGCGATGACCGGTCAGTTCGACTGGCCGACCACCGACGGCGACTGGGTGCAGCGCTTCCGCGAGTGGCTTGATTCACAGTTTGTGGACCGTTTCTAGCGGGCACTGTTCCGCTCGCCGGTGATGCACCGGCGAAAGCCGGCGGTTCGCCGGCAGCCCGCAGGTGGTTCACCGATCGGGCAACACCCTTTCAGGGGCGGCGATTCGCCGCCCCTGAAGTGTGTCCGGGGTCCGCACAGGCCGTCTCCAGGAGGGGACATCGCGCGGACCCGCACCTTCCCTCCGCTCCCTCTCTTGAGCCCCTCTCCGCCTCTCTCTTCCTCTTCCTCCTGCTCGCTCCTTGCCTTCCGGCTCCCCTTTCTCCTCCTTTCATCCTTTGCTCTGCTTCACCCCAGGCAACACCGAGCGTCCGATTACCGGACGGCAGGTGTTGCCTCCGCTGAAGCAGAGCAAAGGATGCGCCCACTGCCCCCGCAGCCGGGCCCGCACGTCGACCCCGCACGTCGGCCCGCAGACGGACGGTGTCGCGCGCACGGCCGGTGTCGTCCCACAGGCCACGTCGGGTGACGCGGAGCACCAGCAGCCCTGGCCGGCCCATCTACGCAACGAATCGCGGCGCGAGACTGACCACACGCAACGAATGTTCGGTCTGCGCAACCTTCGGTGGTGGATCCTTCCGCTGGGGCCGCATACCGTTGAGCAACGGCACCAGCCCGTGGGCCACGGTGGCCGGGCGTGCCCGACCCCTGGGAGCAGGACAATGACGATGGACGCCACCAGCCAGCGCCTGTTGATGTGCCGGCCGACGTACTTCGCCGTCGACTACGCGATCAACCCCTGGATGGACCCGAGCGCGCCGGTCGACGCCGCGCTGGCCGTCCGGCAGTGGGAGCAGCTGCGCCAGACGTACCTGGACCTGGGCCACACCGTCGAGGAGATCACTCCGGTGCCCGGCCTGCCCGACATGGTCTTCGCCGCCAACGGCGGCACCGTGATCGACGGCAAGGCGATGGCTGTGCAGTTCCGCGACCCGCAGCGCGCCGACGAGGCCCCGGCCTACCGGGCCTGGTTCGAGGCCGCCGGCTTCGAGTTGTACGACCCGAAGCACGTCAACGAGGGCGAGGGCGACGTCCTGCTGGCCGGTGACCACCTGCTCGCCGGCACCGGCTTTCGCACCGCGCACGCCTCGCACGCCCAGTTGCAGGAGGTCTTCGGCTACCCGGTGATCACCATGCAGCTCGTCGACCCGCGCTTCTACCACCTGGACACCGCGCTGACCGTGCTCGACGAGCGGACCGTGGCGTACCTGCCGGAGGCGTTCTCCCCCGGCAGCCAGGCCGTGCTGCGCCGGCTCTTCCCCGACGCGGTGCACGCCACCATGGCCGACGCGGAGGTGCTGGGCCTGAACGCGGTCAGCGACGGACGGCACGTCGTGCTGCCCGCGCAGGCCACGGACCTGGCCGCCAAGCTGCGCGACCGAGGTTACGAGACCATCGGTGTCGACCTGTCCGAGCTGCGCAAGGCCGGCGGCGGACCGAAGTGCTGCACGCTGCGACTCCGTCAGGGAAAGGCAAGCAAGTGATCGAGGACATGCTGCGGACCCCGTCCGCCGTACGCGACGCGGAGAAGTACACCGCGCACAACTACCACCCGCTGCCGGTGGTGATCTCGTCGGCCGAGGGCGCGTGGCTCACCGACGTGGACGGCAAGCGCTACCTGGACTGCCTGGCCGGCTACTCGGCGCTGAACTTCGGTCACCGGCACCCGCAGTTGATCGCCGCCGCGCACGCCCAACTGGACCGGCTCACGCTGACCAGCCGGGCGTTCATCCACGACCAGTTCGCCGACTTCTGCCGGGAGTTGGCCGAGCTGTGCGGCAAGGACCTCGTGCTGCCGATGAACACCGGCGCGGAGGCGGTGGAGACCGGGATCAAGGTGGCCCGCAAGTGGGGCTACCAGGTCAAGGGCGTCACCCCGGGCCAGGCCAACATCGTGGTCGCCGAGGGCAACTTCCACGGCCGGACCACCACCATCGTGAGCTTCTCCACCGACGAGGACGCCCGCGCCGACTTCGGGCCGTACACCCCGGGCTTCACCGTCGTGCCGTACGGCGACCTGGACGCGCTGACCGCCGCGATCGACGAGAACACGGTGGCCGTGCTGCTGGAGCCGATCCAGGGCGAGCAGGGCGTGGTGGTGCCGCCGGAGGGCTACCTGCCGGGCGTACGACAGGTCTGCACCGAGCGGAACGTGCTCTTCATCGCCGACGAGATCCAGTCGGGTCTGGGGCGTACCGGCCGGACGTTCGCCTGTGACCACGAGGGCGTCGTGCCGGACATGTACCTGCTGGGCAAGGCGCTCGGCGGCGGCATCGTGCCGGTCTCCGCGGTGGCCGCGAACGCCGAGGTGCTTAGCGTGCTCAAGCCCGGTCAGCACGGCTCCACGTTCGGCGGCAACCCCCTCGCGTGCGCGGTGGCCATCGAGGTCGTCCGGCTGCTGGCCACCGGCGAGTTCCAGCGTCGCTCCGCCGAGCTGGGCGAGCGGCTGCGCGCCGGCCTGGAAGCTCTGCTCGGCAAGGGCCTGGTCGGCGTACGCGTGCGCGGCCTGTGGGCCGGCCTGGACATCGACCCGGCGCTGATGAGCGGCCGGGAGGCGTGCGAGCGCCTGATGGAGCGCGGCATCCTCGCGAAGGACACCCACGGCTCCACCATCCGACTCGCCCCACCGCTGGTGATCACCGAAGAGGAGATCGACCAAGCGGTAGCACAACTAGCCGAGGTCCTGACCGCCTGACCCCGGCGCCACCCGCGTCGATCATGAAGTTATTGCCCGCCGCCTCGGCGTGTCGTGGCAATAACTTCATGATCAACCGGAGTCAGGGGCGGGGCAGGCGCATCGCCATCGTGGGGGCTTCGGCCATCACCGACGTGGGAGTGAACGGGGCACCCGTCGGCAACTCCTCGGCGCGGCCGATCTGCACGCCCGGGTACAGCTCGATCATGTCGTTCTCGCCCAGCACCCGGGACTGCTGCGGGGCCAGGGGGATCCGGTCCGCCTCGTTCATCGACCCGGCCGGCCGGATGCCGGAGCCGTTGGTGCTGACGTCGGTGACGATGACCTCGCCAACCCGCAGCTCGAAGCGGACGTGACCCCGGCTGATCCACCGCCGGGCCTCGTCGTTGAGCCACTGGCCGAGCATGATCCCGCCGTCCTGCTCGGGTGCCCGACCGGCCACCACCGGCTGCCCCTCGCTCAGCACGAACCGCCGCCGCACCAGGCCACCCACGCGCACGGCGAGCACCTCCGTACGCGGACGCGGGCCGCCGTCACCGAGGCGTGCGCCGTGTCGCGGGCAGGTCGGCACGCCGTTACGCAGCGAGGGCGGCGGCTGCGCGGCCGGGCTGCGGTCCGCCCCTCCGGCCAGGTCGGCGAACGCGCCACCGCCACCACCGCCGCCGAACAACGCGCAGCCCGACTCCGGGCAGCGCCACTGCCGGGCCAGCAGCTTCGCACCGGTCGGCGAACGCTTGCCGGCCACCGGGGCGTGCCCGCCGCCGACGTGCGCGATGAACACCGGCCCACCGGCGCCCGGCACCGGGGCGACCACCCGGCCAGGCTGTTCGACCAGCCACGGGAACCGCCCGCGCAGCCCGTCGAAGCGCACCCGGGTGAGCACCGGAAGGCCCAGCAGGTCGGCGACCTCCAGCATCCGGTCACCCGGGTTGTCCAGCACCTCCACGAGGCCGTCGTCGGCCCAGCGGCGAACCACCATCCGCTCGTTGGAGGTCAGGTCGGCGTCGGAGAGCAGCGCCCGGTGCACCACTGCGTACACCTGGACGCTGTCCTCCTCCAGCTCGCGGGAGAGCGCGTCGATGACCATGCCGAGGCGCAGCAGGCTCGCCGGCCGGCCACCGTCGATGTCCTGGTAGCGGATGATCTCGGCCAGGTCGAGCACCGCCCGGGCCAGCGACGGGTCGGTGCAGACCCGCCCCTCGATGGCGTCCAGAACCTTGCTGATCTCGAATCTCATGCCGCACTCCGGACGATGTCGTCGATCCGCCGGGCCAGCTCGATGTCCCGGTGGGTTACCCCGCCGGCCGAGTGCGTGACACAGCGGAAGGTCAGGGTCCGCCATCGGATGTCGATGTCGGGATGGTGGTCGAGCTCCTCGGCCACCGCCGCCACCCGGTCCACCACCGCGATGGCGTCCGGGAAACTGCCGAGCTGGACGGTGCGGCCGATGCCGGTCGGGTCACCCGACCAGTCGGCCAACCCGCCCAGCTCTTCTCGCACCGCGTCCGCGGTGAGCAGGTCTGCCATGACCAGACCCTACCGGTGGCGCATCCAGCGAGCCGTACGCGCCACCGCTCAGTCGACGCGCGCAGAAGCCGGCGGGGCGGCATCATCGGATGCCGCCCCGCCGGTAGGTCTCACGTCAGCCGTGTTCAGCCGCGCAGCGGCCGACCCACCTCGTGCAGGTGGCCGAGCGCCTGCCGGTACGACTCGATCAGCCCGGTCTCCGCGTACGGGATGCCCTGCTCGGCGCAGTAGGCACGGACGATCGGCTGCGCCCGGCGCAGGTTCGCCCGGGGCATGTTCGGGAACAGGTGGTGCTCGATCTGGTAGTTGAGGCCGCCCAGCGCGGTGTCGACCAGCCGGCTGCCCCGCACGTTGCGTGAGGTCAGCACCTGCTTGCGCAGGAAGTCCAGCTCGTCCTCGGCGGTCGGCATCGGCATGCCCTTGTGGTTCGGCGCGAACGCACAGCCCATGTAGAGGCCCCACAGCCCCTGGTGCACGGCGGCGAAGAGCAGCGCCTTGCCCGGCGACATGACCGCCAGCAGCAGCGCCACATACCCGGCGGTGTGCGCGACGAGGAGCCCCGCCTCGACCGCGCGGTGCCGCATCGGCGTCGCGTACCGGCCACTCTGCTCCCGGCCGATGATCGCCCGGATGCTCGCCACGTGCAGGCTCAGACCCTCGAGAAAGAGCAGCGGGAAGAAGAGGTACGCCTGCCGGCTGGCCATCCAACGGTGTGCGCCCCGGGTCTGGACGGCCTGTTCGGGAGTCCACACCAGCGCGCCCGCGCCGACGTCCGGGTCCTCGTCCTCGTGGTTCGGGTTGGCGTGGTGCCGGTTGTGCTTGTCGACCCACCAGCCGTAGCTGATCCCCACCGCTGCGTTGCCGGCGACCAGCCCGACGACCTCGCTCGGGCCGCGTCGACGGAACATCTGGCGGTGCCCGGCGTCGTGACCGAGGAACGCGACCTGGGTGGTGGCCACCGCCATCACGGCCGCCAGCGCCACCTGCCACCAGGAGTCGCCGACCAGGAACACGGCGACCCAGCCGGCCACGAAGGCGCCGAGGGTGAGCACGAGGCGGGCAACGTACGAGGCAGGTCGCCGCTCCAGCAGGCCGGCCTGACTGATCCGTCGGGACAACTGTGCGTAATCACTACCTCGCCGTCGTACCGGCGGTTCCGCCACCGCTCCGAGCGCCATTACTGCTCCTGTTCCGCTTGCGCCCGAACCAGGCTGGTTCGGGGTCAATGTCAGTCTCCCCGCATCGGTTGCGGTGAGTAACCCTGACAACCCCCGGATGGGGGGTAGGGCGGGCCCTACCCCCCGGCCTCGATTCAGCCCAGCCGGGCCACCGCGGCGCGCAGTCGGGCCAGGTCGCGACGCCGCCGCTCGTAGCTGGCGGCCAGCCCGATCAGCGCCAGCCCGCCGGCACCCAAATAGATCCACCGGGGCAGCAGGTCCCAGCCACGGGCGATCTCGTGCAGCGCCAGGACCGCCAGCACCGCACCGCCGAGCAGCACGGGAGCCTGCCAGCGGCGGCTCGCGCCGGCCAGCACCACGACCAGCGCCG
Organism: Micromonospora sp. NPDC049114; assembly: GCF_040648635.1. Taxonomy (NCBI): domain Bacteria; kingdom Bacillati; phylum Actinomycetota; class Actinomycetes; order Micromonosporales; family Micromonosporaceae; genus Micromonospora; species Micromonospora sp. NPDC049114. Next base: position 355,089 of record NZ_JBEZEA010000004.1, on the reverse strand, counting down.
CCGCCCCGAGCAGCAACCGTCGCCACGGCTGCGGATCCGGCCCGGCCAGCACCGACACCAGGCTCGGCAGCAGCGCCGCGACCAGCCCCGGGCCGAGCGCCGGCCAACTGGTCAGCCCCGGCCGGGTCCGCAACGCCAGCAGGCCCGCGCCGAGGGCGAGCCCCGCCGCCGGCAACGTGTACGCCTCCACCACGCTCACCCCGCCGGCGGCGAGCAGCACCCACGCCCCGATCAGCTCGCTGCCCGCGGCGATCGCGGCGAACCGCCACCGTCGACCGGCCGGCTCCCCCCGGCGCAGCAGCCGCAGCGCGACGGCTGCTCCCCACAGCACGCAGACGGTCGCGAGCTGCTGCGCCACCTCGACGGTGAGCGCCGCGGCCACCCCCGCCACCGCCTGCGCGGCGGCATCCAGCACCCGCCCGACCGGTGCCCGCCGCTGCCGGCCGGCCAGGGCCGCGGCGGCGAGGGCCAGCACGGCCACCCCCAGCAGCGGGTACGCCGCCGCCCGCAACCCCTGCCCGTTGGCGAGCGGAGCGGTCACCGCCAGCGCACACGCCGCTCCCACGGCCGCGACGCTCCCGACGACACGCGCCTCGGCCATCCGGGCCCCGACGGCGACGATCACCGCCGTCACCAGCAGCGTGCCCTCGGCCGCGAGCGTGCCGGACCGGGTGGCCAGGAGCACCGCCACGCCGGCCACGGCCAGCACCGCCCCCACGGGCACGGCGATCGACGCGAGCGCCGGGCGGGGCGCCACCAGGGCGGCGAGCAGCAGCGCGGACACCCCGGCGAGCAGGGTGGCGGCCGGCAGCACCGGCCACGGCACACCGACCGCGACGAGCAGCACGGGCAGCGCGGCGGCGGCGAACGGCAGGCCGGTCAGCAGCGGTGGGCGCACCCGCCGACCGGCCACCGCCGCGGCCACCGCCAACGCGACAAGCGCCAGCCCGGTGGGGAACAGCCCCCGATCGGCGATCGCGGTCGGCGCCCCGGACCAGACCGGCCCCGGGACGCCGTACGGGATGAACAGCGCGCTGAGGATCGTCGGCAGCGCGGCCAGCACCGCGACCCCCGCCAGCACCACACCCGACGCCCTCAGCAGACCCCCGGCCGCCGACGGCCCCCCGACCGTCGACGGCCCCCCGATGGTTGACGCCCCCCCGATCGTCGGATCCCCCGATTCCGACGGCCCTTCGGCGTCCACCACCGGCCCCCCAGCGGCCGACAGCCCCCCGACCGCCGTCCGCTGCGCGGGGCCGTCCGGCTCGTCGCCGAGCGCCGGCAGGCCCCAGCGGGCGACGAGGGCGACGCCCAGCGCCGCCAGCGCGGCGTACGGCGTCACGGGCTCGTTCCCCGCCGCCACCAGCGGCGAGACCCCGGCCGCGAACACCGCGACCGCGCCGCCCGTCACCGCGTACTCGATCAGGTCGACCCGGTGGCGACGCACCGCGAGCGCCGCGACCAGCGACAGCCCGGCGGCGAGCAGCGCGGCCCGCGCCTGCCACCAGGGCTGCACGCCGGCCGCGAAGAGCGCCACCGCGGCGATGGCGGGCAGCGCCAGGTGCGCGGCCAGCAAGCCCACGCCCGCCACCCATCGGTACGGCCCGTCGGCCGTCCGCACCGCCAGCGCCACCCCGAGCACGGTGCCGATGCCCAGCACCACCACGACGCCGAGCGGATCGGCCAGGGCCACCAGCAGCGCGTGCCCGATCAGGACGGCGCCCCCGGCCGCCCAGCCGAGCAGGGTGGCCGCCCGGGTCGTCGGGCGGGCCAGTACGGCGAGCACCAGAGTTACCCCGCCGGCCAGGTCCACGGCCACCACAGTCGCCCACGACGCCGTCCAGCCGATGGGCACGGCCAGCAGCACCACCACCGCGCCGGCAGTGGCCAGCCCCGCCCACGCGCGGCGGGGCAGCAATGACGCGGCCGCCCCCAGCGCCAGCGCCACGGCGGGCGCCACCTGCCAACCCCAGCTCAGATCCGGCCCCCACCCGGCCCCGTGCCAGGGCGGCAGCGACCGGGCGGCGGCAGCCACCGCCAACACACCGGCGATCGCCACGGCGACCTGCGCCGCCCCGGCCGCGACAAGCAGCGCGCCGGCGCGCGGCCCGGGACGCCAGCCGGTCGGCAACAGCCGTACCGCCCCGGCCAGGACGAGCGCGACCATCGCCGCCGCGAGCAGCAGCAACGACGGCCGCAGCTCACCCACCGGGCGCAGCACCGCGGCGGCGAGCACCGGCATCAGCAGGCCGGCAGCCACCGCCCGCGCCGCCGTGCCGCCGACCAGCAACGCCGCGACGAGCCCGGTCACCACGACCAGCAGCATCGGCACGCCGGCCAGCAACGGCGACCCCGCCGACCGCCCCAGCACCAACGGCACCAACGCACACGCGGCGGCGGCGACCAGCGCGCCGACGTGACCCAACCCGGCGAATATCCGACCCGCGAGCCGGCGCGCACCGTCCCCATCGCGCAGCGCGACCAGCACCGCCAGATTCAGCACTGCCACCCCGAGCAGCACCAGCACCCAGCCGCCCGCGCCGGGGTCGGCCGGCGCCGCGAGCAACGGCAGCACCGGTTGCGCGACCGCGAGGCCCGCGAACCAGGGCCCGGTCAACCCGCTCAACCGGCCGTACGCCACGAAGACCAACGCGCTGACTCCCCCGACCAGCGCGGTGTACCTGGCGCCCGGCCACCCGGTCACGTGACCCAGATCCACCGACCAGGCGGCGTACCCGTCCAGCAGCACCAGCAGCAGCCCCACCGCGGCGAACGTCTCCGCCGTGCCCCGCAAACCCCGGCGGACCGCCAGCAGCGGGCCGGCCAGGACGAGCGCCGTGACCGCCGCCAGGATCAGCGCCCGGCCACCGACCCCCACGGACGCCCAGGCCACCGCGGTGAAGACCACGGCCGCGGTGCCGAGCAGAAGTCCACCGAGGACGAACAGCAACCCCTGGACCGTCCGGGTCGACGTCTCCGCCGCGCCGGGCGGCGCGTGCTCCACCACACGAAGGGGCGGCGGCGACATGACCGGCGGCGGCCCGACGACCGGCGCTCCGGCCGCCAACCCCGCGCGGACGACCGCCGCCAGCTCGGCCCGCCGCCGCGAGGTGGCCGCCAGCCGACCAGCCAACTCGGTGTACGTCCGATGGGCCCGCTCCACCTCCGGACCGAGCCGATCCACCTCCCGCCCCAGTCGGACCACCTCGGCCGCGATTCGGTCCGGCGGGCGGCGGCAACCGGCGCAACCGGCGTTCAGGTCGGCCGGGGCGCCGCAAGCGGGGCAGGGATAGCGGGTGTCGTCCACCCGGTCATCATCGAAAACCGGCGGCGGACGGCCCAGAGTGCGCGTACCTAGGGTCGGGTGTGGTCGTGCACCCAGGCCGCGTACCCGGGATCACCACTGTCCACCCGCGACACCAGGATCTCCGGGACCTCGTACGGATGGCTGGCCCGGATCTGGTCCACCAGCGCGGCCAACCGGTCCGGCGCGGTCTTGAACTGCACGGACCACTCGGTGCTCGTCTCCACCCCGGAGCGCCACCAGTAGGTGCTGTCCACCTGACCGCCGACCTGAGCACAGGCGGCGAGCCGCCCGGCGACGGCCGCGGCCGCCAGCACGTCCGCAACCGAACGCGCATCCACCACAGTCGTCACCACGCAGATCTGGTCCACGAGCGCACCCTACGCGGCGACGAGGTGCTGAGCCCGCTTTTCGTTCGCGACTGCGGGGCTCCGCTTCGCTGCACTCCTCGCGCTCACCGGAGCCCGCTTTTCGTTCGCGACTGCGGGGCTCCGCTTCGCTGCACTCCTTGCGCTCACCGGTTGGCGGCGATCCACGTGTCGATCTGCGCCCACCAGTCGAAGAGCCAGTCGATGCGCTGCTGCCGGCCGGTCGGCACCTCCTCCGGGGGCACCGACCAGAACCGCATCACGATCCGCTTGTCCATCGGCAGTTCCCGCCACACGTCGGCGACGGTGCTCATCCGGTCGAGTCCGGTGTGGGCGACGAAGATGACCCCGGCGTCGGGGGCGGCGTCCAGGGCGGCGAGCACCCCGCCCGGCTGCGGGGCGAGCACGTGGCGCATCCGTTCGGCGCGCTGCGCCATCCGTTCCAGGCCGAGGGACCGCAGCCGGGCGATGGCCCGCAGTCGACGCTTGGGGGTGAAGTTGCCGCCCTCCGGGAAGATCACGAAGGCGTCGTTGTCGTCCAGGCCGGCGGCCAGGTGCCCGACCTGGCGTACCGTCTCCTCGCCGCGCTCCGGTGTCGGCGCGATGAACCGGTTGGGCAGGCGGTTGAGCAGCACGTCGATCGCCGGGTCCCACTGGAGGCTGTCCTTGAGCACGATCCGCGGCTCCCGGTTGAACCAGTTGACCAGACCGTGGATAAGGATGAACGAGTCGCCCGGCCCGGCGTGCCGGCAGAGCACCAGCTCGGGCCGGCCGGGCAGCGCCGTGTCCGGGTCCGTGCCGACCACGTCGATGTGCAGTCGCAGCGACCAGCGGGCCTGCCAGAACAGCACCCGCAGGAACCAGCCGGCCAGCACGTAGTGCGCCCGCTGGAAGGCTGGGGACCGGCTGCGCCAGCCGAACCCGGACGCCAGCCACAGGACGAACAGCGCGAGCAGCGCCGCAGCGTCCCACACCAGGTAGACGCAGCCGATCCAGAGCAGGCGCAGGGGGCGTAGCCGGCCCGGGACCAGCGGCGAGGCGGCCGCCGCGAGCAGCGCCCAGACCGGCAGCGTGGTCACCACGGCGATCGCGAGCAGCACCACGGCGGGGGCGATCAGCAGCCGCCGCAGCCACCTCGGGGGCAGCGGCATCAACGCTCCACGTGGGCGGCGAGGTAGCGGCGCGACGCGGTGTACGCCCGGCTGATCCGCCGTCCCACCGCCGCCATGTCCCGGTACGCCCACGGTGTGTCGTCGCGTGGGTTCAGCCCTCCGGTCGGCAGGACGTGCACCTCCACCCCCTCGGGCAGCGCGGCCATCTCACGGAAGAAGCGGTGCCGGCGGGAAATCTCGAACGCGACCTGCGCGATCTCCCACGGCCGCCGGGGTGGCGTCAGCTCCCGTTCGATCCGGCCCACCTGCAGGACGAAGATCTGGCCGGCGCCCGCGGCCACCGCCTCGCCGATCGGGATCGAGTTGACGATGCCGCCGTCCACGTAGTGCGCGCCGTCGATCTCCATCGGCGGGAGCAGGCCCGGCACCGAGGCCGACGCCATCACCGCCGGCACCACCGGACCACTGTCGAACCAGTGCTCGGCGGCCCGCTCGATGTGCGCGGCGCAGCAGCGGAACGGCACCCGCAGGTCGGCGAAGGTGGTGTCGACGCCCAGTTCGGATTCCAGCAGCCGGCGCAACGGCCGGGGCGAGTGCAGGTGGGTGCGGGCTGCGAAGCGGCGCAGTTGCCGGGCGACCGAGTCGCCGTACACCTCGCTGGCCTCGGGTGAGGCCCAGAGGCGGACCAGCCGGTCGGTCACCGCCTCGGACGGGTCGGCGGCGACCAGCGCGCCGTTGACCGCGCCGATCGACGTGCCGAGCACCATGTCGGGTTGGATGCCGGCGCGGAACAGGGCCCGCAACATGCCCACCTCGACGGCGCCGAGCACCCCGCCGCCACCGAGAACGAACGCCACCGGTCCCCCCGCCATGTCCCCATCCTGGCACGCGCCCGCCGACCACCAGTGGGCCGCCGTCCGCCGGCCGGTGGACCTACCCGGCCACCGTCCGTCGACCATCCGGCGCATCGGCGTTGACAGGCAGGACACATTCGCGCAACCTGATACCGCTCCCACCCCCGAGGGCAGGTGCGATCCGTGAAGGCAGCGCTGCATCCGGGCCGATTGCTGGCCCGCAGGTACCGACTCATCGACCAGATCGGTGCCGGCGGCATGTCGGTGATCTGGCGCGCGCGGGACGAGGTGCTCGACCGCGTCGTGGCGCTCAAGGTGCTCGCGCCCTCGCTCGCCGCCGACGCGCGGTTCCGCGACATGGTGCGGGAGGAGGCGCGCGCGGCCGCCCAGCTGGTGCACCCGCACGTGACGTCGGTCCACGACTACGGCGAGACGGTCGACCCGGACGGGTCCATCACCTCGTTCGTGGTGATGGAGCTGCTCAGCGGCGAGGAGTTGGAGCTGCGGCTCACCGAGGGCCCGCTGCCGTGGCCGGAGGCGGTCGAGGTGGGCGCCCAGGTCGCGGACGCGCTGGCCGCCGCGCACCGGCTCGGCATCGTGCACCGCGACATCACCCCGGCCAACGTCATGATGACCGCGATGGGGGTGAAGGTCCTCGACTTCGGCATCGCCACCCGGATCGGCGCACCGGACGAGGACGAGGACGGCGGCACCTTCGGCACCCCGGCGTACGTGGCCCCGGAACGGCTCGACGGCGCACCCGCCCAGCCGGCCACCGACGTCTACTCGCTCGGCGTTCTGCTGTACGAGGCGTTGACCGGCCGCGTGCCGTACCCGGCGGACACCTGGGAGCAGCTCAGCGCCGCACTGGCCGACGGCCCGGCGCCGACCCTGGCCAACGTGCCGGACCTGCCCGCGCCGGTGGCCCGGATCTGCCTGCGGAGCCTCTCGCGGGAGCCGGCGGACCGGCCGACGGCCCGGCAGCTCGCCACCGCGCTGCGCGGCCACGTCCTGCCGCCCGACCCACCGACCGCCACGATCAGGGTGCCCACCCTGGCCCTGCCGACGAGCGTCGGGATGGCGCACGCGGGCGACGCGACGACACCGCAGGTGGACGACGTGCCGACGCCGCAGGTGGACGACGTGCCGACGCCGGCCGGCGCGGGGCCCGGCCGGTCCCGCCGGCAGCTGGCGCTGCTGGTCCTGATCCCGGTGGCGCTGGCCGTCGGTGTGGCGCTGGCCGGTGCGGCACTGCTGCCCGACCAGCAGCCGGATCGCCGGGCCCAGCCGTCGGCCGGCCCGGTGACGCCCGCGCCTACCGACCCGCCGAGCGGTCCGCCGACCGACCCGCCGGCCACCGAGCCGTCCCGGTCGACCCCGGCACCGTCGTCGCCACCGGCCACCCGCGCGCCCACGGGCGAGCCGGGCACCCTCGTGGAGGCCGCCAACCGTGTCGACGGTTTGATCGACGCCGGCCTGCGCGACGGGGAGATCCGCGGCGATGTCGGCCTCGACCTGCGCAACGAGCTGCGCAACCTGCTGGCCGCCGCCGGGTCCGACCGGGACGAACTGGCCCGACCGGTGGCCCGGCTGCGCGAGAAGGTCACGGTCCGGCTCGGCGAGGGGGCGATCAGCCCGGCGTACGCACAGCGGCTGGACGCCGCCATCGCCGAGCTGGGAGCGGCACGGGTCTGACCCGGGGCGGCACCGTCAGCGAACGGCGACGGGGGCCGTGTCCCGGACGGCGGGCCGCCCGAGGGCGAAGCGCCGGTAGACGTCCTCGTAGCCGTACGCCATCCGCTCGACCGAGAAGTTCTCGGCGACGTGCGCCACGCAGTCCTGCGGGTCCAGCTCCCGGGCGGCCAGCAGAGCGGCGGGCAGCTCGTCGGGCTGCCCGCAGACCAGCCCGGTGAGTCCGGGCCGGACCAGTTCGGGCACCGCGCCCCGGTCGAGCGCCACCACCGGCGTACCGGTCGCCATCGCCTCCAGCATCACCATGCCGAACGGCTCCTCCCACTGGATCGGCATGATCAGGCAACGGGCGTCGACGAGCATCCGCAGGGTCTCGGCGCGGTCGGCGTTGAGCACCACCGACACGTCCTCGTCGAGCAGCGGCGCGACGACCTGCTCGTAGTAGCGCCGTTCGGCCGGCTCGTTGCACTTGCCGGCCAGCAGCAGCGGCAGGCCGGCCTCCCGGCAGGCGCGGATGGCGATGTCCGGGCCCTTGTCCGGGCTGAACCGGGCCAGCCACAGCACCGGTCCGGGGCCGGGCACGGTCTTGCGCGGAAAACCGCGCAGGTCCAGCGCGTTGTGCACGGTGCCGGCCCAGGGCAGGCCCGTGTTGAGTCGGCGTTGGGCGTGCGAGATGGCCACCAGGGCGACGTTCTCGTCGGCGTCGCCGAGCACGTCGCCGTACTCCCCCACCGGGTTGCCGTGCACCGTCGCCACCGTCGGCACGGACCGGCGGCCGGCCACGAGCGGCCCGATCGTGGTGTGGTCGTGGATCACGTCGAAGTCGGCCGGCGTGATCATGCTCTTCACCCGGGCCAGGTGCGCGAGCTCCGGCAGTGACTCGCCGAGCCGCTCGTACTGGACCTGGGCGATGGTGGAGACGAATCCGCTGGCGGCGGTGCCGTGCTGCTCGCCGGCACCGAACAGCGTCACCGCGTGCCCGTGGGCGCTCAACGCGTCCACCAGGCAGGCCACCACCTGCTCCAGGCCGCCGTAGCCGGGCGGCGGCACGGACAGCCATGGCGGGACCACCATCGCGATGCGCAACGACCGCTCCGGCGAGCGGTCGGCGGGCGGGTGGTTCACGGCCACGAGTCCTCCCCGTTGATCCCCGATCGGGTATCGCCGTCGGTCGGCATGGTCCGCGGCGGTTTCCCCACCCGGCCTCCGGTAAACCGGACAAGACGGACGCTTACCCGCCGACCAGGAGTTGGTCGTGCACGACTCGTACACCCGGCGCCGACCACGCCACCCGCTCCACCTGGTCCCGTTCCCACCAGGAGCGGACCACCCCGGCGAGGACCAGCGTGTCCCCGTCCACCTCCACCGTCACCCGCTCCGCGCCGAGCGTGCGCGCCAGGGCACGCCGGACGTCCTGCCGCAGCCGCTCGCCGGCAGGTGGTGCCGACGGCCGCACCTCGACCAGGTTGGTGATTCCCCGTACGCCGTCCAGCCGGCGCAGCTCCCCCTCGGCGGCCCGGCGCTGCCACCCGAACTCGACCTCACCGCGCAGCATCAACCAGCCGTTGGCCACTGTGACGTCCAACCGTTCGGCGGGCACGAAACTGTCCCACTCCAGGGCTCGGGCCGCGGCGAGGGCGATATCGCCGTCGGTACGCCCCGGTGTCCCCGGCAGCCGTACCTCGATCTGGTCGGCCACCACGCGTACGCCCCGCACCCGTTGGGCGCAGCGGGTCGCGGCCCACGCACGGGCCGCGCCGTCCACGAACCCGGTAAGCGTGACCACCCCCTGGTCGACGGCCACCCCGATCTCGTTCGGTAGCAGCTGCGGATCCCAGGCCAGCTCGGCCAGGACCTCGCGCTGGATCCGCTCGTCGTCGACATCAGACCCGCTCACGGTCCACCCCCGTACGCTCGCCGGCTCGCCTGCCGACCGTGCCGCTCGTACGGGTGACGGCGGTTCACCCCGTGAGGGTGAACCGCCGTCCGGGCGGAAAAAGAGCGGCGGGTGACGGAGCCGACCCCCTCGGCCCCGCCACCCGCCGCCGGAGGGAGGAGGCAGGTTCAGTTGTCGGTCAGGACGTCTCGGCGAGCGTCACGGTGGCGGTCTTCTCGGCGCCGTTGCGCTTGAAGTGCACCTCGACCCGGTCGCCGACCTTGCCGGCCTGCACCGCGCCGACCAGGTCGTCGGAGTCGTTGATTACCTTGTCGCCGAAGCGGGTGACCACGTCGCCGCGCTGGAGGCCGGCCTTCTCGGCGGCGCTGCCCGCGGTGACCGAGGCGACCAGCGCGCCGCCACCCTCGGCCTGGTTGACGCCGACCCCGAGCGACGGGTGGCTGACCTTCTCGCCGCGCTGGAGCTTGCCGGCGACGTCCTTGGCCTTGTTGCTGGGGATGGCGAAGCCGACGCCGATGTTGCCGGTGCTCTGCCCGGAGGTGGCGATGGCGGTGTTGACGCCGATCACCTCACCCCGGGTGTTGACCAGCGCGCCACCGGAGTTGCCGGGGTTGATCGGCGCGTCGGTCTGCAGCAGCCCGGAGATCGAGCTGACGGCCTGGCTCTGCTGGTTCGGGTCCTGCTGCTGGCCCTCGCCGGCCCGGATGGTGCGGTCCCGGGCGCTGAGGATGCCCGCCGTCACCGAGCCCTGGAGGCCGAGCGGGCTGCCCAGGGCGAGCACCTGGTCGCCGACCTGCATGGCGTCGCTGTCGCCGAACGTGGCCGGCTTGAGGTCGCTCACCCCGTTGGCCTTGACCACTGCCAGGTCGGTCTTCGGGTCGGTGCCGACGATCTTCGCCTGGACGTTCCTGCCGTCGGCGAAGACGACCTGCACGGTGTCCCCGCTGGCGGAGGCGACCACGTGGTTGTTGGTGAGCACGTAGCCGTCGGCGCTCAGGACCACGCCGGAGCCCTCGCCGCTGTCGGTGGCGATGGAGACGACGCTGTCCTGTACGGACGCGGCGATCTTCGGCAGGTCGGCGCTGTTGAGCACGGGGGCCGCGGAGTAGGTGCGGGTGACGCCGCCGTTGTCGCCGTCGAGGGCGAGCGCGAGCGCCCCACCGGCGACGCCGGAGCCGAGCATCAGGGCGAACACCGCGACGCCGGCGCCGGCGAACTTGGCGATCCGGCCCGGCCGGGGCCCGGAGCCGGGCGGCGTGGCCTGCGGGCCCCACGGCGGCACGGGCTGCCCCGGGTGGTGCTGCTGGTGCTGCTGGTGCTGGGCGTGCTGGGGGTAGGCCGCGCCCGGCTGGCCCCCGCCGGCCCAGCCGGACTGCTGGCCCGCGTGCCAGCCGGCGCCCGGGTACTGGCCGGCGGCCGGCTGCGGGTAACCGGAGTAGCCGGGCTGGGCCGGGTAGCCAGGCTGGCCGGAGTGGCCGGGCGCCGGGTGGCCGGAGACCGGGTACGGCGGCGCGGATCCACCGGCGGCGGTCGGCGGCTCGTACCCGGTGGGCTGCCCCACGGTCGGCGGCTCGTACCCGGTCGGCTGCCCGGCGTGGGGGGCGGACCCGGTCGGTCCGTCGGAAGCGGCGGGCACGGCCGGAGTGGCGACGGTGGGCGCGGTGTCCCCGTCGGTCGAGACGACCGGAACGGGGGTGGTCGGAGAGTCGGACTGCGCGCGCTCGTCGCGCGGCAGCTCGGCGGTGGGGTGCGACGGCTCGGCGTCGATGGGGGCCGGCCGGCGCTGCGGGTCGGACTCGAACTCGGTCATGGGACTACCTTCTCCCCCGGCACTGCAATCAACCTGGAACCGTCCTGGAAGTTGGCTGAAAGTCACTCGCCCAGGTCGTCGCCCCTGGGCACCTGCGGCAGCCGGACCCGGAAGGTGGCTCCGCCACCGGGCGTCTCGAGCACCTCGACCGAGCCGTGGTGGGCGGCGACCAGCGCCGCCACGATGGCCAGGCCGAGGCCGGTGCCGGTGTTGCCGTCGGCCCGTCGGGTCCGGGCCGCGTCGGCCCGGTAGAACCGCTCGAAGACCCGCTCGGACTGTTCCGGGGAGAGACCGGGGCCGGTGTCGATGACCTCCACGACGGCGAGGTTGCCCGCCTCGGCGCGCAGACGCACGCTGACGTCGGCTTCCGGCGGGGTGTGGGTCAGCGCGTTGGTCACCAGGTTGCCGATGATCTGGCGCAGCCGGGCGTCGTCGGCGTAGACGACGAGCGGGCCGGAACCGGGCTCGATCTCCAGCTCGATCCGCCGGTCCGGGGCGACCGCGCGAGCCGCCTGCACGGCGTCGGAGGCCAGCACCGGCAGCTCCACCGGGGCCAGCGAGAGCGGGCGTTCCCGGTCCAGCCGGGCGAGCAGCAGCAGATCCTCGACCAGCAGACCCATCCGGGCGGCCTCGTCCTCGATGCGGCGCAGCAGCCCGGCGGTCTGCTCCGGCGCGCGGGCCGCGCCCTGGCGGTACAGCTCGGCGAAGCCACGGATGGTGGTCAGTGGGGTCCGCAGCTCGTGCGAGGCGTCCGCCACGAACTGCCGCATCCGCTCCTCGGAGCGTCGGGCCCGCGCCTCGGACGCCTGGGCTGCGGCGGCCGCGTCCCGGGCGGTGCTCTCCGCCGAGCGGGCCGCCGTCTCCGAGGCCGCCCGGGCGGTGAACGCCGCCTCGATCTGGGTGAGCATCGCGTTCAGCGCGCGGGAGAGCCGGCCCAGCTCGGAGGTGGGATGCTCCTGCCCCTGCTCCGGGTCGGGCACCCGGCGGGTCAGGTCGCCGCCCGCGATGGCCGCGGCGGTCCGTTCGATCTCGACGAGGGGCTTCAGGCTGGTCCGCACGATCGCCGCGCCGACCGACGCGAGCAGGATCAGCACCGCCCCGCCGACCAGCAGGTCGATCCAGACGAGCTGCTTGACCGCACGGTCGACCTCGGTCAGCGGCTGACCCACGGCCAGCACCGAGCCGTCCGGCTGGGCGGCGTAGTAGACCCGCCACCGGGTGCCTCCGTCCTGGGACGGGACAGTCTTCGGCTGGCCCTCCAGATCCTCGAAACCCGCCCGGGTCGTGGGGAAGCTGGGCAGCTGTTCGGGGGCGCGGTTCACCTTGTCGTAGTACGGCCGGGACACCCTGTTCTCGTCGGCCAGCGAGACGACGTAGTCGCTGGGCAGCGTCACGTTGACCTCGCCGCTGCGCAGACCCGGGAGGTACTGGCCGAGGCTCTGGGTGGCCGACCGAATCTGCCCGTCCACCTGGCCGACCAGGTAGTTGTGCAGGAAGTAGGCGGTCAGCGAGCTGATCACCAGCAGCGCCGCGGAGACCAGCGCGAGCACCGAGGCGACCAGCTTGACCCGCAGCGGTACGCCCCGCAGCCGTCCCTTCGCCTGCGCGACCGCGTTCACGCCGCCGGCTTGCGGAGCACGTACCCCACGCCGCGCAGGGTGTGGATCAGCCGGGGCTGGGTGGTGTCGACCTTGCGCCGCAGGTAGGAGATGTAGGACTCGACGATGTTGTCGTCACCACGGAAGTCGTAGTTCCAGACGTGGTCGAGGATCTGCGCCTTGGACAGCACCCGGTTGGCGTTGAGCATGAGGTAGCGCAGCAGCTTGAACTCGGTCGGCGAGAGCTGCACCCGCTGCCCGGCCCGGTGCACCTCGTGGGTCTCCTCGTCCAGCTCCAGGTCGGCGAAGGTGAGCCGGGACGGGGCCTGCTCGCCGGTGGTGGTGCGGCGCAGCACGGCGCGGATCCGGGCGGTCAACTCCTCCAGGCTGAACGGCTTGGTGACGTAGTCGTCGCCGCCCAGGGTGAGCCCGCGGATCTTGTCGTCGGTGGCGTCCCGGGCGGTCAGGAACACCACCGGGGTCCGCGTGCCGCCCTCGCGCAGCATCCGGATGACCTCGAAGCCGTCCAGGTCCGGCAGCATGACGTCGAGCACGACCAGGTCGGGCCGGTGGTCCTTGGCGGCGTTGAGGGCCGCGCTGCCGCTGGTCGCGGTGGCCACGTCGAAGCCCGCGAACCGCAGGCTCGCGGAGAGCAGTTCGAGGATGTTGGGGTCGTCCTCGACGACGAGGAGTCGCGCCTCGGTCTGGGTAGCGGGCATGGGCCCAATCATCGGTGACCTCACTGCACCGGCGCTGGACGCTCGCTGGAAAAACCCTGTGAGTCGCCGGGCGGCCGGGCAGGCGTCAGCGCAGCAGCCGGCGCAGCCCGTCCAGGGCGCCGTCGAGCAGCCGGATCGCCGTGCGCAGTTGAGTGTCGCTGAACTGCCGCGCCCGTGCCAGATGGCTCACCTCGGCGGTGAACGAGGCCAGCCGCTTGTCGAACTCGTCGAGCAGGGCATCGCGTGGCGCGTCGGCCGGCGGGGGCCGGTAGGACGACGCGGGCGGCTCCCACCGCGTACGCCGGGTCTGCCGGGTGGCCTCGCTCAGCTCCCGCTTGAGGTCGCGCGTCGAGCCGCGCACCTCGCTGCGGATCTCGCTGGCCAGGGTGGAGAGGTCCGCCACCGAGGCCGCGATGTCCGCTTCCAACGCGGCCAGCTCACCGGCGCGCTGGCGCAGCTCGGCGAGGCCGGCGTCGGTGATGGAGTACGTCTTGCGCCCTCCGGCGGCGGTGTGGCTCACCAGCCCCTCGGCCTCCAGCCGTTGCAGCCGGGGATAGATGGTGCCGGCGCTCGGCGCGTACAGCCCGAGGAACCGGTCCTCCAGGAGACGGATCAGCTCGTAGCCGTGCTTGGGGCCGTCGTCGAGGAGCTTGAGCAGATAGAGCCGGAGCCGCCCGTGGCTGAACACGGCGGTCACGGCAACTCCTCCTCGTCGGCGGCCACCGGTCGGGCGAGGAGCGAGATGCTTCCCGACGTCGCGGAGGCCCAGAGCTTACCTTCGCCGGCGCCGAGCACTCCCTCGCTGCTCGGCAGCGGGAATCGCGAGTTGCGCACCTGCGGGAAGCCGCTGGTGATCCGGCCGGAGGCGGTGTTCAGCCGGACGGCGAGGTCGCTGTCCTCGCGGACCCGGACGGTGATGCTGCCCGAGATGGTGGTGAGCTGGATCTCGCTGCGCCGGGGGTTGTCCAGGTCGCAGGTGATCGCGCCGGAGACGGTCTGCGCCCGCACCCGGTCGGCGGCGCTGTCGGCGAGGATCACCTCCCCGGAGACGGTCTCCAGGGTGAGGTCACCGCGGACGCCGAGCGCCTCCACCGGCCCGGAGGTGATCTTCGCGGAGGTGGTACCGCGCAGGCCCATCAGGGTGATCTGGCCGGAGACGACGTGGGCCGTGGTCTGCCGGCGCAGGCCGGAGGCGACAAGCGACCCGGAGACCAGGTCCAGGTCGGCGAGGACATCGGCGGGCACGGCGACGGAGACGTCCACCCGCGGATAGCGGTGGATCATCTGGAACCACCGCAGGACCTCCGACCAGCCGTGCCCGCGTTCCTGTCGGATGCTGAGCCGGCCGTCGGAGTGGTCGATCAGGACGGGTCGGCGGCCGACCTGGGTGACGTCGATCCGGGTCGGGCCGTCGGTGGCGACCACGTTGAGTCGTCCACTGATCAGGCGGACGTCCAGCCGGGTGACCGGGCCGTCCACGGTGAGCCGCTGCGGGCTGCCGACCGTCCATCCGGCCATGACGTCCTCCCCTCGACGACGCGCCCACGCGCGCCGACGAGGAAACCGTAACGCGATACATCGCGACACACAAGACTGTCGCGAGTCGTCACCGCGACCCTGACCACGGCGTCAGCCACCAGCCCCGGCCTTTTAACGACGAGGGAAAGGGCGCTCCGAGCGCCTCCTTTGCTCTGCTTCAACCCACGCAACACAAGCGGGCCGCAAGTGTTGCGTGGGTTGAAGCAGAGCAAAGGGCGATCCGACCTACTCCGGCGCCGGGATCGGCGCGTGCTCAAGTGGTGAGTCCTGCTCTCAGGCCGCCAGGTCGAGGTCCCGGCCGGCAGGCACCTGCGGCACGGAACCCGCCGGGGTCATGGTGGGGACCGGCCGCAGCCGGGTCCGCGTCGGGACAACCGGCACCAGGTGTACGGCAGACTCGGCGGCCCGGGCCAGCAACCGCCGGTCGGCGTCGCCGGCCGGGTGCAGCGCACTTGCGATCGTCACCGAGACCACCAGATCCCGCGCCGCGACCACCCGTGCGACCGAGCGCAGCAGGGTGTCCGCGCCGAGGAAGGCGGCGGCCGTCGTGACCGCTCCGGTGGCGTCGCACCGGTACCCGAGCCGCAGCGGCACCACCGGACTGCCCGCGTCGATGGCGGCCTGGAACATCGCCGGCCGGAACCCGCCGTCGGGGCGGCACCCGTCCGCGCCGTCCCCGGCACACCAGGTCGTACCCTCGGGAAACACCGCTACCGACCGGCCGGCGCGCAGCGTGTCGGCCAGCCGGCGCACGGTGGCCGGCAGGGCCCGCGGCCGGGACCGGTCCACGAAGACAGTGCCCGCCGCCGCGGCGAGCAGCCCGACCACCGGCCAGGACCGGATCTCCCGCTTCGCCACCATGCGGGTGGGCGCGACCGCCAGGACGGCGAGGATGTCCAGCCACGAGACGTGGTTGGCGACCAGCAGCGCGCGCCGCCGGGGCAGCCGGCCCTTGATCACCAACCGGACGCCGAACGCGCGAACGGTGCCGCGGGCCCAGCCGCGCAGCACCGCCTGCCGCTCGCGCGCCGGGAGCACCGGCAGCAGCACCGCCACTCCCACCCCGGCCAGCAGCATCCCGCTCGCCGCGACCAACCGGAGCATCCGGCGGACCACCGGCACCGTGGGCACCTCGCCGGCCGCCGGCAGGCAGTCGTCGTCGCAGCCCGAGAAGGGCCGCCACAGGTCCCGCGCTCCGGCGGTCACCGGTGGTCCCCGCCCAGGAAGTGCCGCAGGTAGCGCGGGTTCATCCGGTCCAGGGAGAAGAGCACGTAGAAGTCCGCGCACCCGAAGTCCGGGTCGTACGCGGGCTCGCCGCAGATCCACGCGCCGAGCCGCAGGTAACCGCGCAGCAGCGGCGGCACCGCCACGCGAGCGGCCGGGTCGGCGGCCGTGGCGGCCGCGACGGCGGCCGGCTCGGCGAACCACGGGCGCAGCGGGCGCACCCGCAGCGGCGGCGGCGACAGGTGCCGGGCCTGGGCCTGGGCCCACACCCCGGCGACCGTGCGACCGCCGTCGTCGACCGGCACCGAGGCGCAGCCGCCGAGCCAGCGCGAGCCGCGCAGGTGCAGGTAGCGGGTGAGCCCCGCCCACATCAGGTTGATCACCGCGCCCGATCGGTGGTCCGGGTGCACGCAGGACCGACCCGTCTCGACGAGGTCGTCGCGCAGTGGATCGAGCGCCCCGAGGTCGAATTCGCTCTCGGCGTACCGCCGGTCGGTACGCCCCGGCGGCAGCAGCCGGTACGTGCCGACCACCTGCCCGGTGCTGTCCTCGCGGACGATGAGGTGATCGCAGTGGGCGTCGAAGGGGTCCACGTCCAACCCGGCGCCGCCGGGTGCGAGGGTGGCGCCCAACTCGGTGGCGAACACCTCGTGGCGCAGGCGTTGCGCGGCCGCGACCTGGGTGGGGTCGTCGGCGATCAGCAGGGTGTATCCGCTGGTCGTCAGGGATGCGCCAGCGACATGCAGAACGGCCATGGGATCTGTGTAAATGCCCCGGGTTGCCATCGGCGCGCACCACTGGTGTCGACCGGATGAACGCCGGCCGGCGGATGCCTCCGACCGGGCCCGTGCGAGGCTGCCCGACGGGCCGGCGACGGCGCCGCCCCACGCCCCACGGAGGTCACCCATGCGCATCGAGTCCCGGTACAACGGGCCCACCGGCTCCGGCAACGGCGGCTGGAGCGCCGGCCTCTTCGCGGCCGAGGGTGGCCCCGGACCGGTGGAGGTGACGCTGCGTCGGCCACCGCCGCTGGAGACGGCGCTGAGCCTGGTCGACGGCGAGGTCCGGGATCCGGCCGGCGAACTGGTGGCCGAGGTCCGCCCCGCCGGCGTCGTGGACGCCGTCGTGCCGCCGGTCGACCGGGAGACGGCGGTGGAGGCTTCCACCCGCTACCCCGGGTTCGTCGAGCATCCGTACCCCGAGTGTTTCGTCTGTGGTCCGCGCCGCGACGACGGGTTGCGGATCTTTCCCGGCCGGTTGCCGGACGGCCGGACCGCCGCGCCGTTTCGCGCACCCGAGCAGGTAGGCGACGCCACGGTCTGGGCCGCGCTGGACTGCCCCGGCGGCTGGACGGTGCTCGCGTCCGGCCGCCCGTACCTGCTCGGGCGGATCGCCGCGGTGGTCACCGCCCGGCCGGCGCCGGGCGACGAGTGCGTGGTGACCGGCGCGTTGATCGGTGTCGACGGCCGCAAGGCGCTGGTGCACACCAGCCTGTACGGCCCCGACGGCGCGCTGCTGGGCGCGGCCCGGGCCACCTGGATCGCCCGCTGAGGCCCCGCGGTCGTCCGCAGGGAGGACACGCCTCCGCCCCAAGGGGGACCACGCCGTAGGGACCGGGCCTGATTGACCTTGTTGCTCGGTACCGTCACGCTGTGCCACGGCGTACCTCGACGCCACACGGGAGGAGAATGATGACTGACGGGCAGCGAAGCCCCACCAGCGACGGTCAGATCGTGGTGTCCGGTCTGACGAAGCAGTACAAAAACGTGCGGGCGGTGAACAACCTGTCCTTCACCGTGGCACCGGGGCGGGTGACCGGCTTCCTCGGCCCGAACGGCGCCGGTAAGACCACCACGCTGCGCATGCTGCTGAACCTGGTCACCCCGACCGCGGGTACGGCCACCATCAGCGGTCACCGCTACGCCGACCTCACCGACCCGCTGCGGCACGTCGGGGCGATCCTGGAGGCGTCCAGCGCGCACAAGGGCCGCACCGGCATCAACCACCTGCGGGTGATCTGCGCGGCGGCCGGCCTGCCCCGGTCGCGGGCCGACGAGGCGCTGGAGCTGGTCGGGTTGACCCCGGCGGCGAAGCGCAAGTTCAAGGGCTACTCGCTCGGCATGAAGCAGCGGCTCGGTATCGCCGCCGCGATGCTCGGTGATCCCCGGGTGATGATCCTCGACGAGCCGGCCAACGGGCTGGACCCGGAGGGCATCCGGTGGATGCGCGGGTTCCTCAAGAACCTGGCCCACGAGGGCCGTACGGTGCTGGTCTCCAGCCACCTGCTGTCGGAGATGCAGTTGCTCGCCGACGACGTGGTGATCATCGCGGCCGGGCAGCTCGTCCGGCAGGGGCCGGTCGAGCAGGTGCTCGGGTCGATGGCCCAGGGCGCCCAGGTGCGGGTCCGCACCCCGCAGGCCGAGGCGCTGACCACCGCACTGAAGGCGCAGTCGGCCACCGTCACCACCGACGAGCACGGCGTCCTGCTGGTCTCCGGGGTGGACGCCCCCACGATCGGTCGGGCCGCCCTGGCCGCGGGCGTGGAGCTGCACGAACTGACCACCGAACGACCCGACCTGGAACGGGTCTTCCTGGAGCTGACGGCCGGAAAGGCGGGTATCCGATGAACCT
Source organism: Micromonospora sp. NPDC049114 (assembly GCF_040648635.1). Lineage (NCBI taxonomy): Bacteria > Bacillati > Actinomycetota > Actinomycetes > Micromonosporales > Micromonosporaceae > Micromonospora > Micromonospora sp. NPDC049114. Next base: position 336,341 of record NZ_JBEZEA010000004.1, on the reverse strand, counting down.
CGTCCGATCCGAGTTGCTCAAGATCCGTACCACCAACACCTGGTGGGTGTTCGCGCTGATCAGCCTGCCGCTGTGGGCGCTCACGCTGCTCTTCAACTGGTTGCAGACCGACGCGCTGACCAGCACCAACCCCGCGGACGTGGGCGACCAGTCCGCCCAGTTCGAGGCCGCGGCCACCCCGGACGCGATCGCGTCGAACCTGTTCACCTCCGGGCAGTTCTTCGGCCTGCTGATCATCATGCTGCTCGGCATCATCGTGGTGACCAGCGAGTTCTTCCACCAGACGGTCACCACCACGTTCCTCACCGCGCCGCACCGCACCGCGGTGATGGCCGCCAAGCTGGTCGCGGCGGGTGTGCTGGCGCTGCTGTTCTGGCTGGTCACCACCGTGCTCAACCTGATCGCCGGCTCGGCGGTGCTGAGCGCGGTGGGGTTGGACTCGCAACTCGGCAACGACGCAGCCTGGCGGGCGATCGGGTTGAACCTGCTCGCGTACCTGCTGTGGGCCGTGTTCGGCGTCGGCATCGGCGTGCTGATCCGCAGCCAGATCGGCGCGACAGTGACCGGCATCCTGCTCTACCTGGGCGGCTCGATCGGTGCGGCAGTGGTGATCGCCGTCCTGGCCAACCGCTGGGGCGACTGGATCAACAACCTGCAACTGCTGGTGCCGTCGCTGGCCTCGTCGCTGATGGTCACCGGGGCGGACATCCCGGGCAACCCGCCGCGCTGGGCGGGCGCCGCCGTGCTCATCGGATACGCGGTGGTCACCGGCGTGGTCGGCACCCTGCTGATGCGCCGGCGCGACATCTCCTGACCGATGCGAGTTCCGGGGTGGCGGCGGCACGGCCGCCACCCCGGGCCTGCGCCTCACCCGCCCGGGCAGCTCCGGCCGCCGCTGATCGGAATGCACTGGGTGACCACCGGGTCGGGCTCCAGATCGGCGGGGATGTGCCCGATCAGCGAGCTGGTGGCCATGCTGCCGACCAGCGCGACCGCCACGTACAGCAGCACCGTCCCGGCGAACGCCCAGGCGAAGTGCCGACGCCAGAGGGCCTCCCCCGCCCATCCGGCCAGCAGCAGGCCGAGCACCGGAAGCACCCCGTTGAGCAGGAGCCCGGTCGTCAGCAGGGCGTCAGTGGTCGCGCCGAACGCCTGCGCATCGTCAGCGTTCGGCGTGTACGGCCTGGACATGCGCCGGATCAGGCCCACCAGCAGCAGGAACGGCACCCCGTAGAGCCAGCCGAAGAAGAGCCCGCCAAGGCCGAGCCGCTTCACGAGCGACCCAGGTACGCGGCGGCGCAGACCCCGACGCTGAGCGCCGCGGCGGTGGTGCCGGCGAGCACCGCCGAGGGGACGAGTCGGACGACAAGCGCGGTCACCAGCGCCGTCACGACCAGCAGCCCGAGGAGCACCGGCGTGCCCCACACCAGACCGACGAACACCAGCGACTCGCCCGGCGACAGGCAGCTGAACCAGGCCGCGCAGTCGTCGTGCGGCGCGCTCGGCACGCTCGTCGTGCCCACCGCCATGGCCGCGATCGCGGTGACGTACCAACCGGTCGCCACCGCCATGCTCCGGCCATAGCGCCCCCGTGCCCCGTCATGATCCATGCGCCCGATCCTCGCGGAGGACGTCGGTGCGGGGACATCCGTACCGGTACTCAATCTGGCCGTAGCAGCCGGGGACGGGCCGCGCAGGGGTTGGTGAACTTCTGGCATCTTCTGTGAATCCGGCCACCCGACCGAGGCGGAAATGCCTGCGCGATCCGTACGGCGTAGCCTGGGAGTCGTCCTGTCCGTTGTCCATCAATTGGACGCGACGGACACCGCGTGACACACAAACCCGCGTGAAAGAGGCGATTACCGGCCGTGTCGACCCAGCAGACTTCGCAGGAGAACCCACTGGCGGGTTTCGGCCCGAACGAGTGGATCGTCGAGGAGATGTACCAGCGGTACCTCGCCGACCCAACGAGCGTCGATTCGGCCTGGCACGACTTCTTCGCCGACTACCGGCCGGCGCCCGGCGCCGGCACGCCACGCCGGGCTGAGACGTCGGGCAAGCCGGCCGCCGCGCCCGAGCCCGACGGCCAGCCGGAGGCGGCGGCCACGGTCAGCCAGCCCAGCACCCCGGCGAAGCCGGCCGCCGCCGCCAGCAAGCCGGCCGCCGCGCCGTCGACGCCGGCCAAGGCCGCGCCCGCGAAGGCCACCCCGGAGAAGGCCAAGCCGGCCGCGAAGGCCGCCGCGCCGAGCGCCGACGGCCCGCAGACCACGCCGCTGCGAGGTGTCGCCGCGAAGATCGTCCAGAACATGGACGCCTCGCTGAGCGTGCCCACCGCGACAAGCGTCCGCGCGGTCCCGGCGAAGCTGCTGGTCGACAACCGCATCGTGATCAACAACCACCTCGCCCGAGGGCGCGGTGGCAAGGTCAGCTTCACCCACCTGGTCGGCTACGCGATGGTCCGGGCGCTCGTTCAGCACCCGGAGATGAACAACTCCTTCGCCGAGGCCAACGGCAAGCCGGCAGTGGTCCGCCCGGCGCACGTCAACCTCGGCATCGCGATCGACCTGGCCAAGCCGGACGGCAGCCGCAACCTGGTGGTCCCCTCCATCAAGGGCTGCGAGCAGATGGACTTCCGGCAGTTCTGGCAGGCGTACGAGGACGTGGTCCGGCGGGCGCGGCGCAACGAGCTGACCATGGAGGACTACTCCGGCACCACGATCTCGCTGACCAACCCGGGCGGCATCGGCACGGTGCACTCCATGCCGCGGCTCATGCAGGGGCAGAGCGCGATCATCGGCGTCGGCGCGATGGAATACCCGGCCCCCTACCAGGGCATGTCCGAGGCCACCCTGGCCGAGCTGGCGGTCAGCAAGGTCATCACGCTGACCAGCACGTACGACCACCGGATCATCCAGGGCGCGCAGTCCGGCGAGTTCCTCAAGGTCATGCACGAGCTGATCCTGGGCGAGCACAGCTTCTACGACGAGATCTTCACCTCGCTGCGCATCCCGTACGAGCCGGTGCGCTGGGTGCGCGACGTGGCCGTCAACTCCGAGGGTCAGATCAACAAGACCGCCCGGGTGCACGAGCTGATCCACGCGTACCGCGTGCGCGGTCACCTGATGGCCGACACCGACCCGCTGGAATTCACCATCCGCAAGCACCCCGACCTGGACGTCCTCCAGCACGGGCTGACCCTGTGGGACCTGGACCGGGAGTTCCCGGTCAACGGCTTCGCCGGGCGCCAGCGGATGAAGCTGCGCGAGATCCTCGGCGTGCTGCGCGACTCGTACTGCCGGCGCGTCGGCATCGAGTACATGCACATCCAGGACCCGGAGGAGCGGCGCTGGATCCAGGAGCGGATCGAGCGCAAGTACGAGAAGCCGTCCGCCGACGAGCAGAAGCACGTGCTCAACCGGCTCAACGCCGCCGAGGCGTTCGAGACCTTCCTGCAGACCAAGTACGTGGGCCAGAAGCGCTTCTCGCTCGAAGGTGGCGAGTCGCTGATCCCGCTGCTGGGCGAGGTGCTCGAGTCCTCCGCCGAGAGCGGGCTGGACGAGGTGGTCATCGGCATGGCCCACCGGGGCCGGCTCAACGTGCTGGCCAACATCGTCGGCAAGCCGTACGAGAAGATCTTCTCGGAGTTCGAGGGTCACCTCGACCCGCGCTCGACGCAGGGCTCCGGCGACGTGAAGTACCACCTGGGCCAGAACGGCAAGTTCACCACCCCGGACGGCGAGCACGTCGTCAAGGTGTCCCTGGTGGCGAACCCGTCGCACCTGGAGGCCGTCGACCCCGTGCTGGAGGGCATCGTCCGGGCCAAGCAGGACCGGATCGACCTCAAGCTGGAGGGCTACACCGTGCTGCCGCTGGCGGTGCACGGCGACGCCGCGTTCGCCGGCCAGGGTGTGGTCGCCGAGACGCTCAACCTGTCGCAGCTGCGCGGCTACCGCACCGGCGGCACCGTGCACGTGGTGGTCAACAACCAGGTCGGCTTCACCACCGCCCCGGAGTACAGCCGGTCCAGCCTCTACAGCACCGACGTGGCTCGGATGATCCAGGCGCCGATCTTCCACGTGAACGGCGACGACCCGGAGGCCGTGGTCCGAGTGGCCCGGCTGGCCTTCGAGTACCGGCAGGCGTTCAACAAGGACGTCGTGATCGACATGGTCTGCTACCGCCGGCGCGGCCACAACGAGGGCGACGACCCGTCGATGTCCAACCCTCAGATGTACAAGATCATTGACTCGAAGCGGTCGGTGCGCAAGCTCTACACCGAGGAGCTGATCGGTCGCGGCGACATCACCGTGGAGGACGCGGAGGAGCTGCTGCGCGACTACCAGGCGCAGCTGGAGAAGGTCTTCAAGGCCACCCGGGACGCCGCCGCCACGCCGCGCCAGCTCAACCGTCCCCGCCGCGAGGAGGAGCCGGAGCCGGCGGTCGACACCGCCACCGATGCCGCCGTGGTGAAGGCGGTCGGCGAGGCGCACACCAACCTCCCCGAGGGCTTCACCCCGCACAAGCGGATCCAGCAGCTGCTCGACCGGCGGGCCAAGATGTCCGTCGAGGGCAACATCGACTGGGGCTTCGGCGAGATCATCGCGTTCGGGGCGCTGCTGCACGACGGGGTCACCGTCCGGCTCGCCGGGCAGGACTCGCGGCGCGGCACCTTCGTCCAGCGGCACGCGTCGGTGGTCGACTCCCGCACCGGCGACGACTACCTGCCGCTCAAGTCGCTCACCGGCGACGGCGAGCGGTCCCGGTTCTTCGTGCACGACTCGCTGCTGTCCGAGTACGCGGCGATGGGCTTCGAGTACGGCTACTCGGTGGAGAACGTCAACGCGCTGGTCGCCTGGGAGGCCCAGTTCGGTGACTTCGTCAACGGCGCCCAGTCGGTGATCGACGAGTTCATCTCCTCGGGTGAGGTGAAGTGGGGTCAGCGCTCCGCGGTGACCCTGCTGCTCCCGCACGGCCACGAGGGCCAGGGCCCGGACCACACCTCCGGTCGCCCGGAGCGGTTCCTGCAGATGTGCGCCGAGGACAACATGCGGGTGTCCATCCCGACGACTCCGGCGAACTACTTCCACCTGCTGCGCCGCCAGGCCCTGTCGCCGAAGCGCAAGCCGCTCGTGGTGTTCACGCCGAAGTCGCTGCTGCGGCACAAGCTCTGCGTCTCCTCGGTGGAGGACTTCACCACCGGCACCTTCCAGCCGGTGCTGCGCGACACCGCCGCCCCGGCACCGGAGTCGGTCAAGCGGGTGCTGCTGTGCTCGGGCAAGGTCTACTACGACCTGTTCCAGGCCCGGCAGGAGCGCGGCATCACCGACACGGCGATCATCCGGATCGAGCAGCTGTACCCGCTGCCGGTCGAGGAGATCCGGGCCGCCCTCGCGCAGTACCCGAACGCGGAGGACTTCGCCTGGGTGCAGGAGGAGCCGGCCAACCAGGGCGCCTGGTCGTTCGTCGCGCTCAACCTGCTGGAGCACCTCACCGACGTCCGGCTGCGGCGGATCTCCCGCCCGGCCGCGGCGGCCCCGGCGGTCGGCTCGGCCAAGACCCACGAGGTCGAGCAGACCGCGCTCATCGAGGCGGCACTCCCCCGCCCGTGACCTGATCGCGCCACGCGAGCCGGGGCAGGGCCGTTTCCACGGTCCTGCCCCGGCTCGCGTCGGTCCGTCCGAACCACCGACCCGCCCGGCCCGCGCCGGGCCGAGCACGAGGACGTACGCCGTGTACTTCACCGACCGTGGCATCGAGGAGCTGGTCGAGCGCCGGGGGGACGAGCAGGTGACCCTGGAGTGGCTGGGCGAGCGCCTGCGCGACTTCGTCGACCTGAACCCCGAGTTCGAGACCCCGATCGAGCGCCTGGCCACCTACCTGGCCCGCCTGGACGACCCCGACGAGGACTGAACCGCCCGACGATCGACCTACCGACGGCTGACCGGCGCCGGTCAGCCGGTGCGGGAGGTTGCCGGCTCCAGCCCGGTGCGTCGGAGTTTCTGCCAGCCCAGCCGGCCGCCGGTCAGTGCGGTGACCACTGCCTGGATCATCACCAGGTACATCAACTGCCGGTAGACGAACTGTTGCAGCGGCAGCACCCACAGCACACCCAGCTTCTCCCGGTCCAGCCGGAACGCGACGATCGCGGTGACCATCTGCACGCCGAGCATGACCAGCCAGGCCACCGCCGTGGCGGTCCGGTCGAGGAAGAACAGGCCGTACAGGGCCAGCAGGTCGATCACGGGCGCGAGCAGCGGCAGCAGCACGCCGAAGAGGCTGAGGAAGAACAGGCATCGCCTGGTGAACCGGCCGGAGGCCCCCCTGTCGAACACGGAGCGGCGGTGCTTCCACATCGCCTGCATGGTGCCGTAGCTCCACCGGTAGCGCTGTTTCCACAGCTGTCCCAGGCTCGTCGGCGCCTCGGTCCAGGCGCGGGCCGTCTCCTCGTAGACCACCTTCCAGCCGGCCCGGCCCAGGGCCATGGTGATGTCGGTGTCCTCGGCCAGGGTGTCGTCGGTCATCCCGCCGGCGTAGCGCAGCGCCTGCCGCCGGAAGCCGCCGATCGCGCCGGGCACCGTCGACATGCAGCGCAGCGTCTCGTAGAGACGCCGGTCCAGGTTGAACCCGATGACGTACTCGATGTGCTGCCACTTGGCGATGAGGCTGCGCCGGTTGCCGACCTTGACGTTGCCGGCTACCGCGCCCACCTGCGGGTCGGCGAAGGGCTGCACGAGCCGCCGGACGGAGTCGGGTTCGAAGACGGTGTCGCCGTCGACCATCACGATCAGGTCGTGGCGGGCCAGCGCCACGCCGGTGTTCAATGCGCTGGGCTTGCCGCCGTTGGGCTTGCGGACCACCCGGACGTTGGGCAGGCCGAGCGCGTCGACGATGTCGGCGGTCCCGTCGGTGGAGCCGTCGTCGACGACCACCACCTCGATCCCGCCGGGATGGTCGCCGGTGGCGAGTGACCGCACCGCTGCCGCGATCCCCTCCCTCTCGTTGTAGGCGGGAACGACCACCGACACCGGCGCGGTGACAGGTGGCCCCCACGTCCAGTCCTTGGCCCGCCGGCGGCGGGCGTGCCGCCCGGCGAGCAGGAACAGCACCGCGGTGCGCCCCACCGTGAGCACGCCGACGAGCACGAAAAGGATCCCGAACACGCTCAGCAGGCGGTCGGCACCCTGGACGGCCCAGACCAGCATCCGGCCGCGCCAGCGGTCCCCCGCGGTGGCCGCCAGGCCGGAGTCCACCCGGTGGTCGGCGCCGGCGGCGGCGAAGGCGAGGTTCAGCCCCTCGGTCGCGGTGACGAACCGGTATCCGCGTTCCTTCATCATCGGAATGAACCGGTCGAGGGCTGCCACGGTCTGCGCCCGGTCACCGCCGGCGTCGTGCCAGAGGGTGATGGCGCCCGAGGTTCCCTCCGGGGCCGCATTCTCGATGATCTTGTTTACGCCGGGCAGCGCCCAGTCCTGACTGTCGGTGTCGTTGAGCACCGTCAGGTAGCCCAGGTCGCCGGCGGCGGTCAGCACCGGCCAGTCCTCGTTGTCGATGGCGTCGGCGTGTGAGGAGTACGGGTACCGGACCAGCGAGGTCCGCACGCCGGTGACGGCGGCCAGGGCGAGCTGCGTCTGGGCGTACTCCAGGTCCCGCCGCCAGCCGGGCAGCTCGGTGAGGTCCGGGTGGGTGAACGTGTGGACGCCGAGTTCGTGGCCGCCACCGACCAGGCTCCGGGCCACGTCGGGGTGTCGGGAGACCTGCGAACCCAGCACGAAGAAGGTGCCCTTGACCTGGTAAGCGTCGAGGACGCGCAGCACCTCGGGGGTCCAGACCGGGTCGGGGCCGTCGTCGAAGGTGAGCGCGATGGTCCGCTCCGGCAGCCGGTAGGAACGGACCTGTTCGCTGTTGGCGCTGATGATCGGACCCCCGGTGACCACCGAGGTGGGGACCTCGCGTTGCCCTCGGCCGCTGTGCTGGTGGTCGGGGGTGAAGGACGCGTTGGCGTACGCGTGGACGACGAGCACGCCGGCCAGCACCGCCAGCAACACGCCCAGCAGGATCCAGCGCGGCGGCGGTACGGCCCGACGTTGGCGGGCTCCCGTGCTCGTCGTCTCAGTCATCGGCGGGTGAGCCGTCGGGCTCGTCGAGCGTCTCGTCCGGTGGCGTCGGCGGGTCCTCGGTCGACGGCGGGACGGCTGGTGTCGGGGCCGACGGAGCAGTCGGCGTGGGTGTGGGCGCGGGGGCGGGCGGGGCCGGCGCTCGGGCGGGACCGCCGCTCGGCGAGCCGGTGACGCCCGGCGAGCGGCGGGGGGCGACCGGGCGGGTAGCCGCCGGGGCGGCGCTGGGGGTCACCGGGGCCGCCGACGTACGGGGGACGGCCGTTGACGGCTCGGGAACTACCGTGATCGCCTCGGCCTGCGGCGACCGGGGCCGTTCGGGCTGCTCGGCCTCGTCCACGAAGGGGAGCACCGTGTGCGGCTCCACCATGCCGCCCGCGAAGCTGACAGCCACCAGCCCGGTGTAGAGCAGACCGAACAGACCGACGGCGTACGCGAGCCAGCGCAGGCGGGAGCGACGTCGGCCGCTGGGATCGACGAACACCGGCGGTGGTTGGGGTACGGCGGCGATCAGCGCGGTGGGGGCGTCGGAGCGGCCGATCACCATTGTCGATTCGTCGACAGGCGCGGCCGGTGGGGTCGGAGCGTCACCGGGCACGCCTGCGGGCGTCGACCTCCGGGTCGACGTATCTTCGCTGCTCAGGCGCCGGGCGGTCATGGGAAGCGAGTGTAGGCGTGAATCTTTTTCGGTTCTTGCGACGCCTGACAGGTGAGACGCCTACCGCACCGCCGACCGAGCGCCTGCTACCTGCCTGGCCCCGCCGGAACGACGCCGACGCCGACGCCTGGGCCGCAGGCCGCAGGCCGCCTCAGCTTCCGGTGAGAGCCTTGATCAACGTGTCAGGTGTGCCGTCGCCAAGCATGTCCTGAAGGTCGGGGGCCTCGGCGTTGGCCGTGGCACTTCGCACGGACATGGCCTGCTCGTACGCGGTGAGCGCGGTCTCGATGTCGTCGGGGTGCGCGGCGATGGCCGTGCCGAGGTCGGCGCCGTCGAGAAGGGCCAGGTTGGCGCCTTCGCCGTTGGGTGCCGCCAGGTGCGCGGCGTCGCCGAGCAGGGTCACTCCGGGCCTCCGGTCCCACCGGTGTCCGGCGGGCAGGGTGAAGATGTGGCGCAGGACCGGCGGGGTCTCGCCGTCGGTGACCAGGGCGGTGAGCTCCGGCGCCCAGCCGTCGAACTCCCGCACGATCCGCGCGATGGCCGCGTCGGGGTCGGCGAAGTCGATGGCGGCGAACCAGTCCTGCGGCCTGGCGAGCATCACCCAGGTGTGGAGGTTTCCGTCGCGCTCCCGATGGGCCAGGATCCCCCTGCCCGGCTCCAGCACCATCATCGCTCCGCCGCCGACGGTTTCCGCGCTGGTCGGGTGCCGGGTGTCGCCGTCGAACAGGTGGGTCTCGATGAATGAGAAGCCGGTGTACCCGGGTGTGGCCTCGGAGAGCAGCGGTCGGACCCGGGACCAGGCGCCGTCCGCGCCGACCAGCAGGCTCGTGACGACTGCGGTGTCGTTGGTGAAGGCCACTTCGTGGCGGCCCTCGCCGAGGGCGCGCACGCCGCTGACCTTGTGACCCCACCGGACGGTGCCGGCCGGGAGTGAGTCGAGCAGCATCTGCCGCAGTTCGCCGCGCTGCACCTCCGGGCTGCCACCGGTGCCGTCGTCGGGCACGTCGAGCAGGACGTTCCGGTGCCGGTCCAACAGGCGCATCGCCTGACGCCCCTCCAGGACGAGCTTGCGGAACTCCTCGGTCAGGCCAGCCGTCTCCAGCGCGGGCTGGCCGTTGTAGTCGCGGATGTCGAGCAGTCCGCCCTGCGTACGCGTCGCCGAGGACGCCTCCGCCTCGTACACGGTGGACGGGATGCCGTGCACGTGCAGCACGCGGGCCAGCAGCAGGCCGCCCAGGCCGGCTCCGATGATCGTGACCGGTGTCGTCATGGTGGTCCCCCAGGTCTACAGGACGAGCCGTTTTGGATCGCCGCTCCAACGAACGCTAGCACGGCTTTGGAGCAACAATCCAACCGTGCGACACTGGGCTCATGGCACAGCGAACCGCTCACGGATCCGGGCCGACCCCGCGCCGCACGGACAGCCTGTCCAGGGACCTGATCATTCGGACCGCCACCGAGATCCTGGACGGCGGCGGCGAGAGCGCTCTGACGCTGCGTGCGCTCACGGTGCGCCTGAAGACCGGATACGGCGCGATCTACCACCACGTCGCGGACAAGAACGACCTGCTCGCGGCGGCCACCGACGACGTCATCACCGGTGTGCTGTCCCGCACGGCCACCACCGGCGGTCCTCGCGAGACCCTGCGCCTGCTCGCCCTGGGCCTGTTCGACGCGATCGACGCCCACCCCTGGGTCGGTGCGGAACTCTCCCGGCAACCGTGGCGCCCCGCGCTGCTGGACTTCTACGAGAGCATCGGCAGGCTGCTGGACGCGCTCGCCGTGCCCGAGGGAGCGCGCTTCGACGCGGCCGGGACGCTCGTGAACTACGTCCTCGGTGTCGCCGTCCAGAACGCCGCAAACGCCCGGCACCTCAGCGGCGGCGGCACGGACCGCGGGACGTTCCTGGACACCACCGCCGCGAAGTGGGCGCAACTGGACCCCGCCAGGTACCCGTTCGTGCACGCGACAGTGACGCAGCTGCGCGATCATGACGACCGTGAGCAGTTCCTGGCCGGCATCGACATCTTCCTGACCGGCATCGCGGCCCTGCGCCCCGCGTGACCCACCTGCCGGAAGCGGCCGGCGGGGCCCGGGACGGAGGGCCGTAGGGCCCGGGTGGGGAGACTCGCGATCTTCTAGGGTGGGGGCTGTGGCTCGCAGCGTGTATCTGACCAGCGTCGGTTCGGGCGGAGGCAAGTCGACGATCGCCCTCGGGCTGGCCGAGTTGCTGTCCCGCCAGGTCGGGCGGATCGGCGTGTTCCGACCGCTGGTGGCCGACACCGGCCCGGACCCGATCCTCGCGCTGCTGAGCGAGCGGTACCGGGTCGAGGTGCCGCTCGCCGACCTGGCCGGCTCCACGTACGCCGAGGCGGCCCGGCTGGTCGCCGACGGCCGACGGGAAGAGCTGATCTCCGCTGTCGTCCAGCGGTACCGGGCGGTGGAGCGGCAGTGCCCGGCGGTCGTCGTGGTGGGCAGTGACTTCGACGAGCCGGGCGACCCTGCGCACCCCCGCGAGCTGGCCTTCAACGCCCGACTGGCCACCGAGTTCGGCAGCGTGGTGGTGCCGGTGGTCGACGGCTACGAGCAGGAGCCGGCGGCCGTCGCGGCGGCCATGCGCGGGGCGTACCACGATGTGGCCGACCTGGGCGCGACGGTGCTCGCGGTGATCGCCAACCGGGTGTCCGAGCCGATGACGCTGCCGGAGCTGCCCGTGCCGGCGTACGCCATCCCGGAGGTGCCGAGCGTGTCGGCGCCGACGGTGGCCGAGGTGGCGGCGGCGCTCGGCGCCACCCTGCTGGCCGGCGACGACGCGGCGCTCGGCCGGGACGTGCTGGACTACGTGGTCGGGGCGGCACACGTGCCGACACTGCTGGGCCACCTCACCGAGGGCGCTCTGGTGATCACCCCCGGGGACCGGGCCGACCTGCTCGTCGCGGCCAGCGCGGCACACGTGGCCGGGCAGGTGTCGGTGGCCGGGCTCGTGCTCACCCTCGGCGAGCAACCCGACCCCCGGGTGATGCGGCTGGTGGAGGGCCTGAACACCGGCCTGGCCGTGCTCTCCGTCGGCAGCGACAGCTACGACACGGTCGAGGCGTCCAGCCGGATCGAGGGGCGGCCCAGCGTGGCCAACCCGCGCAAGGTGGAGGCCGCGCTGGGCGCGTTCGAGCGCTGCGTGGACACCGACGACCTGGCCCGCCGGCTGCGGGTCAGCCGGTCGACGCGGGTCACCCCGCTGATGTTCGAGAACGAGCTGATCGACCGGGCCCGCTCCAGGCCCCGGCACCTGGTGCTGCCCGAGGGCGCCGAGGAGCGCATCCTGCGGGCGGCGGAGATCCTGCTGCGCCGGGGCGTCGCCGAGCTGACCCTGCTCGGGCGGCCGGACGACATCGCCAGGCGCACCCGCGAGCTGGGCATCGACCTCGGCGACGCGCGGTTGGTCGACCCGGCCACCAGCGGGTGGCGCGACGAGTTCACCGCCGAGTACGCGCGGCTGCGCGCCCACCGGGGCGTCACCGCCGAGCTGGCGCACGACATCGTGGCCCAGCCCAACTACTTCGGGACGCTCATGGTGGCGGCCGGGTACGCCGACGGCATGGTCTCGGGCGCCACGCACACCACCGCCGCCACCATCCTGCCCGCGTTCGAGATCATCCGTACCGTGCCGGAGGTCTCGGTGGCCTCCAGCGTCTTCTTCATGCTGCTCGCCGACCGGGTGCTGGTCTACGGAGACTGTGCCGTCAACCGCGACCCGGACGCCGCCCAGCTCGCCGACATCGCGATCTCGTCGGCCGACACCGCCGCCCGCTTCGGCATCGAACCCCGGGTCGCCATGCTGTCGTACTCCACCGGCAGCTCCGGTGCGGGCGCGGACGTGGAGAAGGTCGCCGCGGCCACCGCGCTGGTCCGGGAGCGCCGGCCCGACCTGCTGGTCGAGGGGCCGATCCAGTACGACGCGGCGATCGACCCCGCAGTGGCCGCCACGAAGCTGCCCGACAGCCCGGTCGCCGGCCAGGCAACGGTCTTTATCTTCCCGGACCTCAACACGGGCAACAACACGTACAAGGCGGTGCAGCGTTCGGCCGGGGCGGTCGCCGTCGGCCCGGTCATGCAGGGCCTGCGCCGGCCGGTGAACGACCTGTCCCGGGGCGCGACAGTGCCGGACATCGTCAACACGGTGGCGATCACCGCCATCCAGGCGGCCGCCGAGGAGGCGTCATGAGTCGGGTACTGGTGCTCAACTGCGGGTCGTCCTCGGTGAAGTGGCGCCACTACGACGGGGACCGGACCGTCGACCAGGGCACCGTCGAGCGGGTCGGTGAGCCCGGCGGCGGCCCGGCGGACCACGCCAGCGCCGTCCGGCAGATCCTGGCCGGACTGGACCTGACCGGACTGGCGGCGGTCGGGCACCGGGTGGTGCACGGCGGCCGGAAGTTCACCACCCCGGTCCTCATCGACGACGCGGTGCTGGCCGCGATCAAGGATCTGGTGCCGCTGGCCCCGCTGCACAACCCGGCCAACCTGGCCGGCATCGAGGTGGCCCGCGCGGCGCTGCCGGACGTCCCGCAGGTCGCCGTCTTCGACACGGCGTTCCACCACACCCTGCCCGAGGCCGCCGCGACCTACGCGATCGACCTGGACACCGCCCAGCGGTACGGCATCCGCAGGTACGGCTTCCACGGCACCTCGCACGCGTACGTCTCCCGGCGTACCGCCGAACTGCTGGGCCGGCCGTACGAGCAGCTCAACACCATCACCCTGCACCTGGGCAACGGGGCCAGCGCCTGCGCGGTCGCGAACGGCCGCAGCGTCGCCACCTCGATGGGGATGTCACCCCTGCAGGGGCTGGTGATGGGCACCCGCAGCGGCGACCTCGACCCGACAGTCATCTTCCACCTGCGGCGGGAGGGCGGGATGTCGGTCGACGACATCGACGACCTGCTCAACCACCGCAGCGGGCTGCTCGGGCTGACCGGCGTCAACGACATGCGCGAGGTGCTCCAGCGCCGGGCGGCCGGGGATCCGGCCGCCGCGCTGGCCTTCGACGTGTACTGCCGGCGGATCACCGGGTACGTCGGCGCGTACTACGCGCTGCTCGGCCACGTGGACGCGATCGCGTTCACCGCCGGCGTGGGCGAGCACGCCGCGCCCGTCCGGGCCGCCGCGCTGGCCGGACTGGCCCGGCTCGGCATCACCGTCGACGAGGCGCGCAACAACGGCGACGGCGACCGGCTGATCTCGCCGGACGACGCCGAGGTGAGCGTCTGTGTCATCCGTACCGATGAGGAACGGGAGATCGCCCGGCAGACCCGGGACGTGGTCGGGGCGCACTGACGTCGCCCCGACCACGTGGAGTCGGGCCCGCTCAGCGCATCGCCGCGCGCCGGCTCAGCGCATCGCCAGCCAGGCGACGAGGGCCACCAGCAGCACGACGACGACCGCCGCACCGACGATGAGCGGCAGGCGGGACGGCGCGTCGGCCGGACCGGCGGCCTCCGGCGTCTGGGTGAAGGCGCGGAACGCCTCGGTGTTGCCGCTGGGGTCGGTGTAGTTCTCAGCCATGTCGGTGACCCTAGCGAAGCCGGTCGCGGAGCACCGCCCCCCGTCTGTGCCGTCCCACCGGGTCGAGCCGGCCGGCGGAGGCGACCCGACCGGGTGGCGGCCAGAGCCGGGCCGGACGGCGGGGCCGCTGGACGTGCCCGGGCACCTACGGTGAAACGGTGGGGGTTCGACGGCTGGTCGCCGTACTGGTGACGGCGCTGCTGGCCGGTTGCGCGCCGGCAACCGCCGTGGCGGGCGGGTCCGCCGGGCCGCCGTCCGCGCGCCGAGCGCCCGAGGGGTCGTACGTCGTCGGCGTGCGTACGCTCACCCTCGATCCGCGCTCGGCGCGTCCCCTGCCGGTGACCATCTGGTATCCGGCCGGCACCGACGGGGTGGCCGCCGGGCGGTTCCCGGTGGTGATCTACAGCCACGGTCTGCACAGCCGACCCGAACTGCACGCCGGGCTGACCACCCGCTGGGCGGCGGCCGGTTTCGTGGTGGCCGCGCCCGCGTACCCGCACACCCGTGCGGGTGCCGCGAACTTCACCCGGGCCGACGTGCGCAACCAGCCCGCCGACGGTTGGCGGCTGATCCGGCACCTGGGCCGCCTCGACGGCGACCCGGCTGATCCGCTCGCCGGCCACCTGGACCTCACGTCGATCGCCGCCGCCGGTCACTCGGCGGGCGGCTTCACCACCTCCGGCATGTTCACCGAGGGCCACCCGGCCCGGCTGCGCGGGGGCATCGTGATCGCCGGCGGCGGGCTGCCGGGCAGCTTCGCCGGACCGACCGCACCGGTGCTCTTCGTGCACGGCACGGCCGACCCGGTGGTGCCGGTGACGGTGGGCCGGGCGGCGTACGCGCGTACCCCGGGACCTGCGGTGTTCGTCAGCGTCCTCGGCCAGGACCATGGCGCGTACCTCACGCCGGGCAACCCCGGATTCGCCGCCGTTCTCGCCACCACCACCGACTTCCTACGCTGGACCCTCTACGGCGACCGGACCGCCGGCGCCCGCCTGCCCACCGACGCGCGCACGCCCGGCACCCGCTACGAGTCCCGCCCGGCCTAGGGTCTTCGCCCGCGTGTCACGGCGGTGCCCCCGGCTAGAGTGCCCGGGTGGACGACCTCGCGCGCCGCCAGTTGGCGAGCATCGCCGACGTGGTCGAGGTGGCCGGGTCGGCCGGCATCGCGGTGTGGTTGCGGGGCGGCTGGGCGATGGACTTCCAGCTCGGCGAGGTGTCCCGACCGCACGTCGACGTCGACTGGTACTGCTGGCGCGAGGACGCGGCCCGGCTGGCCGACCTGCTGCTGGCCCGGGGCTGGCGCCCCGATCCCCGGATGCCTGTGGAGTTGCAGCTCGACCTGTTCGCCGACGACGTGGAGGTGAGCGTCGCGTACCTGGGTCGGGACGACGCCGGTCGCCCGACGGTGGGCGCCGGGTCCTGGGCCGGCACACCACTGCCGGCCGGGATGCTGGACGCGCCATCCGGCCGGATCGGCCCGTTGACCGTGCCGACGATCTCGGTGCCGGCGCAGATCGAGTTCAAGCAGATGTACCCGGTGTGGATGCCGGAGCGGCCTCGCCGTCCGAAGGACGCGGACGACCTGGCTCGACTGCGGGCCGCGCCTCGTCGAGCAGGTCCTCGTACACCCCGACCTTGAAGCCGATCAGGTCCAGGCACTGGGTGAGCCTGCCGATCTGGCCGGTGACGCGCTCCTGGTGCTCGCGCATCAGGGCGAGACGTTCCTCCTCGTTGCCGGCACCCTCCCGGACGAGGTCGGCGTACCGGCGCAGCGCGGGCAACGGCATGCCCGAGGTACGGAGAATGATGCAGACGGTCAGCCAGTCGACGTCGTCCTGGCTGTAGACGCGACGCCCGCCGGGCCCACGGCGTACCGGATCGACGAAGACGCCCTCCTGCTCGTAGAAGCGCAGGGCGTGCACGCTCAAGCCGGTGCGTTCGGCGACCTGCCCGATGCTCAGACTCACGATGTCCTCGGCCATGCCGAGCAGGGTAACGAGGCTTGACCTAGAGCCGACTCCAGCTCCTAGGGTCCCCCGTGATCGTCACGACATCGCCAGAGGAGCATCAGCATGCGCTATCGCACACTCGGCGGGACCGGCATCGAGGTGAGCACCCACTGCCTCGGAACCATGATGTTCGGTGCCGTCGGAAACCCGGACCACGACGACTGCGTCCGCATCGTGCACGCGGCCCTGGACCAGGGCATCAACTGCGTCGACACCGCCGACATGTACGGCCAGGGTGAGTCCGAGCAGATCGTGGGCAAGGCGCTGCGGGGGCGCCGGGACGACGTCGTCCTCGCCACCAAGGTGCACTTTCCGATGGGTGCGGGGCCCAACCAGGGTGGCAACTCGCGGCGCTGGATCCTCAAGGCCGTCGAAGGGAGCCTGCGGCGTCTGGGCACCGACTGGATCGACCTCTACCAGGTCCACCGCCCCGACCCCGCTACCGACATCGAGGAGACGCTCTCGGTGCTCAGCGACCTCGTCCGCGACGGAAAGATCCGCGCCTTCGGGTGCTCGACGTTCCCCGCCGAAGGGATCGTCGAGGCGCACCAGGTCTCCGAGCGTCGCGGCCTCGGCCGGCTGCGCACCGAGCAGCCGCCGTACTCGATCCTGGCCCGTGGGGTCGAGGCGTCGACCCTGCCGGTCTGCCAGCGCTACGGCATGGGGGTCCTGGTCTGGAGCCCGCTCGCCTTCGGGTTCCTCAGCGGGAAGTACCGCAGGGACCGGCCCGTCGACCTGTCGACCGGGCGTGCCGTGCTCCGGCCGGCGCAGTTCGATCCCACGCTCGCCGAGAACGCCGCCAAGCTCGACATCGTCGAGCAGCTCGTCGACCTCGCGGCGGGCATCGGCTGCACGCTCCCGCAGCTCGCCATCGCCTTCACGGTGGCCCATCCGGCGGTCACCTCGGCGATCATCGGACCGCGGACCATGGCACACCTGGAGGACCTGCTCAAGGGCGCCACGCTCACCCTGGACGACGCGACCCTCGACCGGATCGACGAGATCGTGCCGCCCGGAACCAACCGGTACGACCCCAACGCCGCCTTCCCGCCACGCTCCCTGACCGACACCGCCCGGCGGCGACGCCCGCTCCCCGAACGCGCCGCGGCCTGAACGACCGGTCACACCCGGTCCGGGTCAGCCGGTCACGGCGTGGGCACCGCGCGTCGAACCGCGCCGAGCCGGCCGGCGCGGCAGGGCACAATTGGTTTCATGTCGCGTCGCGTCACCCCCACGCTGCTGGCCAGCGCCCTGCTCATGGCCGGCCTGGTCGGCTGCTCCGCCGACGCCCGCAAGACCGAGGGCTGGCAGGCGCCCGCCGAGCCACCGCCCGCCGCCGCCACGCCGACGCCGCAGGTACCCTCCGGGACCGCCCCGAAGAGCGCCTTCGGCGTCGGCGTACGCCAGCTCAAGCTGAACCGGGACGGCCGTGCGCTGCCGACGACGATCTGGTATCCGGCGGCCGGGAAGGCCGGCGGCGCGGTCAAGCGGTCCGCTGCGGCGGCGCAGGGCCGGTTTCCGGTGGTGATGTTCAGCCACGGTCTCACCGGGCTGCCGGAGGACTACGCCACCCTGCTGACCCGCTGGGCGGCGGCGGGCTTCGTGGTGGCCGCGCCGACCTTCCCGCACACCTCCAAGGGCGCCGACGGCAACATCCTCGACGTGCTCAACCAGCCGGCCGACGTGTCGTACGCCCTGACCCAGGTGCTGGCGCTCGACGGCAAGGCCGGCGACGGGCTGCGCGGCCGGCTGGCCACCGACCGGGTTGGCGCGGCCGGGCACTCGGCCGGCGGGGTGACCACCATCGGCCTCTTCACCGCCAGCCGGGACGAGCGGCTGGACGCCGGGGTGGTCTTCGCCGGTACGGCAGTCGGCGTGGGTACGGCGTTCGCGGGCGCGACCGCGCCGCAGCTGTTCGTGCACGGCGAGCTGGACGAGGTGGTCGACTACGCGGCGGGCAAGGCCGCGTACGACAAGGTGCCCTGGCCGAAGGCGATGCTCAGCCTGCCCAAGGGCGACCACGGGCGGGCGCTGCTCGGCGACGCCAAGACGTTGCGGGTCGTCTCGGACACGTCCGTCGAGTTCCTGCGCTGGTCGCTGTACGGCGACGCGGAGGCCAAGAAGCGCATCTCCACCGACGCGACGCGCAACGACATCGCCACCTTCGACAACCACCTCTAACCCACGCCCCCACCCCCTCCCCCCTCCGCGATCTTGCACTTACTGTCGGGGCATAACGGGATATTTGCCGTGAATCGTCGACAGAAAGTGCAAGATCGCGAGAGGGAAGCGGGTCAGGCGGTGTGATCGATGACGATCTTGCCGAAGGCGTCGCCGGAGTGCAGGCGGGCGAAGGCGTCCTCGACCCGGCTGAACGGGACCACGGCGTCGATCACCGGACGGACCTCGTTCTCGGCGCAGAACGCCAGCAGCTCGTACAGCTCCCCCGGCGTGCCCATCGAGGTGCCCAGGATCTCCAGCTGCATGGCGAAGACCCGGCGCAGGTTGACCGACGGCTGGTGGCCGGCCGTGGCGCCGGAGACCACGATCCGGGCCATCGGCGCGGCCGACTTCAACGAGTGGTCGAACGTCGCCGCGCCCACCGTCTCGATCACCACGTCGACCCGCTCCGGCAGCCGGGCACCGGACTCCAGGGCGGTCGCCCCGAGGGCGGTGATCCGCTCCCGCTTGGCGGCGTCCCGGCTGGTCGCGTACACCCGCTTGCCCATCGCGAGGGCGAGCGCGACGGCCGCGGTCGCGACGCCGCCGCCGGCGCCCTGCACCAGCACGCTGTCGGCGTCCGCGACGCGGCCCTTGGTGGTCAGCATCCGCCACGCGGTCAGCCAGGCCGTGGGCAGGCACGCCGCGTCGGTCGCCGCCATGCCGTCGGGCAGGGGGATCAGGTTCGACCGGGGTACGGCGACCCGCTCGGCGAGCGTCCCGGCGAAGTGCTCGGACAGGATGGAGACCCCGCGCGGGTCACCCGGCGTGACGACGACCGGGTAGACGACCATCTCGTTGCCGTGCTCGTCCACGCCGACCGCGTCGCAGCCGAGGATCATCGGCAGCTGGGCGTCGGTGAGGCCGACCCCGCGCAGCGACCAGAGGTCGTGGTGGTTGAGCGAGGTGGCCCGCACCTGCACGGTCACCCAGTCGTCCTCCGGGTGGGTCGGCTCGGGCCGCTCACCGACGGTGAGGGCGGCGAGCGGATCGGCATCGTCGAGGCGGGAGGCGAAGGCGGCACGCATGATCGGCACGGTAACAAGCTGAGCGCCCGTTAAGAAGGGGCCCGCCACCGGGCCACGCCGTCACGTGTACCCCGGGCCACCGCGCCGCGCCTGGCGGCGGGGCTCCTGCCGTCGCGCCTACCGCCGCGCCACGCCGGCGGGCCGCGCTGTCGCGTTCACCGGCGGGCTACTCCGTCGCGGCGGGCCGCTTCGGCGACGGCCTCGGCGACGGCCGGGGCGACCCGCGGGTCGAGCGGCGACGGGACTATCGCGTCGGCGGTCAGCGACTCGGCCACCACGCCGGCGATGGCGTCGGCGGCGGCGACCTTCATCCCCTCGGTGATCCGGGTGGCCCGCGCATCCAGCGCGCCCCGGAACACGCCGGGGAACGCCAGCACGTTGTTGATCTGGTTGGGATAGTCGCTGCGGCCGGTGGCGACCACCGCGACGTGCCGGGCGGCCACCTCGGGGTGCACCTCAGGAGTCGGGTTGGCCAGGGCGAACACGATCCCGCCCGGGGCCATCTGAGCGACGGCCGCCTCGGGGATCTGCCCGCCGGAGACCCCGATCAGCACGTCCGCGTCGCGCAGCGCCTCGGTGATGTCGCCCTGGCGGCCGTCGGCGTTGGTGCTCGCCGCCAGCTCGGCCTTGGTGCCCGTCAGCTCGTCGCGGTGCCGGCCGATGATCCCCTTGGAGTCGCACACGACCACCTGGTCGGGGTTGACCCCACCGGCGACAAGCATCTTCGTCACGGCCACGCCGGCCGCGCCCGCGCCGCTCACCGCGACCCGCAGGTCACCGAGCTTGCGGTTGAGCAGGGTGGCGGCGTTGCGCAGCGCGGCGAGCACCACGATGGCGGTGCCGTGCTGGTCGTCGTGGAAGACCGGGATGTCCAGCGCCTCGTCGAGTCGCCGCTCCACCTCGAAGCAGCGCGGCGCGCTGATGTCCTCCAGGTTGATGCCGCCGAACGACGGGGCCAGCGCCCGCACCACCGCGACGATCTCGTCCACGTCCTGGGTGTCCAGGCAGACCGGCACCGCGTCCACCCCCGCGAACTGCTTGAACAGCACCGCCTTGCCCTCCATCACCGGCAGCGCGGCGCGCGGCCCGATGTTGCCGAGCCCGAGCACCGCCGAGCCGTCGGTCACGACGGCCACGGCGTGCGACGCCCAGGTGTAGTCGTCGGCCAGGTCGGGGTCGGCGGCGATCGCCTCACACACCCGGGCGACACCCGGGGTGTACGCGAGGGAGAGGTCCTCGCGGCTGGTGAGCGGGACCGTCGAGGCGACGGCCATCTTGCCGCCGCGGTGCAGTTGGAAGACGGGATCAGCAGGGTCCACGGAGGACGAAGACATGGCGGTGACTCCAGGATCTGTCGAGCAGACGGGGCGGCCGGGCCCGGCCGCGAGGTGGGCGGCGAGCGGTGGCACGCGGTGCGGGGGGTCACCCGGGCACTTTCCGAGCATAGTGTCGGCACTGCCCCTCGGATGTGAGCAGGGTCATAACGGCCGACGGGGCACCCGTCCGGGGCGGGGCCAGTAGCGGAACACCACCCTTCCGCGCACGTCCGCCACCCCGTACGCACGGGAGTCGTCGGTGACCAGATCGTTGTCGCCGCGCAGCCACCAGCCGCCGTCCTGCGGCCGTACCGCCCGCTTCACGACCAGCAGCTCGGGACGCGTGCGGAACACGGCGACCACCACGTCACCGGGCCGGATCGGGCGCCCGCCCGAGCGGACCAGCACCGCGTCGCCGTGCCGCAGCGTCGGCGCCATGGACGGGCCGGTCACCGAAACGGGCGTCAGCGGCCCGCGCAGGTGCGGCGTCTCCGCCGGGTGATCGGCTCGCACTGGTTTCACCTCCACCCGGTTCGGGGAGCATTCTCAGGAGTAATGTCGCCTTTGATCATCGCAAACTTCCCATGGAGGATCCCGATGCGACTTCCGCGCATCCTTGCGCCCCGCGTCACCGCGAGCGCTCACTGCGACCTGCCGTGCGGCGTCTACGACCCGGCCCAGGCCCGGATCGAGGCCGAGTCGGTCAAAATGATCTGCGAGAAGTACCAGGCGAACACCGACCCGGAGTTCCGTACCCGGGCGGTCATCATCAAGGAGCAGCGCGCCGAGCTGGTCAAGCACCACCTGTGGGTGCTCTGGACCGACTACTTCAAGGCGCCGCACTTCGAGAAGTACCCGAACCTGCACACCCTGTTCAACGAGGCCACCAAGCTCGCCGGCGCCGGTGGCGTCAAGGGCAGCCTCGACCCGGCCACCGCCGACAAGCTCCTCGCGAAGATCGACGAGATCGCCAAGATCTTCTGGGAGACCAAGAAGGCGTGACCGACCCGGTCATCCCGACGATCCGGCCGGTACGTCCCGAGGACGTGCCGGCCGTCGTCGCCATGGTGCACGAGCTGGCGGAGTACGAACGCGCTCCCGACCAGTGCCACCTCACCACCGAGCAGCTCACCTCGGCGCTGTTCCCGACTACTCCAGGTCGAGGCGCGGCGTCAGACGCGCCGAACTGGAGTAGTCGTACGACCGCTCCGGCGCTCTTCGGCCACGTCGCGGTCGACGAGCACGACCGGCCGATCGGCTTCGCGCTGTGGTTTCTCAACTTCTCCACCTGGGCCGGCGTGCACGGCATCTACCTGGAGGATCTCTACGTCTCACCGGCTGCCCGGGGCACCGGCGCAGGCCGGCTGCTGCTCGCCACGCTTGCCGACATCTGCGTACGACGGGGTTACCGGCGGCTGGAGTGGTGGATGATCGAGTGGAATCCGGCTGCCGGTTTCTACGCCTCGATCGGCGCCGAGCAGATGAGCGAGTGGGTCCCCTACCGGCTCAGCGGTGACGCGTTGCGAGACCTCGCCGCTCAGGCGGAGGCCGCCGACACGCGCCCGAACGACTGACCGGGTAGAGTCCCCGACCGGGGGGATGAGGCGTGACTCAACTGACCGGCCAGCCAGCGACCGACGACGACGTGGTGCACCTCACGGTGCCCGCCGACGGCGGCTACCTCGGCGTGCTCCGCACCGCCACCGCCGGTCTCGCGGCCCGGTTGCAGTTCGCGCTCGACGAGATCGAGGATCTGCGGATCGCTGTCGACGAGGCGTGCGCCATGCTGCTCGCCATCGCCACCCGCGACGCCGAGTTGGAGTGCCGGTTCTCGGTCACCAACGACGCGCTGACCGTCGAGGTGACCGTGCCGACCGTGCGCGGGGCGACGCTGCCCGCCGAGTCGTCCTTCGCCTGGAAGGTGCTCACCGCCCTGACCACGTCGGCGTCCGCCGGTGCCTCCGACGGCCGGGCGACGATCTCGTTGCTCACCCGCCGCTCCGGCGGCTACTGACCGACACGCCCCGCCGGCCCCGCCCGGCCGGGGCCGCGGGCGAACCCGTTGCCCTGCGGCCGTGCGGCGGGGTCACTCGAAGCCGAGGGCCTTCGTGGTGGGCGGGCTGACGAGCAGCCAGCCGACGCCCAGGCCGAGCGCCATCAGCGGTACGCCCAGCCAACCCAGCCCGGCTTGGATCATGAACCAGCCGATCGGCAGCAGCATGAGCTGAAGGACGATCGCGGGGGCCCGCGCGCCGGCCTGTCGGCGCAGCAGCGCGCGGCCCAGAGCCCAGAGCGCGACGGCCGCCCCGACGGCGAACGCGGTCACCAGCAACGCCGACGCCAGGTCGGTGGTGGTGGCGGTGAGGTCGGCCCAGACCAGCCAGACCGCGATCAGCCCGACGGCGACCGCCTCCGCCCAGAGCAGCCGCACCGCCCAGCGGAGTGTGACGGGAACCGGGGCCGAGTCGATGGTCACGCGCGCCACGATACCCGGGCTACCGAGAGGTACAGTGCCGCCCATGCGGGCCGTCCTGGTGGTCAATCCGAAGGCCACCACCACCAGCGAACGCAGCCGGGACGTGCTTGTCCGGGCGCTGCGCAGCGAAGTCGACCTCAGTGTGCGCTACACCCGTCGCCGGGGGCACGCCATGGCGCTGGCCCGGGAGGCCGCCACCGAGGGGGTCGATCTCGTCGTCACCCTGGGTGGCGACGGCACGGTGAACGAGGTGGTGAACGGCCTGATGTCGGCCGAACCGCCAGCCGGCGCCGAGGGCGCGTCGATGGCGGAGCGGCTGCCCGCGCTGGCCACCGTTCCGGGCGGTTCGACAAACGTGTTCGCCCGCGCGGTGGGCCTGCCCCGGGAGTGGCCGGAGGCGACCAGCATGATCCTCGAAGGGCTGCGCCTGGGCCGGCACCGCACGGTCGGGCTGGGCCGCGCGGACGACCGCTACTTCACCTTCTGCGCCGGGTTCGGCCTGGACGCCGCGGTGATCCACCGGGTGGAGCAGGCACGGCGCAAGGGGCGGGTCTCGACGCCGGGGCTCTACCTGCGCTCGATCATGAACCAGTACTTCTTCGCCTCGGACCGGCGGCATCCGGCGATCAGTCTGGAGCGACCGGGTGAGCCGGCGGAGGAGGAGCTGGCCACCGTCATCATCCAGAACACCGCTCCGTGGACGTACCTGGGCGACCGCGAGGTCAACCCGAACCCGGAAGCGTCGTTCGATCTCGGCCTCGACGTGCTGGCACTGCGTCAGCTCCGGGTGGCTAGCACAACACGGACAGTCACTCAGTTCCTGTCCCGGCGGCCGGATCCGAGCGGTCGTCAGGTGTTACGACTCCATGACACGGCGGAGTTCACCCTGCTCTCCAGCCGTCCGCAGGCGTTCCAGCTGGACGGCGACTATCTTGGCGAGCGGGAGAAAGTCAGATTCACATCCATTCCGGCCGCACTCAGAGTAATCTGCTAGGTCTCGGGTACTGCCCTTGGTCGACGCGGCGCCGCAACCGCACCGGCGGGCGCCGCCACACCGAGGGGCAGGTGCCGGAAATGTCAGCAATGTCACGCGGACTGTACTATATTGATCCTCGGCTGTGGCACGGCGGGTAACCAGGAACGCACTGGAACCCGGACAAATGGGTTGTGGGCTTGCTCACCGCTTGGAGTTTTTCCGAGCGTCACCCTTGACATCACGAGCGTTCGTGAAAGTATTCACAAGCGAACTTGAGTTACCGGGACATTGCCTGGATATGCTCGTCAGGTTGAGCTGTTCCAGCAGGTCTCCGAGGCTAACCGCCTGCTCACGCACTGCCGAATGGTCAGACGCGAACGGTCACCATAGGCAATGCGGATGCATATAGGAAAAGCACTACCCGCAATAAATTGCCACCCATCCAGAATGAGGAGTGTTGCCGCCATGGACTGGCGTCACCATGCTGTCTGCCGCGACGAGGACCCGGAGCTGTTCTTCCCGATTGGGACGTCCGGACCGGCTCTCCTGCAGGTCGAGCAGGCCAAGGCCGTCTGCAGGCGCTGCTCCGTGACCGACCAGTGCCTGCAGTGGGCGCTCGAGTCCGGTCAGGACGCTGGCGTCTGGGGCGGGATGAGCGAGGAGGAGCGGCGCGCTGTGAAGCGGCGCGGCGGCCTCCGGGTGCTGCGCGCTCACTCCGCCTGATTCCCCCAACGACACAGCTGCACGCCCCGGCAGGTCCGCCTGCCGGGGCGTACTGCTGTCCCGTGCCTGGCCAAACCGGCTGAGCCGTCAACCTGTCGGTGCCAGCGCGCCCCGGCCGTCGACCCGGCGCAGCACCAGCTCGGCCAGCTCGGGCGCGTCCGTCAGCGGGGCCGCGACCGCCACCGCACCGGCCGCCCGTGCCGAGTCGGCCACCGCGTCGTGGAACAGGCCCGGCGCGAGGAAGTACGCGGACACCGCCACCCGGCGCGCGCCAGCCGCCCGCAGGCGGGCCACTGCCACACCGGTCGCCGGTGGGGCCGCCGAGGCGTACGACACCCGGCAGGGCACCCCGAACTCGACGCCGAGCGCGTCCGCCACCCGGCCCACCGAACCGCGCGCCCGCGCGTCCCGGGTGCCCGCGGCGGCCAGCACCAGCGCGTCGAAGCGCCCCGGGCCAACCTCGCCGAGCCGACGGCGCAGCCCCGCCAGCAGCGCCGGCGACACCGTTCCGTCCGCCGGGCCGAGCACGTCGGTGACCCGTACCGACAGTGGAGGTCCGGCCTGCGTCGCGGCGGCGACGGCCGCCGGAATGTCCACCCGGTGGTGGTACGCGGCGGTCAGCAGCAGCGGCACGACAACCGCGCGCGGATGCCCCGCCTCGGCCAGCTCGCGCAGCACCTCGGTCGGTCCCGGCTCGGTGTGGTCCAGCCAACTCGCCCACACCGACAGGCCGGGCCGGGCGGCCGACACCGCCCGGGCCAGCGCCCGGGTGGCCTCGGCCGCTCGTGGATCCCGGCTGCCGTGCGCGACAAGCACCACCGGGGCCGCCCCGCCGGCCGCGTCCGGGCCGGTCGGGTTCGTCGGTGACGGGGTCAGACGTGCAGCCCGCACTCGGTCTTCTCGAACATGGCCCACCGCCCGGCCCGGGGGTCCTCCCCGGCCTTCGTCCGCCGCGTGCACGGCCAGCAGCCGATCGAGCCGTAGCCCTGCTTGAACAGCTCGTTGACCGGGACGTTCCAGCGGGCGATGTAGGCGTCCACGTCCCCCTGCGACCACGCCGCGATCGGGTTGACCTTCACCTTGCCGCGCCGCGCGTCGAACGTCACCACAGGCGTGTTGGCCCGGGTCGGCGACTCGTCCCGGCGCAGACCGGCGGCCCAGGCGTCGTACCCGGACAGCGCCCGCTCCAGCGGCTCCACCTTGCGCAGCTGGCAGCAGTCGTCCGGCGACTTGTTGAACAGTCGCGGGCCGTACTGACCGTCCTGCTGCCCCACCGTGAGCCGGGGCCGGATCGACCGGACGTTCACCGGGAGCGTCCGGGCCACCTCGTCGCGGACCCGCAGCGTCTCCGGGAAGTGCAGACCGGTGTCGAGGAAGACCACGTCCACCCCCGGGGCGACCCGGGACACCAGGTGGGCCAGGACGGCGTCGGCCATCGAGCTGGTGACACAGAAGCGGTCACCGAAGGTCTGCGCAGCCCAGCGGGCGATCTCCAGGGCGGGGGCGCCCTCCAGGTCCCGGGCCGCGTGCTCGGCCAGCGTCCGCAGCTCGTCGGGGTTGCGCCCGGCCGGCTCGGTCGACGTCTGAGCGCCCGGACCGACCAGGCGCAGGTTGGCAGCGGAGACGAGGCTCATCGGGTCACCGCCCGGGAGAGCAGCCCGGTGAACTTCACCGCGAAGACCCGTGCGCAGGCGTGGCACTCCCAGGCGCCGTGCCCCGCCTCGTGCGGCCGCAGGTCCTCCTCGCCGCAGTACGGGCAGTACAGGGGTGCCGCTCGGTTCTCGCTGCTCATCGCAGTTCCTCCTCGTCGACTCTGATCACCCAGTTGGCGAACGTCTCGCCCTCGCTCCGACCGGCCAGGTAGCGGCGGGCCAGCCGTTCCACGTACTCCGGAAGCTCGTCGGCGGTGGTCTTCAGGCCGCGCAGCTTGCGGCCGAAACCGGCCGTCTGACCCTGGGCCATGCCCAGGCCGCCGCCCAGGTGCACCTGGAAGCCCTCCACCTGCCGGCCGTCCGGGCCGACCACCAGCTGACCCTTGAGGCCGATGTCCGCGACCTGCGTGCGGGCGCAGGCGTTCGGGCAGCCGTTGATGTGGATCGAGATGTCCGCGTCGAAGTCGCGCAGCCGCTGCTCCAGCCGGGCCACCAGCTCCTCGCCGCGGGCCTTCGTCTCGACGATGGCGAGCTTGCAGTACTCGATGCCGGTGCACGCCATCGTGCCGCGCCGCCAGGCCGACGGCCGGGCCTCCAGCCCGATCCCGCGCAGCGCGTCGACAAGCGACTCCGTCCGCTCCGACGGCACGTCGAGCACCAGCAGCTTCTGGTACGGGGTGAGCCGCACCCGGTCGCTGCCGTGCGCCTCGGCCACGTCGGCCAGTTGGGCGAGCTGCCCACCGGAGACCCGCCCGACCACCGGGGCGGCCCCCACGTAGTGCCGCCCGTCGGCCTGCTCGTGCACGCCCACGTGGTCGATCGGCTTCGCCGGCAGCTCCGGGGCGGGGCCGTCGAGCAGCGTACGGCCCAGGTACTCCTTCTCCAGGACCTCCCGGAAACGCTCCACGCCCCAGTCGGCCACCAGGAACTTCAGTCGGGCCCGGTTACGCAGCCGGCGGTAGCCGTAGTCGCGGAAGATCCCGACCACGCCGGCCCACACGTCGGGAATCTCGGCCAACGGCACCCAGGCGCCGAGCCGCTGGGCCAGCATCGGGTTGGTGGAGAGCCCGCCACCGACCCAGAGGTCGAAGCCGGGGCCGTGCTCGGGGTGGTCGACGCCGAGAAGGGCGATGTCGTTCGACTCGTACGGGGTGTCGACCAGCCAGGAGATGGACGTCTTGAACTTGCGGGGCAGGTTGGAGAACTGCTTGTCCCCCACGTACCGGGCGACGATCTCGTCGATCGCCGGAGTCGGGTCGACCAGCTCGTCGCGGGCCACCCCGGCGACCGGGCTGCCCAGCACGATCCGTGGGCAGTCGCCGCAGGCCTCGGTCGTCTGCAGGCCTACCGACTCCAGCCGGCGCCAGATCTCCGGCATGTCCTCGACACGGATCCAGTGGTACTGGATGTTCTGCCGGTCGGTGATGTCGGCGGTGTCCCGGGCGAACTCCCGGGAGATGTCCGCGACCACGCGCAGCTGAGCCAGGTTGAGCTGGCCGCCGTCGATGCGGACCCGGAGCATGAAGAACTCGTCCTCCAGCTCGTGCGGCTCCAGCACCGCGGTGCGCCCGCCGTCGATGCCGGCCTTGCGCTGGGTGTAGAGGCCCCACCAGCGGAAACGGCCACGCAGATCCTGCGGGTCGATGGAGGCGAAGCCGCCGCGCGCGTAGATGTTCTCGATGCGCGCCCGGACGTTGAGCGGGTCGTCGTCCTTCTTGATCCGCTCGTTGGGATTGAGGGGCTCGCGGTGGCCGAGCGCCCACTGACCCTCACCCCGGGGCCGGCGTGGCGCCCGGGCCGGGCGGGTCGTCGGGTCCTCGGAACGGGGCGGGATGCTGCTGACCGCCATCGCGGCGACCTCCGTTGTCTGCTGTGCCTCGGGCTACGCGGGGCGCGACGGCCGGCCCGCGAGGGGGCGGGACAACGGTGTCTTCAGACAGCCGGCGCGGAGCGCGCCCGAGACGGATTGGTCGGGCGTCGTCAGTAGGCCGGACAGATCGCGCTGCGCACGCGGCCGTAATCGACGTGGCGACGAGCCACGAAGCGGCGGACGACTGCGGCGGTCATGGGGCCCATGCTGCCACACCCCATGGGGGCCGGCCAATGTCCGCGTGCTGGATCCCACATCACGGGCCGGAGGTCAGCCGACCAGGCGGTCACCAAGGACAGTTCGGGCATAGCGCACCACCCGCCCCTGCCGTACGCCAGCGATCAGGCCGTTGTCCCGCAGCGTGGTGAGGTGGTGCGACGCGGTCGCTGGCGCGAGACCCAGCATCGCGGCCAGCTCACCGGTGCTCAGCGGCGAGTCGAGCAGCGAGAGCGCCGCCGCCCGCGTAGCGCCGAGCAGGGCGCCCAGCGCGGTGCTGGGCGGTGGCGAGTCCCACAGCCCGCCCAGCCCGGTGGGCGGATAGCAGAGGGCGGGGCCGGCGTCGCCCTCCATGATCGCGTGCACCGTCGGTCCGGAGAACGAAGTGGGCAGCAGCGTCCACGGGCGGCCGTCCAGACCGGCCGGCCGGGTCGTGCCGACGGCGACCCGCAGCGCCGCGCCGTCCCACCTGATCAACGGGTGCAGCTCGCGGAGCAGGGTCCGCCCACCCTGCTCCGCGGCGAGCAGCGCCCGCCGCCGGATGTCGGCCAGAGCGAGCGCCCGCAGCCGGGGCCAGTCCGGTGCGATCAGCAGGGTGAAGTACCGGTGGAGCTGCGCGACCAGCTCGTCCGGGGGCAGCCGGGGTGCGCCGGCCCGGTCCAGTTGCCGGCGCACCAGGGACGGGTCGGTGCCGGCGACCGCCCGCAGCTCGGCGGCCAGGTTCGGTGCCACGCCGATCGGGGTGAGGAAGTCCGGCACGTAACCGTTGGACGGTGTGAGCACCGCCAGCAGCGGCTCCAGGCCGGCGTCCGGCAGCAGCCGCTGCGCGCGTTCCCGCCACGGGCGGTGCATCCAGTACTTCGCCGGCTTGCGCAACGCCCAGGAGCTGGCCACCAGCTCGGCCAGCGGCGAGTGCACGAACCGAACCCGGCTCAGGTCGTCGGGCGAGAACCGAACCTCGATCACTCACGGATTCGACCACGGTCGAACGGTTCGGCGACAGGGCGGGGCGACCCGAGGATCCCGGTATGGAGTACAGGCAACTGGGCCGGTCGGGCCTGCGCGTCAGCGCGGTCGCGTACGGCAACTGGGTCACCCACGGCAACCAGCTCGACGACGACGCGGCGGCCGGGTGCGTGGCCGCCGCCCTGGACGCGGGCGTCACCACGTTCGACACCGCCGACCGGTACGCGCAGGGACGAGCCGAGGAGGCGTTGGGCAAGGCGCTGCGTGGCGTCCGACGCAGCTCGATCGAGCTGTGCACGAAGGTGTGCCTGCCGGTTGGGCCGGGGGCCAACGACGCCGGGCTGTCCCGCAAGCACATCATCGAGGGCTGCCACGCCTCGCTGAGCCGGCTGGGCACCGACCACGTCGACCTCTATCAGGCGCATCGGTACGACGACAGCGTGCCGCTGGAGGAGACGATGCTCGCCTTCGCCGACCTGGTCCGCCAGGGCAAGGTGCTCTACGTCGGCGTCTCCGAGTGGACCGCACCGCAGTTGCAGGCGGGTCAGCGGCTCGCCGCCGAGCTGCACATTCCGTTCGTCGCGAACCAGCCGCAGTACTCGATGCTGTGGCGGGTCGTGGAGGCCGAGGTGTCGCCCGCCTGCGCCGACCTCGGCCTGGGTCAGCTCGCCTGGGCGCCACTCGCGATGGGCGTGCTGACCGGTCGGTATGAACCCGGCCGGCGTCCGCCCGCCGGATCCCGGGCCACCGACGGCTTCGGGGGCTCGTTCGTCGCCCGCTACTCGGCGGATCTGCTGCTCTCCCGGGTACGCCAGCTCCGACCCGTCGCCGAGGCGGCCGGCTGCACGATGGCCCAATTGGCGGTGGCGTGGGTGCTGGCCCGTCCGACCGTGGCGAGCGCGATCGTCGGCGCGTCCCGGCCGGAGCAGCTCGCCGAGACGGCCAAGGGCGCCACGGTACGGCTCGACGACGAGCTGCTGGCCCGCATCGACGCCGTGCTCGACGAACTCGTGGAGCGTGATCCGGCGAAGACCGCTCGGCCGAACGACGTGATGCCCGCATGGCGCCCACCGCCTCCCGCCGGCTGACGCCCACGCAGGGAGTGGTCGTGGCAGGCTCGGACCGTGGGGCAATTGTCCGAGAGGTCGGCCGGGGCGGCGTGGGAGCGCCTGCGTCGTCTGCCGGTCTGGCTCGGCCCGGCGCTGTTGACCCTGGCGGTGACAGGGACCGGGCTGGGTTCCGCCCAGCTCTGGCGCGACGAGCTGGCGACGTGGAGCGCGGCCACCCGCTCGCCCGGCGACCTGGTCCGGCTGGCCGGCACCATCGACGCCGCCACCGGGCCGTACTACCTGCTGATGCACGTCTGGACCACTGTCGTCGGCGACTCCACAATCGCCCTGCGGATACCGGCCGTGGTGGCGATGACAGTGGCCGCCGGGCTGCTCGCCGTGCTCGGCGCGCGGCTGGTCGACAGACGTGCCGGCCTCTTCGCCGGGCTGCTGTTCGCGGTGCTCCCCGGCACCTCCCGCTACGGGCAGGAGGCCCGCCCGTACGCGCTGGCGACCATGCTCGCGGTGCTCGCCACAGTCCTGCTGGTGACCGCGCTGCGCCGACCGAGCTGGGCCCGGTGGGCCGGTTACGCGGTCGCCGTCGCCGCTCTCGGGCTCATCCACCTGATCGCGCTCACAGTGCTCGCCGCCCATGCGCTTGTCGTCCTCATCGCCTGGTGGCGCGGCCCCGCCGAGGCCGGCGTCGCCACCTGGGACCAGCCCACCGCCGGGCGGGACCAACCCACTGCCGGCCGGGACCGTCCCGCCGTCGAGCGGGACCGGCGGGTGTGGCGATGGCTGGTCGCCGTGCTGCCGGCCGCACTGCTGGCCGGTCCGCTGCTGCTCAAGGCCCGGACGCAGCAGTCCCGGCAGTTGAACTGGGTCCACCTGGCCCGGCTGGACGACCTGACCGCGCTGCCGGGCGGCGTGGCCCAGAGCAGCGTGGTGGGCGGTCTGCTGGTCGGGGTCGCCGCGTTGGGCGCGGCCCGGCTCGGGCGGCGCGCTCTGCTGCCGGTGAGCGCGGTGCTGCTGCCCGTGCTGCTGCTCTTCGCCGCCGGCACGGTCGTACCCCTGTGGGTGCCCCGGTACCTGGTCTTCGTGGTGCCGTTCGCGTGTCTGCTGGCCGGTGCGGCGCTGGCCGCCGTGACCGCGCCGGCCGCGGTCGTCGTGGTGGTCCTGGCCGCGCTGCTCGGCCTGCCCGACCAGACCGCGCTGCGGCGGACCCACGAGTGGCCGCGCAGCGCGCCCGTGGACTACGCGGGGGCCGCACGGGTGATCGCCGACGGCCAACGCCCGGGGGACGCGGTGGTCTACTCGCCCCGGCACAGCTGGCTCTTCCTGGATCTCGGCATCGACTACCACCTCGACGACCCACCACGCGACGTGCTGGTCACCGAGGACGAGGTGCGCCGGGGCGACCTGTGGGCGGCCGAGTGCCCCCAGCCGGCGCAGTGTCTGGCCGGTACGACGCGGGTGTGGCTCGTCGTCGCCGGCCGGCAGGCCGAGCCGCTGGCCGCCGTGCCCGGCGCCAAGGGCGACGCGCTCCGCACCGACTTCACCGTCACGCAGGTCTGGCAGCGCCCCGGCCTGACCGTCGCGCTGTTGACCGGCCGCTGAGCGATCGGTCAACGGCCGGACCGCGTCGGTCGTCGGTCTGATCGCCCACCAGGCGAGGCCGGCGCGCGGTGAAAAGGCTGATGCCTGTGAGTCATCTAGATGACTCACAGGCATCACGCTCATTCGGCCAGCCGCGCCCATCTGCGACAACACCGAACGGACGGCGGCTCAGCCCTGCGAGCGGCCGTCCGGGGCGTTGCGGGCCAGTGGGACGACGAGCAACGCCTCGGTGCCGCCCTTGGCACCCGCGCGCAGCTCGATGGTGCCGCGCAGCTCGCCGGTGACCAGTGCCCGCACGATCTGGAGACCGAGTCGGCTGCCGCGTTCGGCGTCGAATTCGGGGGGCAGGCCGCGCCCGTTGTCGGTCACCGAGACGTGCAGCATCTTGCGGAACCGGTGCGCCGAGACCACCACCTCCGGCCGCGCCGACGGATCGCCCTCGGCGACGACGGCCGGCACCACGCCCGAGGTCGGCGGCACGGGCACGTCGTCCGACTCGTCGGCCGGCGGGAAGCCGTGTTCGACGGCGTTGAGCAGCAACTCGTTGAGGACCATCACCAGCGACGTGGCGATCTCCGCGGGCAGTACGCCGAAGCTGCCCTTACGGCGCATGCCGACGCTCACCTCGGTCGCCGCGACCTCGGTCGCCGCGCTGGCGACCCGGTCGACGATGCCGTCGAACTCGACCGCCTCGTCGCTGGACATCGAGAGCGTCTCGTGCACGAGAGCGATCGAGGCGACCCGGCGGACGGACTCCTCCAGGGCGACCCGGGCCTCCGGCATGGCCACCCGGCGGGCCTGCAAGCGCAGCAGCGCGGCCACCGTCTGGAGGTTGTTCTTCACCCGGTGATGGATCTCCCGGATGGTGGCGTCCTTGGTGATCAAGGCCCGGTCCCGACGACGGACCTCGGTGATGTCGCGCACCAGCACCAGAGCGCCGATCGGCACGCCGGCGGGCATCAGCGGCAGGGCCCGGGTGAGCATCGTGGCCCCACGGGCGTCGATCTCCCGCCGGGGCGGCGCCTCGCCGCGCAACGCCGCCAGGATGCCGTTGGCCGCCTCGGTGCCGTCCAGCGGGTCGCCCGCCAGCCGGCGATGCAGCGCGGCCAGGTCCTCCCCCACCAGGTGGGAGGCGTAGCCCAACCGGCGGTACGCGGACTGCGCGTTCGGGCTCGCGTAGGTGACCTTGCCACCGGCGTCCAACCGGACCAGGCCGTCGCCGACGCGGGGGGCGGAGGTGGTCTCGCCCGGGTGCCGGGGTGGCGGGAAGGTGCCGTCGGCGATCATCTGGGCGAGGTCGTCGGCGGTGGTCAGGTAGTTGAGTTCCAGCTGGCTGGGCGTCCGCGCGGTGGAGAGATTGGTGTCCCGGCCGACCACGGCGATCACCTCGCCGGCCTCGCCGTCGGCGGTGCGCAGCCGGACCGGGATCGCCTCGTGCCGGGCCGGCACGTCGCCGTACCAGACCGGGTCGCCCTCGCGCCAGATCCGCCCCTGGGAGTAGGCGACCCCCAGGTGGGCCACCTCCGAGCCGCCGATGATCCGGCCCACCTGGTCGTCCTGGTACGCGGTGGGCGCGGTCGTCGGGCGGACCTGGGCGACACAGAGGAACGTGCCCTCGGCGTCGACCGGCACCCAGAGCAGCAGATCGGCGAAGGACAGATCGGAGAGCAGCTGCCAGTCACCGGCGATCCGGTGCAGGTGGTCGATGTCGGCCGGACGGAGGCGGGTGTGCTCCTCGGCGAGGTCGCGCAGCGTGGACACGGTGACCAGGGTGCCACGCCGCGCCGTGCCTCACATCGTCGCGGTGACCTTCTTCAGGCCGCGCGGCGCGTCCGGGTCCTCGCCACGGGTCAGTGCCAACGCCAACGCCAGGCGCTGCAACGGCAGGATGTCCAGCAGCGGCGCGTACCGCTCGTCGACCTCGGGGACGGCGAGCCGGGTGGCGCCCGGCACGTCGGCGGAGCCGACGACCACCACGTCGGCGCGGCGCTCCCCGAGGCGGGGCAGCACCTCGCCCATCGACCGGCCACCCGGACCGGAGCCGACGACGGCGAGCACCGGGACCTCCGGGTCGGTCATCGCGAGCGGGCCGTGCAGCAGGTCGGCGCCGGAGAAGGCGAGCGCCGGCAGGTACGAGGTCTCCATCAGCTTCAACGCGGCCTCGCGGGCGGTCGGGTAGGCGTACCCGCGGCCGGTGGTGACCAGTTGGCGGGCGAAGCGGTAGCGCGGCGCGAGCTGGGCCGGGGTGTCGTCGGCGAGCGTCCTGGTGGCCAGGTCGGGCAGCGCGGCGAGCGCCTCCCGCTCGGCCGCCGGGAGCACCCCGTCGCCGGCCCGGATCCCCTCGACCAGCATGAGCAGGGCGAGCAGTTCGGCGGTGTACGTCTTCGTCGCCGCGACCGCCCGCTCGTGCCCGGCGGCGATGTCGATGCTCAACTCGGCAGTGTCGGCCAGCGGGGAGTCGGGGGCGTTGGTCACCGCGAGGGTGAGCGCGCCGGAGGACCGCGCGGCGCGCAGCACCTCGGCGAGGTCGGGTGAGCCGCCGCTCTGGCTGACCCCGACGACAAGCGCGTCGGACAGGTCGGGGCGGGCGCCGAACAGGGTGACGACGCTCGGCGAGGCGAGACCGGCGGGCAGGCCGAGCCGGATCTCGGTCAGGTACGCCCCGTAGAGGGCCGCGTGGTCGGACGTGCCCCGGGCGGTGAAGACCACGTGTCGCGGTCGACGCTCGGCCACGACTGCGGCCACCCGGGCGATCGCCGCGGTGTTGGCGCTGTCGAGCAGGCGCGCGTAGCCGGCGGGCTGCTCGGCGATGTCGGCGGCCATTCCGGACCCTGCACGTGTCACGAAACACTCCCCTCATGCGCGATTGCCGCGCGTTTCCTGCTCAGTCTTGCACGCAGAAGTCGACAGCAGCAATTATTCGAGCAGCAGTGCGCAGTTGATCACTTGATCAACTCAACATCAACTACGCTGGCCCCGCTGTCTGCAGCTGCGACGAGAGGACACCGTGCCAGAGGGAAGGGACGAGCCCGCGCTCTCCGCGACGGAGGAGCTGGCGCTGGCCCGGCTGGCACTGGACGAGGGAGACCTCCACCACGCCGCCGGCCACCTCGCCGGCGCGCTCGCGCGGGCGCCCACCCTGCCCGAGGTGCACGAGACGCTGGCCCGCCTCGCCGCGGCCGACGGAGGAGGGCTCGACCTCTTCCCGATCAACCACCACACCTTCGTGGGCGCGGTCGTCGCCCGCGCCCACCTGCTGGCCGCCGCCGGCCGCCCCGCCGAAGGGCTGGAGCTGCTGGCCGCGGCGACCGGTCACGCGCCCGGCACCCAGTGGGCGGGCGTGCCGTGGGTGACCGCCTCCGAACTGGCCGAACGGCTGGAGCCGGACCACATCGCCCGCGTCCTCATGCAGGTCTGCGCGGCGCTGACCGATCCGGTGCCGCGGGCCGGCCGGGACGCCCTCACGCCGTACCTCACGCTGGCCCGCAACGCCGCCACCGTGCACCCCGAGCACGGTCTCCTGCTGGGCGCGGCGTCCGCACTGGCCCGGCGGCTCGGCGAGGTCGCGCTGGCGATCCGCTGGGCCAGCCGGGGCGTACGGTGCCAGCCGTCGAAGATGGGCGAGGTCTGGCTCGGGTACGCGTACCGCAGCGCGGGCCGGACCCGCGACGCCCTCGCGGCGCTCGGTCGGGCCGTCGAACTGGACCCGGACGACCTGGCCATCTACGCCGACATCGCCGGCACCCTGGCCGAGATCGGCCGGCTCGACGAGGCGTTGGAGTGGACCGAGCGGGCGCTGGCCCGGGACCCGTCGTTCGACTGCGCGGTGCACACCGCCCACCGACTGCGGCACCTGCGCGACGGCGACCTGTCCCACCTGGTCGCGCTCGCCGACTTCATCCGGGACCACCCCGACGACAGCCACGAGCACGGCGATCTGGCCCAGTGCTGCCGGGGCCGGCCCTGGCTCGGGCAACTGACGCCGGCCGGCGGCCCCCTGGTCGACGCGCTCCGTCAGGCGGTCGCCGACGACGACAACGGCATCGGCGGCGCCGTACGCCTCGCGGCGGCAGCCCCACCGAGCGCCCTGCGGACGGCGACGGCGGTGGCGCCCGGACTGCGGATCGAGGTCGCCGGGGTCGTGGAGCCGGACCCGCGCGAGCCTCGACGCCCGTCCGCGCAGCGGCTGTGGCACTTCGCGGAGAACGTGCCGACACCGGCGCTGCCGGCGCCCTCGGCGGTGGCTGTCGAACGGATCGGACAGGTGGCCCACCCGGCGTGGCCGCACCCGCCGGCGGCCTACGACGCGGCGGTGGGCCTGGCCGGCCTCGACGTCGACGACCTGCTCGGGCTGCTGGTGCACCCGCCCGCGGCGCCGGCGAGCGGGCTGGGACGACTGCTGGCCGCCCAGGATCCGTCGATCTGGGTCCGCGGGGTGCAGGTCTGGGCCTGTCTGGGGCTGCTGCACCAGCGCACCGACGAGCCCTGGGCGGAGTCGACCCGACGCCGGGTGCTGGTGGACCTGGTCTGGGGTGTGGAGGACTGGGTCACCGAAGCGGCGCTGTTCGCCCTGATCACCGCCGCCTGGGTGGACCCGGACGTGCGGCC
Source organism: Micromonospora sp. NPDC049114 (assembly GCF_040648635.1). NCBI lineage: Bacteria > Bacillati > Actinomycetota > Actinomycetes > Micromonosporales > Micromonosporaceae > Micromonospora > Micromonospora sp. NPDC049114. The sequence goes on along the minus strand of NZ_JBEZEA010000004.1, from coordinate 299,278 downwards.
GGACGTGGCCTGCGTGGTGGCGGAACGGTTGGCCGACGCGGCGGCGGTGGCCCAGGCCCGGCCGGTGCCGATCGCGGTCTCACTGGCCCACCTCGCGCTGGCCGCCCCCACCCTGGACCCGGACAGCACGGCACTGGCCACCCGGATGATCGGCGAGCGCACCGCCCGGCTTCCCCGCCCCCGCAACCCGCTACGCCGCCTCTGGCAACGGCTGACCCGCCGCCCCTGACACGCGCGCACCCCGCCCCACCCCGCGCACCCCGCCCCGCCCTGCCCGCCCCGCCCCGCCGATCTTGCACTTGCTGTCGTGGTTTCGTCCGGGTTTGGGGTTTTTGTCGGGACAGAAAGTGCAAGATCGGCGGGAAAGGGGGCGCCGCACCGACCTTGAGGTCGGTGCGGCGCGGGGTTGGGGTTGGGGTTGGGTCAGGCGACCGGGGCCTTGCCGAGGGCGACCTCGGCCTCCTCCTCCGGGGTGGCCTGCGGCGGCGCCTCGTTGGCGGTGCGCAGCGGGATCTCCTTGATGAACCAGGCGAGCACCGGAATCACGATGGTGAACAGCACGGCCCAGAGGAACACGTGCGAGATGGCGTCGGAGAGACCGGTGAGGACCAGCTCACGCGCCTGGGCCGGCAGCTTCTTCAGCTGCTCCAGGTCCATCCCGCCCTCGCCGCCGCCGCTGAACGCCCGGCCGGCGGACGAGTCGGCGAGCCGGTTGGCGAAGATCGCGCCGAACAGCGAGATGCCGAACGAGCCGCCGATCGACCGGAAGAAGGTGGCCGCGCCGCTGGCCGCGCCGAGGTCCTTCTGTTCCACGCTGTTCTGGGCGATCAGCATGGAGGTCTGCATGAGGAAGCCCATGCCGGCCCCGAGCACGACCATGTAGAGCGAGGACTGCAGCTTGCTGGTGTCGGTGTCGAGCATGGAGAGCAGCGCCATGCCCCCGGTCATCACCACGCCGCCGATGATCGGGTACGCCCGGTACTTGCCGGTCTTGGTGATCGCCCGCCCGATGACCAGCGAGACGACAAGCATGCCGAACATCAACGGCAGCAGCAGCAGACCGCTGTTGGTGGCCGAGGCACCCTGCACGGTCTGCTGATAGAGCGGCAGGAAGTTCATCGCGCCGAACATCGCGAAACCGAGCAGGAAGCCGATCACCGAGATCAGCGCGAAGTTGCGGTTGGCGAACAGCGCCAACGGCAGGATCGGCTCCGGAACCCGGCGCTCCACCAGGCCGAACGCCACCAGCGCCACCAGCGCCAGCACGGCCAGGCCGAGGATCTGCGGCGAGGCCCAGTCGTACTCGTTGCCGCCCCAGGTGGTGATCAGCACGATCGCGGTGATGCCGACCGAGAGCAGCGCCGCGCCGAGCCAGTCGATCCGGTGCTCGGTGCGGTACTTCGGCAGGTGCATCGTGGTGATCAGCACGAGCAGCGCGATGCCACCCAGCGGCAGGTTCACGTAGAACGCCCAGCGCCAGGAGAGGTTGTCGGTGATGAAACCGCCGACCAGCGGGCCGGCCACCATGGCGATGGCCATGATGCCGGCGATCATGCCCTGGTAACGCCCGCGCTCGCGCGGCGGAACCAGGTCGCCGATGATCGCCATCACGCCGACCATCAGGCCACCGGCGCCCAGGCCCTGCACGGCGCGGAAGGCGATGAGCTGCACCATGCCGTCCTGCGGGCCGCCGAACATCCCGGAGCCGGCCATCCCGCACAGGGCCGAGCCGACGAGGAAGACGACGACCGAGGTCAGGAAGACCGACTTACGGCCGTAGAGGTCACCGAGCTTGCCCCAGATCGGGGTGGAGACGGTGGTGCCCAGGACGTACGCGGTGACCACCCAGGTGAAGTGGTTGAGGCCGCCGAACTCGCCGACGATCCGCGGCAGCGCGGTGCTGACGATCATGTTGTCGAGCATCGCGAGCATCATCGCGATCATCAGTCCGAACAGCACGACCCGTACGTTGGGTCGTGCGCCGGCCTGGGTTGCCTGAGTCATGGGTAAGCTCCCCCCGAGGATTGCCTTACTTACTTGCCGCCCGGCTAGTCACCTTACTAGCCGCACGGTAAGTTGGGTACCAACTGACGGTCAAGTGAATTGGGGGGCGTAGGTGAGGGAGAGCACAGGCGGCACCCGGGAGCGGATCAAGGCCGTCGCGTTGGAGCTCTTCACCGAGCAGGGGTACGAGAAGACCTCGCTGCGGGAGATCGCCGAACGCCTCAACGTCACCAAGGCGGCGCTCTACTACCACTTCAAGAGCAAGGACGACATCGTCGCCAGCTTCGTCGAGGATCGGCTGGATCAGATGGACGCGCTGACCGCCTGGGCCGACTCCCAGCCGGCGACCCTGGCCACCCGCCGCACCCTCATCTCCCGCTACGCCGACACGATGTTCGGCGGCGACATGCCGTCGGTGATGCGCTTCTTCGAGCAGAACCAGACAGTGCTCAAGAGCCTCTCCTCCGGCCAGCAGATGCGGGGCCGGATGATGCGGCTCGCCAGCGCCCTCTGCCGGGGCGACGACTCCCCCGCCGCCCAACTGCGCGCCACCCTGTCCCTGTTCGCCGTGCACACCAGCTGGTTCGCCGTGCGGGCACCGGGCATCACCGACGCCGAACGCCGCCGGCTCGCGCTGGAGGTGGCCGACGAATTGCTGGCCGCGATCGGCGCCGAGCCCGACGAGGACGCGGCCCCGGCCAGCAGCCGGGCCTGACGCGCCGGTCTCAGGCGCGGGGCAGCTCCAGCCGCAGGCCCAGCAGGGCCACGCCCTCCACCGGCGACCAGTCCATCGCCGGCATACGGACGAACCCCAGGCGCTCGTAGAGCCGGTGGGCCGACACGGCCATCCCCGCGCGGACGCAGATCACGACTGCCGTACAGCCCAACTCGGCCGCCCGGTCGACGCACGCCTGGGCCAGCGCCGCGCCCACACCCCGCCCCTGGGCGCCCGGGTCGACCGCCAGCATCCGGAACTCCGCCTCGCCCGGCCCGGACAGCTCGGCGAACGGGGTGCCCGGCAGGACGAAGGTGACCGAGCCGAGCACCGCGCCCGTCGCCTCGTCCACCGCGACCAGCACCTCGCCGCTGCCGGCCCGGGTCGAGACGTCGGCCAGCACCGCCCCGTACCCGTGCTCGCCCTTGAGCTGACCGTCCGCCTCGTACGCGGCCACGGTCAGGCGGGCGACGGCCGGGAAGTCGGCCGTGTCGGCAAGCCGGACCAGCAGGCCGCTCAACCGATCACCGCGATCAGGTCGCCGTCCTGCACGACGTCGCCCTCGTGCACGGCGAGCTGCTGGACCACGCCGTCGGCCTCGGCGACGACCGGGATCTCCATCTTCATCGACTCGAGGATCACCAGAGTGTCGCCCTCGGACACGGTGTCGCCCGCGGACGCGACGACCTTCCAGACGTTCGCCACCATCTCGGCGCGGATCTCCTCGGCCATGTCCACGGCCCTCCCTTTTTCGCGATGTGCCTGCCGACGTATCCAATCACGCGAGGGTGGGGCGCGGGAGCGGAGCGGTGCGGCCGACCGGCCGCCGAGGCCCCGGGGGAAGGCACCGGGTGTCGAGCGCACTACCATCAGCGGGTCGGACCCGACGCCGGGCGGCCGGTGGGTGCACCGGCGCGAGGCCGCGCGCAGCACGGATCCGACCCATCACGAGGAGGTCAGCATGGCGAAGAAGTCCCGCAAGAAGAAGGCCCGCAAGAAGAGCGCCGCGAACCACGGCAAGCGTCCCAACTCCTGAACGCGCCGGCGGGCGATGCGCCCGTCACCGGTCAGTCCGACCCGGCGCAGGCCGGGTACACCGGTGGCCCGGGTCGAAGATCGACCCGGGCCACCGGTGTTTCGCCGTTTCGGTACGCCGACGCTCAGTCGGCCAGCTCACGGGAGTCGCTGGTCTCGAAGACCACCAACTCGGTGAGCTTGACCCGCAGCCGCTCGCGCAGCTGATCGGGCGCGGTCTCGTTGCCGCAGCAACGGGCGACCAGTGCCCGCACCTCCTGTTCGAGCCCGTACTCGCGCAGGCACGGCCCGCACTCGTCGAGGTGGTGCCGGATCAGCGAGCGGCGCTCGTCGGCGCACTCGAGATCCAGGTAGAGGTAGACCTCCGCGAGCACCTCGCGGCAGTCCGTCTCGTGCGGCTTTCCACAGCTCACGTCACACCTCCCGGCCGGCAGCGGCAGCGGCAGAGCCCTTCGCGGACCGGGCCGGGCTGAAGCCCCGCTCCGCGGCGTACTGCTCGAGCAGCTTGCGCAGATTACGACGGCCGCGGTGCAGACGCGACATCACGGTGCCGATCGGCGTGCCCATGATGTCGGCGACCTCCTTGTAGGAGAAGCCCTCGACGTCGGTCAGGTAGACGGCCAGGCGGAACTCCTCCGGCAACTGCTGGAGGGCCTCCTTGACGTCGCTGTCCGGCAGCCGGTCCAGAGCCTCGGTCTCGGCCGAGCGCAGCCCGCTGGAGGTGTGCGACTCGGCCTCGGCGAGCTGCCAGTCGGTGATCTCCTCCGTGGGCGCCTGGATCGGCTGGCGCTGCCGCTTGCGGTAGGAGTTGATGTAGGTGTTGGTCAGGATCCGGTAGAGCCAGGCCTTCAGGTTCGTGCCCTGCTCGAACTGGTGAAAGGCCGCGTACGCCTTCAGGTAGGTCTCCTGGACCAGGTCTTCGGCATCCGCCGGGTTGCGCGTCATGCGCAGCCCAGCAGCGTAGAGCTGATCGACGAATGGCATCGCGTCCCGCTCGAACCGGGCCCTGCGCTCGTCCGTCTTCTCGGTGGTCAACCGCACATCCCCTCGCGTCGGATGCTTTCCCGCCGAGGATACGCGCACGGACCTGCCCACAGATTCACTTCCGGCTGGTGTGCCCGTGCTCACCGCACCCACCCCGCCCGGTCCCGCTGTCACGGGCCAGTCCGGACCATCCAGCAGCCGCTGCAGCTGCCGGGCGTCCCGCTCGTCCCGTTCCAGGCTTCGTGTCTCGGTCGGCACCGGTCACCCCCCTCGCAGAAAAGTCGTCCGGGGTTAGTAACGCGAGATGACCGGTGAGGCATTCCGCCCGGCTCTCCCGTTCCTGGTCCCGGCCCCGGTGGCGCCGGCGCTGGGACCAGGAAGGGCCTGGGAGGACTGGCGCCGTCCGTCCGAAGCGGGCCGGCGGCACCAACCGATGCAACGACCCGCGCCCGGCAGCGGAAACGGTCGGACGGTTCAGTCGGCCGCCCAGCCGTGCCGGCGCAGCCAGTCCCGCACCACGTCGGCCGTGCCGGCCGGGTCGCGCCGTAGGTCGTGCGTCTCACCCGGCCGGGTCACGACCTGCACGCCCGGCTCCGACGCGGGCACCCCGAACGGGTCCCGGTCACCGTTGACCACGAGCGTCGGCAGCCCGGTGGCCAACTCGGCGGCGCGGGAGCGTTCCGGCCGGCCGGGTGGGTGCAGCGGAAAGGCCAACGCGACGACCCCGGCCGCGCCCACCGCGCGGGCCGTCCGGCAGGCCACCCGCGCGCCGCTGGAACGACCTCCGACCAGCACCGTGGCCACCTCGTCGTGGCGAGCGCGCAGCGCGGCGAGCACTGCCGTCCACGCCTCGTCGAGGTGCCCGGCGGGGGCCGGCGCGCGACGGCCGGCGACCCGGTAGGGCTGGGTCACCCGGATCACCGCCAGGCCGGCCCCGACCGCCGAGTCCCGCACCGCGAGCAGGTCGGGCGCGTCCACGCTGCCGCCCGCCCCGTGCCCGAGCACCAGCAGGGCGGCGGCCGGCCGGGCCGGCAGGTCGGTGTCGATCCGCGCCGGGCCGCGGGGTGTGTCGATCTCTTCGCTGGGCAGCACCGACCCATTCTGCGCCGACCTCGGCGGTCACCGGGATGGTTCACTCCCGGCGTTCAGCTCAGCGGCACCAGGGTGAGCAGACGGTCGCGGACCGGAGGGCCGGCGTCGTCGGCCGCGTCCGGATCGGGCTCGACCTCGCCGCGCCAGGCGACAAGCATCGCCCGCCGCTCGCGGGGTGTGGTCGCGCCCCACACGCCGTGGCAGTCGCCGACCTCCAGCGCCCAGGCCAGGCAGGAACCCTGCACGTCACAACTGCGGCACAGCGCGACGGCGGCATCCGCCGGTTCGTTCGGTGCCGGAAAGAACGTCTCCGGATCGACGTTCTGGCACGTCCCTCTGGTGCGCCACGCGTCGTCCTGTCGGCGTTCTCGCAAGGCCCGCAGCAGCCGCGGATCTCTCCGTGCCGCAGCCACCTCGTGCGGGCGGGGCATACGCGCCCGTGTCATTCCACCCACCTCCCCCGTGGGACCGGCAAGATCGGTGGATGTCGTCCGCCCCGTGCGAATCGACAGCCACTACCGGCGCTGTGTTGTATCGCACTTCCGGACACCGAGACAAGGGCTTACGGAGAACATGGCTGAACGGCCAGGCGACGAATCGAGCAGAACCCTGGCAAATCGGTGCTCGACGATGCCTGTCATTTTCAGAACAGAGTCAGCTCCGATGGGACCGGCTGCGGCGGGACGGACACCCGGGCGGTCAACTCCGGGCCGTCGTTGCGGACGTCGCCCACCGCCGGCCCGACCGGGCGGATCTCCAACCCGGCCAGCCGATCGGGCGACGCGGGCACGAGCAGGCGGTCGGGCTCGTCGCACGGCCCCAACCAGGACGACCACCGATCGGGCGGCAGCAGCACCGGCATCCGGTCGTGCACCTCGGCCAGCTCGCCGAGCGCCGCGGTGGTCAGCACGCTGAAGGTGAGCCGGCTCTCGGCCCCGGACTCCCAGACCGACCAGATGCCGGCCAGGGCGAGCACCGAGCCGTCGGCCGGGGTCATGAAGTACGCCTGCCGGCGGCCATCGGGCTGGCCGACCCACTCGTACCAGCCGTCGGCCGGCACCAGGCAGCGGCGGCGGGCGAACGCCCCGGCGTACGCCCGGCTGGTGGTCACCGTCTCGGCCCGCGCGTTGATCATGCGGGCCGCGCCCGCGGCGGACCGGGACCAGTGCGGCAGAAAGCCCCAGCGGGCGACGCAGAGGCTGCGGTGCCCGTGCGGGGTGAGCCGCACCAGCGGCACCCGATCGGTGGGCGCGACGTTGTGATCCGGCCGGATCGCGCCGTCGGTGTCGTCGGCCGACTCGAACAGCGCGCTCAACTCACCGGAACCACGGGTCGTCGCGTACCTGCCGCACATGCGCTCACGCTAACCCGTCGGGGGCCCTGCCTGCTGTCCCGCCAACCGGGAGTACGACCGCCGGTCGGCGTCACCCACCGGCCGACACGGCAGAATGTAACCGTGGGGAATCTGACCGCGACCCGGCCGCCACAGCCGTGGAGCGCACCGACCGCGTCCGACCCGGTGGCAGCGACACTGCGCCTGCCCGGCTCCAAGTCGATGACCGCCCGCGCCCTGGTGCTCAGCGCCGTGGCCGCCGGCCCGTCGACCCTGGCCGAGCCGCTGCGCGCGCGGGACACCGAGCTGATGGCCGCCGGCCTGCGCGCGATGGGCACGCACGTGTCGATCAACGACGACGAACGTTGGCTGGTCCGGCCGCACCCGCTGGTCGGCCCCGCCCACGTCGACGTGGGGCTGGCCGGCACCGTGATGCGGTTCCTGCCACCGGTGGCGGGGCTGAGCGACGGGCAGGTCACCTTCGACGGCGACCCGTACGTCCGCACCCGGCCGCTCGGCCCGCTTGTCGACGCGCTGCGCTCGCTGGGCGTGCGGATCGACGTCACCGGCACGGGCAGCCTCCCGCTGACCGTGCTCGGCACCGGTGGGGTCACCGGCGGCGAGGTGGTGATCGACGCGTCCGCGTCCAGCCAGTTGGTCTCCGGCCTGCTGCTGGCCGCCCCGCGCTTCGACCGGGGCCTCGTGGTGCGCCACGTCGGTGCGCCGGTGCCCTCCGCGCCCCACCTGCGGATGACGGTGCGGATGCTGCGGGCCGCCGGCGCGGCGGTCGACGACAGCACCCCCGACGTCTGGGCCGTCGAGCCCGGCCCGCTCACCGGGCGCGGCTGGGAGATCGAGCCAGACCTCTCCGGCGCCGTGCCGTTCTTCGCCGCGGCCCTGGTCACCGGCGGCGAGGTGACCCTGCAGGGCTGGCCGCACAGCAGCGCCCAGCCGGTCGAGCAGCTCCGGTCGCTGCTCCAGCGGATGGGCGGCGAGGTCACCCTCTCCACCAACGGGCTGACCGTCCGCGGCACCGGCGTGGTGCACGGTCTGACCGCCGACCTGTCCGACGTCGGCGAGCTGACCCTCGTGCTGACCGCGCTGGCCATGCTCGCCGACTCACCGTCGGTCTTCACCGGCGTCGGGCACATCCGGGGCCACGAGACCGACCGGCTCGCCGCGCTCGCGCGGGAGTTCGGCGGGCTCGGGGCCGACATCACCGAGACGCCGGACGGGCTGGAGATCCGGCCGCGTCCGCTGCGCGGTGGCGTCTTCCGCACCTACCACGACCACCGGATGGCCCACGCCGCCGCAGTGGCCGGGCTCGCCGTCCCCGGCATCGAGGTGGACGACGTGGGGTGTACCTCCAAGACCATGCCCGAGTTCCCGGCACTATGGTCAGCGATGGTGACCGGCAAGAGCTGACGCGAGAAGAGGACAGGTCCTGGCGACCAAACGGCGGGAGTACGACGAGGACGACGTACGGGTCCGACCCGGAAAGTCGTCGCGCCCGCGTACGCGCACCCGCCCGCAGCACGCCGACGCGGTGGACGGCTTCGTCATCGCCGTGGACCGGGGGCGCTACCAGTGCGTGCTGGCCGGGGCCGAACGCGGCGTGGTGGGGGCCGAGCTGCCCACGGTGACCGCGATGCGGGCCCGGGAGCTGGGCCGCAAGTCGGTGGTCGTTGGTGACCGCGTCAGCCTGGTCGGCGACACCTCCGGCGCCCAGGGCGCTCTCGCCCGGATCGTCCGGATCGCCGAGCGCCGCTCGGTGCTACGTCGCACCGCCGACGACGACGAGACCACCGCGGAGGGTCGGCTGGAACGGGTGGTGGTGGCCAACGCCGACCAGTTGGTGATCGTCAGCGCCCTGGCCGACCCGCCGCCGCGGACCGGGTTCATCGACCGCTGCCTGGTGGCCGCGTACGACGCGGACGTCGAGCCGCTGCTCTGCCTCACGAAGGCCGACCTGGCCGGGCCGGAGGAGGTGCTGGGCTACTACACCGAGCTGGAGCTGCCGTACGTGCTCAACCGCCCGGACTCCGACCTCGCCGCGCTCCGCGCGCTGCTGAGCGGCAAGGTGTCGGTGCTGGTCGGGCACTCCGGGGTGGGCAAGTCGACGCTCGTCAACCGCCTCGTCCCGGAGGCGCTGCGCGCGGTCGGCGTGGTCAGCGCGATCGGCCGGGGCCGACACACCTCGACAAGCGCGGTGGCGCTGCGGCTGCCACCCGTGCCGGGCGTCGACACCGACCCGGGCTGGATCATCGACACCCCCGGGATCCGCAGCTTCGGGCTGGCGCACGTCTCCGCCGACAGCCTGCTGCACGGCTTCCCGGACCTCGTCGAGGGCACCGTCGACTGCCCGCCCAACTGTCAGCACACGGCCGACGAGACCGACTGCGCGCTGGACGCCTGGGTGGCCGCTGGCAAGGCCGACCCGCGCCGGCTGGCGTCGTACCGCCGGTTGCTCGCCTCGCGCGCCGGCGACGGCGACGCGCGCGGCGACAGCGACCAGCGCGGGCCCGGCGAGGGTGACCGGCGCGGGCCCGACGAGTGACAGGCGGGGCGTCGGCTAGGTTGCCGGCATGACCGGGTACGCCGACGACCTCGCCCTCGCCCACCTGCTCGCCGACCGGGCCGACGCCATCGCCATGGCCCGGTTCCGGGCGCTCGACCTGCGGGTGGAGACGAAGCCCGACCTGACCCCGGTCTCCGACGCGGACACCGCCGTGGAGCGGGAGATCCGCGCCCTGCTGGCCGAGCACCGGCCCGCCGACGGGCTGCTCGGCGAGGAGTACGGCGCCGAGCCGTCCACCGATCCCAACGGCCGGCGGTGGATCGTCGACCCGATCGACGGCACCAAGAACTTCGTCCGTGGCGTGCCGATCTGGGCCAGCCTGATCGCGCTGTACGACGGCGACCGGCCGGCCGTCGGCGTGGTGTCGGCGCCGGCGTTGGGCCGACGCTGGTGGGCGAGCGCCGGCGCGGGCGCGTTCGCCGGGCCGGGTCCGGCAGCCGGCGACCGGATCGGGGTCTCGGCGGTGCGCGAGGTCGCCGACGCGAGCGTCTGCTACTCGTCGCTGACCGGCTGGGAGGACGCCGGGCGACTCGACGCGATGCTCGACCTGCTGCGCGCCGGTTGGCGCAGCCGGGCGTACGGCGACTTCTACGGCTACATGTTGTTGGCCGAGGGCGCACTGGACGTGATGGCCGAGCCGGAGTTGTCGCTGTGGGACGTGGCGGCGCTGGTACCGATCATCACGGAGGCGGGTGGCACGGTCACGGATCTGGGCGGTCGACAGTCCCCCACCGGCGGGCCGGGCACCGAGAGCAGCGTGGTGGCCACCAACGGTGTACTGCACGCCGACATCCTCGCCCGGCTGGATCGACCAGCCGAGCGCTGACCCCCGGCAACCTCTATCCTCGCCAGGTGGTCTCCTCCGGCTGGTGCTTCCTCGCGGCGATGATCGTCGCGTACGGCTTCGCCAACCTGCTCCAGTCGGTGGCTGCGGCGCGCACCACAGTGCACCACACCTTCGATCCGGGTCTGCTGCTGCGCCTGGCCGGGCACCGGACGTACCTGGTGGGGCTGTGCTGTCAGATCGGCGGGTTCGTGCTCGCCTTCCTGGCCCGACGGGACCTGCCCCTGTTCCTGGTGCAGGCGAGCGTGGCGGCCGGGCTCGGGGTGACCGCCATCATCGGCGTTCTGGTGCTGAAGTGGCGGATGCCGGTGGCGGAGGTGGCCCTGCTGGCCCTGCTCTTCGCGGGGATCACCGCGCTGGTGCTGGCCGCGCGGCCGGCGCCGTCGAAGCAGCTCGGCACCGCCGGTTCGGTGGCCCTGCTGGCGGCGCTCGGCGTCATCGCGGTGCTCGGTGTCTTCGCCGTCCGGCTGCACGGAGCGCCCGGGTCGGTGGCCCTGGGCTCGTTGGCCGGGCTGGCGTTCTCGTCGGCGGCCGTGGCGGCCCGGCCGCTGGCCTCCGCGCCGTCGGCCGAGGCGTTCCTCGCCAACCCGCTGTTCTACCTGCTGATCGCCCACTCGATCGTCGGCCAACTGCTGCTCGGGCTGGCCATGCAGCGCGGCTCGACGACCGCGGCGGTCGCCGCCATGGACGCCGCCGGAGCGGTGCCGGCGGCGATCGTCGGCCTGCTGCTGCTCAACGACAAGATCTGGCCGGGCCGGGAGTGGCTGGCCGCCGCCGGATTCCTGGTCACCCTGGCCGCCGTGATCGGCCTGACCCGCTACGCGCAGCCGCAGCAGCACCGTTCGGTGGCGCACCGCCACGACCGGGCCATGGTCAGCGCGGGCCGGTCCGTCTGACCGACCCGCGCATCCGGCGGCACCCCGCTCACGCCTCGACCGGCTTGCGGCGGCTCACCACCCGCTCGTAGAGGCGTTCCAGGGCACCGGCGGTCCGTTCCCACGTGTAACTGCTGCGAACCCGGTCCACCGCGGCGTGCCCGTACGCGAACCGGCCGGCGTTGTCGGCGAGCAGCCGGCGCAGGGAGACCCCGAGCGTGCGTACGTCACCGGGGGGCACCAGGCGGCCGGTGACCTCGTCGACCACCGCGTCCGCCAGGCCGCCCATCGCGTAACCGACCACCGGCACCCCGCAGGCCATGGCCTCCAGGGAGACCCGTCCCGCCGAGGAGTAGTGCGGCGTGCAGGCCACCACGTCGGCCGACCGGTACCAGGTCGCCATCTGGTCGTGCGGCACCGCCCCGACCAGGCGGACCTGCTCGGCCACCCCGGCCCGTTCGGCCAGCTCGCGCAGGCGACGCGCCTCCGCGTGGTTGGCCAGCTGGCCGGCCGGTGGGCCACCGGCGATCACCAGTTCGGCGTCGCCGACCAGCCGCATCGCCCGGATCAGGTCGTCCTGGCCGTGGCCCGGGGACAGTCCGCCGACGGAGAGGATCCGGGCCCGCTGTTCGCGCGGGGCCGCCTCGCCGTCCGGGTGGAACTGCGCGGTGTCCACCCCGGCCGGCACCATCGCCACGGAGGTACGTTGCAGACCCATCCGGGTCAGCTCGTCCACCTCGTCGTTGCACTGGGCGACGGCGATGTCCACCGCCCGGGTCAGCGCCCGCTCCAGCGGGATCCGCTCCCCCGGGCCGTCGTACTCGCCGCCCAGGTGGCGCAGCTGCTCCACACCGAGCGAGTGGAAGGTCTGCACGACCGGGATGTCGGTCTCCCGGACGGCGTGTGCGGCGGCCAGGCCGCCGATCCAGTAGTGCCCGTGCACCACCTCGGGGCGCCAGGCACCGCCCCACTCGTCGGTCAGCCAGCGCCCGAACTCGGTGACGTGCGGGATCAGACCGGCGGTGGGCAGGGCGGTCGCCGGGCCGACGGGCACCCGGTGCACCCGATAGCCGCCGACATCGGCCGTCGCCGGCAGGTCAGGGTCGTCCCGACGTTCGTAGATGCGGACGTCGTGGCCTCTTCCGGCCAGTTCGGCGGCGACCCGCGCGATGTGTTGTTGGGTGCCGACCGGCGGGCCGTCGGCATGCCGGTACGAGCTGGTGTGCGCGCAGACGAGGCCGACGCGCATGGGTCACCTCCCTGCGATCTTTTCCTCGGCGGTCCCGGTCAGAGCGTCCCATTAACCTCAGAGCCCCGAGCCGAAACCTGGCAGATCGGGAACAGTCACCGCAGGTGCCACCGACACTTGCGCCACGGCAACCACATGAGCCCCGATTTCGCCCGGTGCACCGGGCGGATCCGATGATCGTCGGGCGGCGATTGGTATGACCGGGCCCGACCGGGGGTACCGCTGCAGAATGCCGCTGACCCGCACCCTCGACGATTCGACCGTGGTGATCACCGGCGCCTCCAGCGGGATCGGCACGGCCACCGCGTACGCCCTGGCCCGCCGGGGCGCGGCGGTGGTGCTCGCCGCCCGCAGCGAGCCCGCGTTGCGACAGGTCGCGCAGCGCTGCCGGGAGCTGGGCGGCCGGGCGGTGGCCGTCCCGACCGACGTGACCGATCTGGAGTCGGTGCAACGGCTGGCCGACCGCGCGGTGGGCGAATTCGGCCGCATCGACGCCTGGGTGAACAACGCCGCCGTGAGCGCGGTGGGCCTGTTCGACGAGATCCCCGTCGCCGAGTTCCGGCGCGTGCTGGAGGTCAACCTGCTGGGCACTGTGCACGGCATCAAGGCCGCGCTGCCGTACCTCGGCGCGGCCGGCGGCGGCGTGCTGGTCAACAACGCGTCGGTGCTGGCCGAGGTGGCGATGCCGTACCAGTCGGCGTACAACGCCGCGAAGCACGGCATCCGTGGGCTGGCCGACACCGTCCGGCAGGAGCTGCGGGTGACCGGTCGGGGGCAGATCTCCGTCTGCACCGTCCTGCCGGCCACCATCGACACCCCGTTCTTCCGGCACGCGGCCAACCACAGCGGTCGCGAGCTGGTGCCACCCCCGCCGATCTACCCGCCGGAGGTGGTCGCCGAGACGATCGTGCGGCTGCTGCGCCGGCCGCGCCGCGAGGCGTACGCCGGTGGCGCCGCACGGCTGCTCGGCCTGCAGTGGCGGCTGGCGCCGGCCCTTGTCGAACGCACCCTCGGCTGGTACGCCCACCGCACCCAGTTCGGCCCCGGCGCCCGGCTCGACAGCACCGGCAACGTGTTCCACGCCGACGGGCAGGCCAGCCGCAGCGGTGGCTGGCACGGTCGACGGCGTCAGCTGGTGCGGATGACCGCCGCGTTCGGTCTCGCCGCGGCCGGCACCGCTGTCGGCACCATGGCCATGAACCGCCGATCCCGATCGGTTCGCTGATGAAAGGCGTCGACCGACCGCAAGCGCCGTACGTCAGCGGGCCGCACCCCGAAACGACCATCGGAGTGAACGAGCGCTGCCGGGTGGAGGTCGACGAGTCGTCCCCGGTCATCCGGTTGAGCGGGGTGCTCGACACCGCCGGGGCGCCCCGGGTTCACGACGCGTTGCTGGCACGGCTCAGCGACCGGCCCGGCCCGGTGGTCGCCGACGTGACCGGGTTGCGGGTCACCGACCCGGCCGGGCGGGGTGTCTTCGCCGAGGTCCGCCGGGAGATCGCCGACTGGCCGGCCGCGGACCTGCTGCTGTGCGACCCGGCGGTCTCCGGACCCGGTCGCCCCGACGCCGTCCTGGCGGGTGTGCCGGCCTGGCCCACCCTCGACGCCGCGCTGGCCGCTGTCGCGGCGGCCCCGCTGGCGGCCGTGCTGACCGCCGAGCTGCCGCCGACTCCGGAGTCCGCCCGGCAGGCCCGCGAGCTGGTCGCCACCGGTTGCGTGCGCTGGGGCATGCCGGCCCTGACCGAGCCGGCGCAGATCGCGGTCACCGAGATGGTCAACAACGTGGTCACGCACGCCCGGACCCCGATGAGCGTCCGGTTGGCGCCGCAGGACGACACCCTGCACCTGGCGGTTCGGGACCACTCGTCGCGCCGGCCCACGTTCGAAGGTCTGTCCCCGCCGAACCGCGTGGGCGGCCGGGGTCTGCTGCTGATCGACACCGTGGCCCGCCGGTGGGGCACCAGCATGGTGCCGGACGGCAAGGTCGTCTGGTGCGTGCTGCACCCGGACGACGAGGCAGCGCAGGGCTGACGGACCTCCCGCACCCGGTGTCCGGTTCGCCGCCGCATGACCGGCGGTGCTCCGGTTACGGCGGGAGGGCAGCGGGTAGTGATCAGACATGCGCGACAACGAGTACCCGACCCCCGTGTCCGACACCGAGGCGGAGGGGCTGCCCGACACCGCCGATGACGACTCGAGCGCCAACGACGACGTGCTCACCGGCCGCGAGGCGGACGGCCCGGAGCCGGCCCAGCTGCCCGGCGACCGGACGCCGGTGGCCGTTGACCGCTTCGGGACGACCGCCGAGGAGCAACTCGACGGGGAGTCGTTGGACTACAAGCTCGATCGGGAGGTCTACGAACGCCCGGTGGACGACCCACTGGCCGGCCCGGTCGACCCGAAGATCGCCTTCGAGGCGGAGAACGAGGCCGCGGCGGCGGAGGCCCAGCTGGACGCCGACGTGATGGACCCGGGGCCGACGTCGGATCCCAACTCGCCGGTCTCCCTCTATGACCACGGCCAGCTCGGCACGGTCGCCGACGCCACAGTGGGCCGGCTCGTGGAACCGGACGAGGGAGCGCACACCGACCAGGAGACCGACTCCGTGGCGTACGACGCCGGGTCGGCGGGGGGCGGGGCGACCGCGGAGGAGCTGGCCATCCACGAGACAGAGCCGCCGCGCTCGGTCTGAGCCGATCAGTCGTCCAGGCCACGCTCGATCGCGTAACGGGTCAACTCGACCCGGTTGTGCAGTTGCAGCTTGCCGAGCGTGTTCTGGACGTGGTTCTGCACCGTCCGGTGGGACAGGCCGAGCCGCTGCGCGATCTGCTTGTACGACATTCCCTTGGCCACCAGGCGCAGCACCTCGGTCTCCCGGTCGGTGAGGCGGGGCGTTCCCGGCTCCGCGTCCCCGGTCGCGTCCTGCCCCGGCCCGGCGGCCATCCGCCGGTACTCCCCCAGCACCAACCCCGCCAGGCCGGGCGTGAAGACCGGGTCACCGGCGGCGGTGCGGCGGACCGCGTCGAGGAACGCGGCGGGCGCCGTCGACTTCACCAGGTAGCCGGTGGCGCCCGCCTTGACCGCGTCGAGCACGCTCTGCTCCTCGCCGCTGGCGCTGAGCATCAGCACCCGGACCTCGGGCAGCGCGGCGCGCAGCCCGACGACCACCTCGACCCCGGAGATGTCCGGTAGTTGCAGGTCGAGGATCACCACGTCGGGGCGGGCGGCGGCGGCCACCCGGATCGCCTGTCGCCCCTCGCCGCTGGTCGCCACCACCAGGAAGCCAGCCTCGGCCAGGTCGCGGGCCACGCCCTCGCGCCACATCGGATGGTCGTCGACCACCATCACCCGCACCGCCGTCACCGCTGCGTCCTCGGCACGATCAGCTCGATCTCGGTGCCCGCGTCGGGGGTCGACATGATCCGGACCGTACCCCCGAGGTCGGTCACCCGGCCACGGATCGACTGGGCCACGCCGAGCCGTCCCTGCGCGGCGGCCTCGACCAGCCGGCCGGCCGGGATGCCCGGCCCCTCATCCCGGATCGACACGGTCACGGTCTCCCCCTCGTCCTCGATCAACACCCAGGCCCGCCCGCCGGCGTGGCGGCCCACGTTGTCCAGGGCCGCGCCGGCCGCGGCCGCCAACTCGCCGGCCACCTGCCGGGGCAGGGTCACCGGGGTGGCGGGGGCCGAGACCGACACCGCCGCCGACGCGTACCGGCCGAGCAGACCGCGCAGGTCCACCGCTTCCGCCCCGGCGTCGGCCGGTGCGGTGCCGGCGATCAGCGCCCGCAGCGCGGCCTCCTGCTCACCGGCGAGCCGGGCCAGTTCGCCGGCCTCGCCGGGCAGGTGCGCGCCGCGCCGCTGCACCAGCGCCAGCACCTGGAGCACCGAGTCGTGGATGTCGCGTGCCAGTCGTTCCCGTTCCCGGGTGGCCGCCTCCAACTCCACCGCGTGTTGCAGGCGTTCCTCGGCGGCCACGGCGAGCCGGGCGACGTGGCCGACCACCACCCCGGCGAGCAGCAGCAGGATCACTCCGGTGAAGGAGGACTGGCTGATCCGTTCCCGGGTGGCCACGTCCGCGCCGGCGACCAGCAGCGCGGCCACCGTGCCCCGCCGCCGGCCGCCGGAGACCGCCCAGGCCAGCACCGGGCCGGCCATCCAGGCAACCCCCAGGGTGGGTACGCCGTGGGCGAGCGCCTCCCGTCCGATCACCCAGGGGGTGGACAGCACGATGGCGACCACCACCCCGAGGTCGGCCAGCAGCAGCGGCCAACGGCGCCAGGCGGAGCGGGCGTACCCGACGGCTGTCACGCCGGTCCAGAGGATCATCGCCAGGACCAGGGCGCCGACGGCGAACGGGTGGTCGTACCGGTCGGCGTCGCGTACGGCGAGCGCGCAGACGTACCCGAGGGAGGTGACCCGGAACACCGTGAGCGCCCGCCAGAGCGGCACCTCGAAACCACCCGACGGCGACGGCATGGCGGTCAGGATGCCACAGCGGGGCCGGCGGCGCGGGGCCACGGAGTGCACATCAAGGAACCCTGACGTACGGTTGAAAAGCCGCGAAATACTCCGAGATCCGCTGTCGGGACGGGCCATGACGAATGCAGATCCGCACGCACCGCGTACGGTTGTGCCCATCGAACCCTCCCTCCTGATCGCCGAGGCCTTCGAGCAGGCCCAGGTGACCGAGATTCGACACTCGGTCACCTCCTGCGCGCACACCTCCGGCCTCGAAGGCCAACGGCTGGACGACTTCGTGCTGGCGGTCAACGAGTTGATCACCAACGCCGTGCGGCACGGCGGCGGGCGCGGGTGGCTGCGGCTCTGGCGGGAGCCCGGCGGGCTGTTCTGCGAGGTGGCGGACCACGGCCAGGGCATCACCCCGCAGCGGCTGGGCGACCGGAGCCGTCCCGCCCCGGACACCGCCGGCGGGTGGGGTCTCTGGCTGGCCCGGGAGCTGACCGACGCCATGGAGATCGCCACCAGCGCCGCCGGCACCACCGTCCGCATCGCCGCCACCCTCGCCGCCACCGACCGCACCAAGCGCTGAGACCGGGCCCGGCGCGGGCGGGCTCACCCGAACAGGGCCGAGACCGACTCCCCGTTGTGAATCCGGCGCATGGCCTCGGCCAGGGCGGGAGCCACCGAGAGGACCTGGAGTTTCCCGACCCGCTTCTCGGCCGGGATGGGGACGGTGTTGGTGCAGACGATCTCCAACACGCCGTCCTGGTCACTGAGCCGCCGCAGCGCGTCGCCGGAGAACAGGCCGTGCGTGCAGGCCAGCCGGATCGAGCGCACCTTCAGGCCGCGCAGATGCTCCATCAGCTCGACCACGGTGCTGCCCTTGGCGATCTCGTCGTCCAGCACGATGACGTCCCGGTCGGCGACCTCGCCGATCACGGCACTGATCTTGACCAGGTCGTCGCTGAACCGCTGCTTCGCACCGGCCGCCACCGGCGTGCCGAGCAGCCGGGCGAAGGCGGCGGCCTCCTTGGCGTTGCCCAGGTCCGGCGAGACCACCACTGTGTCGCTCAGGTCGTAGCGCCGGAAGTGGGTGGCCAGCTCGCGCAGCGCGTGCAGATGATCCACCGGGACGCTGAAGAAGCCGTGCACCTGCGGCGAGTGCAGGGTCATCGCGAGCACCCGGTCCGCACCCGCCGAGGTGAGCAGGTCGGCGACGAGCCGAGCCCCGATCGAGATGCGCGGCGCGTCCTTCTTGTCCGAGCGGGCGTACGCGTAGTGCGGCAGCACCACGGTGATCCGGCCGGCGGACGCGCCCCGCGCCGCGTCGATCATCAGCAGCAGCTCGACGAGGTTCTCCTGCACCGGGGGGACCAGCGGCTGGATCAGGAAGACGTCCCGCTCCCGGCAGTTGGCCTGCAACTGCACTTCCAGGCAGTCGTTGGCGAACCGGGAGACCCGCACCGGATGCAGCGGCACCCCCAGGTGGGCGCAGATCTCGGCAGCCAGGTCGGGATGGGCGGTTCCACTGAAAACGGCGATGTCGCGCACGTTCGCACATCGTAGGCGAAGCCCCGGCCAACGTGACGTCTGTCGCTCCGCGCCGCCGGTTTGGGTACGGTGCTGCCGTGAGGACCGAGTACGTCGCCGCCATCGACCAGGGCACCACCTCCTCGCGGTGCATCGTCTTCGACTCCGCCGGGGACATCGTCGCCTCGGCCCAGCGCGAGCACCGGCAGATCTTCCCCCGGCCCGGCTGGGTGGAGCACGACGCCGAGGAGATCTGGGACAACGTCCAGCAGGTGGTCGCCGAGGCGCTGCAGGCCGCCGGCACCGACGCGGCCGGGCTCGCCGCCGTGGGCATCACCAACCAGCGGGAGACCACAGTCGTCTGGGACCGGGCCACCGGCCGCCCGGTGGCCAACGCCATCGTCTGGCAGGACACCCGCACCGGGCCGCTGCTGCGCGAGCTGGCCTCGGCGTACGGCGAGGAGCGCTTGCGGGCCCGCACCGGCCTGCCGCCGGCCACCTACTTCGCCGGCCCGAAGCTGCGCTGGCTGCTCGACGAGGTCGACGGCCTGCGCGAGCGCGCCGAGCGTGGCGAGGTGCTCTTCGGCACGATGGACAGCTGGCTGATCTGGAAACTCACCGGCGAGCACGTCACCGACGTGACCAACGCCAGCCGGACCATGCTGATGGACCTCGCCACCCTCGACTGGGATCCGGAACTGCTGGACGCGCTGGGCGTGCCGGCGGCGATGCTCCCGGAGATCCGCTGCTCCGCCGAGGTGTACGGCACCGCCACCGGCGTGCTCGCCGGCGTGCCGGTGGCCAGCGCACTCGGCGACCAGCAGGCCGCCCTGTTCGGGCAGACCTGCTTCCAGCCGGGCGAGGCGAAGTGCACCTACGGCACCGGCAGCTTCCTGCTGCTCAACACGGGCGCCAGCCCGGTGCCCTCCACCCACGGCCTGCTCACCACCGTCGCGTACCAGATCAAGGGCCAACCTCCGGCGTACGCCCTGGAGGGCGCCATCGCCGTCACCGGCTCGCTGGTGCAGTGGCTGCGCGACAACCTCGGGCTGATCTCCAGCGCCGCGGAGGTGGAGGACCTGGCCCGCACCGTGGACGACAACGGCGGCTGTTACGTGGTGCCGGCGTTCTCCGGGCTCTTCGCCCCGCACTGGCGCAGCGACGCGCGCGGCGTGATCGCCGGGCTGACCGGCTACATCACCAAGGGGCACCTGGCCCGGGCGGTGCTGGAGGCGTCGGCGTGGCAGACCCGCGAGGTGGTCGACGCGATGAACGCCGATTCCGACGTGGCGCTGCGCCGACTCCGGGTGGACGGCGGGATGACCGCCAACGGCCTGCTCATGCAGTTCCTCGCCGACGTGCTCGACGTGCCGGTGGTCCGCTCCCGGATCACCGAGACCACCTGCCTCGGCGCGGCGTACGCGGCCGGCCTGGCGGTGGGCTTCTGGCCGGACCTGGCTACGTTGCGCGCGCAGTGGCGCTCGGACGCGCAGTGGGAGTCGACGATGGCACCGGAGCTACGCGACAGCGAGCTGCGCCAGTGGCGCAAGGCCGTGCAGCGCACGCTCGACTGGGTGGAGTGACAGAGGCGACCAGGTGAAGCGCCGCGCAGGCGTCCGGACGAAGCGGCGCGCGGACGCCCGGACGAAGCGGCGCGCGGACGCCCGGACGAAGCGGCGCGCGGAAGCCCGACTGGAGTGCCACGCGGACGCCCGACTGGAGTGCCGTAGGCCCGGTGCCAGACCGGCCAACCGTCCCAGCCAAGCGTGCCCGGTCAAGCACCCACGTGCGCGTCCTTTGCTCTGCTTCAGCGGAGGCAACAGAAAGGTGCCGTGAGTGTTGCGCCGGTTGAAGCAGAGCAAAGGACGCACAGTGGTGCCCCGGCCCAGCGAGCGACCCGGCCCAGCGAGCGACCCGGCGAAACGAGCAACCCGGCACAGCGCGCAACCCGGCGCAGCGGGCGACCCGGCCCAGCGCGCAACCCGGCCCAGCGCGCAACCCGGCGCAGCGGGCGACCTGGCGGACCGAGAGACCTGGCGGACCGAGGGGCCTGGCGGCCCGCTCAGCTCCAGCGGTTGCCGGTGAGCTTCTCGTAGACCTCGACGTAGCGGGCGCGCGTCGCCTCGACGACCTCGGCGGGCACGTCCGGCGCCGGAGGCAGCTTGTTCCAACCGCTGCCGGTGGCCCAGTCCCGCACGTACTGCTTGTCGTAGGAGAACTGCACCCGGCCCGGCTGGTACGACTCGGCCGGCCAGAACCGCGACGAGTCGGAGGTGAGCAGCTCGTCGGCGAGCACCAGGGTGCCGTCCGGCGCCCAGCCCAGCTCGATCTTGGTGTCGGCGATCAGGATGCCCCGGTCGGCGGCCAGCTCGGCACCGCGCCGGTAGACGTCGATGGTGATCTGTCGCAGCCGTTCGGCGGTCTCGTCGCCCACCTTGTCCACCACGTCGGCGTACGTGATCGGCTCGTCGTGCTCGCCGGCCGGCGCCTTGCTCGACGGCGTGAAGATCGGCTCGGGCAGGATCGACGCCTCGACGAGCCCGCGCGGCAGCGGTACGCCGGAGACCGCGCCGGTGCGCTCGTACTCCCGCAGGCCGCCGCCGGTGAGGTAACCCCGGGCGACGCACTCGACCGGGACCATGTCCAGCCGCTGGCAGCGGATGGCCCGCCCGGCGAACTCGGCCGGCACGTCGGTGGCCGAGATGACGTGGTTCGGCACCAGGTCGGCGAGCTGCTCGAACCACCACAGCGAGAGGGCAGTGAGCAGCCGGCCCTTGTCCGGAATCGGTGTCGGGAGGGGCACGTCGTAGATCGAGATGCGGTCCGAGGCGACCAGAATCAGGTCGTCGCCGTCGGCGTACACGTCCCGAACCTTGCCCGAGTGCAGAAGTTCCACGC
Organism: Micromonospora sp. NPDC049114; assembly: GCF_040648635.1. Lineage (NCBI taxonomy): Bacteria > Bacillati > Actinomycetota > Actinomycetes > Micromonosporales > Micromonosporaceae > Micromonospora > Micromonospora sp. NPDC049114. Next base: position 277,675 of record NZ_JBEZEA010000004.1, on the reverse strand, counting down.
GCCCTAGTACACCACGCGACGACGACAGGCCCGTTCCGGCCACCCATACCGCCCGCGGGCTGCCGGGGTGACCGGACGGACGTTGACACCCTCCTGCGCCGCCTGCGTGAATGGTCCGACCCGTCCGTACGTGCCAGGAGACCTCGTGCCCGTTGCCCGTCCACCGATCGTCCGCTTCGGCGCCGACCCGGGCCGACGCCGAGTGCTCACCGCGCTGCTCGGCGCACCCCTGCTGGCCACCGGTGGGCTGGCCGGATGCAGCGATGGCGCCGACACCTCGACCCAGGACGGGCCGATCGAGCTGTCGGTCTTCTGGTGGGGCGGGGCGAGGCGGGCCGAGTTGACGGAGAAGGCCCTCCGGCTGTACTCGCAGCGCAACCCGCAGGTCAGCTTCCGGGTCACCTGGCAGGGCGCCGACGGCTACTACGAGCGGTTGGCCACCCAGGCGGCCGGCGGCAACGTTCCGGACCTGATCCAGCTCGACGACGCCATGCTGACCGAGTACAGCGAACGCCAGATCGCCCTCGACCTCACCGAAGCGACCGCCGACAACCGACTGGACCTGCGTGGCCTGCCGGAGGGTCTGATCCGCTACGGCACCGTGGACGGGCGGACGATGGCGGTGGCCGCCGGGCAGACTCTCGCGGCCGTGGTCTTCAACCGTGACCTGCTGCGCGAGCTGCGGGTGCCGGAGCCGCGCGGCGGGATGCCCTGGGTGGACTACATCGCCTGGGCGCAGCAGGTCACCGAGGCGAGCAACGGCCAGGTGGCCGGCACGATGGACGCGTCCGGCGACTACCGCGCCCTCTGGCTCTGGCTGCGGTCCCAGGGCGGCGAGTTCTACCGCGGACGGCAGCTCGGCTTCGGCGCCGAGGAGCTGATCGCCTGGTTCGAGCTGTGGCAGCGCGCCCGAACCGGACGCGCCACGCCGGGCGCGGCCCTCGTCGAGCAGGCCGACAGCGGGGAACCGGCCCGGCAGTTGGTGGTCACCGGGTTGACCGCCGCGTCCTTCGCCTGGTCCCACCAACTGCCGGAGATGCAACGACTCAGCGATTCCGAGTTGGGTGTCGTGGGCTTCCCCGGCCCGCCGGGCGCCCAGTGGGCGCGGGCGTCGATGTACTGGGCGGGGTTCCGGGGCACCCGCCACCCGGACGCGGTGGCCGACGTGATCAACTTCCTGACCACGAACGGGGAGGCGGGCACCATCCTCGGCCACGAGCGTGGTCTCAACGCCAGTCTCGCCGTACGCCGCTACACCGAGGGCAGCATCACCGACCCTGCTCAGAAGCGCGCCGCCGCGTTCGGCGCCAGCATCGCCGACCAGCTGGGGCCGGCTCCCGCGCCACCGCCGAAGGGCCACCCCAAGGTGCGTTCCCTGCTGGTCACCGCGGCGGAGAGCCTCCGCGCCCGGCGTACCGGCACGCGGGCGGCGACCTCACGTTTCCTCGCCCAGGCCAACGCCGCCCTGGCAGCCTGACCCACCGGCGGACCACCGCCGCCCGCCACGCCTGCCGACCGGCCCGGCCGGCCGTCGTCGACAGGTGGTCGTCGGCGGCCGGCCGGATGGGCGACGGTCAGCGCGGGGGGCCACCTCGCCGGTTGCGCGTCAGACGCAGCACCAGGAACACGATGATCGCCACCACCACGAGGCAGCAGAGCAGACCGAGAAAACCGAAGCCGCCGCCACGGGAGCGCCGCCGGGCGGCCTCCACCACCAACTCGCCGGTCCCCGTGGACGCCCAGGCCGCGACCGGCACGAAGACCGCCAGGACGACCGCACCGAGGACCGCGCTGAGCCGGCCCCACCACTTCCCGAATGAAGACATGCGCCCATCCTCGCCGAAGGATGCAACCTCGGCACGACGGTCCACGCCGAATTCACGCCGTTCGGACGGACGGAGCAGATCGCCATCCACAGAGGTGATCGGATTCGGCGAGCACCTCGCACCCATCGCGCCGGTGGTGGGCGGCCTTCGGCCGGAAACAGAAGACCCGGCCCCACGATCTGGGGCCGGGTTCCGGTGTGCACTTTCCGTGGTAGCGGGGACAGGATTTGAACCTGCGACCTCTGGGTTATGAGCCCAGCGAGCTACCGAGCTGCTCCACCCCGCGTCGACTGGTTAACCCTAACCCATCCGCCCCGACGATGATCAGCGGGGGCCTCGGCGGCCCGGACACGGGCTCCGGACACGGGCTCCGGACATGGCGAAAGCCCGCCCCCGGATCTCCGGAGACGGGCTTTCAGTCGTAGCGGGGACAGGATTTGAACCTGCGACCTCTGGGTTATGAGCCCAGCGAGCTACCGAGCTGCTCCACCCCGCGTCGGCTCGTTAACCGTAGCGCACCGACCCGGGGCACCGCAAAACGACTCCGATACCGCCGTCAGCCCAGCCATTTCTCGATCGCCGCCACCGCCCGCCGGCTGTCCGCGTCGACCTGCGCGCGCTCGGCGGCGGTGTACTCCCAACCCTGCTCCCAGAGCACCGTCACCACGTCGTCGACCCGGACCGCACGGACCAGTCGCACCTCGTACGCGCCCGGGTCGCCCATGCCCTGCGGGTACGGGGCTCGCAGCTCGAACAGCACCGACTCGTCGCCGTACGCCCCCGGGTCCAGCAGTCGCTGCCGCCAGATCCTGGTGTCGTCGGGCATCGTCTGCTGCGGGCAGGCGCGGACGGCCTGCCGCAGCTCGCGCAGCGCGTCGTCGGCGCGACCGGGACGGTAGATCGCGATGCTGTGCCGGTAACTGCCGTCCGGCACGTTCCCCTGCGGGGTGTCCGGTCGCTTGTAGGCGATCGACCGGGCGCGGCGCTGCACCACTGCCGATTCGCTCCGATAGCGGGTCCCGCACAGCGGCGGCAGGACCGGGCCCGGCGCGGTCGACTCCTGGCCGGTCCGGTTGGCGGCCGCCAGGACGAAGAAGGCGCGGTCCGGGATCGAGGTCGGTGGGTGGGCGGTCGCCCCGCCGGTGGGCTCGGCCGACCGCGTACCGCTCGGGGTCGCGCGCGACGGCGTCGGGGACGAGGGCGAGGCGGACGGGGACGGTGAGGGCGCCCGCGCCGACCCCGTCGGCAGTGGGGAGACCGGCGTGGCGGCCGGTGGTGGCAGCGGCGCGGGCCCGTCGGCGGAGAACGCCAGCCGCCCCCCGACGGCCACCCCGCCGAGCAGCACCGCCACCGCCAGCGCACTGCCGGCCACCCGGACCCGCGCCCGCCGGTCGGCGTGCCTCCGGACCAGCTCGGGGTGGGCCACCTCCACCCCATCGGCCACGACGGTGAGCGACCGGTACAGGTCGGAGAGTTCAGCTGACATCGTTCGCCTCCAGCTCCTCGATGTGGACGTCGGGCAGCAGCACGGCCAGCCGGGACCGGCCGCGGGCCAACCAGGACTTGACGGTGCCGAGGGGTACGCCGGCCTCCCGGGCGATCTCCTCGACCGGCAGGTCGAAGAGGTAGTGCAGGGCCAGCGCCTGTCGCTGCGCCGCCGGCAGTTGGCGAAGCGCGTGCACGAGCAGCACCCCGTCTTCGCTCGGTGGGGGCGCGGTCGGTGGCGGCCCGCTGCGGCTCACCATCGCCCGCGAGCGGTGCAGGCGCCGCCAGCGGTCGTTCGCCAGCCGGGACACCACCAACCGCAGCCACGCCTCGGGCGCCGGATGCTCCGACAGTCGCCCCCACTGCCGCCAGGCCCGCGCGAACGCCTCCTGAACGAGGTCCTGCGCCTCGGTGTGGTCACCGGTCACCGCGTAGCCGTAGCGCATCATCCGCCGGGCGGTGCTGCGGTAGAACTCGTCGAAGCTCTCTGCGTCCCTCACGCCTGCCCCCTTGTCCGCGCCCCGTTGCATCACTGACGGCGGGAGGCGGTCGCGGGTTGCGGTTCAGCCGGACAAAGCATGTCGGAGAGGCGACAGGCCGGCATAACGTACGGACGCGACGGAGCCCCCGACGCCAGGACCGGTCAGGTCCGACGACGAGGGCTCCGTGGTGCTCCTCGGGCGCTGGTCAGCCGCCCGTGCCGGCGCTCGGGGTGGCGCTCGGCGCCGACGGCGCACCGCCGCTCGGGTTGTTCGCCTGCTGCGCCTGCTGGAACGCGGTGAGCGCCTCGTCCAGCGCCTTGAGCGCGCGCCCGTACCGCTCGAAGTCGCCGGACGCCTGCGCGGCGCGGACCTCGGTGATGGCGGCCTGCACCCGGTCCGCGGCGGTGGCCAGCTCGCCGGTCGGCGGCGGGTTGGTGCCACCCGGCGTCGGGGTCGCGGTCGGCGACGGGCTGGTCGGGTTGCCGCCCGTGGTCGGCGGCGGCGACGTGCCCTGCCCGGCGCGCTTACCCTGCTCCACCAACTGCTTGATGCCGTCGTTGATGTTGTCGGCGAGCGCCACGAACGAGCCGCCGTCACCGTAGGAGAGCAGCACCTTCTGCAGCAGCGGGTACGCGTCCTGCTGGTTGCTCTTCACGTAGACCGGCTCGACGTAGAGCATGCCGTCGGCGAACGGCAGCGAGAGCAGGTTGCCGTACTGCACCTGCGCCTGGTTGCTGGAGAGCAGGTTGAGCTGCTGGCGGATGTTCGCGTTGTTGGTCATCTGCTGGTGCACCTGCACCGGACCGGAGATCCGGGTCTGGTCCGGCAGCTCCAGCACCTCCAGCCGCGGCTTCCCGTCGACGTACGACCCGGAGATCAGCGCGGCCAGGTTCTGCCGGCCGTTCGGGGTGACCGCCGAGGTCAACTGGAAGCGCGGGCCCTCCTGGCCCGGGAACTGGGTGAACAGGTAGTACGGCGGCTGCTTCTGGCCGCTGTCCGGCGCGTCCGGCACATTCGGCACCTGCCAGAAGTCCTGCGCCGAGTAGAAGTCACCCGGGTTGGTCACGTGGAACTTGGTGAGCAGGTTGCGCTGCACCTTGAACATGTCGGCCGGGTAGCGCAGGTGCTCGGTCAGCTCGACCGGGATGTCCGCCTTCGGCTTGATCAGGTCCCCGCCGAACGCCTTGTTCCATGCCTTGAGCACCGGGTCGGTGTCGTCGTACTCGTAGAGCGTCACGGTGCCGTCGTACGCGTCGACGGTGGCCTTCACCGAGTTGCGCATGTAGTTGACGTTCTCCCGGGCCAGCTGGAAGGTGCCCCGGTTGGTCAGCTCGTCGGTCGTCTCGACCTGGAGGTTGACCCGCTCGGCGTACGGGTAGGTCGCCGCCGTCGTGTAGCCGTCGACGATCCACTGCACCCGGCCGTCGACCACCGCCGGGTACGGGTCGCCGTCCAGGGTGAGGAACGGCGCGACCTTCTCCACCCGGTCCCGCGGGTTACGCACGTACAGCAGCTTGGAGTCCTTGTTGACCGCCTCGGAGAGCAGGAAGTTCGACTCCTGCTCCTTGATGGCGTACAGCAGCCGCCGGGTGAAGGAGCCGATCTTGACGCCGCCCTCGCCGGTGTAGGTGTAGGACTCGCCGCCGCCCTCGCCGACCGGCCTGTCGAACTCGGCCTTCTTGTTCGGGTCGGACTGGCCGACGATCGCGTAGTCGTCGGGCGCCATCCGCTCGCCGTAGTAGATGCGGGGCTGCTTGGCCGGGATCTGCTCGGTCTGCGAGGAGCACGCCTCCTGGGTCCGCTCGCCGAGGAAACCCGAGACGAAGAACGGCTGCCCGCCGCACACCACCTGGTTCGCCGGGGCGGCCACCAGGCCGTACCCGTGGGTGTAGACGGTGTGCCGGTTGATCCAGGTGTTCTGCTGGTCGGTCAGCTCGCCGTAGTTGATCTCCCGGACGCCGACGACGTAGTCGGAGGTCTTGCCGTTCACCCCGTACCTGTCGATGTCCAGCTTGGGGCCGAAGTCGTAGAAGCCGCGCACCTGCTGGAGCTGGGTGTACGTCTCGCTGACCAGCTGCGGGTCGAGCAGCCGCACGTTCGACACGACTGACGTGTCGGTGGCCAGGTTCGCCGGTGGGGTGAGGTTGCTCGCCGCGTACGGGGTGGTCTCGGTGGCGCCCAACCCGAACGCCGCGCGCGTCGCGTCGATGCTGCGCTGGATGTACGGCGCCTCCTTGTCCTTGGCGCTCGGCTTCACCTCGAAGGTCTGCACCGCCCAGGGGTAGATGCCGCCGATCGCCACGGCGGAGACGCCGAGCAGAGCGAGCGAGATGCCCGGCCACACCAGGTTCCGCATCCAGGCGTTGGAGAACACGATGATCGCGATCGCCACGACGATCGAGATGTACGCCAGGATCTCCTTCGCCGGCAGCAGCGCGTTGACGTCGGCGTAGCCGGCGCCGTACAGCTTGGCGCCCTCGTTGTACTCCAGCAGCATCGCCCGGCGGTCCAGCACGTACGCCAGGGCCTTGAGCAGCACGAACACCGCGACGAGGGTGCTCAGGTGAGCGCGGGCCGCGTTGCTCATCCGGTCGCCGATGCCCTGGAGGCGGACCCCGCCGAAGAGGTAGTGCACCGCCAGCGCGCCGATCAGGGCCAGCACCACGGCGGTGAAGCCGACACCGAGCAGGTAGCGCCAGAACGGCAGCTGGAAGACGTAGAAGCCGATGTCGACCCCGAACTCCGGGTCCTTGACCCCGAAGTCACCGCCGTTGCGGAAGAGCAGCCACTGGTTCCACCGGCTCTGCGCGGACAGGCCGGCGAAGAGCCCGACCACGGCGGCGGTGAGCGCGATCCAGGTGCCGAGGCGCGGGCTGAGCGCCATCCGGTAACGCTCCAGCGTGGCCTGCTCCACCGAGTGCGGCCGCAGCCGCGGACGCAGCCGGTGCGCCAGCCACAGGTTGCCGCCGACGATCACCGCCATGGCGAGCCCGATGACGAGGAACAGCGTCAGCCGGGTGAGCAGCACACCGGTGAAGACCTCGGTGTAGCGGACCTCGTCGAACCAGAGCCAGTCCGTCCAGGCCTGGACACCCCAGCCGAGCAGGGTGAAGAGCACGAACACCCCGACCAGGACAGCGATGGTGACGCGGCCGCGCCGGCTCATCCTCGGCAGGGGGCTGCTGCTACGCATTACCACTGTTGGCTCCGCACGCTCGATGTGATCGGCTCCGATCAGGCACCCAGAGTACGGGGTGTTCCTGAGCGTGTCGGGGCACGGTCACACCGGTCAGCAGCGGGTCGGCTGACCACCGGCGCGCAACGTCTCCAGAGCGGTGAGCGCCTCGTCCAGCGAGCCCACCTTCAGCAACGGCAGGTCGGGCTGCGGGTTGCGGACCGCCTCGGCGCAGTTGTCCGCCGGCACCAGGAAGACCTTGGCCCCCGCTTGCTTCGCGCCGACCAGCTTCTGGGCGATCCCGCCGATCGGGCCGACAGTGCCCTCGTCGTCGATGGTGCCGGTGCCCGCGATGACCTTTCCGCCGGTGAGGTCGGCCGGGGTCAGCTTGTCCACGATGCCCAGGGCGAACATCAGGCCGGCGCTCGGGCCGCCGATGTCCCCCAGGTCGATGCCGAGCGTGAACGGGTGCGGCTGCTGCTGGTCGATCTCGACGCCGATCCGCGGCCGACCGTCCTGCTCGCGGCTCGTCACCGTCGCGGTGGCCGCCGCGCCGTCGCGCGTGTAACCGATGCTCAGGGCCGTACCGGCCGGCTTGGCGCGGATCAGCTCGGTGACCTTGGCGGCCACCGGCACCGGCTTGCCGTCGACCGAGGTGACCACGTCGCCGACCTTGAGCACCCCGGCGGACGGGCCGTCCGCGGCGACGGTCTTGATCACCACCTGCACGGGGAAGCCCAGCTCGCGCAGCGCGGCGGTCTCGGCGCTGGTCTGCGACACCTTGAAGTCCTCGGCGTTGCGCTGCTCGACCTGCTCCGTCGACTCCCCCGGCGGGTAGACCAGCTCGCGCGGCACCACGGCCTCGTCGTCGGAGAACCAGCCGGCGATCGCCGAGCGGAGCCGCACCGTCGGCTGCACGCCCACCGTCGTCAGCCGGAGCTGGCCGGCGGAGGTGGAGGTCTCCCGGCCGGTGACCTGGATGACCTCCTTACCGTCGGCCGTGCCGAGGGTGTTGACCGTCGGGCCCGGGCCGAGCACCACGTACGGGATCGGCACCCGGAGCACCCCGATGCTGAGCAGGGCGGTGAGCAGGGCACCGAGCAGGACCGTCAGGCCGCGACGTCTCATGCGCCAGAGCGTACCGATTGCGTCGGGCCCACCCGACGGATGCGCCGCGCGACTTCGCCCTCAGCGCAACGCCAGCGGCGGCTACCTGGGGCGCGGCCCGCGTACCGTAGACGTCGTGCCTGATATTCCGTTCGGTTTCGCGCTCCCGGGTGGGCAACCACCAGACCCCAACGATCCCGCGCAGATGCAGCAGTTCATGTCGCAGTTGCAGCACCTGCTCTCCGCGCCGGGCAGCGGGCCGGTCAACTGGGACCTGGCCCGGCAGGTGGCGGCCAGCCAGCTCGCCGCCGCTGGCGACCCGGCGGTGTCGCCGTACGAGCGCAACGCGGTGGAGGAGGCGTTGCGCCTGGCCGACCTGTGGTTGGAGCCGGCGTCGTCCTGGCCGTCGGGCATCCAGTCCCCGGTCGCCTGGAACCGCAATGAGTGGATCTTCAAGACGCTCGACGTGTGGCGCAAGCTCTGCGACCCGGTGGCCAGCCGCATGGTCGGCGCGATGGGCGACCTGGTGCCGCCGGAGGCGCGCGCCCAGCTCGGCCCGATGCAGTCGATGGTGGCGACCCTCGGTGGCGCGCTCTTCGGCGGTCAGCTGGGGCAGGCCCTCGGCTCGCTCGCCGCGGAGGTGCTCTCCGCCGGTGACATCGGGCTGCCGCTCGGCCCGGCCGGCACGGCCGCGCTGATCCCGGCCAACATCCGCGCGTACGGCGAGGGCCTGGAGCTGCCCGAGGACGAGGTCCGTCTCTACGTGGCGCTGCGCGAGGCCGCCCACCAGCGGCTGTTCCAGCACGTCCCGTGGTTGCGCGGGCACGTTCTCAGCGCCGTGGAGATGTACGCCTCGGGCATCCGGGTCAACCGCGAGGCGATCGAGGAGGCGATGGGCCGCGTCGACCCGACCGACCCGGAGTCGATGCAGGCGATCGCCCTGGAAGGCATCTTCACCCCGGAGGACAGCCCGGCGCAGAAGGCCTCTCTGGCCCGGTTGGAGACCGCGTTGGCCCTGGTTGAGGGCTGGGTGTGCCACGTGGTGGACAGCGCGGCCAGTGACCGTCTGCCCAACGTCGTCCGGTTGGGCGAGGCGTTCCGTCGCCGCCGGGCCGCCGGCGGCCCCGCCGAGCAGACCTTCGCCGCGCTCGTCGGCCTGGAGCTGCGCCCCCGCCGGCTGCGCGAGGCGGCTGCCCTGTGGGCGGCGCTCACCCAGCACCGCGGCATCGAAGGCCGGGACGCCGTCTGGGGTCACCCGGACCTGCTCCCGTCGGACGACGACTTCGCCGACCCGGTGGCCTTCGCGATGAACGACATGGACCTGAGCGAGCTGGACAGCTTCGACTTCACCGCGCCCGGTGGCGCAAAGGAGAAGGCGCCGGGCCAGCCCGACGACACCGAGGGCGACACCAACACCGACGGCGACAGCAGCACCGACGGCGACAGCAAGGCCTGACGCGCGAGCCCGGGTGCCCACGCCACGCGGTGGCGGGCACCCGGCCCATGTCCGCGCCGGGTTGCCCGGTCCGCAAGGCGGCTGATCGGGCGGGGTGCCCGGTTGCCTGGTCAGGCCGGACGGCCCGAGCCGGACAGCAACGCGCGGGTGGCCTCCCAGCCCTCGAAGGCCGGGTCCAGGCTGGCGAGGTCGGCCGGGCCGCGCTGCCGCCGCCAACCGGCCGTGACTGCGACGTCCCCGGGCGCGGGAGCACCGGCCCGGGCGTCCGCCGGCATCGACGTGTCCAGGTCCAGCGGAGGCAACCACACCGGCACGGGCAGTCGTACGGCCACTCCGAGCAGACCGGGGCCGCCGCCCTCCACCGGCGCCACGGCGACCGACCGGGTGGTGAGCGGGCGCAGCAGCTTGCCGACGGTCAGCGCGGGCAGGTCGGGCACGTCAGCGGAGAGCACGGCAACCTGGTCGTAGCCGTCCAACGCGGCGAACACGGCGTTCGGCGTCGGCTCGGCCACCTCGTGGACAGCGGTGCCGGGCCAGACCAGCGCGTCCGCCAGCGGACGGTCGGCCGGGGTCACCGCGACGGCGACGTCCACCTCGTTGAGGGTGGCGACCAGGTCAATGACGTCCTCGGCGAGCGCCGCCCGCCACTCCGCCCGGTCGATGCCGGGGGGCGACCAGTGCACCCGCCCGAGCATCACCACCACCACCCGCCGCGCCATGACCCGACCCTAGCGCCCCGCCTCGGCCGACTCGATCCCGCCGCACGACCACCTGATCGGGTCCCCCGGAAGTCGGGGTGTCCCGGTGGCCCGGATGCCCCGATTTCCAGAAACCCGAGTCGATCAACGTCGGCCAGCCCTCGCCCCGGCCGAATCTTGGACAGTTTCCGTTCGAAGCTGACGGAAACTGTCCAAGATTGCCAATCACGGCGCGCTGCAGCGCGCACGGCTGCGCCCGCACGGCCCGCCGCACAAACGGCCCGACGCACGCGCAGAGCGGCGCGCAGCCAGAGCGCGCGACCAGGGCGTACGCAGGCGGGGTGCTCGGGGGCGTCTGTCGATCAGGTGGGGACGGGGGCGCAGGAGGCGGCGGCGACGCCCTCGAGGTAGCCGCGGGCGCGCTCCGACTTGGGGTAGCGGCCGACCAGCGCCCAGAAGCGGGCGTTGTGGCTGGGCACGATGAGGTGCGTCAACTCGTGCAGCAGCACGTAGTCGATCACCCAGTCGGGCATGTCCTGGACGCGGTGCGAGATGCGGATGCTGCGGTCGGCGGGGGTGCAGGAGCCCCAGCGACCGTTCTGGTTGGTGACCCAGCGGACGCTGGCCGGCACCGCCTTCGCGCCGTACCCGCCGAGGTAGAGATCGATCAGCCGGTTGGCCCGGGCGACCAGCTCGTCGTCCGAGCGGGCGAGCCGGCCCTCACGGGCGGCGAGTCGCGCCAACATGCGGTCGACCCACTCGCTCTCCTCGGCCCGGGAGAACTGGTCCGGGATGAGGACGACCACCCGCTCACCGTCACGGTACGCAGACACCGTGCGTCGCCGACGCTGGCTGCGCCGCACCTCGACGACCGGCTTACGCGTCCCCGCCATCACTGGCCCGCGCAGCCTCGGCTACGTGTCACGAAGGAAAGCTAATGCGTACTGACCAGGGGTCCGCAAGAGTCAACCGCACGACACGCGCCCAAAAAATGGTGTTTGGTCGCCCAGCGTCCCGAAAATTTCTTGGGCCGGTCGTCGCCGGGACGCCGCCGGGACGTCTCGTCACCCACCGTGTACGTCGTCGGCGCGGCACCGCGCGGGCTCCCCTCCACCGTAGGTGATCACTGTGCTCCGCGCTGCCTCGGGGGCACTCGCACGGGTGGCTGTGAGGGTTTGGTCGGCGTGTCCCCGCCAAACTGACTTATCCGACCTAATTCGCCATGCACACTCTCGACGTCGACTTGCTCACAGGCCGATGCACAGCTGACATGGAACTGCCCAGACCTGGGTAGGGTCCGCGGACCAGCGGTCACGAAGGTGACCGTGGAGTGAGACCCAGCGCCGGCGCCCCGTGTGGCCCGCCGCCGGGCACCCCGCCGGGACCGTATTGACCGGCGGACGAGACGAGGAGGGCACCGTGGCCGACCAGGCCCAGACCTACAACGGTTACTGCGTGAAGTGCAAGGAGAAGCGGGACTTCGAGGGGCACGTGGAGGTCTCGAAGACCGGAATGAACATGGCCAAGGGCAAGTGTCCGGTTTGCGGCACAACAGTGAACCGGATTCTCGGCAAGGCGAAGGTCTGACCGTACGGATCGACGGGGGCGGGACGGCCGTGGTGGCCGTCCCGCCCCCGTTGCGGTTCTGAAGAGGGCCACTGCGGACGCCGGCCAGGCTGTCGGGTGGCGGACAACACGCCCGGTGGACTGTGGATAACCCGCCAGATCCTGTGGACAAGGCTGGATACCGCCCCGGCCGCCTGTGGACAACGATCGACCGAGCGCAGGGATGCGGTCACGATTCGTCACCATGAGTCGTACCCCGCTGCCCCGCCCCACGCTTCTTCCCGGCCTCAGCCGGCTCTGGCGGGATCGGCACACCCTCCAGATCGGTGTCGGCCCGGGGCCCGCCGTGCTGGTGGAGCTGGCCAACCCGCGTACCGCCGCCCTGCTCGACCTGCTCGACGGCACGCGCAGCGAACGGGACGTGCTGACCCAGGCGCTTGCGGCCCAGGTCGGCACCGACGACGCGCGTACGTTGCTGGACGCCCTGCGCGCGGCGGGCCTGTTGGTGCCGGCGCACAGCCTGCTCCCCCGCGACCTGGCGGGACCGGTCCGGGCCCGGCTCGCCGCCGAGGCCGGTGCGCTGGCCCTGGCCGCGGCCCGGCTGCCCGGCACTCCCGCACAGGTTCTGCGTCGTCGGCGGGCGGCCCGGGTGCTGCTCACCGGCGCCGGTGCGCTCGGCGGACCGCTGGCGGTGGCGCTGGCCCAGGCCGGCGTCGGGCAGGTGATCCCGCACCTCACCGGCCCGGTGCGGCCGATCGACCTGGTCGGGACGGGCGTCCCCGCCACCGAGCTGGGCCGGCCACTGACTCCGGCCATCCGGGCGGCGGTCGACCGTGTCGCGCCGGGCACCGGCACCCATCCGGTCCGGGCCGCCCGGGTGGATCTGGTGATCCAGCTCGGCACGGACCGTCCGCCCGCGCTGCTCGCCGCCGGTCTCGCCCAGCGCCGTCAACCGCACCTGCTGGTGACCCTGCGCGAAGGCGTACCGGTGATCGGGCCGTTGGTCCGACCACCCGCCGGACCCTGTCTGCGCTGCGTCGAGCTGCATCGCGCCGACCGCGACCCGGCCTGGCCCGGGCTCGCCGCCCAGCTCGCCGCGGCTGAGCCGATGGCCGCCGGCGCGACCGGCACCCTGCTCGCTGCCATCGGGTACGCGGTCGCGGAGGTCCTGGCGCACCTCGACGGCGGCCACCCCGAGACACTGGGTGGCGCCATGGAGATCACCGGGGCGGGCCGGTTCCGCCGCCGGGGATGGCCGCCGCACCCGGCGTGCGGGTGTTCGTCGAGCCGGGTGTACGCACCAGCCCGGCCGCACAGCAGCAGCGGACCCCTCCGGTCGGTAACAATGGCGAAGTGACCGACATCCCGCGCCGGGCCGTGTCCCGGACCGCCAAGCTCGCCGCTCTGCCGCTCGGCTTCGCCGGCCGGACCGTCCTCGGCATGGGTAAGCGCGTCACCGGGCTCGCCTCCGACGTGATCTCCGCGGAGATCCAGCAGCGCACCGCCGAGCAGTTGTTCAGCGTGTTGGGCCAGCTCAAGGGCGGGGCGATGAAGTTCGGCCAGGCGTTGTCGGTCTTCGAGGCGGCCCTTCCGGAGGAGATCGCTGCGCCGTACCGGCAGGCCCTGACCAAACTTCAGGAGGCCGCGCCGCCGCTGCCGGCCGCGAGCGTGCACAAGGTGCTGGCCGAGCAGCTCGGCCCCGACTGGCGCGACAGGTTCGTCGAGTTCAACGACACCCCGGCTGCTGCGGCGAGCATCGGTCAGGTGCACCGGGCCCGGTGGCGTGAGCCGGGATACGGCCCGTCCGGCGAGCCGAACAGCCGCGACGTGGCAGTCAAGATCCAGTATCCGGGTGCCGGCGACGCGCTGCTCGCCGACCTCAAGCAGCTCTCCCGGCTGGGCGGCATGTTCCGGGCGATCCAGCCCGGCCTCGACGTCAAGCCGCTGCTGGTCGAGCTGCGCGAGCGGATCACCGAGGAGTTGGACTACGAGCTCGAGGCCGAGTCGCAGCGCACCTTCGCCGCCGCGTACGCCGACGATCCGGAGATCTTCATCCCGGAGGTGGTCTCCGCCTCACCCCGGGTGCTGGTCACCGAGTGGGTGACGGGCACCCCGCTGGCGGACATCATCCGCGAGGGCACCGAGGAACAGCGGGACGAGGCCGGCCGCCTGATGGCCACATTGCACCTCTCCGCGCCCCAGCGGGCCGGTCTTCTGCACGCCGACCCGCACCCGGGAAACTTCCGGCTGCTGCCCGACGGACGACTCGGGGTAATCGACTTCGGTGCGGTGGCCCGGATGCCCGAGGGCACGCCGGAGCCGATCGGCCTCATCGCCGGGCGGGCCCTGCGCGGCGACGCGGACGGGGTGGTGGCGGGACTGCGGGACGAGGGTTTCATCGGCCCCACCGACGAGATCGACGCCGAGGGGGTCCTCGACTTCCTCCGTCCGATGCTGGAACCCATCGCGGCCGACGGGTTCCGCTTCACCCGGGCGTGGCTGCGGGCCGAGGCGGGCCGGCTGGCCAGCCCTCGCTCCCCCACGTACCAGCTGAGCAGGCAGCTCAACCTGCCCCCGTCGTACCTGCTCATCCACCGGGTGACGCTCGGCTCGATCGGGGTGCTCTGCCAGTTGGAGGCCAAGGCGCCGTACCGCAGCATCCTGGAACGCTGGCTGCCGGGCTTCGCGCCGGTCGCCTGAGGATGTGCGGAAGGGCGGGTGCCGGTCGGCACCCGCCCTTCTGTGTGGGGTGGTACTAGAGAACGCCCAGGTCGCGCGCCGACTGGTTGCGGCTGTTCATGGCGACGGTACGGGCGGATCGGGTTGCCTCAGTGCTCGTGGTGGTACGACCGGCCTGAGGCCGGCGCATTCGAGCCCTGGTCAACGCTTCGTGGAGTAGTTGCATCTCGAAGGCTCCACTCGGAACGTTCAACATCGTTTTCTCACTCACTGCCGGTGTGCCACCGGCGTAGTTGGTACGGGTCGGGAACATGTCAGGCTGCCAGCCGGACCGCGCCACGCACCTCGGACAGCCCACTGGCCGCCAAGCGCGCCTCGGCCTCGACCCGGAGCTCGGCGTCACGAGCGACGTCCTCCTTGCGCGGACGGCCACGGGGCCGCTTGCGCGGAACGACCGCGCCACGCTCGAAGATCTCGCCGCCCCAGACGCCCCACGGCTCCGCTCGCTCCACCGCCCCGGCCAGGCACTCGACGCGCAGCGGGCAGTCCCCGCAGAGCGACTTGGCCAGCTCGAGCTCGGCAGGCGAGTCGGAGAACCACAGGTCGGGGTCGAACTTCCGGCAGGGCAGGTTCGCCTCCAGCTCGACGCTCACATCGAGGGGGGCCAACGCCAGACTCATCTCCCGGTCACCTCTCTCTCACTTCGATCTCGTGGATCGCATTCCGACGTACTTCGGCGGGGCAAAAAACTGAGGCCGCGGATCCCGGTAGCGGGTTCCGCGGCCTCGAGGTGAGCCGGTGTCTGAAGATCAGACCGGTCTACCTCGAGGTGGAACGCCGCGGACATCCGTGCGCTTCTTGGCGCCATCGATGTCCATGCCCGTGAAGCCACTGGTCCCCTCGACTCCGGCGATCGGCGCAACGGTCAGATTCAGCTCGGCCTGAACCTGGTGCACCTGCGGAACCGACGGTCGTGCGGCCGCAAGGGCCACCCGGACAGCCGACAGCGGAGCGTGGACAGACGGCATCGCCGTCAGACGCTCATAGGTGAAGATCTCCACGGTGGCCACCTCCCTCACGTTCCTCGAATCGACCGGACCAACCCCCGTGAGCAGCCGGAATGGCGCCGCTCGCGTGGTGTGTTCTGAGGCTATTCCTCGCCCGGGGGCGAGGGCAAACGAATTTACGACGAGATTTCGAAAGTTTTCTCCGGGCAGACGTCGTCCACCCCCGCGCCCTGCACGAGCGCCAGCACCGACTCCCCGTAGAGGCCCAGTTTGCGGGGGCCGATGCCGGCGATGGCGATCAACTCTTCCGGCCGGCCGGGACGCCGCTCGGCCAGCGCGGTCAACGTGGCGTCGGTGAACACCACGTACGCCGGGACCTTCTGCGCGCCGGCCACCCGCTGCCGCCACTCGCGTAGGCGTTCGTGCAGCTCATCGTCGATGTCAGACGGACAGGTGGGGCACCGACCCAGCTTGCGGTCGGGGCCGGCGAGCAGGGTGGCGCCGCAGATCCGGCAGGACACGATCTGCGTCCGGCGCCGTTCGGGACGGCGCGCGGGACCGGTGGAGGCGCCGGCCCGCTCGGTGCCGCCGGAGCGGTCCAGTTGGGGCAGGAACCGCGACGGCCGCCGGGCACGCCCGCCCGGCGAGCGTGCGGCGGCGTACGACAGCCAGAGCCACTGCCGCGCGCGGGTGATGCCGACGTAGAGCAGCCGGCGTTCCTCCTCGACCTGTTCGACGGTCTTGGCGTACGTGGTGGGCAGGGTTCCCTCGGCGAGGCCGATCAGGAAGACCGCGTCCCACTCCAGGCCCTTGGCCGAGTGCAGCGACGCCAGGGTGACCCCGTCCACCGTCGGCACGTGCTGCTGGGCGGCCCGGCGGGCCAGTTCCTCGGTGAAGTCGGTGAGGGTGACCGGACGCTCCACCGACGCCGCCTCGCCGATCGGCACCACCTCGGGGGTGGCCGCGTACTCCTCGGCGAGCTGCACCAGCGCGGACAGGGCCTCCCAGCGCTCGCGGGCGGCGCCACCGGCCGGGGGCGCGTCCGGGGCCCAGCCGACCGCGGTGAGCGCCTCGACCACCGCGGTCGGCAACGGGGTCTCCCCGGGGATCGAGCGGGTGGCCGACCGCAGGGCGACCATCGCCTGACGCACCTCGGTCCGCTCGAAGAACCGCTCCGCGCCCTGCACCACGTACGGCACGGCGGCCTCGGTGAGCGCCTTCTCGTACGCCTCGGACTGCGCGTTGACGCGGAACAGCACGGCGATCTCCTTCGCCGGGGTGCCCGCGTCGATCAGCGACCGGCAGCGCGCGGCCACCGCGTTCGCCTCGGCCGGCTCGTCGGTGAAGATCCGCAGGTCAGGTTCCGGTCCCGGGGGGCGCTGTCCGCTCAACTCCAGTCGCAGCCGCGCCTCGACGCCGCGGGCCTGGGAGATCACCGCGTTGGCCAGCCCGACGACCTGCGGGGTGGAGCGGTAGTCGCGGACCAGCCGGACCACGGTGGCGTTGCGGTGCCGGCGCGGGAAGTCGACAAGGTACGACGAGGTCGCCCCGGTGAACGAGTAGATCGTCTGGCTGGCGTCGCCGACCACTGTCAGGTCGTCGCGGCCGCCCAGCCAGGCGTCCAGCAACCGCTGCTGGAGCGGGTTGACGTCCTGGTACTCGTCGACCACGAAGTGCCGGTACTGGCTGCGGACCTGCTCGCCGACGTCCCGGTGCTCCTCGATGCCCCACACGGCGGCGCGCAGCATGTCCTCGAAGTCGATCACCCCGTTGGAGCGCTTGAGCTGCTCGTACGCGGTGAACACCTCGGCGACCTTCGCCGGCTCGTGCGGCGTGTCCCGCAGCGCCCGGGCCGCCGACACGACGTAGTCCCCCGGCTCCACCAGCGACGACTTGGCCCACTCGATCTCGCCAGCCAGGTCCCGTGCGGCGGCCCGGTCGGTACGCAGGCCGACCCGGGCGGCGGCGAGGGTGACCAGGCGCACCTTGCTGTCCAGCAGCTCGGGCATGGCCCGGCCAGCCAGCAGGCGGGGGGCGAAGTACCGCACCTGGCGCAGCGCGGCGGAGTGAAACGTCCGCGCCTGGACACCGTGCGCCCCGAGGACTGTGAGCCGGTGTCGCATCTCGGCGGCTGCGCGGGCGGTGAAGGTGACGGCGAGCACATGCCGCGGGGAGATCTCCCCGGACAGCGCCCGGTGGGCGATCCGGGAGGTGATCGCGCGGGTCTTGCCGGTGCCGGCGCCGGCGAGGATGCAGACAGGGCCGGCGGGTGCGGTCACCGCGGAGCGCTGCTCCGGGTCCAGCCCGGCAAGGACGCCTTCCGACGCTGAGTGAACCACCACAACCAGGAATCATCTCAGCTCCTCCGGACGTTGTAGCGGACAGC
This sequence comes from Micromonospora sp. NPDC049114, assembly GCF_040648635.1. Taxonomy (NCBI): domain Bacteria; kingdom Bacillati; phylum Actinomycetota; class Actinomycetes; order Micromonosporales; family Micromonosporaceae; genus Micromonospora; species Micromonospora sp. NPDC049114. Next base: position 259,808 of record NZ_JBEZEA010000004.1, on the reverse strand, counting down.
CTCGGCTTGATCCGCAAGCCGGTGGTCAGAGGAGTTGGAGGATCCGACCATGCTGACGATGTATTCCACCCCCTGGTGCGGCTACTGCCACCGGTTGAAGTCGCAGCTCGACCGGGAGGACATCGGGTACGAGGTGGTCGACATCGAGCGGGATCCGGAGGCCGCGGAGTTCGTGATGAGCGTCAACGGCGGCAACCAGACGGTGCCGACGCTGCGCTTCACCGACGGCAGCGCCCTGACCAACCCCTCGATCACCCAGGTCAAGCAGCACCTGGCGACCCTCAGCGCCTGACCCGGCCCGGGTCACCTCTGGACGAACGGCCGCCCACCTCCGGGCGGCCGTTCGTCGTGTCCGGCATCCGTCACCGTCGGGGCGGTCGCCGGGGCCCGGTGGCCACCGGCGCGTCGATGTCGGCGTCGACCGGGCGGCGCGGCGCGGGGAGGCTCGGACGGGTCGGCGGTGTGGGCCCACGGCCGTCGGCCGGCGCGCTCAGGTGCCGGCCCCGCCAGAGGTAGACGCCAGCGGCGAGCGTGGCCACCCCGACCAGCAGGAACAGGGCCCGGTAGTCGAGGACGCCGACCAGTAGGGCGCCGGCGCCGATGGAGAGCGCCTGCGGGCCGCTGACCAGCGCCTGGGTGGCCGCCGCGACCCGTCCGACCAGCCCGGCGGGCGTACGTCGCTGGATCAGCGTCTGCAGGCCCACCATCGTCAACGGCAGCGAGACACCGGCCAGCAGCACCGCCACGACCCCCAGCCGCAGATCGGGGTACGCGAGCGCGAGCGCGGCCGGGGAGAAGAAGGCCACCCCGGCGGCCAGCGTGCCGATCTCGCCGAGTCGGCGGACCAGCGCCGGTGAGCAGATCCCACCGAACAGCCCGCCGACGCCCTGCACCATGACCAGCACGCCCACGAACGCGGCGTCCCGATCCAGACCCTGGTCGACATAGGCGAAGATCAGCGACTCGCTGAAACCCATCACCAGCGACCCGAGCCCGTAGCCGAGCAGGGCCCGGCGCAGCGCCGGCTCGCCGGTCAGGTGCCGCAGGCCGGCGCCCAGCTCGGCGGGCCACCGCAGCCGCGCGCTCGGCGGCGTCAGCGCCGGGCTCGGCACCGCGGTCACCACCAGGGCCGCGATCACGAAGCCGACCATGCCGATCCCGGCCAGCGCCCACCCGCCGAGCGCCGCGTAGAGCGCCGCGCCGACCAGCGGGCCGACCAGCCGCAGCCCCTGGCGTACGGTCTGCAGCACGCCGTTCGCCTCGGCGAGCAGCTCCACCGGCACCAACTGCCGGATCAACCCGCTGAGTGCCGCGCCGAGCGTGATGGACGACAGCCCGTAGAGGGCCGCCACCAGGTAGACGAGCCAGACGTCGCCGGCGTCGCGGACGGTGAACAACGGGACCAGCAGCAGCGCGGTGACCACGTTCGCGGTCACGAAGAAGGGCCGCCGCGGGTACCTGTCGACGAACCAACCGACCAGCGGCGCCAACGTCATCGGGGCGATGACGGCGAAGATGATGCCGCCGGCGAGCCCGTTGGAGCCGGTCAGGTCCTTGACCCAGATGGCGAGTGCGAGCAGCAGGATCGACTCGGCGGTCATGCTGGCCAGCAGGCCGCCGAACAGCAGGCGGAAGTCGGGTCGGCGCAGGACGGTGCGCATGGGGTCCCTCCGGCGGGGTGGCGTGCCCGGCTGGGCGCGTTCGACGGGGCTGGGACCAGGGGTCCGTCGTCGTCCGGCGTATCCGTGGTCCATTTTTCGACAAGACACGCCCCCGCCGGAACCTCCGACGCCGGTCGCGCCGTCCATACTGACCGTGGGGGGCGAATTTCATACAGTTACCGTCGCGTCTGCGGCGGTCGACGGGAAAGAGGACACTGTGCCTCCTGCCGCACCCAGCCCGATCATGCGTCGCCGACGGTTGGGCATCGAACTGCGCAGTCTGCGCGAAGCCGCGGGCCTCACCGGTGACCAGGTTATCGAACGGATCGGTTGGGCGTCCGCGTCCAAACTGTCCCGCCTGGAGAACGGCCGCAGCCGACCGGACCCGCAGGATGTCGGCGTTCTGCTCGACCTCTACGGGGCCGACACCGCGTCGCGCGAGGAGTTGCTCGGGATCGCCGGCGAGGCCGGTGACATGCGCGGTTGGTTGAAGAACTTTCCGGTGATGACGCAGCAGCAGCGCAGTTGGGCTGAACTGGAGGCGGGCTGCGCGGAGATCTCCGAGTACAACCCGGTCCTGGTGCCGGGTCTCCTGCAGACCGCCGGGTACGCGAAGGTCCGGATCGTCTCGGCCCGCCAGGTGAGCGAGGGCGCCGGCGAACCGGAGCCGGCCGACGAGCCGGAGACCGAGGTGCAGGCCCGGTTGGCCCGGCAGACGCTGCTGACCCGCGAACCGCACGCGCCGAGCTACACCGCAGTGCTGGAGGAGGCGGCCCTCGGCCGCCGCGCCGGCCCACCCGAGGTGCTGCACGAGCAGCTGCACCAGCTGTGCGACCTTGCCCTGCTGCCCAACGTGACGCTGCATCTGCTTCCACGGGACACCCAGATCGGCGATTGGTACCTTCCGCCGACCGCCTTCTCCCTCTATCGGTTCGCCGATCCGCTCGATCCGGAGACATTGGCCATCGAAGGGGGGTTCACCGACGTCATGTCGACCGAGGCAATCACGCTAAATCGCTATAAAGTGGTGTTCGAGTGGCTATGCACGGCGGCACTAGACGCCTCGGACACCCTCTCCTGGCTGATCGAGGCGACGGGACGGCTGACCGGGGCGACGCCCCCATCCACAGTGGCGTTCGGGCCGGCAACGGCGCCGACCCAACGCCGCCGGGCCTCGGGGCGACTGACGGATCGGTGATCCACGGGGGACCCTCCGTCGGGGCGTGCGGCACCACTCGTCCCATCGGATCGGTTCACATCAGGAGCAGAGCCATGAACGACATCCACAACACGCCGTCCGTCTCCGCCAGCTCGTTGGCGGACGCCCCGTGGCGTAAAAGCACCCGCAGCCAGACCTCCAACTGCGTGGAGGTCGCCCCTCTGGGCACCGGCCCGTCGGCTGTCGCGCTGCGCGACAGCAAGGACCGGGGCGGTCCGGTGCTGCTCTTCAACCGGGCCGGGTGGCTCGGTTTCATCGGCGGAGCAAAGACGGGCCAGTTCGATCTGAACTGATCCTCCCGACCGGGGCGGGGCCGTTGGCATGATGCCGGCGGCCCCGTCGCCCTTTCGGTGGCAACCCCGCTGACCAGGCATCCGCCGATCGGACGAGGCTCGAAACCAATAGGCGCGTTTCACTTGCTGGGATGAACACGGGGCGTAACATGGCCCACGGGAACGTGGAACTTCCACACTGGCTCATTCGTCGCGGTTCATCCGGAGACCCTTATGCGGTTCCTGATCGTTCGCACCGACATCCGCACCGTCGCCGACGGGGACATCGCCGCCGCCTGGGCGGACGGCCATCGCCTCCGCGACGAGACGACCACGCCGGAACCGCGCCGGCAGACCGTGCACGCCGAGGACCGGGACGCCGCGTTGCTGCTGGCCCGAGCCCTGTCGACGGTCGGCGCGGTGCGCGCCGGCAAGCAACGGGTCAAGGTCCTGCCACTCGGCGAGCCGCGGCCCGCCTTCCGGCGCAGACCCGGGCGCACCGGCACCTGACCCCGGACGTCCGTCGTGGTCGGCTCGGCTCCCCCGCCGCGTCAATCGCTCCCGCCGACCACGACGGCCCGTGTTCCCGGCCCGTGACCGCCGCGGCAACGGTGGCCACGGGCCGGGACCGTGCTCAATGGTCGGCGTCCACCCAGCCATCCAGCCAGCGGTGGATGAGGAACAACGCGATCGACGACGGTGGCGGCAGGATCAGCCGCGCCCCGTCCCCCACGTCCACGGTCCTCCCCGCACCCGCGGCCCCGATCTCCGCGCGGCTGAACCACCTGGCGTACGCGATCTCGGACGGGTCGACCTGCACCGGATCCGCCGGGTCCGCGCTGGCCAGGAAGCCCAGCATCAGTGAGCCCGGGAACGGCCAGGCCTGGCTGCCGACGTACCTGATCCGCTCGACGGAGATGCCCACCTCCTCACGGACCTCGCGCAGCACGGCGGCCTCGGCGGACTCCCCCGGCTCGACGTACCCGGCCAGGCAGGAGTAGCGCCGACCACCCGGGGTGCCCGGCCAGCCGGCGTTGTTGCCGAGCAGGCAGCGGCCCTCGGGGCCGTCGACGCCGTCGTGCACCAGCACGATCATCGCCGGGTCGGTACGCGGCCAGATCCGCCCGCCGTCACGATCCACCCGGGACCAGCCGGCCTCGTCCATCACTGTCGGCGCTCCGGTCGCCGTCGAGTAGCCGTGCCGGGTGTGCCAGTTGAGCAGCGCGAGCGCCGTGGTGAAGATGCCCGCCTCCCGGTCGCCGAGCAGGTGGCCCACCTCGCGCAGGTTGACCGGCCGGGTGCCCGGCACCGTCGGCAGCGGCGCATCGAGCGCGAAGACCGGCACCCCGTCCGGCTCGACACCGAGGAACATCGCCGTCGACTCGGCGCCGGTCGGCACGTCGGCCGCGCCGAACAGCACCAGCGCGGGAGGCGACACGTCGGTACGGGCGAGCGTCCGCCCGCCGTCGGTCGAGTCGAGCAGCAGGATCCGGCCGCGCAGCCACGCCTCGGTCAGCCACTGCGCGTCGCCCCGCCGATGGGCGGCGCGATCCAGCGTGGACCGCGCCAGCGGCGGCGCCGTCTCCCCGCTCACGTCAGCGCTCCGCCGCAGGCAGACACCCGGACCGGCGGGCCGTGGCGGTGCCTCACGGCTGCACCGGTTCGGTGTGGACCGGCGTCAGCGCGGCCAGCCCCGGGGTGATCCGCTCGGCGTCGCCGAGCACGACCACCGCCGCACGAGCGGGCGCCAGATAGTGGGCGGCAGCCCGCGCCACGTCGTCGACCGTCGCTTTCGCCAGGCGGGCCGCGTACTCCGCGAGGAACTCCAGCCGCAGGCCGTTCCCGGCGTACGCGCTGGTCAGCGCGGCCAGACCGGCCTGGGTGGACATGCCGAGCTGGAGGGTGCCCAGGGCGTACTGGCGGGCCTGCTCCAGCTCCTCCGGCTTCGGCGGCAGCGACGCCAGCCGGCCCAGCTCGTACGTCGTCTCCAGCAGCGCCGGGCCGGTGACCTCGGTGGCCACCTCGGCGCCGGCGACCAGAACCGACCCGGCCACCGAGTGCTCGATCACCGAGTGCGGGCCGTACGTGTAGCCCTTGTCCTCGCGGATGTTCTCCACCCAGCGGGACGAGAAGTAGCCCCCGAAGATCAGGTTGGCGAGTTGTAGCGGCGCGTGGTCCGGGTCGATGCGCGGCACGGCGGGCAGCGCGACCCGCAGCGAGGACTGCACCGAGCCGGGCCGGTCGACAAGCAGCAGCGGCCCCGGCTCCAGCGGCGGGGTGGCCGGCAGGGTGGCCGTACGCCCGGCGCCGGCCCACCCACCGAGCGCCCGCTCGGCCGCGTCCAGCGCCTTCTCCGGCTGTACGTCGCCGACCACCACCAGCTGCGCCCCGGCGGGGTGCACCCGCTCGGCGTGCAGGCCGCGCAGGGCCGCCGGCCGGACGGCGCGGATCTGGTCCGGCTCGGGGGTCTGCGTCGCGTACGGGTGTCGCCCGTAGATCCGCTTCAGCAGCGCCTCCCGGGCCAGGTGCGCCGGCTGGCTCTGGGCGACCTGGATCCGATCGATCAGCCGGTCCCGCTCGGCGGCGACCTCGTCGCTGGGGTAACTGGCACCGGTCAGCACCTCGGCCAGCAGCTCCAGCATCCGGTCCAGGCCGGTGACCAGGCCGGCGCCGGAGAGCATCAGCCGGTCCGGGTCGACGCCCGCGGACAGTCCGCCGCCCACCTTCTGCAGCTCGGCGGCCAACTGCACGCTGGTCATCGACTCGGTGCCGGAGAGCATGGTCTGTGAGAGCATCGCGCCGCGCGCGAGGTGGGCGCGGCCGAACGGCACCCAGAGCCGCAGCTCGACCAGGGGCACCGCCGGCCGGCGTACGGCGATCACGGTGAGCCCGTTGCGCAGCGTGCGTTCGGCCTGCTTGGGCACCTTGAGTTTGCGGGTGGGGCCGAGCGGGGGCAGCGTACGCGGGGCGGTGCTGGCGGTGGTGGTCACTGTGTCACCTTCGTTCGCGACTGCGGGGCTCGCAGAACCGGCTCACTCCTCGCGCTCACCGGGCGCCTCCGGGGATGACCTCGACGGCGGCGCGGCGCTCCGGGCGCAGGGTGGCCGCGGCGGCCCGGACCTGCTCCTCGGTGACGTCGCCGACCAGTCGGGGCAGGTCGTTGAGCAGGCCCGGCTCGCAGCGTTGCTGTTCCAGAACGGCCATCCGCAGCGCCCGGCCGAGCACCGCGTCGGTGTCGCGCAGCAGGTGGGTGGCCATCCGGGCCTGGGTGCGGGCCAGCTCGCCGTCGGTCAGCCCGTCGGTGGCCAGCCGGTCCAACTCCTCGTCGACGGTGCGCAACACCTTGTCCACGTCGCCGCCGGGCGGCAGGTGCGCCTGGAGCAGCAGCGCGGTGGGGTCGCGGACGTCGAACGGGTCGCCCATGAAGCCGAGGTAGCCGCCGAGGCTGGTCACCGTGCGGTCGCGCTGGACCAGTCGTTCGACCAGCCGGGACGCGTCGCCGTCGGTGAGCACCTCGGCCAGCACGACGTACGGCAGGTAGCCGGCGAAGTCGCCGACCGGGTCGGGCACCCGCCACGCGCCGGCCACCGCCGGCAGCGGCGCCAGGGCGTCGGTGTACGAGCTGCGCCGCTCGGCGGTCAGGTCGGGCTCGGTGAAGTCGGGCCGCCGCGGTGCGGGACGGGACGGGACGTCGCCGAAGTGCCGGGTGACCAGCTCGGTTGCCTCGGCCACGTCGATGTCGCCGCTGACGGCCAGCACCGCGTTGCCACTGGCGTAGTAGCGGCGGAAGAAGTCGGCGGCGTCGGCGACGGTGGCCGACTCCAGGTCGTCGAACGAGCCGTAGCCGTCGTGCGCGTTCGGGAACGTGTCGAACATGACCGGCGGCAGGGTCAGCCAGGGAAAGCCGCCGTACGGCCGGTTGAGGACGTTGACCCGGATCTCCTCCTTGACCACGTCGACCTGGTTGCGCAGGGTCTCCTCGGTCAGTCGGGGCCCGCGCATCCGGTCCGCCTCCAGGAACAGCGCGCGCTCCAGCGCGTTGCTCGGCAGCGTCTCGAAGTAGTCGGTGTAGTCCAGGTGGGTGGAGCCGTTGAACGTGCCGCCGGCACCCTGCACGTGCCGGAAGTGGGCCAGTTTCTCCAGGTTCTCCGAGCCCTGGAACATCAGGTGCTCGAAGAGGTGGGCGAAGCCGGTGCGCCCCTCCGGCTCGGAGCGGATGCCGACGTCGTAGACCACCGCCACCCCGATCACCGGGGCACTGCGATCGGGGGTCAGGACCACCCGCAGGCCGTTGTCGAGGGTGAACCGCTCGACCGGGTACTTCGTCGCTGGAATTCTGGATCTCCGCGCCGCCACGGGATCGACCCTAGCGCGTCGGCACCCCCGCCACCGGCGACCTCCCGGAGCCGCGGCCACAGCGACCGGGAGAGGGCGTGCGCCGCGTACGGGACTGCGACCGGCTCGGCCGTGACGGCCGCGTCCCGGGCCGGTGGGGAGCGGACGGCCTGCGGTACGGCGACAATGGGGGGATGAAGCGAGACGTACGCCTGATGCGGTTGACCGGGGCGCGCGCGAACGGCGCAGCGGCGACGGGGGCGGCGACCACCGGCGCGCGGGCGACAGGCGCGGCGGCCACCGGCGCGGTTGCGCTCGGCGCCCTCGCCGTGGGCGCGCTGGCCGTCGGGGCCGTGGCCGTCGGGGCGCTGACAATCGGGCGGCTGACGATCCGCCGGGCGGTGGTGCGGGAGCTGCGCGTCGGTCGGCTGGAGATCGACGAGCTGGTGGTCCGCAACCGACCCGCCTCCGAGGGATGACAGGGGTCGGCACACGGACGACGTCGGCGCGTACTCGTCGATGCGTCCACCACCTCGACGTGGCTGCCGCAAGCGTCCGCGCCTGACGCGCGAGGCCTGCTTGGCCTAGCAAGCTGGTAGGAAATGCCGACATATCTGAGACGCACCATCCCGCCATGTGGATGGGTCTTGACGCTGCACGCGGCCTGGCCCACTCTTCCTACCAAGTAAGTAGGAATACTGCGGATTGGATGGACGATGAGACGGCTCCCCCTGCGCCGGTTGGTCACCCTGGCCACCCTCGCCGCCCTCGGCGCGGCGACCCTGGGCAGCACCGCAGCGTGCGGCGACGACAGCGAGGGCGCGGGGGGCGGTTCCGGCCCGGTGACCCTGCGGCTCGGCTACTTCCCCAACATCACCCACGCGCCGGCCGTCGTCGGCGTGGAGAAGGGCATCTTCGCCGAGAAGCTCGGCGCCGACGTCAAGCTGGACCCGAAGACCTTCAACGCCGGCCCGGCCGCCATCGAGGCCGTCTTCTCCGGCGCGCTGGACGCGACGTACATCGGCCCGAACCCCACCGTGAACGCGTTCTCCAAGTCCAAGGGCGAGGCCGTCCGGGTCATCTCCGGCGCCGCCTCCGGCGGCGTGGCGCTTGTCGTCAAGCCCGGCATCAACGGCCCGCAGGACCTCAAGGGCAAGAAGGTCGCCACCCCGCAGCTCGGCAACACCCAGGACGTGGCGGTCCGCTACTGGCTCAAGCAGCAGGGGCTGACCACCACCAAGGAGGGCGGCGGCGACGTCAAGATCGTGCCGCAGGAGAACGCCCAGACGGTGGAGACCTTCACCAGCGGCGCGATCGACGCGGCCTGGGTGCCCGAGCCGTTCGTCTCCCGGCTGGTCAACGCCGGCGGCAAGGTGCTCGTCGACGAGCGCGACCTGTGGCCGGACAAGAAGTTCGTCATCACCAACCTGCTGGTCAGCACGAAGTTCCTCAAGGCACACCCGGACGTGGTGCAGAAGCTGGTCGACGGCCAGGTGGCCGCGAACGAGTTCGTCAACACCAAGCCGGACGAGGCCCAGCAGGCCATCTCCGACGCCATCGGCAAGATCACCGGCAAGCCGCTGGACCTCAAGCTGATCAAGCAGGCGTGGCCGACGTTGGAGTTCACCAACGACCCGATCCCCACCTCGCTCAAGGCCGGTCTCGACCACGCCGTCGAGGTCAAGCTGACCGAGCCGGTGGACCTCAAGGGCCTGTACGACCTGACGTACCTCAACAAGGCGCTCAAGGCGCAGGGCAAGCCCGAGGTCGTCCAGCCATGACGTCGACCACGACGCCGCCGCGGAGCGCGACCACAGCTGTCGCGCTCTCCGGTGTGACCAAGGTGTACGGACGCGGGCCGAGCGCGGTGCTGGCCCTGGACGGGGTCTCCCTGGACGTGGCGCCTGGTGAGTTCGTGTGCCTCGTCGGCGCGTCCGGCTGCGGCAAGAGCACCCTGCTCAACCTGGTCGCCGGCCTGGACCGGCCCAGCGGCGGGCAGATCGGCATCGCCGGCGACGCCAATCCGGGGCTGATGTTCCAGGAGCCGGCGCTCTTCCCCTGGCTGACCGTCGACGCCAACGTCGAGGTGCCGCTGAAGCTGCGCGGGCTGCCCCGCGCCGAGCGCCGCGAGCGGGTCGCCGAGCTGCTGCGCACGGTGCACCTGGCCGAGTTCGGTCGCAAGCGTCCGCACGAACTGTCCGGCGGGATGCGGCAGCGGGTCGCGCTGGCCCGCACGCTGGCCCTGGACACGCCGGTGCTGCTGATGGACGAGCCGTTCGGCGCGCTGGACGCCATGACCCGCGACATCCTGCACGACGAACTGGAACGGATCTGGTCCGAGCGCCGGCTCTCGGTGCTCTTCGTCACGCACAACGTCCGCGAGGCCGCCCGCCTGGCCGACCGGATCATCCTGCTCTCCAGCCGGCCCGGCCGGATCATCTACTCCACCGAAGTGGACATCCCACGGCCACGGCGGATCGACTCGCCCGAGGTCGCCGCGATCGCCGCCGAGGTCACCGAACGGCTCCGCACGGAGGTAGGCCGCCATGGCCAGTGACACCCTCACCAGCACGGCACGCAGCGACGCGGAGATCTCCGGCCTGGACGCGCTGGAGATCGCCGGACGGGAGAAGGAGGTATCCCGCGGCACCCGGCTCTGGGCGGCCACCTGGCCCAAGCTCGCCGCGCTGGCCATCGTGCTCCTGGCCTGGCAGGTGGTGGTCTGGTCGGGCTGGAAACCGCCGTACTCCCTGCCGGGCCCGCTGGTCGTCGGTCGCGAGCTGGCGACCCAGGCCCAGGGTCCGCAGCTCTGGGAGGGCCTGGCCACCACGCTGCGCCGCGCGGCCGTCGGGTACGTCTTCTCGGTAGCTGTCGGCCTGCTGCTGGGCCTCGCGGTGGCCCGCTCCCGGGTGCTGCGCGCCGCCATCGGCTCGATGATCACCGCGTTGCAGACCATGCCGTCGATCGCCTGGTTCCCGCTGGCCATCCTGCTGTTCGAGCTGAGCGAGAAGGCGATCTTCTTCGTGGTGGTGCTCGGCGCCGCGCCGTCCATCGCCAACGGCGTGATCTCCGGTGTGGACTACGTACCGCCGCTGCTGCTGCGCGCCGGACGCAACCTGGGCGCGCGGGGGCTCAACCTCTACCGGTACGTGATCGCACCGGCCGCCCTGCCGGCGATCGTCGCGGGCCTCAAGCAGGGTTGGGCGTTCTCCTGGCGGAGTCTGATGGCCGGCGAGCTGATCGTCGTCGGCATCTCGCAGACGTCGCTGGGCGCCCAGCTCACCTACTCGCGGGAGCTGTCCGACGCGCCGTGGCTGCTATCCACAATGATCGTCATCCTGGTGCTGGGCCTCGTCGTGGACGCGGCCTTCGGCGCGGCCGACAAGGCGATCCGCCGTCGCTGGGGCGTACTGGACCAGGCTGGTCAGTGACGTGTACGTCTCCGCGCGCAGCGACTACGCGCTCCGGGCGATGCTCGCCGTCGCCGCCGCCGTACGCGGTGGTGGCGCTGCCGGGGGTGGCGCTGCCGGGGGTGGCGCTGGCGGTGGTGGCGCGGCCGAGTTGGTGAAGGCGGGCAGCCTCGCCGAGGTGCAGGAGATCCCGCTCAGCTTCCTGCAGGGCATCCTGCTCGACCTGCGCCGGGCCGGCCTGCTGCACAGCCACCGGGGCGCCGAGGGCGGATACACGCTGACCCGGCCAGCCGAGGAGATCACCGTCGGCGATGTGCTGCGCGCGGTCGGTGGCTCGCTGACCACGGTACGCGGGCTGCCGGCCGAACGCGCCGGCTACCACGGGGTGGCCGCCGGGCTCACCGACGTCTGGCTGGCCGTGCACGGGGCGATCGCCACAGTCGTCGACAGCACCACCCTGGCAAACCTGCTGACCCACAACCAGACCCCCACCCCCTAACCACCCAGGCCCCGCACCCCAGACCCCGACCCCGACCCCGCGATCTTGCACTTTCTGTCGCGACAAAGGGGATGTATCGCAACGAATCAACGACAGAAAATGCAAGATCGGCGCGGTCCTGGCCGCGCGGTCGTAGCCGCGCGGGGGGTCGTGGCGGTGTGGCTCGTGGGCGGTGTGGTCGGGTCGGTGCCCCGCCGACCCGACCACACCTCGTACCGATCCTGACCGGGCCTGCCCCTGGGCCGGCACCGGTCGGCCGGTCGCTGCTCAGCCCCGGTGCTCGACCGTCGGGCCGGAGCCCGGGTCGTCGGGACTGTGCAGCTCCACCAGACCGGCGGGGGCATTGCCCCCCGCGGTGGCATGCCAGGGCGCGAACGCCGCGACCATCGCGAGCAGCAACCCGGCGAGCCCGACCGCGGCTACCAGGATCAGTTCGCGCAGCGCCCCCGAGCCGGCTTCGCCCGCCATGGTCACCCCTCCCACACCGGGCCCCCCGCCCGGCTTCCCCCGGTGGCCAGCTTCGACCACACCCGGCCGGGGCACAGTCGGCCAGCCGACCAAGCCGCGGCTGATATTCGACTCGTCCGGTGGCCGGGCGGCGCGGTTCATCGACCGCCACGACAGTCGAGGAGGCCGATCCGGGGCGCGACCCGGACCACCCCGCACACAAACCGACCCGCCCAGCCGAAGCGGGGCGGGTCGGTGACGTGCGTGGAGCGTCAGACGGTACGCGGGCGGCGCGGGCGACGGGACCGACCCGACGCGCGGTGCGCCGGGCGGGCGCCGCCGTCGGTGGCCGAGCCACCGGCTGCGCGTCCCCGACTGACAGCCACCGGCGGGGCGGCGATCGTCACCGGCACACCGGACGGCTCACGCGCCCCGGTGACCCGGACCAGCGCCTCGTCACCCGGGCGCACCTGGACCGACTGCGGCCGGATGCCGGCGGTGGCCATCAGCCGGGACACGTCCCGGCGCTGCTCGGGCAGGACGAGGGTGACCACGGAGCCGGACTCGCCGGCGCGGGCCGTCCGACCGCCCCGGTGCAGGTAGTCCTTCGCCTCGGTCGGCGGGTCCACGTTGACGACCATGTCGAGGCCGTCGACGTGGATGCCCCGGGCCGCCACGTCCGTGGCGACCAGGGCGGTCACCTGGCCGTTGCGGAACTGCTCCAGGATGCGGGTGCGCTGCGGCTGCGACTTGCCACCGTGCAGCGCGGCGGCGCGTACACCCTTGGAGAGCAACTGGCGCGCGAGCCGGTCCGCGCGGTGCTTGGTGCCCATGAAGAGGATGGTGCGACCCTCGCGGGCGGCGATCCGGGTCAGCGCGTCGGGCTTGTCGAGCGCGTCGACGTGCAGCACGTGGTGGGTCATCGCGGTGACCGTGGCGGTGCCCGGGTCGACCGAGTGGGTGACCGGGCTGCTGAGGAAGCGGCGGACCAGCCGGTCCACGCCGCCGTCCAGGGTGGCGGAGAAGAGCATCCGCTGACCCTGCGGGGCGACCTGCTCCAGCAGCTTGGTCACCTGCGGCAGGAAGCCCATGTCGGCCATCTGGTCGGCCTCGTCCAGCACGGTGATCTCGACCTGGTCGAGCCGGGCGTCGCCACGGTTGATCAGGTCGTGCAGCCGGCCGGGAGTCGCCACGACCACCTCGGCGCCGGCGCGCAGCGCGTCCGCCTGGCGCTGCAACGACAAGCCGCCGACGACTGTGGCGCAGCGCAGGCCGACGGCGCGGGCGTACGGAGCCAGTGCGGTGGTCACCTGCTGCGCCAACTCGCGGGTCGGCACCAGCACCAGGGCCAGCGGGCGACCCGGCCGGGCCTTACGGCCGGCGGTGCGCGAGAGCAGGGGAAGCCCGAAGGCGAGCGTCTTACCCGAGCCGGTACGACCCCGGCCGAGCACGTCCCGGCCCGCGAGCGAGTCCGGAAGAGTGGCCGACTGGATCGGGAACGGCTCGGTGATGCCCTGTGCGGTCAGCGCGCTCAGCAGCGCCGGCGCCAGACCGGTATGGGCGAAAGACGGAATAACTGTGGTCACGCAGAAGCCTTCCTCGACGCGGCACGTGTCGAGGGAGGGCGCCGAAGTCGGCGCTGTCAACCGGCGGCGCAGGGCAGCCAGGACTCACAAGCACGAACCGATTGGAGTACGGGCCGGCCCGCCGCCGGGCCGCCGCCTGCGGAGGCAGGCGACGGCGAGGCGGGCCGGTCCCGTCACCGTCACACCCGGAGGGCGCGACAGGTAATGCTGACCGATCCGAAGATCAGAGCGGGCGGATGTTCTCCGCCTGCGGGCCCTTCTGGCCCTGGGTCACCTCGAACTCGACCCGCTGGTTCTCGTCCAGGCTCCGGTAGCCGGAGGACTGGATCGCCGAGAAGTGGGCGAAGACGTCAGCGCCGCCGCCGTCCGGGGTGATGAAGCCGAAGCCCTTGTCAGCGTTGAACCACTTCACGGTGCCAATAGCCATGTGTTTCGTCTCCTTGACGGAACGTCGGACTCGCACTTGTTGCGTGCCCGAAGAGGAGCGCTCCGCGCGGGGATGCGCGAATCGCCTGTCGCTTCTGGTCGCCCCGCCCGGAGAACTCCGGACACAACAAAGAGCGCCTGGGGCCACAATCCCGCCAGGCGCACACAGAGTCTCTGGTAACCAAAACTGCAACCCGGTCAACGTATCATGGTTTTCCCGCGAGCGGTCAATCTTGGGCGGAATCTTCGGGCAACTGGCCGATCATGGCCGTGAGCCCGGTCACATCCAGCAGGTCAGCGGGCCGAACGGTCGTGCCGTGGCGGACGTAGTGGAAGGCCGCGCCCACCCGGTCGACCGGCACGCCAGCCAGCTCCGCCCAGGCCAACCGGTACACGGCCAACTGCACGGCGGCCACCTCCGCCGCCGGCCCGGTCGGCTGCGCGCCGGTCTTCCAGTCGACCACGTCGAACCGCCCACCCGGCCGGGCGAAGACCGCGTCCATCCGACCCCGCACCACCACTCCGGCGATGACCGTGGCGAACGGCACCTCCACCTCCACCGGTGACCGGTCGGCCCACTCGCTGGCCAGGAACCGCTCCTGCAACTCGACAAGCGCCTCGTCCGGCGCGGCGTCCGCGTCGGCCGCACCGGGCAGCTCGTCCAGGTCGAGCAGACGGTCGGCCCCGAAGCGCTGCTCCAACCAGGCATGGAACGCGGTGCCGCGACGGGCGTACGGATTCGGCTCGGTCGGCACCGGACGGCGCAGCGTACGGGCCAGCCCGGCCGGGTCACGCCGCAACGCCACCAGCTGGGTGACGCTCAACTGCCCGGGCAGGGCCACCTCGACCGCGCCGGACAGCCTGGTCAGCTCGGCCCGCTCGGCCAGCAGCAGATCCGCCTCACGCCGCCAGCGCGCCACCTCCGGATCGGGCTCCGGATCGGCCGCCGGCCCGGTCGGCGTGGCGACCACCGGTCCCACCGGCCCGACAGCCACCGACGCCGGACCGTCCGTCATCAGGCGGCGCACCAGCCCGGCCGCCTCGGCCAACGCCGGCCGGCGACCACCCAGCGGGTCGGCCGGCCACTCCGCGCGCAGCACCACCTCGGCCGTCGGGTTCGTGGCGTCCGGGGTGGGCTCCGGCGCCCACGCGTCGACCAGGTGCCCCGGGCCGCCGTCCAGGCAGGCGTCGTACACCTCGCGAAGGAAGACCGACGGACCCCGCGGCCGCTTCGTGCCCTCCCCCCACCAGTAGCCGGAGCACAGCAACAGCCGGCGCGGGCGAGTGACCGCCACGTACGTCAGCCGGCGCTCCTCCCGCTCGTCGTGGGCCCGCCAGGCGTCGGTGAAGTCGGCCACCGCCCGGGCCACGGCCCGCTGGTCGGCGGCGTCGTCGAGCGCCAGCTCCGGCAACCCGTCGGCGTCGCCGCGCAGCGGGAACGGCAGCACGCCGAGCCCGCCCAGCCAGTGGTCGGAGTTGCGCACCGGCCCGGGCCACGACCCACGGCACAGCCCGGCCACCGCCACCACGTCCCACTCCAGACCCTTGGCGGCGTGCGCGGTGACCACCTGCACCGCGCCCTCCACGACCTCGACCTCGCCCGGGGCGAGACCGCGCTCCTCGTCCTCGGCGGCGGCCAGGTAGGACAGGAAGCCGGAAAGCGTCGCGCCGGGCGTCTCTCCGCTGAAACGGGCCGCCACGTCGCCGAGGGCGTCCAGGTGCCCCCGGGCCAGGCCGGCGTCGCCAGCGCCGTCGCGGCCGGCACGCACCGCGACCTCCACGTCCAGGCCGATGGTCCGCTCGATGTCCGCGATCAGATCCGGCAGGGCCTGGTCCAGGCGGTAGCGCAACAGCGCCAACTCCATGCCGTACGCCCGCAGCCGCGCGAACCCCTCCGCCGAGTACGCCTGCGCCGGGCCGAGGTCGGCCAACGCCTCCACCAGGGTCGCCTCGTCCAGCAGGTCGGGGGTGATGTCCGAGGTGTCGTCGGCGGCCACCTGCCGTCGCGCGTTGGCGATGGCCCGGGCCCGCCGGTGCAGCGCCACCAGGTCACGCGGCCCGATCCGCCAGCGGGCGCCGGTGAGCAGCCGCAGCAGCGCGGCCCCGTCGGTCGGGTCGGCCAGCACGCGCAGCGTGCACACCACGTCGCGGACCTCGGGAGTGTCCAGCAGACCGCCGAGGCCCACCACCTCCACCGGCAGGCCGCGCTCGCGCAACGCCGACTCGATCGCCGGGATCTGGCTGCGGACCCGGACCAGCACCGCTGTCGTCGGGCGCTGCGCCACCGGGATGTGCTCCGGCGCCGCGCCGGGCATCCGGGCCGCGCCGCGCCAGGCGGCGAGCACACTGTCGGCGATCCACGCCGCCTCGTCGGCGTACGTGGGCAGCAGCGCGCAGTGCACAGTGCCACCGGCCGCGCCGCCGGGGCTGCGGTGCGGGATCGGGTCGCGGACGGTCAGCGCCGAGCGCAGCTCCGGCACCCGGGCACCGGCCGCGCGCAACGGCGTGGACAGGGCGTTCGCCACCCGGAGGATCTCCGGCCGGTTACGCCAGCTGGTGGTGAGCCCGAGCGCCGGGGCCGGCTCACCGTCAGCGCGGGCGAACTCGGTGGGGAACCGGTCCAGGGTGCCCGCGCTGGCGCCCCGCCAGCCGTAGATGGACTGGCACGGGTCACCCACCGCCGTCACCGGGTGCCCGCCACCGAACAGCGCGTTGAGCAGCACCACCTGCGCGTGGCTCGTGTCCTGGTACTCGTCGAGCAGCACCACTCGGAAGCGGTCCCGCTCGATCTCGCCGACCCCCGGGTGATCCCGGGCCACCCGCGCCGCCCGGGCGAGCTGGTCGGCGAAGTCCATCGCCTCGAAGTCCTCCTTGCGCCGCGCGTACGCCCGCACCAGCGGCAGCAGGCGCAGCCGGGTCTGTTGCAGGGCGAGCGCCTTGCGCACGTCGGCGTACACCCGGCCCGGCCGCGACTGCACCTCGGCGAAGAACCGGCCGGTCCAGGCGGCCAGCTGGTCCGGCGCGACCAGGTGCTCGTCCAGCTCACCGGCGAGCGCCAGCACCGCGTCGGTGATGGTGCTCGGCATCCGGTCCACCTCGGACATGTCGCCGTCGTAGTTGCGCACCAGCAGGTCCACCAACTGCCACCGGGACGCCTCGGTGAGCAGCCGGGTGGACGGCTCGTAGCCGGCCCGCAGACCGTGCTCGGTGACGATCCGCCCGGCGTACGAGTGGTAGGTGGAGACGGTGGGCTCACCCGCGAGCGGGTCGTCCAGCGGGTCGCGGCCCTGCCGGCCGAGCCGGCGGATCAGCTGGTCGAGCCGGGTGCGGACCCGGTGGGCCAGTTCGCCGGCCGCCTTGCGGGTGAAGGTCAGCCCGAGGATCTGCTCGGGG
This sequence comes from Micromonospora sp. NPDC049114, assembly GCF_040648635.1. Classification (NCBI taxonomy): domain Bacteria; kingdom Bacillati; phylum Actinomycetota; class Actinomycetes; order Micromonosporales; family Micromonosporaceae; genus Micromonospora; species Micromonospora sp. NPDC049114. The sequence continues at coordinate 242,560 of NZ_JBEZEA010000004.1, read as the reverse complement.
CGCACGTACGAGTTGGCCACCAACCAGACCACCCGCGCGGCCATCGTCTCGGTCTTGCCGGACCCGGCCCCCGCCACCACCAGCAGCGGCTCCACCGGAGCGGCGATGATCGCGGCCTGCTCCCGGGTGGGCGCCGGCAGCCGCAGCAGCTTGGCCAGCTCCACCGGGGTGTACCGGGGCCCGGAGTCCGCCAGCCGGGGCGCCGGCGCGGGGCCCGCGCCGAACAGGGTGGGCTGGGTCATGGATTCTCCGGACGTCGGACGGTCGGCGGCTCGACCACCTGGCGCCCCTGCCCGGAGACCGGGCAGCTGGTGCGCACCGGGCAGACCCGGCACTTCGAGTTGGCCACCGCGGCGAACGTGGCGGCTGCCATCGTATCGGCGGTCCGCCGGACCAGCGCGGTCGCCCAGCCGGCCGCGGGCCCTTCGCCGGCCGCCGGCTGATTCTGCTCCCGGGCGTCCTTCGCGGACGTGCCGAGCTGCACCAGCGCCGCGCCGCCGGACTCGTCGCCGAACTCGGCGAACGCGCCCGCCTCCACCGCCGCCTGGTACGCGCCGAGTTGCGGATGCTCGGCCAGTTCGGAGCCGGTCACCGCCGTCGACTTGCCGGTCTTGAGGTCGATCACCACCAGCCGGCCGGCGTCGTCGACCTCCAGCCGGTCGACCCGCCCGGTCAGGTCCACCGGTCGCTGCGGATCGTCCAGGCGGACCGCGAACTCGTGTTCGATGGCGAGCAGCCGGCGCGGGTTGGTGGCCAGCCAGCGCAGCAGCTTGTCGACCATCGCCTCGGCGCGCTCCCGCTCCGGGCCGGCCATCCACCGGGCCGCCAGCTCGATCGCGTCGAACCGGGCGGCCACGTAGTCGAGCAGCGCGCCCCGGTCGGCGCTGGCGTCCTCGGCGAGCATCGCGGCGGCGTGCACCAGGTTGCCCACGCCCTGCGCGGTGCTGGTCGGGCCGCTGCCCCCGTGCCGTTCCAGCAGCCAGCGCAGGCTGCACCGCAGCGCGCTCTCCATCGCCGACGGCGTGACCCGCACCGGCGCCCCCTCGTCGACCAGCGGCCGGTCGTCGGAGAGGCCGCGCAACCCCCACCAGTCGTCGGGGTGCGCGCCGGGAACCCCTGCGGCGGCGAGCCGCGCCAGCTCGGCCGCCGCCGCGCGCCGCCGGGCCGCCGGTGCGGCCGGGTCGGTGATGGCGGTACGCAGTTCGGCGACCAGCGCCGGCAGAGTGAGCGCCCGCGGCGGCCGGGTGACCGGCAGCGCGCCGGGCTGGTCCGGCTCGTCGTCGTCCGCGCCATCGGCGGCGTCGTTGCCGGCCGCCGGCGCTGCCACCCGAGCCGGTCCGCCGTTACCGACCACGCCGCCACCTGTCGCGCCGTCACCAGTGCCGCCACCGGTCGCGCCGCCACCAGTGCCGCCGCCGGTCGCGCCGCCACCGGTCGCGCCGCCGGCGGACGGGGTGTCGGCGGACGGGGTGTCGTCAGGTGCGCCGGCGATCGGGCCACCGCTCGGCGGGCCGGTGCGCGGGCCGGGTGTGCCCGGCGGCGTGCTCGGCGGGCCGGGCGGCGTACTCGGGCCCAGTTCGTGCAGGAAGCGGCTGGGCTGCTCCTCGTGGTCGTCGCCGCCGACCGCCGCCGACGCCACGGCGCTGACCAGCAGGCGGTGGCGGGCACGGCTGATGGCGACGTGGAAGAGCCGGCGCTCCTCGTCCAGCAGAGCCGAGGTCTGGCCCACCACGTTCGCCGCCCGGGCTCCGCCGACGGACCGGCCGGCGAGCACGTCTACCAGCCGTTCGGACCCGAGCAGGCTGCCACGCAGGCGCAGGTCCGGCCAGATGCCCTCCTGCACCCCGGCGATCGCGACCAGGTCCCACTCCAGGCCCTTCGCGGCGTGCGCGGTGAGCAGTCGTACGGCAGCGCCCCGGTCGGCGGTCGGCGCTATGGTGTCCGCCGGCAGGTCCTGGGCGAGCACGTGGTCGAGGAAGACCTCGGTACGCGCGCCGGGCAGCCGGTCGGTGAAGCGGGCCGCCGCGTCGAAGAGCACCAGCACGGCGTCCAGGTCCCGGTCGGCGGCCTCGGCTCGCCGGCGTCGGGCCAGGTCGCCCTCCCCGGCCGCCGGCCGTCCCTGGGCGATCGCGCCGGCCCAGCGTTCCGCCAGCCCACTGGCGTCCCAGACCTCCCACAGCACGGTCTCGGCGGTCGCGCCGGGTTGGGCCGCGGCGTCCCGGGCGGTGGCGAGCAGCCCGGCCACCGCCTGCGCCGGCTCCGCCCACCGCCGGTCGATGCCGGCCAGGTCCGTCGGGTCGCGCAGCGCCTCGACGATCAGCTCCCCGGACGGGCGGCGGTCACCCCCGGCCAGCGCCAGGGCGCGCAGGCCCTGACGCAGTCGCCGTTCGGCGAGCGGATCCGCTCCGCCCAGCGGCGAGTGCAGCAGCGCGACGGCCGCCTCCTCGTCGAGCCGGGCCGGTTCCAGTGCGCAGCGCAGCAGGAGCAGCAGCGGGGCCACCGCTGGTTGCAGGTGCAGGGGCAGGTCCTCGCCGTGCACCACGGTCGGCACGCCGGCGCCGTGCAGCGCGCGTTGCAGGGTGGGCAACTGCAACGCCGTGGACCGCACCAGGACCGCCATCCGCGACCACGGGACGCCGTCGAGCAGGTGCGCGGCGCGCAGCGCGTGGGCCAGCCAGGCGGCCTCGCTGGTCGCCGACCGGAACGTGTGCACCTCGACCACACCGGCCGGGGCGTCCGGCAGTGGGCGCAGCCGGCGGTGCGCCATCGGACCGCGCAGCCGGCGACCCAGCTGGGCCATCGCGGAAAGCAGGACCGGGCCGGCCCGGTACGACGTGCTCAGCAGCACCTGTGCGGCCGGTGCGCCGGAGGCCGTCCGGAAACGGTGCCCGAACGTGGTCACCCCGGCCGGGTCCGCACCACGGAAGGCGTACGTGGAGGAATCGGGGTCGGCGAACGCGACGAGCGACTTGCCCCCGCCGGCGATGACCGAGAGCAGTTCGAGCTGGGCGGGATCGGTGTCGGCCAGTTCGTCGACGTACACGTGGGCGAGGCGGCGGCGCTCGGCGGCCAGCAGCTCCTCGTCGTCGCGCAGCAGACCGGTGGCGGCCCGGACCAACTCGGCCGGGTCGTACGCGATCGAGCCCCGGTTGCTGACGTCGCGCAACGCGAGCACCGAGACGTACTCCCGCAGGAAGCGGGCGGCGGCCGGCCAGTCGGCGCGGCCGAGCTTCTCGCCCAGCCGGGCCAGGTCGGCCGGGCCGACCCCGCGCTCGGCGGCGCGCATGAGCAGGTCGCGCAACTGGCCGGCGAAGGCCCGGGTCCGCAGTGCCGGGCGCAGGTCGTCCGGCCAACCGACCGGGTCGTCCTCGGGCTCCTCGCCCACCACGTCCAGCAGCTCGCGGATGATCAGATCCTGCTCGGGGCCGGTGAGCAGCCGGGGCGACGGCTCGCCGCGTTCGGCGGCGGCCCGGCGCAGCAGACCGAAGGCGTACGCCGGGAAGGTGCGCACCAGCGGCTCGCGCAGCACCCGGTAGCCGTCCTGCGCGACCCGGGCCTCGATGCGTTGGCGCAGCGCGGTGGCGCCGCGGCGACCGAAGGTCAGCACGAGGATCCGTTCGGGATCGACCCCCTCGGCGACCCGGGCGGCGACCGACTCGACGAGGGTGCTGGTCTTGCCGGTGCCGGGACCGCCGAGCACCAGCATCGGCCCGTCGGTGTGCGCGACGACCTCCTGCTGGACGGGATCGACACGCCAGCGGAGGCTCGCCGGCCCGGGTGTGCCGGCGGCCTCGACCGCATCGGCGACGGCACCGTCGCCACTCGGCAGGGCGACGCCGCCGTCCGGCGCGGCCCCGTCCCCTCGCGCCGGCCCCTCGGACCGCCGCACCAACCGGTACGCCTGCATCACCAAATCCCATCACCCCCCTACGACACCAACCCACCCCAGCCGCGCTGGTCATGGGAGGTGGCGGCACGACACGCCGACGGCCCTGCCGCCACCTCTCATGACCGACCGGGTGGGACCCGGAGTCAGGGTAGGTGGGACTCCAGAGCTTTGACCGCTTCGGGGACCGTGGCGACCACGGTCAGCAGATTGCGCCCGGCGGGTTTGAGGAAATTCTGGTCGGTGATGGTGGCCAGCCAGTCCAGCAGCGGCCGGTAGAAGCCGTCCGCGTCGATCAGCACCATCGGCTTGGTGTGCAGGGCGAGGGTGGCGGTGGTCCAGACCTCGAACAGCTCGTCCAGCGTGCCCAGCCCGCCCGGCAGGGCGAGGAACGCGTCCGACCTGTCGATCATCAGGGTCTTGCGGCTGGCCATCGAGTCGGTGACCAGCAGCTCGTCCGAGGCCAGGTCGGCGACCTCCAGATCGACGAGCGCCTGCGGGATGACGCCCACGGTGCGCCCGCCGGCGGCCCGCGCGCCGTCGACCACCGCGCCCATCATGCCGACGCAACCGCCGCCGCTGACCAGCGTGTGACCGCGTCGCGCCAGCTCCGCGCCGGTCTCGGTGGCGAGGTCGAGCCAGCGTTGGTCGAGGGTGCGGGACGAGGCGCAGAAGACGCAGACGGCCGCCATCAGCTCTCCCGGGGCCGGTCGGGGGCCTGCTCGGCGGCGGCCTGCTGGTCGGCGCCGGTACGCGCCACTGCCTCGTCGCGGACCGCCTCCTGCTCGACGGAGAGCGCCGCCTCGGCCTCGACGATGTGGCGGACGGCCGCGTTGACGTCGTCGGTGAGGCAGATCAGGTCCAGGTCGACCGGGCCGATCTTGCCGCTGGCGGCCATGGTGTCGCGCAGCCAGTCCAGCAGTCCCTGCCAGTAGGCGACGCCCATCAGCACGACCGGGAACCGGGTGACCTTGCCGGTCTGCACGAGGGTGAGCGCCTCGAACAGCTCGTCCATGGTGCCGAAGCCACCGGGCAGCACCACGAACGCCTGCGCGTACTTGACGAACATGGTCTTGCGGGCGAAGAAGTAGCGGAAGTCGATGGCCAGGTCGACCCAGTCGTTGATGCCCTGCTCGAACGGCAGCTCGATGCCGAGCCCGACGGAGAGCCCGCCGGCCTCGGTGGCGCCCCGGTTGGCGGCCTCCATCACTCCCGGGCCACCCCCGGTGATGACCGCGTAACCGGCCCGCGCGAGCGCGCCACCCATCTCCTCGGCGAGCCGGCACTCGGCCGTGTCCGGGCCGCTGCGGGCCGAGCCGAAGACGCTGACCGCCGGCGGCAGGTCGGCGAGGGTGTCGAAGCCCTCGACGAACTCGGAGAGGATGCGCAGCGCCCGCCAGGCGTCCCTGGTCTTCCAGTCCCCGCGCCCACGCGAGTCGAGCAGCCGCTGGTCGGCGGTGCTGCTCGGGATCGCCCCCCGGCGCAGCGTGACGGCGCCCCGGTGCCGCTCCTGCCCCGGGCCGCGGCCGGCCTCCCGCCCGTTGTTCTGGCTCATGAGGCAACCGTAGTGGAGCCGCACACGCCGGGTGTGCGGGGCGGGGACGCCGAGAAATAGTTCGCGATCATGGGCAACTATTTGGCTTCCCCGTACGTCTTACTATTCACATACCGGGTATGCCCGGGCGCGCGCCTTCGGGGGAGGAGACAGCGTGATCAGCAACAGCGAGATGATCCGGATCCGTCGACAGATGCAGCGACGGATCCACGACGTGGTGGCCGAGCGCCGCCGCGCCCGTGACCTCGACCCCGCCCTGTCGCCCGCCGCCTCCGGATCCGGAGCCGATCAAGAGGTTCGCGCCGCCGACAACGGGCCCGGCTGACGCGAACCTCTTGATCGCCGGAAACACTGCCGACCGGCCGGCCCGCAACGGGCCCGACCAGGTCAGGCCGGGGCGAGCCAGCGGTGCAGCGTCGCCGCGCCGTCCCGGATCTTGCTGATCTCGACGTGCTCGTTGGGGTGGTGGGCGAGGTTCGGGTCGCCCGGGCCGAAGTTCAGCGCGGGGATCCCCATCGCCGCGAACCGGGCCACATCCGTCCAGCCCAGCTTGCCGATCGGCGCGGCGCCGACCGCCGCCAGGAACTCCTTCGCCGGGGCCGCCTCCAGCCCCGGGGCGGCACCCGCCGCGGTGTCGGTCACCCGCACCTCGAAGCCGTCGAACACCTCACGCAGGTGCGCCTCCGCCTCAGCGGGGGTGCGGTCCGGAGCGAACCGGTAGTTGACCTCGATCTCGCAGTGGTCCGGGACCACGTTGCCGGCCACACCACCGTTGATCCGTACCGCGTTCATGCCCTCGCGGTAGTCGCAGCCGTCGATGGTGACCCGGCGTGCCTCGTACGTCTGGAGACGACGCAGCACCTCCCCGGCCGCGTGGATCGCGTTCACGCCGTGCCAGGAGCGCGCCGAGTGGGCGCGTACGCCGGTCGTGGTGACCACCGACCGCATGGTGCCCTGGCAGCCCGCCTCGACGATGCCGTACGTCGGCTCCAGCAGCACCGCGAAGTCCGCTTCCAGCCACTCCGGGAACGCCTGCGCGACGAGGTTGAGCCCGTTGTAGCGCGACTCGATCTCCTCGGCCTCGTAGAAGAAGTACGTCACGTCGTAGCGCGGGTTGGGCAGCGTCACGGCCAGGTGCAGGGCGTACGCGACGCCGGACTTCATGTCGGAGGTTCCGCAGCCGTACATCAGGTCGCCGCGCATTGTCGACGGGAAGTTGTTGTTCAACGGCACCGTGTCCAGGTGACCGGCGAGCACGACGCGCTGCGACCGGCCGAGGTCGGTGCGCGCCATCACGGTGTTGCCGTGCCGGTGGGTGGACAGGTGCGGTACGCCCCGCAGCACCTCCTCGACGAAGTCGGCGATGGCCTTCTCGTTGAGGGACACGGACTCTATGTCGACCAGTACGCGGGTCAGCTGCACCGGATCGGCGAGGACCTCGGGGGTCAGCGGGTTCTCCATGGTTCGCACGGTACCTTCAGGTCTGTCAGTGCGAGGAGCGAGCCGAGGCCGGCCTGGCCGCGACCGAGAGGTGTAACAGTGACGTCCGCAGATTCCGCCTGGGGCATCGGCCTGGCCACCGTCACCGCCGACGGGCAGGTGCTCGACACCTGGTATCCGACCGGGAAGCTGGGCCTGGGTGAGCTGCCGCTGGTAGCCGGCGAGGGCGAGTCGGACGTGCTGGACCTGCCGCCGGGCGCGCTGGGCGACCGGGCGCTGCCCGGTCTGCGTACCGAGCAGGTGGTCACCGTGATCGGCTCGCTGGACGACCCGATCAAGGACGCGTCCGACGCGTACCTCCGGTTGCACCTGCTGTCGCACCGCCTGGTGCGGCCCAACCAGCTCAACCTCGACGGCATCTTCGGCAAGCTGGCCAACGTGGCCTGGACGTCCGCCGGGCCGTGCCCGCCGGAGCGGGTGGACGAGCTGCGGGTGATCGAGCGGGCCGCCGGCCGGCACCTGGCGGTGTACGGGGTGGACAAGTTCCCCCGGATGACCGACTACGTGGTGCCCTCCGGTGTGCGGATCGCCGACGCCGACCGGGTCCGCCTGGGCGCGCACCTGGCCGCCGGCACCACAGTGATGCACGAGGGCTTCGTCAACTACAACGCCGGCACCGTCGGCACCTCGATGGTCGAGGGGCGGATCGTGCAGGGCGTGCTGGTCGGCGACGGCTCCGACATCGGCGGCGGCGCCTCGATCATGGGCACGCTCTCCGGTGGCGGCACCGAGAAGGTGAGCATCGGCGAGCGGAGCCTGATCGGCGCGAACGCCGGTGTCGGCATCTCGCTCGGCGACGACTGCGTGGTCGAGGCCGGCTGCTACATCACCGCCGCGTCGAAGATCACCCTCCCGGACGGTCGCGTGGTCAAGGCCCGCGACCTGTCCGGCGTCGACGGCCTGCTGTTCTGGCGCAACTCGGTGACCGGCGCGCTGGAGGCCCGCCCGCGCACCGGCCGGGGCATCGAACTGAACGCCGCCCTGCACGCCAACGACTGACGTCCCCGCCGGGTCCGCGGCGCTGCGCCGCGGACCCGGCGGGGGTACGCCTCAGCGCAACCGGTACGCCTGGATGATCCGTTCGGTCACCGTGTTGCCGGCGGCGTCCCGGGCGGTGGCCCGCAGGGACACGTGGCCGGGTGCCGCCCGATGCCGGACGGTGGCCGTCCAACCGTGGCCGCCGTGCCGGACCCGGGCGGGTTGCCAGGTACGCCCGCCGTCGTAGGAGACGTCCACCCGCAGCCCGGTCACGCGCGATCCGGGGACACCGGGCTGCGGCTGCACCTGCACCGGGATGACCAGACTCCGACCGGCCGCTGCGGCGTTGTTCCCGTCCAGCGGAGGCGCGAACCGGATCGCCGACACCTGTAGTGGCCGGTAGTCGTCGCCGGGCACGTGCCCGGACCGGAACGTCCACGTCGCCCCGACCTCGGTGCTCAGGTCGGTGAAGCTGCGCTTCGCCGACACCTCCAGCCGGTAGTTCGCGACGCCGGGCGGCACCGTGAACTGGCCGTAACCCGGCTCGGTCAGCTCGTCGACCAGGACGCCGTCGCGGTAGAGGGCGGTCCGGCCGGCGTCCGTGATCGACCCGCCGGCGTGGCCGTCGGCGTCGCTGTGCAGCGGAAGGCTCACCAGGATCTCGTCACCGAGGCGGGTGACGCCCTGGCCCGGCCAGCGCGGCGCGGGGAAGGACGGCCCGTACGGCGCGCTGTTCCAGGTCTCCCGGACGTGCCGGCCGGCCCGGTACGCCTTCGGTTCGGCCTCCAGCACCGCCTTCGTGTCGAGCCACCCCTCGTCGGTGGGTACGCCGAACGTCAGCTCGGAGGACCAGCGCAGCCCGTTGGTGTTGTAGTGCTCGACGCGTTGCCCGGGCACGGCGGTGGGCAGGACCGTAGCCCAGCCACCCAGGTCCGGTTCGAGGTGCGGGAAGACCACCCGCTCGGAGAGCATGCCGGGGTAGCCACCCCGGAACTCGTGGGTGACCGTGGCCAGGTCCCGAGCGCGGTAGGTCTTGTCGAAACCAGTCGGCATCCTCCCGGGGATCTTCTCGCTGAGCGCGTACAGGTAGGGGCTGCTGGCCACCTCCGGCTTGCGCCACTGGCTGCTCACCGTGCCGAAGAACCGTGCGCCGGAGACCACCCGGCCGAGGTGCCCGGTGGCTAGCCCGGTGAAGTCCAACCCGAGCAGGCCGAAGCCGTAGGAGCTGTCGTCCGCGCCGATGAAGTTCGCGCCGATGTCCACCAGATCCGGGACTGCCGTCCGCTCCGGGATGGTCGTCCGCACCGGCCGTGCCGTGCGGGCGTCGACGGTGACTGTGGTGTCCCCGTCGAGCACCAGCTCCGGCTGGACCAGTTGGGCAGCGACGTCGTCTCCGAAGACGATGCTGGCCAGCGCGTAGCGACCCTTCGGCACGCGGACCTCGACGGTGCCGTCCGGGTCGTACAGGTTGCGACTGCCGAGGGTGTCCAGGTCGATCAGCGTGGTGACGTGGTCGCTGGCTGCCGCACCGCTGGCATCGAGGTGCCGGACGGTGAGCTGGTAGCTCTCCACCTCCCGGTTCACCGCTATCGGGGTGACCGCCACGGCGGTGCCGGATCGGGCCACGATGCGGCCGGTCCAGTAGCCGTCCGTCCCGATGCGGGTGTCCACTGTGACAGTGGTGCCCGCCGTGCCGCCGGCGGGCACGGTGACCTGGCCCGCCCCGAGGGAGAACATGCCGGCCGGAGCCGGTTGGCCGTCCGGGCCGATCACCTCCAGGGTCAGGTCGAGGGTGAGGGGGGCCGGACCGTCGTTGTGCCAGTCGACCTGCCGGGCGACCGGGGTGTCGTCGTCGTGCGGCCAGGCCGGCTGACCGAACGAGACGCTGACCGGGGTGCTGGTCACCCGCTCGGTGATCGCATGGGCCACGTCGACCCGGCCGGCGCCCTGCTGGAAGGCGGTCTGCTCCGGGTGCGGCTTGGCCGAGGCCATCAGGGTCGCCTTGAGCTGGGCCGCCGCCCAACCCGTGTGCTGCTGGGCGAGCAGCGCCACCGCGCCGGTGACGTGCGGCGCGGCCATCGAGGTGCCGGAGAGCGCGAGGTATCCCTCCCCCACCGGCTCGCCGATCTGCGCGCCCTTGGCACGGGCGGCGACGATGTCGACCCCCGGGGCGGTCAGGTCCGGCTTCAGCCCGCCGTCGCCCACCCTCGGGCCACGGCTGGAGAAGTCGGCGAGGGCGTCGTCGCGGTCCACCGCGCCGACGGTGAGCGCCGCTTCGGCGCTGCCCGGCGAGCCGACCGAGCCGTCCGTGCCGTCGTTGCCGGCGGAGAGGACGAAGAGCGCGCCGGTCTGCGCGGTCAGCGACTCGACGGCCGCCTCCAACGGGTCGACGTCGGGTGTGTCGGTGCCGCCCAGGCTCATGTTGATCACATCGGCGTGCTGGTCGGCGGCCGCCCACTGCATGCCGGCCAGGATCGCCGACTCCATGCAGCCGCCCTCCTCGCAGACCTTGCCGTTGAGCAGCGTGGCGTCCGGAGCGACACCGTGGTACTTGCCACCGGAGGCGGCGCCACTACCCGCGATGATCGAGGCGACGTGCGTGCCGTGGCCGACGGTGTCGTCGGTGTCGGTGGCCTCGGTGAAGTTCCGCGCCTCGGCGATCCGACCGCTCAGGTCGGGGTGGCTGGCGTCGATCCCGGTGTCCAGCACCGCCACGCGGACGCCCCGACCGGTGAAGCCGGCCTCGTACGCGGCCGGGGCGCCGATCTGCGGCACGCTGTGGTCGAGGGTGACCTGACGACGGCCGTCGAGCCAGATCCGGTCGGCGCCCCCCGCCGTGCCGACCCGGGCACCGGCGCCGGTCAGCGCCGCCCAGACCGTGGTGGCCTGCTGCTTGTCGGCGGTCGCGGCGAACCCGCCGATGGCCGGCAACTCCGCCGTGACGGTCAGCCCGGCCGGTGCCGCGGAGCGTTTCCGGGCGCCCGCGTCGCCGGTGACCAGCACCGGCAGAGCGTTGCGGCGGGCGTCGTCGTAGCCGGCGTCGATCAGCCCGGTCACGTCGAACAACCGCCTGTCGACCCGGCCGGCGCGAACCAGGGGCAGGGCGTCCTGCGGCAGCACCGTGAGGTGGCCACGGTCACGGGTGGTGATGAACCGCTGGTGCGTACGCCCCGGACCGGGGCGTACGGAGGCGGACCCGGAGTCGGTGACGGTGACCCGGTCTCCGGTGAGCAGGGTGACTGTGGTGGTGGACGCGGCGCGCGGCGCGGCGCCCGTAGTGGCGTTGGTGGCCTTGGTGGCCTTGGTGGCGCTGGCGGGTGGTTGAGCCGCGGCGATCACCGGAGTGCCCAGCACGAGGGCTGCGGCGGCGATGGCTGCGGTCATTCTGCTGCGTCGATGCAACGGATCCTCCTTGGTGGAGCGTTGTAACCAGAAGAGACGCATTGACCACCGACAGTATTACATACCGAGTATGCATAAAAGAGGGCCAGAATATGACGGACCTGCCAACGGATGGCAGGTCAGCGGGCATCATCGACCGGGTGACCTCCATGAAGGACAAGATGCTCGCGGGTGAGCCCTACCTCGCCGACGATCCCGAGCTCATCGCCGACCTGGACCGGGCCGCCCGGTTGATGGAACGCTTCAACACCAGCCCCGCGGCGGATCCGGCGCAGCGGCTCGCGGCCCTGCGCGACCTGCTCGGCGAGCTCGGTGAGGGCACCTGGGTCCGTCCACCGTTCTACTGCGACTACGGCCGGCAGATCCGGATCGGCCCCCGCAGCTTCGTCAACTACAACGCGGTCTTCCTCGACGTCGCGGCGATCACCCTCGGCGCGGACGTCCAGGTCGGACCGAACGTGCAGCTCCTCACCCCGACCCACCCGGTGGAACCCGACCCGCGCCGCGACAAGTGGGAGGCCGCCAAACCGATCACCATCGGCGACAATGTGTGGCTCGGCGGCGGCGCGATAGTGCTCGCGGGAGTGACGATCGGCGCGAACACCGTCGTCGGCGCCGGAGCGGTGGTGACCCGCGACCTGCCCGCCAACGTGGTCGCGGTCGGCAACCCGGCCCGACCGGTCCGCGACCTCGACTAGGAGACCAGCATGGGAACGATCCACATCGACCTGTTCGCGACACTCGACCTGGTCGGTCAGGCACCGGGTGGTCCCGACGAGGACCCGGAGGGCTTCCCGTACGGAGGCTGGCAGGCGCCGCTGTTCGACGAGACGGGCGGCCAGCAGGTCATGGAGGGCATGCAGGGCATGGACGCGCTGCTGCTGGGCCGCCGGACGTACGACATCTTCGCCGGCTACTGGCCGAAGCAGGGCGAGGGGGTCGACGGCGACATCGCCACCCTGTTCAACCGCATCCCGAAGTACGTCGCCTCGCGGGGCAACCCGGATCTGGGCTGGGCCGGCTCGACCCAGCTGGGCCCCGACCTGGGCAGCGCCGTACGCGAGCTGCGGGACAGGCACGAGAAGATCCACGTGATCGGGAGCCTGAACCTGGTCCAGACGCTCCTGCGCGAACGCCTCTTCGACCGGCTCAACCTGTGGATCTTCCCGATCGTGCTGGGCGTCGGCAAGAAGGTGTTCGACGGCGGGGCCGTACCGGCCAACCTGACCCTCGTCGAGCCGCCCGCCACCTCCGCCAAGGGCGCGGTGCTCCTGCGGTACCGGCTCGATGAGGGAACGCCCACCACCGGGGACATGACCCGCGACGACCGCGGCGAGCAGTGACGACTGCCGTTCAGGTCACCGGCGGGTCGGGCAGGCGGACCACCAGGTCGGCCCGGTCGGCAGTGGGGACGACGCGGGTCGCGTTGGCCTCGTCGCTGCCCAACGCCCAGGCGCGCGCCTGCTCCGGTGACCGCCCGTACGCCTCGTGCCGAGCGGTCAACCGGCACTGGCGCAGCTCGACGTCCAGGTCGAGGAACCACGCCTCGTGCAGCAGCGTCCGGACCTCCTGCCACGGAAAGTCCGGCACCAGCAGGTAGTTGCCCTCGGTCACCACCAGGCGCACCGACGGCGGCACCTCGATCGCCCCGGCCACCGGCTCCTCGATCTCGCGGCGGAACTCCGGCGCGTACACCGAGGTCGGCTCCAGCCGGCGCAACCGGCGCAGCAGTGACACGTACCCGTTGGCGTCGAAGGTGTCGACCGCGCCCTTGCGGTCGGCGCGGCCCAACCGGAGCAGCTCCGACTGGGCCAGGTGGAAGCCGTCCATCGGCACCAGCCGGGCGCTCGGCCCGACCTCGGCGACGATCCGCTCGGCCAGGGTGGACTTGCCGGCGCCGGGCGCCCCGGTGATGCCGAGCAGCTGCCGCGGGCCGACGTCGGCAAGTGACCGCGCCCGCGCCACCAGCTCCTCGACGGCCAGCACCCGGGCCGGCGGCATCAGCCCAGCACCGGATCGCTGATCGTGAACCGGGCCTGCACCGCCGCCTGCACGGTCTGCGGCCGCGGATCCAGCTCCAGCTCGGGTGCCCCGCCGCCGGCACCCCCCACGTCGAAGGCCGCCCGGGCGAACATCGGCCGGTCCCCCGGGCCGGAGTCGGCCAGCTCGATCAACGCGGTGACGCGGGCGCCGAGCGCCTCGGCGTACTCCCGGGCGCGCAGCAGCGCGTCGCTGATCGCCGCGTGCCGCGCCTCGCGGTACGCCGGGCTGTCCGGACGCAGCTCCCACCAGGGGCCGGCCACCTCGACCTGGTCCTGGTCGGCCAGCCGGAGCATCAGCTCGCCCAGAGCGGTGAAGTCGGTGACGGTGACCGTCGTGGTGACGCTGCCGAGCCAGCCCACGACACGCTCACCCGAGCGCTTGGTCTGCGGCCGGACCCACAGGTCGCCGGCCTCCCGCCGGGCCACCGCCGGCTCCGAGGCGTCCAGCAGCACCCGGACGGCGGCCGCCCGCTCGGCGAGCTGCGTCAGCGTCGCCTCCCGATCCCGGGCGCGCGCCGTCACGGTGACCGCGAACCGCGCCAACTCGGGCGGCACCTCCCGGGTCGCCTCGCCACGCACCTGCACAACCGGGCCGTCCGTCGCCATGCCTGCCAGCCTAGTCAGGCACCGGCAGCCACGCCGGGTAGGAGACGACGTCCGAGCCGATCCGGCAGCCCGTCAGGTGGCCGCCGGCGTCGCCCAACCCGCGCAGCCAGGCCACCTCGACGGCATGGTCGCCGCCGGCCGGGAACTCGCGGTCCGCCGGGGCGAACCGGCGGCCCCGCAACGCCGACCGCGCCGCCCCGGCCTGCGCGTACCCGGCGGTGAGCGCGGGCGCGTCGCCGGCACTCAGCGCGCCGGCCAACTCGTCCAGCAGCACCCGGACCTCGGCCAGCTCGCGCAGGACCCGTTCGCGGTTGCCGAGCAGCATGTTCGCCGTCCGCTCGGCAGGTGTGCCGGCGACCCGGGTGCCGTCGGAGAAGCTGCCCGCGGCCAGCGCCAGCACGGCGTCGCGCAGCGGCGACCGCTGCACCGCCCCGGCCAGCGCGCCGGCCAACAGGTGCGGCACGTGCGACGCGAGCGCGGCCACCGAGTCGTGCGCCGGCGCGGACATCGGCACCACCCGGGCCTCGAACAGCTCGACCAGCAGGCCGGTCAGCCAGCGGAAGGCGAGCGTCGCGGCACCCGTCGCCGGGCAGAGCACCCAGGCCGCACCGGTGAGCAGCGCCGGGGAGGCCGCCGTCAGGCCTGCGGACTCCGCGCCCGCCATCGGGTGCCCGGGTACGAAACGGTCGGTGAGCCCCAGCCGGTCGGCGGCCGCGGCCACCTCGACCTTGGTGCTGCCGACGTCGGTGAGCACACAACCCGGCGCGGTCAGGTCGGCCACCTGGGCCAGCGTCCGGGGCAGGGTGGGCAGCGGACCGCAGAGGAAGACCACGTCCCGGCCGGCGACGGCCTGCTCGATGGTGGCCGGAGCCGTCACACCGCGCTCCCGGGCCCGTTCCCGCGTCACCGGGTCCGGATCCCACCCGGCGACGTCCAGGCCGGCGTCGGCGAGACGCAGCAGCAGCGAACCACCGATCAGACCGGTGCCGAGCACCGCCGCCCGCACGTTGGCGTACCGTCCGGTGCCGCCGTCGGTCATGGCCGGCCGCCCGGGGTCAGGCCCGCAGCCGGCCGGCGACCGCTGCGCCGTGCTCGTCGGACTCGGTCAGCGCCACCCGGACGTACCGCTGGGCGGAGGGGCCGTAGAAGACACCGGCAGCGACCAGGATGCCGCGCCGGGCCAGCCAGTCGACAGTCTCCCAGCAGTCCTCGTCGCGGGTGAGCCAGAGGTAGAGACCCGCCTCCGAGTGCTCGATCGTGAAGCCGGCGCCGGTGAAGGCGGCGGACAGCACCTCGCGCCGGGCGCGGTAGCGCTCCCGCTGCTCGACGGCGTGCTCCTCGTCCTGCAGGGCGGCCACCATCGCGGCCTGCACCGGCGCGGGCACGATCATGCCGGCGTGCTTGCGCACCTTCAACAGCTCGGCGACGAGAGCCGGATCGCCGGCCACGAACCCGGCCCGGTAGCCGGCGAGGTTGGACCGCTTGGACAGCGAGTGCACGGCGAGCACTCCGGTGTGGTCGCCGCCGCAGACCTGCGGCGACAGCACCGACACCGGCTCGGCCGACCAGCCCAGCGGCAGGTAGCACTCGTCGCTGGCGACCACCGCGCCGCGCTCCCGGGCCCAGTCGACGACCTTGCGCAGATGCGCCGCGGGCAGCACCCGCCCGGTCGGGTTACCTGGCGAGTTGACCCAGACCAGCCGGACGCGCGAGGTCGGCCCGACAGCGGTGAGCGAGTCGGCGCGGACCACTGTCGCGCCGGCCAGCCGGGCCCCGTCCTCGTACGTCGGGTAGGCGATCGACGGCACGACCACCACGTCGCCGGGACCGATGCCGAGCAGGGTCGGCAGCCAGGCGACCAGCTCCTTGGAGCCGATGGTCGGCAGGACGCCGAGACCGTCGACGCCAGCACCACAGGCCCGGGCGACCCACGCCGCTATCGCGTCGCGCAGCGCCGGGGTGCCGGCGGTCAGCGGGTAACCCGGGGCGTTGGACGCGTCCGCCAACGCCTGCCGGATCACCGCCGGAACCGGGTCGACAGGCGTGCCCATGGAGAGGTTGATCAGGCCCTCCGGATGCGCCGCGGCCAGCGTGGCCGCGGCGTCCAGGGTGTCCCAGGTGAACTCGGGCAGCCGTGCCGAAACCGGCGCGGGCCGGTTCAGTGGCCCTCGCCGCGCGGCGGCTGCGCGGCGACGAAGGTGGCGTCCTTCTCCACCTTGCCGATCTTCGAGGCGCCGCCGGGCGAGCCGAGCTCCTCGAAGAACTCGTAGTTCGCGCCGGTGTAGTCCTTCCACTGCTCGGGGACGTCGTCCTCGTAGAAGATCGCCTCCACCGGGCAGACCGGCTCACAGGCACCACAGTCGACGCACTCGTCGGGGTGGATGTAGAGCATCCGATTGCCCTCGTAAATGCAGTCGACCGGGCACTCCTCGATGCATGCCTTGTCGAGCACATCCACGCACGGCTCGGCGATGATGTAGGTCACCGGTCTTCTCCTCCGCAAGACGCGCCGCGATCTCCCGCGACGGTAAGAGCCTAGTATCTCGCCGGGGAGGGGGTCGATCGTGCTCCGACAGCAGGATGTGGGACACCGGATCGTGGTCCGCCGGATTGTGGGGATTCGCGAAGGCCGCCCGCTGTTTTCTGACGCCCTCGGCGAGCTGGTGGAGTTGAGCGAGACTCATCTCACCCTCGCCACGGCGCAGGGCCCGCTGCGCGTTCCGGTGGCGCAGGTGCACCGGGCCAAGCGGGTGCCGCCGACCCGCCGGCCGACCGCCGCCGCGGTGGTGGCGCTCGAACGGGCCGCCGACGAGGCCTGGCCGGCGCCGACGCGCGGCCGGCTCGGCGACTGGCTGCTGCGCTCGGCCGAGGGTTGGACCGGCCGGGCCAACTCGGCACTGCCGATCGGCGATCCGGACCGACCGCTGCCGGCGGCAGTGGACGCGGTCGAGCGCTGGTACGCCGACCGGGGCCGGCCGGCGATGATCAACACGCCGTTGCCGCTCGCCGCGCCGGTCGGCGCCGAGCTGGACGAACGCGGCTGGGACAGCCGCCCACCGACACTCGTACAGACCGCGCCGCTCCCCCTGGCGACGCCCGCCGCCCGTATCCCGGGCGTGTCGACGCCCGAGCCGGGCGGGACCGTCGGCGGGCCGCGCGTTGGCGTCGGTGCGCAGCGTTCCGAGCTCGGCCGGCCGGGCATCGCGGTCGGCGAGCCGGGCGGTGCGGTCGTCGAGGTGGTGACCGCGCCGAGCGCGGACTGGCTCGCGGTCGCCGCCGGCCGCAAGGGTGGTCTGCCGGACGCCGCCCGGCACGTGCTCACCGCGGTGGACCAGGTCCGGTTCGCCCACGCGTACGTCGACGGCACGCTGGTGGCGATCGGCCGGGGCACGGTGACCGGCGAGGGCCGCTGGTTGGGCCTCAGCCTGATCGAGGTGCTGCCGGCGCTACGTCGGCAGGGGCTGGCCCGCCGCGTGATCGGCGAGCTGGCCGCCTGGGGCGCCGCTGCCGGCGCGACACACGCGTTTCTCCAGGTGGAGCAGCACAACGCCGCTGCGGTGGCGCTCTACCGGACGCTCGGCTTCACCACCCACCACACCTACCTGACCCGGGTAGCCCCAGCCTGACCGACCCGCACCCTCCCCGTTCGCCGATCTTGCACTTTCTGCCGCGGCGCACTAGGGCATTCCGCCCGTATCGACGACCGAAAGTGCAAGATCGGCGGGGGGCGTCAGCGGCGGACCACGCGGCGGGGCTTGGCCGCCTTGACCTCGGCGTACCGCTTGAGCTGCTGAGAGCGGTGGTCGAGACCGAGGGCGGTCGCGACCAGGTATCCGATCATGGTCCCGAGGCCGGTGGCGAGCAGGTAGAGCCAGATCTGGGCGAAGAACGTGCCCGCGCCGTCGGCGAACGGGTTGTGACCGACAACCAGCGGGCCGACCAGCACGGTCAGGGCCATGGCCACCAGCACCACGACCGCCACGTCGCCCGCCCACAAGGCCAGCGGCCGCGCGCGTCCCCAGCGGAAGGCGATCGCGGCCATGGTCAATCCGATCACCACGAACATCGCCAGCGACACCCGGTCGGCCGCGGCGTCGTCACCGTCGAAAGCGAACCGGGTGACCAGCCGGGCGACCAGGTTGACCGCGAACAGCCCTCCCGCGAGCACCCCGATGGTCCGCCACCGTCTGTCCATCGCACGACCTCCTGCCGTACGCCCCGTCTGCGGGGCCACATCCCTGGCAGGAATATCTACCACCCGTAGCTGTGTGGCGTCACCAACGACCGAGCGTGGGCGGCGGGGCGAGGATCTGCCGGAAACCCATCACGGCGAACGTCATCGCGCCGGCCACGATCATCGCCAGGCCGACCCAGTTGTCACCGGCCAGCAGCAGATCGCCCTCGGTGGTGCGGATGGCGGCCACCGCCATCAGGGCGAACCACGGCACCGCCGGCAGCGCCACCGCCCAGCGACGGCCGACCGCCTCGTGCGCGAACCAGCTCAGCACGATGTTGGCGCCGACGGCGAGCAGTGCCGAGACCCCGATGAGCTGCCCACCGACCCGGAGGGTGGCGAGCAGCAGCTCCAGCACACCGGTCACGACCCCCGCCACCATCACGACGACCGCGCCGGCCAGCCGCAGACCCAGGTCCAGCAGTCGCGGCGGTGGCCCCGCCTCGGGCGGGGTGTCCTGGTCGTTCACTACCGACATCGGCGCGGCGGGGAGCGTCACCGGAGACCGGCCGCCGCGACCGGGGACCGGTCCACGGGAACCTCCGAGGGCAGCCCGGCGAAGAGGTCGTCCTCCCAGCCGTACGGGCCGACGCCCGGGCCCTTCGCGCCGACCGCGAGGGTGAAGAACTCCACGCCCATGAACTCGCCCCCGAAGTTGCCGGCGATCGAGTAGAGCCAGGAGGTGGCCGGGATCTGGGTGGCGTGCGCCCGCATCGCCGCCTCCTTGGCCGCGTGCTGGTCGGTGCCGTCGATCCGGGCGGCGATCTGGTCGTCCGGGGTGCCGAAGGGCAGCTCGGCCAGGTCTCGGATGCCGGCGAACGGGTTGTCCGAGGATTCGGCGAAGTGCGCCATGCCGGCCTCCAGCACGCTGAGCGGCATCGCCGTCCAGTAGACCTTCGCCGGGGCGCAGCCCTCGACGGCGGCCAGCTCGACGGCGCGCATCGCCACCCGGTGCGCCTGGATGTGGTCGGGGTGGCCGTAGAAGCCGTTCGGGTCGTACGTGATGAGCACCTGGGGGCGTACCTCCCGCATGACCTCCACCAGGTGCCCGGCGGCCTCGTCGAGGTCGGCCTGCCAGAAGGCGCGGGGGTGGTCGTTCGTCGCGAGGCCCATCATCCCCGAGTCGCGGTAACGGCCGGCGCCACCGAGGAAACGGTGGTCGCTGACGCCGAGCGCGGCGCAGGCGGCGGCCAGCTCGGCGATCCGGTACCCGCCGAGCTGGTCGGCCTCCGCGGCGGCGAGCTGCGCGAGGGCCGGTACGTGGATCTCGCCCTCCTCGCCGAGGGTGCAGGTCACCAGCGTGACGTGTGCGCCGGCGGCGGCGTAGTGGGCCATGGTCGAGCCGGTGCCGATCGACTCGTCGTCGGGGTGCGCGTGGACCAGCAGCAGGCGGCGGTCGGGCAACGTCGTCACGACGGTCACTCTAACTGGCGGTTCTCTCCCCGGGTCGTCGACGCGTCCGCCCAGGTCGGCCACATCACGCCCGGCGCGGCTCTACGATTTGGCCTGTGGACTTTCCGGAGCTGGCCGCCCGCACCCGCCGGTTCAGCCACGGTGCGCCGCGCGCCGTCTCCGTGGCCGAAGACGGCTCCCGGGTGATCTTCCTGCGCTCCGCCGGCCCGGAGGATCCGGCGGACGCGCTCTGGCTGCTGGACGTGGCGACCGGCGAGGAACGCCTGGTGGCCGACCCGGCGACCCTGCTGGGCGCCGAGGGTGACGTGCGGGCGCTCTCCCCGGGTGAGCGGGCGCTGCGGGAACGGCTGCGGCTCACCGCCGCCGGCATCGGCTCGTACGCGTTGGACGCCGCCGGCCGGATCGCGGTGTTCGCGCTGGCCGGTCGGCTGTTCCGGGCCGATCTGGTGCACGGTGACGTGGTGGAGGTGGCCGCCGTCGGTCCGGTGCTGGATCCTCGACCGGATCCGACCGGGGAACGCCTGGCGTACGTGACCGACGCGGCCGGTGGCGTGCGCCGGGGTGAGCTGCGCGTCATCGAGGCCGATGGCACGGACACCCTGCTGGCCGGCGAGGACGCCGGAGTGAGCTGGGGTCTGGCCGAGCACATCGCGGCTGAGGAGTTCGGCAGGTACCGGGGCTACTGGTGGGCCCCGGACGGGCGGATGGTGCTCGCCGCCCGGGTGGACGAGTCTCGGCTGGACCGCTGGCACCTGCACGACCCGGCCGAGCCGGCCAGCCCGCCGACGGCCGTCGCGTATCCCCGGGCCGGCGGCCCGAACGCCGAGGTCAGCCTGCACCTGCTGGACCTGGACGACGGCTGGGTCGACGTGCACTGGGACCGCGAGACCTACCCGTACCTGACCGGGGTGAGCTGGGGCGAGGGCAGCCCGCTGATCACCGTGCTGCGCCGCTCGCAGCAGCACGGCCTGGTGCTCGCGGTGGACCCGCGCACCGGTGAGACGCAGGTGCACGCCGAGCTGGCCGATCCGCGCTGGGTGGAGCCGATCGCCGGCACACCTGCCCACCTGCCCGACGGCCGGGTGCTGGTCGGCGGCGAACTGGCCCACGACGGGTACGACGCCCGCTGCCTGTTCGCCGACGGCACCCTGCTCACACCCCCGTCGCTGTACGTGCGGCGGGTGGTGGGCCGGCTGCCGGCCGTCAGCGGTCCCGCCGACCTGCTGGTCGAGGCGAGTGACGGCGAGCCGAGCGAGCGGCACCTGTTCCGGGTCCGTACGACAATCGGGGGCGGGGTGGACGCCCGGCGGCTCACCACCGACTCGGGCTGGCACACCGCTGCCGTCGGCGGGGACGTCCTGGTGGTGGGGACCGCCTCGCTGGACCATGCCGGGGTGCGGTGGACGGTGTCGCGCGGCGGGCAGGAGCTGGCCGAGCTGCGGTCACTGGCCGCCAACCCGCCGTACTCTCCGCTGCCCCTGCTGGAGCGGGTGACCGACCGGCGGCTGCCGGCGGCGGTGCTCTACCCCGACAACCATGTGACGGGCCGGCGGCTGCCGGTGCTGCTGGACATCTACGGCGGTCCGGGACACCAGGAGGTGGTGGCGGCCCGGGCCGCGTGGCTGGAGCGGCAGTGGTGGGCCGACGCCGGGTTCGCGGTGGTCACGATCGACAACCGGGGTACGCCGGGCGTGGCGCCGTCGTTCGAGAAGGCGATCCACCGGCGGGTCGCCGACGTGATCCTGACTGACCAGATCGACGCGCTGACCGCGCTCGCCGGCAAGCATCCGGACCTGGACCTGGGCCGGGTGGGGGTGCGCGGCTGGTCGTTCGGCGGATGGCTGGCCGGGTTGGCGGTGTTGCGCCACCCGGAGCTGTTCAAGTGCGGGATCGCAGGCGCACCGGTGACCGACTGGGCGCTGTACGACACCGCGTACACCGAGCGTTATCTCGGCCTGCCGGAGGACGGCATGGACGTGTACGCGCACCACTCGCTGATCGAGTTGGCGGCGGAGCCGGTCACCGGGCCGGACCAGGCCCGCCCGTTGCTGCTGGTGCACGGCCTGGCCGACGACAACGTGGTGGCCGCGCACACGCTCCGGCTCTCCGCGGCCCTGCTGAGCACCGGCCGCCCGCACGCCGTGCTGCCGCTGACCGGCGCCACCCACATGGCCGCGAACGGCACCGCCGAGCGGCTGCTGCCGCTGGAGCTCGACTTCCTCCGCACCCACCTGTGAGGTCGGGTCCGCCGCAACGAGGTCGTCGCCTCAGGCGCTCAGCTGCTGGCTGAGGAACAGGGCGGCGCGGTCGAGCGCATGGTCCGCCTCGTCGAGTTGACCGACGAAGGACTGGAACACGTGCGGTACCCCGGCCGTGATGTCGAGGATGACGTCGACCTCGGCGTCACGGGCGCGTTCGGCGAGCCGTACCGAATCGTCGAGCAGCAGTTCGTTGGTTCCCACCTGCAGCAGCAGCGGCGGGAAGCCGGTCAGATCGGCCAGGACCGCCGGGGCGAGCAGTTCCTGGTTCGGATCCTGCCCGCCGAGGTACAGCGCGCCCGTGTGAGCCATGCTCTCGCTGGTGAAGAGGGGGTCGACACCGGCCTTGGTCGTCATGCTCGCGCCCGTGCGGGTGTGGTCGAGACCGGGTGAGAACGCGACGATGGCGCCGGGCATCGGCAGTCCGGCCCTTCTCGCGGCGAGCGTGGTCGTCACGGACAGGCCACCACCTGCCGAGTCGCCGGCGAAGGCGATGGACTGTGGGTTCACCCCGGCGTCCAGCAGCGCCTGGTACGCGTCGAGGCAGTCCTCGATCGCGGCGGGGAACGGGTGTTCCGGCGCGAGCCGGTAGTCCAGTGACAGCGCGCGGAATCCGGTCCGGAGGACCAGGCTGGCGGTCAGCCCCATCGCCGTCCGCGGAGAGCCGACGGAGAACGAGCCGCCGTGGAAGTACAGGATGGTGCCCGGACGTGTCTCGCCCTCCGGTTCCACGAGCACCGCGGCCCGTTCGCCGAGCGTCGTGTCGGACGTGCGCACCTTCGGTACCGGGAACATCGCCATCAGCTCCGCGAAGTCGCGGCGCATCTGCTCGATCGGGAGTGGGGTGAAGCCCTGCGAGCCGCGCCGCAGCATGGCGTCGATGGTTGCGCGCTGTGCCTTGCTCATGGTGGTACTCCTTCGAGGCCCTGCCGTAATCTACATGCCGTGGAAGATAATTTACCTGCCACGGCATGCAATGACCCTGCGACGGCGGCAACTGCGACGTTCTTCAGTGATCTGGTCCGGTGCGAGACCCGCCTCTACAACATGCTGAACGACCTGCAGCGGAGCCGACACGGGATCGCGGCATCGCAGTTCGAGTTCCTGCGCCATCTACGCGCGCACCCGGGCGCACGCGTCGCCGACCTCGCCGAGTTCTTCGCCATCGGCGTCGGCGCGACAAGCAAAGGTGTCGACCGCCTGGAGGGACGGGGGTGGGTCAGGCGCATCCCCAACCCCGCGGACCGACGCTCCTCGCTGCTGGAACTTACCGACGCCGGCCGCGCCCTCGTCGACGACGCGGAGAGCACCTTCGCGACCATCACCGAACTCATCCAGGCAGCACTCGGACCCGCACAGTTCGACGCCGCGGCGGACGCGCTGCGGATGCTGCGGACCGCCCTCGAACGCGACAAGATCGGCAACCCGGTCGGCTGACCGTCTGCGGCTTCTGGGCGCAGGCGTCGTCCTCATCGGCGTGCGCCGCGGGCACCTCGACGACGAAGGTCCCCTTCCGACAGCCCTGTCGGAAGGGGACCTTCCTGCCCGGTCTCGGATCCGCGCGCGGTGTGGCGCGGAAAGCGGTCAGCCCTTGGGGCTGGGGCCGAAACGGTTGGCTCCGGGCGTGCCGTCCTGCACGAAGAACACGATCAGGACGATGGCGCCCACGAGCGGCACCAGGCCGATCAGCACCCACCACCCCGTCCGGTCGGTGTCGTGCAGGCGCCGCACCGCGACAGCGAGCGTCGGCAGCAGCAGCACCAGGGAGGCGATAAGACCGATGACACCGCTCGTCGAACCGTCCACGAAGGTCAATCCGAGAGCGCTGTCCAGAATGGCCGCGACAATACCGACGAGGATGGAGAACAGAGCGAACCACCAGTACTCAGACCGGCGGGCCCGACCCGTGAAACCGACGTACTGACTGAAGACCGATTTGATGGCGGCACCGAATGACATGACTATCTCCCGTTTGCGAGGGGCTTTCAAGGTCATCGCGAAGGCAGCCAAACAGATCGATGTGACGGGGTCAACGGCCGAGCGGCCGAGGCGCAGTAGCCGCAGCGCCCACAAAACCAGCCGAGGCGCGGCTTCGGCCGCCGGGCAGGGACAATGCGACGATGTCGGACCTCACGAAGCCACTCGGCTACCGCCTCATCACCGGACGAGATGACGCCGAATTCTGCGCCCGCGTCAGCGCGCTCCTCGATCAGGGCTATCGGCTGCACGGCTCGCCGGCGCTGACCTTCGACGGCGAACGCGTCATCGCCGCCCAGGCGGTGGTGCTGCCGCGCTCCGTCGGCCCGGAGGCGGCCACTGGCTGATCCGCACCTACGGCTCGTGCCGCCGGCCGGTCGCCGCTCTTCGCGGCGCAGGAATCGGCGCGGTCGACCCGGTCAGTCGATGCCTTCGATGATGCGGAAGTCGCGCTCCACGCCGTCGGAGAGGGCGGCCAGCGCCTCCTGGTAGGCCTCACTCTCGTGTGCCGCGACGGCCTGTTCGAAGCTGTCGAACTCGACCAGGATGGTGCGCTCGGCGATTCCGGCGTCATGTGCGACGACCCGACCACCGCGGGCAAGGGTCCGCCCGCCCCCGGCCGCGACCGCTGAAGCGGCCAGCTTGTTGTAGGCAGCCAGCTTCTCCGGGTCGGGAATGGTGCGGTAGGCACTGACCCAGTAGCCCTTGGCCACGGAACCCCAGTGTTCTTTGCGAGACCGACCGGGACAGGGGCGCGGTGGTGTCAGGCTACCCACCGGGCCGGTACCGAGTGGGTCGCGGTGGCTTCGTAGGCGGCGGTGTGGTCGCTGCGGTATCAGGCCCGCAGGGAGACCGACGGTGGCCAGCGATGTGTGCGCCACTCGTTCCAGGTCGCGAATCCAGCCGGCGGGTCGTCAATGGGTTCGCTGCCGTCCAGCTCACCTGGCGTGGGGATGTCGATGCTGGCAGTCCACTCGGCGAGTTCCTCGTCGGACATGGGCCATGTCGTGTGTGGCGCTTCAGCCTGGCGCTCATCGATTCGTCTGCGCTGCTCGGCAGGGGCGAGTTCGAAGTAGCGCATCTGCACCGTCGCGCCCAGGTCCGCAGCGGCCTGCCGTAGGGCGGAGCGCTCGTCGCGACTCCACAGACCGTAGTCGATCACCACATTGTTGCCGAGTTCGAGAGCGCGCAGCCCGATCTCGATGAGCCGTCCCTCGATCACGTCCTGAGCCGCTGGCGGATTCTCGGGACCGTAGAGCGCCTTCACCCACTCGTCCTTCGTCAGGCGAAGGGCCCTGCACTCGACCTCCATACGCCGGGCAGCTGTGGTCTTCCCGGTGCACGGCAGGCCCACCGTCAGAAACAGCGTTGGAGTCATCATCACCCGCTTCCGTCGGGAGAGCGCCTCGGCGATCCCCGTGACCCTCGGACGCAGCGCGAGCCGGCAGCCGGCGGCGTCGCGGTCGTGTCAGTCGTCCTCGATGCGGCCGGTCGTGGGGTCGACCATGGCCAGGAAGTCGCGAATGTTCTCCCGGTGCTCCTCGACCGACAGGCCGGCGGTGGGACTCATGCCGAAGCCGTAGCCGGGGTTCGGCCCGCTGAGCCACGTGTAGTCGGTGCCATCGCAGTCGTTCGGGCGAAGAGCGAACGTCTCGCCATCGACGTCGAGCGTGCGCGATGCGGCGTCGGCGGTGCCTTCGGTCTCGGGACGCAGGCCGGGAACGGCCTGCGCGGGGGTGTCCCGGTCGCCGATGCCGTCATCTGGGTAGCTCTCCGCCATGTGCCCATCTTCGTGGAACTGCCGGCCCGCCGCACCGATCCGCCACTGTCGGCGCCGGATCGCGGGCTACCTGGGCGACCACGTGCCGGACGGCTGGCCGGTAGCTGATCTCGGCGGGGGGCGATGCGCTCGGCCCCTACCAGGACCCGGGCCGCGTGGGCTGGGTCGTCCATTTGGAGGTACGCGCGCGCCGCGTCGATCAGGTGCGCGCCGCGGTGCTCGACCGGCAGCCAACGCCACCCATCCCTCGCGATCGCCTTCTCGTGCCGAGTGGCCGCTTCCGGCCCGTCGCCCAACTCCACCGCGGCGGCGACCGCGCCACCTCGACAGCCGCCGGCCCGAACGCCGTCCGATAGTGGTCGTGCCCGTCGCCCAGCTCGGCGGCCTCGTCCGGCAGGCGACAGGCCATTCGGTCGTCACCCGCCCTGGCGGCCGCTTCTCGCTAATCGAGACTCGCAATCTTGGACAGTTTCCGTTAGGACGTAACGGAAACTGTCCAAGATCTGCGGCTAGGGCTTCATCTCAGTCGTCCTCGACGCGCCCGGTCGTAGGATCGACCATGGCCAGGTAGTCACGGATGTTTTTCCGGTGCTCGTCGAGCGACAGGCCGCGAGTCGGACCGACACCGAATCCGTAGCCGGGCCTCGGCCCGCTGAGCCACGTGTAGTCGGTGCCGTCGCACTCGTTCGGGCGGAGAACGAACGTCTCCCCGTCGACGTCAACCGTGACCGACGTCGCGTCGTCCGTAGGTACCGGCCGCAGGCCGGGTACGGCGTTCCGATCGACATCGCCGTCATCGGGGTAGCTGGGCTTCACATGGCCATCATCGCGCGGCAAAGACCACCTGCCGGCGAAACGGCGAGGACCCCCTCCCGACGACGCTGTCGGAAGGGGGCCCTGCCTGCCTGCGAGATGCCTACGGCTTGACGTACGCGTTGACGAACGACGGGTAGCCGAAGACGCTGGAGATGAAGACCCCGCCGGTTTTGGACCCGTGCACGTTGTAGGCCACGTCGACGAAGAGCGGCACCACCGGCGCGTGCTCCTTCATGATCCGCTCGTCCAGCTTGGCCCACTCCGGGCCCTGCTCGGCGGCCGGCATGGCCGAGATGCGGTCCATCTCGGCGTTGACCGCCGGGTCGTTGAAGTAGGACTGGTTGCTGTTGCCCTCGGCCTTGATGGTGCGGCCGTCGTAGAGCACCGGCAGGATCGACGCCCCGCTGGGCCAGTCCGCCGCCCAGTTACCGATGTACAGGTCCCAGGGGTTGTCCTTCTTCTTGATCTCGTCGAGCTTGGCGTCGTCCGAGATGTTCCGCAGCGTGATCTTGAAGCCGGCGCGCTCCAGGTTGGCCTTGAGCTGCGCGCCCTGCTGCTGCTCGGTCGAGTTGTCGGCGACACCGAGGACCAGCTCGGGCGTCTTGCCGCCGAGCAGTTCCTTGGCCTTGTCGACGTTGCCGTTGGCGCCCGCCGGGTACGCGTCGTACGCCTTGTAGCCGATGGTGGCCGACGGCATCAGCGTGGTCATCGGCGCGGCGACGGTCTGCCCGCCCATGGCCTTGATGAGGCCCTCGCGGTCGATGGCGTAGTTGAGCGCCTGACGCACCGTCAGGTCGGTGACCCGCTGGTTGTTGATGACGAGCTGGTTGGCGCTCGGCGTCGGGGAGAGGATGGTGCGCGACTTGAGCGCGGCGTCCCCGGCCACCTTGGCGACCAGCGAGGCGGGCACGGTGTTGAAGGCGAGCGCGCTCTGGTCGGCGCCGTTGTCGGCGATCACCCGGTTGTTGGCGGCGTCCGCGGTCGGGCCGAAGGTCCACACGAACTGGTCCGGGTACTGGTGCCGGACCGGGTCGGTCTTCGGGTCCCAGTTGGGGTTGCGGTCGAGGGTGATCTGCACGCCGACCTGGTTCTTGGCGACCTTGTACGGGCCGGACGAGAACGGCTGCTTGTCCAGGTCGACGCCGGTGTCCTTGTCCGCCGGCAGCGGCGCGGTGGTCGGCAGCGAGACCGCGAACGGCAGGTCACAGCGGGGCTTGGAGAACTCGAAGCGCAGAGTCTTGGCGTCCGGCGTGCTCAGGCCCGGCGGCAGCGACGTCTTGTTCTTCTTGAAGTCCCACTTGGTGTCGAACTGCGGGGTGTCGGCCAGCCACTCCTGGATGTAGGTGGGGCCGCCGGACAGGTCCGGGTCGAAGGAGCGGGCGATGCCGTACGCGATCTCCTTGGCGGTGATCGGCCGGCCGTCCTCGAACTTCACCCCGTCCTTGACGGTGAATTCCCAGACCTTGCAGTCGTTGTTGACGTTCTTGCCCGGCGTCTCGGCCAGGTCACCGACGAGGACGAGGCCGCCCTTGCCGTCGTCCTTCCAGGTGGTCAGGTAGCGGGCGAAGAGCGGGTTGGTCATCAGACCGGCGAACGAGTACGTCCGCTGCGGGTCCAGGTGGGAGATCGGCGACTCCCGGATGATGGTGAAGGTGCCGCCCTTCGCGGCGCCGCTCACCTCCGCAGCCGGGCCCTGCGAGTCCTTCGGGTCGGTCGCGATGACCCCGGTCTGCTGCCGTTCGGTGTCCACGGTGGTGCCCTCGCCCGTGTTCTTCGAGCACGCACCCAATGCCACCACCAGAGCGATCGCGCCGCCTGCGGCAGCCACCACGCGTGGTCTCATGAAGTACCCCCTTCACCCATGTGCCGTGCGGTTTCGCCGGGGCGAGAACCGCCGACGTCCCGAGGATCGTAAGGAAGAAAACCTACGAGTTGTGTAACAGTTGTCGATAAATTTCGCCACCAGCCGTGCGGTGACCGTCCAACACGTCAGCGCAGCCGGACCCGGGGGTCGATGGCCGCGTAGAGCAGGTCCACCAGGACGTTCGCCAGCACCACGAAGACGGCCGCGATCAGCACGGTGGCCATGATGGTGGGCAGGTCGCCGGAGCGCACCGCGTCCACTGCCGTACGCCCCAGCCCCTGGATGCCGAACGTCGTCTCGGTGATCACCGTGCCGCCCAGCGCCCCGCCCACGTCCAGGCCGGCGATGGTCACCACCGGGGTGATCGCCGCGCGCAGCGCGTGCCGCCCGTACACGGTGGGTTTGGCCAGGCCCTTGGCCCGTGCGGTCCGGACGAAGTCCTCCGACAGCGTCTCCAGCATCTGCGCCCGCGACAACCGGGCGTAGATGGCCGAGAAGAGGAAGGCCAGCGCCACCCAGGCGAGCACCAGCCCACTGGCCCACTTCGCCGGATTGTCGAACAGGGAGGTGTAGCTGGGCACCGGCAGCAGCCGCAGGTTGTAGACGAACACCAGCAGCAGCACCGCGCCCACGAAGTAGAGCTGCAACGACGCGCCGGTCAGTGAGAAGCCGATGGCCAGGCGGTCCAGCCAGGTGCCCCGGCGCAGCGCCGAGATCATGCCCAGCCCCACCCCGAGCAGCAGCCAGAGGATCGCCGCGGGGATCACGATGCTCAGCGTCACCGGCAGCACCCGGGCGATGGTGTCCGAGACCGCCTCGTTGGAGACGTACGACCAGCCCAGGCAGGGGGCGTCGCACCGGCCGCCCTGGGCGCTGCCCAGGTCACGACCGGTGACGATGCCCTTCATGTAACCGGCGTACTGGCTGATCAGCGGGTCGTTGAGGCCCAGGTCGTCGCGGACGCGCTCGAGCCGCTCCGGGTTGCAGTTCTTCGGGCACATGCCGGTCACGGGGTCACGCGGCAGGGCGAAGAACATCAGGAAGGTCAGCACGCTCACCGCGAACAGGGTCAGCGTCGCGGAGAGCAGCCGCTTGATCAGAAACCGTGACATGAGTCCACCCCTACCGGGACGACTTCGGGTCGAGCGCGTCCCGCAACGCGTCGCCGAAGAGGTTGAAGGCGAACACCAGCGCGAAGATCGTGATGCCCGGGAAGAACACGTACGCCGGGTCGGTCTGGAGGAAGTCCAGACTGTCGTAGATCATCCGGCCGAAGCTCGGCGTCTCGTCGCTGAGCCCGACGCCGATGAACGACAGCGCGGCCTCACTGGTGATGAACTGCGGCACCGCGAGGGAGAACGAGACCAGGATCGGCGCCCAGATGTTCGGCAGGAGCTGCCGGAAGATGATGTGCCCCAACCCGGCGCCGCTGGCCTTGGCCGCCTCCACGAACTCCCGCTCGCGCAGGGCGATCACCTGCCCGCGTACCAGCCGGGCCGTGCTGGTCCAGCCGAAGATGGCGAACACGGCGATCAGCACACCCACCCCGAAGGCGGACGACACCTGCCCCCGCTCGCCGTAGAAGCGCAGCGTGATGGTGGGGGTGAGCGCCAGCGCGATGATCAGGAACGGCATGGCGAGGGTCAGGTCGGTGATCCAGTTGATCACCGCGTCGAGCCAGCCGCCCAGGTAACCCGCGAGCGCACCGAGCACGATGCCGATCGTGGCGGTGATCAGCGCCGCGGCGAACGCGATGAACAGCGACGTCCGCAGCCCGTAGATCAACCGGATGAAGATGTCCCGGCCCAACCCGGGCTCCAGCCCGAACCAGTGGTCCCCGGTGACACCGCCGACGTAACCCAGCGGCATGCCGAAGCCGTCCAGCAGGTTCTGGAACTGCTCGCGCGGCCCGATCCCGTACACCATCTCGACCAGCGGGGCAGCCAACCCCAACACCATGAAGAACACCAGGAGTACGCCGCTGACCACCGCCGTCCGGTCGCGGCGTAGCCGCAGCCAGGCGAGCTGACCGGGTGAACGCCCGACGACACCCTTGATCCCGGGCCCGCCCGCGTCCGCGCTGGACTCGATCTCGGCCAGCGCCACACCCTCCACCGGGGAAAGGCTCACGACGACACCTCCTCGTCGACCTGGGCGGCCGGCCCGGCCGCGACGGCTGCCGCACCCTCCGGGCTCTTGCCGGCCGTTTCCCCTGCGGGGCTCGGGCTGGCCACGTCCCCTTCCGGGCTCGGGCTGGCCGCTTCCCCTTCGGGGAAGTGACACGCGGTGGCCTGCCGGCCGCCGTCGCGCGGCACCAGCGCCGGCGCCTCGGTGGCGCAGATGTCCTGCGCCTTCCAGCACCGGGTGCGGAACCGGCAGCCCGACGGCGGGTCCAGCGGGGTGGGCACGTCGCCGGTCAGCCGGATCCGGCCCGCCGGGCCGAGCTGCGTGACGTCCGGGATGGCCGAGAGCAGAGCCCGGGTGTACGGATGCTGCGGGCGCTCGTAGATGTCCGCCCGGTCGCCGAGCTCGACGATCCGCCCCAGGTACATGACCGCCACCCGCTGGCAGAAGTGCCGGACCACGGCGAGGTCGTGCGCGATGAACACGAACGCCAGGCCCAGCTCCCGTTGCAGGTCGCGCAGCAGGTTGACGACCTGCGCCTGGATCGAGACGTCCAGGGCGGACACCGGCTCGTCGGCGACGATCAGCTTGGGCCGCAGGGCCAGCGCGCGGGCGATGCCGATGCGCTGGCGCTGGCCGCCGGAGAACTCGTGCGGATACCTGTTGTAGTGCTCCGGGTTCAGCCCGACCAGTTCCAGCAGCTCCTGCACCCGCGCCTTGATCCCGCCCGGCGGCTTGATCCCGTTGACCTGCAACGGCATCGCCACGATCCGGCCCACGGTGTGGCGGGGGTTCAGCGACGCGTACGGGTCCTGGAAGATGATCTGGAGTTCCTGGCGCAGCGGGCGCAGCTCCCGTCGCCCGGCGTGGGTGATGTCCCGCCCCTCGAACTCGATGCTGCCGGCGGTCGGCTCCAGCAGCCGCACCAGCATCCGGCCGGTGGTCGTCTTGCCGCAGCCGGACTCCCCCACCAGGCCGAGCGTCTCGCCGGGGCGCACGTCGAAGTCGAGACCGTCGACCGCACGCACCAGGCCGGTGCCGCGCAGCCCCTGACGGACCGGGAAGTGCTTGGTCAGCCCGCGCACGCGCAGCAGTGGTTCGTCGGTCATCGGGCCACCCCCACTGATGCCACGTTCTCGGCGTAGATCGCGGTCCGTTCCTCGGCGCTCAGGTGGCAGGCCACCAGGTGGCCGTCCGCCCCGGCCGCGCGCAGCTCGGGCACCTGGGTGCGGGACCGGTCGCCGGCGCGGTCGTCGTAGCGGCAGCGCGGGTGGAAGGCGCAGCCGGTCGGCAGGTTGATCAGGCTGGGCGGGTTGCCGGGAATGGGCACCAGGTCCGCGTCCGCGTCGCCGTGCAGCGACGGCACGCTGGAGAGCAACCCCCAGGTGTACGGATGCTGCGGCGAGCGGAGCACCTGCTCGACGCTGCCGTGCTCGACGGCGCGTCCGCCGTACATCACCAGCACCTCGTCGGCGACCTGGCCGACGACGCCGAGGTCGTGGGTGATCAGGATGATCGCGGAGTGGAACTCGGCCTGGAGGTCGGCGAGCAGGTCCAGGATCTGCGCCTGCACGGTGACGTCCAGCGCGGTGGTCGGCTCGTCGGCGATCAGCAGCGCGGGGTCGTTGACCAGGGACATCGCGATCATCGCCCGTTGGCGCATCCCGCCGGAGAACTCGTGCGGGTACGCCTCGAAGCGGCGGGCCGCCTGCGGGATGCCGACCCGGTCCAGCATGTCCACCGCGCGCTGGCGGGCCTCGCGGCGGTTGGCCTTCGGGTGGTGCACCCGGTACGCCTCGGCGATCTGCCGGCCGACGCTGTAGTACGGGTGCAGCGCGGACAGCGGATCCTGGAAGATCATCGCCATGTCCCGGCCGCGCAGCCGGCGTACCTCCTCGTCGGACAGGCCGACCAGCTGCCGGCCGCCGACGGAGATCTCGCCGGTGATCGTGGCCCGCTTGGGGTCGTGCAGGCCGAGGATGGCCAGCGACGTGACGCTCTTGCCGGAGCCGGACTCGCCGACGATGCCGAGAGTGCGGCCCCGCTCGACGGCGAACGACACCCCGTCGACCGCGCGCACCACGCCGTCGGAGGTGTCGAACCGGACCCGCAGGTCACTCACCCGCAGGTAGGCGTCCTGGTCGGAGCGCTGCGCCGGCACGGCGGGACGGTCGTCCGGGTCCCCGGACGGCGACGGTTCCGAGCTGTCCACGGCCACCTCCCTCAGTGACGAAGAGAACTTACAACAAAGTCCCGAGGGTGAAAATAAGCTACAAAGTCGGCACGTGTCAGCGGGCCCGAGCGTAACGAGTCCGCATCGGCCCTGAACAGCCCTCACCTCGGGCATTCATGGTTTTCAGCGCACGTCAGGTGCGATCATTGGCCGAGCTTTCGGTAGAGGATGCCCGTGACACGAGGTGGAGGTGACGATGACCGCGGCGGTGTTCAACCACGAAGGCCCGTGGAGCGAAGAGGAATACCTCGCCCTCGGCGAGACGCAGCAACGCGTCGAACTCTTCGACGGGAGCCTCCACGTGACCCCAGCCCCCACCCCCCGACACCAGAACATCTCCGGCGAGCTACGCGCGGTGCTACGAGTCCCGGTTCGCGAAGCCGGCCTGCACGTCCTGGAAGCTGTGAACGTCCGCCTCCGGCCCGGCCGGATTCCGATCCCCGATCTTGTCATCACCGGCCCGATCGACTTCGACGAACTCAATGTCGAGGCGGGGGACGTGCGGCTGGTCTGCGAGATCATCTCGCCGAGCAACGCGTCGACTGACAAGGTGCTCAAGATGCACTACTACGCAGCCGCCGGCATCGAGTGGTATCTGCTGGTCGAGCAGGACAGCGGCACCATGCACCTGTACCGGCGGCGGGGCGGCCACTACACCGAGCAGTCCGTAACCCGACCGGGCGACCTGTTGATGCTCACCGAGCCGGTGAAGGCCACCATCCGGCCGGAGGATCTGCTCCCCTGACGGGTGTCGGTCGACTGGCCTAGGGTCGGTCCATGACCGAGTTCGACGCGGCCAGCGCCGCCGTCCAGGCCGCCCTCGACGCGGGAGCGCGGTACGCCGACGCGCGGGTGATGCACCGCCGCTACGAGTCGATGACCGCGCGCAACGGCGACGTGGAGGAACTGACCCAGGACGAGAGCATCGGGCTGGGCGTCCGGGCGTTGGTCGGCGCGAGCTGGGGCTTTCACGCCGTACCCGATCTGTCGGACGCCGCCGCCCGCGACGCCGGCCGGCGCGCGGCCCGGACCGCGATGGCGAGCGCGCGGGTGCCGGGCCCGCCGGTCGACCTGGTCGCGGTCGAGGCGGTCGCGGCGAGCTGGGCCTCGGACTGCCGGATCGACCCGCTCGGGGTGCCCCTGTCGGACAAGGGCGACCTGCTGGTCGCCGCGACCCGCACGATGGCCGAGCACGGAGCCGACCTGGCCGAGGGGCTCTACCAGATCTGGGACACCGCGAAGTGGTTCGTCTCCAGCGAGGGCCACCGGATCGACCAACGGATCCGTGAGTGCGGCGGCGGCATCTCGGCCACCTCGATCGGTGACGGCGAGACGCAGCGGCGCTCCTGGCCCAGCTACCGGGGGCAGTACGGCACCACCGGCTGGGAGCTGGTCGAGTCGCTCGACCTGGCCGCGCACGCCGCGCAGATCGCCGAGGAGTCCCGGGCGCTGCTCACCGCGCCGCAGTGCCCGGCCGGCGAGACGGATCTGATCCTCGGCGGCGAGCAGTTGGCCCTGCAGATCCACGAGTCGGTCGGGCACGCCATCGAACTGGACCGGATCCTCGGCTGGGAGGCCGCGTTCGCCGGCACGTCCTGGCTGGACCTGGCCCAGCTCGGCTCGCTGCGCTACGGCTCCGAGCTGATGAACATCACCATCGACCCGACGATCCCCGGCGCGCTGGGCAGTTTCGGCTTCGACGACGAGGGTTCCCCCGCGGTCAAGCGGGACGCGGTGCGCGACGGTCGCTGGGTGGGAGTGCTCGCCGGCCGGGACTCGGCCGCAGTGGCCGGCCTCGACTACGGCGGCAGCGTCCGCGCCGACGGGTGGGCCCGACTGCCGATGGTGCGGATGACCAACGTCGGCCTGGAACCGGGCCCGCACACCCTGGAGGAGATCATCGCGGCGACCGACGACGGCGTGCTGATGGACCTCAACCGGTCCTGGTCGATCGACGACAAGCGACTCAACTTCCAGTTCGGCTGCGAGGTCGGTTGGGAGATCAAGAAGGGTCGCCGGGGGCGGATGCTGCGCAATCCCACGTACACCGGGATCGGCCCGTTGTTCTGGCGCTCGATGGACATGCTCTCCGGCGAGACGGTGCCGTGGGGGACGCCCAACTGCGGAAAGGGCCAGCCGGGCCAGATCGGGCACACCGGCCATCCGGCCGCGCCGGCCCGCTTCCGCAACGTCCGCGTGGGGGTGTCAGCGTGAGCGCGAGGAGTGAGCCGGTTTTGCGAGCCCCGCAGTCGCGAACAGAAGGCGGTTCCGCGTGAGCGCGAGGAGTGAGCCGGTTTTGCGAGCCCCGCAGTCGCGAACAGAAGGTGGTTCAGCGTGAGCGCGAGGAGTGAGCTGGAGCTGGCCGGGCAGGTCATCGAGCTGGTTCGGCGCCTCGGCGGGCCGGCCGCGCAGGCCGAGGCCGTGGTGACCCGGGCGGATCTGGCACTGACCCGGTTCGCCAACTCGGCCATCCATCAGAACGTCGCCGAGTCCACCGTCGGGGTCCGGCTGCGGGTGCACGTCGACGGGCGCACCGCCACCGGCAGCGGCAGCGTGGTCACCACCGACGGGTTGGGTGCGCTGGTGGAGCGCACCCTGGCGGCGGCGCGGCTCTGCCCGCCCGACCCGGGCTGGCCGGGGCTGACCCCGCCGACGCCCGCGCCGGACGCCCCGCCCGTCGACGAGGCCACCGCCCACGCCGAGCCGGACCAGCGGGCCGACCGGGTCGGCGCGTTCGTGGCCGCCGCAGGTGGCCTCACCACGGCGGGCTACTGCCGCACCGCGCACCGCTCGTCGGCGTTCGCCAACTCGGCCGGGCACACCGCGTACGGTCGCTCGGCGGAGGCGGCGATGGACGGCATCGCCCGGCGCGACGGTGCGGACGGGGTGGCCCGACGCTGCGTCGACCGGCTGTCCGACCTCGACGGTGCGGAGCTGGGCGCGCACGCCGCCGCGAAGGCACAGGCGGCGGCCGATCCGGTCGAGCTGCCGCCGGGGCGCTACGAGGTGGTGTTCGAGCCGGCCGCCGTGGCGGACCTGCTGCAGAACCTCTCCTGGTTCGGCTTCAACGGCAAGCGGTACGCGGAGCGGCAGTCCTTCGCCGAGCCGGGCGCGGCCCAGTTCGACCGGCAGGTGACCCTGGTGGACGATCCGCTCGGCGCGTCGGGTCTGCCGTTCGATGCCGAGGGCACCGGCCGGCGGGCGGTGACCCTGGTCGAGGCGGGCACCACGCTGGCGGTCGCGCACGACCGCAGGACCGCCGCCGAGGCGGGCGCGCAGTCCACCGGGCACGCGATCGCCGGCGGTGCCACCTGGGGTCCGATGGCCCGCAACCTGCGGCTCTCTCCCGCGGCGGCGGGCCCGGCCAGCGCGGTGGGCCGGAGCACCACTGGCGCGGCGGCCGGCGCGGTGGTGGACACGGACACCGCCGCCCTGGTCGCCGGAGTGCGACGCGGGCTGCTGGTCACCGATCTGTGGTACACGCGGGTGCTCGACCCGAAGAGCCTCGTCGTTACTGGGTTGACCCGCAACGGGGTCTGGCTGATCGAGGACGGCACTGTCGTCCGGGCGGTCCGCGACCTGCGGTTCACCGAGTCGTACCCCCGGGCGCTGGGGCCGGGCGCGGTGCTCGGGCTGGGCTCGCGGGCGGTGCGTCAACCGGACCGGGTGGACGGCGCCTGGTGGGCGGCGCCGTCGGTGCGGCTCGCGTCCTGGCACTTCACCGGCGGCGCCTCCGGCTGACGTTCCCGACGACGCGCCGCACAACCCGCGCACTGAGGGCTTTTCCGCAGGCCAGACACACGGGACACTCCCTTGCGCGGACGGCCCGCAGAGATCGGCGTAACGTGTGTCACTTAGCTGCGTCGGTCGATCCGGCGTGGTCGTTGGTGTGCGCATGACGTGGCAGCGGGTGCGGGTTCGCCGGTCCGCGTGCCGACCGGAGAGAGACCAGCCCGCCCGTACGGGCCCGTCGAGGAGACGACTCGAATGACTTCAACGGCAACGAGGCCGCGGGGAGCGCGGGCGCGCGCCGCCATCGCGGCGAAGACGTTGCGTACCGACCGCTGGTGGTTCGCCCCGCTGATCACCGTGATCGGTCTCAGCGCCTGGGTGGCGTACGCGACGGTCCGGGTCTTCATGCACAAGTGGTACTGGGTGGACCAGTTCCACTACCTGACCCCGTTCTACTCCCCGTGCGTGACGGACCGGTGCGTCGAGCAAGCCTCGCACTTCGGCCGGTTCCTGCCCGGCTGGTGGATCATCCCGGACGCGGCGCTGACCCTGCCGTTCCTGCTGCTGTTCCGGCTCACCTGCTACTACTATCGCAAGGCGTACTACCGGTCGTTCTGGCTGTCGCCGCCGGCCTGCGCCGTCCCGGACGGGCACAAGGAGTACGGCGGTGAGACCCGCTTCCCGCTGCTCGGCCAGAACCTGCACCGCTACTTCTTCTACGCCGCCGCGATCATCTCGCTGATCAACACGTGGGACGCGATCCTCGCCTTCCATTCGCCGAAGGGTTTCGGCTTCGGCCTGGGCAACCTCGTCCTGCTGCTCAACGTGGTGATGCTCTGGGCGTACACCATCTCCTGCCACTCCTGCCGGCACATCATCGGCGGGCGGCTCAAGCACTTCTCCAAGCACCCGGTGCGCTACCGGGCCTGGACCTTCGTCTCGGCGTTGAACGTCCGGCACATGCAGCTCGCCTGGATCACCCTCGGCACCCTCGCGCTTACCGACTTCTACGTGATGGCGCTCGCGGCCGGCTGGTTCAACGACCTGCGGTTCATCAACTAAAGGGCCCCTGACATGACCACTACCACTCGCATCGAACGACACCACTACGACGTCGTCGTCATCGGGGCCGGCGGCGCCGGTCTGCGCGCGGCCATCGAGGCCCGGCTCGCCGGCAAGAAGACAGCGATCATCTCGAAGTCGCTGTTCGGCAAGGCGCACACGGTGATGGCCGAGGGCGGCGCCGCCGCCGCGATGGGCAACGTGAACAGCCGGGACAGCT
This sequence comes from Micromonospora sp. NPDC049114, assembly GCF_040648635.1. NCBI lineage: Bacteria > Bacillati > Actinomycetota > Actinomycetes > Micromonosporales > Micromonosporaceae > Micromonospora > Micromonospora sp. NPDC049114. The sequence goes on along the minus strand of NZ_JBEZEA010000004.1, from coordinate 204,878 downwards.
GGCAGGTGCACTTCCGCGACACCATGCGCGGCGGCAAGTTCCTCAACAACTTCCGGATGGCCGAGCTGCACGCGAAGGAGTCGCCGCAGCGGATCTGGGAGCTGGAGACGTACGGCGCGCTCTTCGACCGCACCAAGGACGGCAAGATCTCCCAGCGCAACTTCGGCGGGCACGAGTACCCGCGCCTCGCGCACGTGGGCGACCGGACGGGCCTGGAGCTGATCCGCACCCTCCAGCAGAAGATCGTCTCGCTCCAGCAGGAGGACAAGCGCGAGTTCGGCTCGTACGACGCCCGGATCCGGGTGTTCTCCGAGACGACAATCACCGAGCTGCTGCTCGACGGCGACCGGGTCGCGGGCGCCTTCGGCTACTACCGCGAGTCCGGCGAGTTCATCCTCTTCGAGGCGCCGGCCGTGGTGCTGGCCACCGGCGGTGTCGGACGCTCCTACAAGGTCACCTCGAACTCGTGGGAGTACACCGGGGACGGGCACGCGTTGGCGCTGCGCGCCGGGGCGACCCTGATCAACATGGAGTTCCTCCAGTTCCACCCGACCGGCATGGTCTGGCCGCCCTCGGTGAAGGGCATCCTGGTCACCGAGTCGGTGCGTGGTGACGGTGGGGTCCTGAAAAACTCCGAGGGCAAGCGGTTCATGTTCGACTACGTCCCCGACGTCTTCCGCAAGCAGTACGCGGAGACCGAGGAGGAGGCGGACCGCTGGTACACCGACCCGGACAACAACCGCCGCCCGCCGGAGCTGCTGCCCCGCGACGAGGTGGCCCGCGCGATCAACAGCGAGGTCAAGGCCGGCCGGGGCTCCCCCGCGGGCGGTGTCTTCCTGGACATCGCGAGCCGGCGCTCGGCCGACGAGATCCGCCGCCGGCTGCCCTCGATGTACCACCAGTTCAAGGAGCTGGCCGACGTCGACATCACGGCCGAGCCGATGGAGGTCGGGCCGACCTGCCACTACGTGATGGGTGGCGTGGAGGTCGACCCGGACTCGGGTGCCGCCTTCGGCCACGTACGCGGTCTGTTCGCCGCCGGTGAGGTCTCCGGCGGCATGCACGGCTCCAACCGCCTCGGCGGCAACTCCCTGTCCGACCTGCTGGTGTTCGGCAAGCGGGCGGGCGGGCACGCGGCCAGCTACGCCGACGGGCTGTCCGCCCGGCCGAAGGTGGCCGTGGACGCGGTCGAGGCGGCCGTGGAGACCGCCCTGGCGCCGCTGCAACGGGACACCGGCGAGAGCCCGTACACCCTCCAGCAGGACCTCCAGGCGGTCATGGGAGATCTGGTCGGCATCATCCGACGCGAGGGCGAGCTGGCCGACGCGCTGGTGCGACTGGCCGAGCTGCGCGAGCGGGTGGCCAAGGTGAGCGCCGCCGGCGGCCGGCGTTACAACCCGGGGTGGCACCTGGCCCTGGACCTGCGCAACATGCTTGTGGTCTCGGAGTGCACCGCGAAGGCGGCGCTGGAGCGGCAGGAGTCGCGCGGCGGGCATACCCGGGAGGACTATCCGGCGATGGAGCCGAAGTGGCGGCAGGTCAACCTGGTCTGCTCGCTGGACGGCGACAGCGTACGGCTGACCCGCAAGCCGCTGCCGAAGATGCGGGCGGAGCTGATCGGCCTCTTCGACCGGGCCGAGCTGGCCAAGTACCTCACCGACGAGGAGCTCGCCGACTTCGACGCTTCCGTCGCCGACGCTGGAGAGGCGGACAACCGATGAGCGCGAAGCGTCAGTTCCGGATCTGGCGGGGCGACGAGACCGGCGGCGACCTGCAGGATTACATGGTCGAGGTGAACGAGGGCGAGGTCGTCCTCGACGTCATCCACCGCCTGCAGGCCACCGACGCGCCCGATCTGGCCTGCCGGTGGAACTGCAAGGCCGGCAAGTGCGGCTCCTGCTCGATGGAGATCAACGGCAAGCCGCGACTGGGCTGCATGACCCGGATGTCGACCTTCGGCGACGACGAGACCGTCACGGTCACGCCGCTGCGGACCTTCCCCGTCATCCGGGACCTGGTCACCGACGTCTCGTTCAACTACGAGAAGGCGCGGGAGACCCCGGCGTTCGCCCCTCCGGCGGACGTCGCCCCGGGCGACTACCGGATGCAGCAGGTCGATGTCGAGCGCTCGCAGGAGTTCCGCAAGTGCATCGAGTGCTTCCTGTGCCAGAACGTCTGCCACGTGATCCGCGACCACGAGGAGAACAAGCAGGCGTTCTCCGGCCCGCGGTACTTCATCCGGGCGGCCGAGCTGGACATGCACCCGCTGGACGCCCGGACCGACCGCAAGGAGTACGCGCAGGCCGAACAGGGCCTCGGTTTCTGCAACATCACCAAGTGCTGCACCGAGGTCTGCCCCGAGCACATCAAGATCACCGACAACGGGATCATCCCCATGAAGGAACGCGTCGTCGACCGCAGGTACGATCCCCTTGTGTGGCTTGGTAGCAAGATCTTCCGTCGGGGCGAGACGCCCCAGACCAGCGTGACCACCGCCCGTCAGGGCTCGGCGACGTCGTCGGGTGCGACCCGGGGCGGGTTGCACTCGCACGCGGGTGGCTCGCACGACCAGCGGGCCGAGGCGCAGGCGCAGGCCGGCGTCAACTGGGACCGGGAGGTGCCCCACCCGACCGCGCCGGCGGTCGACGACCGGGGCCGGCTGCCGCTGACCGAGCTCACCTTCGACCGGGCCGCCGCGCCGTCGCCGTTCGGCGACGACGTGAGCTTCCCGCTGCCTCCGGAGCACCTCAACTTCGCGCACCCGGATCAGGACGACAAGCACTGAGCAAGACCACCCGAACGGGGGCCCCGGCAATAGCCGGGGCCCCCGTCCCATTCCCCCCAACCCCCGGCTGACGCCGTTGATCATGAAGTTATTGCCCTGGGCGACCGGCGTGTCGCGGCAATAACTTCATGATCAACAAGTGCGGAGGCGGGGGCGCAGGGCGGCGACTATCGGTGCGTCGGCGGGGAGCCAGGTGACCTCGTCCAGCTCGTCGGCGGCCAGCCAGCGCAGCGCCTGGTGCTCCAGCGCCTGCGGCTCGTCGTCGTGCAGGAGGCTGGCCGCGTACACCTTGAGCACCGAGCGGCCGTGCGCCATCCGGACGTCGCGGCCGACCCGGTCGCCGATCTCCACGCGTACGGCCAGCTCCTCGGCGCACTCCCGGATCAACGCGTCGGTCTCGGCCTCACCCGGCTCGACCTTCCCGCCGGGGAACTCCCACATTCCGGCCACCTCTGGTGGGGCGGAACGCGCACAGGCGAGCACCCGTCCGTCCCGGATGATCGCGGCTCCCACGATCACCTTCGGGTCCCGTCGTTCGGCCTGCCCGCCGCCATTAGCCCGTTCGGTCTGCACGGGCGTCCAGGGTGCCAGATCAATCGGCGGTTTGGGTACCGACGCCGTCCGCTAGGCCAATAGAACACGGAAGTGTGGGCGTGGACACCTTTACCGAGCGACGACAGACTAGAAGGCACCGACAAGACACGGGATGGCGACGATTTGGCCACAAGCCGGCAACGGCGCTTGGGGGGTGCGGTGATGCGCGTGCTGTTCAACAGCCGAGCCAAGCACGACTACCTGTCCGACGCGTTGACCTTGCTAACCGGTTGGACGCGGGAGGGTGAACAGATCCGGCGGACGCTCGTGATCGACGATACCCAACACGCGGCGCTGACTGAACGGGTCAAGGTCGTCGCCGACGCTCTGCACCTGCGTCCCGAGATCAGCCGCCGGTCCGACAGCACCCAGATCCGGGTCGGGCACGGCAACGACGAGCCGCTGACCGAGGGCGAGGTCCTGCTGGCCGCCCGCATCGAGGACGCCTACCGGGCGGTCACCGAGTCCTGACGCCCGACTCGGCGGCCACCTCCACGTCCTGCGGATACCAGCGCAACTCCACCACGTTGCCGTCCGGGTCGCTGACGTAGATCGAGGTCGCCGAGCCGCGTGCACCGAACCGGTCGACCGGCCCGGTCAGCACCGTGAAGGCACCCGATTCGACCACCCGCGCCCAGTCCAGCGGTGCCACCACCAGGCAGAAGTGGTCGACGTTGGTGCCGTGCCGGCCGCCCTGGACGAGGTCGATGATGCTGTCGCGGCTGACCCGCACGGACGGGAACGGCGCGGTGGCCGCGCGCCACTCGTCGACCCGTACCGGCGCCAGGCCGAGTTGACCGCAGTAGAAGCCCAGTGCCCGTTCCACGTCGGCGACGGTCAGCACCAGGTGGTCGAAGCCGGTCACCCGCACCGCGCTCACCTCTTTTCCAGCTCGGCTGCCGCGCGCAGCCAGTCGGTGAACAGGGCCGGGTCGATGTCGGCCACAGTGCGCAGTTTCACCGCCGCCATCGTCCCCGCACCGGGAACCAGCCGCCCAGCCGGGTCGGCGATCTCCTGCCCGCGCCACAGCCCGAACGCGACGTACGACCCGTACGCCTTGAGCAGGCAGACCGGCCGCTGGCCGACCCGGGCGCCCAACCCCCAGACCGGGTGGCCGTGCCAGATCCCGCCTGTCGCACCGGGCAGGGCCGCCGTGATGATCGGCGTCAGTTTCTCCCCTGTCTCGCGCAGTGGGTCGGCCAGGCCGGCCAGGTAGTCCTCGATGCTCATGTCGCAGCCCTTCTGTCAGGTGTTCCCTGCCGCGTTCACGATCCCCGCACGGCGGACGCCGACCAAGACCCGATGCCGCTACGATCGTTGCCCACAGGTCAACGGTGGGAGCGACGTGCTGGAGCGGTACGAGGTCGAAACGTTCCTGACGCTCGCCGAGGAACTGCACTTCGGCCGGACCGCCGAGCGGCTGACGGTCAGCACCGGGCGGGTGAGCCACGTGATCAAGAAGCTGGAGCGTCGGATCGGTGCGCCGCTGTTCGCCCGCACCAGTCGGGTCGTCCGACTCACTCCGATCGGCCGGCAACTCGCCGACGAACTGGCCCCCCTGGTCGCCGGCATGGACGAGGCCGTCCGGCGGGCTGTCGACGCCGGCCGGGGCGTCACCGGGACACTCCGGGTGGCGTTCCTCGGCGAGTGGACCGCTCCCGTGCTGCTACGGGCCGTGGCCCTGTTCGGCGAACGGCATCCCGACTGCCGGGTGGAGATGCACGAGGCGCAGCTGTCCAACACCCGGTCCGGGCTGCTCGACGGCTCGACCGACGTGTTGATCGCCTCGTTCCCGTTCGACGGGATGGCCACCGGCCCGGCGCTGCTCTCCGAGGGCCGGGCGCTGGCGGTGGCGGCGGGTCACCCGCTCAGCCGGGAGGGCTCGGTGTCGCTGGAGGTGCTCGCCGATCACCCGGTGGTGCAGTACCCGGCGGTGACCTCGGCGGAGTTCAAGCGGGACCGCACCCCGGAGCGCACCCCGACCGGCCGCCCGGTTCCGAAGGGCCCGATCGGGAACACTTTCTCGGAGATGCTGTCGTTGGTAGCGCTGGGCCGGGGCGTACTGCCGGTGGGTGAGCACACGCTGCGCTACTACCCACGCCCCGACGTGGCGTACGTGCCCATCCACGACGCGCCACCGATCGAACGCGGGCCGGTCTGGCTGCCCAGCAACACCACCACCCGGGTACGCGAGTTCGTGCGCGCCGCTACCGACGCGAACGCGTCGTGAGGCACGGCGAGTTCCAACATCCCGCCTGGTCGCTGTCTACGAGCCCGTCGGCCACGGCGACGGTGAGTTCGTGGTCATCGCCCGGGCCGGCGGGTTGGCACCGGTTTTCTAGCCTGGAACGCATGGCGAACATCGCGTACGACCGCAAAGAGCAGGTCCAGCAGATCGAGAGCGGCCTCCTCGACGGCGAGCAGATCATCGCCGTCTACGACGCCGTCGGCACCGGCACCGGGTTCATCGGGCTGACCGACCGCCGGGTGATCATCCAGGACCGTTCCTTCGTCGGGAAGCGGTTCGCGATCACCAGCATCCCGTACTCGAAGATCACCAGCGTGAGTGTGGTCAGCAACAAGTCCTGGGGCGGCTCGTTCTTCTCCACCGGAGCGATCGCCATCCACGTCGGCACGCACACCTACGAGGTCGAGTTCCGTGGTGCGCAGAAGAGCCACCACGTACACAACGTGATCCTGCACCACATCTCCTGACCCGAAGTCCCGCCACGGGCCCGGCCGGCGTAATTGCCTTGCCGGGCCCGTGGCGTCTCTGGTGTCCTCGGTCCACCGCCGCGCGAAAGGAGCAGCCGACATGCCCCACTCGACGAAGTCCCTCCGACCCGACCTCATCCGATCCGAGGAATCGAGACTTCGTGAGCAGAACTGCTCCCCTGACCTCGGCGCCGTCGCGCGCCATTGACACCGACCCCGGAGGCCGCTGATGTCGGTCTTCGACGATCCCGGCCTCTTCGGCCGGCTGTGGGCCGCCGACTACGACGGCCCCGGTAACCCTGACCCGCTGCCGGCTGTGGACTTCCTGGCCGAGCTGGCCGATGGCGGACCGGTCCTCGAACTGGCGATCGGCACCGGCCGCGTCGCGCTGCCACTGGCCGAGCGTGGCCTCACCGTGCACGGCATCGAGGGGTCCGCGGAGATGCTGGCGCAGATGCGGGCCAAGCCCGGCGGCGACCAGATCCCCGCGGTCGTCGGCGACATGGCCGACGTGGCAGTGCAGGGCCCGTTCCGCTTGGCGTACCTGGTCTTCAACACCCTGTTCAACCTGGTGGACGCCGAGCGGCAGGCGGACTGTTTCCGCAACGTCGCCCGGGTGCTGTCGCCGGGCGGCGCGTTCGTCATCGAGACGTTCGTACCCGACCCGCGCAGCTTCGACGCCGACGAGCAGGTGCAGGTCCGCGAGGTGACCGAGGACTCCGCGACGATCCGACTGCACCGGTACGACCGGCCGGCGCAGCGGTTCATCCGGCAGACGATCACCTTCGACGGTGACGGTGTGCACCTGAAGCCGTTCGCCATGCGCTACGCCTGGCCGCACCAGATCGACGAGATGGCGCGGCAGGCCGGGCTCCGGCTCACCGAGCGGTACGCCGACTGGCACCGGCGGCCGTTCCAGGCCGACAGCCCGTCACACATCTCCGTCTACCGGACGGAGTAACGGCGGTTGGTCGACTCCGGTTCCGGGAATCCAGGGCATCGAGGCCCTTGATCCCCCGACGTCAAGGAGCCGGAGTCGATCTCCGCCCGCGGAAAGGGAGACGCCGCCATGAGCAGACGGGCCATCCAGGCAGTCCTGGCCCTGTCGGTCGTCCTGATGGCCACCGGCATCATCCTGAAGGTGACCGGGGACGGCGGCGCCGACACCGCCGGCGCCTGGGCGGTGTCGCTCGCCTCGGTGGGTTCGATCGTGGCGGCCGTCGGCTCGTCCTTCCGGGCCTCCCGCGACGGCGACAGCCCAGACCGGAAGTCTGGCTGAGATCCGGCCACGTTCCGCTTCAAGCGGATTCTGCTGGCAGCAGTCCCCGCTGGTCTGCGCGGCCACCACAGGGTCAGCTGGCACCATGCCACTACAGCCCGCCCGCCTCCTGCGCGCCTCGCCCTACCGGCCGGTGGTGAGTCACCCACTGCTCAGACGGATCCTGCCCGGTCTGGCCGTGTCCGCTCTCGGCGACGGCATGGCGCTGGTCGCGGTGACCTGGCTTGCCATCCAGCTCGCGCCGCAGGGCCAGCACGGCCCGTGGATCGCGGTCGCGGTGGCCGCGTACACCCTGCCCAGCGCGGCCGGGACGGTCATCTTCGGTCGGTTGCTGCGCGGGCGCAGCGGCGCTCAGCTCGCCGGTTGGGACGCGATCCTGCGGGCCGCCGCGCTCGCGGCGATCCCGATCGCCCACCTCGCCGGCATGCTCACCATCGGGCTGTACGTCGTCCTGCTCGCCGCGTCCGCACTACTGCACTCGTGGGGCTCCGCCGGACGGTTCACGCTGATCGCCGAGCTGCTGCCCCAGCGCCACCACCTGCCCGCCAACGCGGTGCTCACCACCATCTCCGGGTTCGCCACCATCGTCGGTCCTCCGCTGGCGGGCATCCTGATCGGCTGGGCGGGCCCGGTGTGGGTCATCGCCGTCGACGCCGCGACGTTCGCCGTGCTGGCGCTCACCTATCGCCTCGCCCTTCCCGCCACCGGGACGATCCATTCGTACGAGCGCGGCGCCTCACGTACCGCCGGCCTCGCGGTCATCCGCCGTCAGCCGGCGCTGCTGGGCCTGCTGGTGCTGAGCGTCGCGTTCTTCTTCCTCTTCGGCCCGGTGTACGTCGCCATGCCGCTGCACGTCACCGACGACCTGCACGCGTCCGCGACGCTGCTCGGTGCGTACTACACCGCCTTCGGCGCCGGTGGCCTCGTCGGCGGCGTGGTGGCCGGGCACCTTCGCCACTGGCCGCTACGGGCCACCACCATCGGCATCGTCATCGGGTTCGGCGTCGCCATGCTGCCCCTCGGCCTGGGCATGCCCATCGGCCTGTCCCTGCCGGCGTTCGCCCTGGCGGGCCTGATCTGGGCGCCGTACATGTCCACGTCGATGGCGTTGTTCCAGCGCAGCGCGTCCACCGAGCAGCTGCCCGCGGTGCTCGCCGCGAACGGCGCCGTCCTCGTGCTCGCGGTGCCGCTCGGCACGATGCTCGGCGGCCCGCTGGTCGGCGCCGTCGGCGCACGTCCGACGCTGCTGCTCTGCGCCGTGGCGATCGTCGTCCTCGGCCTGGTGGCTGCCGGGTTCAGCCTGGCACGGCGGGATGGGACGGGTTCGGGCGCCACTGAGGTCAGTGCCCGTCGCCGATCTGGACGTCGTCCGGCGCCGGCCGGCCGCGCCCCGTCTCCACCAGCTCCTTGAGACTCATCAGGAAGATCGCCCACTTGGTACTGCACTCGTGCATGAGTTCGGTCGGCTCGCGCCAACCCGTGTGCGTGAAATCAACGATCGTGTACCTCCCACGCTGGTTGAAGCGCCAGTTCACCTCGGTGCCGATCCACTCGTCGGGGCCACCGGTGACCCGCCACCGCACCCGTCCGGCCGGGTCCAGCTCGATGATCTCCAGATCGAACCCGCCGTCGGCACCGAACCGGACGGCCAACTGCCCGCCGACCTCGTCCTTTCCGGTCGTGTCGATCGACCACCAGCCCGCGACGCCCTCGGGAGTCGCCACCGCTTGGTAGACGTCGCCGAGCGGGGCGACCACGCCGACCTGATGCAGAATGTCCACCACTTCAGACTCCTTCGCCTCAACTACCTGCAACCTTTGGTTGCGTCACCATACGACGACCGCCCACCGTCGTGCAACCTTTTGTTGCGCCTCACGATCCCGTCGTACCCGAGGCACACAATGCGGTGCATGTCTGAGTCAGCGCCGCAGCGGCACCACACCATCGACTACATCGAGTTCACCGTGACCGACCTCGCCGAGGCCAAGCGGTTCTACGCCGACGCGTTCGGCTGGCAGTTCACCGACTACGGGCCGGGGTACGCGGGCATCCGCAGCCCGCACGGTGACTCCGCACCGGAGGTGGGTGGCCTCCGCCTGGACGAGGAGGTGCGGACGGGCGGCCCGCTGGTGCTGCTCTACTCAGGTGACCTGGACCGGTCCGTGCAGGCGGTGAAGGAGGCCGGGGGTCAGGTGGTCAACGGACCGTACGAGTTCCCTGGGGGCCGCCGGTTCCACTTCACCGACCCCAGCGGCAACGAGTTGGGCGTCTGGGCCGAGCAGTAGCGCGCCGGGCGGCTCGGGGCCGGCGACGGCGGAGTCTCGGTGGCCGACTGAGCCCGTCAGCGCCGGCGGGCGCGCAGCACGCCGGTCAGCATCGGCAGGTCGAACTCGCCCTCGGCGGTCTCCGGCCTGCTCCCGAGGAAGTCGCGGATCCGGCCGAGCGTGGCCTCCCGGTCCGGTTCCGGCATGACCAGCATTCCGGCCCGGGTCCCGAGTGTCGCGACGAGGGAATCGGCGGTACGGCGCTGACCATGCGGAAACTCGGCCTGCTCCGACGAATCGAACCGGGAGGCCAGGCCGGTGCTCGGAACGAGCATGGCAGCGGTCGCCGCGCGCCAACTGGTGAGCGTGTCGCGCGGGCCGATCGCCGCACTCCCGCTGACCCCTTCGAGCTCGGCGACCCAGTCGATCCGGTCGTCCATGATGTTCCACAGGCCCGCCAGCACGCCTCCGGGTGCGAGGACCCGGGCGATCTCCGGCCCCGCGACGGCCATGTCGAACCAGTGCAGGGCGTTGCCGGCCAGCACGGCGTCGACCGACGCGTCCGGCAACGGGATCGCCTCGGCGCTACCCGGCAGGGCACGAACGGCAGGCATCACACGGCGCAGCTCGGCGAGCATCGCCGGGTCGGGTTCGACAGCGACGACGTCCGCGCCAACGGCCACCAGCGTGTGGGCCAGCTTGCCGGTGCCGGCGCCGAGGTCGAGCACTCGCGGGCCGGGCGCGAACTCAAGCGCCCACCGCACCGCGGCCTGCGCGTAATCCGGGCGGTGCTCGGCGTACGCGGACGCCGCCGACCCGAACGACGAACTGAGCAACGTCCGTTCTCCCACCGGGCACCGTCCTTCTACCTGTCCACGCCGGACCCACATCCTCCCCCAACTTCTGGATGTCGGGGTGTCCGAGCCGTCCGGATACCCCGGCTTCCAGGAATCCGAGTCGATCAGGCCCGCTGTGGACAACGGCCGCGGAAGGGACGGCCGGGTTCAGACGTTGAAGCGGAACTAAGGGCCGCTGTACCGCTGCCAACGCGATCAGCCTTCGACGCCTGCTCGTGCGGAGTCTCGGGGCTGCCACCGCTCAACACTGCTTGACGACGTTTCGCGGTGTCTTGTGCCCCGTCTGTGCCCCAGAACCGCCGTCGAATGGATACCCACCCTTGCCCGCGTCCCCGAGCTTGCTCACCGTCGTAAACGCCTTGGTCTGTGATCCGTGCACCGCTTAGCCTCTCCGGCATGGAGCAGCTACGCGACCTTGCCGTCCGGCTGGCCGTGGATGAGCCGGTCGGCGATGACCTGCCGATGGCGGCTGCTCACGCACTAACCCGAAGCGTTGACTCTCCGAGCTTGCGTGAGCTCGCGGGTCTTTCGAAGGGCCAGTCACGGGAAGCCGTTGACCTGTTCCGCCAAGCGATGGACGAGCTCGGCTGTCCGGTCCCGGACAAGAGCGGCGCCCGGCTACACCTCATGCGTGAGGCAGCAGCGAACATAGTTGCCGGAAAGGGCGACCCCGAGGACCTGGCCCACGAGATTTACTGGCAGGCGTGCTACACCGGAGTGCCGGAGCTTCGAGCGGTGGGCGATCGCTTCTTAGAGCTGTACGCCGGGTGGGGTGCAACGAATGACCAGGCAGAGGAAGCGGTAGCGGCCATGAAGGCAGCGGCGCAGTCGTTCCTTTGCAACCATCCAGCAGATGATTTGACTCCTTGACCCCCAGGCAACCAACACAGAGCCGTGACCTGCCGCTCTCTGGCTCGTGAGCTGCTATGACGATCCCCGAGAGTCCACGCTCGTCCACCCATGTGTGTGCCGGTCGTCAACCAGCTAGTCACTCATCCACATCAGCACTGTTCACGGCGGCCTCGAAGGCATCGGGCCTCGTCCGCCGTAGAAGCTCGCACCGCTCGGCGAAGATGTCGAACGCTCGTTGGAGGCTGCACACCTTGGCCTGGCGAATCGCCTTGACCGCCAGGACGTGCCGCCCTTGCACGATGAGGTCGTCGATCGACTGCCAAGCGTCCACGCGGCCATCATGCAGGACGACTGTCAGCTTGGGAATCGGATTGCTCACGGTGATGAGTGGTCGTCCCGCCTGGCTGCGGAGCATGGAGGGGGACCGGTCGATGTCGTGAGACAGGCCGCTGTTGACCCCTGCTGACCGCTCCATCGGGCACGGGTAGGGCACGCCTCGTGGAGCGAACCCCTAACCCCTGCCTTGCGGCCCGGCCGGCGCAAATCCAAGTTTGCGGCGACCTGCGAGCGTTGAGAGCCGTGGATGCTCGGCGGCCGTTAAGCGGGCCGGGCTACCGAAGGGCACCACGAGTCACGACCTGCGGCACCACTACGCCTCGGTTCTGCTGATGCAGGGCGAGTCGGTCATCATGGTTGCCGAGCGGCTGGGGTACGAGAACGCGACCTTGGTCCTGTCGACGTACGGGCACCTGATGCCGGACTCGGAAGAACGCACCCGCCGGTGCGCCGTCGATGACGCGTGGGGTTGTGCCCCCGATGCGCACCCCGGGTGACGACTCAACGGCGTGACCTGCGGGAACAGGACAGATTCAGACGTTGAAGCGGAACTCCACCACGTCGCCGTCCTGCATGACGTACTCCTTGCCCTCGATGCGGACCTTGCCCGCCGCCTTGGCCGCCGCCATCGATCCGTGCTCGACCAGGTCGTTGTAGGAGACCACCTCGGCCTTGATGAAGCCGCGCTGGAAGTCCGAGTGGATGACACCCGCGGCCTCCGGCGCGGTGGCGCCGACCGGGACGGTCCAGGCGCGCGCTTCCTTGGGGCCGGCCGTGAGGTACGTCTGGAGCCCGAGCGTGCGGAAGCCGACGCGGACGAGCTGGTTGAGGCCGGGCTCGTTCTGCCCGATCGACTCCAGCAGCTCGCGGGCCTCCTCCTCGGGCAGGTCCACCAGCTCAGATTCGATCTTGGCGTCCATGAAGACGGCCTCGGCGGGCGCGACCAGGGCGCGCAGTTCGTCGAGGAACGTCTCGTTGGCCAGCTCGGCCTCGTCGACGTTGAAGACGTACAGGAAGGGCTTGGTGGTGAGCAGGTGCAGCTCGCGCAGGTGCTCCAGCTCGATCTTGGCCGCGGCGGCCCCGGAGTAGAGCGTGGTGCCGCCGTCGAGCACCTCGATCGCGGCCTTCGCGGCGGCGACCGCGGCGAGGCGGTCCTTGCGGAGCTTGGCCTCCTTCTCCAACCGGGGCAGCGCCTTGTCCAGGGTCTGCAGGTCGGCGAGGATCAGCTCGGTGTTGATCGTCTCGATGTCGTCGGCCGGGGAGACCTTGCCGTCGACGTGCACCACGTTCGGGTCGGAGAAGGCCCGGACGACCTGGCAGATCGCCGAGGCGTCCCGGATGTTGGCCAGGAAGGCGTTGCCCCGGCCCTGCCCCTTCGACGCCCCACGGACCAGCCCGGCGATGTCGACGAACGACACCGGGGCGGGGAGCACCTTCTGCGAGGAGAAGATCTCGGCCAGCTTGCCCAGCCGCTCGTCGGGCAACCCGACCACGCCGACGTTGGGCTCGATGGTGGCGAACGGGTAGTTCGCCGCCAGCACGTCGTTCTTGGTCAACGCGTTGAAAAGCGTGCTCTTGCCGACGTTGGGCAGGCCGACGATGCCGATGGTGAGACTCACGACGGGCCAGCTTACGCCGGTGCCGGACGTGCGGGTCCAGGCGGCTCCGATTCCACCGGGTCGGACGCTGCGTCCCCTCGCGCATCGGCGGGTCCGGGCGCTGGTGTCCCGTTGCTACCCTCTCGATGTCGGGTGCGGCGTGAGGGGGCGTTGTGGACCAGGTGACCGAATTCGACAGGCTGTTCCAGAAGACCCGACAGGCACTGGCGTCGATGCGTTCGACCGGGCAGGCCCCCGACGGCCTGGACGCCGAGCCGGCACGGGGCACCGGGTCTGCGGCGGGCGGTCAGGTCGAGGTCGTGGCGGTCGGCCAGCATGTCCAGTCGGTGACCGTGGATCCGCGCGCGCTTCGGATGGGCGCCGAGATGCTGGGCGAGCAGATCACCATGGCGGTCAACGCCGCGCTGGATGACCTGCGCCTCGCGGCCGGCGAGGCCGCGGACGCGCCAGCGGTCGACCCGGTGGCGCTGGGCCAGCAGCTCGACGAGTTGCAGAACGAATCGGTGCGCAGCATGGCGGCGATGACCGATGCGCTCACCGACGCGGTGCGGCGCATCCAGCAGGCAGCGAGGTGATGTCATGCGCGAGGACCTTCAGGTGCACCCGCCCGCGCTGCGACAGGGCGGCGGCCACCTGACGACTGTGGCCGAGCAACTGGCCGCGCAGTGGGAGGCGCTGCGCGCGCGGACGGCCTCGATGGGCGACATCTTCGGGGACGACGACGTGGGCGGCCTGATTGGCATGTCGTACCAGGTGGCCGAGGAGATCACGGCGGAGTGCCTCGGGTCGGTCGTGGACGGGCTGCGCGGCTTCGGTGCCGGGTTGGGCCTGATGGCCGACCAGTACGACTCGGTCGAGCAGGACAACGACGCCCAGTTCACGACGATGAGCTGGTAGGCGGGTCGATGGGGATCATGCTGCCCGGTGAGCTCGCCGGCCTGTTGAACGAGCTGGGTTACACCTGGCCCAAGTCGGACGAGACAAAGATGTTCGAGCTGGGTCAGATGTGGATGGAGATGGCCGACTCGCTGCACAACGCGGCGGCGGAGGGTACGGCGGCCGCGCAGCGGGTGCTGACCGGCAACCAGGGCGATGCGTTGACCGCGTTCCAGGAGCGCTGGGAGTCCGACGGTTCGGCGATGTCGGTGCTGCGGGACGGCGGCACCGGCGCACAGATGGTGGCGGCGACGCTCTTCGTGTGCGCGCTGATCGTCCTCGCCCTGAAGATCAACGTGATCGTCCAGCTGGTCATCCTGCTGGTGCAGATCATCCAGGCGATCGCGACTGCCGCTCCGACGTTCGGGGCCTCGCTGCTGGAGATCCCCGTCTTCAAGAAGCTCACCGACATCGTCCTGAACATGCTGATCGACCAGGCCATCGGGGTGGTGCTGGGATGAGCGCTCCCCTGCCCGAGTTGTACGTCGGCGTCGACGTGGAGGCGGACGGGCCGATCCCCGGGCCGAACAGCATGATCTCGTTGGGGATGGCCGTGGCCGGTCGCCCGGATCTGACCTTCTACACCGAGCTGCGGCCCATCTCCGACGAGTTCGTGCCGGCCGCGCTGGCCGTGTCGGGTCTGGACCGGGACCGTCTGCTCCGCGAGGCGCCCACCGCGTCGGAGGCGATGGCAGCGGCGGCGGCATGGGTCAACGGGCTGCGCCGGATCGGCCGCCCGGTCTTCCTCGCCGCTCCCGCTGTCTGGGACGGCATGTTCGTGCACTGGTACTTCGTGCGCTTCGTCGGTCACAGCCCGTTCGGCGCCACCGGTTCCGGCGTCGACCTGCGCAGCTACTGGATGGGGCTGACCGGCAGCGAGTGGGTCCAGACCCGCAAGGGCAAGATCAAGCACGAGCTGGGTCTGCACGACGTACCGCACACCCACCACGCCGGCGAGGACGCCGCCGAACTGGCGCAGGTCTTCGACGCCGTGCTGCGCCGCCGCCAGTCCGGCGGGCTGGAATGACCGGCCGTCGACGGGACCTGCCGGACGGCGCCACGACGGCAGCCCGGGGCATCGTGGCGCAGGCCGCCCGGAGCATGATGCGACGGGCCGACGACGTGGCGGGCGAGACGGCCCAGGCGGCGACCACCCGGGCCGCCCGGCAGATCCCGCAGGGGTTCACCGAACGGCAGTGGACCCGGTTCGCCCGGGGTGCCCGGCAGACCCAACGGCAGGCCGGGCTGCCCGACGGGGACCTGGTGGCTCACGGCAGCCGGGTGAAGGGCACCGCCCGCCCGGACTCCGACATCGACGTGGCGCTCATCGTCGACGACAAAACCTTCTTCGACCTGGCCGAACGCTCCCTGTCCCGGGCGCCGGACGGGACCCGGCTGCGCAAGACGATGCTGCGCCGGATCAACGAGAACGGTCAGCTCGCCAGCTTCGACCTGGGCACCGATTTCACCCACCTGCGCCGTGAACTCATGGACACGCACGTGCCGCACAAGGTGCAGTTCTCCGTGCTGCGCCGGGGCGGCAAGTTCGACAACGGCCCGTTCCTCCCGCTCGATTGAGCGGCTCCGCATCTGGCAAGGTGGCAGACGTGCAGACGACGTTGCAGTTCCTCATCATGGTCGACGGCCCGCTGACGGCGGCGGAGCTGCTCGACCTGATCCGCACCCGGCTGCCCGACGCGGTGCCCTACCGCCGGGACTCGGTGGACGTCCGGGGCAACCTGCTGGAGATCAACCCCAACGAGGACGCCGACCCGCGGCTCGCCGCCACCGACGAGGACGACTACCTCTACTTCCGGTGGCGGGTGGAGCTGACCCCGATGGACCGGACTGTCGACGAGTCGCACCAGATCGCCCTCGCCCGGGAGCTGCTGCGATCGATCGAAGGGCCGCAGGTGCGGGCGACCGTGTGCGCCGCGTTCGAGGATCGGGTCTGACCGACGCTCAACCGAGCAGCCGGGGCGCGATGACCGCCTCCCGCACACTGCCGTCCGCGGCGCGGCTCACCTCGTACGCCGAGACGCCCTCGCGGTCGGCTACCGCCTCGACCAGCTCGGTCCCCCGGTAGACCAGGCCGACGCCGTCGTCGGTGCAGTGGCTGGTCGGCAACGTGCCGTCGCCGACCAGCTCGTGCATCAGCGGTCGACGCTGGCCCTCGCTGTCGTAGTGCACGCCGTTGCCGTACGGCAGCCAGCCCAACGCCTCGGTGAACCCGCGCAGGCGGGGTCCGAAGCTGTCGGTGGCGCCGCCCACGTGCCAGCAGATCGAGCCGGCCGAGACGCCGGCCAGCACCACGCCGGCCTGCCAGCACTCGTGCAGGATCTCGTCGAGCCCGTGCACCCGCCAGACCGCGACGAGGTTGGCCACGCTGCCGCCGTCGACCCAGATCACGTCCTGGGCGAGCAGGTGAGCGCGGACGTCGTCGACGTTGGGCATCGGAAAGAGGGCAAGGTGCGACAGTCGGAACCGGGTGGCTGCAAACGCGCCGTAGACGGCGGCCAGCGTGGTGGGCTGGTCGCCGACGGCCTGCCCGAGGTAGCAGATGCGCGGCTGCGGACCGGCCTCGGCCAGCTCCGCCGCCAGCTCGAAGACAGGGCTGGGACGCATGTCGTACGGCCCGCGGCCGCCCCGGAAGAAGCCCATGCTGGTGGCGATGATGGTCGGCTCGCTGGCGGGCATCGGACATCCTTCCGTCGGGGCGGTACCGCCTCATCCTGCCGCAGCCACGGGGCGGCCGGTCACGCCCCCAGGTGTCGGCCGCTGCGCTGGCGGGGCACCTCGACCTCGGGCCAGTCGTCCGCGGGCGGCCGGTCGGCCGGGGGCAGTTGCGCCGCGGCGGCCCGGGGCAGGGTGAACCGGTCGGCGGCGGCCGGGCCGGCCGAGAACGACTCGCGCAGCATCCAACGCACCTCGTCGGCAGTCCAGCCCAACCCGGCCCGCGCGGCGATCTCGCGCACCAACCGCCGACCGACGCGGGTGTCGTCGTCGTAGAAACGCATGCACCAGTGGTGGGTCCACATCCCGAGTGCGCGCACGCCCGCGTCGTCGAGTGAGCCGACCAACCGGCCGCAGGCGGTGTCGGCGAAGGCCTGCTCGGGGTCGGCCGCCCGGTCCCGTTCGATGGCGCCGACGGCGGCCGGCGCGACGGCCCGCATCCGGCGGTAGAAGGACTGCGCCACCGCACGGGGCAGCGGCGGGAACGCGCCAGGTGTCGACGCCGCCGCCCAACCCGCCACGCTCGTCATGTCCCCCATCCCCTTCTTCAGTTGGTGGCCGGACGGTACACGTCACGACCGACACTTCCGGTCGGAAAACACCCAGGATCGTGGATAGCGACGATGGCCCGGGGCGTCTGTATCTGTGACAACGAAACGGGGGTGATGGGTGGACGAGGACGAACGCGCTCGGCTGGCCGAGTTCGTCGGCAGCCGGACACCGGCGCTGATGCGGGTCGCGTACCTGCTGACCGGGGACCGCAACGCCGCCGAGGACCTGTTCCAATCGGCGTTGGCGCGGACCATCCCGAAGTGGGAGACCATCCGGCACGCCGACCCCGAGGGGTATCTCCGCGTGGTGATGTAC
The DNA here is from genome assembly GCF_040648635.1 of Micromonospora sp. NPDC049114. Lineage (NCBI taxonomy): Bacteria > Bacillati > Actinomycetota > Actinomycetes > Micromonosporales > Micromonosporaceae > Micromonospora > Micromonospora sp. NPDC049114. The sequence continues at coordinate 187,041 of NZ_JBEZEA010000004.1, read as the reverse complement.
CGCGAGCAGGTCAGCTGGTGGCGGCGACTCCGCCGACGGCGGGAGACACCGCTCCACCCGGCCGACGAGCCGGTCGGCGCGGACCCGAGCGGTGGCTCCGACGTACGGCTGGCGATGCGTGCCGCGCTGCGCCAGCTGCCACCGGCACAGCGGACGGTGGTGGTCCTGCGCTACTACGAGGACCTGCCCGAAGCCCGGGTCGCCGAGCTGCTCGGCTGTTCGGTGGGCACCGTCCGCAGTCGTACGCACCGGGCGGTCCAGCGTCTGCGCGAGCTGCTGCCGGAGGTCGAGTTGCTGGAGGTACGGCGATGACCGATCCCCTCGAGAGCCTCATCCGATCCACCCTCACCGACCTGGCCGAGGAGGCACCGATCGTGCATGACCAGTTGAACCGAGCGGAACGGCGGGTCCGCAACAGACGCCGCGCCACGGTGACGATGGGGGCGGTGGGCACGCTCGCGGCGATCCTGATCGCGGCTCCGATCGCCCTGGCGGCCAGCGGCTCGGACGGGCCTCCGCCGGCCGTGCCGAGCCCAGCGGGCCCGGCGGCCGTACCCGACCCGTCCGGGGCGCCACCCGGCGTGCCGAGCCGGCCCAACCCACCGGCTACGGGACCGTTGCCGGCGACCTCGAACGAGCCGGGACCACCCGGCGTGCCGGGCCGGCCGGACCAGCCCGCCCCACCGGGTGTCCCGGGCCAGCCGGGCGAGCCGGGCCAGCCGGGCCAGCCGGGCCAGCCGGGCCAGCCGGGCCAGCCGGGGCCGAACACGGGTGGCGCTCCGGGGGTTCCGGCTCCGCCGACCTCCCCGACGATCAAGCCGTCCCCGTCCGGGCCGATCGCGGTGCCCAGCCCCGCGAGGTGACCGGGTCCGGTCCGACCGAGGTGATCTCCACGCCTCGGTCGGACCGGCCCGAGCGCCCTCGCCGGCGGAGATTCCGGTCACTACGACCGGACACTTGTCACCGCCGGGCGCTGATTGCCCACTTACCAATGGTTGGTGGCCGACCCGAGGTTTGCCAACGCCGACGCCACCGCCCCACTCTTGGGCCATGACCGACCACGACTGCCGCGCGGCTTAGGGCCAGCGATGACCACCGCCATGGCTCGGGTGCCCGACTCCCTGCGGGGGCAGATCGTCACGCCGGGCGACCGCCGGTACGCGCAGCTGCGCTCGACGTACACGACGACAGCCTCACCGGCCGCCGTCCTGCTGCCCAAGACCACCGCGCAGGTGATCGACGCGATCCGGTACGCGCGGGAGCAGCGACTGCCGATCGCGGTGCGCAGCGGCGGGCACGGCCTGTCCGGAGCCTCCTCCAACAACGGCGGCGTGGTGATCGACCTGTCCATGCTCAACCGGGTGCGCGTGCTCGACGAACGGGCCGGGCTGGTCCGGGTGGAGGCCGGTGCCCGCTGGGCGAACGTCGCGACGGCGCTCGCCCCGTACGGCCTGGTGGTCAGCTCGGGCGACTACGGCGGTGTCGGCGTCGGCGGGTTGGCCACCGGCGGCGGTGTCGGCTGGCTGGTACGCGCCCACGGCCTCACCATCGACCGCGTCCGCGCGGTGGAGGTCGTGCTCGCGGACGGAACGCTGGTACGCGCCGACGCCGAGCACGAACCGGAGCTGTTCTGGCTGGTCCGGGGTGCCGGCGCGGGGGCCGGTGTCGTGGTGGCGTTCGAGATCGAGGCCGCCGAGCAGCGCAACGCCGGCGTGGCGCAGCTGGTCGTCGAGGCGCACCCGGACGGCCGTACCGTGCGCGAGTGGGCGAGCTGTCTGGCGCAGGCCCCTCGGGAGCTGTCCGCCGCCGCCGTGCTGTTCGCCGACGGCCGCTCGACGCTCATGTCCGTCACCGCGGTGGTGGCCGCGGAGAGCCTGCGCCGGGTCCGGCCCGTCGTGGAGCCGCTGCTGGCCATCGGGAAGGTGCTCGAACACCGCAGCGACCTGCTGCCCTACCCGACGCTGGTGCCGACCGCGCACCTGCACCCGAACGTCGGGCAGCAACGGGGTACGACCACCAACGGCCTGTTCACCGAGCTGGACGCGGGCGTGGCGCGAGCGGTCACGCGGGCGACCACCGGTCCGGGCCGGGCGGTCATCCAGCTGCGCTCGGTCGGCGGGGCGGTCAACGACGTCGCCGCCGACGCGACGGCCTACCCGCACCGGCACCAGAACACCCTGGTCATCGCCTCGACGTTCCCACCGCAGGGCGGCGCGGCGTTGGACGCCGCCTGGCGGCCCGTCGGCGCGCGGGCCGACGGCGAGTACGTCAACTTCGAGAGCCGACCGAACCCGGCCGCGTTCGCCCGGACCTACCCGGGCGAGACCGGCGCCCGGGTGCGCCGGCTGTGGAAGCGGTACGACCCGGACGGCGTGTTCCGCTCACCCCTGCTCACCGGCCAGGCCACCCGGTCGGGGCAGTCGAACCGGTCCGGCCAACCCACCCGCTCCGGGCAGCGGTCCGGGCAGCCGCACCGCCGCCGCCGCTGAGGGTCCCCGGCCAGCCGCGCACACCCAGGTCCGATTCCCGCCAGCCGAGGGCCCGACCAGCGGGGCACCATGGGTGACGTGGAGATGGACTTCGAGCGGTGCTACCGGGCGGTGGACAGCCGTGACCAGCGATTCGACGGCTGGTTCTACACCGGCGTGACGTCGACCGGGATCTACTGCCGGCCGTCCTGCCCGGCGACCACCCCCAAGCGGCAGAACGTCCGGTTCTTTCCGTCGGCAGCCGCCGCGCAGGGCGCCGGGTTGCGCGCCTGCCGCCGCTGCCGGCCGGACGCCGCACCCGGCTCGCCCCAGTGGGACGTCCGCGCCGACGTGGTCGGTCGGGCGATGCGTCTGATCGCCGACGGGGTGGTCGACCGGGACGGTGTGCCGGGGCTGGCCGCCCGTCTGGGCTACACCGAACGGCACCTGCACCGGATGTTGCGCGCCGAGATGGGTGCCGGGCCGCTCGCGCTGGCCCGGGCCCAGCGGGCGCAGACCGCCCGGATCCTGATCGAGACGACCGGCCTCGGCATGGCCGAGATCGCGTTCGCCGCCGGGTTCGGCAGCGTGCGGCAGTTCAACGACACGGTCCGCGAGGTGTACGCGAGCGCGCCGTCCGAGCTGCGGACGGCCCGTGGTCGGCACCTGGCGGCGGTCGGGGCGGGAACCATCACGCTCCGGCTGGCGTACCGTCCGCCGCTGCACGCCCGGGCGCTGCTGGACTTCCTCGCGGTGCGCGCGCTGCCCGGGGTGGAGGAGGTTCGCGACGGGACGTACCACCGGGGGTTGCGGTTGCCGCACGGCCCCGGCCAGGTGGCGCTGACCCCGGCGGACGGGCACGTGGCGGCGACGCTGCGCCTGGCCGACCTGCGCGACCTCGCGCCGGCGGTGGCCCGCTGCCGACGCCTGCTCGATCTGGACGCGGACCCGGTCGCGGTCGACGCCACGCTCGCGGCGGACCCGGCGCTGGCCCCGGTGGTGGCCGCCGAGCCCGGCATCCGCGTCCCGCGCGCGGTCGACGGTTTCGAGATGGCCGTCCGCGCGATCATCGGCCAGCAGGTCTCGGTCACCTCGGCGAGAACGACCCTCACCCGCCTCCTGGCCGCCCGTGTTGATCATGAAGCTCCCGACGACGCCGTGTCGCGGCAACAACTTCATGATCAACGGACCGACCTGCGGGGTTTCCTCAGCCCTGAGGAGGTTCTGGCACTGCCGGACGGCGCGTTCGGGATGCCTCTTCGGCGGCGGGAGACCATTCGGGGGCTCGCCCTCGCCGTGGCGGACGGGACGGTGGACCTGGCGCCGGGTGGTGACCGGGAGGAGACCGTACGGCGGCTGCTCGCGCTGCCCGGCATCGGCCCGTGGACCGCCAGGTACCTCGCCATGCGCGCCCTCGGCGACCCGGACGTCCTCCTCGACACCGACCTCGCGATCCGCCGCGGCGCAGCAGCGCTCGGCCTGCCCGACACGACCCTCACGGCGCACGCCGAACGGTGGCGCCCCTGGCGTTCCTACGCCACGATCAGACTCTGGAGAGCGGCATGAGCATCGACAGCACCGTGCTGACCACCCCGACCGGCCCGCTGAGCATCCTCGCCGGCGCCGACGGCGAGGTCCTGGCGGCCGGTTTCACCCCGGACCCGGCGGCGCTGCTGCCCCTGATCCACCCGACCCTGCGGGCGCCGCTGCGGCAACGCGCCGACCTCGGACCGGCGACCGTGGCCGTCCGGTCCTACCTGGACGGCGACCTCACCGCCATCGACTCGGTGCCGGTACGGCAGCACACCGGCGGCGAGTTCATGGCGCACGCCTGGCAGGTGCTGCGGGAGGTTCCGCCGGGGACCCCGGTGACCTACACCGGGTACGCGGCGCTGGCCGGCCGGCCACCGGCGGTGCGCGCCGCTGCGGCGGCCTGCGCCCGCAACGCGGCGGCGCTCTTCGTACCCTGCCACCGGGTGCTGCGCACCGACGGCACGCTCGGCGGCTACCGCTGGGGGCTCGACGTGAAGAAGTGGCTTCTCGGTCACGAGCGGCGGGTGACGGCAAGCTGACAGGAGCATCGACACCTATTGACGCTACCGTCGGGTAGTGCCTGTGGAGAGCGACGGCGACCGGGCCGCCCCGGTCGCCGCGGGCCGCCACCCCGTGCACAACCTCTGGCGGCTGCGCCGCTACCTGCGCCCGTACGCCGCCGAATTCGCCTGGCTGCTGGTCGCGGGCCTCGCCGGCACGGCCGCCGGGATCGCCGTACCGCTCGTGGTGCAGCGGGTGGTGGACGGGCCGGTGGCCCGGCACGAGCCCGCCGGCCTGCTCCAGCTCGGTGGCCTGGCGTTGCTGCTCGGCGTGGTCGAGGCGGTGCTCATCTTCATCAGGCGGTGGGTGCAGTCCTCCTCGGCGGTGGGCATGGAGGCGGCGCTGCGCGCCGATGTCTACGCGCACCTGCAACGGCTCCCGGCCAGCTTCCACGACCGCTGGCAGTCCGGCCAACTGCTCTCCCGGATCACCAGCGACCTGTCGGTGATCCGCCGGTTCCTCTCGTTCGGTGTCTTCTTCCTGGTGCTCAACCTGACCACCTACGTGGTGGTGGTGCTGCTGCTGATCCACCTGCACGCGGCGCTCGGGCTGCTGGTCGCCGCCAGCGCGGTGCCACTGCTGCTGATCACCCGTCGTTTCGGCAGGCACTACCACACCGCGTCCCGCCGGATGCAGGACCAGCAGGGCGACGTGGCGACCCTGGTCGAGGAGACCGCGCAGGGTCTGCGCACCATGAAGGCGTACGGCCGGGGGCCCGAGCTGGCGGCCCGCTTCGCCGCCGGGACCCGGACGCTGCACGACACCGGCGTGGGCAAGGGCCGGCTGCTGGCGAACACCGCGGCGCTGCTCGACCTGGTGCCCAACGTGACCCTGGGCGTGGTGCTGGTGGCCGGGGCCGCCGCCGCCGCGCGGGGCGTGCTCACCATCGGCGAGCTGGTGGCGTTCGCCAGCCTCCAGCTGATGCTCATCTGGCCGGTGCAGTCGCTGGGCTGGATCATCGCCAACGGTCAGGAGGCGGCGACCGCCGCGGACCGTATCCAGGAGGTGCTGGACACTCCGCCGCAGATCGTGGACGCTCCGGACGCGCGCACGCTGGCCCGCGACGCCGTCCACGGCCGGCTCCGCTTCGAACGGGTCGACTTCCGCTACCCGGGCGCCACCACAGCCGTACTGCACGGGATCGACCTGACCATCGAGCCGGGCGAGACGGTGGCCCTGGTCGGGGCCACCGGCTGCGGCAAGAGCACGCTGCTGTCCCTGGTGCCCCGGCTGCACGAGGTGACCGGCGGCCGGATCACCCTGGACGGGCACGACCTGCGCGAGCTGCGGCTCGCCTCGCTGCGCCGACTGGTCGGGGTGGCGTTCGAGGAGCCCACGCTCTTTTCCATGTCGGTGTGGGAGAACCTCACCCTGGGTCGCCCGGACGCCGACGCCGACGAGGTCCGGGCGGCCCTCGCGCTGGCCCAGGCCGATTTCGCGTACGACCTGCCGTGGGGTCTGGCCACGCGGGTGGGTGAGCAGGGGCTGTCCCTCTCCGGCGGGCAGCGGCAGCGGTTGGCGTTGGCGCGGGCGGTCCTCGGCCGACCGGCGCTGCTGGTGCTCGACGACCCCCTGTCCGCCCTCGACGTGCACACCGAGGCGCTGGTGGAGGCGGCGCTACGGCAGGTACTGCGGGCCAGCACCGCGCTCCTGGTGGTGCACCGGCCGTCGACCATCGCGCTGGCCGACCGCGTCGCCCTGCTCGACGGTGGACGGATAACCGCGATCGGTCGGCACTCGGAACTGCTGGCCGGCGTGCCCGCCTACCGGGCGTTGCTCGCCGCCGAGCCGCCGCCCACGCAGACGGCCACCGGCCCGGAACCGGGGCGTACCGGGCCGGGCGGGCCGGGCGCGTCCACCCCGGACGGTTGGGGGCTGGTGCGCTCGTGAACTCCCCCCAGCAGGTCGACCCGCCTCCCGCCGAGGAGCCGGAGCTGACCCGCTGGCGGGGGACGGCCACCGACCCGGAGGCCGACCGGAGCCGGGCCGAAAAGGCCACCCCGGAGGCGGTGGCCCGGCTGCGCCGGCACAGCCGGGCCCTGCTGGCCGACCTGCTCCGCCCGCACCGGGGGCGGCTCACCGCGGCGGTCGGCCTGCTGCTGGCGCAGAACGCGGCCGCGATGGCCGGTCCCTACCTGGTCATGGTCGGTATCGACCGGGCCATCGCGCCGCTGCGCGCCGGGAACGCGGCCCCGCTGGCCGCCGTCGCCGGCGCGTTCGCCGCCGCCGCCGTGACCGAGTACGCGGCCCGCCGCGGTTTCCTCACCCTCTCCGCCCGGATCGGCCAGGCGGTCCTTTTCGACCTGCGACAGCGGGTGTTCGGGCACTTCCTGCGACTGTCGGTGGGCTTTCACGAGCGGTACACGTCGGGCCGGATGGTGTCCCGACTCACCAGCGACCTGGACTCGATCGCCGAACTGGTCGACGGCGGGATCGACAGCCTGGTGCTGGCCGCGCTGTCGATCCTGTCGGTGGCCGCCATCCTGCTCTGGCTGGACCTGCCACTGGCGGCGGTGACGCTGTTCGCGTTCCCGTTCCTCTTCTACCTCTCCCGCTGGTTCGCGCGGGCCTCGGCCGGCGCGTACCGGCGGACCCGGGAGGCCGTGGCCCTGGTCATCGTGCACTTCGTCGAGTCGATGCGGGGCATCCGCGCGGTGCAGACGTTCCGCCGGGAGCCCCGCAACCAGCGGATCTTCGTGGCGCTCGGGGACGACTACCGGCGCACGAGCCTGCACGCGTTCCGGCTGATCGCCACGTACTCGCCGGCGATCAAGCTGATCGGCAACGTCACGGTCGCGGTCGTGCTCTGCTACGGCGGATGGCGGGTGCTCGGCGGTCGGACCGAGGTCGGAGTGCTCGCCGCGTTCCTGCTCTACCTGCGCCGCTTCTTCGAGCCGATGCAGGAGCTGAGCCAGTTCTACAACTCGTTGCAGTCGGCGACGGCGGCGCTGGAGAAGCTGGCCGGGGTGCTCGACGAGCGGCCGGCCGTGGCCGAACCCGCCCGGCCGGTGCCGCTGCCGACCGGCCCCGGTCACGGCGCGCTGACCTTCCGGGGCGTCTCCTTCGGCTACCGCGCCGGCACGCCCATCCTCGCCGGGCTGGACCTGACCGTGCCGGCCGGGCAGACGGTGGCGCTGATCGGGCCGACCGGCGCGGGCAAGTCGACGATCGCCAAGCTGGTCGCCCGGTTCCACGACCCGGACGCCGGCGCGGTACTGCTGGACGGGATCGACCTGCGCGACGCGGCCGACGCCGACCTGCGCCGCGCGGTCGTGCTGGTGACCCAGGAGAACCACCTCTTCAGCGGCACGGTGGCGGAGAACATCCGGTTCGGCCGGCCGGACGCCGACGACGCCGCCGTGCGGGCCGCCGCCGAGGCGATCGGCGCGCACGACTTCATCGCCGCGCTCCCCGACGGGTACGCCACGCAGGTGCACCGGCGCGGCGGCCGGCTCTCCGCCGGGCAGCGGCAACTTGTCGCGTTCGCCCGGGCGTTCCTGGCCGACCCGACAGTGCTGATCCTCGACGAGGCGACGTCGTCACTTGACGTGCCGACCGAACGGCTCGTGCAGCGGGCGCTCGGCACCATCCTGCGGGACCGGACCGCGCTGGTGATCGCACACCGGCTCTCCACTGTGGAGACGGCCGATCGGGTGCTCGTCATCGACGGCGGGCAGGTCGTCGAGGACGGCCCACCCGCGGTGCTGGTCGCCACCGACGGCCGCTACGCGGCCCTGCACCGGCAGTGGCGCGACTCGCTCGTGTAGAACCGGCGATGCGCAAGTCCGTGGCTCGACACCCTGCTGATGCCTACGATCGGCAGATGACCGATACGGCGAGGACCGCCCGCGCCGGCGTCCCCGAGCGTCCGACCCTGGACGGGCTCGAGGAGAGCTGGGCGCGTCGCTGGCAGGAGGAGGGCACGTACGCGTTCGACAGCTCCCGGGAGCGGAAGGACGTGTACTCCATCGACACCCCGCCGCCGACCGTATCGGGCGAGCTGCACATGGGGCACGTCTTCTCGTACACGCACACCGACACCGTCGCCCGCTACCAGCGGATGCGCGGCAAGGCCGTGTTCTACCCGATGGGCTGGGACGACAACGGCCTGCCCACCGAGCGTCGGGTGCAGAACGTGTACGGGGTGCGCTGCGACCCGGCCCTGGCGTACGACCCGGTGTGGCGGCCCCCGGCCACCCCTGTCGACGAAGCCGCGCGCCGCAACCCCACCCCGATCTCGCGGCGCAACTTCATCGAGCTGTGCGAGCGGCTGACGGTCGCCGACGAGCAGGTCTTCGAGGCCCTCTGGCGGCGGCTCGGGCTCTCGGTGGACTGGTCCCTGACGTACACGACGATCGGTCGGGTGGCCCGCGCCACCAGCCAGCGGGCGTTCGTGCGCAACCTGCGCCGGGGTGAGGCGTACCAGGCGGAGGCGCCGACGCTGTGGGATGTCGGCTACGCCACAGCTGTCGCCCAGGCTGAGTTGGAGGACCGGGAGCGCCCCGGCGCCTACCACCGGCTGCGGTTCACCGGGCCGGGCGGACGCGAGGTGCTCATCGACACCACCCGGCCGGAGCTGTTGCCGGCCTGCGTCGCGCTGGTCTGCCACCCCGACGACGAGCGGTACGCCGACCTGGTGGGTCAGACGGTGCGCAGCCCGCTGTTCGACGTCGAGGTGCCGGTGCGCGCCCATCCGCTCGCCGACCCCGCGAAGGGCACCGGCATCGCCATGGTCTGCACGTTCGGCGACCTCGCCGACGTGACCTGGTGGCGGGATCTCGACCTCGACACCCGGGTGGTCATCGGCCGCGACGGCCGCCTGCTGCCGGAGCCGCCGGTCGGGGTGCCCGCTGCGCCGTACGCGGCGCTGGCCGGGCAGACCGTCAACGGCGCCCGCCGGGAGATCGTCGGGATGCTCGCCGACGCCGGTGACCTGATCGGCGAGCCGCGCCCGATCACCCACCCGGTGAAGTTCTACGAACGCGGCGACCGGCCACTGGAGATCGTCTCGACCCGCCAGTGGTATCTGCGCAACGGCGGGCGGGACGCCGACCTGCGGGCGACGCTGCTGGCCCGGGGCGCGGAGCTGCACTGGGTGCCGGCGCACATGAAGCACCGCTACGACAACTGGGTGGGCGGCCTGACCGGGGACTGGCTGGTCAGCCGGCAGCGCTTCTTCGGGGTGCCGGTGCCGGTGTGGTACCGGCTCGACGACGCTGGCGAGCCGGACTGGTCCCACCCTCTCACGCCCGACGAGTCGGCGCTGCCAGTCGACCCGTCCAGCGATCCGGCGCCCGGCTACGAGGAGTCGCAGCGCGGCCAGCCGGGTGGTTTCCTCGGTGACCCGGACGTGCTGGACACCTGGGCCACCTCGTCGCTGACCCCGCAGATCGTCGGTGGCTGGGAGACCGACCCGGCCCTGTTCGCGCAGGTCTTTCCGATGGACCTGCGCCCCCAGGGTCAGGAGATCATCCGGACCTGGCTGTTCGACAGCGTGGTCCGATCGCACTTCGAGCACGGGGTGCTGCCCTGGCGGGACACCGTGCTGTCGGGCTGGATCCTCGACCCGGACCACAAGAAGATGGCCAAGTCCAAGGGCAACGTGGTCACCCCGCTGGCGCTGCTGGAGCAGCACGGCTCGGACGCGGTGCGCTACTGGGCGGCCAGCGGCAAGCCCGGCATGGACCTGGCCTTCGACCCGGCGCAGATCAAGGTGGGCCGGCGGCTGGCCACGAAGCTGCTCAACGCGTCGAAGTTCGCGCTCGGCCTGGGCGCGGGGGACGCGTTGCGGGCGGTGGCGACCGCCCCGCTGGACCGGGCCATGCTCGCCGAACTGGGCACCGTGGTCAGCGCCGCGAGCACCGCCTTCGACTCGTACGACCACACGGCCGCGTTGCAGGCCACCGAGGCGTTCTTCTGGCGCTTCTGCGACGACTACATCGAGTTGGTCAAGGAGCGGGCGTACGGCACGGGGGCGGCGGCCGACTCGGCGCGGGCCGCGCTGGCCTCGGCGCTGTCGGTGCAGCTCCGACTGTTCGCCCCGGTGCTGCCGTACGTCACCGAGGAGATCTGGTCGTGGTGGCGGTACGGGTCGGTGCACCGGGCGCCCTGGCCCACCACCCACGAGGTGGCCCGGACGATCGAGGGGACGGGAGATCCGGCGCTGCTGCGGCTCGCGGGTGACGCGCTGGGCCAGGTGCGGCGGGCCAAGTCGGAGCGGAAGCTGTCCATGAAGGCGGAGGTGCCGCTGGCCGAGGCGCTGGGCCCGGCGGCGCTGCTGGAGCAGCTCACCCTGGTCGCCGACGACCTACGGGCGGCGGGCCGGATCGGCAAACTCGATCTGCTCCCGGACCGCACCCCGGAGCTGGTGATCGCCTGCGCCTTCTGACCCGGTGTGCGTGCTGGACGGTCATCCCGACCGATGCGATGATCATCCATCAGCATCCAGCACGATGAATACGGGGATCATGCGCATTCGTACACTCGTCGCCGGGCTCACAGCCGGGCTACTCGTCGCCGTCGGACTGGCCGGACCCGCCCAGGCGGCGACGGTCACCGCCACCTACACCGGTTGGACGTGGAACGTCGCCGGATGGACCATCCACCGAGGCGCCACCAACGACGGCCTCATCCCGGCCCTCTCGGACTCCATCCGGAACCGGGCCGCCAACTTCGCCGCCCTCAACGAGCTCTGTTGGGGCCAGTACAAGGCCGTACAGGCGAACCTGCTGGGGTCGGGTTGGCCACAGGACGCCAGCAATTTCTCCCGGTTCGAGGCGCACAGCGAGACCGCGTGCGGCGGGGAGCCGTTCGGTGTGGCCCTCTTCAGCCGCGCGCCGCTCGGAGCAGCCAACCGCTACGCGTTGGCCGCGGACGGCACCAGCGAGCGTCGCAAGCTGCTCTGTGCGCCGCTCGAGGCACGCCCGCACCTGCGGTTCTGCACCACGCACATCACCCCGTCGAACGCGGTGATCAACGGCAAGAACATCAACGTGACCCAGTTGGACGAGGTGCGCAGCAGGATCGACAGCTTCGCCGCCAGCGGTGACACCGTCCTGATCGCGGGTGACTTCAACGCCCAGCCGCACTACGGACGGCTCGACTCCTGGTACTCGTCCAGCCTGAACACGTCGAACAACGACGCCAACACCGGTGCCTACCGGGAACTCGACGACACCGACACCCGCTGCTTGGGGTACGGCGAAACCACCGTGTACGACGGCAACACCGAAGGTCTCTGCGGCCAGGGCAAGAAGATCGACCTGATCTTCGTACGCGATGACCGGATCGTCGGGGCGTACAGCGGCGACTCGCTTGCCATCTCAGCCACCTGCGGTGGCCCCTGTTCCGATCACCGGATCGTCATCGGCACGGTCACCGTGTCCGTGACCGCCTGACCGGGCTGGCCCGGTGTGCCGCTGGCGCACCGGGCCGGCCGGGGTCCTCACCAGCCGCGCAGGAAGCGCAGGCCGAGCAGGATGGCCGCCACGGCAGGGCCGACCAGCAGGGTGATCGCCTGGAGCCGGTACGGCATCCGATGCCGGGTCAGCTCGCCCGCGTTACCCAGCACGATCGCCCCGGCCAGCATCAGGAACACGCCCCACCAGCCCGTCTCCAGGTGGACGAGACGGATGTGGATCAGTTGCAGGGTCACACCGAGCAGCGCGCCGGTGAGCGCGAGCAGCCCCACCGCGCGGTGCAGGCCACGGGCCAGCGGGTGGGCGGCCCGCCAGCCGTACGTGCCGGCGACCGACAGGCAGGGCAGCACCACCAGCAGCGGCCAGCCCTTCCCCATCGCCCCGAACATCAGCAACGCGCCCACCACGAACACCAGCGTGCCGACGCAGGCGATGACGTACCCGGCGAAGGCCCGGCCGCCACCCCGGGCCAGCAACGGCCCGCCGCTGGCCGCGATCAGCGCAGCCGGGATCAGGATGAAGACGGCCCACCAGTGGAACCGGCCGCTGCCCTGGGCGGCCGTCGCGACAGTCGCGCACGCCAGGCCGGCGACCGCCAGGCTGGTGAGCCACGGCCGGCTGCTCCGGGAGTACGGCTCAGCCAACGATGTCCACTCCGCTTCGACGCTCACACCAATTAGCCTGGGCTTCGGCACCCCGTCGGGTCCATCCGGCCAGCCCTACCCGTCGTGGGGGGCTGGCCGGAACCGTACCCCGCACCTACCTCAGCTCGTCTCGCCGGCCACGCTGAACGAGCGCAGGCGGTCGATCGCCAGCACGGTGAAGCCGACACTGACCAGAGCGGTCATCACGGAGGCGACCGGCACCGACACGCTGGTCTCCAGCAGCCCGCTGGGGGCGAGCCGGTCGGCGAGGGCGATCACGTACTGCTGGATGGAGAGCACCTTCGTGCCGCTGACGAAGTTGCCCAGCAGCCCCTCCCAGATGAGCACGTAGACGAGGCCGAGCAGCACCGGACGCCGGGTGACGAGGCTGAGCGCGAGGAACAGCGCCGAGTACGCCAGCGCCCCGAGCGCCGCCGCGAACGCCAGGGCCAGTCCGAGGCGTACCGAATCGGCGAGCACGCCCGCGACGTAGAGCGGCACCGCGACGGTGACCGCGGTGACCCCGGCGGCCACCGCGAGCTTCGGCAGCACGATCTGCCAGCGCGGCAGCGGCTTGGTCAGGATGTGCACGACGGTGCCGTCGTCGATCTCGGCGCCCAGCACGCCCGTGCCGATGATCAGCGCCACCACCGGCAGCACCACTGCCAGCCCGAGACCGACAAGCACCGGCGGCCCCCACTCGCCCGGGTCCACGCCCAGCGACCGGCAGAGGATGGCCAGCCCGAGCAGCACCAACGGCAGCGGGAGCAGCAGCAGGAACCGACGCCGGCCGAACAGCCCGCGCGCGGTGATCCAGGTAACTGTCGACATGTCAGGCCTCCACCAGGTAGGAGAAGACGCTCTCCAGGGACTCGTCGGACGGCACCAGCTGGCGCACCCGGATGCCTTGCTTGAGCGCGATCCGGGGCAGCGCCCGGGTGAAGGCGCCGTAGTCACCGGCCCGCACGGTCAGGCCGGTGGGGTCCAACTCGACCCCACTTACCGACGGCTCGGCGATCAGCGCGACGGCCAGCGCCCGGTCGTTGGTCGACCGCACCGCGAAGACGTGCGGGCGGTTGGTCATCAACCGACGGATGGTCCGGAAGTCGCCGGAGGCCGCCAACCGCCCGGCCACCATCACCTGCACCGTTCCGGAGACCTGCTCGACCTCCTCCAGGATGTGCGAGCTGAACAGGATCGTCCGGCCGGCGTCACCCAGGGTGTGCAGCAGCTGCATCATGTGCAGCCGCTGGCGCGGGTCCATGCCGTTGAACGGCTCGTCGAGCAGCAGCACCTGCGGGTCGTGCACCAGCGCCGCGGCCACCCGGGCCCGCTGGCGCATGCCCTTGGAGTACGTGCCGATCCGGCGGTCCTGCGCCGACTCCAGCTCCACCAGGTCGATCGCCCGTCGTGCCGCCGCCGCCGGATCGGGCAGCCGGTGCAGCTTCGCGCTGGCGAGCACGAACTCGTACGCGGTGAGGAAGCCCTGCACCGCCTCCCGCTCGCTGACCAGCCCCAGCCGCCGGTAGACGTCGGGGTTGCGCCAGGTCGGCTCGTCGTCGAGGGTCACTGTGCCGCGCGACGGGGCGAGGAACCCGGCCATCATGTGCAGCAGCGTGGTCTTGCCGGCGCCGTTCGGGCCGAGCAGGCCGGTCACGCCCGGCCCCAGGGCCATGCTGATGTCGTTGACGGCCACCACGTTGCCGTACCACCGGGACACCCCGGTCAGGCTCAGCGTGCTCATCAGGAGGCGACCTTCCGGTAGCGGGCGAGCAGGAGGGCTGTCGCGCCGGCGACCAACAGCACCGCGGCCAGCGCGTAGACCGGGCCGAACCCGCCGATCATCATCTCGCCCGGATCGCCCTCGACCAGCAGGTCACCCAGCGACCAGATGCCCACCCCCTGCACCAGCGTGGAGGGCGAGGCGAGCCCGGCCAGCTCGTTGGCGGCGCGCGACGGCAGGATGCTCAGCACCCCGACGATCGGGGTGGTCATCAGGAAGACCGCCACCACCCCACCGGCGGCGAAGGCGCGCTTACCGGTCAGCGAGGCGACCAGCAGACCGACCGAGGCGAAGACCAGCGCCCACAGCCCGGCGTAGAGCAGCCCGGGCAGCAGGTCGAGCAGCTCGTTCCACACCCCGCGCATGCCCTGCTTGGTGGTGAACGCGGCACCCAGGAACATCAGCAGCTGCGGCCCGCCGAGCAGCAGCCAGAGGGCGGTGACCAGCGCCAGCAGCTTGGCCAGCGCGTAGTCGGAGCGCGGCAGCGGCCGGGAGAAGTACAGCGGCAGCACACCGCTGCGCAGGTCGCGGGAGACCAGCTCCGGAGCGACCACCGCGACGAAGAAGATGACCAGCCAGCTCATCGCGTCGGCGAACTGGGCGTACGTGGCGACCGGCTCGCCGATCTGGCTGCGTACCGCGGCCAGGGCCACCGCGACCAGGGAGACGATGCCGACCACCAGCCACGGGAAGATCTTGGCCTTGGCGCTGCGCCCTAACCCGAACGCGGTGCGCAGCCCGTGCAGGTAGAGGGCGCCGAAGACCTGGCGGCGGCCCAGCCTCGGGCCCTGGTAGCGCTGGTAGCCGATGTCGTGGATGACGCCTGTCGGCGCTTGGCGCACGGCGGCTGCGGTCGGCTCAGGCATGGGAGAGCTCCCTCGTCGCGAAGAGTTCGGCCACCCGGTGCCGGCGCTGGTCCAGTCGGTGCAGTGGCAGGTCCAGTTCGGCGACCGCGCCGAGGATCAGGTCGTAGGTGCCGTCGTCGGCGAGCGGCACGAGGAGCAGTCGCCCGTCCCGCGCGACAGGCAGTTTCAGCTCGGCGAGTCGGGCGGCGAGCTCCTCGGTGCCCTCGCTGACCTCGACGGCGAGCACGTCGGTGGCGGAGGTCATCGCGGAGATGTTGTCGGCGCGCAGCAGCCGGCCGCCGTCGATGGCGATCAGCGTGTCGCAGATCCGCTCCACCTCGCCGAGCAGGTGCGAACAGACCAGCACGGAGATGCCGAACTCGGTGCCGATCCGGTGCACCAGGGCCAGCATGGCGTCGCGGCCGGCCGGGTCCAGCCCGTTGGTCGGCTCGTCGAGCAGCAGCAGGTCCGGGTCGTGCACCAGCGCCTGGGCCAGCTTGACCCGCTGCTTCATGCCGGTGGAGTAGCCGCCGACCGGGCGGTAGCGCTCCTCGTAGAGCCCGACGTGGCGCAGCGCCTCCGAGGCGCGCTCGCGGGCCGCGGTACGCGGCAGGCCACTCATCCGGCCGAGGTGGGTCACCAGCTCGGCGGCGGACAGGTCCGGTGGGAGGCAGTCGTGCTCGGGCATGTAGCCGACGCGGGCACGGACCGCCGCCGGTTCGGTGGTCGGGTCGATGTCGAGCACCGAGACCTGACCGCTGGTCGGGGCGATCAGGCCGAGCAGAATCTTGATCAAGGTGGATTTGCCGGCGCCGTTCGCGCCCACCAGGCCGATGATCCCGGGCTCGACGGCGACGGTGAGGTCGGTGAGCGCGGTGACCCGACCTCCGTACGTCTTGGTGAGCGACTGGGTCGCGATCAGTGTCACGACGCCAGCGTAGGGAGTCGATGCCCCCCAACGACACCGGCACGCCCCCGGCCCTCCCCTGATCCTCGCGGCGGCCCACCCCTAAGGTCCGCCGACGGCAACGACGAACCTCCGCGGATCCGCGACGAGCGCAAACTCCGGAACTGGCTGCGGTCGGCGGTGGGTCGCCGGGGTCCGCCGCTGACCCGACCGTCCGGATCGTGGAGTGGCGGCCTCGACCGATCGGCGGTCGGCTGCGAAACTGTGTGCCGGTCAGCGAGTGGGGGGTGTGGATGAGCAACGGCTGGGTGCTGCCCGACGAGGTGCTCCGGGACGCGCCGGCGTACACGCCGCGTCCCGGTGAGCTCGCGGATCTGGAGCTGCTGCTGACCGGCGCGTACGCCCCCCTGACCGGCTTCATGACCCGTGCCGACCTGGTGTCGGTGAGCCGACGCGGCCGGCTGGCCGACGGCACGCCGTGGCAGGTTCCGGTGACCCTGCAGGTGCCGGCCGCGCTGGCGCAGGGCTTCGACCCGCGCGATCCGGCCCGCCGGGCCCTGGTCCTGACCGACGGCGAGGGGGCCCCGGTCGCCGCTCTGGACGTCGCGGACGTCTGGCCGGTACGCGAGGGCGTGGCAGGGCTGGGTGGCCAGCTCCGCCGGCTCGGCGAGGCCGGTCACGGCCCGTTCCAGCGGTTGCGGCGCAGCCCCGAGGAGGTCCGCGCGCTGCTGCCCCCGGGCCGGGTGCTCGGGGTCATCGCCGACCGTCCGCTGCACCGACCGCAGCTCGCCCAGATCGCGCACGCCGCCCGCACCCTGGCCGCGCACCTGCTGGTGATGATCCCGGTCGGTGAGGGTGGTGTCGGCGGGCTCGCGCCGGAGGCGCTGGTGCGTACGATCTTCGCCGCCCGGGACCGGATGCCCCCGGCCACCCTGGTGGCCGTGCCGCTGTCGCACCGCCGGGAGGAGATCAGCGACGCTCTGCTGCGTGCGCGCGTCTCCGCCGCGTACGGGGTCACCCACCTGCTCTCGACCGGGGACATGCTCTCCGGCTCGGGGCTGCGGGTGCTGGTGCCGCGCGAGCTGGCGTACGACAACCGGGACGGGCAGTGGCGCTGGCGGGAGGACATCCCGCCGCGTAACCGGCGCCTCGCGCTCACCCAGGACGAGATCGACGACCTGCTCGACCGGGGTTTCCCGCTGCCCGAGTGGCACACGCCTCCGGCGGTGGCGAAGGAGTTGGCCCGCTCCCGGCCACCGCGCCGGCACCGAGGGCTGGTGGTCTTCCTGACCGGCCTCTCCGGCTCCGGCAAGTCCACAATCGCCCGAGGGCTGGCCGACGCGCTGCGCGAGAGCGGTGACCGGACGGTGACCCTGCTCGACGGTGACGTGGTACGCCGGGAGCTCTCCGCCGGGCTGGGCTTCAGCAAGGCCGACCGGGATCTCAACGTCCGCCGCATCGGCTGGGTGGCGGCCGAGATAGCCCGGCACCACGGTGTGGGCATCTGTTGCCCGATCGCCCCGTACGCGGCGGCCCGGGCGACGGCACGGGAGATGGCCCTGTCCGCCGGGGCGGGCTTCGTGCTGGTGCACGTGGCGACGCCGCTGGAGGTGTGCGAGCAGCGGGACCGCAAGGGCCTGTACGCCCGCGCCCGCGCCGGTCTGCTCACCGGCATGACAGGCATCGACGACCCGTACGAGGAGCCGACGGACGCGGACCTGGTGCTCGACACCACCCACCTGAGCGTCGCGGACGCGGTGCAGGCCGTGCTGCACCACCTGACCGAGAGCGGCTGGGTGGAGTTGAAGATCCAGTCGGCCTGACGCGTCGGTCCACCCCTTTCCTTCCGCCGGTTCCAGGCACGCGCTAGTGTTCATCTTTGTTGGAACACGTTCGACCGCGTGAGAGTACGTGGACCCCTGGGAGGCACGGCGGATGCTCGCTCAGCAGCGGCAGTCGGCGATCCTGGATCGGGTCCGGTCCTCCGGTGGCGTCCGGGTGACCGACCTGGCTACCGAGTTCGGCGTCTCCGACATGACCATCCGCCGCGACCTGGAGGCCCTGCAGGAGCGCGGCCTGCTGGCCAAGGTGCACGGCGGCGCCACCGCGGCCGGCCCCAGCTCGACCGACGAGCCGGGCTTCCACGCCAAGTCGGTTCGTCAACTGCCGGAGAAGGCCGCGATCGCGGACCGGGCGGCGCAACTCGTCCGACCCGGCGCCGCGGTCGCCCTCTCCGCCGGCACCACCACCGCCGAACTGGCCCGCCGCCTGGTGGACGTTCCCGGCCTGACCGTGGTGACCAACTCGCTGCCGGTGGCCGAGATCCTGCACGGCGGAGGCCGGCCCGACCAGACGGTGGTGCTCACCGGCGGCGTACGGACACCGTCGGACGCGCTGGTCGGCCCGCTCGCGGTCGGCGCCGTCCGGCGGCTGCACCTGGACCTGCTCTTCCTCGGCGTCCACGGGATCACCGAGCGGGCCGGCTTCACCACCCCGAACCTCATGGAGGCGGAGATCGACCGGGCGCTCGTGGCCGCGGCGGACCGGCTGGTGGTGCTCGCCGACCACACGAAGTGGGGCACCGTGGGCATCTCCTCGATCGTCGAGCTGGCAGCAGCCCACGTGCTGGTCAGCGACGAGGCGTTGCCTCCGCCCGCACGACGGGTACTCGGCGAACAGGTGGGCGAACTGATCATGGTGAAGGCAACAAGGGCGGGCCGCGCGACGCGCACGCCGACGAGTGAGGAGACGGCGACGTGAAGCGCACCGCGATCGACCTGGCCGACGGCCGGGAGCTGATCTACTTCGACGAGAACGACGACGCCGTCCGCGACCAGCCGGACCGCCGGGACCTGCCGCCACCGCCACCCGCGTCGCAACTGCGCTACGACCCGCTGACCGACGAGTGGGTGGCCGTGGCCGTGCACAGGCAGACCCGCATCTTCCTGCCGCCGGCGAACGAGTGCCCCCTCGACCCGTCGGTGGGCGACCGGCTGACCGAGATCCCCGCGCCGGACTACGACGTGGTGGTCTTCGAGAACCGGTTCCCCTCGCTGAGCGGCCGGGTCGCCGACGAGCCCGGGGAGATCACCCCCTTCACGCCGGTCCGGCCGGGCCTCGGGCGGTGCGAGGTGGTCTGCTTCACCTCTGACCACAACGCCTCCTTCGCCAGCCTCCCGCCGCGTCGCGTCCGTACCGTTCTGGACGCGCTCGCCGACCGCACCGAGGTGCTCGGCGAGCTGCCCGGGGTGGAGCAGGTGTTCTGCTTCGAGAACCGTGGCGTCGAGATCGGCGTCACCCTGCACCACCCGCACGGGCAGATCTACGCGTACCCCTTCGTGACGCCGCGCACCCGGGCGCTGCTGGCCGCGGCCCGCCGGCACGCCGAGCGGACCGGCGGAGGCAACCTGTACGCGGACGTGCTGGCCGCCGAACGCAAGACCGGCGAGCGGGTGGTCACCGAGAACGACCACTGGACGGCGTTCGTCCCGGCGGCGGCCCGCTGGCCGTTCGAGGTGCATGTCGCGCCGCGGCGCGTGGTGCCGGACATCCCGGCGCTCGACGACAGCGAGCGGGACGCCTTCGGGCCGCTCTACCTGGATCTGCTGCGCCGCTTCGACGGCCTGTTCGACATGCCGATGCCCTACATCGCGGCGTGGCACCAGGCGCCGGTACGGATCGACCGCGAGCTGGGCCACCTGCACCTTCAGCTGTTCAGCATCCGGCGGGCGAAGGACAAGTTGAAGTACCTGGCCGGTTCCGAGTCGGGGATGGGCGTCTTCATCAACGACATCTCGCCCGAGCGCGCCGCCGAGCTGCTCCGGGCCGCCTGAGCCCGGCGGACGGGCAGGACCAGCGGCGGGGCCTGACGGGGGAACAGGGCGCGGGGGGCCCGGGACAGGGCCCCCCGCAGGGAAGGGACGGCTGGCTGTGCACGTCACAGCCGGGAAGGCTGGCTGATCGGCACGCATCCGCGGTCGACCGCGGTCAACCTTCCTTGGACGCGACTGGCATCTCGTCCACCCTGGTCAACGAGGCGTGCCAGGCCGGGGTGACGCCGCGGGTGTGTCAGCCGGCAGACACGCCGGAGCCCGCCGGCGGGTGCCGACGGGCTCCGGTGCGGTGCGGTCGAATCAGGCGGCGAGCCTGCGGGCCAGGTTCTCGTCGAGCGCGTTCATGAACTCGTCGGTGGTCAGCCACGGGGCGTCGCGCGAGATGAGCAGCGCGAGGTCCTTGGTCATCTGGCCACCCTCGACGGTGTCGATGATGACCTGCTCCAGGGTGTTGGCGAACTCGGTCACCGCCGGCGTGCCGTCCAGCTTGCCCCGGTGGGCCAGGCCCCGGGTCCAGGCGTAGATCGACGCGATCGGGTTGGTCGAGGTCTTCTCGCCCTTCTGGTACTGCCGGTAGTGCCGGGTGACAGTGCCGTGCGCGGCCTCGGCCTCGACGGTACGGCCGTCCGGGGAGAGCAGGACCGAGGTCATCAGACCCAGCGAGCCGAAGCCCTGCGCCACGGTGTCGGACTGCACGTCACCGTCGTAGTTCTTGCAGGCCCAGACGTACCCGCCCTCCCACTTGAGCGCGGCGGCGACCATGTCGTCGATGAGCCGGTGCTCGTAGGTGAGGCCGGCGGCGTCGAACTCCGCCTTGAACTCGGTCTCGAACACCTCGGCGAAGATGTCCTTGAACCGGCCGTCGTACGCCTTGAGGATGGTGTTCTTGGTCGACATGTAGACCGGGTAGTTGCGGTCCAGGCCGTACCGGAACGAGGCCCGGGCGAAGTCCCGGATCGACTCGTCGTAGTTGTACATGCCCATGGCGATGCCGCCGCCGGTGAAGTTGGCGACCTCCATCTCCATCGGCGTGCCGCCGTCGGCCGGGGTGTAGGTGATGGTCACCGTGCCCGGGCCGGGGACGACGAAGTCGGTGGCCTTGTACTGGTCACCGTGGGCGTGCCGGCCGATGATGATCGGCTTGGTCCAGCCGGGGACCAGCCGCGGCACGTTGGACATGATGATCGGCTCACGGAAGACGACGCCGCCGAGGATGTTGCGGATGGTGCCGTTGGGCGACCGCCACATCTTCTTCAGGCCGAACTCCTCGACCCGGGCCTCGTCCGGGGTGATGGTCGCGCACTTGACGCCGACGCCGTGCTCCTTGATGGCGTTGGCGGCGTCAATGGTGACCTGGTCGTCGGTCTCGTCGCGGTACTGGATCGACAGGTCGTAGTAGTGCAGGTCGACGTCGAGGTAGGGCAGGATCAGCTGCTCCCGGATCTGCTTCCAGATGATCCGGGTCATCTCGTCGCCGTCGAGCTCCACGACCGGGTTGTTTACCTTGATCTTCGCCATCGGCCGGCGCTCCTCTCGGGGGACACGTGCTCAAGCAGTACGAGCGTACTGCAATTGGGCCGGCAGCCCTCGACCGGCCTCGACCGACCGGTGGAATCCGGGCTGCACGGCACAGCAGTTCCCTGACACCATCGCTCGATGCCATTTAGCCGCACCCTCGGGTCTATCACGGTTACCGCGCTCACCGATGGCGAGGGTGCCTTCTTCCAGCCCCGCGAAGAGGCGTTTCCGCACGCCACGGCGGCCCAGTGGGAGGAGGCCGACCGCCGCGACCCCGCCTCGGTCACCGCCGACGGGCGGTGGTGGCTACCGTTTCGCAGCTTCGCGATCCGCTCCGGCGACGGGCCGGTCACCCTCGTCGACGCCGGGATCGGCCCGACCGACGCGCCCGCCGCGAGCTGGGCGCCGGTGCCTGGCCGGCTGCCCGCCGAACTGGCCGCCGCCGGCATCGACCCCGCCGACGTCGACACGGTCGTCCTGACCCACCTGCACAGCGACCACATCGGCTGGGCGGTCACCGGCACACCTGGCCGCCCGTACTTCCCGAACGCCAGCTACCTGCTCCAGCGCACCGAACTGGAGGCGGCGGAGACGATCAACCCGGGGCTGCCGGCCGGGCTGCTCGCGCCGTTGCGCGCCGCCGGCCAGCTCCGGGTGGTCGACGGCGAGGCAACCCTGACCCCTGCGGTACGACTGCTGCCCACTCCCGGGCACACCCCCGGCCACCAGTCGGTGCTCCTGACGGCTGCCGACGAACGGATGCTGCTCACCGGCGACCTCCTGGTGCACCTGGTGCAGCTGATCGACCCCACCCTGGCGTACGCCCACGAGGTGGACCCCGACGAGGCGCGCGCCTCCCGCCTGGCGGTCCTGCACACCCACTCCCCCACCGTCCTGGCCACCCCCCACCTCTCGACCCCGTTCACCCCCACCCCCACCCCGCCCCCGCCCCCGCCCCGCCGGGCCGGTGAGCCGTGTTGATCAAGAGGTTTGGGTCGGGGATCGCGGTCGTGGTGACGCAAAGCTCTTGATCACCGGGGATGGGGGGTGGGGATAGGCGAGGGGGCGCGTTGGCGAAGCCGACGCGCCCCCTCGGGTTGCTCTGGTGTTTCACATGCTGGAGATGTCGCCCTGCTTGGCGCGGACGGCCTCGGCGGCGGCCAGGAGGCTGGCCCGCTCGTCGGCGTCCAGGTCGGTCTCGACGACCCGACGGACACCCTCGGCCCCGATCTCGGCCTCGACACCCAGGTAGACGCCGGAGATGCCGTACTCGCCGTCGACCCAGGCGCAGACCGGCATGACGTCGCCGGAGTCCTCGGCCACGGCCTTCGCCATCCGAGCCGCCGCGGCGGACGGGGCGTAGTACGCCGAACCGGTCTTGAGCAGCGCGACCACCTCGGCGCCACCGTTGCGGGTCTTGACGACCAGCTCCTCGATCTGCTCGGCCGGCATCGCCTCACGCAGCGGCTTGCCGTTGACGGTGCTCTTGGACGGCACCGGGACCATGGTGTCGCCGTGCGAGCCCAGGGTCAGCGTCTTCACCGACGCCACCGGCACGTTGAGCGCCTCGGCGACGAAGTTGCTGAACCGGGCGGTGTCGAGCATGCCGGCCTGGCCGAGCACCCGGTTCTTGGGGAACTGGGTGGCGATCTGCGCCAGGGCGGTCATCTCGTCAAGCGGGTTGGAGACGACGATGACGACGGCGCTGGGGGCGTACTTGGCCACGTTCTCGGCGACCTGCCGCACGATCTTGGCGTTGGTCTCCAGCAGGTCCATCCGGCTCATGCCCGGCTTGCGGGGCAGGCCAGCGGTGATGACGACGACGTCGGAGCCCTCGATGGCCTCGTAGCCCTCGCCGTTCGGGCCGGTGGTCACGCCGACGACCTTGGTCTCGAAGCCCTCGATGGCCCGCGACTGGTTGAGGTCGAGCGCGAGGCCCGCGGGCTTGCCCTCCACGATGTCGGTGATCACAACGGTGTCGAAGACGTCGTACTCGGCCAGGCGCTGTGCGGTGGTGGAGCCGTAGAAGCCAGCCCCGACGACAGTGACCTTCTTACCCATGGTCGTCCCACTCCCTGATACCAGTCGGTTTTCCGGACCGTATCAGCCATCCTGGCACCGATCCGGCCAGGGGCGGACAGTTATGACCGGACAGACGCGAACGGCACTCGTGGGACACCGTCGACGCGTCAGCCGCGCTCGGCGCGCTCCACGACGTTGGTCAGCAGCATGGCGCGGGTCATCGGACCGACGCCGCCGGGCATCGGAACGAGCGCGCCGGCCGTCTCGGCCACCTCCGGGTCGACGTCGCCGGTGTAGCGGCCCTTGCCGTCCGGGCCGATCACCCGGGTGATGCCGACGTCCACGACCACCGCGCCCGGGTTGATCATGTCGGCGGTCAGCAGCCCCGGTACGCCGGCCGCGACGATGACGATGTCGGCGGCCCGGGTGTGCGAGGCGAGGTCGAGGGTGCCGGTGTGGCACAGGGTGACTGTGGCGTTCTCGCTGCGACGGGTGAGCAGCAGCCCGAGCGGACGGCCGACGGTGTTGCCCCGGCCGACGACCGCCACGGTGGCGCCGCGCAGCGCGACGTCGTGGCGGCGGAGCAGCTCGACGATGCCGCGCGGGGTGCAGGGCAGCGGGCCGTCGTAGCCGAGGACGAGACGACCCAGGTTGACCGGGTGCAGGCCGTCGGCGTCCTTGTCCGGGTCGATCAGCTCCAGCACGCGCTGGGTGTCCAGGTGGGCGGGCAGCGGCAGCTGGACGATGTAGCCGTGGCACGCCGGGTCGGCGTTCAGCTCGGCCAGGACGTCGTCGACCTGCTGCTGGGTGGCGTCGGCCGGCAGCTCCCGGCGGATCGAGGCGATACCCACCTCGGCGCAGTCACGGTGCTTGCCGTTGACGTACGCCTGGCTGCCCGGGTCGGCCCCGACCAGGACCGTGCCGAGCCCGGGGGTGATGCCGCGCTCCGCGAGAGCCTTCACCCGGATCCGCAGCTCGTCCTTGATCTCCGCTGCGGTCGCCTTGCCGTCCAGAAGCATCGCCGTCACCACCAGATCGTCTCATGTCCGGCACCTGCCGTTCCGGAGACCTCACCGTGGCCGGCCACCGAGGCCCCCGCCACTCCGCCAACGGTAACGATGAGTTACGTGTCGCTCATCACTGTGAGTGACGCTTTGTGCAACCCGTCACCGCGAAATGGCCGGAACCCGGGACGCGGGCCGGGACCGGACAAGCCGCCGAAGGCGGTCGAGTCCGTTGCAGGAGGCGACAGAACCCTCCGTCCTCATGGACGAATGCTCAGCTCAGCAACGTGCGTCCGGTTTGGGGTAGCACGCATGGCCGCACCCCGCAAGGAATGCGTCCTCGGACCGTTACGCGCCCGCAACCTTGCCGTTGTCGACGGCCGGTACGCGACCTACCGTTACCGCTTGTTGCGCAGCGTAAACCCAGCGTCGGGCCTGACTGCGCAGCGTGAGGAGATGAGGAGGCTCTATGCGAGTTCGTAGACTCGCCGCCTGGACCGCCCTCCCGCTCGCGGTGACGCTGGGCCTCGCGGCCTGCGGCAGCGGCGGAGACGGTGGATCCGGTGGCAGCAGCACCTCGGCCGTCAGCATCCAGATCGGCGAGCCGAAGCACCTGGTTCCCACCAACACCACCGAGACGTCCGGCGCGCAGGTCCTCACCGGCCTGTTCAGCCCGCTCGTCGACTACGACGCCCAGAACAAGCCGTACGAGGTCGCCGCGCAGTCGGTGACTTCGTCCGACAACAAGGTCTGGACGATCAAGCTCAAGGACGGCTACACCTTCCACAACGGTGAGAAGGTCACGTCCGAGGACTACATCAACGCGTGGAACTACGGCGCGTACGCCCCCAACGGTCAGGACAGCAACTTCTTCTTCGAGAAGATCGCTGGTTACGCGGACCTGCAGGGCAAGGAGCCGAAGGCCAAGGAGATGTCCGGGCTGAAGAAGGTCGACGACCTGACCTTCACCGTGACGCTCTCCGAGCCGTACATCGACTTCCGCACGATGCTCGGTTACACCGCGTTCTACCCGATGCCGGACGCCGCGTTCTCGGCGCCGGGCGTGGTCAAGGACTCCTACGAGCAGGCTCCGATCGGGCAGGGCCCCTTCAAGATGAAGGGCACCTGGCAGCACGACAGTAAGATCGACGTCGAGCGCTACGACGCGTACCCGGGCGAGAAGCCCAAGGTGCAGAACATCGAGTTCCGGATCTACCAGCAGCTCACCGCGGCCTACGCGGACGTCCAGGCGGACAACCTGGACGTGCTGCCGACGATCCCGACCGAGAGCCTGAGCACCGCGCCGTCCGACCTGGGCGACCGGTACCAGACCAGCCCGATGTCCTCGTTCCAGTTCCTGGCGTTCCCGACGTTCGACAAGGACTACAGCAAGCCGGACGTGCGTAAGGCCATCTCGATGGCGATCGACCGTGACGAGATCACCAAGTCGGTCTTCAAGGGCTCGCAGCAGTCGGCACGCTCCTTCGTCTCGCCGGTCCTGCCGGGCTACCGGGAGAACACCGCGGGCGCGGCGGGCGAGTTCAACCCGACCGAGGCCAAGAAGCTCTACCAGGCCGCCGGCGGCCCGTCGAAGATCGTCATCTCCTACAACGGCGACGGCGGTCACAAGGACTGGGTCGACGCCACGGTCAACCAGCTCAAGGCCAACCTGGGTGTCGACGCCGTCGGCGTGGCCGAGCCGAAGTTCGCCGACCTGCTGACCAAGGTCGAGAAGAAGGAGCCGGTGGGCGCCTTCCGGATGGGTTGGGTCATGGACTACCCGACCATGGAGGACTACCTCGGCCCGCTGTACAGCACGAACGGCTCGTCGAACTACTACGGCTACAGCAACCCGGAGTTCGACAAGCTCGTCAAGGAGGGCTCCGCCGCCAAGACGCAGGACGAGGCGATCGCCAAGTACCAGCAGGCGGAGGACATCCTGGCCAAGGACATGCCGGTGATCCCGCTCCGCTTCGGCGAGAACGTGTTCGGCCACTCGTCCAAGGTCAAGAACGTCGAGATGGACCTGTTCCAGCGGGTCAACCTCGTCAAGATCGAAGCGGCCAGCTGAGCTGACCAACGGTTGCGGGCCATCCGGGCGGCGACGCCCGGGTGGCCCGGACCGCGCTATCCGGCGCGGGCCGCACGCGGGCCCGGAGTCGGTGGCGCCGGCCTCCCCCGGGCCGGACGGCACGTCTGGAGATATTTCGGGTACGACCAGAGATGCCGTCCTGCGACCCTTTCGCACATTTCCGGAGAGACTGCTAAGCATGTTCCGCTACATCTTGCGGCGCCTACTGCAGATGGTCCTGGCGTTCTTCGGGACCACCCTGATCGTCTACGCGCTGATGTTCGCCGGCCAGGGCGACCCCATCCAGGCCCTCGCGGGCGAACGCCCGGTGACGCCGGCCCAACGGGCCTACCTGACGGAGAAGTACCACCTCGACGCGACAGGCGTCGGCGGTTTCTTCTACCGCTACTTCGACTACGTCAAGAGCCTGCTCCAGGGTGACCTCGGCCAGTCCCTGACCGGCCGCCAGATCGGTGACATCCTGCAGGCGGCCTGGCCGGTCACCCTCAAGCTCGCGCTCATCGCGCTCGCCGTGGCGATCATCTTCGGAGTCAGCGCCGGCGTGGTCGCCGGTATCCGCCGGGCCAGCATCTTCGACAACTCGACGCTGGTGCTGACCCTGCTCGTGCTCGGCATCCCGACCATCGTGCTGGCGCCGATCGCCCAGTACTTCCTGGGCGTCAAGTGGCAGCTCTTCCCGCCCACCGCCGGCTCCCAGCCGACGTTCTACGCGCTGCTGCTGCCGGGCATCGTGCTCGGCTCACTGTCGCTGGCAACCGCGCTGCGGCTGACCCGCACCTCGGTGGCCGAGAACCTGCGCGCCGACTACGTCCGGACCGCCCGGTCCAAGGGCCTGGTCAAGCGCCGCATCGTCACCGTCCACGTGCTGCGCAACTCGCTCATCCCGGTGGTCACCTTCCTCGGTGTGGAACTGGGCAACCTGATGAGCGGCGCGATCATCACCGAGGGCGTCTTCAACATCCCCGGCGTGGGCTTCAACCTCTTCCGCGGCATCCGCACCGAGGACGGCCCCCTGGTGGTGGGCATCGTCAGCGTGCTCGTCGTGGTCTACCTGGTCTCGAACCTGGTGGTGGACGTCCTGTACGCCGTACTCGACCCGAGGATCCGCTATGAGTGAGCGCAGCGAACGAATCATCAGCGCAGCGTGCTTGGCCTCTCGTGCCGGCGCCGAGCGCAGCGAGGCGGCGGCACGAGTGAGCGCAGCGAGGTGCCGGCATGAGTGACTTCGAGACTGTGGCGGCCACCGAGAACCAGGCCGCACGACGTGGCCCCTCGGGCGAGCCGGGCACGCCCAACCAGGTCGGGGCCCCGAACAAGCCCCGCAGCCTGGCCGGAGACGCGTGGCGCGACCTGCGCCGCAACCCGATCTTCTGGATCTCGCTGGCGCTGGTCGTCATCTTCACCCTGATGGCGCTGGCCCCCGGCGTGTTCACCGCCAACAGCCCGAACGACTGCCTGCTGTCCCGACAGCACGCCGGGCCGTCCGGCGGGGCCATCTTCGGGTACGACTTCCAGGGCTGCGACACGTACTCCCGGGCGGTCTACGGCACGCGGGCCTCGCTGCTGGTCGGCGCGCTCGCCGCGCTCGGCACCGGCATCATCGCGCTGGTCATCGGCATGCTGGCCGGGTACTTCGGCCGCTGGGTCGACGCCGTGCTCTCCCGGGTGATCGACGTGGTGCTCGGCATCCCGCTGCTGCTGGCCGCGATCGTGCTGCTCAAGCGGGTGTCCAGCGAGAGCGACAACGCGCGTATCGCCGCGGTGATCTTCGTGCTGGCCATCCTGGGTTGGACCACCGCCGCCCGGGTGGTGCGCTCCTCGGTGATCACCGCCAAGGAGCAGGACTACGTGGCGGCGGCCCGGATGCTCGGCGCCGGCAACGGCCGGATCATGTGGCGGCACATCCTGCCGAACTCGCTGGCCCCGGCCATCGTCGTGCTGACCATCGCGCTCGGCTCGTTCATCGCCGCCGAGGCGACGCTCTCCTTCCTGGGCATCGGCCTCAAGGCGCCGACCATCTCGTGGGGCCAGGACATCGACACCGGCCGCATCCACATGCGGGAGGCGGCGACGCCGCTGATCGTCCCGTCGGCCTTCCTCGCGCTGACCGTGCTGGCGTTCATCATGCTCGGCGACGCGATCCGTGACGCCTTCGACCCGAAGCTGCGGTGACACCCTCATGACCCACGCAACAGTCGAACCCACGCC
The DNA here is from genome assembly GCF_040648635.1 of Micromonospora sp. NPDC049114. Classification (NCBI taxonomy): domain Bacteria; kingdom Bacillati; phylum Actinomycetota; class Actinomycetes; order Micromonosporales; family Micromonosporaceae; genus Micromonospora; species Micromonospora sp. NPDC049114. The sequence goes on along the minus strand of NZ_JBEZEA010000004.1, from coordinate 158,205 downwards.
CGCCTCCGCCACGCCTGAGGGCGGCCACCTGCTGGAACTGAAGGACCTGCACGTCGAGTTCCGGACCAACGAGGGCGTGGCCCAGGTCATCAACGGCGTGTCGTACCACCTGGACGCCGGGGAGACCCTCGCGGTGCTCGGCGAATCCGGCTCGGGCAAGTCGGTCACCGCGCAGGCGATCATGGGCATCCTGGACACCCCGCCCGCGTTCGTCCGCTCCGGCCAGATCCTCTACCGGGGTCAGGACCTGCTCACGGCATCCGAGGAGCAGCGCCGGCAGGTCCGCGGCAAGGAGATCGCGATGATCTTCCAGGACGCGCTCTCCGCGCTGAACCCGGTCTTCCCGGTCGGCTGGCAGATCGGCGAGACGCTGCGCCAGCGCTCCGGCATGTCCCGGGGCGACGCCCGCCGCCGGGCCGTCGAGCTGATGGACCTGGTCAAGATCCCGGGTGCCGCCAAGCGGATCGGCGACTACCCGCACCAGTTCTCCGGCGGCATGCGGCAACGCGTCATGATCGCGATGGCGCTGGCGCTGGACCCGAAGGTGCTGATCGCCGACGAGCCCACCACCGCGCTCGACGTCACCGTGCAGGCCCAGATCATGGACCTGCTGGCCGACCTGCGCCGCGACCTCAACATGGCGATGATCCTGATCACCCACGACCTGGGTGTGGTCGCCGGCGTCGCGGACCGGATCGCGGTCATGTACGCGGGTCGGATCGTCGAACACGCCGACGTCCGCGCCCTCTACAAGGCGCCGGCACACCCGTACACCAAGGGTTTGTTGGAGTCGATTCCGCGGATGGACGTCCGCGGCCAGGAACTGTCGACGATCAAGGGGTTGCCACCGAACCTGATGCGCATCCCCTCCGGCTGCCCGTTCCACCCCCGGTGCCCGTACGTCCAGCAGGTCTGCGTGGACGTGGTGCCGCACGACCTGGTCCTCGGCGACGGCCGGACCAGCGCTTGCCACTTCGCGCAGGAGGTTCGTGATGACAGCGCCCGCTAGCTCCACCAAGGTCCGGGGCGAGACCATCCTCTCCGTCGACAACCTGGTGAAGCACTTCCCGATCAGTCAGGGTGTGCTGTTCCAGCGGCAGATCGGCGCGGTCAAGGCCGTCGACGGCGTGAGCTTCGAGCTGCGCCGGGGCGAGACGCTGGGCGTGGTCGGCGAATCCGGCTGCGGCAAGTCCACCCTCGCCCGGCTGCTCATGCGGCTGGAGACACCCACGTCCGGGCGGGCCACCCTGGAGGGCAGGGACCTGTTCAAGGCTTCCGGTGGCGAGCTGCGCCGGCTGCGCCGCAACATGCAGATGGTCATGCAGGACCCGTACACCTCGCTGAACCCGCGGATGACTGTCGGCGACATCATCGGTGAGCCGTTCGAGATCCACCGGGACGCGGCGCCGAAGGGCAGCAAGCAGAAGCGGGTCCAGGAGCTGCTGGACGTCGTCGGGCTCAATCCGGAGCACATCAACCGGTACCCGCACCAGTTCTCCGGCGGCCAGCGTCAGCGCATCGGCATCGCCCGCGCGCTCGCCCTGCGCCCCGAGGTGATCGTCTGCGACGAACCGGTCTCCGCGCTGGACGTCTCCATCCAGGCCCAGGTGATCAACCTGCTGGAGCAGCTCCAGGACGAGTTCGGGCTGTCGTACATCTTCATCGCGCACGACCTGTCCGTGGTGCGGCACATCGCCGACCGGGTGGCGGTCATGTACCTCGGTCGGATCGTCGAGATCGGCACCGAGGACGAGATCTACGAGCGCGCCACCCACCCGTACACCCAGGCGTTGCTCTCGGCCGTGCCGGTGCCGGACCCGGAGGTACGCGACCAGCGCAACATGATCCGGCTGGTCGGCGACGTGCCCAGCCCGGCCGACCCGCCGAGCGGTTGCCACTTCCGCACGCGCTGCTGGAAGGCCCAGGACATCTGCGCGGTAGAGGACCCGGCGACCGTGCCCAGGGCGGCCGACCCCCACCCGTCCGCCTGCCACTTCGCCGAACTCCGCCCGGCAACCCCGGCGGCCTGATCCCCCACCCGGCCCGGGTGGTTGATCATGAAGTTATTGCCCTGCACATCGGCGTGTCAGGGCAACAACTTCATGATCGACGGGTCTTGCGGTCAGTGGAAGAAGTGGCGGGTTCCCGTTAGGTACATCGTCACGTTGGCTTTTTTGGCCGCTTCGATGACTTCTTCGTCGCGGATCGAGCCACCGGGCTGGACGATGGCGCGGACGCCTGCGTCGATGAGGATCTGCGGGCCGTCGGCGAACGGGAAGAACGCGTCCGAGGCGGCCACCGAGCCCCGCGCCCGGTCGGCGCCGGCGCGCTGGACCGCGAGCTGCGCCGAGTCGACCCGGTTGACCTGACCCATGCCGACACCGACGGTGGCGCCGTCCTTGGCGAGCAGGATCGCGTTGCTCTTCACCGCGCGGACCGCCCGCCAGGCGAACGCGAGATCGCGCAGCAGCTCCTCGTCGGCGGCCTCGCCGGTCGCCAACTGCCAGTTGGCCGGGTCGTCGCCGGGAGCGTCCACCCGGTCGGCGACCTGGGACAGCACGCCACCGGTCACCGGCCGCCACTCGAGCTTCGCCGGGCTCCAGGCCGGCGCGCGAAGCAGCCGGATGTTCTTCTTGCCCTGCAACACCTCGACCGCGCCCTCGTCGAAGCCGGGGGCGACCACCACCTCGGTGAAGATGTCGGCGACCTGCCGGGCCAGCTCGACCGAGACCGGCCGGTTGACAGCGATCACGCCGCCGAACGCCGACACCGGGTCACAGGCGTGCGCCAGGCGGTGCGCCTCGGCCACGTCCACGCCCACCGCGATACCGCACGGGTTGGCGTGCTTGATGATCGCCACGGCCGGCTGGTCGGCGAAGTCGTTGGCGGCCCGCCAGGCGGCGTCCGCGTCGACGTAGTTGTTGTACGACATCTCCTTGCCGTGCAACTGCTCGGCCTGGGCCAGCCCCGCCGGGGCGTCCGGGTCGGTGTAGAGCGCGGCGGGCTGGTGCGGGTTCTCCCCGTAGCGCAGCACAGTCGACTTGCGCAGCGCCGACCCGGCGAACGCCGGCCAGGAGTCGTCGGCCGGGGCCAGCTCGCGGGCACACCACTGGGCCACTGCCACGTCGTACTCGGCGATGTCGGCGTACGCGCGGGCGGCGAGCGCGCGACGCTGGGCCAGCGTGAACCCGCCCTCGTCGAGCGCGCCGAGCAGCGCCGGATAGCCGGCCGGGTCGGTGAGCACCGCCACCGAGGCGTGGTTCTTGGCGGCGGCCCGCACCATGGCCGGGCCACCGATGTCGATCTGCTCCACGCACTCCTCGACACCGGCTCCGGATGCGACTGTCGCCTGGAACGGGTAGAGGTTGGAGACCAGCAGGTCGAACGCGGCCACTCCCAGCTCGTCGAGCTGTGCGACGTGCGTGTCCTTGCGCAGGTCGGCGAGGAGACCGGCGTGCACCTTCGGGTGCAGGGTCTTCACCCGGCCGTCGAGCACCTCGGGGAACCCGGTCACCGTCTCCACCGGCGTCACCGGCACCCCGGCGGCGGCGATGGTGCCCGCCGTGCTGCCGGTGGACACGATCTCCACACCGGCCGCGTGCAGGGCCTGGGCCAGCTCGACCAACCCGGTCTTGTCGTAGACGCTGACCAGCGCCCGCCGAATCGGGCGACGCCCGTCCTGAGTGGGACTCACGGAACCGTGACCTTCCTTCCGGTGATGGTCCAGCCTTCGCGGACCAGACGGCCGACCTGCTCGACGAGCTGACGCCGCTCGGCTTCCTTGATGCGCTCGGTGAGCGCGTCCACGTCGTCGTCGTCGAGCACCGGCACCGCGACCTGCGCCACGATCGGCCCGGTGTCCATGCCGGCGTCGACGAAGAAGAGCGTGGCCCCGGTGAGCTTCACGCCGTAGGCGAGGGCGTCGCGCGGGCCGTGGATGCCGGGGAACGCCGGCAGCAGGGTGTTGTGGGTGTTCAGGTAGCGGTCGCCGAAGGCGGCGAGGAAGTGCGGGCCGACCAACTTGAGGAAGCCGGCGGAGATGACCAGGTCGGGCTCGTGCTTGGCGACGTGCGCGGTGAGCGCGCGGTCCCAGTCCTGGCGGCTGTCGTGGTCGCGGACCCGCTCGACGAAGGTCGGCACCCCCGCGGCCTCGGCGCGCTCCAGGCCCGCGATGCCGTCGCGGTCCGCGCCGACGGCGACGACCTCTGCGCCGTACGCGGGATCGGCGGCGGCGTCCAGCAGGGCCTGAAGGTTGCTCCCGGAGCCGGAGATGAGGACGACGATGCGGGCGGCGGACGCGGGCTCGGTCACCGGGCCACCCTATCGGGCAGGTCAGGATGCCCCTCGGTTGGGCGGTTCGCCGATCTGTGACAGTGCGCGCCGAGCGGAATGAACCATTATCGGGGGTAATACGCGGTATGTCGTCGCGCTGCTGTGCTGTGCCTGAGGTGGTCTGACCGCGATCATGGATGGGAACAACAGCAGCAACTGACGGAACCAGTCCAAGGAGCTTCTCGAATGCAGCCCGGCAACCCCGGTCAGGACCCGTACGGCCAGCAGCCCAACCAGGATCCGACCGCGCCCCAGCCGCCGCACGACCCGTACGCCCCGCCGCCGGCCGCCCCGTACGGCCAGCAGCCCACCTCGGGTCAGCCCTACGGCCAGCCCACCTCGGGCCAGCCGTACGGCCAGCCGCCGGCGGCTCCGTACGGCCAGCAGCCCGGCGCCCCGTACGGCCAGCAGCCGCAGGACCCGTACGGCGCATCGCAGGCCCCGTACGGCCAGCAGCAGCCCTACGGTGGCGCCCCGACGTACCCGAACGCCGGTTACCCCCAGCAGCAGGGCCAGAACAACACCCTCGGCCTGGTGTCGATGATCCTCGGCATCGCGTCGATCCCGCTGGTCTGCTGCCTCTACCTGGGCATCCCGGTGGGTATCGCGGGCGTGGTGACCGGTTACCTCGCGAAGCAGAAGGTCGCCCAGGGCCAGGCCAACAACGCCGGCCAGGCCAAGACCGGCCTGATCTGCGGCGCGGTCGGCGTCGGCCTCGGCATCCTGGTGCTCATCATCAGCATCGTGGCGAACGTCAACCTGCCGACCGAGCCCTGAGCAGACCCCTGCTCCCGACGGGGCGCCCCGGATCCGTCCGGGGCGCCCCGCGCCGTCTCCGCACCCCGTGGGTCGTCTCCACCGTCGGCCGTGCCCCGCATAGGCCGTGCCGAGCGTCGGCAGCGGCAGCGGCCGGTCAGGCTCCGGGGCGCACCGGCGGGGTCTGAGCGGCGCGCGGGCTCCGGGCGAGCACCCGGGTGGCAGCCGCGCCGAGCAGCGCCCCGACCGCGACGACACCTGCCGCCACCGCGCCCACCTGCCAGGCCACCGGCCCGAGCTGCGCCAGGCGCCCCGCCCCGAGCGGCCCACCGGAGGCCGCGGCGGCGACGCCGAGCAGCACGCCGGCCACCGGCCCGGCCAGCGCCGCCGGCGCCAACAGTTCGGCCCAGCGCCGCGGCGGCCGCTCCGGCCCGGCTGACCGGGCCAACCGACGGGCGAGCAACCAGCCGGCGACCATCCCGGCCAGCACCGGCACCGCGAGCAGCAGGGCGCCGAGGCCGTCCACCGGGCCGCGCGGCAGGCCAGCGAGCAACGGTACGGCCGGCAGCGCGCCGACCGACACCTCACTGGTGCGTACGGCCGTGTCGACGCCGACGGCGAAGCCCGGCCCGAGCAGATAGCTGGTCGACCAGACCGCTGCGTTCGGCGCGTACGCCATGCTGACCAGGGTGATCCCGGCCTGCCCGGCCACCCCGGTCCGGTACGCGCCGATCATGTCCGCGGCGTCACCGCCGCCCATGGCCACGGCCAGGCCGGCAGCGCCGGCGCCCGCTCCGAGCAGGAGGATCGCGGCCACCAGCCCGGCGCGTACGCCGTCGCGCAGCGGGCCGGGTATCCGGGTGACGAGCAGCCGGGTCACGGCGGTGATCCGGATCGCGCCGACCAGCGCGCCGAGCGTGCCGACCACCGCGAACGTGGCCGCCGCCCGCACCAGGGAGACCTGCGGCCCGCCCGCACCGATCAGCACCGCGGCGAGCGCGCCGAGCAGCGCGTACGCCAGACCGACAGCTGCGGCGGCGATCAGCGCGCGGCGCGGTGAGCGGGTGTCGCGGGCGCCGATCGCGCGGCTCACGTGCACGCCGGCCCGGGTCAGTCGCCAGAGCGCGAGCACGGTGAGCGCCAGCGGGGCGAGCCCGAACGGGCCCGCCTCGGTGTGCAGCGGAACCCCGTGCCCCACCAGCCAACCGGCCAGCGCCGTACGCAGGGTGCCGCCCAGCGTGGTGGAGTCAGCGCCGAGCTGGACCAGGCCGAGCACGATGGCGACCGGCAGGTACGAGGTGAGAGCCGCCCCGACCGCGGCCACCAGTGCGGCGACGGCCAGCGGCGCACGCCCACGCGGCGACCCACCGGCGCGCGGCGCGGGAACCCGCCGACGGGGCGCGGCGCGGTCGACCGGCCGGTCGTCGGCGCGTACACCGCCGGCACGGCTGGGTGGGTCAGGGGTGACGGGGGGCATCCGCTCTACTCTGGCACGTCGCGCGGGCGGTGGCAGTCCGTTAACCCGCCCCGGAGGGCGGCGAGTTGGGCGAACCGGGGCCGGATCCGCCCGGTCGGGTCTAGCGTCGGGCCAGAGGGGGTGGCCGTCGCCGCCAACCGGGTCCGGCTCGCCGGTCGCGGCCCGGGGTCCGCCGCCCACGACCGCCCGGAGGTAGCCGTGACGACCGCATACCCACCGCCCCCACCACCGCCGGCCAGGGGACGCGACCGCACCACGCTCTGGGGCGTGCTGGGCATCGTCCTCGGCCTGATCTGTTGCGGCATCCTCGGCATCATCTTCGGCTACCTGTCCCTGCGCGACGCCCGGCGCAACGGCCAGTCGCCGGTTCTCGGCTACCTCGCCATCGTGTTCGGCGTGATCAACATCATCGGCGGCGCGATCCTGCGTCTCACCGGCAACTACCCGTTCTGGAACAACGACTGACCCGGCGGTACGACGAAGGGGTCGACCGGTTCCGGTCGACCCCTTCGGTGTTGCCGTCCCGGCTCAGTTGCCGGACATGATCTCCCGCATCAGCTTCGCGGTCTCGGTCGGCGTCTTGCCGACCTTGACGCCGACGGCTTCGAGCGCCGCCTGCTTCGCCTCGGCGGTACCGGCCGAGCCGGAGATGATCGCCCCGGCGTGACCCATGGTCTTGCCGGGAGGCGCGGTGAAGCCGGCGATGTAGCCGACCACCGGCTTGGTGACGTTGTCCTTGATGAACTCGGCGGCCCGCTCCTCGGCGTCGCCACCGATCTCACCGATCATCACGATGGCGTCGGTCTCCGGGTCGGCCTCGAACGCCTTGAGGGCGTCGATGTGCGTGGTGCCGATGATCGGGTCACCGCCGATGCCGACGCAGGTGGAGAAGCCGATGTCGCGCAGCTCGTACATCATCTGGTAGGTCAGCGTGCCGCTCTTGCTGACCAGGCCGATGCGGCCGGAGCCGGTGATGTCGGCCGGGATGATGCCGGCGTTGGAGGCGCCCGGCGAGGCGATGCCGGGGCAGTTCGGCCCGATGATCCGGGTCCGCTCGCCCTGCGCGAGGTTGTACGCCCAGAACGCGGCGGTATCGTGCACCGGCACGCCCTCGGTGATCACCACGGCCAGCGGAATCGCGGCGTCGATCGCCTCGACCACGGCGGCCTTGGTGAACTGCGGCGGCACGAAGATGACGGTGACGTCGGCCCCGGTCTCGGCCATGGCGTCCGCCACGGACGCGAAGACCGGCAGCTCGGTGCCGTCGAAGTCGACCTTCTGGCCCGCCTTGCGCGGGTTGACGCCGCCCACCACGTTGGTGCCGGCGGCGAGCATCCGCCGGGTGTGCTTGGAACCCTCGGAACCGGTCATCCCCTGAACGATGACCTTCGAGTCCTTGGTCAGCCAGATAGCCATGATCAGACCCCCGCAGCTGCCAGCTCGGCGGCCCGCTCGGCCGCGCCGTCCATGGTGTCCACCCGCTGCACGAGCGGGTTGTTCGCGCCGTCCAGGATCGCCCGGCCGGCCTCGGCGTTGTTGCCGTCGAGCCGGACGACGAGCGGCTTGGTGACCTGCTCGCCGCGCTGCTCCAGCAGGGCCAGCGCCTGGATGATGCCGTTGGCGACCTCGTCGCAGGCGGTGATGCCGCCGAAGACGTTGACGAAGACGCTCTTCACGGCCGGGTCGGAGAGGACGATCTCCAGACCGTTCGCCATGACCGCGGCGCTCGCGCCGCCGCCGATGTCGAGGAAGTTGGCCGGCTTGACGTTGCCGTGCCGCTCACCGGCGTACGCGACCACGTCGAGGGTCGACATGACCAGACCCGCGCCGTTGCCGATGATGCCGACCTCGCCGTCGAGCTTGACGTAGTTGAGGTCCTTGGCCTTGGCGGCCTGCTCCAGCGGGTCCACGGCAGCCTGGTCGACCAGGGCCTCGTGGTCCGGGTGCCGGAACGCGGCGTTCTCGTCCAGGCTGATCTTGGCGTCGAGCAGGAGCATCCGGCCGTCGCCGTTCTTGGCGAGCGGGTTGACCTCGACCAGCGTGGCGTCCTCGGCGACGAACGCCTGCCAGAGGCCGACGGCGATCTCGACCACCTGGTCGGCGACCTCGGCCGGGAAGCCGGCGGCGGTCACGATCTCGCGGGCCTTGGCCTCGTCCACGCCCTTCACGGCGTCGATCGGGGCCTTGACGACCTTGTCGGGCGTCTCGGCGGCGACCTGCTCGATGTCCATGCCGCCGGCGACGCTGGCGATGCAGAGGAAGGTGCGGTTCGCCCGGTCGAGCAGGTACGAGAAGTAGTACTCCTCGGCCACGTCCGCGGTCACCGTGATCATGACCTTGTGGACGGTGTGACCCTTGATGTCCATGCCGAGGATGTCGGTGGCCCGAGCCACCGCCTCATCCGGGCCCTCGGCCAGCTTGACGCCGCCGGCCTTACCTCGGCCGCCGACCTTTACCTGCGCCTTGACGACCACACGGCCGCCAAGACGTTCGGCGATCGCGCGGGCCTCTTCCGGGGTAGTGGCGACGCCGCCGGCCAGCACGGGCAAGCCGTGCCGCTCGAACAGGTCCCGCCCCTGGTACTCGTACAGGTCCACGATTGCGCGTCCCGTCCCGTCTCCGCGGCGCGCCGTCGCGCCGCCACCAGCGTTCAGAAAACAGTTTGACGCCTGTCATCAGTTGAAACAGGCCATTGGCGGCAGCCTAGCGAGGTGGGCACGGCCGGCAACCGAGCGGGTGCACGGTGTGCGGTAATGCACAACTCCGTGTCGAGTGGGGCGGATTCCGGCCGCGCCGTGCGCGGCGTCAATCGTCCGGACGATGTTGCCGGGGGTCCGTAACCCGCCCGTCGGGGCGTCGTTGAGTCAGGTGTCGGCGCGCTGAGCAGCGCAAAGACGGGATACGGCCGATGCCCTGTCGGTCGAGGGGTGGCGGCGGGGCATCGTGCATAGAGGGGCCGGACGTGTGAGGGGTGCGTCCGGCCCCTCCCCCGTGCCCAGATCCGGTCGGCGCAGCAGACCGACGCAATCGACGCGGTGGACCGACGTGGTCGGCTCGGCGCAGCGGACCGCTGTCTCAGGCGACCGGCTGCGCGACGTTCTCCCGGACCCACTCCACGATCGCCTGCGTGGTGGCGCCCGGCGTGAAGATCTTCGCGACGCCCAGCTTCTCCAGCTCGGGGAGGTCGCCGTTGGGAATGATGCCGCCACCGAACACGACGATGTCCCGGGCGTCGCGCTCGGTCAACAGCTCCAGCACCCTACGGAAGAGCGTCATGTGCGCACCGGAGAGTACGGAGAGACCCACCGCGTCGGCGTCCTCCTGGATGGCCGTTTCCACGATCTGCTCGGGCGTCTGGTGCAGGCCGGTGTAGACGACCTCCATCCCCGCGTCGCGCAGGGCGCGGGCGACGACCTTCGCGCCGCGGTCGTGGCCGTCCAGACCTGGCTTCGCGACGACGACCCGAATACGAGAGCTCATCAGCGCACACCTTTCACCGGCTCCACGGCCTTCACCTGAACGAACGGTAACCCGCCCGGCCGGGCCCGGGAAATCGGGGCTGGAAACCCGTCCGACATTCTGCCGCGCCCGGGCACCGCCGTCGGCACCGTCGATCGAGGCCGTCCCGCCCGGGCCCCGGCGTCAAGCCGGACGACTCCGCCGGATCGGTCACGCTCGGCGACGAACGGGTGGTTACGGGGGCACCGTTCGACGGCACGATGCGTGACAATCTTGGACGCAAACGGACAGATCGACACGCCAATTCGGCGCTTCGGCTTGTGGGTCGCCTGGTGGTTGGCTAACGTGTCCACGGTTGTCATCAGGTCCATGGACGGGTGACGACGCGGTCGACAGACGTTCATCTGAGCTTCACGGACGTCCCACCGGCCGCCTCGGAACCCCGACAACGGAGGGTGTGCGTGCGCCAGCGCCTGTCGTCTGAGCCCGATCGATATCGCGGTCGCCGCCGCGTACCCACCCCCCCGCGTAGCCGTTACGCGGCAGTCGTCACCACCGCCTTCGTCGGCGCGGGCATCGTCGCGCTGGGCGCGTCGGCGCTGCCCGACGCCAAGGACGTCAGCCCGACCGTGCTCGACGAGCTCAAGCAGGCGTCGATCACCAGTCAGGACGTCGCGGCCCGTGCGGACAACGCCGAGCGCGCCTCCCGGGACAGCCGCACGAAGGAAGCGGCCGAGCCCGAGGTCTGGATGCTGCCGCTGCAGGGCTACGACTTCAACTCCCCGTACGGCATGCGGTGGGGCAAGCTGCACACCGGCGTCGACCTGGTCGTCCCCGAGGGCACCCCGTACGTGGCGGTCCACGATGGCCTGGTCACCAAGGCCGGCTGGTTCGGCGGCTACGGCTACGCGGTGATCGTCCAGCACGCCGACGGCAGCGAGGCCATCTACGGTCACTCCTCCGCGCTCAGTGTCAAGGAGGGCCAGCAGGTCAAGGCCGGCGACCAGCTTGGCCTGGTGGGCCAGACCGGCCACGCCTACGGCACGCACCTGCACCTTGAGCTTCATGTCAAGGGCGCCCCGATCGACCCCGTTCCGTACCTGCAGGAGCGCGGAGTGGACATCAAGCTGCAAGTCGAGGCAATCTACAGCGAGGTAGCGGGTTCCTGACGCTGCGTACCGCCCGTTGACCGCCCGGATCTGCTGATCCGGGCGGTTTTTTCGGCTCGGTCCACGGTTGATGTCTGCTGGATCACAGGACGGACTGTGACCGACAGCACGGCACGGCATGATCACTTTTCCGGACGGACCGCGTCAGACCGGCGCATAGCAGGTCAGCCGGCCGGCCGCCCCCGGTTCGGACGCGCGGTCCCGGACGGTCGTCCAGCTCGGCCCGACACCAGTATTTCGAGGTCAAGTGCCCCTCGACTGTGAAGGTCCGCCGTGCAGGAAGACAGCCCCGTCCAGAACGAGAACACCCCCGACACCACCGTCGAGCAGCCGGGACGTGCCCGCCGGCGGAACCGCCTCATCGTGGTCGGCGCGGCCGCGCTGGTCGCCCTCGGCCTGGGCGGGGTCGCCGTAGCCACCTCCGGCCCCGACCGGCCGGCACCCACCGCCGTCTCGCTCGACGCCCAGTCCCGCGCCGAGGCCGCCAGCCGGGCCGACCGCTCGGCCCGTGAGTCGAGCGCGCCGGCGTCTCCGTCGGCCAGCCCGACCGTGAGCCCGTCGACGGCAAGCGCCAGCCCGACACCGACGAGGACGGCCACCGCCAAGCCGAAGCCGAAGCCGAAGAAGACCACCCGGCCGACGGCCGCCTGGGTCGACCCGATGCCGGGCGCCTCGGTCACCTCCTGCTACGGCCAGCGCTGGGGCACCCTGCACGCCGGGATCGACCTGGCGCTGCCCTCGGGGACCCCCATCCACGCCGCGGCCGCCGGCACGGTCACCCAGGCCGGCGACGCCGCGGACGGGTACGGCAACTCCGTCTTCATCGACCACGGCAACGGCTACCTGACCCACTACGCCCACCAGAGCCGCATCGCGGTCACCGTCGGGCAGAAGGTCAAGGCCGGTCAGGTGATCGGCTACGAGGGCGCCACGGGCGACGCCACGGGCCCGCACCTGCACTTCGAGGTGCACCAGGGCATGTGGAACCAGATCGACCCCGCGCCGTACATGCGCGCCCACGGCGTCAACCTGGGCTGCTAGCTCCCCGTCCCCGCCCCCACCGCGCCGATCTTGCACTTTCTGTCCCGACATCAAGGGCACAACCGCCCATGTCGACGACCGGAACTGCAAGATCGGCGCGGGTTACAGCTTGTCTACCGGGGCATGGCGGAGGACCAGCCACATGGTCTGGTCGCCGAAGTCGATCTGAGCGCGGGCGCCCGGGCCGTGCCCCTCCACGGCGAGCACGCGCCCCAGCCCGTAGCGCTGGTGGTTGACCCGGTCGCCGGCGGCCACCTTCGGCCCCTGCGGCAGCTCGCTGGCCGTGGTGAGGCGACTGGCGTCCACGCCGAGCCGCTGGGCCAGCTGCGCCGCCTTCGGCGTACCCCCGGTGAAGGTGCCGCGGCCGCCGGGCGCACGATCGGCACGACCGCCGACGCCGCCGCCCCCGCCGGCCCACGAGGTGTACGACCCCTCGGTGCGCTCCCAGCGCACCAGCTCCGGTGGCAGCTCCTCCAGGAACCGCGACGGCGGGTTGTAGGACGGCTGCCCCCAGGCCGAACGGGTCACCGCCCGGGAGAGGTAGAGCCGCTGCCGAGCGCGGGTGATGCCCACGTACGCCAGTCGGCGCTCCTCCTCCAGCTCGCGGGTGTCGCCCAGCGAGCGCAGGTGCGGGAACACGCCGTCCTCCAGCCCGGTCAGAAAGACCACCGGGAACTCCAGGCCCTTGGCGGTGTGCAGCGTCATGAGGGTGACGACGCCCTGGTGGTCGGGGTCGTCGGAGGGGATCTGGTCGGCGTCGGCCACCAGCGCGACCTGCTCCAGGAAGCCCGCCAGGGTGGCCCGGTCCCCGTCGGCGCCGGTCGCCTCGATCCGCTCGGTGTACTCCCGGGCGACGCTGACCAGTTCCTGGAGGTTGTCCACCCGGCCCGCGTCCTGCGGGTCCAGGCTCTCCTCCAGCTCGGTGAGGTAGCCCGAGCGGGTCAGCAGGGCCTCCAGCACCTCCTCCGGGGTGCCGGTCTCGGCCAGCTCCCGAGCGCCGTCGAGCAGCGCCACGAAGTCGGCGATGCCGTTGGCCGCCCGGGTGGAGATGCCGGGCGCCTCCCGGGCCCGGCGCAGCGCCGCGCCGAAGGAGATCCGATCACGGCTGGACAGCGCCTCGACGCACGCCTCCGCGCGGTCGCCGATGCCCCGGCGGGGGGTGTTCAGCACCCGCCGCAGACTCACCGTGTCGTCGTCGTTGACCACCGAGCGCAGGTACGCGAGGGCGTCGCGGACCTCCTTGCGCTCGTAGAAGCGCACCCCGCCGACCACCTTGTACGGCAGGCCGGCGCGGATGAACACCTCCTCGAAGACGCGGGACTGGGCGTTGGTGCGGTAGAAGACCGCGACGTCACCGGGGCGGGTCTCGTCGGCGTCGACCAGCCGGTCGATCTCCCGGCCCACCCAGTCCGCCTCGGCGTGCTCGGTGTCGGCCACGTAGCCGACGATCCGCTCGCCGTCACCTGCCTCGCTCCACAGCCGCTTCGGCTTGCGGGAGGTGTTCCGGTCGATCACCGCGTTGGCCGCGTTGAGGATGGTCTGGGTGGAGCGGTAGTTCTGCTCCAGCAGGATCGTCCGCGCGTCGGTGAAGTCCCGCTCGAACTCCAGGATGTTGCGGATCGTCGCGCCCCGGAAGGCGTAGATCGACTGGTCGGCGTCACCGACCACGCACAGCTCGGCCGGCTCCAGCCCGTCGGTGCCGGAGACCAGCTCCTTGATCAGGACGTACTGGGCGTGGTTGGTGTCCTGGTACTCGTCGACGAGCACGTGCCGGAACCGCCGCCGGTAGCTCTCCGCGACGTGCGGGTGGGACTGGAGCAGGTGCACCGTCGTCATGATCAGGTCGTCGAAGTCCAGCGCGTGCGCCTCGCGCAGCCGGCGCTGGTACAGCGTGTACGCCTCGGCGAGCGCCCGCTCGTTGGGCCCGCTGGCCCGTGCGGCGAACTGCTCCGGGTCGACCAGCTCGTTCTTGAGGTTGGAGACCTGGGCGGCCAGACCACGCGCCGGGTAGCGCTTCGGGTCGAGATCCAGCTCGCGGGTGACCAGCTGCATCAGGCGGCGGGAGTCGTCCGCGTCGTAGATCGAGAACGTCGATTTGAGGCCTGCGTGCTCGTGTTCGGCGCGCAGGATGCGGACGCACGCCGAGTGGAACGTCGACACCCACATCAGTCGGGCCCGCGGGCCGACCAGCGCGGCGACCCGCTCCTTCATCTCGCCGGCCGCCTTGTTGGTGAAGGTGATGGCGATGATCTCACCGGGATGCACGTCCCGTGCGGCGAGCAGGTAGGCGATCCGGTGGGTGAGCACCCGGGTCTTGCCGGACCCGGCGCCGGCCACGATCAGCAACGGCGAACCGGCGTGGCTGACGGCGTCGCGCTGCGGCCCGTTCAGCCCGGCGAGGAGCTGCTGCGGATCGAGGCGGACGGGGGCCGACCCGGGCCGGTGCGGACGGGCCGGCGCGGACTCCGGCGCGGGCGGGGACGCGGGAATGTCGAAGAGAGGATGCATCGCGCGCCAAGTCTATGCCGCCAGCCGGACACTTCCCGACCGCGCCGTCCGTCGGGCCGGGCCGCCGTGCCGGCGCCGGAAGCACCCGAGCGGGGCCGCCCTTTTGCGCCGGAATCCTTGCGCGCCGGCCACCGGCGTGGGCATACTCGACGGCGTGATCGCTGCGCGCTACTACTTTTACTACGGCACCGGGAGTCCGGCTGCCGTAGGTCGCGCCTGATCGACAGACCTGCGAAAAGCCCCGGGCTCCTGGAGTCCGGGGCTTTTTCCGTCCCGGGTTCCGGGCACCGGGCACCACAGCACGAGAGGTACCCGATGATGACAGACGTGGTGGAGCAGAACGGTGGCCCGGCCGGGCCGGAGGCGGGACAGCCCCCGGCGAGCGGGAGCGTGCCGGAGGTGGTGCCTTCGGTGCGCGGCGGCGACCCGTCCGACGCACGGACCGGCACCGTGGAGCCGACCGCCGCTGCGCGGATCGTGCAGATCAGAGAACGGATCGACGAGATCGACCACGCGTTGATCGCGCTCTGGCAGGAGCGGGCCGCGCTGTCCCAGGAGGTCGGGGCGACCCGGATGGCCTCCGGAGGCACCCGCCTGGTGCTCTCGCGCGAACGGGACATCCTGGAGCGCTTCCGGCTCGCGCTCGGCGCCGACGGCACCCAACTGGCGCTGCTGCTGCTGCGCGCGGGCCGCGGGCCGCTCTGAGGCGCCTCGGCGAGCCGCCGGTCGGTGACCCCACCGGCGGCCCGCTCAGCGGACCCCGGACAGACGAAACCGCCTGCCGTCGTCGTGGTGACGTCGGCAGGCGGTTCCGGTGACTCACACCTCGTGGGTGGCGACGATCTCGCGACGCTCCGCGAAGTGGCAGGCGCTCGGGTGGTCCGAGTCGCGCCGGATCTCCAGCAGCGGGACCTGCTCGGCGCAGACCTCCTGCGCCTTCCAGCAGCGGGTCCGGAACCGGCAGCCCGAGGGCGGGCTGATCGGCGACGGCACGTCACCCGTGAGCCGGATGATCGTCTTGTTGTTCCGCTGGGTCGGGTCCGGCACCGGCACCGCCGAGAGCAGCGCCTGGGTGTACGGGTGGGTCGGCCGCTCGTAGATCTCGTCCTCGGTGCCGATTTCAACGATCTTGCCGAGGTACATCACCGCCACCCGGTCCGACAGGTGGCGAACCACCGACAGGTCGTGGGCGATGAAGATGTACGACAGCCCCAGCTCGCTCTGCAGCTTCTCCAGCAGGTTCATCACCTGGGCCTGGATGGAGACGTCCAGCGCCGAGACCGGCTCGTCGCAGACGATCACCTCAGGCCGCAGCGCCAGCGCGCGGGCGATGCCGATGCGCTGACGCTGACCGCCGGAGAACTGGTGCGGGTACCGGTTGATGTGCTCCGGGTTGAGCCCGACCAGGTCGAGCAACTCGCGGACCTTGGCCCGACGGCTACCCCGGGGCGCCACCTCCGGGTGGATCTCGAACGGCTCCCCGATCAGATCACCGACCGTCATCCGCGGGTTCAGCGAGGTGTACGGGTCCTGCATGACCAGCTGGATCTGCCGACGCAGCCGACGCAGCGCCCCACCGGAGAGCTTGGAGATGTCCTGGCCCTTGTAGACCACGCTGCCGGCGGTCGGCTTCTCCAGGTTCATCAGAACCCGGGCGAGGGTCGACTTGCCGCAGCCGGACTCGCCGACGACACCGAGCGTCTCGCCGGCCCGCAGACCGAACGAGACCCCGTCGACGGCCTTGACCTGACCGACGGTCTTCTTGAACACCACACCCTGGGTGACGGGGTAGTGCTTGACCAGGTCACGGACCTCGAGGATGTTCTCAGACACGGTTCACCAGCTCCTCGGCGAAGTGGCAGGCGCTGGCCCGGGCGGGGCCCACCTGGAGCAGCGGGGGGACCTTCTCCCGGCACACCGGCTGCGCCATCGGGCAGCGCGGGTTGAACGGGCAGCCCGGCGGGATGTTCATCAGGTTCGGCGGGAGGCCCTTGATCGTCCGGAGCTGCTGCCCCTTCTCGTCCAGACGCGGGATCGAGTCGATCAGACCCATCGTGTACGGGTGCGCCGGCTTGGCGTACAGGTCGTACACGTCGGCTTCCTCGACGATCCGGCCCGCGTACATGACGGCGATCCGATCGGCGACGTCGGCGACCACACCGAGGTCGTGGGTGATCAGGATCATGCCCATCTGCCGCTCACGCTGGAGCTCCGCGAGCAGGTCCATGATCTGGGCCTGCACCGTCACGTCGAGCGCGGTGGTCGGCTCGTCCGCGATCAGCACCTCGGGGTCGAGCGCCAGCGACATCGCGATCATCGCGCGCTGCCGCATACCGCCGGAGAACTGGTGCGGATAGTTGTTGAACCGGCCCTTGGCGTTCGGGATCTTGACCTGGTCGAGCATCTCGATCGCGCGCTTCTTGGCCTCCGCGCGACCCAGACCCCGCCGAACCCGGAACTGCTCGGCGATCTGGAACCCGACGGTGAAGACCGGGTTCAGGGCGGAGAGCGCGTCCTGGAAGATCATCGCGATGCCCTCACCGCGGATGCGGCGGCGCTCCTCGGCGGACATGCGGAGCATGTCCTTGCCGTGGAAGCGGACGTGCCCACCGGTGACGAAGCCGGGGGGCGTGTCGAGGATGCCCATGATCGTCTGCGCCGTGACGCTCTTACCGGAGCCGGACTCGCCGAGCACGGCGAGGGTCTCCCCCGCGTCGACGTGGTACGTGACCCCGTTGATGACCTTTGCGACGCCGTCCCGGGTACGGAACTCCACCCGCAGGTCGTCGACCTCGAGCAGCCGGCCGGAGGGGCGCCCGGACCCGCCGGATCCCGGCGCGGACTGCTCAGACACGAGAATGTCGGACACTGGATCTCCCCTAGCGGAGTTTCGGATCGAGGGCCTCGCGGACCGCTTCACCGAGCATCACGAAGCTCAGCACCGCGGCGACGAGGAATGCGGCAGGGAAGAACACCAGCCCCGGCGCGACCCGGATGAAATCCTTACCCTCGCTGATCATGATGCCCCAGGACACCACCGGCGACTTCAGGCCGACACCCAGGAAGGACAGGGTGGCCTCGGCGCCGATGAACGAGCCGACCATGATCGTGCCGTAGACCAGCAGCGGGGCCAGGCAGTTCGGCAGCAGGTGCTTGAGGATGATCCGGCCACTGCCGGCACCCAGCGCGCGCGCCGCCACGATGTAGTCGGCCTCCTTGGTGGCGAGCACCGAGGAGCGCATCAACCGCATGACGACCGGCCAGCTCAGCACGATCAGCGAGATGATCACCAGGCCCATGATCTCGGCCTTGCTGTTGCTGCTGCCCGAACCGTTGAACGTGGTCAGGATGACGATCGCGCCGAGCACGAACGGCACTCCGAAGAACACGTCCGCGACCCGGCTGAGAATCGTGTCGACCCAGCCACCGAGGTATCCGGAGATGATGCCCATGGCGCCGCCGACCAGCAGGGTGCCGACCACGGAGAGCACGGCGACCACGATGGAGGCACGCGCGCCGTAGATGACCCGGGCGTAGACGTCCCGGCCCTGCAGGTCGTACCCGAACCACGCGTCGCCGGACGCCTTGTTGAGGCTGCGCGAGAGCGCTCCGTTGACCGGGTCGCCCGGGGCGAACAGCGACGGGAAGGCCGCCATCAACAGGAAGATGACGATGATCGTCGCCGAGATCCAGAACAGCGGCTTACGGCGCAGGTCCCGCCAGGCGTCACCGAGCAGACCACGGGGCTTCTCGTTGCTCTGCGGCCCGGGGGCGGCGGGGGTGTCGGTCGGCTGCGCAGCAGGGGTGCTGACAATCGAAGCGGTACTCGGGTCACTCATAACGGATCCTCGGGTCCAGGGCGGCGTAGAGCAGGTCGACCAACAGGTTCATCAACAGATAGACGACCACCAGTACGACCACGATGCCAACCACGGTAGCGCTTTCCTTGGTGACGATCGCGCGGTAGACCTCGCGCCCGATTCCGTTGATGCCGAAGATGCCCTCGGTGACGATCGCGCCGCCCATCAGGGCGCCGAGGTCGGTGCCGAGCAGGGTGACGACCGGAATGAGCGAGTTGCGCAGCAGGTGCACACCCACGACCCGGCGCATCGGCAGGCCCTTGGCGATGGCGGTGCGCACGTAGTCGGCACGGCGGTTCTCCGCGATGCTCGTTCGGGCCACCCGGGCGATGTACGCCACCGATGCGCTACCGAGCACGAAGCCCGGCACGATCAGCTCGGAGAACCGCATCTCGGACGAGACGGTCGGCTTGACGATGCCCCACTGCACACCCAGCAGCCACTGCAGCACGAAGCCGACGACGAACACCGGCAGCGCGAGCAGGAAGAGGGTCGAGACGAGGACCAGGTTGTCCAGGAAGCCGTTGCGGCGCAGACCGGTCAGGATGCCGGCGCCGAGGCCGATGACAGCCTCGATGGCGAGCGCGACCAGGGCCAGCTTCAGGGTGTTCGGGTACGCCGTGGCGATGATGTCGCCGATGTCGCGCTGGGAGAACGTCTGGCCGAAGTCGCCCTGGAGCAGGTTCTTCATGTAGTTGCCGTACTGCACGAAGACGTTCTGGTCCAGGTGGTACTTCTCGGTCATGTACGCGACGTACTGGTCCGGGCAGCGGCGCTCGCCGCACTTGCCGGCGAACGGGTCGCCCGGGACGGACCAGACGAGCCAGTAGATCAGGAAGGTCGAGCCGATGAAGACGGGCACGAGTTGGAGCAGCCGTCTCAACAGATAACGGCCCATGGGGTGGTCCTCCAGACAGGGGGCGCGTCGGACGGCCGACACGGTGGTGACAACGTGGCGAGTGGAGTGCTGTGGCATCCACTCGCGGAACGGCCCCGGGTCGGGCTCACCGGATGTGGCGAGCCCGACCCGGGGTCAGACCGTTCGGATCAGAGCTCGACCGAGGTGATGTCGAGTTCGCCGACGTTGTTCAGCTCGAGCTTCTTGATCTTCTCCGAGTGGCCGGACTGCTGGCCGTAGAAGTAGATCGGGATGCTCGGGACGTCCTGGTCGACCTTCTCGAGAACCTTGGCGAAGGCCTCGTGCGAAGCCTCCAGGCTCGGAGCAGCGCTGGCCTGCTTGGCCAGGGTGTCGACCTCCGGGTTGCTGTACAGGCCGTCGTTGGACGAGCCACCCTTGACGTAGAGCGGGTTGACCCAGTTCTCCACGTCCGGGTAGTCCTGCTGCCAGGCGGCACGGTACGGGCCGGTCATCTTGTGGGCGTTGATGTTCTGACGGAACACCGCGAAGGTCGGGATGCCCTCGGCGCGAGCCTCGATGCCGAGGTTGGTCTTGACCTGCTGCGCAACCGCGTCCATCCAGTCCTTGTGGCTGGAGTCCGAGTTGTAGTAGAAGACCATCTCGCCCGTGAAGCCACCGGCCTCGGTCAGCAGCTGCTTGGCCGTGGTCGGGTCGAACTTGCAGGCGGTGCAGTTACCCGGCTTGGCGCCCGGGGTCAGCGGGTTCGCCCAGCTGTCGGCCGGCTTGCGGGTGCCGAAGAAGATCTTGTCCGAGATCTCCTGCCGGTTGATCGACAGCGAGACCGCACGACGCAGCTTCGGGTTCTGGAAGCGCTTGTCGTAGATCGGGAACGCGATCAGCGCGGTCGACGGCGTGACGGTGTTCAGGCCACGGTCGCCGAGGTCGGTCTTCCACTTGTCGCCGGCGAGCGCCGAGGTGGGGACGACCTCCATGAAGTCAAGGTTGTTGGCGAGCAGGTCGGCGTAGGCCGCCGTCTCGTCCTGGTACAGCTTGACGTCGACGTCCTTGATCTTCATCTTGTCGCGCAGGCTGTAGTCGTCGAAACGAGTCAGCTTGATGAGGACGTTGTCCTGCCACGACACGAACTTGACCGGGCCGTTGCCGATCGGCTTCTTGCCGAACTCCTCGGGCTTCATGGTGAAGAACGCGTCCGGCAGCGGCATGAAGGCGCTGTAGCCGAGCTTGGTCGGGAAGACCGCGGTCGGCGCGGCGAGGGTGACCTCGAAGGTCTGCTCGTCGATGACCTTCAGGCCGGAGAGCTCCTTGGCCGACGGGGCCGGGGCCTTCTGCGGGCCGTCCGGGCCGTCCGGGTCCTCGGTGTAGGTCTTGTCGAAGCCCGCGATGTCCGAGAAGAAGGAGCCGTTCTGCGCGCCGTTCGGCGAGTAAGCGGCCCAGTTCCAGGCGTCGACGAAGTTCTTCGCCTTCACCTCGGTACCGTCGTGGAACTTGGTACCCTTCTTGATCTTGATCGTGAAGACCTTGGAGTCCTTGGTGTCGATGGACTCGGCCAGCGCGTTGCGCGGGGCCCCACCGTCGTTGGGGTACTCGACCAGGCCGGTGAACAGCCAGTCGATGACCTTGCCACCGCCGGTCTCCGTGGTGTTCGACGGAACCAGCGGGTTCTCCGGCTGGACGCCGTGGATGACGATCGCGCCATCCTTGCTGGCGGCGGCGTCGCCGTCGCCGTCACCGCTCGAGCAACCGCTCGCGACAAGCGCGGCAGCCGCGCTGAGCGCGATCGCGCTCGTCGCCCGCTTCGAGACTCTCATTCCGAGGGGCCTCCTCTTTCTAACCTGGTTCCGTCGTGGGTTTCACGCACGTTTTGGGGGTGACACCGCCCGACCACCCCGGGGCGGGGGTCGCCGGGACCACAGGGAAGTTTGGGGACACCCCTGATGTTCCGATCCGCCGGGCTCCCTCACCCGACGAGGCACGACCCTACGCAGGCGACACAGCCACGAACCCGCCGGGAACAGCGGAGGTCGTGGTCGTGGGCCGTACGGAGTGCCACACACCGAGGGTGAGGTGCTGCCACTGTGACACCCACTGGCCTCTTCCGTGAAGGTGCCGTTATCAAGCCGTTAGTTGCCCGCCACGTTGCCGATACTTGAAAAATGATCATAAAACGGTCGGGGTGGGTGTCTCCGACCTGGAAGTACATGACCTGCTCGGACGCTCGCGCCCCGCTCAGGCTCGGCTTCTGTGAGGTTTTTCGCTTGACGACCACGCGTTCCGGCGTCTGTCGCGGGCTCGACTTTCTTTGCCCGTCCGGACGAGGTCGACGTCGGCTGCACGGGCACCATGGTCGGCTGGGTGGCCGAGGGTGCCGCGGGCGTTTTTCTGATCATCAAAGTGGCGACCACGGCGGCTACGACGACACCGGCCCCGGCGCCGCCTGGAGGCGGGGCCGGGGCCGGTGGTGTGGCGGGGATGGATCAGGCGGTGAAGCGGACCTTGCGACGACGCACCACAAGGACGGCGACCGCACCCGCGGCGAGCAGCAGCAGACCGGCGGTCGCCGCCGCCGCGATCGGCGAACCGGTCAGCGGCAGGCCGCCACCGTTGCTCGCCGGCGAGGTGGACGGGGCCGGGCTGGCCGGCGGCGCCGAGTCCGACGGCGTGGCCGACGGGGTGGTCGGCGAGGCCGACGCGCTCGGGGTCGCCGACGGGGTGGCCGGCGGCGTCGTGGGAACGGCGGTGAAGGTGGCCGAGACCCGGGTGGTGACGGTGGCGCCGGTGCTGCCGCCGAGGATCAGCTTCTGCGCCTTCTTCGGGCCGGTGAACAGGAACACCCGGCCGAAGGAGACGGCGTCCTGCGCGGTCAGCGTCACGTCGACCGTGCCGGCGGCCTCGGCGGCCAGCCAGAACTGCCCGCCGTTGGTGGTCGTGGTGACCGGCTTGCCCTCGGCGTCGACGGCGGTGCCGCCGGTGGCCGCGACGGTGATGGCACCCGCCGGACCACTGACCGTGAACGGACCGGCCTTGCCGCCGACCGTCGCGGTGGCGCTGGCCGGGCTGACCGACAGCTCGGCACGCGGCTCCGGCTGGTCGGTGGCGTTCTTGATGAGGTAGTCACGGACCTTCGTGATCACCTCGTACTGGTTGGGGGCCTGCAGGCCCTTCTCCCAGGCGCCCAGCTCGATGCCGTCACTGAAGTGCCAGACGGCGGTCTGGGTGCCGAAGTAGAGCAGGTTGTCGAGCTGCTTCTTGCCGATCTTGGTGTCCACGCCGGCGGCGGCGAGGAGCTTGGTGGAATCGGCGTTCGGGTAACCGTGGGTCAGCACCCACTGCACCTTGGCGAGGTTCTTCACCTGGGACTCGTCCCAGGTGCCCTCCTCGTACTTGCCGTCGAGCTTCACGCTGGTGTGGTAGTCGATGCAGAACGCCGGCACCAGCTTGCCGTCGATCTTCAGAGCGAGCGCAGACGTGGTGCGCGTCTTGCCGTCGAGCTTCAGGGTGACCTGGCTGCCCTCGACCGCCTTGGCCACACCGGTGGCCGGGGCCGCGGCGGCGGCGCCCGCCACGCCGAGCGCCAGGGCGCCGCCGGCGACAGCCGCCAGGGCGACCCGCGCCCAGTGTCGTCCTCGTTGTCCCAACATCGAAGTGGTACCTCTTCCCCAGGGGTGACCCGCCATCGCGGGCACGCGCGTGAGCCGTCGTTTCCGCGGGATGCGACACCCACGCGCGGAAACGGGACCGGGGCAGTATGGGACGACGGCTGATCGTTTGTCAGCCCCGCCCAGCGGCATCCGTGGCATCTGCCCGAAATGCCGGGGCGGAGGAATAGATCACACGAGCCGGCGGTCCGCCGCCCAGCGCGAAAGCTCGTACCGGTTGGACATCTGGAGCTTGCGCAGCACGTTCGACACGTGCGTCTCCACCGTCTTGATGGAGATGAACAGCTCCTTGGCGATCTCCTTGTACGCGTACCCCCGGGCGAGTAGGCGCAGCACCTCCCGCTCCCGGTTGGTGAGCTGGTCCAGCTCCGGGTCGGCCACCGGGGCGTCCGGCCGGGCCGCGAAGGCGTCCAGCACGAACCCGGCGAGCCGGGGGCTGAACACCGCGTCACCGTCGGCGACCCGACGGATCGCCGCGGCCAGCTCGTCCGGGGAGATGGTCTTGGTGACATAACCCCGGGCGCCGGCCCGGATCAACCCGATCACGTCCTCCGCCGCGTCGGAGACGCTCAGCGCCAGGAACTTGACCTGCGGATGGCTGCGCCGCATCGCCTCCAGCACGGCACGGCCACCGCCGTCGGGCATGTGGACGTCGAGCAGCACCACGTCCGGGCCGGTGGCGGCGATCCGGGTGACCGCCTCGGCCACCGTGCTCGCCTCACCCACCACCTCGACATGGGCGCCCAGCTCGGCACGCACCCCGGCGCGGAACATCGCGTGGTCGTCCACCAGGAACACCCGCAGGCGTTCCGGGCGGCTGGTCGCCGGGTCGAGGTGCTCCATCGGCTGCTCGGCCATGGTCATTTGTTCCTCTCCGCTGCGGACGAGTCCCGGGAGATCGGCAGGATCAACCGGACCTCGGTCCCCTCCCCCGGGCCGGACCGGATCTCGGCCCGTCCGCCGTGCCGCTTCATCCGTCCGATGATCGAACCGCGTACGCCGTGCCGGTGGTCCTCCACCGTATCCGGATCGAAGCCCTTGCCCCGGTCCCGGACGAAGACGCTGACCTGTTCGGGCTCCACCTCGGCGTAGAGCGACACGGTCTGCACACCTGCGTGCCGGGCCGCGTTCACCAGCGCCTCGCGCGCGGCGGCGACCAGCGCGCCGACCTTCTCGTCAGTCTCCCGGTCGCCCACCACCACGGTCTCCACAGTGATCGCGAAGGTGTCCTCGACCTCGGCGGCGGCCTGCTCCAGGGCGGCCGCGAAGCGCTCGCTCGGTGACGCCGTGGGCTTGTAGAGCCAGTTGCGCAGCGAACGCTCCTGCCCCCGGGCCAACCGCTGAACCGTCTTGACGTCGCCGGCGTTGCGCTGGATCAGCGCCAGCGTGTGCAGCACCTGGTCGTGCACCATCGCGGCCAGCTCGGCCCGCTCCTGCTCGCGGATGCGGCCCTCGCGCTCCGCGCGGAGCTGGCTGTACGTCCGCCAGAGCACCGGCGCGGCGACCACGCCGACCCCGGCCAACCCGACCAGCGCGAAGATCACCCCGTTGATCACCGCGTCGAAGTTCTGTGCCGGCGAGTAGACCGCCGCGACACCGATGATGCCGACCGCGACCAGCACCCCGCCGCCGATGAACCGGAGCACGAAGGCCCGCCGGTCACTCTCCTCGACGACCGCCCCGAGCCACGGGACCGGCATCGTGTCGCCCCAGCGCCGTCGCCGCTCGGGCGCCGACTGGTGCCAGATGACCCCGGCGCCGACCGCGATGATGGCCACCAGCCAACCGGCGGTGCCCGCCGCGCCTACCGAGTCGAAGACCATCACCTGGATCAGCAGGACACCGAGCCCGATCCCGACGAACGGCAGGAGCTGGGCCACGTCGCGCCGGGGCGGCACGGCGGTGTCGCCGGGGCGCAGCGGCACCACCGCCCAGAAGGCCGCGTAGAGCAGCAGTCCGAGCCCGCTCAGCCCGAGCAGCACCATGAACGCGACCCGCACGCGCAGCACCGAGATGCCGAGGTGGTCGGCGATACCGGCGGCGACGCCAGCGGCCATCCGGTGCTCGGGGGCGCGGTAGAGGCGCGGAGGCGGGGTCACGGTGCTGATCGCAGGCTCCCTGGTCACGGTGGTGGGCTGTCCGGATGTCGGTGAGTCCGATCGTCACACGCTGCGGCGTCCCCCGACCACGGGGACGCCCCCGACATTCCGGCCGCTCGGATCTCAGGGTGGGGTCAGGGTCGGGTCCTGAGGTCGTTCGGGCGAAGCGGGCAGCAGGATCGAGGCATGACCGAGGAAGCTGCCCCGCCGCCCCGCCCCGGGTCGGCACAGCCGGGCGGTTCAGTACCGCCCGCCCCAGCCGGAACACCCGCCGGCTGGACCGAGCCCACCACGTTCGGCCCGCCCGCCGGCACCGGCCCGGCCGCCGAACCGACACCCGGCGCGTACGAGCCACCGAGCTACCCGCCCGGCGCCGGCTACGCGCCCGGCCCGGGCCAGGGGCCCGACGCCGGCTTCGCGCCCGGCGCGGGCTACGGGCCCGGCGGCGGTACGACAGGTGCCGGCTACGGGGCCGGCGGCGGCGCGGGTACGCCTGGAGGGCCCGGTGGGCCGGGGCCGTCCGTGGGGCCGCTGGGCGGCACCGGCTTCACCTCGCGGTACGGGCTGGTCCGGCCGCGCGACGGTCGTTACCTGGCCGGGGTCTGCGCCGCGATCGGACGAGCCACCAACACCGACCCGGTGCTCTGGCGGGTGCTGCTCGCGGTGCTCGGGTTCTTCGGCGGCATCGGCATCCTGGTGTACGTCGCCGCCTGGCTGATCATCCCGAACGAGGGCGACACGGCATCCCCGGTGGAGTCGATGCTGGGGCGCGGCCGTTCCAGCATGTCCCCGGTGACCGTGATCGTGCTGGGCATCCTGGTGGCGGCCAGCTTCGGCTACATCGTCACCGACGCCTTCCGCGCCGTGCTGCTCGGCGCGGCCATCCTGATCGGCGGCGCGTTGCTGCTCAACCGGGACAGCCGTGGGCCACAGCCCGGCGCCCCGGGTGGGCCGGTGCCGCCCACTCCGACAGGTACGCCACCCGGGCCGGTCCCGCCGGTCGCCTGGCCCGCCCCGACGCACGGCACGGTGCCGTCCACCGGGCCGCTGGCGACCGCGCCGTTGGCGGGTGGTGCTCCGGCGTACGCCGCCGCGGCGCCGGGTGAGCCGCCGAGCGCACCCGTGCACGGCACCCGGCCGGCCACCGCCACGCAGCCGTTCGCCGGCGCGCAGCAGGTGTCCGGGGCGGCGCTGTCGTCCGGGACCGGGCCGGTCTCCGGGCAGCCGGCCGGCGCCACCACGGGACCGCAGGAGGCCGCCTGGCCGGCGCCCGGGCAGAGCTGGCCGGGCAGCGACACGGCCGCCGAGGTCACCTCCACCGCCGGCTGGCCGTCGGCGCCGGTGACCGCCGTGCCCGCCGGTCCGTCGGGTTACCCGGTCTCGGCGACGCCGGGCGGGTACCGCCCACCGTTCGCGCCGCACGGCCCGTACGCCGCGCCGGCACCGGCCGCGTACCCGCCGCCCAAACCACCGAAGCCGCCGAAGCGGCCGCGGGAGCGTTCGCCGCTCGGCGCGGTGACCTTCTCGCTGATCTTCCTGGCCCTCGGCGTCGTCGCCCTGCTCGACCTGCTGGACGTCTTCGCCGTCAGCGCTTCGGCGTACTTCGCGGCCGCGTTGGCGACGATCGGGCTGGGGCTGCTGGTCGGCACCTGGTTCGGTCGGGCCCGCTGGCTGATCGCGCTCGGCCTGGTGACCGCCGCGGCTCTGGGGACCGCCACGGTCGCCGAGTCCTACGACCGCATCCGCGGCGTGGACGGCGCGGTCACCTGGGCGCCCACCGACTACCGCGACCTCGCCGACCGGTACGAGAACAGCTTCGGTGACGCCGTGCTCGACCTGCGGGGCCTCGACTTCTCGAAGCAGGACAGCCAGGTGACCGTCGCGATCAATTTCGGTAAGGCGACAGTTGTCGTACCGCCGAACGTGGACGTCACCACCGTGGCCGACGTCAATGCCGGCGACGCCACCATCTTCGGCAACCGTTCCGGCGGGATCGACGGCCGCCAGCGGGAGTCCACCGACCTGGGCGCGGACGGCCCCGGCGGCGGGAAGCTGCGCCTGTACATCCACGTCAATGCCGGCAACCTGGAGGTGACCCGGTGAAGGCTCACCGTACGGACCTGCTCTCGTTCGCCTTCGGGCTGGTGTTCCTGGCGTTGTCGGCCTGGTGGCTGCTCGCCCAGCTGCTCGGGCTCGCACTCCCGCCGGTCGGCTGGTTCCTGGCCGGCGCGCTGATCCTGATCGGGATCTTCGGTCTGGTCGGCGCGTTGCGCTCCGGCCGATCCGGCCGCCCGGAGCCGAACGACGTCGCCGAGCCGGCCACGATCGCGGCCCCGCAACCCGGCACGTCGACCTCGGCGTTCGGGCCGGTCACCGCCGTCGAGCCCGGCGTGCCGACCTCCGGGGCACCCACCCCGACCTCCGGAGCGGGTGTTCCGGCGTGGACCGCCGAACACTCCACCTGGGACACTCCCCTGCCGCCCGAGGCCCCGACCGTGGCGACGCGGGCACCGGAGGCGCCGACCGCCGAGATGCGTCTGCCGGAGGCCCCGACCGCCGAGATGCGGGCACCGGAGGCGTCGGCGGACGCCATCCACCCGGCCTGGCTGGCCCACGGCGCGTCGGAGCCGCCGACGTCGCCGGTCTCCGGCCAGCCCGTTGACGGGAGTGACCAGCCGACCCGACCCGATCACCTCAGCACGACGACCGGCGACGATCCGGCGGACGAGCGGGAGAGCCGACGGCGGGAATCCTGACCCTGCTCCCCGCCCGCGGCGGCCCGCACCACCTCCACGGCGGTGCGGCCGGCGCGGGCGGGCGCATATGCTGACCGGTGGAGATCTCGCCTCCGCCGGCCGGCCCGTCCCCGCCATGGCGCCCCGCCGCGATTCCCGTCTCTACCCCGTCAGGAGCCCGCCCGACATGACGCAGTCCCCCGCCGTGCGTACCACCGGCCGGTCCGGTCCGGTCCGCATCGGCGAGCGAGCCGCCCGTACCCTCGTCGCCGAGCTGGCCCGGATGAACGACCCGAAGGCCGCCCTGCTGGTCGGCGCGAGCCCGGAGTCCGCGGTGCTGGCCGCGGCCATCGAGGCGTTGCTCCCCGGTGACCAGCTCACCGTGGTGCCCGCCGACTCGTCCGGCACCTCCGTGCTCCGCGAGCACGTCACCGCTCAGGGCCGATGGGTCGCCGACCGTGTCCGGGTGGTCGACTCGCTCGCCGACGCCGAGGCCGCCGCCGTGGTCATCGCCGGCGAGGCGTTCATCGGCACCGCCGAGGAGACCCGGAGCGGCATCGACGGGTTGTCCAAGTACCTGACCGACGGCGGCGTGCTGAGCGTGGCGACGACCGCGACGCCGGGCCGGACGACCGGCGCGGCCACCGAGCTGGCCCGCCACGACGCCCTCTACGGCGTCGGCGGGGACCTGGTGCTGCGGAACACGCCGCCGGTACGCGTCTACCGACTCCGGTTCACCCCGGCCAGCCCGGCCGCGGCCGACCGGTTGGCCCCGGCGTACCGGCCGTCGAGCGTGCCGCTGACCCGGGGAATGCACATCGACTCCAACGGGGTGGCCGCGGCGGGCATCACGCTGGGTCTGGCGGCGCTGGCCCGGGTGGCGCGGCCGTCGAGCAGGTTGTGGCTGCTGCCGGCGCTGGCCGCCGGGCCGGTAGCCGCGTTCTTCCGCGATCCCCAGCGGGACGTCCCGGAGGACCCGAACGCCGTGGTGGCCAGCGCTGACGGCAAGGTCCTGTCGGTGCAGCGCCTGCACGACGAGCGCTTCGGCGACGGCGAGTGGCTGCGGGTCGCGGTGTTCCTCTCCGTGCTGGACGTGCACGTCAACCGGGCTCCGGTCGCCGGCAAGGTGGTGGACTACTTCGTCGCCGACGGCGGCTTCGTCAACGCGATGAAGCCGGACGCCGAGCACAACGTCGCCGCGTACACCGTTCTGGACACCAGCCGTGGCACGGTGGTGGTCGCGCAGCGGACCGGCCTGATCGCCCGCCGCATCGTGCAGCGGGCGCCGATCGGCGCGCTGCTGGCCAAGGGGGAGCGCTTCGGGCTCATCCGGTTCGGCTCGCGGACCGACGTCTACCTGCCGGCCGAGGCCGCGGACCCGCTGGTGGGGCCGGGTGACAAGGTGGTCGGCGGCTCCACGGTCATCGCCCGCTGGCGCTGACGTCGAGACGCGAAAAAGGGGCGCCGCTGTCCGCGGCGCCCCTTTTTCGTGTGTCGGATCAGGCGGTACGACGCTGGCGCAGCCAGAGCACCGGCCCGCTGACCAGGTAGCCCACCACGATCAGGGCGAACGTGAGCCGGATGTCGACGAGCGCGCCGACCACCGGGGCCAGCCAGAGCCACGGCGGCAGCTTCACCAGGCGCGCGAGCTTGGCGTACGGGAAGCTGGACACCATCGCGAAGGCGAGCAGCGCCACTCCGGCGACGAGCACCAGGCCGGGCACCGGCAGGCCGATCGCCACCGTCACGGCGAGCACGGCCGCGGCCATGGTGGTGGGGACACCGCAGAAGAAGCGGCCGTCCTTCGGCGAGACGTTGAAGCGGGCCAGCCGGATCGCCGCACACGCCGCGACCAGGGCGCAGGCGACCGCGGCCGCAGCCGTCGACACCGAGCCGGCGAGCGAGGCGTAGACCACCACCGGCGCGGCGAGGCCGAACGAGCACATGTCGGCCAGCGAGTCCATCTGAGCGCCGAACGGGCTGGCCACGCCGAGCCGGCGGGCCAACGCGCCGTCGAGGCCGTCGAAGCCGACGCAGGCGATCAGGCAGAGAGCGGCGATGCGCACCTCGCCCTGCATGGCGAGGAAGATGGCCAGCATGCCGAGCATGAGGCTGGCCAGGGTGCAGGCGTTGACCAGGCCGAACTTCATCCGGCGGGCGACGGTGCGCTCGCCGGGCAGCAGTGGGATCGACCGGGACGACGCCTCGTCGGCGTGCGCCATCGGCGGCAGCGCCGGGCTGACCGGCATGACCGCCTCGATCTCGGCCCGGTTGACGCCGAGCGACGGGCGGCTGAGCCGGTCCAGGCCGTAACGGCGGCGCTGGCGGTCGGCGTACCGGTGCTCGGGCAGTGTCACGTCGGTGGTCCGCAGGTCGCCGTCACGGCGACCCACCCGGACCAGCAGCACCTGGCGGGCGAACGTGCTGCTGCGGCGCAACGGGCCCGCCCAGCGACGCCCTGCGGGGCGCGGACTGTCAGTCGTACGACGCCGGCGCCATGGGGCTCTCGGCACGTTTCCTCCATCACCGGATCGGCTTGCCGCCGTTTGGGGCGGGTGTCCGGCTGTCTCGTGCCGGACCTTGCGTGGCCCGGCAGCCGTTTTGCGGAGTACACCATCGCATAGGGGAACGTGGCTTGGCGATAGCTGCCGGCGGTACTTATATCTGGTGCAAACCGCGCGAACCGCCTAGTTATTCCCATCCGGGGCTTGATCGCCCGTTTCCTCCACCATTCCCGCCTCCGACTGTACCGGAGGGCCACCATCTCGGCTCGCTGAGCCGGGTGCTATCGACCCAGCTGTCCGATTGCCGAGGCAGCGATACCGGTCAGCGGCAGGTCAGCGGTCTCGGCGATGGTGAACCAGCCCGCCCGGGCGGTCGAGCCACCGGCCGACTCGGTCACCACCGCGCCGGTGGGTACGTCCACCAGGACCCGATAGATCACCCGGACGCCGTGCCAGTCCAGCGGACGCCCCTCCGGGCCGAGCGCGGCCGGGTTGTGCAGATTGTCCACGCCGAGCAGTTCGACCACCCGGCCCACCTGACCGCCCTCCTCCACCAGCTCACGGAGCAGCCCGGTGGTCGGCTGCTCGCCGTGATCGGTGCCACCGCCGGGCAGGTGCCACTTGCCGGCACCGGGATAGCCGTCCGCGATCTGGGTGAGCAGGATCCGCCCGGCCGGGTCGGTGACCAGCCCGTACGCCCCGAAGCGCAGCCGCCGATCCGGGTGCAGCGGCGGGAGCGGCTCGGCGGACGGGGGCGCGTCGGCGGGGAGCGGGGTGACCGGCAGTCCGAGCAGTTCGGCGCTGAACGGCGTCAACGGCAGCCGGGCCGCGTCCTCCGGGCCGACCCAGCGGGCCTCGATCGTGCCGCCTCCGGTGTCGCCCGACACGTCGCCGTCGACTGTCATCTCGAACAGCAACCGGTCGGTGTGCAGCGAGACACCGTCCTGCGTGGGAGGGCTGACGTCCGCGACCACGGCCCGCAACCGCCCCACCGACACGGTCAGCCCGGTCTGCTCGCCCACCGTGCGCACGACCGCACGCTCAGGGTGCTCGGCGTGCGCGACCGACCCCCCGGGCAGCGACCAGAGGCCCCCCGCCGGCTCCCGAACAACCAGAACCCGCCCGGAAGCCGACAACAAACCATAAACCGCAACCCGCCGCACCAGCTCCACAACCAGCCCCCGATCCCCCGCACCCGCCCTCCGGCCGGTGATCATGAAGTTATCGCCGTCCATCTCGGCGTGTCCCGACAATAACTTCATGATCGCCGCAAGGAGGGAACCCGGGCGCAGCCCGGGGGGTGGGGGTGGGGGTGGGGGTGGGGGTCAGGTTAGTTGGGCTGCCTGGACTGCTTCTGCCGTCACTTCGGTCAGGCGGTCGGTTCCGAGGGCGCCCAGCTCCTCGCGGGCGAACCACCGGGCCTCGCAGGTGGAGCCACCGACGTCGGTGATCGTCGGCGCGTTGGGCTCGTCGACCACGACCCGGTAGAAGGCGCGGACGCCGTGCCAGTCGATCGGGTAACCCTCCGGGCCGAGCGAGGCGGCGTCCCGGTGGCTCGCCACACCCAGCAGCTCGACGAGGCGGCCCGCCTGGCCGGTCTCCTCCACCAACTCCCGGATGAGCGCCGCGCCGGGCTGCTCGCCGTAGTCGGTGCCGCCCCCGGGCAGGTGCCAGCAGCCGGCGCCCGGGTAGCCGTCGGAGATCCGCGTGAGCAGCACCCGGCCGGCCGGGTCGGTGCACACGGCGTACGCGGCGAAGCGCTGCGCCCGGTGCAGCCCGTCCGGGCCGGGCACCGCGTAGAAGGAGGGGAACTCGGGCACCTCGTCGGGCACCACGTCGGCCGAGGAGGCGGGCAGACCGAGGGCACGGGCGGTGAACGAGCGCAGCGGCAACTCGCGGGCCTCGTCGAGCGTGTACCACCGGGCCAGGTCGGTGGGGCGTTCGCCGACCCGGTCGGCGAGGGTGCCGCCACGCACCGCCACCCGGTAGATCAGCCGGTCGGTGTGGATGGTGATGCCCCGCTCGGGCAGCGCCCGCATGTCGGCGAGCACGTCGGCCAGGCCGGAGACGGCGACCGAGAGGCCCGTCTCGGCGGCGGTCTCGCGGACGACTGTGTGGTTCGGGTCCTCACCGTGGTCGACCGCCCCGCCAGGCAGCGACCAGGTGCCGGGGGTGCCGGAGCGCTCCGATGCGCGGACCAGCAACACTCGGCCGTCTGAATCAGCACAAACTGCGTATGCCGCGATCCTGCGAAGCGGCTCCAGCAAGGTGGTCACGGGACCAAATTCTCCCCGGATGGCGTTACCGGGACGGAAAAGAGTCGGATTCCTGACTCTTTGCTACCCGCTCAGGGATCGGTCAGGGTAAGGATCCGGGCGGTCACCGAGGGCGGGCCGGGCACCGGCGCGGACCGTGGAGACATGACATCCACCGCCGCTCCCCAGGCCCCGTACAAGCAGCTCCGGCGACCCACCACCGACCGCATGGTGGCGGGGGTCGCCAGCGGCCTCGGCCGCTACTTCAACGTCGACCCCACACTGGTCCGCGTGGCCTTCGCGGTCACCGGCCTGCTCACCGGCGGGCTCGCGCTTTTCGCGTACCCCATCATGTGGTTCCTGATGCCCGAGGAGCCCACCAGCGCGCCCGCCTGGCCGCACCCGGCGGGCGCCGCGCCGCAGCCCACCGCCGGGCCCGCGCCCGGCGGACCGCAGCAGGGGTACGCGCCGACGCCGCCCTACCCGCCGACGACCCCGCCCCACACGCCGCCCGCCGCGTGAGCCACTGTCACTCCCACTCGATGGTGCCCGGCGGCTTGCTGGTCACGTCCAGGACCACCCGGTTGACCTCGGCGACCTCGTTGGTGATCCGGGTGGAGATCCGGGCCACCACGTCGTAGGGCAGCCGGGACCAGTCGGCGGTCATCGCGTCCTCGCTGGAGACCGGGCGCAGCACCACGGGATGCCCGTAGCTGCGCCCGTCTCCCTGCACGCCGACGCTGCGCACGTCGGCGAGGAGCACCACCGGGAACTGCCAGACGCCCCGGTCCAGACCTGCCGCGGTCAACTCCTCGCGGGCGATCAGATCGGCGCGGCGCAGCAGGTCGAGGCGCTCCTGATCGACCGCGCCGATGATCCGGATGGCCAGGCCGGGGCCGGGGAACGGGTGCCGCCAGACCATCGCCTCGGGCAGGCCGAGCTGGAGGCCGAGCGCCCGGACCTCGTCCTTGAACAGGGTGCGCAGCGGCTCGACCAGGGCGAACTTCAGGTCCTCGGGCAGGCCGCCGACGTTGTGGTGACTCTTGATGTTGGCGGTGCCGGAGCCACCGCCGGACTCCACCACGTCCGGGTAGAGGGTGCCCTGGACGAGGAACTCCACATCGCCGTGCGAGGCGATCTCGCGGGCGGCGGCCTCGAAGACCCGGATGAACTCCCGGCCAATGATCTTGCGCTTCTGCTCCGGATCGGTCACCCCGGCCAGCGCGCCGAGGAACCGGTCGGCGGCGTCGACGACCTTCAGCTTGATGCCGGTGGCCGCCACGTAGTCCTTCTCGACCTGCTCGGCCTCACCCGCACGCAGCAGGCCGTGGTCGACGAACACGCAGGTGAGCTGGTCACCGACCGCCCTGTGCACGAGCGCCGCGGCGACCGCGGAGTCCACCCCGCCGGACAGGCCACAGATGACCTCCTTGTCACCGACCTGGGCGCGGATCCGGGCCACCTGCTCGTCGATGATGTTCTCGGGCGTCCAGGTCGGCTCGATGCCGGCGATGTCGTACAGGAAGCGCTGGAGCATCTCCTGGCCGTGCGCCGTGTGCCCGACCTCCGGGTGGAACTGCACGCCGGCTCGACGCCCGGCCACGTCCTCGAAGGCCGCCACCGGGGCGCCCGCCGACTCGGCGGTGACCGTGAAGCCCTCGGGGGCCTCGGTGACGCAGTCGCCGTGGCTCATCCAGACCGGCAGGTCCGCCGGCAGGTCGCGCAGCAGCACGCCCGGCTCGAGGAGGCGGGGGCGCAGCGGCGTGCCGCCGTACTCGCGGTTGCCCGTGTGCGCGACGGTGCCGCCGAGCGCCTGGGCCATCGCCTGGAAGCCGTAGCAGATGCCGAAGAGCGGCACGTCGGTGCTGAACACGCCGGCGTCGATCTGCGGGGCGTCCGGCGCGTACACGCTGGCCGGGCCACCGGAGAGGATGATCGCGGCCGGGTTCTTCGCCAGCATCTCGGCGACCGGCATCGAGTGCGGCACGATCTCGGAGTAGACCTTCGCCTCGCGGACCCGGCGCGCGATGAGCTGGGCGTACTGGGCTCCGAAGTCCACCACGAGGACAGGGCGAGGCAGGCTCATGTGCACAAAGCCTACCGACAGTCACGGCCGCCCCGAGCCGCGCCCCACGCACTCGGCGCGGCGCGTCGCCCACCTCATCCGGTACGACCCACAACGTTCCGCGGGACCGCACCGGCGCCACGCGCGGCGATACCGTGCTCAGCGACCCGAGCGCGGACCGGACGGAGGCACGCCGATGACCGAGGTGACCGTACGACAGTTCCGTCCCGAGGACGGCGAGGCGCTGTCGGCCCTGGTCGTCCGCTGTCTTCGCGAGGTGAACAGCCGCGACTACCCGGCCGAGCTGATCGATGAGATGTGCGCCCACTTCACCGCCGACCGGTTCCGCGAGCTCGGCGTCGAGCGTCGGATCTACGTCGCCGAAGAGGACGGGCGGCCGGTCGGCACGGTGTCCCGCGACGGCAACAAGGTCTACACCATGTTCGTCGACCCGGACGCGCACGGCCGGGGCGTCGGCCGCCGGTTGATGCGACACGTCGAGGAGCTGGCCCGCGCCGAGGGGCACGAGTTCATGGAGACCGGCGCCAGCCTCACCGGGCACGGCTTCTACCGGCGGATCGGCTACACCGACGTACGGGTCACCGACACCGTGTTCGGCATCAACCACATCCTGCGCCGCCCGCTGTCAGGGGCGTAGCGCGGCCGGAGCGTCCGCCGGCACCGCCGGCTGCCGGGGCGCCACCGCGTCGAGTCGCCGGTACGGATCCCCGAGCGCCGGGCGGGGGTCCTCCTCGCCCCTGTTCGGCCAGAAGGACATCGCCCGTTCCGCCTGCGCGGTGATCGTCAGAGACGGGTTGACGCCCAGGTTCGCCGACACCGCCGCGCCGTCCACGACGTGCAGCCCCGGATGGCCGTACACCCGGTGCCAGGGGTCGATCACCCCGTCGGCCTCGGTGGCGCCGATCACCGCCCCGCCCAGGATGTGCGCGGTGATCGGAATGTCGAACGGCTCGGTGAGCGAGCCGCCGGGCGTGCCGCCGATCTCCTCGGCGAGCAGCCGGGTGGCGGTGTTGCCGGCCGGGATCCAGGTCGGGCTCGGGGTGCCGTGACCGGGCCCGGTGACCAGCCGGCGACCGAACACGCCGCGCCGCCAGCGGGTGGACAGCGAGTTGTCCACCGACTGCATCACCAGGGCGATCACCGTCCGCTCCGACCAGCCGCGCACGGACAGCATCCGGGCGGCCAGCCCCGGCTGCCGGACGATGCTGCCCAGCCAGCGCCGAACGCGGTGCGGGCCGCCGTCGACAAGCAGCGACTGGAGCAGCCCCATGGCGTTGGAGCCGCGCCCGTAGCGGACCGGCTCGATGTGGGTCTGCGGGTCGGGGTGGAACGAGCTGGTGATCGCCACCCCCTCGGTGAAGTCGGTCCGCCGCTGCCGGGCCTCCTGTCGGGAGATCGACGCGCCCAGGATCGCCTCCGAGTTGGTCCGGGTCAGCTCACCCAGGCGGGGTGAGAGCCGGGGCAGGGCGCCGTCGGTCTTCATGCCGTGCAGCAGCCGTTGGGTGCCCAGCGCCCCGGCGGCGAAGACCACCTGCTCGGCGTGGATCACCTGCCGCCGTCGGCGCAGCCAGGCGCCGGTGCGCTCGGTGTGCACCTCGTACCCGCCGTCGGCGGCCGGACGGACGGCCGTCACAGTGGTCAGCGGGTGCACTGTGACGCCCAGCCGCTCGGCGAGCCACAGGTAGTTCTTGACCAGCGTGTTCTTGGCCCCGTGCCGGCAGCCGGTCATGCACGAGCCGCAGTGCAGGCAGCCGGTGCGCTCCGGACCGACGCCACCGAAGTACGGGTCGGCGACGCGCTCGCCGGGGCGGCCGATGTGCACGCCGACGGGGGTGGCGTGGAAGGTGTGGCCCACCCCCATCCGGTCGGCCACCGCCCGCATGGCGCGGTCCGCGCCGGTGTCCATCGGGTACGTGGTGACGCCGAGCATCCGCTTCGCCTGGTCGAAGTGGCGGGCCAGCTCGTCGCGCCAGTCGGTGATGTCCCGCCACTGCGGGTCGGTGTAGAACGCCGGCAGCGGCTCGTAGAGGGTGTTGGCGTAGACCAGCGAGCCGCCGCCCACTCCCGCGCCGGAGAGCACGAGCACGCCGCCGCCGGATCGCCGCTCGGCGGGGCGGAGCAGGGTGAGCCGCTGGATGCCGTAGCAGCCCAGCTTCGGCGCCCAGAGGAACCGGCGGGCCCGCCAGGACGTCTGCGGGAACTCGTCGTCGGCGAAGCGGCGGCCGGCCTCCAGGACGCCTACCGAGTAACCCTTTTCGGCCAGGCGCAGCGCCGTGACGCTGCCGCCGAAGCCGGACCCGATGACGACCACGTCGTACCGCATGAAGGCATCATTACTCGTCAGTAGCGCTCGCGCCAGCGCCCGTTTTCGCGCGATCATGCACCGGCCGACCGACCCGGCGCCTTCCGGCCGCAACCCGGAGCACCTGTCGGAGCGTTGTGCCGGATACGGGTGGAAGGAAAACACGATGAACCTGGGGTCGATGGAGCCGCGGCGACGGTGGCTGGTGCTCGGGCTGGCCGCCCTCGCCGTCGTCGCGCTGATCGCTGGCGGCACGGTGGTGATCACCCGGCTGACCGGGGGCGACTCGCCCGCCGGCACTCCGGTGGCCGGCTCGCCGAGCCCGTCGCCGGTCGGCACGCCCACGGCCACGCCCAGCCCGACCGGCCCGCCTCCGGGCGCGAACATCACCGGCCCGCTGACGCTCTTGCTCGTCGGGGTGGACACCCGGGTCAGCGTTCCCGGCTGGGAACCGCACTCCGACGCCGTGCTGGTGCTGCACGTGCCGAAGGGGCTGGGCCGGGCGTACCTCTTCTCGCTCCCCCGCGACCTGCTGGTGGACATTCCGGCGTTTCCGAAGGCCGGCTACAAGGGTGGCAGGACCAAGCTCACCCACTCGATGAGCTTCGGCAGCAGGGTGCCGGGCAAGCCCAAGCAGCCGAGCACCGCCCAGGGGTACGAGCTGCTGCGCAGCACGGTGAGCGGCTACACCGGCCTGCGGATCGACGCCGGGGCGGTGCTCACCTTCACCGGGTTCGACCGGCTGGTGAACGCCCTCGGCGGGGTGGACATCTACGTCGACCAGCGGGTCGCCTCGCTGCACCGCAAGCCCGACGGCAAGTACCGGGACAGCGCCCCCGGCGGGTACACCGGGCCGCAGCAGGTCTACGAAAAGGGCGAGCGGCACCTCAACGGGTGGCAGGCGCTGGACTACGCGCGGCAGCGCTACATCACCGGCGGCGACTACGCCCGCCAGCGCCACCAGCAGCAGCTCGTCCGAGCACTGACCCGCAAGATCCTCGATGAGGGCCTGGCCCGGCAGCCGGAGCGCGTCGACCAGGTGGTCGCCGCGCTGGGCGACACCCTGATCTACGTGGGCGGCAACCGGATCGTCGACCTGGCGTACGCGCTCAGCGGGGTGCCGGAGAACAAGTTCGTGCTGGTCGGCCTGCCCGGCGCGGGTGTCGGCAAGGGCAGCGCCTACCGGGGCGAACAACTCACCAGCGAGGGCCGGACGTTCATCACCGAACTCCGGGCCGGCCGCGCGGACGCGTACCTCGCGGCCCACCCCAAGCTGGTCGTCAAGACCTGACCCCGCCAGCCCCCAGCCCCGCGATCTTGCACTTTCGGTCGACGATTGCGCCGCACTTGCCCCTTTCGCCGGGGCAGAAAGTGCAAGATCGCGGGGGCTGGCCCTAGAGCTTCTTGGGCTGGGCGGGCTTCTTGGTGCCGTTGAGCCACGCCTCGAACAGGGCGTCGAGCTGCTTGCCGGAGATGCGCTCGGCGAGGGCCACGAACTCGGCCGTGGTCGCGGTCCCGTTGCGCTTCTCCGCCGCCCAGGTCTTGACGATCTGGAAGAACGCCTTGTCGCCGACGGCCACCCGCAGCGCGTGCAGGGTCATCCCGCCACGCTGGTAGACCGACTCGCTGAACAGGTCCTTCATCCCCGGCTTGCCCGGCGGGGTCTTCCACACCGCGGCCGGGACCCGCTCGTAGCGGATGTCGAACGCCTGCTTGGCGGTGTACTGCTTGGTGTGCTCGGCCCACAGCCACTCCGCGTACGTCGCGAAGCCCTCGTTGAGCCAGATGTCCTCCCACTTGGCCAGCGCCACGCTGTCGCCGAACCACTGGTGGGCCAGCTCGTGGGCGACCACCTCGGTGTTCTCGCCCCGCCGGAAGAAGCCGGCGGAGTAGACCGGGCGGCTCTGCGTCTCCAGCGCGTACGAGATGCGGCTGTCCGAGACGACCACGCCGCCGTACGCGTCGAACGGATACGGCCCGAAGACGCTCTCCAGGTAGTCGGCCACCTTGACGGTCTGCGCGATCGACGCGTCCGACGCGCCCTTGGCCACCTTCGTGGTGACGGCACTGTAGACCGGCTTGCCCTTGTGCTGGCCGGTGGTGATCCGGAACTTGCCAATCACCACGGTGCTCAGGTAGCTGGCCATGGGCGACTTCTCCGACCACTTCCAGGTGGTCCAGCCGTCCTTGGTGGTGTTGCCGCCCGGCACGCCGTTGCTGACTGCGGTGACGCCCTGCGGGACGGTGATCTCGAAGTCGTACGCGGCCTTGTCGGACGGGTGGTCGTTGACCGGGAACCAGGTGCTCGCCGACTCCGGCTGGCCCAGCGCGATCGCGCCGTCGGCGGTGTGCAGGAAGCCGCCCTCGCCGAGCACCTCGTTCTTCAGCGGCTTCGGCACGCCCTCGTACACGATCTCCGCGACGAACCCGTTGCCCGTGATCAGGCCGGCCGCCGGCTTGATCACCAGCTCGTTCTTCTCCCGGCTGTGGGTGGCCGGCGTGCCGTCCACGGTGACCGTCTTGACCGTCAGACCGGCCAGGTCGAGGTTGAACGTCGACAGGTCCGCCGTCGCCGTGGCCTGCACCGTCGTCGTACCGGTCAACTGGTCCTTCGCCGGGTCGTAGCGCACCTTCACGGTGTACTTCCCGACGTCGTACCCGCCGTTGCCGTAGGTCGGGAAGTACGCGTCGCCGACCCCGGCCGCCCCGGCGGTGAAGGTCCGCGACGGCGTCGGGGACGCGCTCGGCGTCGGGGCCGCGGCCTCCTTGGTGGACGAGTCGCATCCGGACAGCACGAGCGCCCCGGTCACCAGCAGACCGGCACCCACCCGCAGCCTGCGCCGCGTTCCCCGCATCACGAACCCTCCCCGTACGCCCGGTGCGGGGGGCCTCGCCACCCCGCGCGACCGGCGCTCCTGCCCGATCGCAGGCGGCAGCCTATCGACAGATGATCACGGGGCCGTCACGGCAGGGTCGGTGCCGCTCCGCCCACCAGCCACGCGTCGAAGAGCGGCCGAAGCTGCCGGCCGGCCACCCGCTCGGCCAGCGCCACGAAGTCCGAGGTGGTGGCGGTGCCGGACGCCCGCTCCGTGGTCCAGGTGCGCAGGATGCGGAAGAAGATGTCGTCACCGACCGTCCGGCGCAGCGCGTGCACGGCGAGCGCGCCACGCTTGTAGACGGCGGTGCCGAACATCCGCTCCCGTCCCGGCTCGACCGACGGCTGGGACCAGTCGGTCGACGCGTACTGCACCTCGAAGTTGCGCTGCGCGGTCCGGCCGCCGTCGTGCTCCTCCCACAGCCACTCGGCGTAGCTGGCGAAGCCCTCGTTGAGCCAGATGTCGCTCCACCGGTGCAGGGACACGCTGTCGCCGAACCACTGGTGGGCCAGCTCGTGCGCCACCACGCCGGGATTGGGACGGTCGTCGGTGAAGAAGGCGGGCCCGTAGACCGGCCGCGACTGGGTCTCCAACGCGTACCCGACCCGGTCGTCGGCGACCACGATCCCGCCGTACGCGTCGAACGGGTACGGGCCGAAACGGCTGGCCAGAAAGTCCACGATCTCGCCGGTGCGGGCCAGTGAACCGGCAGCCCCACCGTTCGCCGGCAGGCTCGCCGCCACGGCGGTGACCAGCGGGCGCCCCGCGTGCTCGCCAGTGACCACCCGATAGTTTCCGA
This sequence comes from Micromonospora sp. NPDC049114, assembly GCF_040648635.1. Taxonomy (NCBI): domain Bacteria; kingdom Bacillati; phylum Actinomycetota; class Actinomycetes; order Micromonosporales; family Micromonosporaceae; genus Micromonospora; species Micromonospora sp. NPDC049114. The sequence continues at coordinate 117,411 of NZ_JBEZEA010000004.1, read as the reverse complement.
TCACGAGGGTGCTCAAGTAGCTCGCCATCGGGGTGCGCTCCGACCAGCGCCAGGTGGTCCACCCGTCGGCGCTGCTCCTGGGCCCGGGCACCCCGTTGCTCAACGCGGACAGTCCGTCCGGGACGGTCACCGCGATGTCGTAGCTGGCCTTGTCCGACGGGTGGTCGTTGACCGGGAACCAGGTGGCCGCGGAGTCGGGCTGGCCGAGAGCTATCGCCCCGTCGTCGGTGTGCAGGAAGCCGCCGCTGCCCAGCTCACCATCGGTCACGGCGGTCGGCACCCCCGCGTAGTCGACCACCACGGTGAAGGCCCGGCCGCGCGCAAGCCGGTCGCGCGGGGTCACCACCAGCTCACCGTCGTCGCGGCGGTGCTCGGCGCGCTCGTCGGCGACGGTGACCGCGCCGACGTTCAGGCCGACCAGGTCCAGGTTGAACCGGGACAGATTTTGGGTGGCAGTCGCCGTGATTGTCGCCCGACCGGTGAGCCGGTCGGTCTTCGGGTCGTAGCGGACGTCCAGCCCGTAGTGCGTGACGTCGTAGCCGCCGTTGCCGCGGCCCGGCACGTACGGGTCGCCGATGTCCGCGGCACCGGGTCGGAACCCGCCGTCGTCGTCGCCCGTGCAGGCGGCGGTCAGCGTGACGGCGCAGCTCAGCGCCGTGAGGGCGGCGGTCAGCCGGCGGCGGGACGGTGAGCGTCCGCTCAGGACCATGCACGACTCCTTCTCCGCCATCCCCGGTCAGGAACGAGCGTAGCCAGCAACACGTCGTCCGATGGCCGTATCGAGGGCGACAGCCCTACCGGCAGACGACGGAAGGCCGGCTCCGCGCGATCGCGGGCCGGCCTTCCAGCGTCGAATCGTCAGCGGTCGAGGACCAGGCCGACCTTCTGGAACTCCTTGAGGTCGCGGTAGCCGCACTTGGCCATCGCCCGGCGCAGCCCGCCGAACAGGTTGAGCTGACCGTCGGCCTCGTCCGCCGGGCCGAAGAGCAGCTGCTCCATCGACCCGAGCGGCTCACCGGCGACCTCGAACGCGCCGCGGGGCAGCGACGGGTGGCTGGCCGCCGAGTGCCACCAGGCGCCGCCGGCGGGCGCCTCGTCGCAGAGCGACAACGGCTCGCCGAGCATCACCGCGTCCGCGCCACAGCCGAGGGCCTTGGCGATGTCACCGGAGGTCTGGATGTCGCCGTCGGCGATCAGGTGCACGTACCGGCCGCCGGTCTCGTCGAGGTAGTCCCGACGGGCCGCCGCGGCGTCGGCGATCGCGGTGGCCATCGGCACCCGGATGCCCAGCACCGACTCGGTCGTCGACCAGTCGTCGCCGCCGATGCCCACGATCACGCCGGCCGCGCCGGTGCGCATCAGGTGCAGCGCCGTCTTGTAGTCGGTGCAACCGCCGACGATGACCGGCAGGTCGAGGTCGGCGATGAACTCCTTGAGGTTCAGCGGCTCGTCGGTAGTCGACACGTGCTCGGCCGACACGATGGTGCCCTGGATGACCAGGATGTCCACGCCGGCGTCCAGGATGACCGGGGCCAGCGCCAGGGTGTGCTGCGGGGACACCCGCACCGCCACCGTGCCGCCGCCGGCGCGCAGCTCGCGGACCCGCTCGGCGATCAGATCCGGGCGAATCGGCTCGGCGTACACCTCCTGGAGCCGCTTGGTGGCGCGGGCGTCCTCGTCGAGGCCGGCCAGCTCCTCCAGCACCTTCGTCGGGTTCTCGTAGCGGGTCCACAGCCCCTCGACGTTGAGCACGCCGAGACCGCCGAGCTGACCGAGCCGGACCGCCGAGGACGGGCTCATCGTGGCGTCCGAGGGGTGCCCGACACAGGGGATGCCGAACGGGTACGCGTCGAGCTGCCACGCGGTCGAGACGTCGTCGACGTCCCGGGTCCGGCGGCTCGGCACGATGGCGATGTCGTCCAGGTGGTAACCGCGCTGCGCGGTCTTGCCCAGCCCGATCTCGACCACGTCACGCATGGGGGACTCCAGGTTGTTGGGGGATGGTCAGCGGGAGTGGTAGTTGGGCGCCTCGACGGTCATCTGGATGTCGTGCGGGTGGCTCTCCTTGAGCCCCGCCGCCGTGATCCGGATCAGCTGGCCACGCCGGTGCAGCTCGGGGATGCTCTCCGCGCCGACGTACCCCATCGCGGCCCGCAGCCCGCCGGTGAGCTGGTGGGCGACCGCGGACAGCGGGCCCCGGTAGGGCACCTGCCCCTCGACACCCTCGGGGACCAGCTTGTCCTCGGCGAGCACGTCCTGCTGGAAGTACCGATCCTTCGAGTACGACTTGGCCTGCCCCCGGGACTGCATCGCGCCGAGCGAGCCCATCCCGCGGTACGCCTTGTACTGCTTGCCGTTGATGAAGATCAGCTCGCCGGGGCTCTCCTCGCAGCCGGCCAGCAGGCTGCCGAGCATCACCGTGTCGGCGCCGGCGACCAGGGCCTTGGCGATGTCGCCCGAATACTGGATACCGCCGTCGCCGATCACCGGGACGCCGGCCGGGCGGGCGGCACGGGCCGCCTCCATGATCGCCGTGATCTGCGGGACGCCGACTCCGGCGACGATCCGGGTCGTGCAGATCGCGCCGGGGCCGACACCCACCTTGATCCCGTCGGCGCCGGCCTCGACCAGCGCCCGCGCACCTGCGTACGTGGCCACGTTGCCGCCCACGATGTCGATCGTGACGTCCTTCTTGAGCCGGCGGACCATGTCCAGCACGGCCCGCTGGTGCCCGTGCGCCGTGTCCACGATCAGCACGTCGACGCCGGCGTCGACCAGCGTGCGGGCCCGCTTGTACGAGTCCTCGCCGACGCCGACGGCGGCGGCCACGCGCAGCCGGCCCGCGTCGTCCTTGGTGGCGTTCGGGTACTGCTCGCTCTTGGTGAAGTCCTTCACGGTGATCAGCCCGCGCAGCCGACCCGAGTCGTCCACGATCGGCAGCTTCTCGACCTTGTGGCGACGCAGCAGCGCCAGCGCGTCGTCCTTGCTCACGCCGACGGTGGCGGTGACCAGCGGCGTCCGGGTCATGATCTCGTGGACCGGGGTCTCCGGTTCGGAGACGAAACGCATGTCGCGGTTGGTGACGATGCCGACCAGCTGACCTTCGCCGTCCACCACCGGCACACCCGAGATGCGGTAGCGCCCGCACAGCTCATCGACCTCGCGCAGGGTGTCGTCCGGGCTGGCCGTCACCGGGTTGGTGATCATGCCGGACTCGGAGCGCTTGACCAGGTCGACCTGGAGGGCCTGGTCCTCCACGCTCAGGTTGCGGTGCAGCACGCCGATGCCACCCTGGCGGGCCATGGCGATCGCCATCCGCGCCTCGGTGACCGTGTCCATGGCGCTGGAGAGCAGCGGAACGGTCAGTTCGATGCCGCGGGTGAGCTTCGTCCGGGTGTTGACCCGGCTGGGGACGACGTCCGACTCGCCCGGCTGGAGCAGCACGTCATCGAAGGTGAGCCCGAGCGGAACGACCCGGGCCGAGCCGGCGGGCAGCTCGGGCAGGTGGCCGCCCAGGTCGGCGTGCTCGACGCCGGCCGGAAGATCGGTGCTGGGCGAATTTTCCACGATTGCTCCCCTGAGCTGCTCGGATGGGCTTCAGCGAGGTGGCGCGGGCGGGCACCGGAACACGCCACGGTGCCGGCACGTCGTCCTATCGTACCCAGTGACCTGGGCGACCTCCGTCGGCGGCGGCCGCGTCGGCACCGTGCCGGGGGGCGGACGTTCGCGCCGCGTTGGGTCTACGGTGAGGGGGTGCACGACGAGCCCATCGACCCGTTCAACGGCGACCCGGCCGACCCGACCGCGGGCCTGGACGATCCGGGCGACGACGCGACGCCGGATCCGCTGACCGACGTCGAGCGGCAGGATGTGCTGGAGGACCTCGCCGACCTGGAGATCTACCAGGCCCTGCTGGCGCCCATCGGGGTGCGCGGGCTGGTCATCGAATGCGAGGACTGCCGGGAACCGCACTACTTCGACTGGGACCTGCTGCGGGGCAACCTGCGGCACCTGCTCAACTCGGGGCGGCCCCGGGTACACGAGCCGGCGTACGACCCGGACCCGGACCACTACGTGACCTGGGACTACGCCCGTGGATACGCCGACGGGGTGCACGACACCCTGACCGAGGGCACCGAGGACGAACCGGGCACCGCCACCACGGCCGACTGATCGCTGGCTGACCCCGGTGCGCGGGTCAGGAGACCAGGCCGGCGCGGAAACCGGCGGCGACGGCGTGGGCACGGTCCCGGGCGCCGAGCTTGCGGAACAGCCGTCGCGCGTGTGTCTTGACGGTGTCCTCGGACACGAACAGCTCCCGGCCGATCTCCGCGTTGCTCTTGCCCTCGGCCATGCCGAGCAGCACCTGGAGTTCCCGTTCGGTGAGCCCGATCGCCGCCCGGTTGGGGCGGGCGCTCGGGGCGGGCCGGTTCGGGTCGGTCGGGCCGGCGGCCGACCCGTCGGTCGCCGATTCGACCTCGTCGTCGCCCCGCTGCACCGGCACCGACGGCATGCCCGGCGACCCGTCGCCGGGCGCGGCCGTCCAGCCGGGTTCGGCAGAGCCGCGGACCGATGGCGCGGAGCGGCCCGAGCCGCCGACCGCCGCGGTGTCCCGCGCCGGGTCGGTGACCCGCTGCCGGGAGGCCCGTCCGGGCGCGGTGAGCAGCAGCAGGGCCTTGGCGACCGCGCTGGTCAGGTCATGGTCGGCGTTCTGGATGAGACCCCGGGCGCCGGCGCTGATGGTGGCGGCGGCGGCCTCGGACTCCTCGGCGCCGAGCAGCAGGACCGCGGCCTGCGGCGCGCGGGCCAGCACCCGACGGACGAAGCCCGCGCTGTCCGGCCGGGTGAGTGCCGTGTCGGCCAGGACCACGTCGGCTGGCCGCTCGGCGAGTCGCAGCATCACCTCGGGATCGGAGACGGCGGTACGGACGATCGCGGACAACCCCAGCCGGGCGGCAGCAGAAGTGAGGTGCTGAGCCGCGAGCGGTGTCCGAACGCACACAAGAACGGTACGCACTGTGGTGGTCTCCTCTCCGCACACGAGCAGACCATGACGGCGTCGGCTGGGGAGGGGGTTCCCGGCAATCATCTGAACTTTTCCGACAGATGGGGCAAAAGCCGCAAGTTGTCAGACGTTTTGGATCACACACGTGTGAGCCGACGACAGCCCGGGTACCGGGAGGTCCAGGCCGGGAACGGTGCGCCTGCGCGGCCCGCCGCCCGGAAGCCGGCCACAAGAATTCTCGCGGTGCCGCGCGGGAGGAGGGGTGCTGATGTCGAACGTACGTAGACTGCCCGGACCCATCGTCGATCTCTGGGACTGGCAGCGGCTCGGTGCCTGCCGGGGCCGGGACAGCGCCCAGTTCTTCCACCCGGACGGGGAGCGGGGCTCCTCCCGGCTGCGCAGGGAGTCCGCCGCCAAGTCGGTCTGCCGCGCCTGCCCGGTCCGCGCCGAATGCGCCGCGCACGCCCTGTCGGTCCGCGAGCCGTACGGCGTCTGGGGGGGCTTCAGCGAGTCGGAGCGGCTGCGCCTGCTCGCCGTCGGCTGGGAGGACCTGGCCGACCGGCGGCAGATCCGGGTCGACGTCGCCCGCCTGGAGGCGCGACTGGGCCGCCCGCACAAGTCGACGGTCCCGGCCCAGCGCAACGTCGCCTGACCCGACACACCAGCACTCTCCGAAACCGCGCTCCCGATGGGGAGCGCGGTTTCGCGTCACGGCACCACGACCGCGAGGCAACTTCTGACGGACGGCGGACCGGCGCCGCCGCTCGCTCCGCCGCCATGCCAGGCCCACGCAGCCGTGCGCTGAACGTTTTCGCTCTGCCCACCCACCGGTAGGCCTGCCGTCCTTTGCGATGCCGGCGGTATGCCGGCGGTCCTTTGCTCTGCCGGCGGTATGCCGGCGGTCCTTTGCTCTGCCGGTGCTCTGCCTGCGGTCCTTTGCTCTGCCGGTGCGATGCCGGCGGTATGCCTGCGGTCCTTTGCTCTGCTTCAGCGGAGGAAACACCCCCTGTCCGAATAACGGACACGGCGTGTTTCCTGGGTTGAAGCAGAGCAAAGGAAGAACGAAGGTGCAGGTCCTCCCTTGGCCGCCGACGGGCTCAGCGCGCGGCCCCGACCGGCTCAGTGCACGGCGTGAGCCAGATCAGCGGACGTTGACGGGGACTGTGTGCCAGCCGGTAGCGCCGTCCGGGGCGACGCTCTGCGTACGCTCGGTCTGGGTTTCGCCCGTCGCGTCGGTTGCCCGGACCTGGAGCCGGTGGTCGCCAGGCGTGGCGTCCCAGCGCCAGGACCACTGCACCCAGGTGTCCACCGAGACCGTCGGGGCCAGCTCCGCCTCCTGCCAGGGGCCGTCGTCGACGCGTACCTCGACCCGGCTGATGCCCCGGTGCTGCGCCCAGGCCACACCGGCCACCGTCACCGGACCGGCGGTCAACCGGTTGCGCCGACGCGGGGCGTCGATGCGCGACTGGGTCTTGATCGGGCCCTGGGCGGACCAACCGCGCGGCACCCAGTACGCGTCGAAGTCGGCGAACCGGGTCAGCTCCAGCTCGGTCACCCACTTGCAGGCCGACACGTAGCCGTAGAGGCCCGGCACCACCATCCGGACCGGGAACCCGTGCTCGACCGGCAACGGCTCGCCGTTCATGCCGATCGCCAGCAGCGCGTCCCGTCCGTCGCGGAGCGCTGCGGTGGGGGTGCCACAGGTCCAACCGTCGACCGAGCGGCCGACGACCTGGTCGGCGTCCTGCTCCGGCTGCACCTCGTCCAGCAGTTCCCGCAGGGGTACGCCCAGCCAGCGGGCGTTGCCGATCAGATCGCCACCGACCTCGTTCGAGACGCAGGCCAGTGTGACGTACCGCTCGACCAACGGCCGGGCCAGCAGATCGGCGTAGCTGTAGGTGCGCTCGGTGCCCACCCGGCCGTGGATGCGCAGCCGCCAGGTGTCCGGGTTCACCTGCGGCACCACCAGGGCGGTGTCGATCCGGTAGAACCCGGAATTCGGGCTGACGTACGGCGCGAGCTGGGCCAGCGACAGGTCCGCGCCCGCCGGCACCGCCGGTGCCGGGGCGATCGGCGCGGGCAGCCGGATCGCGTCCCGGGCGGCGGACACACCGCGTCGACCGGACAGCCAGCGCCCGCCGAGACCGGCCACGGCCGCCGTGCCGAGCAGTACGCCGGTGCCGGTCAGGAACCGTCGGCGCGACTCCGGATCGACAGCCGGGGCCGGCGCGGCGGGGGTCACCGGCACCGGCGGGGCGGCGGGGGTCACTGGGATCGGCAGGCTCTCAGTCGGCCCGGCGGGCGACACCGGCGTGGTTGCCGAGCGGGGGTCGGCGGGTGGTGCCCAGGGCCAGGGGTCCAGCTCGAACGGGCCGGCGATGAACAGCCAGAGCACCAGGGCGCCGAGCGTGCCACCGACCAACGACGGCAGGGCGTCGAAGACGTCCGCGCCGGAGCGGGTCAGCGCGGCGGCCACACCGACGACGCCGAACGCCGCGATGCCGGCCAGGCCCAGGGCCAGCCGGCGGACCGCCAGCATCCCGAGCAGCGCGGCGAAGGCACCCAGCAGCAGTGCCGTTCCGGTCAGCAGGGCGATCTTGTCGGCGGTGCCGAAGACGTCGATGGCGAACTGCTTGAGCGGCTCGGGGACGGCGTCGACCACCACCCCGCCGACCGCGACCAGTGGCGCCGACCGGGGGCCGGTCAGCACCGCCACCGGCTCCGCGATCCCGATCGCGACGGCGGCGGCGGTCACTCCGGCCAGCGCGGCGTACCGCCGCGACGTGGTGCTCATCGGCCCAGTGTGCGCGTTCGTCTCGCCGGGTCGCCAACCACGTCAGCGCTTGGTAATGATCGCGGAGACGAACCGGGGCACACCGCCGTACGACGGTGTGCCCCGCAACGGGTGTCGCTACCGGATCAGAAGCCCGGGCCGTGCTGGTGGCCGTGGCCGTGGCCGTGCCCACCGGCGGCGGCCGGCTCGGCCTGCTCCGGCTTCTCCACCACGAGGCTCTCGGTGGTGAGCAGCAGACCGGCGATCGAGGCGGCGTTGGTGACCGCGTTGCGGGTCACCTTCACCGGGTCGATGATGCCGGACTTGGCCAGGTCGACGTACTCGCCCTTGGCGGCGTCGAGACCGTTGCCCCACTCCATGCCGGCGACCTTCTGCGTCACGACGTAACCGTCGTGACCGGCGTTCTGCGCGATCCAGCGCAGCGGCTCGACCAGCGACTTGCGCACGATCGAGACGCCGACCTTCTCGTCACCGGTGAAGCCCAGGTCGTCGTCGAGCACCGGAAGGATCTGCACCAGGGCGGCGCCACCGCCGGGCACGGTGCCCTCCTCGACCGCGGCCTTGGTCGCCGCGATGGCGTCCTCGATGCGGTGCTTGCGCTCCTTCATCTCGACCTCGGTCGCCGCACCCACCTTGATCACGGCGATGCCGCCGGAGAGCTTCGCCAGCCGCTCGGCCAGCTTCTCCCGGTCCCAGTCGGAGTCGGAGGCCTCGATCTCCTTGCGGATCTGCGAGACCCGGTCGTCGACATCGGCCTTCTGGCCGCCGCCGTCGACGATCGTGGTGTTCTCCTTGTCGACCACGACGCGCCGGGCGCTGCCGAGCACCTCCAGGCCGACCTGGTCGAGCTTGTAGCCCAGCTCCGGGGCGACCAGCTCCGCGCCGGTGGAGATCGCGATGTCCTGGAGCATGGCCTTGCGCCGGTCGCCGAAGCCCGGGGCCTTGACCGCGCAGACCTTGAGGGTCTTGCGCAGCGAGTTGACCACCAGGGTGGAGAGCGCCTGACCGTCCACGTCCTCGGCGATGATCAGCAGGGGCTTGCTGTTCTGCAGGACCTTCTCCAGCAGCGGCAGCAGCTCCTCGATCGCCGAGATCTTCTGGGTGGTGACCAGGATGTACGCGTCCTCCAGGACGGACTCCTGACCCTCCAGGTCGGTGACGAAGTTCGGCGAGATGAAGCCCTTGTCGAACTGGAGACCCTCGGTCACTTCCAGCTCGGTGGTGAGCATCGAGCCCTCCTCGACGGTGATGACACCGTCGCGGCCGACCCGCTCCATCGCCTCGGCGATCAGCTCGCCGATGGTGGCGTCCTGCGCGGAGATCGTCGCCACGTTCGCGATCGACTCCTTGCCGGCGACCTCGACGGCCCGGCCGAGCAGCGCCTCGGAGACCTTGGCGGCCGCCGCGTCGATGCCCCGCTTGAGGCCGGCCGGGTTGGTCCCGGCGGTCACGTTGCGCAGGCCCTCGCGGACCATCGCCTGCGCCAGCACGGTCGCGGTGGTGGTCCCGTCGCCGGCGACGTCGTTGGTCTTGGTCGCCACCTCCTTGACCAGCTGCGCGCCGAGGTTCTCGTAGGGGTTGGTGAGCTCGATCTCCTTGGCGATGGTCACACCATCGTTGGTGATCGTCGGCGCACCGAATTTCTTGTCCAGGACGACGTTGCGCCCGCGCGGGCCGAGGGTGACCTTGACCGCGTCTGCGAGGGCGTTGACACCGTGCTCCAGCAGGTGCCGGGCGTCGTCCGAGAAGCTCAGGATCTTCGCCATGAATGTCCCTTCGAAGCGACGCTGCCCCGGCCCGGCGAGCCGGACCGGGGCAGCGACACTGATCGGTTGCTTACTTCTCGATGACCGCGAGGACGTCGCGGGCGGAGAGCACCAGGTACTCCTCGCCGGCGTACTTGACCTCGGTGCCGCCGTACTTCGAGTAGAGGACGGTGTCGCCGACCTGCACGTCAACCGGAACCCGGTTGCCGTTGTCGTCGACGCGCCCCGGGCCGACAGCGAGGACGGTGCCCTCCTGCGGCTTCTCCTTGGCGGTGTCGGGGATCACGATGCCCGACGCCGTGGTGGTCTCAGCCTCGTTCGCCTGGACCACGATGCGGTCCTCGAGCGGCTTGATCGCAACCTTGGTCGCGGTAGTCACGGGCATACCCTCCTGGGGTACTGGTTTCGTTGCCGGCCAGCGGGGCTGACCAGCGTCAATCTGCCTCATGCCACCGGGCGGGGCCGTCGTCGCGGGTGCCGGTCCGCCTGGCGTGCGCACCCGGGTCGCGAGACCCGGAAGCTGGCACCCTCAGGGTGAGAGTGCTAATCGCAGGTTATTCCGTGGCTAGCACTCCGTCAAGGAGAGTGCCAGCGAGTCGCGCCCCGCCAGCCGGTATTTCCGCCTCGGCCGGGACAATGGCCGGGTGGATCTCGAACAGCTGGCGGCGCTGCGTACCCCTGAGGGGTCGGCCGCCCTCACGGCGGCGGCCGGGCTGGCCGGCGGTGATCCACTGGCGGCGGCGTCGGCGTTGCGCGCCGCCGGGGTGCCGCCCGCGCTGGCCGCGGCGGCGCTCACCCAGGCCGAGCTGCGTCACCGGGCGGTCGGCAAGTTCGGCCCGGCCGCCGCCGGGATGTTCCTCACCCGGGCCGGGCTGGAGCAGGCCACCCGCCGGGTCGTCGCCGAGCGTCGCGCCGAGCGCCTGCGCGCGGCGGGCGTACGCACGCTGGCCGACCTCGGCTGCGGCCTCGGCGCCGACGCGCTCGCCGCCGCCCGCTCCGGCATCCGGGTGTACGGGGTGGAGGCCGACCCGGTGACCGCCGCGATGGCCGCCGCCAACGCCGCCGCCGCGGGGCTGGCCGAGCTGTTCACTGTCGAGTGCGGCGACGCCACGGCGTTCGACGTCTCGCGGGTCGACGGCGTCTTCTGTGACCCGGCCCGACGCACGAGCGGCACCGGTCGGCGGATCTTCGACCCGCGCGCCTACTCGCCGCCGTGGGACTTCGTCACCGGGCTGGCCGAGCGAGTGCCGCGCACGGTGGTGAAGGTGGCGCCGGGCCTGGACCACGCGCTCATCCCGGCGGGCGCGGAGGCGGAGTGGGTAGGCGTGGACGGCGACCTGGTCGAGGCCGCGCTCTGGTGCGGCGACCTGGCCCAGGTGCCCCGCCGCGCGACCCTCTACCGACAGGTGGGCGCCGAGACGCACCGTTTCCAGCTCACCGGCTCGGGCGCCACCGAGGCGTCGGTCGGGCCACCGCGCCGCTACCTGTACGACCCGGACCCGGCGGTGGTCCGCGCGCATCTCGTCGCCGAGCTGGCCGACCAGCTGGACGCCACGCTGGCCGACCCGAGCATCGCCTACCTCTACGCCGACCGGCCGACCCGCACCCCGTACGCCAGGTGTCTGGAGATCACCGACGTGCTGCCGTTCTCGCTCAAGCGCCTGCGGGCGTTGCTGCGCGAGCGGCGGGTGGGCCGGGTGGAGATCCTCAAGCGGGGCTCCGCGCTCACGCCGGAGCAGTTGCGGCGGGATCTGCGGCTGGCCGGCGACCAGGCGGCGAGCCTGGTGCTCACCCGGACCGCCGGGGCACCGACCGTGCTGGTCGGCCACCCGGTCCACTAGCGTCGTCGGTGTGGCGGGACAGGGCACTCCGGCGACGGCGCTGCTGGGCAAGCGTGGGATCGCGTATCGCACCCATCCGTACCGGGTCTCCCCGGACGCGCCGAACTACGGCGCGCTGGTCGCCGAGGCGCTCGGCGTGGCGCCCGAGCGGGTGTTCAAGTCGCTGGTGACCGAGGTCGACGGCGCGCTGACCGTGGCGGTCGTCCCGGTTACCGGCGAGCTGGACCTCAAGGCGCTCGCGGCGGCGGTCGGCGGCAAGCGGGCGACGATGGCCGACCGGGCGGTCGCCGAGCGGGCCACCGGCTACGTACGGGGCGGGATCAGTCCGCTCGGGCAGCGCCGACGCCTGCCCACCGTGCTTGACGAATCCGCGCTGGATCTGCCGACGATCTACGTCTCGGCTGGTCGACGCGGCCTGCAACTCGAACTGGCCGCGGCGGATCTGGTGGCGCTGACCGAGGCCCGCACCGCGCCGTTGCAGACCCGCTGACGACAGTCGTTACGTCGGCTCCCCGTGGGATACCCGGGGAGTAACAGTCGCGTTGCTGAATTGTTATCGCTTCCAACAAACTTGGCACCTGCGCGGTCTTGTGGGACCAGTGTGACGCGAAATACGTTGCCGGACACAACAAAACAACACCTCCCCCACCTCCGAAAGGACCCTGCACATGCGTAAGGGGATCCTCACCATCGCCGCCGTGGGCCTGCTCGCGACCGGCGGTTTGACCGCCTGCGGCGACGACTCCGGCTCCGACAAGCCCAGCTCCGCCAAGACCCCCAAGATCGGCGTCATCCTCCCGGACAGCAAGTCCTCCGCCCGGTGGGAGACCGCGGACCGCAGGTTCCTGGAAGAGGCGTTCAAGGCCGCCGGCGTCAAGTACGACATTCAGAACGCCCAGAACGATAAGACCGCCTTCCAGACCATCGCCGACCAGATGATCACCAGCGGCGTCACCGCCCTGATGATCGTCAACCTGGACTCCGGCACCGGTAAGGCAGTGCTCGACAAGGCCAAGTCGCAGGGCGTCGCCACCATCGACTACGACCGGCTCACCCTGGGCGGCTCCGCCCAGTACTACGTCAGCTTCGACAACGAGACCGTCGGCAAGCTCCAGGGCGAGGGCCTGTCGAAGTGCCTGACTGAGAAGAACGTCAAGAACCCCGTCGTGGCGTACCTGAACGGCTCCCCCACCGACAACAACGCCACCCTGTTCAAGGCCGGCTACGACTCGGTGCTCAAGCCGAAGTTCGACTCCAAGGAGTACGTCAAGGGCCCCGAGGACGCCGTGCCGGCCTGGGACAACGCGCAGGCCACGACGATCTTCGAGCAGCAGCTCACCAAGGCCAACGGCAAGATCGACGGCGTGCTGGCCGCCAACGACGGTCTCGGCAACGCGGCCATCTCGATCCTCAAGAAGAACAAGCTCAACGGCAAGGTGCCGGTGACCGGCCAGGACGCCAGCACCGAGGGCCTGCAGAACATCCTCGCCGGTGACCAGTGCATGACCGTCTACAAGGCCGTCCGTGAAGAGGCGAAGGCCGCCTCCGACCTGGCCATCGCGCTCGCCAAGGGCGAGAAGAAGGACACCGGCCAGACGGTGAAGGACCCGGAGGGTGGCCGTGACGTCCCCTCGGTGCTGCTCACCCCGAAGGCCATCTACAAGGACAACATCAAGGACGTCATCGCCGACGGCTACGTGACCAAGGAAACGGTCTGCACCGCGGCGTACGCCAAGGCCTGCGCCGACGCCGGCATCAGCTGACCGACGCCGCAGTACCCGCCGGGACGACCACCGCCGCCCGGCACGGGAGCACCCCTCCCGTGCCGGGCGGCGCCCGCCGGACGGGCCCCGACCCTCCCTTAAGAAGGAGACCCCCGTGTCCGCGACCCCCCTGCTGGAGCTCCGCGGGATCGACAAGAGTTTCGGTCCCGTCCAGGTGCTCCGCGACGTCGCCCTGACCGTCCACCCGGGCGAAGTGACCGCTCTGGTCGGCGACAACGGCGCCGGCAAGTCGACCCTGGTGAAGTGCATCAGCGGCATCTACCCCACCGACGCCGGTGAGGTCCTGTTCAACGGCGAACAGGTGCACATCGGCAGCCCCCGCGACGCCGCAGCCCTCGGCATCGAGGTCGTCTACCAGGACCTCGCGCTCTGCGACAACCTGGACATCGTGCAGAACATGTTCCTCGGCCGGGAGAAGCACAGCGGCATCGTCCTGGACGAGCCGACCATGGAACAGCTTGCCGCCGAGACCCTTGCGGGGCTCTCCATCCGTACCGTCACCTCGCTTCGCCAGCACGTGTCCAGCCTCTCCGGCGGTCAGCGCCAGACCGTGGCCATCGCCAAGGCGGTGCTGTGGAACAGCAAGCTCGTCATCCTGGACGAGCCGACCGCGGCGCTCGGTGTGGCACAGACCGCGCAGGTCCTCGAACTGGTCCGCCGCCTCGCCGACAACGGCCTGGCCGTGGTCCTCATCTCGCACAACATGAACGACGTCTTCGCCGTCTCCGACCGGATCGCCGCGCTGTACCTCGGCCAGATGGTCGCCCAGGTGAAGACCACCGACATCACTCACGCCCAGGTGGTTGAGCTGATCACCGCCGGCCGCTCGGGCGGGCTCGGCCTCGCCACCGACCCGGGCGGCAACGGCGACGGCCCGCAGGCGGCCGACTCGATCTCAGGAGGCGTCCGATGACCACCACCGCCGTGCGCAAGGACGGCCCGGCGGCCGTCACACCGCCGCCGACCGTCGGGAGACACGCCCGCAACTACATCAGTCGGGTACGCGGTGGCGACGTCGGCGCGTTGCCGGCCGTGCTCGGCCTGATCGTGCTCTGCACCGTGTTCGCGGTCATGCGGCCGTCGTCGTTCCTGTCGGCCGGCAACTTCGCCAACCTCTTCACCCAGGGCGCCGCGGTCACGCTCATCGCGATGGGTCTGGTCTTCGTGCTGCTGCTCGGCGAGATCGACCTCTCCGCCGGCTTCGCCAGCGGCGTCTGCGCGGCGGTACTGGCCAACGTGGTCACCGTGCTCGGCTACCCCTGGTGGGTTGCGGTGCTCGCCGCGATCGCCACCGGCCTGGTCATCGGCACCACCCTCGGCATGCTCGTCGCGAAGGTCGGTATCCCGTCCTTCGTGGTCACCCTCGCCGGCTTCCTCGCCTTCCAGGGCATCGTGCTGCTGCTGGTGAAGGAGGGCACCAACATCTCCGTCCGCGACAACGTGCTGGTCGCCATCGCGAACCGCAACCTCAGCCCCGCCCTGGGCTGGGCGTTCGCCATCCTCGCGGTCGCCGGCTACGCGGCGGTGCAACTGCTGCGGCACCGCAACCGGGTGGCCCGCGGCCTGATCACCGACCCGATCGCCGTGGTGGCGCTCCGGATCGCCGGGCTCGCCATCATCCTCGGCACCGCCGTGTACGTCCTCAACCTGGAGCGCAGCCGCAACGTCCTGATCAGCTCGCTCAAGGGCGTGCCGATCGTGGTGCCGATCATCGCGGTGCTGCTGGTCATCTGGGCCTTCGTCCTGCAGCGCACCAGCTACGGCCGGCACATCTACGCCGTGGGCGGCAACCGGGAAGCGGCCCGCCGGGCCGGCATCGGGGTCGACCGCATCCGGATCTCGGTCTTCATGATCTGCTCGTCGATGGCCGCCGTCGGAGGCATCGTGGCGGCCAGCCGGGCCAACTCGGTCGACCCGAACACGGGGGGCAGTAACGTACTGCTCTACGCGGTCGGCGCGGCAGTCATCGGCGGCACCAGCCTCTTCGGCGGCAAGGGCCGCGTCCTCGACGCCATCCTCGGCGGCGCGGTGGTCGCGGTCATCGAAAACGGAATGGGCCTGATGGGGTACAGCGCGGGAGTCAAGTACGTGGTCACCGGCGTCGTGCTGCTGCTCGCCGCCAGCGTCGACGCGCTCTCCCGTCGCCGCGCGGCAGCCACCGGCACCCGCTGACCGCGCGGAAGGTAGCACCAGCATGCGCCCGGCACCCAGCCAGGAGGAGGTCCGGAGGCAGAACCTCGGGGCCCTGCTGCGGCACGTGCACGTCCACGGGGCGACCACCCGGGCCGAACTCACCACCGCGCTGGGACTGAACCGGAGCACCATCGGCGCGCTCACCGTCGACCTGGCCAGCGTCGGACTGGTCAGCGAGGGAACGCCGAAGGAGACCGGCCGGGCCGGACGACCGTCCATTGTCGTCCGGCCCGAGTCGGCCCGGGTGTACGCGTACGCGTACTCCGTCGAGGTGGACCGGCTGCGCGCCGCGAGGGTCGGCCTGGGCGGCGCGGTGCTGGACCGCCGGGAGCTGGACCGCCCACGCGGGCTGCTGGCTGCGGAGGCCGCGCCGATGCTGGCCGGCGCGGTCAAGGAGATGCAGCAGGCGGTACCCGCCGACGCGATCTGCGTCGGCACTGGCGTCGCGGTCTGCGGGATGGTCCGCCGCGAGGACGGCCTCGTCCGGCTCGGCCCCACCACGGGTTGGGTGGACGAGCCGATCGGCGCCGCGCTCGGCGCCGAACTGGGCCTCGACGTGCCGGTGACGGTCGGCAACGTGGCCGACGTGGCGGCGTTCGCCGAGCACGCCCGGGGAGTCGCGGCCGGCTGCGACAACGTCATCTACCTGTACGGGGACGTCGGCGTCGGCGCCGGCATCATCGCCGGTGGGCGGCGACTCACCGGACACGGCGGGTACGGCGGCGAGGTCGGCCACATGAAGGTGGTCCGTGACGGCATGCCCTGCGAGTGCGGCGCCCGGGGTTGCTGGGAGACCGAGATCGGTGAGCACGGCCTGCTCCGCGCGGCCGGACGGTCCGACGCCCGCGGCCGCGACGCGTTGCTTGCTGTCTTCGACGCCGCCGACCGGGGGGACGCCCGCGCCCAGACGGCGGTCCGCAAGGCCGGTGACTGGCTGGGCTTCGGGGTGGCCAACCTGGTGAACGTCTTCAACCCCGAAATGGTCATCTTCGGCGGCACCATGCGGGACCTCTACCTCGCCGCGGCCGCCCAGATCCGCAGTCGACTCAACTCCAACGCCCTCGGCGCCTGCCTGGAACACGTCCGGTTGCGCACACCCAAACTGGGCGAGGACGCGCCCCTGATCGGCGCCGCCGAACTGGCCTTCGAACGGCTCCTCGCCGACCCCCTCGACGTGGGCTGATCCGCGTACCCTGTCCGGCGTGGATGTCGAGCTGCGCGCCTCCGACGACGACCGCCACCGGGTGGTCGCCGAGCTGCACCGGCACACCACCGAGGGCCGGCTCACGCTTGACGAGTTCGACGAGCGGGCCGGCGCGGTGTGGGCCTCCCGCACCCTCGGCGACCTGGCCGCGCTGACCCGGGACCTGCCGGCCCTGCCCGACCCCGCCGCCGCGACGGCCGACGCCGGTGACCAGATCGGGCACGGCCGCCGGGAGCTGCTGGTGCTCTTCGCCGTGGCCGCACTCACCCTGCTGCTGCTCGGCGGTTTCCTCGCCGTCACCCGCTGACCGGCGTCGCGCGGAGGGCTCCGGCTCGTCCACAGCACGCATTTCCACGGGACGTACCGATGAACTGATCGGGCGATCAGTCCGTACCAGTGGGCGGACGGGCGGTCGGCAGGATGCGGCTGCCCGGTCCGAACGCGTTTCGGTCCGGACCGAGGAGGCACCGCAGACATGGCACCGCTCAGATCCGCCCGTCGTCGGCCGGGCAACCGGATGCACCGCGCGGCGATGTTGCTCATCGCGATCATCGCGGGGGTCGGTGTCCTGCCCGGAGTGGCCATCGCCGCCCCCGCCGGCGGACAGCAGCTCAACGCCGCCGACATGACACTGCTCAACGGTGTGCGGTTGGCCGGGCTGTGGGAGATGCCGGCCGGTCAGATGGCCGCCGAGAAGGGGCAGTCGGCGAAGGTCCGGGAGATCGGTGCGGGCATCGCCAACGAGCACCAGAAGCTCGACCAGCTCGTCGTGGACGCCGCCAACAAGCTCGGCGCGACCATCCCCACCGAGCCGACCGCCGAGCAGAAGGGCTGGCTGGCCGAGATGCAGAAGGCCTCCGGCGCCCGGTTCGACCAGATCTTCGTCACCCGGCTCCGGGTGGCCCACGGCAAGATCTTTCCGGTGATCGGCGCGGTCCGGGCCAGCACCCGCGACGCGACCGTCCGCAAGCTGTGCGAGGACGCCAACGCCTTCGTGCAGCACCACATGCAGATGCTGGAGTCCACCGGGCTGGTCCGCTGGCCGGAGCTGCCCCCGGCGGCGCTGCCCGCCCCCGGCCAGGACGGGTTGCTGGCCGCCGCCGCGGCGAACACCGGCCCGCAGGTCGGGGTCAGCAGCACAGTCGTCTGGCTGGTCTTCCTCGCCGCGCTCGGCACCGGCGGGATCGCCACCTACCGGATGCTGCGCCGCAGCTGAACCACCGCCTCTGGTGGCCCCGTCAGCGATCCACCTGGGTGAAGTCCCAGGAGTGCGGGGCGCGGGCCACCAGCAGGGCGGGCGGATCGGGCAACGGACGCGGGCTGCTGCGCCACTTGGAGATGACCACGACACGGTGGTCGGTGGAGGAAAAGACCTCGCTGGAAACGTGCAGAGGGTCGTGCTCCAACTCCGGCAGGGCGGTGTCGCACACCCAGGTGATCAGGTCGGCGACGCCGTACGCCTCGGCGCGCGCCTCCCACATCCGCACGATCATCTCCGGTGCCCCCGTCACACGCTGACAGTTGTCAGCGGCAGCGCCGAGTCGGCCGGCAGGTCCAGCCGGCTCGGCGCGACCCCGGCGGCGACCAGGTGCGATCCGAGCGCGGCCACCATCGCCCCGTTGTCGGTGCACAGCTTCGGCCGGGGCACCCGCACCCGGATGCCGTACTTCTCGGCCCGCTGCTCGGCCAGCGCCCGCAGCCGGGAGTTCGCGGCCACTCCCCCACCGATCACCAGCGTCTCGATCCCCTGCGCCCGGCAGGCGGCGATCGCCTTGTTGGTCAGCACGTCACAGACCGCCTCCTGGAAGGACGCGGCCACGTCGGCGACCGGCACCGGCTCGCCGGCGCGCTGCCGCGCCTCGACCCAGCGGGCCACAGCCGTCTTCAGTCCGGAGAACGAGAAGTCGTACCGGTGGGCGGCGAGATCCTTGGCGGCGGTGAGGCCACGCGGGAACGCGATCGAGGCGGCGTCCCCGGCGCGGGCCTCCCGATCGATGGGCGGGCCGCCCGGGAACGGCAGACCCAGCAGTCGGGCGACCTTGTCGAACGCCTCACCTGCCGCGTCGTCGATGGTGGCGCCGAGCGGGGTGACGCCCCGGGCCAGGTCATCGACCAGCAGCAGCGACGAGTGCC
The DNA here is from genome assembly GCF_040648635.1 of Micromonospora sp. NPDC049114. NCBI lineage: Bacteria > Bacillati > Actinomycetota > Actinomycetes > Micromonosporales > Micromonosporaceae > Micromonospora > Micromonospora sp. NPDC049114. The sequence goes on along the minus strand of NZ_JBEZEA010000004.1, from coordinate 98,691 downwards.
CGCCGGAGACCAGCAGCGCGATCGCGGGTTCCGGGAGCGGGCCGTGCTCCAGGGTGTCCACCGCGACGTGCGCGGCGAGGTGGTTGACGCCGTACACCGGCTTCTCGGCCGCCAGCGCGTACCCCTTGGCGGCGGCGACGCCGACGAGCAGCGCGCCGGCCAGACCGGGCCCGGAGGTGACCGCGATGGCGTCGATGTCGGCCAGGGTGACACCGGCCTCGGTCAGCGCGCGCTGCATGGTCGGCACGATGGCTTCCAGGTGGGCCCGGCTGGCCACCTCGGGCACCACGCCCCCGAAGCGGGCGTGCTCCTCGACGCTGGACGCGAGCGCGTCGGCCAGCAGGGTGTGCCCGCGTACGATGCCGACGCCGGTCTCGTCGCACGAGGTCTCGATGCCCAGGATCAGCGGTTCGTCAGCCATGGTCGTGTGGTCCGTCCCCGGTCGGCTCGGCGTCGCGCCGCATGACCAGCGCGTCGGTGTTGCTCGATTGGTAGTAGCCGCGACGCACCCCGATCGGTTCGAACCCGTACATCGCGTAGAGCCGCTGGGCGGCGACGTTGTCCACGGCGACCTCCAGCAGGGTGCTGCGGGCGTGACGCCGGGCCGCCTCGGCGAGCAGTTCCTCCAACAGGACACGCCCGACGCCGCGGCGCTGGACGTCCCGGCGGACCGCGATGACCTGCACCCACACCTCGTCCGGTGGGGCTCCGGCGAGCCCGGCGTAGCCGAGCAGGGCGCCGTCGGCGTCGGTGGCGACCCGGTAGTGGTGCCCGTTGGCCAGCTCGTTCCAGAACATCGCCGGCGACCAGTGATCCGCGCCGAAGAGGTCCTTCTCGATGGGCATCGCCTCATCGATGTGCCACCAGCGGAACGGGTCCAGCCGTACCGTCGTGCTCACGGCAGGACCGGTTTGCGACCGATCGCCGCCACGGCGTCCGGCCTGCGCAGGTAGAGCGGGGTGAGCCGCTCGCTGGGTGCGCCCGCCCGGATCCGCTCGGCGGCGAGTTGCGCCAGCACGGTGGCCTCCGGGTAGCGCGGCTCGACCCGGACCGGCAGGTCCAGGGCTTCGGCGTAGCGGTGCGCCCCGTCGCCGACAGCGACCGTCGCCCCCAGTTCCCGGGCGCGCGCGGCGGCCACCGCCGGGGTGGACACCTCGGGCCCGACGATTCGCTGACCGGCGCCGTCGTAGACGGCCCAGTACAGCTCCTTGCGGCGGGCGTCGCTCGCGGCCAGCACCGGCTCGCCGGCCACCGCCGGGTAGCCGATGCCGTCCAGGGAACAGACACCGTACGTCGGGACGCCGAGCACCTGCCCCATCGTGGCGGCGGTGACCAGGCCGACCCGCAGCCCGGTGAACGGCCCCGGGCCGAGCCCGGCGACGATGGCGCCCAGGTCACGCGGGCGCGCTCCGGCGTCGGCGAGGACCGCGTCAACCTGGGGCGCGAGCAGTTCACCGTGCGCGCGGGCGTCGACCGTGCACCGGTACGCCCGGGACGTCACGCCGTCCGCCGAGATCTCCACCAACGCTGCGGTCACCGCGGGGGTCGAGCTGTCCACCACGAGTACGAGCACGGTTAGCCAGCCTAGCGGCCCCGCCACCGCCGCCCGGCCACGCCCCGCCCCCTGCCTGCGCCCCGCCCTCCTTGCCTGCGGCCGTCCCCCTGCCTACGCCCGTCCCCTTGCCTGCGGCCGTCCCCTTGCCTGCGCCCAGGTCAGCCACTCACTCCTGACCGTCCTGATGCCCGGGGCGCTGGCAGTTGCAGGCCCGGCCGCACAAGCCCCGCCGCTCAAGCCCGGCTGAGCAGACCCAGCCGCAGGCCCGGCTGCCTGGGCCGCTCTAGACCGGGCCGTCCTGGCCGTTCCCACGGCGTCGTCATGGCCGTCCTGGTCGTCCAGTCCATCGAGCGGGACTGGTCGCTATCACCCGCATCGCCGTCTCGGCTGCCCTGGCCGGCCCCTCGGCCGTCTTGGCCATCCTCCCGTCGGCTGTTCTCAGTCGACCTTTGCGGGACGTCACTCAACCGGCCGGAGGCCACTTGCCGTGATGAGCGGTATACCTGTGAGTCATATTTATGACTCACAGGTATACCGCTTTTCAGGGAATGACGTCCCGGCCGCGCCGGGCCGGGGCGGCGGATCGGCCGGTCGACAGGGTGGCGGGGTGGCCGGTTCGACGGGATCTCGGACCTAGGCCACTCAGTCGTGAATTCGGCTGAGCGGTTTCTCCTTGGCCGCTCGCGGTCCACCATGTCGACATGCCGCCCACGCGCCTCGCCACCCTGCTCGGCAGGGCTGTCCGCCAGCAACGGCACCTGCGCGACCTGACCCAGTCCCAGCTGGCCGAGGCGGCGGGGATCACCCAGGCGGCTGTTGCCCGGATCGAGAGCGGCAGCCGCGCCGCGAGTTTTCCCGTGCTGGAGCGCTTGTTCGCAGCGATGGACGTGCAGATGGTGGTCGAGGTCGAGCCGCTGGACGCGCACCTCGACGCCCGCATTGACGAACTGGCTGCCCGGCCGATCGCGGAACGCATCGACGCGCTGAGCCTGGATGAGACGCTGGACCGACTCACCGACTTTCCGCAGGTGCTGACCGGCAGCACGGCGGCTCTGTTGCAGGGCGCACCGGTCCCGGTGGACGCCGTGGAGATCGCCCTGCGCTGGCACGACTCGAAACGGTTCACCCGCTGGCTCGAGGCGAACTACGGCCAGCGGTGGAACGCCCGGTGGGGCGAGTTCGGCGGGGTGTGGCTGGAGCCGGAGGAGCCGGGCGAGCACCGTTGGTCGACCCGGTACGGCGAGATCAGGGCGACCATGTGCGACGAGCTGCCCGAGACGATCGAGGTGCGTCACGGTGGGCGCGACTATCGGGTGGTGCCGCTGGTCGAGCTGGAGCTGACCGAGCCGCGGGCCGCCGAGCTGCTGCGCCGCTACCGGGCGCGGCAACTCGCTGCCGAAGGCTGACCGCGCCGCGTGGCTAAGGGTCGCGCGGTCCCGCCGGGCGGCACCGCCCCCGCCACAACAACAAGCCGGCGGCCAGGGCCCGCACCACAACAAGCCGACCGCACGGCCACGCCAATGAGCGGTCGGCCAGGGCCTGCGCCGCAGGGTCAGCCGGCGGTGCGTTCCCAGTCGATGGTGGGGCGGCCGGCGTCGGCGAGCGCCTTGTTGGCCGCGCTGAACGGGCGACTGCCGAGAAAGCCGCGCGGGTTCATCGGGCTCGGGTGACCGGCCTCCAAGACCACGTGTTGCGGGTTGGTGACCAGGGCCGCCTTCTTGCGCGCGTAGCCGCCCCAGAGCAGGAAGACCACCCGCTCCGGCGCGGCGTCCAGAGCCCGGATCGTGGCGTCGGTGAACTCCTCCCAGCCCGAGTTGGCGTGCGAACCCGGCGTGGCCTGGCGCACCGTCAGCACCGCGTTGAGCAGCAGGACGCCCTGCGCGGCCCAGCCGTCGAGGTTGCCGCTGCGCGGCTTGGCCACGCCCACGTCCTCGCCCAGCTCCTTGAAGACGTTGCGCAGCGACGGCGGCACCGCCACCCCCTCGCGGACGCTGAAGCTCAACCCGTGGGCCTGTCCGGCGCGGTGGTAGGGATCCTGCCCGAGGATCAGCACCCGGGTGCTCTGCGGCGGGCAGAGCCGGTACGCCGAGAAGAGATCCTCCAACGGCGGGAAGACGGTCTGCGTCGCGTACTCCCGGGCGACGAACTCGGCAAGCGCGGCGGTGCGAGCCGGATCGAGGTGCGGGGTGAGCACGGCACGCCACTGCTCCGGCAGCAGGGCCAGCAGATCCAGGGCGGGGGCGTCGTCGGGCATCAGGAACCTCTTCCAGCGCGGGTCGGTCCCCCGCACTCTAGGCACCGGGTCCGACAGCTCCCGCGCCGACAGGCCTCAACCCAGCTCGGCGATCCGTCGGGCCCAGTCGCCACCGACCGGGTCCAGCTCGACGATCCGGGTGTCGTCGTCGCGGCGGTCGATACGGACCCGCAGATGCGCGTCGACCAACTGCTCCACCAGACCCTCGCCCCACTCCACCACGGTCACCGACTCGTCCACCGAGGCGTCCAGGTCCAGGTCGTCGATCTCGGCACGCGGGTCGCTGGCGGCGCCCAGCCGGTACGCGTCGGCGTGCACCAGGGCCACCCGACCACCCCGCGCCGGGTCGGGCCGATGCACACGGGCGATCACGAACGTCGGCGAGGTGACGTCACCGGAAACACCGAGACCCGCGCCGACGCCCTGGGTGAGCGCGGTCTTGCCGGCCCCCAGCGGACCGGTCAACAGCACCAGGTCACCGGCCCGCAGCAGCCCGGCCAGCCGGCGGCCGAACTCCCGAGTGTCCTCGACGGTCGGCAGTTTGACGACGAAACTCACCGGTCCTCCATGCTCTCCAGTGACTCGAGGAACCGCGCCAGCGCGGCGTTGACCTCGTCGGCGTGCTCCAGCATCACCACGTGACCACTGTCTTTGATCTTGATGAACTCGGCGTGCGGCAACCGCCGGACGATCTCCTCCGAGTGTGTCACCGGAGTGATCATGTCCTTGTCGCCGACGACCACCAGCACCGGCGCGTTCGCCAAGGCGGCCAGCGCCGGGAAACGCGAGTGCGTGGCCAGCGTCCGCAGGTAGCGGGTCACCGTGTCGGCGGAGGTCCGGGAGTTCATCGTCTCCACGTACGACACCAGCGCCGGGCTGGGCTTGCGGGTGCCGAAGCCGTATTTGCGGGTCAGCAACCAGGCCACGTTGGACGTGGACTTGCGGGCCTTGTCGATCACCGGGCCGCCGTACCGGGTGGCGTTGCTGACCATGAAGAGCATCGGGCCACCGACCCGGCCGAGCAGCGCCGGCGCGACCAGCTTGGTCTCCGCGATCAACCCGCCCGAGGTGGCCATCAGCACCGTGCCCACCACCCGGTCACCGAACAGCTCGGGAAACAGCTCGGCGAACGCCATGATGGTCATGCCGCCCATCGAGTGGCCGACCAGCACCAGCGGCCCCTCGGGGGCGGTCCGGTCGATGACTTGGCGCAGCGTCCGGCCGAGCACCGCCAGGTCGTACTCCCCGGTCTCCAACCGGCCGGACCGGCCGTGACCGGGCTGGTCGTACGCGACGACACGGTAGTCGCCGCGCGCGGCGAGCATCCGGCGCTGGAAGTGGAAGGTGCCCATGTCCAGGCAGAAGCCGTGCACCAGCACCACCGTCGGGTGCCCCTGCACCGGGCGGGTCGGCTCGACCACCTCGACGTGGATGTCGGTGCCGTCCGGCAGCTCCAGCCGGAACGCCTCGTCGTACCGCTGCTCGCCGAACCTCTCGTGCGCGTAGGGGTCGGCCGGGTCGGCCTTGAGCCGGCGGACCAGGGTGCGTTCGGTCGCGACGCCGGCGGCCAGGCCGGCCGCCGCCACTCCGACCGCGGCGCCGACCAGGCCGGCGACCCGGCCGACGGCGGTCCGCGGACGCGGGATGCGGTACGTCACGAGGGGCGCTCGCCGTCGTAGACGCGCGGCACCCGCGTGCTGCCGAACCGGGTGACGATCTCGTAGTTGATCGTGCCGACCGCCTCGGCCCAGTCGTCGGCCGTCGGCTCGCCGTCGGCACCGCTGCCGAACAGGGTCGCCACGTCGCCGTCGGCCACCGGGTCGTCGCCACAGTCGATCACGAACTGGTCCATGCAGACGCGCCCGGAGATCGTCCGCCGTGCACCGGCGAGCTGCACCGGCCCGGTGTTGGACGCGTGCCGGGGCACACCGTCGGCGTACCCGAGGGGCACCACGGCCAGGTTGGCGTCGGCCTCGGTCGTGTAGGTGTGCCCGTAGGAGACGCCGGTGCCGGCGGGCACCCGTTTGGTGAGCATCACCCGGGCCCGCGCGGTCATCGCCGGCCGCAGCCCGTAGGTGTCGCCGGCCACCGGGGACAGGCCGTAGACGGCCAGCCCGGGGCGGACCAGGTCGAAGTGGGTGTCCGGGCGGGTCAGGGTGGCCGCCGAGTTGGCCAGGTGCCGCCAGCGGGGGCGCAGCCCGGCCCGCTCGACCATGGCCAGCCCCTCGTGGAAGGCGGCGAGCTGCCGGTCGGTGGTCGGGTGGCCGGGCATGTCCGCGTACACGAAGTGGCTCCACACACCGACCACCTCGACCAGGCCGTCGGCCTGCGCCTTCGCGGCGGCGTCGAGCAGCTCCGGCCACTCGTCGACGGTCGCGCCACCCCGGGACAACCCCGTGTCGATCTTCAGGTGCAGTCGGGCCGGGCGTCCGGCACGCCGGCTCGCCTCGATCATCTCGTCCAGTTGCGGCAGGCTGGCGGCGGCGAGGTCCACCCCGGCGCCGACCCCCTCGTGCAACGGCAACCCCGGCGCGAGCAACCACGCCAGCACCGGCGCGGTGATCCCGGCCCGGCGCAGCGTGAGCGCCTCGTCGAGGGTGCACACGCCGAGCCAGTCGGCCCCCGCGTCCAGTGCCGCGCGGGCGGACGGGAGCATGCCGTGGCCGTACCCGTCACCCTTGACCACCGCCATCAGCTCGGCGGTGGTGCCGGAGCGGAGCCGGCTCACGTTCTCGCGGATCGCGTCAAGATCGACGCGTACCTCGGCCTGCCACATACGCCCAGCCTACTTTCCGCCCCGATCCGGTTGGGCGGCGACGCACGGCCCGGCCCGCCGAGCCGGCCAACCGGCACCGAACAGCAACGATCAGCCCAGCCGGGCGATGACCGGGCGCAGCGCGGTCGCCACGTCGGGCGCGGTCACCGGACCGCCGCGGGCCGCCTCCCGACCGGCGAGCCCGTGCAGGTACGCGGCCGAGGCCGCCGCCCGGTCCGCCGGCACCCCGGCCGCCAGGAGCGAGCCGAGCAGTCCGGCCAGCACGTCGCCGGTGCCGCCGGTGGCCAGCGCCGGGGTCCCGGTCGGGTTGACGTACGCCCGGCCGTCCGGCGTGCCGATCACCGTGCGGTCCCCCTTGAGCAGCACCACCGCGTTCATCCAGGCGGCCAGCCGCAGCGCGGCCCCGACCCGATCGGCGCCGGGCTCCTCCCCGCACAGCCGGGTGAACTCCCGGTCGTGCGGGGTGACCACGATCGGCGCGTCCCGGCCGCGCAGCCGGTCGGCGAGCGAGCCGTCCACCAGCAGGGTCAGCGCGTCCGCGTCGAGCACCACCGGCACCGGGGCGGCCAGGACGGCCCGCAGTTCGGCAGCCGCGTCGTCGCCGGTGCCCAGCCCCGAGCCGCACACCCAGGCCTGCACCCGGCCGGCGTCGGCGACCCGCGGCGTGGCGATCACCGAGGGGTGCTGGTGCAGCACCTCGGCCCGTGCGCCACCGGCGTAGCGGACCAGCCCCGTCGGCCCGGCGAGCGCCCCACCGACGGAGAGCACCGCCGCGCCCGGGTACGTCGCCGAGCCGGTCGCCACCCCGACCACGCCCCGGGTGTACTTCTCCGACGCCGCGCCCAGCTCCGGCCACCACTGCACGATGTCGGACCACTCGGTGACCTGGAGCGCGGGGGTGCCCCGCAGCCAGGGCCGCAGCCCGATGTCGACCAGCTCCACCTGCCCGGCCAGGGCGGCTGCCGGTCCGACGACCAGGGCGGGCTTCAACGCGCCGAAGGCCACCGTCACGTCGGCGCGGACCGCGGTGGGCCGGCCGGACGCGGCCAGCGGCACGTGCCCGGTGTCCACCGCCACCCCGCTCGGCACGTCCACGGCCAGCACGGTGGCCCGAGCGCCGTCGCGCCCGCGCAGGTCGTCGAGGCGCTGAACCATCCCGTCGGCGTTCGCCCGCAGTCCGCCCGTGCCGCCGATGCCGACGATGCCGTCGAGGACCAGGTCGACCGGGCCGGTCGGGCGGTCGACGACCCGGCCCCCGGCGGCGCGCAGCGCGGCCAGGCCCGCGGCGTGCGCCCGTCCCGGGGAGATCAGCAGGGCGGACACCTCGACGCCCCGGCGGGCCAGCCGTTCCCCGGCGTAGAGGGCGTCACCGCCGTTGTCGCCCGAGCCGACGAGCAGCAGCACCCGGCCGCCGTACACCCCGCCCCGCTCGGCGAGCAGCAGGGCGGCCCGGCGGGCCAACCCGGCGGCGGCCCGCTGCATCAGCGTGCCCTCCGGCAGGGTGCCCTTCAGCCCCGCCTCGGCCGCCCGTACGTCAGCCGCCCGCCACACCGCTCTCATGTCACCGTGCCCCATTCCGCTCGCGAGTGGGCCGTCACGGCCACCCGGCCGACGTCACCGTTCCGCGACCACCATCGCCGACGCGATCCCGCCGTCGTGCGACAGCGAGAGGTGCCAGTGGTTGATGCCCCGCTCGACGGCCGCCGTCGCGACGGTGCCCGAGACGGTCAGCCAGGGTCGACCGGTGTCATCGGGCACGATCTCGCAGTCGTGCCAGCTCAGCCCGGCCGGGGCGCCGAGCGCCTTGGCGACGGCCTCCTTCGCGGCGAACCGGGCGGCGAGCGACTCGGGCGAGCGTGGGGTGCCGGAGCGGGTGGCCCGCTCGGCCGCGGTGAAGAGCCGGTCGGCAAGCAGCGGCGTCCGCGCCAGGGACCGGGTGAACCGGTCGACCAGGACGACGTCGATGCCGACAGCGACGATCACCAGACCACCCTACCGGCGGCCGGGGCGGCAGATTAGCCGTCGGGCCCGCCGTGGGCAACGCCTGTGGACACACCGGAGTACGACAGCAGCCGGCTGTCCACAGGGCACTCCGGCACGGCCCGGCCCTGCCTAGCGTCAGCGCGTGGATGCCGATCGTGCACGGGGGTGGGGTCATGACCGAGGAGCCGTTCGCCGTCCGGCCGCAGGAGCTGCGCGCCGTGGCCGGTGCGCTCGACGACGAGGCGTACCGGTTGGCGTGGGGCCTGGCCCGGGCGGCCGGCCTGCTGGTGCCGGCGCCGGGTTGGCGGGCCGCCACGGCCCTCGCGGGGCTGGAATCGGCCGCGCACGCGTGGTTCTGCCGGCTGGGGGCGGACGTGGCGCTGACCGCCGGTGGGGTCCGGGCCGCCGCCGAGGCGTACGAGACGGTGGACGACCGGGCCGCCGGCCGGTTCGCCGTCCTGCCCCGGTGAGCGGCGTCGGCTACCGCCAGCTCTGGGCCGCCGATCCGGGCGGCTGGCGGGTGGCCGGGGCGGCCTGGGCCGGGTTGACAGGTCCGGTCGAGCGGCATGCCGACGCGCTAACCGGTTCCGCCGGGCGGTTGCGGGGCGGCTGGTCCGGCGCGGCCGCGGTGGCGGCAGATGCTCGGCTGGGCGGTCTGCGAGGCGAGGTGACCTCGGTGGCGCCCGCGCTGATCGAGGCCGATCAGGTGCTGTCCGAGCTGGCCGGGTGCCTCCTGGTGGCGAAGGCGCGGCTCGCCGAGGCGGTCGCCCGGGCCGACGCGGCCGGCCTGGTGGTGGACCGGTCCGGTGCTGTGCACGTCGATCCGACTCGCCTGCGACCGACCGAGCGGGCCGGCGCGGCCCAAGCGGGCGCGGGGGCGGCTCTGCGGAGAGCGCTGGAGTTGGCCGACGCGGCGGACCGGCAGGCCGCCGACCGGTTGGACGAGCTGGCCGGGGCCGCCGGCACCGGTTGGGCGTCCCCACCGCCGCCCGGCCGACCGGCCGCCGGAGCGACGCCGGCGCTGGTGCGAGCCTGGTGGTCCGGGTTGACCCCGGCACAGCGACGGTGGCTGGTCGGGCACGAACCGTCCCTCGTCGGCGGCCTGGACGGGGTGCCGGTGGCCGCCCGCGACCAGGCCAACCGCCTGCTCCTCGGCGCGCGACGCGCGGAGTTGCTGGCCGAACGTCGACGGCTGCTGGCCCGGGTGCCGCCGGGGCCGCTCGCCTCGCTGCGGCTGCGCGGGGTGGCGGCGCGGCTGGCCGGCCTGGACGCGCTGGCCGAGCGCCTGGCGACCGGGGAGCCGCGGGCGTACCTGCTGGGGCTGAACCCGGCCGGTGAGGGTCGGGTGGTGGTGGCGCTCGGCGACCCGGACCATGCCGACCGGGTGCTGACGTACGTGCCGGGAATGACCGCCGGCCTGGACGACGCCCCCGGCGAGCTGGGGCGAGCGGCCCGGGTGCTGGAGCGCTGCGCGACGCTCGCGCCGGGTGAACGCAGCGCGGCGGTGCTGTGGCTGGACTACGACGCACCGGACTTCCTGACCGAGGCGGCGTCGGCCGACCAGGCCCGGGACGCTGGCGGGGCGCTGCACCGCTTCCAGGAGGGGCTGCGCGCCACCCACGAGGGGCCGCCGGCGCGGCAGACCGTGCTCGGGCACAGCTACGGGTCGCTGGTGGTGGGCATCGCCGCCCGGGAGCACGGGTTGGCGGCCGACGCGTTGATGTTCGTCGGCTCACCGGGGGTCGGTGCGGAGCACGCGGTCGAGCTTGGCGTCCCGGCCACCGAGGTGTGGGCCAGCAGCGCCCCGGACGACGTGATCCGCCTGGCCCGGCCGGTGGACGAGCTGGGCCGCCGGGCCCTGCTGAGCGCCGCTCCGCTCGCGGCCGTGCCGGGGTGGCCGGATCGGACGGACCACGAGCTGTGGTTCGGTCACGACCCGGCGGACTCCGGGTTCGGCGGCCGGGTGTTCCCGAGCGGTCGTGGCGGGCACACCGGCTACTGGGAGCCGGGCAACCCGGCGCTCGACGGGATGGCCCGTGTGGTGCTGGGCCGCTGACGACGCGCCGTCGACGCTCGGCCGCGCCGGCTCGGCACCGCTCACACCATGGAGCCCCGGACACCGCTGGGCCGCGCCGGGTCGGCACCGCGCACACGACGGGGCCCCGGGCACCGCGGGTGCGGTGCGCCGGGGCCCCGGACGTGGGCGGCGACTACTCGACGGTTACCGACTTGGCCAGGTTGCGGGGCTGGTCCACGTCGTGCCCCCGGGCGGCGGCGATCTCGGCGGCGAGCACCTGCAGCGGCACCGTGGTGACCAGGGGGGCCAGCAGGGTCGGCGTACGCGGCACGTAGATCAGGTGGTCGGCGTACCGGACGACTGCCTCGTCGCCCTCCTCGGCGATCACGATGGTCCGCGCGCCACGAGCCCGGACCTCCTGGATGTTGGAGACGACCTTGTCGTGCAGCATGCCGCGGCCCACCGGCGACGGCACCACGCAGATCACCGGAGTGCCCTTGTCGATCAGGGCGATCGGGCCGTGCTTCAGCTCACCGGCGGCGAAGCCCTCGGCGTGCATGTACGCCAGTTCCTTCAGCTTCAGCGCGCCCTCCAGGGCCACCGGGTAGCCGACGTGCCGGCCGATGAACAGCACTGTCGGCTCGGACTTCAGGTCCCGGGCCAGCTCGCGGACTCCCTCGATGCGGTCCAGCAGCTCACGCAGCTTGCCCGGGATCTCCTGGAGCTGGGCCACGACCGCGCCGACCTCGTCGGCGAACTTGATCCCGCGCACCTGCGCCAGGTGCAGGCCGATCAGGTAGCAGGCGACGACCTGGGTGAGGAACGCCTTGGTGGACGCGACGGCGATCTCCGGCCCGCCGTGGGTGTAGAGCACGGCGTCGGACTCGCGGGGGATGGTCGAGCCGTTGGTGTTGCAGATCGCCAGCACCCGGGCCTTCTGCTCCTTGGCGTGGCGCAGCGCCATCAGCGTGTCCATCGTCTCGCCGGACTGCGAGATCACCACGATCAGCGTGGACCTGTCGAGCACCGGGTCGCGGTAGCGGAACTCGCTGGCCAGCTCCACCTCGCAGGGGATCCGCGTCCAGTGCTCGATGGCGTACTTGGCGACCATGCCCGCGTGGTACGCGGTGCCGCAGGCCACGATGAAGATCTTGTCGACGTCGCGCAGATCCTGGTCGCTGAGGCGGACCTCGTCGAGGGCGATCTCACCGGTCTCGGTGAGCCGGCCGAGCAGCGTGTCGGCGATGGCCTGCGGCTGCTCCTCGATCTCCTTGAGCATGAACCAGTCGTAGCCACCCTTCTCGGCTGCCGACGAGTCCCAGTCGATGTGGAAGTCCTTGCCGCTGGCGGGCTGACCGTCGAAGTCGGTGATCTCGATGCTGTCGCCGGTGATCAGGACGATCTGGTCCTGACCCAGCTCCACGGCCTCGCGGGTGTGCTCGATGAACGCGGCCACGTCGCTGGCCAGGTAGTTCTCCCCCTCGCCACGGCCGACGACCAGCGGCGAGTTGCGCCGGGCGCCGACGACCGCACCGGGCACCCCGGCGTCGACCGCGAGCAGGGTGAACGCGCCCTCCAGCCGCTGGCACACGACGCGCATGCCGGCGGCGAGCAGCTGCGGACCGTCCGGCTGGCCGGCGGCGCGCAGGTCGGCGAGCGCGGCGGAGAGCAGGTGCGCGGCGCACTCGGTGTCGGTGTCGCTGGTGAACTGGACGCCGTCGGCCTCCAGCTCGGCGCGGAGCTTGGCGAAGTTCTCGATGATGCCGTTGTGGATCACCGCGACGCGACCGTCGGGGGCCAGGTGCGGGTGCGCGTTGCGGTCGGTCGGGCCGCCGTGGGTGGCCCACCGGGTGTGCCCGATGCCGGTGGTGCCGTCACCGATGCCGATGGGGCTGGCCGCGCAGGAGGTCGGGTCGTCGGCGGCGCGCTCGGAGAGCACCTTCTCCAGGTTGGAGAGCTTGCCGGCCTTCTTCTCGGTCAGCAGTTGGCCGTCGCAGACGATCGCCACGCCCGCCGAGTCGTAGCCCCGGTATTCCAGCCGCCGCAGCCCGTCGAGCACGATGCCCAGTGCCGGGCGCGCGCCCGCGTATCCCACGATTCCACACATGGCCCGCAGCCTAACCCAGTTTCGCTCAGTGTGGGTGCTCGAAAGTCGGCTAAACAAGCACCGAATTTGAGCGATCGGTGGCTGGCGGACAGTAATGGGACGAGTGTCACGGGACCGGTCGCGGTGCCACCGACCCGACGGGGTTGCGGACGGCCAGCGGGTACGACAGTCTTCCGGCGGGCTCGGCGCGCGCTCCCCCGGCCCGTTGGCCCATACCCACTCCCGCCCGGAGCAGCCATGTCCGACGCGCCGCCGCCCGAGGCGTCCCCGACGCCACCCCCGGAACCAACCCCTACGCCGCCGGATCCGACTGCGGGACAGCCGCCGACGCCGCCGTCCGAGTGGGCCGCGCCGGGCTCCTTCCCGATGCCCGATCCACTGGCTCCGGGCCAGCCCTGGGCGCCGCCGGCGCCGTGGACACCCGCGTCGCCCTCGGCGCCGTGGACACCCGATCCCGCCGGAACCGGGTGGACGCCCACCGCGGCGACCCCCTGGCCACCACCCCCGTCACCGGAGCCCACGCCGGCCGGCTATCCGCAGCCCGGCTATCCGCAGCCGGGTTACCCGCCGCCGGGCTATCTCTACCCCGGCTATCCGCCGCCGGGCTACCCGCCGCCGGGCTATCTCTACCCGGGCTATCCGCCGCCCGGCCGGCCCTCCGGCAACGGTCGGGTGGTCGGGATCGTCGCCGCTGTCGTCGCGGCGCTCGTCCTCGGCGCCTGCGGCTGCTTCTGCGTGGGCGGACCCCTGCTCGGCCAACTGCTCCCGGACACGGTGGCCGAGGACCCGTACGACACCGGCCCCTTCGACGACGACGGCTGGCCGCCGAGCGCCGCGCCGGAGCCCACCGCGCCCACCGATCCCGAGACCACCACCGCGACGCCCACCAAGAAACCGATCACGCGCCCCACGTCGGGGCCCGCGCCGGTGACAGTGGTCTACCAGGTGTCAGGCGCGGGTGAGGCGGACATCGCCTACTACGACGCCGAGAGTGACCTCATCCACGTCGACAGCGCGAAGCTGCCCTGGCGTACGACAATCCGCACCAACGGCCAGAGCCGGATCATGGTGGAGGCGACCTGGCCCGACGGCGTGGCCGAGAAGCCCCTCGACTGCACGATCACGATCACCGGCGTCGGAAAGCCGGTGATCGACAAGAGCCAGGGGTACTGGATGACCCGCTGTGAGCCCGAGTGAGGCTGGGGTTGCGCCGCCGGGTGCCCGTAGGCTGGCGCAGGTGACGACGAGCACCGATGTCGACCCGCTGGTGGCCCGGATGCGGCCCTTCGGCACGACGATCTTCGCCGAGATGTCCGCCCTCGCCGTCCGGACCGGGGCGGTCAACCTGGGCCAGGGCTTCCCGGACACGGACGGCCCGCCGGAGATGCTCGCCGCCGCCGCCGAGGCGCTGCGCGGCGGGCACAACCAGTACCCGCCCGGCCCGGGGATACCCGCCCTGCGCGCGGCCGTCGCGGCCCATCAGCGGCGGTTCCACGACCTGTCGTACGACCCGGACGGCGAGATCGTGATCACGGCGGGCGCGACGGAGGCGGTGGCGGCCAGCATCCTCGCGCTGTGCGAGCCGGGCGACGAGGTGGTCTGCTTCGAGCCGTACTACGACTCGTACGCCGCCTCGATCGCGCTTGCCGGCGCGGTCCGGCGGCCGGTCACGCTGCGTCCCGCCGCGGACGGTCGGTACGCGTTCGACCCGGCGGCGCTGCGGGCGGCGTTCGGGCCGCGCACCCGGCTGGTGCTGCTCAACTCACCGCACAATCCAACGGGCAAGGTGTTCACGCCGGCCGAGCTGGCGCTGGTGGCCGAGCTGTGCCAGGAGTACGGCGCGTACGCGGTCACCGACGAGGTCTACGAGCACCTGGTGTTCACGGACGCGTCCGGTCCACACGTGCCGCTGGCCGCGTTGCCCGGGATGCGGGAGCGGACGCTGCGCATCTCGTCGGCCGGCAAGACGTTCTCCTGCACGGGCTGGAAGGTCGGCTGGGTGAGCGGCCCGGCGGCGCTGGTCTCGGCGGTGCTGCGCGTGAAGCAGTTCCTCACCTACGTCAACGCCGCCCCGCTGCAACCGGCGGTCGCCGTGGCGCTGGCCCTGCCCGACGACTACTACACGGGTTTCCGCGACGGGCTCCAGCAACGTCGCGACCAGCTCGTGGGCGGCCTCACCGACGCCGGGTTCGAGGTGCTGACGTCGGAGGCGACGTACTTCGTCACCGCCGACATCACGCCGCTCGGCGGCTCCGACGGGGTCGAGTTCTGCCGGTCGCTGCCGGAGCGCTGCGGCGTGGTGGCCGTGCCGACCCAGGTCTTCTACGACGATGCCGAGGCCGGCCGACGACTGGTCCGGTTCGCGTTCTGCAAGCGCCCGGAGGTGTTGACCGAGGCGGTCACCCGGTTGCGCGCCCTGACCCGCTGACGCGCCGGGCGCGAGCCCCGGTCCACTCGACTACGACCCGACGGGGCTGGCCGTACGCACCAGGGCGGCGATCCGCTCGGCGACCTCGCGGGCGGTCGCCTCGGTGGCGGCCTCGACCATCACCCGGACCAGGGGCTCGGTGCCCGACGGGCGCAGCAGCACCCGGCCGGTCTCGCCCAGCTCCGCCTCGGCCCGCTCGACCTCGGCGCGGACGGCCGGCGCGTTCGCCCCGACGGTACGGTCGCCGACCGGCACGTTGATCAGCACCTGCGGCAGCTTGGTGACCACCGAGGCCAGCTCGGCGAGGGTCTTGCCGGTCGCGGCCATCCGGGCCATCAGGTGCAGGCCGGTGAGGACCCCGTCGCCGGTGGTGGCGTGCGCGGGCATGACGATGTGGCCGCTCTGCTCGCCGCCGAGCGCCAACTCCGAGGCGCGCAGCTCCTCCAGCACGTACCGGTCGCCGACCTTGGTCTCGATCAGCCGGATGCCCTGCGCGGACATCGCCAACCGCAGGCCGAGGTTGCTCATCACGGTGGCCACCAGGGTGTCCTGGGTGAGCGTGCCGGCGTCGCGCATGGCCAGCGCGAGGATCGCCATCACCTGGTCGCCGTCGACCTCGTCGCCGTCGGCGGTGACCGCCAGGCAGCGGTCGGCGTCACCGTCGTGGGCGATGCCCAGGTGGGCGCCGTGCTCGACGACGGCCTCGCGCAGCGCCTCGATGTGGTTGGAGCCGCACTCGTCGTTGATGTTCAGCCCGTCGGGCTCGGCGTGGATCGCGATGACCTCGGCCCCGGCCTCCCGGTACGCGACGGGGGCGACCTCGGCGGCGGCGCCGTTGGCGCAGTCGACGACGACCTTGATCCCGTCGAGCCGGTGCGGCACGGTGCCGACGAGGTGCTGGACGTAGTGGTCCGCCCCGTCGAGCAGGTCGTGCACCCGGCCGACGCCGGCGCCGACCGGCCGGTCCCAGGCAGTGGTGGCGTTCGTCTCGACGGCCGCCTCGATCCGCATCTCGATCTCGTCGGGCAGCTTGTGGCCGCCGGCGGCGAAGAGCTTGATGCCGTTGTCCGGCATGGGGTTGTGCGACGCGGAGAGCATCACCCCGAGGTCGGCCTTCGACTCGGCGGTGAGGAACGCCACGGCGGGGGTGGGCAGCACGCCGACGCGGACCACGTTGGCGCCCGCGCTGGTGAGCCCGGCCACGACGGCGGCCTCCAGCATCTCGCCGCTGGCCCGGGTGTCCCTGCCGACAACGGCGAGCGGCGGGTGGCTGCGGTCCGTCTCGGCGAGTGTGTGCGCGGCGGCCACGGCGAGTGCGAGCGCCAATTCGGGTGTGAGATCCGCGTTCGCCCGCCCGCGTACGCCGTCCGTGCCGAACAACCGACCCATACCCGCCAACCTCCGATGAGCACTACCGAGAAGGAGAAAGCGGAACGGCCGGACCACCTCCCCGGTCGAGGGGAGGCGGACCGGCCGTCCGTCAGAAGTACAACGCGCTGGGAAAGATCAGCGCTTCGAGTACTGGGGAGCCTTACGGGCCTTCTTGAGGCCGTACTTCTTGCTCTCCTTGACCCGGGCGTCCCGGGTGAGGAAGCCGGCCTTCTTGAGGGCCGGGCGGTCGTCCGGCTCGTTGATGATCAGCGCGCGGGCGATGCCCAGCCGGAGCGCACCGGCCTGGCCGGTGGTGCCGCCGCCACGCAGGTTGGCGATGACGTCGAACTGCTCGAGCTTCTCGGCGGTGACCAGCGGGTCCTTGATGAGCTGCTGGTGCACCTTGCTCGGGAAGTAGGCCTCGAGGTCCTGGCCGTTGCAGGTGATCTTGCCGGTGCCCGGGACGATGCGGACCCGGACGATGGCCTCCTTGCGGCGGCCCACGGTCTGGATCGGCCGGTCACCACGAGGCGCGCGGGCGACGGGCGCCGGCGCCTCGGTGGCCTCGGGAACCTCCGGGGCAACCTCGGTCTCGGTGGTGATGTCGGTCATGCTGCTTCCTTCGCCCGCGCTCACTGCGCGATCTGCTTGATCTCGAACGGCACCGGCTGCTGCGCGAGGTGCGGGTGCTCGGCACCGGCGTAGACCTTCAGCTTCTTGATCAGCTGACGGCCGAGCTTGTTGTGCGGGAGCATCCCCTTCACGGCCAGCTCGATGGCCCGCTCGGGACGCTTGGTCAGCAGCTCGTCGTAGCCGACCTGCTTCAGACCACCCGGGTAACCCGAGTGGCGGTAAGCGACCTTGGTCTGGCGCTTGTTGCCGGTCAGCGCAACCTTGCCCGCGTTCACGATGACGACGAAGTCGCCCGTGTCGACGTGCGGCGCGAAAGTCGGCTTGTGCTTACCACGCAGCAACGTGGCGGCGTGGGTGGCCAGGCGGCCCAGCACGACATCAGAGGCGTCGATGACGTGCCACTGACGCTCGATCTCACCCGGCTTCGGGCTGTACGTACGCACAGGTCTACCTTGTCTCGTCGTCGGTCTGGGGTCGCGCGCCGAGGTGACCAGATCTAGCAGGCCGGACCAGCGCGCACGAACGACCAAGCGTACCTGATAGGGCACGCCTCTGGATGTCGTACAACAGCAGGCAACGATACCCGGCGCCCCATCGGCAGGTCAAAACGGGGGTGGGATGCCGTGCGGCGACGCGCCGACCATGACCCGGATCACACCCCGGCGAGCCGGTGGGACCCCGGACGACGGTAGACGAACCAGGTCACCGCGAAGCACAGCGCGTACCAGCCGATGAACGCCAGGTAGGCGGCATCGGCGTTGCCGGAGCCGAGGAACGACTGGCGGAAGGCGATGTTGACCAGCACTCCGCCGGAGGCGCCGATCGCCCCGGCGATGCCGATCAACGCGCCGGTCATCCGCCGGGCCCACCGCGCGGCGGCCTCCGGGTCACGCGTGCCGGCGGCCACGGCGTCGGCCGCCCGGGCCCGGAAGATCGCCGGGATCATCTTGTACGTGGAGCCGTTGCCGACGCCGGAGAAGACGAAGAGGGCGAGGAACCCGGTCAGGTAGAGCCCGAACGAGCGCTCCCGGGCCGCGTACAGCACCGTGCCGGCGCCGATCGCCATCGCCACGAAGTTCCAGAAGGTCACCCGGGCCCCGCCGAGCCGGTCGGCGAGATGGCCACCCAGCGGCCGGATCAGCGAGCCCACCAGTGGCCCCAGGAAGGTCAGCCAGGCGGCGTCGACGGCTGTGGGGAACCGCTCGGCGAACTGGAGCTGGAGCACCTGGCCGAACGCGAAGCCGAACCCGATGAACGAGCCGAAGGTGCCGATGTAGAGCAGCGACATGACCCAGGTGTGCGGGTCCCGGGCAGCCTCGCGCAGCGCCCCGGGCTCGTTGCGCGCGCCGGGCACGGTGTCCAGCCAGCGGGCCGCCGCCAGCGCGGCCAGCACGATCAGCGGCAGGTAGACCGCGGGCACCAGCCGGGGGTACGCGGCCCCGGCGGTGGCCAGGACCGCCAGCCCCACCAGCTGCACCGCGGGCACCCCGAGATTGCCGCCACCGGCGTTGAGCCCGAGGGCCCGCCCCTTGAGCCGGGACGGGTAGAACAGGTTGATGTTCGCCATCGACGAGGCGAAGTTGCCGCCGCCGACGCCGGTGAGGCAGGCGAGCACCATCAGCGTGGAGTAGGACACCCCCGGTTCCAGCAGCACAGTCATCGGCACCGTCGGGACCAGCAGCAGCAGCGCGCTGATTGTCGTCCAGCGCCGCCCGCCGAAGCGGGCCACCGCCAGGGTGTACGGCAGCCGTAGCACCGCCCCCAGCGCGGCCGGCACGGCGGTGAGCAGGAACTTCCCGGCCGGGTCGATGCCGTACGCGGGGCCGAGGAAGAGCACGGTCACCGACCAGAGGCTCCACACGGAGAAACCCACGTGCTCGGCGAAGATCGACACCCAGAGGTTGCGGCGGGCGATGGGTGCGCCTGTCGTACGCCAGAAGTCGGGGTCCTCGGGTCGCCAGTCGTCCAGCGGGCGCCGACGCCCGGCGACGGCAGGTGGCTCGGCGGTGACTGCGGTGCTGGTGAGCGTGCTCACGGCGGCTCCTCCTCGTCGATGCGACGAGGAGGAACGCTAGGAAGGCGGGGTTACCTGGCAGTGCCCGTCACGGGTCGGCCCGGATACGCCTACCGCACCACGGGCCGGCGGCGGTGGTGAGGTCCGGTGGCTCAGAGCTGCTGGAGGATGCGCAGGGCGCGGCCGACCCGGAGCATGGTGTCGGTGTCGGCGACGTCCACGCAGTCGGTGAACCACTTCTTCATCGGTGCGGAGATCCGGTCGGGCATCACCACGTACCGGCCCATCGGCACGGCGAGGGGCGAGTCGCGCAGGAGCGACTCCTCGACCACCTCGACGACGATCACGATGGGCACGTCGGTGGAGTTGTAGACGTCCGAGCTGATCACGAGCCCGAGGCGTTCCCGGGCGCCCTCGATGCGCCAGACCTCACCCCTACGCAGCACTTGGCCGTCCGCCGGAGAAGAGGTCGTTGACCATGCCGACCTCGCGGGCGTCGGCGAGGGCGGCGGACTCCAGGTCGAGGCCGGCACGGCCCACGGCGGCGGCGTGCGCGGTGAAGACCTCGCGCAGCGCCTTCTCGCGGGCGGCCTGGTCCATCCACGCCGAGAGGGACAGCCCTTCGCGCTTGGCGAAGCGTCGGGCCTCCTCGATCGTCTCGTCCGTGAACGACAGCGTCACCTTGGCAGTCATGCCGCTGAGACTACCCAGCGGTATGACCATCAGTCATCCACGCGCCGGCCGGCTCGTCCCCGGCCGCCGAAACGCACATACCGTCACCGGGCCCGGCCGCCGAACACGGCGAAGCGCCACTCCTTGACGTAGCAGTCGACGTCCACCAGGCCGGCCTCGCCGAGCCACCGGCACTGGTCGGCGACTGTCGCCGGCAGGTCGTGCCGCATCCGCTCCCGGGAGGCCGCGATCTCGTCGGGGGACGCGCCCAGCTCGGTGATCCGCGCCAGCCACACCTCGTCGTAGCGCCGGTCCAGAGCCGGCGTCGGACCGGCCACCTGCTCGGCGTTGACGAACACCCCGCCCGGCGCCAGCGCGGCGGCGGCCCGCCGGTAGAGCGCCCGCTTGCCGTCGTCGTCCAGGTGGTGGATCGCCAGCGCGCTGACCACCGCGTCGTACCGCCCGGGCGGCAGCTCGTCGGACAGGTCGGCCCGCACGCTCCGGTGCGGCACGCCCCGGTCGCGCAACTGTTCGGTGGCGCGGGCGAGCATGGCCGGCGCACCGTCCACCAGGGTCAGCCGGACCCCGGGCACCGCCGCGGCGAGCAGCAGCGAGAGCAGGCCGGTGCCCGCGCCCAGATCCAACACCTCAGGTGTACGACCGGCGGCCAGCGCGGCGCGCAGTGGTGGCGCCGCCACCTCGACCGCTGCTCCGTAGAAGGTGTCGAAGCAGGGAATCAGCCGCCGACGCGCCTCGTCGTAGGTGCCGGCCACCGCGTCGAAGACGTCCGTCACGCTCATCGCCACTCCCATTTAATGAGACAACTTTCCCACATGTTAAGCGACGGACGTGGGGTCGGCACAGCACCGACCGCTGGATGGGACGCGGGCGGCGCTCGCCACGGGCGGCGGACGGCAGGTCGGCGGACCGACCCACCCGTCACGTCCGCTGCCCCTGTGCGGTGTGAGCCCCACTTGACAGGACCGAAACAGAAGAGACCCGGACCGGAAACCGCCCGCCGGCACGCTTTCGGGACATGACAGACGGTGCACGGCCGGCAACTCGACCGGGGCGAACCCCCCGGGAGGTGGCGACGCACTGCCCGTACTGCGCCCTCCAGTGCGGGATGACGCTGCGCGAGGACGACACCGGGGTGAGCGTGCTCCCCCGCCAGTTCCCCACCAACCGGGGCGGGCTCTGCCAGAAGGGCTGGACGTCCGCCGAGCTGCTCGACCACCCGGACCGGCTGACCACCCCGCTGCTGCGCGACCCGGTCAGCGGCAAGCTGCGCCCGGCGACCTGGGACGCCGCACTGGACCGGATCGCCACCGGCCTGCGCGCCATCCAGGGCAGCTCAGGTCGGGACGCGGTCGCCGTCTTCGGCGGCGGCGGGCTGACCAACGAGAAGGCGTACGCGCTGGGGAAGTTCGCCCGGGTCGCGCTGCGCACCCGCAACATCGACTACAACGGACGGTTCTGCATGTCGTCGGCGGCCGCCGCCGGCCTGCGCGCCTTCGGTGTCGACCGGGGACTGCCGTTTCCGCTGGCCGACCTCGGCCGGGCCGACACCCTGCTGCTGGTCGGCGCCAACCCGGCCGAGACCATGCCGCCGCTGGTGCGCTGGCTCACCGAGCAGCGCCGGGGTGGCGGCCGGCTCATCGTCGTCGACCCCCGCGTCACCGCCACCGCCCGCCAGGCCGACCTGCACCTGCAACCGCTGCCCGGCACCGACCTCGCCGTGGCCAACGCGTTGCTGCACATCGCGCTCACCGAAGGGTGGGTCGACCAGGCGTACGTGGCCGAGCGGACCAGCGGCTTCGACGTGGTCCGCCGCAGCGTCGCCGCGTGGTGGCCGGCCCGCGCCGAGCAGCTCTCCGGCGTGCCGGTGGCCGACCTGGAGGCGACCGCCCGAGCGCTGGGCACCGGCGGCCGCGTGATCATCCTGACCGCGCGCGGCGCCGAGCAGCACGCCAAGGGCGTCGACACCGTCACCGCGTACGTCAATCTCGCTCTCGCTCTGGGCCTGCCCGGCCGCGCGGGCTCGGGGTACGGCTGCCTCACCGGCCAGGGCAACGGTCAGGGCGGGCGGGAGCACGGGCAGAAGGCCGACCAGCTCCCCGGCTACCGCAGGATCGACGACCCGGCGGCCCGGGAACACGTCGCCGGTGTCTGGGGTGTGCCGGCCGACGACCTGCCCGGCCCGGGCGTGCCGGCCTACCAGCTGCTCGACTCGCTCGGCACCCCCGACGGCCCCCGCGCGTTGCTGGTGTTCGGCTCGAACCCGGTGGTCTCCGCTCCCCGGGCGGCCCGGATCGAGGGCCGGCTGCGCGACCTCGACCTGCTGGTCGTCGCCGACCTGCTGCTCTCCGAGACGGCGGCGCTGGCCGACGTGGTGCTGCCCACCGCGCAGTGGGCCGAGGAGGACGGCTCGATGACCAATCTGGAGGGCCGCGTGCTGCGCCGACGGGCCCTGCGCCCGCCTCCGCCGGGCGTCCGGACCGACCTGGCCATCCTCGCCGACCTGGCGGCGAGGTTGGGCGACGCCGAGACGGCTGCGGCGCGGTTCCCGACCGACCCGGCCACCGTGTTCGCCGAGCTGCGCCGAGCCTCCGCCGGCGGGGTCGCCGACTACGCGGGCATCGACTGGGCCCGGATCGACGACGCCGACGGTGTCTTCTGGCCCTGCCCCAGCTCGGACGGGCCGGACACGCCACGGCTCTTCGCCGACCGGTTCGGCACCCCGGACGGCCGGGCCCGGTTCCACGCCGTGGACCATCGGCCGGCGGCCGAGGAGGTCTGCGCCACCTATCCCCTGCACTTCACCACCGGCCGGGTGCTCGCCCAGTACCAGTCCGGCACCCAGACCCGCCGGGTGGCCGCGCTGCGCCGCGCCGCGCCCGAGGCGTTCGTCGAGCTGCACCCCGACCTGGCGGCCCGGCTGGGCATCGACGACGGCGACCCGGTGCGGGTCACCTCCCGCCGGGGCGAGCTGCGCGCGCCGGCCCGCCTCAGTTCGGGCATCCGACCGGACACGGTCTTCGCACCGTTCCACTGGTCCGGCGCCGGCCGGGCCAACTCGGTGACCAACGACGCGGTGGACCCGATCTCCGGGATGCCCGAGTTCAAGATCTGCGCGGTCCGGGTGGAGAAGGCATGACGGCCCGGGTGGTGATCGTCGGCAACGGGATGGCCGGTGCCCGGCTCGCGGCCGAACTGCACGCCCGCGAGGGAGACCGGAAGGTCACCGTGCTCGGGGCGGAGCCGCACCGCGCGTACAACCGGATCATGCTCTCCACGCTGCTGACCGGCCGGATCGCCGAACCGGACGTGGAGCTGACCGAGGCCGCCGGGCACGGCATCGATCTGCGCCCCGGCGTACCGGTGACCGCTGTGGACCGGTCCGCCCGCGAGGTCCGTACCGGCGACGGCGAACGGATCTCCTACGACCACCTGGTGCTGGCCACCGGCGCGCGGGCGGTGGTGCCGCCGCTGCCCGGACTCGACCCGACCGACCTGCCGCAGCGGGTCGTTCCCTTCCGGACCCTTGACGACTGCCGCCGGATCCTCGCCGTCGCCGACCGGGCCCGCAGCGCGATAGTGCTCGGCGGTGGGCTGCTCGGCCTGGAGGCCGCCCGCGGTCTGGCCACCCGCGGGCTCGCCACCACTGTCGTGCACCACACCGGGCACCTCATGGAGCGGCAGCTCGACCCCGCGGCCAGCGCGGTGCTCGCCGGCACGCTCGCCGGGCTCGGCGTCACCATCCAGCTCGCGGTCCCGGCGACCGGAGTCGTCGCCGACGACACCGGCGTCCGCCTCGACCTGGCCGACGGGCGGTCGCTGCACGCCGACCTGCTGGTGCTCTCCTGCGGCGTACGCCCCGACACCGCCCTCGCGCAGGCCGCCGGGCTGACCGTGCGGCGCGGCGTGGTGGTCGACGACCGGCTGCGCACCAGCGACCGGAGCATCTCGGCGATCGGCGACTGCGCCGAGCACGACGGCGCGCTCACCGGACTTGTCGCACCCGCCTGGGCCCAGGCCCGGGTGCTCGCCGACGTGCTGACCGGCACCGACCCGCTGGCCCGCTACCGACCTCGACCCGTGGTGACCCGGCTCAAGGCGGCCGGGATCGACCTGGCCGCGATGGGCGACGCCGCCGGCGGCGGGCCGGGCGAGGAGCTGACCTTCGCCGACCCCGCCCGGGGCACGTACGCGCGCCTGCGGATCCGCGACGAACGGCTGGTCGGCGCGATCCTGCTCGGCGACAACCCGGCGGTCGGCACGGTGATCCAACTCTTCGACCGGGGTCACCCGGTGCCGGCCGACCGGCGGGCCCTGCTGCTGGGCCGGGCGCTCGGCGGGGCCGGCGCGGCGCCGAGCGCGTCACCGGCGCTGATGCCGGACGCGGCAGTCGTCTGCCAGTGCAACACGGTGACCAAGGGAGCGCTGGTGCGGTGCTGGCGCTCCGGTGCACGAACGCTCGACGCGGTGGTGGCGGGGACCCGGGCCGGCACCGGATGCGGCGGATGCCGGGATGCGGTCGGCGGCATCGTCGACTGGCTGTCCGAAGCGGAATCGGTGGAGGTGACGCGATGAGCGGTCAGGACCTGGTCGTCATCGGCAACGGCATGGTGGGGCAGCGCTTCGTCGACGCGCTGCGCGCCCGCGACCCGCAGGGCCGCTGGCGGGTGACAGTGCTGGCCGAGGAGGGGCGTCCCGCGTACGACCGGGTGCGGCTCTCGGCGTACTTCGACGGGGTGAGCGAGGACGAGCTCAACGTGCACACCCCGCACGACGGCGTGCGGCTGCGCCTCGGTGAGCCGGCCACCGCCATCGACCGCGCCCGGCGGGTGGTGACCACCGCCGTCGGCGAGTACGGCTACGACGCGCTGGTGCTGGCCACCGGGTCGTACCCCTTCGTGCCGCCGGTGCCCGGCGCCGACCTGCCCGGCGTGTTCGTCTACCGGACCCTGGACGACCTGGCGGCGATCCGGGCGTACGCGCGGGGACGGCGGGTCGGCGCGGTGATCGGCGGCGGGTTGCTCGGGCTGGAGGCGGCGAACGCCCTGCGCCTGCTCGGCCTGAGCACCGACGTGGTGGAGTTCGCGCCCCGGCTGATGCCGGTGCAGGTGGACCAGGCCGGCGGCGCGATGCTGCGCCGCTACGTCGAGGAGCTGGGTGTGCGTACCCACCTCGGGGTGGCCACCACCGCGATCCGCGCCGGCGCCGACGGCGCTGTCGACGCCCTGGAGCTGTCCGACGGCCGCGTGGTCGACGCCGAGCTGGTCGTGGTGGCCGCCGGCATCCGGCCCCGCGACGAGTTGGCGCGGGCTGCCGGCCTGCCGCTGGGTCCGCGCGGCGGGGTGCTGGTCGACGAGACCTGCCGCAGCGCCGACGAGCACGTCTGGGCCGTCGGCGAGTGCGCGGCGGTCGACGGCACCTGCCACGGCCTGGTCGCCCCCGGGTACGCGACGGCCGAGGTGGTGGCCGACCGGCTGGTCGGCGGCGCGGCGACCTTCCCGGGCGCGGACACCGCCACCAAGCTGAAACTGCTCGGTGTCGACGTGGCGTCGTTCGGCGACGCGCACGGCACCACCGAGGGCTGCCTGGACGTCACGTTCACCGACCCGGCCACCCGGGTCTACGCGAAGCTGGTCCTCTCCGACGACGCGCAGACCCTGCTCGGCGGGGTGCTGGTGGGCGACGCCAGCGCGTACCCGACGTTGCGGGCCAGTGTGGGCGGTCCGCTGCCGGCCGCGCCGCTGGCGCTGCTCGCGCCGGACGGCGGCGGCGCGGACGCCGGGGCACTGCCCGCCACCGCGCAGGTCTGCTCCTGCAACGCGGTGACCCGCGGCGACGTGGACGACGCCATCGCGGGCGGCTGCGCGGACGTGCCGGCGTTGAAGGCGTGCACGCGGGCGGGCACCAGCTGCGGCTCGTGCGTCCCGATGCTCAAGCAGCTCCTCGACGCGGCCGGGGTCGCGCAGTCCAGTGCGCTCTGCGAGCACTTCGACGTCGGCCGGCGGGAGCTGTTCGAGATCGTCCGCGTGCGCGGGATCCGCACGTTCTCCCGGCTGGTCGCCGAGCACGGGCGGGGGCGCGGCTGCGACATCTGCAAGCCGGTGGTGGCGTCGATCCTCGCCTCGCTGGGCAGCGGGCACGTGCTCGACGGTGAGCAGGCGTCGTTGCAGGACACCAACGACCACTTCCTGGCCAACCTGCAACGCGACGGCAGCTACTCGGTGGTGCCCCGGATCCCCGGCGGCGAGATCACCCCGGAGAAGCTGATCGTCATCGGCGAGGTCGCCCGCGACTTCCAGCTCTACACCAAGATCACCGGCGGGCAGCGGATCGACCTGTTCGGGGCCCGGGTGGAGCAGCTGCCACAGATCTGGCGACGCCTGGTGGACGCCGGCTTCGAGTCCGGCCACGCGTACGGCAAGGCGCTGCGCACGGTGAAGTCCTGCGTCGGCGAGACCTGGTGCCGGTACGGGGTGCAGGACTCGGTGGGGCTGGCCGTGGCGCTGGAGCTGCGCTACCGCGGGCTGCGCGCGCCGCACAAGCTCAAGTCGGCGGTCTCCGGCTGTGCCCGGGAGTGCGCCGAGGCCCGCAGCAAGGACTTCGGCATCATCGCCACCGAGACCGGCTGGAACCTCTACGTCGGCGGCAACGGCGGCTTCCGGCCCCGCCACGCCGACCTGTTCGCCACTGATCTGTCGACCGAAGCACTGATTCGACTGATCGACAGATTCTTGATGTATTACATCCGCACCGCCGACCGGCTGCAACGCACGGCCGGGTGGATCGAGGCCATGGACGGCGGCCTGGACCACCTGCGCGCGGTGATCGTGGACGACTCGCTGGGGCTCTGCGCCGACCTGGACGCGGCGATGGCCCGGCACGTGGCGTCGTACTCCGATGAGTGGCGCGACGTGCTGGACGACCCGGAGCGGCTGCGCCGCTACACCTCCTTCGTCAACGCCCCCGACGTGCCCGACCCGTCGATCACCTTCGCCGTGGAACGCGGCCAGCCGGTGCCGGCACGCGCCCTGACGACCACCCGTCCCGAGCCGGCCGACACCCGCCGGCAGCCCGTCTCACTCGGCCTTCCGGAGGTACGGCGATGAGCCACACGAGCACGCTCGACTGGACCGCTGTCTGCCCCCTCGACCGGCTGGAACCGAACCGGGGTGCCGCCGCCCTGGTCGACGGCGTGCAGGTCGCCCTCTTCCACACCGTGGACGGGCTGTTCGCGATCGACAACCGCGACCCGGTCTCCGGGGCGTACGTGCTGTCGCGGGGCATCGTGGGCAGCCGCGGCGGAGTGCCGACGGTCGCCTCCCCGCTGCACAAGCAGGTGTACGACCTGCGCACCGGGGAGTGCCTGGACCTGCCCGGGATGGCCGTGGCCCGGCACGACACGCGCTGCCACGACGGGATCGTCGAAGTGCGGTTGCGACGGGAGGGCTGATGCGGGAAGAACTGGCCGGCTTCACCATCGGGGTGACCGCCGACCGGCGGCGCGACGAGTTGGCCGCGCTGCTCGAACGCCGGGGCGCCCGCGTGGTGCTCGCCCCGGCGCTGCGGATCGTGCCGCTGTCCGACGACACGGAACTGCGCGAGGCGACCCGCGCCTGCCTGGACCAGCCACCCGACATCCTGATGGCCAACACCGGCATCGGGATGCGCGGGTGGCTGGAGGCGGCCGAGGGCTGGGGGCTGGCCGAACCACTGCGTTCGGTGCTCGCCAGCTCGTACGTCGTCGCCCGGGGCCCGAAGGCACGCGGCGCGATCCGTGCGGCCGGGCTGCACGACCAGTGGTCACCGGCGTCGGAGAGCTGCGACGAGGTGGTCGATCACCTGCGCCGCCGTGGCGTGGCCGGGCAGGTGATCGCCATGCAGCTGCACGGTGAGCGGCAGCCCGAGTGCACGCTCGCGCTGGAGGCGGCCGGCGCCACGGTGATCGAGGTGCCGGTCTACCGCTGGGCGCCGCCGACCGACCCGGCGCCGCTGCACCGGTTGATCGACCTGATCGCCGGCCGGCTGGTGGACGCGGTGACGTTCACCTCGGCACCGGCGGCCGAGGCGCTGCTGCGGGCCGCCGGGGACCGTACCGACGCGGTGGTGTCCGCGTTCCGCAGCGACGTGCTGGCCAGCTGCGTCGGAGCGGTGACCGCCGAGCCGCTGCTGCGGCACGGGGTGCCGGTGAGTGCGCCCGGGCGGGCCCGGCTGGGCGCGTTGGTGCGGACCATCGTCGACGAGCTGCCCCGCCGGACCGTGACGTTCAAGGCCGCCGGGCACCTGCTCACCCTGCGCGGACACGCGGCGGTGATCGACGGCGAGCTGCGCCCGCTCGCCCCCGCCCCGATGGCGGTGCTGCGGGCGCTGGCCCAGGCCCCCGGCCGGGTGCTGTCGCGCACGGCGCTGCTGCGGACCCTCCCCCGGGGCGCCGACGAGCACGCGGTGGAGATGGCGGTGGCCCGCCTGCGGGCCGGCCTACGCGCGCCGCGCGTGGTGCAGACCGTGGTCAAGCGCGGCTACCGGCTCCGGGTCGACTGACGCGTCGCGGCCGGCCCTGGTGTGCCGGCCACGACGCGGCGGTTCAGCCGACCGGCGTGGGGAAGCCCCTACCGTGCTCGGCCTGGAGCCGGAGCATGGCGTGCTCGACCACCGTCACCAGCACCTGCTTGACCGAATCCCGGTGCCGGGCGTCGGTCATCACCAGCGGCACCTGCGGCGAGATGGCCAGCGCCTCGCGGATCTCCTCCAACTCGTACTGGGGAGCGCCGTCGAAGTTGTTGAGCGCCACCACGTACGGCAGGTTGCGGTTCTCGAAGTAGTCCAGCGGGGCGAACGCGTCGGTGATCCGGCGGGTGTCCACCAGGACGGCGGCACCCACCGCACCTCGGATGATCTCGTCCCACATGAACCAGAAACGGGTCTGACCCGGTGTACCGAACAGGTACAGGATCAGGTCCTGGGCCATGGTGATCCGGCCGAAGTCCATGGCGACCGTGGTGGTCTCCTTGCCCGGCACCTTGGACGGATCGTCGATACCGACACCCGCGGCGGTCATCACCGCCTCGGTCGTCAGCGGCGTGATCTCGGAGATCGAGCCGACCAGGGTCGTCTTACCGACGCCGAAGCCGCCCGCGACGACGATCTTCGCGGAGACGATTCCCCGGCTCGGCCGCCCCCCAGCGGGGTCATAGCCTGCGAAGTCCACTTAGCACCCTTCCAAGCAGTTCCATCCGCTCCTCGAACCCCTCGGCGGGAGCAGCAGTGTGTAACGTCAGCAGGCTCTCGGCCACCATGTCGGCGACCAGCACCCGGGCGACGCCCAGCGGCATCCGGGTGTACGCGGCGATCTCCGCCAGCGACTGTGCACGGCCCTCGCAGACCGTGGCGATGCGGTGCTTGTCGTGCCCCGCGAAACGGGACTCGGCAACCTGGGTGGGAGAGGCCGTGAGGACCGCCTCCAGGGCGATGTCCTGCCGGGGCTCGGTACGACCACGGGTGACCGCGTACGGACGCACCAGAGCGCCGCGCGGGTCAGCGCGCCGTTGGTCCATCCACGATCACCTCCTCGTCCCCAGCGGAGCCGGCCCACACCGCCTCCCATCCCTGTTCCGGCGCGCGGTCCGCGCCGGGTCTTCCGGCGCTACGAACGCACCGCGTCCCTCGGCAGCGGCACCAGCGCGGCGCCGACCCGCTCCACCAGCAGTGCCATCTCGTAGCCCACCTGGCCCACGTCGCAGCTCCGCGCGGCCAGCACGGCCATCGACGAGCCGTCGCTGATCGACATGAGGAAGAGGTATCCGCTGTCCATCTCGATGACTGTCTGCAACACCCCGCCCGCGCTGAACATCCGGGCCGCGCCCTCGGTCAGGCTCACCACACCGGAGGTGATCGCGGCGAGCTGGTCCGCCCGGTCCCCCGGCAGGTCCCGGGAGGACGCGAGCAGCAGCCCGTCGGCGGACACCGCCACCACGTGGGCGATACCCGCCACGCTGTCGGCGAAGTTGGTGAGCAGCCAACCCATGTCCTGCATGGCAGCTGGCCTGTTCATCGGCTCTCCTTGGTCGAGGTGCTGTTCAGGTCCGTGCCGGCCGTCCGACCACGCTGCACGCCGCGGTGGTAGGCCGACAACAGGCCGCGTACTTCATCGGGGGTCCGCCGGCTGCGGTCCCGGCCACCCTTCGGTTCGATGCCACCCGGCACGAGCTGCGCCTGCGGCACCCGCTTGGGCAGACCCGAGCGGGTGGTGCCGGCGGCGGCCGGCTCGGCGGCCCGGCTGGCCAGCGACCAGCCCTCGTCGGCCGCCGTCCGCCAGGCGTCCGGGTCCGTGGCCGGCGGGGGCGTGCTCGGCGGGGCAGCGGGGGCCGGGGCCGCTGCCGGCGCCGTCCGGGCGGCCGGCGGCGGGGTGTACGACGGCGGCGGTTTCGGCGTCGAGGCCCCACGACCGCCGGTGCTCGCACCGCCACGACCGGTGCTCGCACCACCGAATCCGTCCATGCTTCCCACGCTCTGCGCTCCCGTGCCCTCGGAACTGCCCGGGGTGCGGGTGGGCAGTGGCGGTCGGGCCGGCGCGGCCGCCGGCGCCGACGCGGTGGCCGCTTGACCGCCGTTGGCCGCCCGCGGGCCGGCGTCGGCGGGCGCGGGCGGTGTGTCGAACTGGGGCCGGGTGAAGATCGCGGTGGCGTCGTCGCCGTGCGACCGGAACCAGACCGCCTCCATCTCCCGGAAGATCGGCGCCTCGGCCGGGAACTCCGGCCGGGTGCTGACCGGTGCGGCGGGCGCCGGCGGCGTGGCCGGCGCGGCGGGCTGCACGGGCGGGGCCGGCGTCGCGGGCGGGGCGACCGCTCCGGGACCGGCGACCGGCCCGACGGGCAGCCCCGGCGCGCTCCGAGCGTCAGTGGTGTCGGCCGTCGAGCCGCGTCGGGGCAGCGCGCCGATGGTCGGGTACGCCACGGTCGGGCTGCCCACCGAGGTGCCCCCACCGTTGCTGTACGCCGGCCGGGCGGGCGGGACCGGGGTGGCCGGCGCGGTGGCGGGCGGCACCGTCGGGCGGGCCCCGGTGTAGCCGCCGGCCTGCACGGCCGGGGCGGTGTCCCGCGCGTCGACCGGAGACTGCCACTGCTCGGGCGTCGGGGCGTTGGTCCGCCACTGGTCGGGCAGCGTCGCCGCCGCGGTGCTGGCCCCGGCGTACGACTCGGCGTGGTTGACCGGGGTGAGCGGCGTCTGCTCGACAGCCATCGGCTGGCGCGGACGGGTGAGCACCTGCTCGCGGCCCCGGTTGCTCGGCAGGACCACGGTGGCGGCGGGCAGCGTCACCTGGGCGACGGTGCCGCCCTCCACGTTGCGGCGCAGCTCCACCCGGATGCCGTAGCGGGAGGCGAGCCGGCTCACCACTGCCAGACCCATCAGCCGGAACGCGGCGACGTCCACGCTCGGCGGGGCGGCCAGCCGGCGGTTGAGCGAATCGAGCTGCTCGTCGGTGAGGCCGAGCCCGCGGTCCTCGATCTGGATCAGGACGTAGTCGCGGATGCGGCGACCGTCGGCGACGACGGTCGTGTTCGGCGGCGAGAACCGGGTGGCGTTGTCCAGCAGCTCGGCGACGAGGCGTACGACGTCGTTGACGGCGTGCGCGGCAACCGAGATGTCGGTGTCGACGGTGCCGAACTCGATGCGGTTGTAGAGCTCCACCTCGGACTGCGCGGCGCGCAGCACGTCCACGACCAGCGCGTCGTCGCGGCGCGGTACGGCCGAGTCGGCGCCGGCGAGGACCAGCAGGTTCTCGTCGTTGCGGCGCATTCGGGTGGCCAGGTGGTCCAACTCGAAGAGCTGGGCCAGCCGCTTCGGGTCCTCCTCGCCGCGCTCGATCGCGTCCAGCTCGCCGATCATCCGGTCGACCAGGGTCTGACTACGGCGGGCCAGGTTGAGGAACATCGCCGAGACGCTGGTGCGCAGTGCTGCCTGCTCGGCGGCGACCCGCACCGCCTCCCGGTGGACGACGTTGAAGGCCAACGCCACCTGACCGACCTCGTCCCGGCTGTTCAGCTGGATCGGGTCGCGGACCTGGCGGACGATCTCGTCCACGCCACCGTCGCCCACGCTGCCCATGTTCTGCAGGCGCTGCACGGCGTCCGGCAGGTCGTGGTTGGCCACCGAGAGCGCGCCCTCGCGCAGTCGGCGCAGCGAGTGGTTCAGCGACCGGGCCAGCACCACGGCCAGCGACACCGCGATGATCAGGGTGAGCAGCACCAGGATCGACTCGACCACGGCCTGCCGGATGACGTCCGAACGCGCCTGGTCGGCCTGGTCGAGCAGCCGGTTCTGCAGTTGAACCTCGGCCCAGCGCATCAGGTCGTTGACCGCGCCGATGGCGGCGGTGGCGTCCTGCGCGGTGACCAGCGGGCGCTGCCCGACGGAGCGGGTGATGTCCGTGGCGACCCGGTCGGAGAGGCCGACGGCGTCGCCGGAGACGGTGCTGTCGACGAGGGCCCGCTGCACCGGGTCAGCGGCGAGCGAGAAGGCGACCAGGGACTCCTGCTGGCTGGTCAGCGTGGCCACGAAGGAGGAGAACTGCTCCGGGTCGAGCTGGCCGGCGGTCAGCGCCGTGAAGGCGACCGCCTCCTCCTCGGCGACGGCCGCCTTGGCGCGGGCGAACGCGGCGACCGCACGGCGGCTGTCCGACAGGCTCTCCTCGCCGGGCAGCTGGGCCAGCCCGTCGCCGTAGGCGACCAGGTCGGTGAGGATGACGCCGTAGCGCAGAACCGCCTCGGCGACCGCCATGGCGTCATCCTGCCGGCGGTCCAGCACCTCCTGGCGGGTGCCGTCCAGGGTGGACAGGTGGTCGTCGATAGCCGCCAGCCGGTCCCGCAGCGCCGCCGGCACGTCGCCGATGCGGCCCCGCTCGGCGTTGTACTGGTCCACGCGCTGCTGCGTCTCGCGCACCCGCAGGTTGTACGCGTCGGCGGACTGTCGGGGAGCGGCCAGGTAGGCCGCGGCGGCCATCCGCTCGGCCTGGAGATCCTGGGTGAGCGCGCTGACGTCGATGGAGAGCGCGGTGAGGGACCGGGCCCGGGTGGCGTCGTAGGCGCCCTCGCCCACCGAGATGAGCCGGACGGTGGCCAGCGCGATGACGGCGGCCACCGGAACGACCAGAATCAGCGCCAGCTTGGACCGGATCCGGGCGTCCCGCAGCCTCGGCAGGCGCCGGCGCGTACGACGAGCATTCTCGCCGAGCGCGGGCAGGGTCGTCGGTCCGGTGCTCACGACATCGCCTCCGTCGTTTCTTCCCCGCCTGGCCCGCCGAACCGTGCCGTGGGCGGAGGGGACCACGCGCGGCACGGCCGCGATTTCATCAGAGAAGATCGTGTTTGGGAAGCCGCAGTGAGGCAGGAAACGGTCGGACGGCGCGGAACCCGTGATCCGGTCAACTGATACCTTCATTTCCGCAAGCCCCTGAACAGGGCATGTAACTCCAGAGTGGTCACGCGTGTATGCAAAGTGAGCTTTTGCAAACATTGCGTTACCCCAGCATGTGGGATGGCCGTCCCGAAAATGCAACCGGGGTCCGCGCTTGACCACAGCGCCGGCCATTGGCAAGGTTTTGCAGGCTTCGCGCACACCGTACGGCAGAGGAGATCCCGTCCTCCACTGAGGACGGATTAGCGGCGGTGACCGGGCAGCGCCCGCGCCCGCACCTGGAGGACTGAGTTGAGCCCCATCCGCTCCGCGACCATCGCGGCGCTCGCATCGGCCGTAGTGGCCACCACGCTCACCGGCTGCCAGTTCGGTGGAACGGAGCAGGACACGAGTCCGATCGTGATCGCTGCCGATCTCGAACTCTCCGGGGCTGCGGCCCCGATCGGTCAGACATACCAGCGGGCCCTGAAACTCAAGGTCGAGCAGTTGAACTCCTCCGGAGCACTCAACGGCCGGAAGATCGATCTGAAGGTCAAGGACAACCGTTCCGACGCCGCCGAGTCACTGCGCAACATCGCCGACTTCAGCAGTGATTCCCAAGTCAGCGCCATCGTCATGGGCGGCTGTAACGAATGCGCGGTCGGCGCGGTCGGCGTCATCAACGACAAGCGGATTCCCACCATTGCGCTCGCCGCTTCCGGAGCGATCGCCAGCCCGGTCGCCGAGCGGCGCTACGTGTTCAAACTCGGTCCGAACGCGGCGGACAGCGCCGCGGCGCTCACCACCGAACTGCGGCGCAAGAACGTCCGCAAGGTGGGCCTGCTCGCCAGCAACGACGACTACGGCCGGGAGGGCGTGCTCGCGCTACGCCGCGAACTGACCAAGGCCAGCATCAAGGTCGCCGGTGAGGAGTCGGTGAAGACCACCGACACCGAGGTCGGCCAGCAGGTCACCAAGCTCACCAAGCTCAAGCCCGACGCACTTGTCGTCTGGACCCCGCCGGAGCAGGCCGCGCTGGCCGCGACAAGCGCCCAACAGGCCGCGTTCCGGGGGTCGCTGTTCTTCGACGCGGGAGCGGCCGGCGATCTCTTCCTCGGCACTGCGGCCCGAGCCACCGAGCGAGCCACGCTGATCTTCACCCAGACCATGGTGATCGACGACGTGATCGCCACCACTCCGGCGAAGGCGGCCCGGCGGCAGTGGTTCCAGGACTACACGGCCCGCTTCGGCGGCTACAACGGGTCCTCGTCCTTCGCCGCCGACGCGATCCAACTGATCGCCGACGCCGAACTGCGGGCCGGCGGCCCGGCCGGGAAGGTCGACCGGGACGGCATCCGCGACGTGCTGGAGACGTCCCAGATCGACGGCCTCTCCGGCCCGATCCGCATGACGCCCGACAACCACTCCGGCCTCATGCCGCAGGCGCTCACCACGCTTGTCGCCCGCAACGGGCGCTGGCGTCTGGCGGGGTAACGCTCGGGCCCGCCGGTGCCTGGTGCATCGTGCTCGGCGTTGGGGTTGTGGCCTACCGTCCCCGGCTCCGGGCCGTCAGGCTTGATCCCTCCGCCGGGCACGGTAGGCCACAACCCTCCCGCGTCACGGTTACTGCAAAGGGCCGGCCTCCTTGTCGGGGCCGGCCCTTCGTGTTTCCTTGTTGGTCTTGTCTTGCCTTTGGGGTCAGCGGCTGCTGGTGGTTTCCCGTACCCAGGGCAGCGCGAACCGCTCGATGAGCACGAGCGCGGAGTAGAGCAGGATGCTGACCAGCGCCACGAGCATGATCGCCGCCCAGGCGGTGGCGGTGTCGCCGACGCCCGCGTACTGGGTGATCACGTAGCCCAGGCCGCTCTCCCCGGCCTGGAACTCACCGATCACCGCGCCGATGGCCGCCAGCGGCATGGCCACCTTGAGCCCGACGAAGATCTGTGGCAGCGCCGCCGGGAACCGCACCTTGCGGAACGCCTGCCAGCGGGAGGCGTTCCACGACCGCACCAGCTCGGCCAGGTCGGCCGGCGTGGTGGTCAACCCCGTCGCGGTGGACAGCACGATGGGGAAGAAGCAGAGCAGGAACACCATGGTCAGGATCGGCTTCTGGCCCCAGCCCAGCGCCACCACCAGCAGTGGCCCGAGGGTGATCTTCGGCACGGCGTTCACCGCGACCAGCAGCGGGGTGAACATCCGCTCGACAGTGTGCGAGCTGGCCAGGGACAGTCCGATCAGGACACCCGCGGCGGCTGACAGGACGAAGCCGATCAGGATCTCCAGCAGGGTGGTCCCGGTGTGCTCCAGCATCTGGGCGGGCTTGTCGACGAACGCGCTGAGCACGTCCCCCGGCGGCGGCAGGGCGGCCGGGTGGACCAGTTCCAGCCGGGCGATCAGCCACCAGGCGGCCAGGGCGACCACGAGACCGGCCGCGGGCAGCAGCGCCGCCCCGGTCCCCGCGCGCAGGCCGGCGCCCCGACCCGCCCGACGTGCCTCCGGTCCGGTGCCCGGGGGTGGGGGCACCGTCACCGCCGACTCGGCTGAGCGGACGTCGGTCATCTTGTCCTCCTCGTAATTCGCCGGCCGCGGGGACCGACGAGCGACGGGGGTACGTCCCACCGGATCCGGTGGGACGTACCCCCTGGTGACGACCGGACGATCAGGCCTTCGGCGCGAGGCTGAAGTCGATGATCTGCTCGGGGGTGATGTTCTGCTTGAGCGCGCCCGCGCCCTGCAGGATCGCGATGCTCTTCGCGACCCGGCCGCTGTCCAACGTGCCGATCGCGGTGCCGGAGTTGCCGGAACGCACGTACGCGGCCATCAGGTCCAGCTCGGCGGCGGCGGCGGCCGGGTTGGCGGCGTCGACGTTCTTCTTCAGGATCTCGCCGGCCTCCTTGGAGTTCGCCAGGCTGTACTCCAGGCCCTTGAGCAGCGCCGCGGTGAACTTCTTCACCATCTCCGGCTTCTCCTTGGCGATCTTCGAGGAGGTGATCAGCACGTTGCCGTAGAGGTCCTGCATCACGTTGCTGTACGGCAGCATGACTGCCTTCTTCTTGGCCACCGCCTCGATCGTCGGCTGGCCGACGACGAACTGGCCGATGCCGTCCACCGACCCACTGGCCAGGGTGCCGATCAGCGCCTGGGCCTCACCGTTGACCCAGGTCACCTTGCTGGCGTCCACACCGGCGAGCCGGGCGTACGTCGGGAACAGGTTGCGGACCACGGAGCCGGGGGTGTCGGCGAGCTTCTTGCCCTCCAGGTCCTTGGGCGAGTTGATGTTCTTGCCCTCGACGGTGGCGATGCCGGCCATCGTGCGCTGCTGGATCGCGGCCACCGCCGTGAAGTCCTTGGCCTGTCCGTTGCCGAGCTGGAGCAGACCACCGGTGAGGTCGATCGGTCCGAAGTCCGCCTGGCCACCGACGACGGTCTGGATCACGCCACCGGTGCCCTGACCGGCCTTGATGTCGACGTCGAAGCCGGCCTCCTTGAAGAAGCCCTTGTCCTTCGCCACCCAGGCGTAGGAGTCACGGCCGAAGTTGCCGAAGGAGGTGAGGTACGTCACCTTCGTCAGCTCTCCGTCCTTGCCGCCCTTGGCGTCGTCGGACGAGTCCGACCCGCTGCTGCAGGCGGAAACAAGGGCAAGGGCGGTGGCCAGCGCGGCCGCAGCGACCGTACGGGTCAGCCTTCTCATCAGTGCA
Source organism: Micromonospora sp. NPDC049114 (assembly GCF_040648635.1). Taxonomy (NCBI): domain Bacteria; kingdom Bacillati; phylum Actinomycetota; class Actinomycetes; order Micromonosporales; family Micromonosporaceae; genus Micromonospora; species Micromonospora sp. NPDC049114. The sequence goes on along the minus strand of NZ_JBEZEA010000004.1, from coordinate 61,776 downwards.
CCATGTCCTTTCCGACCGGGGCCGCAGGCCACCGGAGGGGGTTGTCGCGACGGTACCGGCGGGAGGGGTAGAAGCCGGGCACCGCCATCGTGAGGGGACTCTTCGCGGGCACAGCGTACGAGAAACCCACAGTTGCGACGCCAGGCGTATCGGGTTGCGGAACGGATACAACATGACGACCACCCCGGACGGTGCGAGATGTCAACGGGGCAGCTAGCCTTTGTCGGATTCCTGACCGTCCACTCAGCGGAGGTACGCCGCAGATGATCCGACTGTCCGGGGTGTCGCGTACCTTCGAGGGCCGATCCGGCCGGGTCGAAGCCCTTCGCGGCATCGACCTCGACGTGGCCGAGGGCGAGTTCGTGGCCGTGCTCGGGCGCTCCGGCTGCGGGAAGTCCACCCTGCTGCGGCTGATCGCCGGGCTGCTCCCGCTGACCTCCGGCGAGATCACCGTGGCCGGTACGCCGATCACCCGGCCCCGCCGCGACATCGCCATGCTCTTCCAGAAGCCGGCGCTCCTGCCGTGGCGCAGCGTGCTGGACAACGTCCTGCTGCCGGTGGAGATCTTCGGCTGGAGCCGCGCCAAGCACCGCGAACGGGCCCGGCAACTGCTCGACGTGGCCGGGCTTTCCGGGTTCGAGAAGCGGCTGCCGCACGAACTCTCCGGTGGCATGCAGCAGCGGGTGTCGCTGTGCCGGTCGCTCATCGGCGAACCCCGGGTGATGCTGATGGACGAGCCGTTCTCCGCGCTCGACGCGCTCACCCGCGAGGAACTCTCCGGCGAACTCCAGCGCGTGCACATGGAGAACAAGCCGAGCATCGTCTTCGTCACCCACTCGATCGACGAGGCGGTGCTGCTCGCCGACCGGGTGGTGGTGCTGAGCCCCCGTCCCGGCCGGATCCGCAAGGTGGTCGAGGTGGCCATCCCCCGACCCCGCACCCTGGGCCGCAACGCCCATCTCGCCGACGTCGCCCGGGTCAGCGCCGACCTGCACGAGCTGTTGATGGAACGCGACCAGCCGGCCGCCGCCGGCGTGGAGGGACGATGAACATGCGGGTGTCGGTCTTCACCGAGCCCCACCGCGGCGCCGACTACGACACCCAGCTCCGGTTCGCCCGGCTGGTCGAGGCCGGCGGCTACGAGGGTTTCCTCCGCGCCGACCACTACCAGTCGATGGGCGCCGACCCGGGCCTGCCCGGCCCGACGGACGCCTGGCTGACCCTCGCCGCGCTGGCCCGCGAGACCCAGCGGATCCGGCTCGGCACCCTTGTCACGTCGGCGACCTTCCGGCTGCCCGGCCCTCTCGCCGTGCTGGTCGCCCAGGTCGATCAGATGAGTGGCGGTCGGGTCGACCTCGGCATCGGCGCCGGCTGGTACGAGCGCGAACACATCTCGTACGGCATCCCGTTCCCGGCCGTCGGCGAGCGCTTCGACCGGCTCGCCGAGCAGCTTGAGGTGATCACCGGGCTGTGGGCCACCCCGGTGGGCGAGACGTACAGCTTCACCGGCGACCACTACCGGCTGGTGGACGCGCCCGCGCTGCCGAAACCGGTGCAGGTGCCCGGCCCGCCGATCATCGTGGGCGGGCGCGGCCCGAAGCGCACCCCCGAACTGGCGGCCCGCTACGCCGACGAGTTCAACATGCCGTTCAAGTCCGTGGCCGAGACCGCCGGGGCGTACGACCGCGTTCGGGAGGCGTGCGACCGCGTGGGTCGGGCCGAGGCCGGCCGGGCCCCGCTGGTCCTCTCGGCCGGGATCGTGGTGGCCATCGGCCGCACCGACGCGGAGGCCGCCCGGCGGGCCGCGCCACTGCACGAGAAGAGCGCGCTGCCGCCGGAGGACCCGGTGGTCGGCTCGCCCGCGCAGCTCGTGGAGCGGATCGGCGAGTTCGCCGAGATCGGCGCCACCCGGGTGCACCTGCGCATGACCGACCTCGACGACCTCGACCACCTCGAGCTGATCGCCGCCGAGGTGCTCCCCCAACTGGACGGTGGACGATGACGGACGTGACCGACGGCACCGAACTCGGGCCGGTGGGCCAGGAGGTCGTGTACGAGAACGACCGGGTCCGGGTCTGGCACATCCGCCTCGAACCGGGCGAGCGGCAGCCCCTGCACCGGCACGACCACCCCTACCTGGTGGTGGCGATCCAGGGCGCGAAGAACGTCGTACAGACCATCGACGGCACCCGGATCGACGCCGACGAGCCCACCGGCGGGGTCGTCTACCGGGACCCGGGTGCGGTACACATGCTCACCAATGTCGGGGACACGACATACCTGGCCCGACTGGTCGAACTCAAGTAGACCCGCCGGGCGTGCCTCGCCGCGCCGCGCGGCGTGCCGGTGGCGATCCGGTGTACCAGGTGCGTAACGTGCCGGACATGGCCTTTCGGACCTGGGGCAGACTACTGCTCACGGCGCTCGGGGTGAGCGTGCTGGCCGGAGCCGGCCAGCTCGGCGTCGCGTACGGCTTCGGCATCGTCCGACTCACCGGTGCCTTCACCGGCACGACCGTCAACCAGTGGCCCGCCCAGCTCGTCTGGGTGGGCTGGTTCGCCGCGAACGCCGCTGTCGCCGGCGCCGTCCTGACCGGTCGTCTGGCCCGCCGGGACACCCCGGCGGCCAGCACCGGCCGGCAACTGGCCATCGGCGGCGCGGCCGCCCTCGGCGCCACCGCCGTGGCCCCGCTCTGCATGCAGCCCGCCCGAGCCGCCGAGTTGATCTCGGTGGACCCGGTCTGGGCGGTCGGCATCTGCGCCATCCTCGGGGCGGTCATCGGAGCGGGCGCGGCCGTCGCCGTGCTGTTCCGACCCGAACTGGGCTGGAACATGGCGGCCGTGGCCGGGGCGGTCTGGCTGCTGGCGCTGATCTCCGTCCTGCCGTCGCTCGGCACGGCCGGCCCGCTGCCCACGGTCCGACTCGGCGTCCTCGAACCGAACTGGCTGAACGACGCCGCCGCGCAGCGTCTGGCGCTGCTCCTGCTGCCAGTGGTTGCGCTGCTCGCGGGCGCCGCCACCGCCGGGTTGGCCCGCTGGCGCGGCCAGGTTCCGCTGGTGAGCGGGGCGACCGGGGTGGCCGGTCCGGTGCTTGTGGCATTCGCGTACCTGACCGCTGGCCCCGGCGACGCGGTGGACCGCTACCAGACCACCCCCTACTACGGCGCGCTGATCGCGATCCTCGCCGGCGCCCTCGGTGCCGCGGCCGCGGCACTGCTGCGCTGGCCCATCGGCGCCCGTACCGCCGATCCCCAGGCGATCGCGCCGACCGACATCCTGCGCCCGCTGCCCGCCGGCCCGTCCCTGCCGGGCGCCGAAGCGGCGAGGTCGACGGGTCCGGCCGACGACGCGACCCCCAGCGGTGGGGACCTGGCGACCACCGGTCCGGGTCCGCGCGCCGCCGACGACACCGCAGGCGTACGCACCGTCCCCGCCCACTGGGACTGGCCGGCGACCACGGCGAGCGGCCAGCACGGCACCGTCCCCGCCGACGCGACGCCCCCGGGGCCGGCGCCCCGACCGGTTGGCCGCCGCCAGCACGCCGACACCACCCCGGACGCGGCGACGGCGGGCACCCCGAACCAGGACGCGCCTCCCACGGGCGGGCAGCACGACCGCGCGACCAACCCGCCGGCCCCCGCCTCGTGGCTGACCGACCCGACCGGCGAGTTCACCGCCGGGCGACAGTCGACCCCGTCGGGCCGGGACGGGGACGCCACCGGCGTCGCCGTCCCGATGCCCGCCGTCCCGGCGTCCACCGCTGCGGTCGGCGACACAGGGGCTGCCGGCCCGACGCCCCGCGCGGACGCCGACGACCCGACCGGGAAGACGACGACGGCCACGACCGCCGGGGACGAGCGAAGCAGCGACGACACGACGACCAGCGACCCGGCCATCCCGGTCCCGCCGGTCACGGGCACACCGAGGGCGGACGACGCAGGCACGCCGAGCGCGGGCAACGCAGCCACGCCGGTCGCGGACGGCGCAGGCACGACGGTCGCCGGCAACGCGGGCACGCCGAGCGCGGACAACGCGGCCACGCCGGTCGCGGGCAACGCAGCCACGACGAGCGCGGGAACCCCGAGCGCGAGCAACGCGACCACCCCGAGCGCGGGAACCCCGAGCGCGGGCAACGCGGCCACGCCGAGCGCGGGCAGCGCGGGCGACGGCACGGCCGACGCACCCGCACCCAAGCCGCGTCGTACGCGCAAGCCGAAGTCCACCCCGACCGAGGTCACTCCGGGCACGACCGCCGAGGACACGGCGGCAGCCGCTGGGTCGACAGGTGGGCGTACCAGGCGGCCGGCCCGGTCCGGCAAGGCCACCGACGTGAGCGGCACCGACTCCGCAGGGCCGGTCGACCACGCTGCTCCCGTGCCCGACCAGGACGCTCCCCGGCCCGACCGGGACGCTCCCCTGCCCGGCGACATCGAGCCCGCCCAGGCGAGTCTGACCGGCGGAAAGGGTTCGCGGGAGCAGACCGACGGGACCGGTGGAGAGAGCCGGCGCGACCGGGCCGCCGGCACCGATTCGACGGTCACCACCGCCCCGGTTGGGGATCCCGCACCCGTTGAGGAGTCCGCGACGGGTCGCGCCGAACGGTCCGCGGCGCAGGGTGACGGCGGCGCTTCGTTGTTCGGCGAGGCGACCGCCGACGGCCCGGAGGCCGACCGGTGGACCCCGACGGCACCGGCCTGGCCGGTCACCTCGGCGTGGACCGCCGCACCGGGGACGGCCGACCCCGAACCGTCCGCTTCGGATGCTCCCGTCCCGGCGGAGGAGTCGACCGACTGGACGCCCCGCTTCCGGCACCGGGCGCCGCTGCCGGATTTGAGCCGCGCCAGCACCTGGGACGCCTTCAACACCACTCGACGCACCGCCGCGTCGGACCGGACCACCAGCACGGCCGACCAGAGCGCCGGCGCACCCGGCCAGGGCAGCCCGACCGCCAGCATCCCGGACCAGGACGGCCCGACCGCCGCCACGCTCGACGGGGGCCTGCCGACAGGCCGCGCTGCCAGCACCACGGGCCAGGCCAACAGCACGACAGACCAGCCCGGCGGCACGACGGACCAGCGCGGCGGCACGACGGACCGGGCCGTCGGCAGGCGCGGCCGGGCCGGCGAGGCTACCGGTACGCCCACGTCGGCGGGATCTGTCGCGCCGCCGTCGACCGGCCCGGGCATACCCGGGCAGGGCGGCACGTCCGGCACCGCCGGCAGTGACGCGTCCGGCACCGCCGGCAGTGACGGGCCGGACAGCGACGCCCGGCGGGCCGTGCCGACGTCCATCGACGACGCGGAGCAGCCCTCCCGGCGGGGACGGCTCGGTGGCCTGTTCCGGCGCAACCGGGCCCGGGCCGACGAGGAGAAGCGGTCCGCGGCGGATGCGACGGAGCCGCTGGCCACGCAGGACGAGGAGTTCGTCGACTGGGTCGCCGGGCTCGGCAAGCCGATCGCGGACAACGAGCCGGAGCAGGAGAACGGGCGTCGTTCGCTGCGCTCCACCGGCCGTCACCACCGCGACTGACCGCCTGACGTCAGGTCGGTACGCCGACCCAGGATGATCGACTCGGGTTCGCTGAATCCGGGCTGTCCACCGCGCTGGGACACCCCGATTTCAGTGAACCCGAGTCGATCATGCCGGCCCGGTCAGGCGAGCGGCAGATAGACCTTCCCGCCGCCGGAGACGAACTCCGCCGACTTGTCCTTCATGCCGCGGGCCGCGTACTCCTTGAGCTCTTGCGTGATCTTCATCGAGCAGAACTTCGGGCCGCACATCGAGCAGAAGTGCGCCGTCTTCGCGGGCTCGGCGGGCAGCGTCGCGTCGTGGTACGACCGCGCCGTCTCCGGGTCCAGCGAGAGGTTGAACTGGTCCTCCCAGCGGAACTCGAACCGCGCCTTGGACAGCGCGTCGTCCCACGCCTGCGCGCCCGGGTGCCCCTTGGCCAGGTCCGCCGCGTGGGCCGCGATCTTGTACGCGATCACGCCCGCCTTCACGTCGTCGCGGTCGGGCAGGCCGAGGTGCTCCTTCGGGGTGACGTAGCAGAGCATGGCGGTGCCGAACATGCCGATCATGGCGGCGCCGATCGCCGAGGTGACGTGGTCGTAGGCGGGCGCGATGTCGGTGGTCAGCGGGCCGAGCGTGTAGAAGGGCGCCTCGTGGCACCACTCCTGCTGGAGGTCCACGTTCTCCTTGATCTTGTGCATGGGCACGTGGCCCGGGCCCTCGATCATCACCTGCACGTCGTGCTCCCAGGCGATTTTCGTCAGCTCGCCGAGGGTGCGCAGCTCGGCGAACTGCGCCTCGTCGTTGGCGTCGGCGATCGAGCCGGGCCGCAGCCCGTCGCCGAGCGAGAACGTCACGTCGTAGCGCGCCAGGATCGCGCACAGCTCGGCGAAGTTCGTGTAGAGGAAGTTCTCCTCGTGGTGCGCCAGGCACCACGCCGCCATGATCGAGCCGCCCCGGGAGACGATCCCGGTGACCCGGTCCACGGCCAGCGGCACGTACGGCAGCAGCACCCCGGCGTGCACAGTCATGTAGTCCACGCCCTGCTCGGCCTGCTCGATCACGGTCTCCCGGAAGACCTCCCAACTCAGCTTGACCGGGTCGCCGCCGACCTTCTCCAGGGCCTGGTAGATCGGCACCGTGCCGATCGGCACCGGCGAGTTCCGCACGATCGCCTCCCGGGTCTCGTGGATCCGCTTACCCGTGGACAGGTCCATCACGGTGTCGGCGCCCCAACGGGTGGCCCAGGTCAGCTTCTCCACCTCCTCGGCCACCGACGAGCTGACCGCCGACGTACCGATGTTGGCGTTCACCTTGACCAGGAAAGCCTTGCCGATGATCGCCGGCTCGCACTCCGGGTGGTTGACGTTGAGCGGCAGCACCGCCCGGCCGGCGGCGATCTCGGCCCGTACGAGTTCCGGGTCGACGTTCTCCCGGATCGCCACGAACTCCATCTCCGGCGTCACCACACCGGCCCGCGCGTACGCGAACTGCGTCGGACGACGTCCGTCCACACCGGCGAGCGGCGTACCCGCGCCTCGTACCGGCGCCACGTCACCCCGCTCGGCGATCCACGGGCCCCGCAACGCGGGCAACCCCACCGCCGGGTCGGATCCCGGGCCGGACGTGTCGTAGAGCCGCACCGGCGGATGGTCGCCGGTCAGCGCCACCTCGGCGAACGGCACCCGCACATCCGGCCGTGACCCCTCGACGTACACCTTGCCTCGTGCCTGCATGACAACCTCCCTGGTGATCAGGCGGACCAGCCGAAGTGATCCAGCGGCCCGCGCCCCGCGCCCAGCTCCCAACCCCGCGCGCCGGTCAGCGCGCGGAGCACGTACTCCTTGGCGGCCCCCACCGCCGCCGGCACCGGATCGCCCAGCGCGAGCCGCACGGCGATCGCCGCCGAGAACGAGCACCCGGTGCCGTGGGTGTGCCGGGTGTCCACCCGTGGCCCACGCAGCACTGTCGTGACGCCGCCCCCGTGCAGCACGTCGACCGCTTCGTCTCCGCCCAGGTCACCGCCGGTGACGACGACGTGCTCCGGGCCGCCGGCGGCGAGGGCCTGGGCGGCGACGATCATCCCGGCCAGGTCGTCCACTGCGCTTCCGGTGATGGCCGCGGCCTCCGCGCAGTTCGGCGTCGCCACCCGGGCGTACGGGAGCAGCCGCTCCACCGCACCCACCACGCCGAGCCGGTGGCCGCTCGTGGCGACCAGCACCGGATCGACGACGAGCTGCGGCAGCCGGCCGTCCCGGGCGGCCTCGGCCACGACGTCGGCGACGGCGGGTGTGCCGAGCATTCCCGTCTTGACCGCGCCCACGGTGAAGTCGGCGAGCACGCTGTCCAGCTGCTCCGCGACCGTGCGCGGCGGCAGCGGCAGGACGGCGTCGACACCTCGGGTGTTCTGCGCGGTGACCGCCGTGAGGACGCTGGTGCCGTACGCCCCGAGCGCCGCGAAGACCTTGAGGTCGGCCTGGATGCCGGCGCCGCCGCCGGAGTCGGAGCCGGCGATGGTGAGTGTGGTGGTCGGGTTCATGTTGCCTCTTTGGTTGCGGTTTGGGGCTGCGGCCGACCGTGCCCACTCCGGGCGGTCAGGCTTGATCCCTGCGTGGGCACGGTCGGCCGCAGCCCTGACCGGGGGGACCTGGGTGCCTCCGCGCCGGCTTGAAACAGCTCAGGGGTGACCGCCTCTTGAAAAGCGCTGGTCAGCAGTTGAGCCGCCACTCTGGGATCCTCTGCTCGCATCAGTGCGCCCAGCACTGCCACTCCGGCGGCTCCGGCCTCGACGCAGGCGGTTACCTGTTCCGGTGTCTCCACTCCCCCGAGGGCCAGGACGGGCACCGGGCTGGCCTCGATCAGCTTCCGCAGGCCATCCACCTGCAGGGGTGGGCCGTAGCCGGGTTTGGTGCTGGTGGGCCAGACCGGGGAGACGGTGGCGTAGTGCTCGGTGGTCAGGCGGTTCAGCTCGGGCACGCTGTGGCAGGAGCGGCCGACCAGCGGCAGGGCCGGCGGCGGGTACGGGCCGGCGGCGGGCAGGTGGACGGCGTCGCCGCCGAGCGGGTCGGGGCCGGCCACGACGAGGGTCCCGCCGGCGTCGGCGAGGATCGCGCGCAGGTCGACCGCGAGAGCGGCGCGCTCGGCGCGGGGTAGGTCCTTCTCCCGCAGTACGACCCACCGCACTCCCTGAGCGACGGCCCCCGCCACGACCCGTTCGAGACCGCCCCTGGCGACCAGCCGATCGGTCAACAGGACGACCCCCGACGGCAGGACGCCTGTCACAGGTCCGGTCTTCCCTCGTCCGGAGTGGACGCGAGGGCGTGGAAGCGGCGGGCGATGCGGCCCGCACCGGCGGCCAGGCGGCCCGCCTCGACCGCGTACCGCATCGCCGTGGCCATCGCCACCGGGTCGGCGGCCCGGGTCACCGCGCTGGCCAGCAGGACCGCGTCGCAGCCCAGCTCCATGGCCAGGGCCGCGTCGGACGCCGTGCCGATGCCGGCGTCCAGGATCACGGGTACGTCCACGCTCTGGCGGATCAGCCGGATGTGGTGCGGGTTGCCGATGCCGAGCCCGGAACCGATCGGGGAGCCGGCCGGCATCACCGCGGCGCAGCCCACGTCGGCGAGGCGGCGGGCGAGCACCGGGTCGTCAGTGGTGTACGGCAGCACGGTGAAGCCGTCGGCGACCAGTTCCTCGGCGGCGCGGAGCAGTTCCACGCCGTCGGGCAGCAGCGTCCGCTCGTCGCCGATCACCTCCAGCTTGACCCAGTCGGTGTCGAACGCGTCGCGGGCCAGCCGGGCGACCTTCACCGCCTCGGTGGCGGTGTGGCAGCCGGCGGTGTTCGGCAGCAGCCGTACCCCGCACCGGTCCAGCAGGTCGAGCAGCCCTCCGGCGGTGCCCGGGGCGGTGTCCACCCGGCGCAGCGCCAGCGTGACCAGCTCCGTGCCGGACGCCCGGATCGCCTGTTCCAGCACGTGCAGGTTCGCGGCGCCGCCGGTGCCGAGGATCAGCCGGGACGTGAAGGCCACCCCACCCAGTTCGAACGACATCCGACTCACCCGCCCTGCGCCGCGGTCAGCACCTCGACGCGGTCGCCGTCGCGCAGCACCGTGCCCGGCCAGCCGGCCCGGGGCACCACCTCGCCGTTGACCGCTACCGCGACGCCACGCTGGTGCGGGGCGACGTCGCGGACCAGGTCGGCCACCGACGCGCCGCCGGGGACGCTGCGTCCGGCCCCGTTCACCGTCAACTCCACCGGTCCTCCTCGGTCGTTCGTCCAGGTCCGCTCCTGTCGCCCGCGCCGGCCCGCACCGCGTCGCCGGTACCTGTCGACGCGACGGCGAACCGGTCCGCGCCGAAGGGCGCGAGCAGCGGGTCGGGTACGCCGGTGGTCACCAGGTCGGCGATCGTCTCGGCGGTGATCGGGGTGAGCACGATGCCGTGCCGGTGGTGCCCGGTGGCGGCCAGGACGGCGGGCCGGCCGGGCAGCGGCCCGAGGATCGGCGCGTTGTCAGGTGTTCCGGGCCGCAGGCCGGCGACCGCCTCGACCAGGTCGTACTCGGTCAACTCGGGCAGCAGGTCGACCCCGGCGCGCAGCAGCCGCTGCACGGCGCCGGCGGTGACGGTCGTGTCCGACCGCTCCTCGACCGTCGCGCCGAGGACCACCTCACCGTCGGCGCGGGGCACCAGGTAGACGTGCTCGCCGTCGGCGTACCCCCGGATCACGTGCCGGAAGCCCGGTGCGACGCCGCCGGGCGCGCGCAGCCGGAGGATCTGGCCCTTCACCGGCCGCACGGGCAGGCCGGTGAGCGCGGCGGCCCCGCAGCCGGCGGCGACCACGGTGACCCCCGCGTCCACGTCGGACAGCCGCCGGACCGGCTGCGGCACCAGCACCGCGCCGGCCCGCCGCGCGGCCGTGCGCAGCGCCGGCACCAGCAGCCGGGGATCGACCTGGTGGTCGGTGGGCGCGAGCGCGCCGCCGCGCACCCGCGGGGCCAGCGCCGGTTCGCTGTCGCGCAGCTCGCTCGGGCGCAGCGGCGTCACCGGCAGACCCAACCCCTGTTGGTACGCCCAGAGCCGGCGTGCCTCGGCCAGGTCGTCGCCGGTCAGCCCGACCATCAGGGTGCCCTCGGTCCGGTAGCCGATCTCGGTGCCGCTCGCCTCGGTCAGCTCCGCGGCGAACCCGGGCCAGCGGGCGGCGGACGCCACCAGCAGCTCGGTCAGCTGCCGCTCACCGAAGTACGCCTCGGCGACCGGGGAGAGCATGCCGGCGGCGACTGCCGACGCCCCCGACCCGGAGGCGGGGTCGTGCACCTCGACGCGCAATCCCCGGACGGCGCAGCGCCACGCGATGGCCAGTCCGATCGGGCCCGCACCGACCACCGCCAGATCGGTGCGCGTCACGCCAGCGCCCGCAGCAGGTCGACGGTCGCCCGCGCGGGGTCGGCGGCGGCGGAGAGCGCACCGACCACCGCCACCCCGTACGCCCCGGCGGCCCGCAACGCGGGCACCCGGTCGGCGGTCACCCCGCCGATCGCAATGACCGGCACGTCGACGGCGTCGGCGACGTCGCGGACGCCCGAGGGCCCGATGGGATCCGGCAGACCGGTCTTCGTGCTGGTGGTGTGGCACGGGCCGACGCCCAGGTAGGTGGCGCCGGCGACGACCGCCTCGATCGCGGTCCGGGGCGCGCGGGCGGTGGCCCCGAGCACGCCGGTCGGGCCGAGCACGTGCCGGGCGGCGGCGACCGGCAGGTCGTCGGCCCCGACGTGCCCACCGGCGGCGCCCACCGCGAGCGCCACGTGCAGCCGGTCGTTGACCAGGCAGGTCGCCCCGTACGGCGCGCAGAGCGCCAGCACCCGGCCCGCCAGGTCGTACGCCTCGCGGTCGGTGGCGGAGTCCTCCACCCGGACCTGTACGACGAGGTCGGCGCGGGCCGCCGCGAGGGCGGCCCGGACCACGGTGAGTGGGTCGCGCCCGGGTCGGGTGTCGGTGACGAGATGCAGTCGTCCAAGGGACGGCACGGCAACGCTCCTCCCTGCGCCGGCATTACCCGGATCAGGTTCAACGGTCGGGGGCTGTCAGCCCCCCTCTCAGCCCGGTACACCGGGCTCCCGTGGGTTACTTGCGTGTCACCGTACGACAGTTCCGCCGGTCTGCCAAGGGACTGGCCGCCGGCCGGACGCCACTCCATCGATGGGGTACTTTCTCCGGTCCTGTTCGGAATGTCGCCCGCCGTTGCAGAACCGTTACCAGCCGGCATCTTGCCCGACATCGATACACCAGAATTAATTTGTTCAGCGATTCGACAAAATGCCGGCGTGGACGCCCTGGCACGGCGTCCCCACCGGCTCCATCCGGGACGGTCTTCGGCAGCCGGCCCCCGCGATTCCTGTCCACCGCGACATTGGAGGCGGCGTGTCCCGTTCTCGTCGTGCCCGTTTACCACTCACCGCTACCCTGCTGTCCCTCGCGCTAGCCTCGACGACCCTGCTCGGGTCGCCGGCGCAGGCGGCTCCGGCCGCAGCGCAGATCCCCGCGCGAGACGTGCCGGTCGCGGCTCCGCTCTCCCAGGCGGTGCCGAAGGCACCGAAGGCCGCAGCGGCCGACCCCTATTCCGTCCTGGTCTTCTCCAAGACCGCCGCCTTCCGGCACGACTCCATCCCCACCGGCATCGCCGCCATCCAGCAGCTCGGCGCGGCCAACGGGTTCACTGTGGACACGACCGAGGACGGCGCCGCGTTCAACGACGCCAACCTCGCCAAGTACAAGGCCGTGATCTGGCTCTCCACCACTGGTGACGTCCTCGACGCCGACCAGCAGGCGGCCTTCGAGCGCTACGTGCGGGCCGGCGGCGGTTACGCCGGTGTCCACGCCGCCTCCGACACCGAGTACAGCTGGGCCTGGTACGGCGACCTGGTCGGCGCGTACTTCGCCAACCACCCGCAGAACCAGCAGGCCACCGTCAAGGTGGAGGACCACGCCCACCCGTCCACCGCCGACCTGCCGGACCGCTGGTCCCGGTTCGACGAGTGGTACAACTTCCAGACCAACCCGCGGCCGGACGTGCACGTGCTGGCCAGCCTGGACGAGAAGAGCTACACCCCGGGCGCCGGCGCGATGGGCGCCGACCACCCGACTGCGTGGTGCCAGGACTTCGACGGTGGCCGCTCCTGGTACACGGGCGGCGGGCACACCCGCGAGTCGTACGCCGAGCCCGAGTTCCTCAAGCACCTGCTCGGCGGCATCCAGACCGCGGCCGGCGTGATCGACGCCGACTGCGGCGCCTCGAAGACCTCCAGCTTCGAGAAGATCACCCTGGACAGCAACACCAGTAATCCGATGGAGCTGGACATCGCGCCCGACGGGCGGGTCTTCTACATCGAGCGCGACGGCCGGGTGCAGATCATCAAGCCCGACACCGGCAGCACCGTCACCGCCGTCGACCTGGACGTCTTCACCGGCAACGAGGACGGCCTCATCGGCATCCGGCTCGACCCGGACTTCGCCACCAACAAGTGGGTGTATCTCTACTACGCCCCGAACGACGGCGTCACGCGCAACCTGCTGTCCCGGTTCACGGTGACCGGCGACACCATCGACCCGGCGAGCGAGAAGCAGGTGCTGCGGGTCGACACCCAGCGCAACACCTGCTGCCACGCGGGCGGCAGCATGACGTTCGACAGCGCCGGCAACCTCTACCTGGCCACCGGTGACAACACCAACCCGTTCGAGTCGAACGCCTACGCCCCGCTCGACGAGCGGCCGGGCCGTCAGGACTACGACTCGCAGCGCACCTCCGCCAACACGAACGACCTGCGCGGCAAGGTGATCCGGATCCACCCCGAGGACGACGGGACGTACACCGTTCCGACCGGCAACCTCTTCGCGCCGGGCACCGCGAAGACCCGTCCCGAGATCTACGCGATGGGCTTCCGCAACCCGTTCCGGATCGGCACCGACCCGAAGACCGACACGCTGTACGTCGGGGACTACGGGCCGGACGCCAACGCGAACAACCCGGACCGGGGCCCCCGCGGTCTGGTCGAGTGGAACGTCGTGACCCCCGGCAACTACGGCTGGCCGTACTGCACCGGGACGAACGAGGCGTACAACGACTACACGTTCCCGTCCGGCCCGAGCGGGCCGAAGTTCGACTGCGCCGCGCCGGTGAACAACTCGCCCAACAACACGGGCCTGACCAACCTCCCGCCTGTCGTTCCGGCCACCGTCGACTACGGCTACGCCGGTGACGCGCGGTACCCGGAGATCGGTGGCGGTGGCGCCCCGATGGGCGGCCCGGCCTACCGGTACGACGCCAACCTCAACTCCCCCCGCAAGTGGCCGGCCTACTACGACGGCAAGGCGCTGCTCGGCGAGTGGAACCAGAACAAGATGTACACGATGCAGATGACCGCCGACGGCAAGTCGTTGGTGGACATCAACCAGCTGCTCACCGGCATGAAGATGATCCGGCCGATGGACTTCGAGTTCGGCCCGGACGGCGCGCTCTACCTGATCGAGTGGGGTACGGGCTTCGGCGGCAACAACGACGACTCCGGCATCTACCGGATCGACTACACCGCCGGTGACCGCGCACCGATCGCCGCGGCGTCCGCCAACCCCACCTCGGGGCCGGCGCCGTTGACCGTCACCTTCTCCAGCGCCGGCTCCCGGGACCCGGACGGCGGCGATCTCACCTACGCCTGGACCTTCGGCGACGGGCAGACCTCCACCGAGGCCAACCCGACGCACACGTACGCGACGGCGGGCAACTACACCGCCCAGCTCACCGTGACGAACCCGAAGGGCCGTACCGCGGTGGCCAACGTTCCGGTCACCGTGGGCAACACCGCGCCGACGGTGAGCATCGAGTTCCCGCCGGACGGTGGCTTCTTCAACTGGGGTGACCAGGTCCGCTACACGGTCAAGGTGACCGACCCGGAGGACGGGCAGATCGACTGCGCCCGGGTGAACCTCCAGGTGCTGCTCGGTCACGACGAGCACGCCCACCCGCTGGAGCAGCACACCGGCTGCACCGGCACGGTCCAGACGTCGCTCGCCTCCGGGCACGGCGCCGAGGCGAACGTCTTCGCGGTCTTCGAGGCCACCTACACCGACGATGGTGGCGCCGGCGGTGCGGGCGCGCTCACCGGCCGGGACATCGAGATCCTGCAGCCCAAGCAGAAGCAGGCCGAGTACTTTACGGCCACCGGCCGGGTGCCGGGCAGCACCGGTGGCGGAGACGCCGGCGTGCAGCGGGAGGCCGGAGCCGACACCGCCGGTGGCGGCCAGAGCATCGCGTTCATCGAGGACGGCGACTGGTGGTCGGTCGTCCCGGCGGACCTGACGAACATCACCGAGATCCGGTTCCGGGCCGCCTCGGCCGCCGCTGGCGGTCGGATCGAGGTCCACGCGGGCGCGGTGGACGGGCCGGTCGTGGCCACGGCCACGGTCCCGTCGACCGGGGCGTGGCAGACGTACACGGACGTGAGCGCGCCGGTCACCGGTGCCGCGAGCGGCTCGCTGTACTTCGTGGCCCGCGATCCGAACGGCGGGACGGGCTCGCTGTTCAACGTCAACTGGATGGACTTCGTCGGCCGCGGCGTCACCGAGAACGGGCCGCCGGTGGTCACCGCCACCGCGACCCCGACCAGCGGCACCGTGCCGGTCACCGTCGCGTTCGACGGCACGGCCACCGACGCCGAGGGCGACACCCCGCTGACGTACGCCTGGGACTTCGGTGACGGCGGCACGGCGTCCACCCTGGACGCCAGCCACACGTACACGAGCGTCGGAGCCTTCACGGCCACCCTCACGGTGACCGACAGCAAGGGCGCCAAGTCGTACGCCACGGTGCCGGTGCGGGTGAATGCTCCGGACACGTCCTGCTTCGGGGCGCGTTCGGACGACTTCAACGGCAACACCCTGGACAAGGGCCGGTGGACCAGCGTGGTCCGGGAGAACCAGCTCTACTCCCTCAGTGGTGGGGCGCTGAAGCTGCCCACCTCGGTGGGTGACCTGTACGGCGCCCGCAACGACGCCACCAACCTGGTGCTCCAGGCGGCGCCGACCGGCGCCTGGGAGATGACCACCAAGGTCACGCTTCCGGTGACGGCCAACTACCAGCAGGCCGGTCTGCTGGTGTACGGCGACGACGACAACTACGCCAAGGTGGACCTGCTCTACAACGGCAGCCGTCGGGTGGAGTTCATCCGAGAGACTGCCGCGACGCCGCGCAACGACGCTGCGGACGCCACCAACGCGCCGGCGGGTGACACCGTGTACCTGCGGATCACCAGCGACGGGACGAACCTGACCGCCGCGGTCTCGGGCGACGGGCAGACGTTCACCCCGGTCGGCCGCTCGGCCGCGCTCGCCGGCATCACCAACCCGCGGATCGGGGTCTTCGCGCTCAACGGAGGCACCGAGGCACCTGTCGTGGACGCCGCGTTCGACTCGTTCGTGGTCACGCCGGACGCCCCGGCCGGCCCGGTCGACCCGTCGGACGAGTTCACCGGCGACACGCTGGACAAGTGCCGGTGGGACGCGATCCAGCGGGAGGACCCGAACGGTTACCGGGTCACCGGTGGCGCGTTGCGGATCGACGTGCCGAACGGTGACATCTACGGCACCGACAACACCGGGCCGAAGAACTTCATCCTCCAGACCGCGCCCTCGGGCGACTGGACCCTGGAGACGAAGGTCGACGGCAGCCTGCTGAACGAGCAGTACCAGCAGGCGGGTCTGCTCGTGCAGGCGGACGACGACAACTACGTGAAGTTCGACTTCATCGCGGACAACCAGGCCGGCCAGACGGTCACGCGGCGGATCGAGTTCCGCAGCGAGATCGGCGGCGTCGTCCAGAACCCGCAGCCGGAGGCGACAAGCCTCACCTCGGCGGTGTGGCACCTGCGGCTGGCCCGCAGCGGCGACACCTTCACGGCGTCGTACTCGGCCGACGGGACGACCTGGACCACGCTGGAGACGTTGACCAGCAGCGCGGTCGGGGCCACCCCGAAGGTCGGCCTGTTCACCCTCGGCGCCAACCAGACGGCGTCGAAGACGGCCTCGTTCGACTACTTCCGGCTCAGCACCGAGGTGGTCACCGACGAGACCGCTCCGGTGACGACGGCGGCGGTGTCCGGCACCCCCACCGAGGGGTGGTACACCGGGCCGGTGACGGTCACCCTGACCGCCGCCGACGAGGCCGGCGGCAGCGGACTGGCCGGTACGGCGTACCAGCTGGACGGGGCCACCACCTGGACCGACTACACCGCTCCGGTGACGGTCAGCGGGGACGGCGAGCACGAGCTGCGGTTCCGCTCGACGGACCAGGCGGGCAACGTGGAGTCGACGAAGACCGTCTCGGTCAAGATCGACGCCACCGCGCCGGTCACCACTGCGACGTTCGCTCCGGCGAACGACGCGGGCTGGCACAACGGGACGATCCCGGTGGTGCTGACCTCGACCGACGCCGGTTCCGGGATCAAGACGGTCGAGTGGTCGCTGGATGGCGGCGCGTGGACGCCGTACTCGGAGCCGGTCGCGGTGACCGGTGACGGGCAGCACGAGCTGCTGTACCGCTCGACTGACAAGGCGGGCAACGCCGAGACGCTCAAGTCGGCGATCCTGAAGATCGACGGCACCAAGCCGACGCTGCTGGTCTCCGGTATCGCCGACGGCCAGCTCTACGGGGACAGCCAGGACGTCCGGGTGTCCTGGCAGGCCGTCGACCCGACCTCGGGTATCGCGACGGTGGTCGGCCAGCTGGACGGCAAGGCGTACGCCAGCGGCACCCTGCAGGCCATGTACGAGCTGCCGCTCGGCCTGCACGAGCTGACCGTCACCGCGACCGACAAGGCCGGCAACACGACGACCTCGAACGTCCGGTTCTTCGTCACCACCTCGTTCCGGGACATGCAGAACCTGCTGGACCGGTTCAAGGCGACGGGGCGGCTCTCGGCCAAGGCGCAGAAGCAGTTGACGGCGAAGATCGACGCGGCCCGGCAGGCCGAGGCGGCCGGCAACGACAACAAGGCGATCAAGCAGTTGACCGCATTCCGGGCCCTCGCCGCCGACGCCACACTGGTGCCGGAGGCCGAGGTTCGGGACGTCCTGATCCGGGACGCCGACGCCATGATCGTTCGGCTCGGCGGCACGGCCAGTAAGGCCGGGGTCAAGGCGAACGATGGCGAACCGGTCAAGGGCACCGGACGGCTCGGTGGCGACGCAACCCGGCTGGCACCCGGTCGCCAGCTCTGATCCGATCGAGGCCCCTTCCCGACGCCACGGTGTCGGGGAGGGGCCTCCCTCATCAGTAGTGAGGAGATGTCCGTGACGGGTATCCGCAAGGTGGTGGCCGCCCTGTTCGCCGGGCTGGTCCTGACCCTGCTCTCCGTTGCCCCGGCGGCCGCCCAGGCCGACAAGCTCAAGCTGACGGTGGCCGGCGACGGCGCTCAGGGGGTCACCATCCAGGCCAGCTACCCCGATGGCCGCCGGCTGGACCGGGTGGTGCGGTTGGTGCTCACCGCCACCGGCCCGGACGGGCAGCGGGTCGGGCCGGTGCAGCTGGAGCCACAGCCCGAGGGGCAGGGTTTCTACAGCAGCGGCCCGCTGCTGTCCGCCGGCACGTGGAAGGTGACGGTGAACTCCCCCGCTCCGCTGCAGAGCAGGACCACCGCCACGGTGCAGGCCCGGGCGGCGCAGTCACCCCCGGCTCCCAAGCCGGTCGCGGTGACCGCAGACGGGCCGCGCGATCGCGGTGCGGCCGCCGGGTGGTGGCCGTTCGCCGCGGCCGGCCTCGTGCTGGTCGCCGTGGCGATGGGGGTGGCCATGCTGTTCGGCCGCCGCCGCGCCGCCACGCCGAACGACTGACCGACCGGCGCTTCGGCGCCACCACAACGACCGGGCCGGGCCGCGATGAGCGGCCCGGCCCGTTGTCGTTCGCCGCGCTCAGAGGATGGCGCGCAGTGCCGCCAGGTCGTCGTCGCTGGGCTCCCACGTGCCGGCGGCGGCGTTCGCGTGCACCTGCTCGGGCGTCGTGGCGCCGGCGATCACCGAGGTCACGGCCGGCTGGGCGGCCAGCCCGCCGATCGCGACCTGGAGCATGGTCAGGCCCCGCTCGCCCGCGTACGACTCGATGGCCTCGATGGTGTCCCAGTCGGCAGCCGCGAGCCGCTCGGCGTACCGGCCACCGCCGGAGAGGCGGCTGCCCGCCGGGGGCTGCTCGCTGCGCTTGTACTTGCCGGTGAGCAGACCGTTGGCGAGCGGGAAGAACGGCAACATGCCGAGCCCGAACCGCTCGCACGCCGGGATGATCTCGGTCTCCACCGAGCGTTCCAGCAGGCTGTGGTGGTTCTGGGCGCTGATGAAACGGGCCCGGCCGTTGGACGAGGCGACCCAGTCGGCGTCGGCGATCTGCCAGCCGGCGAAGTTGGAGTTGCCCAGGTAGCGCACCTTGCCGCCGCGGACCAGGTCGTCCAGGGCGGCGAGGGTCTCGTCGATCGGGGTGCCCGGGTCGGGCTCGTGCATCTGGTACAGGTCGATGTGGTCGGTGCCGAGCCGGCGCAGCGACGCCTCCACCGCGCGCGCGATGTAGCGCCGCGCGCCCCGGGCACCGAAGTCCGGCCCGTTGAGGCCGTTCATGTCCATGCCGAACTTGGTGGCCACCACCACGTCGTCCCGGCGGCCCTTGAGTGCCTGCCCGAGCAGCTCCTCGGAGCCGCCCTGCGGCTCGCCGTAGATGTCGGCGGTGTCGAAGAGGTTGATCCCGGCGTCCAGGGCCGCGTCCACCACCGCGCGGGTGCCGTCGAGGTCCAGCTTGCGGCCGAAGTTGTTGCAGCCGATGCCGACGACGGACACCACGAGCCCGGAGTCGCCCAGCCGGCGATAGGTCATGGGGTCGCTCATGAGACATCCTCGGCTTTAATCGTGTTGAGATGCGGAATCAGTTCACCCGTTGCGCTGGTTGTCGACATAGCGTTGACCACCTCTGAGGTCGCGCCGCCGGTTGTGGCGACGAAATAGCCGTTGATCCATAAGATTCGCAGTCTGGATTTGAAGCGCAGGAGATCTTGCTGCATATGTCCCGACGACCTGTCCACTGCCGCCGCCACGACGGGTCGGCGGCACTTCGGGTACCACACGCCGTGGTAACGCAGCGGTAGACGACGTTATTGATGGATCCGACCTGAACCATCCCGGAACTATCTGCCGGCGCGCTTTATAGTGATTGTTGTGATGGAGGTGGTGCGCTACACCTACCGGCTGCGCCCTGGCGCGACGGCGACGGCCGCACTGCTCGCCGAATGGGGCCGCTGCCGATTCCTGTGGAACGAGGCAGTGCACCAGCAGAAGGTCGGCGCGAAGCCCACCTTCGGCGGCCTGTCCAAGATGCTCACTGAAGCCCGCGCCCGAAACGGGTGGCTGCGCGCCGGCTCGCAGGTCGCCCAGCAACAGACCCTGCGCACTTACGCGGCCGCACTGCGTCACTCGTTCACCGTCCCAGGCCGCGGACGGCCGACGGTGAAAAGCCGCAAACGATCGCTGCCCAGCATGGAGTACACCCTGCGTGGCTTTACCATCGTCGACACGCGGCTGCGCCTTGCCGGTGGCATCACCGTGCCCGTCGTGTGGTCTCGAGACCTGCCGTCTCCACCGACCAGCGTGCGCGTCTACCAAGACAGCCTCGGGCACTGGTACGCATCGTTTGTCGTCCGCCGTGAGGCCGCTGCCGCACCCCGGGCGTCCAAGTCTATCGGCGTTGACTGGGGCGTGAAGACCACCGCCACGACCACCGATGCCCGATTCGATTTGCCGTACCTCGGGCATCGCAAGCGGTGCGCCGCTGAGTTGGCCAAGGCGCAGCGGAAGATGGCCCGCCGACGCCGCCCGAAGGGTCACACGCACTCCAACGGCTACCGCAGAGCCAAGCGCGCGGCGGCGAAGCTGCACAAGAAAGCTGCCCGGCAGAACACCCACGACTCCCGCCAGTGGGCGAAACGAGTCGTCGACCACCACCAGGTGATCGCCGTGGAAGACTTCAAACCGACGTTTTTGGCTAGGTCCACGATGGCACGTAAGGCCGCTGACGCCGCAATCGGCGCGGCAAAGCGGGAACTGATCCAGCAGGGCACGCGGGCGGGCCGGAAGGTGGTGCTGGTTCCGCCCGCCTACACGAGCATGACGTGTTCCTCGTGCGCGGCGAGAGCCAAGCAGCGCATCGGGTTGAGCGTCAGAGTTTTCGAGTGCGCGGCCTGCGGCTTCACTGCCTGCCGCGACCTCAACGCCGCGAGGACGATCCTCGCCACGGTAGAACGCGACCGTGCCGGTGCTGACGACGTGAGACATGTGACCACCTCCCTTCGGGATGCGGGGTCGAATGCGGTCCGAGCCGGATATCCCCTGGAATTATCCGTCGGGAAGCGTTAACTCAGTCACGAGATCCACCCTATGTCGGCCGGGCACGGGCCACCCCGGCGGTGGCTCAACCGACCACCTCGGTGACCAGCTCACGGGCGGCGTTGATGGTCGCGGCCAGCTCGGCCGGACTGCGGCCGACGCCACCGAGCAGTGCCTGCGCCCGCTGCGCGAAATGCAGAGGCGCCCCCGGCAGCAGCCCCGCTGCGGCGATCATCCCCTTCTCGTTGACCAACCACCGGCCCGCCCGGGCGTGCAGCACCTGGGCGAGCA
This sequence comes from Micromonospora sp. NPDC049114, assembly GCF_040648635.1. Classification (NCBI taxonomy): domain Bacteria; kingdom Bacillati; phylum Actinomycetota; class Actinomycetes; order Micromonosporales; family Micromonosporaceae; genus Micromonospora; species Micromonospora sp. NPDC049114. The sequence continues at coordinate 40,576 of NZ_JBEZEA010000004.1, read as the reverse complement.
CCCCGACCGCCCGGAACAGACAGCCGGCGACGTACCCGCTGTCCCCGCCGACGGCGGCCTTGGCCGCGCCGGTCAGCAAAAATTCAGCCTCCCAGCCGCCGGCCACAAGCGCGTCGGCCAGCGCGGGCGGAAACTCCCGAGTCTGGTCCCGCAGGCGGGTCAGCTCGCCGGTCGGGTCCGCCAGCATCTGGCACAGCGCTACCTCGCCGACATAGGCGGACGAGTAGAAACCGAGCGGGTGCCCGGCCTGCACCACGACCTCGTACCGGCCGACCCGACAGTCCGCCCAGACGCGGTGCACCCGGTCGAGGTCCCGGTAGATCCAGTCCACCGCGACCCCGCCGATCCGCAGCCAACCACCCCCGTCGACCCAAGGGCCCCAACCACCGGGGGCGGTGAGCGCGACGTCGGTGTCATCGGCGACCGTCGCGGCGACTGCACGCAGCGCCGGCACGTCCAGCTCACCCCGGTAATAGAGACCCAGGTCCCAGTCGGAGTCCGGGCGCTGCTCGCCGCGCGCCCGACTACCGCCGAGCGCCACGGCGACCACCCCCTCGACACCGCAAAGCCGGTCGGGCAGGTCGGCGGGGATCACCCGACGTCCCAGACCGGCTCCGGGGTCTCCACCACCTCGCTGTCGCCGCGGAACAGCACGAACCTGTCGAACGAGCGGGTGAACCACCTGTCGTGGGTGACCGCCACCACCGTCCCCTCGAACGCGTTCAGGCCCGCTTCGAGCGCCTCCGCGCTGGCCAGGTCGAGGTTGTCGGTGGGCTCGTCGAGCAGCAGCAGTGTCGCCCCGGACAGCTCCAGCAGCAGCACCAGGAACCGGGCCTGCTGCCCGCCGGATAGCGTGCCGAACCGCTGGTCGCCCTGCCCGGCCAGCTCGTACCGGCTGAGCACCCCCATCGCCGCGTGCCGGTCCATCCCGGTGCGGTGTTCGTCACCCCGCCACAGGATCTCGACGAGCGTCTTTCCCATCAGCTCCGGTCGGTCGTGGGTCTGGGAGAAGTGGCCGGGACGGACCCGGGCGCCGAGCCGGGCCGTGCCGTCGTGCGCCACCGGGGCGAGCGCTCCCGCCCCGTCGACCGGCCCGTTCGCCGGGTCGGGATCGGTGCCACCCCGGGCCAGCAGCCGCAGGAAGTGCGACTTGCCGGTGCCGTTGGCACCGAGCACCGCCACCCGGTCGCCGTACCAGATCTCCAGGTCGAAGGGGAATGTCAGGCCGTCCAGCTCCAGCTGCTCGCAGACGACCGCGCGCTTGCCGGTCCGCCCGCCGGTCAGCCGCATCCGGATGTCCTGGTCCTTTGGCGGTACGGGCGGCGGCCCGGCCTCCTCGAACTTGCGCAACCGGGTCTGCGCGGCCTGGTAGCGCGAGGCCAGACCGTCGTTGTACGCGGCCTTCTGCTTGTACATCAGCATCAGTTCGCGCAGCTTCTGGTGTTCTTCGTCCCAGCGTCGGCGCAGCTCGTCGAGACGGGCGTGCCGGGCGACCCGCGCCTCGTACCAACTGGCGAAGCCACCCGGGTGCACCCAGGCGCTGCCGCCCTCCACCGCGACCACCCGGTCGGCGCTCTGGGCCAGCAGCTCACGGTCGTGCGAGACGTAGAGCACCGACTTGGTGGACTCGCGCAGCCGCGCCTCCAGCCAGCGTTTGCCGGGTACGTCGAGGAAGTTGTCCGGCTCGTCGAGCAGCAGCACCTCGTCCGGGCCGCGCAGCAGCAGCTCCAGGGCGAAGCGTTTCTGCTGACCACCGGAGAGGGTGCGCACCGGCCGGTCCCGGACGGCGTCCCAGGGCTGGTTGAGCACGATCGTCGCGACGGTGTCGAAGAGCACCTCGGCGTCGTACCCGCCGGCCTCGCCCCAGGCGCCGAGCGCGTCGGCGTACGCCAGCTGGGCCTTGCCCGCGGCGCTGCTGAACTTGCCGCGGACCTCGGCCGCCCGCATGGCCGTCTCGGTCTCGGCGAGCCGGCGGCCGGCGTCGCGCAGCGGCGGCGGGGCCAGCGACAGCGCCAGGTCGGCCAGTGTCGTCTCGTCGCCGATCATGCCGATGAACTGGCGCATCACGCCCAGCCCGCCGGCCCGCGCGACGGTGCCGGTACGCACCGCCAGGTCGCCGGCGACCATCCTCAGCAGCGTCGTCTTTCCCGCGCCGTTCGGCCCGACCAGGGCTACCTTGGCGCCCTCCCCGACCCGGAACGACACGTCGGCGAAGAGTTCCCGACCGTCGGGCAGGATGTGCCCGACCGCTGCCACGTCCACGTATCCCACGCCGGGATCCTGCCCCAGCGGGGGCCGGGAGGGACATCCAATTACCGGGTGACCCGCAGCACCCGGAAGCCCTTCTGGCTGGCGTGCCGCTCGACGTGCCAACCCTGGTTGACGATCCAGCGCTGCAGTGAGTCGCCGCCGAGGTGCCGGGCGACGACAAGCCAGCCGACGCCGTCCGGGGCGAGTCGGGGCAGCCACCGCAGCAACAGCTCGTGCAACTCGTCCTTGCCGATGCGGATGGGCGGGTTGGACCACAGCTGCGCGAACAGCAGGTCCGCCGGCACGTCGTCAGGTGCGCTGACGCGGATCCGGTCGGCGGCGCCGATCCGGGCCGCGTTGGCGGCGGTCAGCTCGCGGGCGCGGGCGTTGACGTCGACAGCCCAGACGGTGGCCGCCGGTGCCACGTCGGCCAGCACGCAGGCGATCGGGCCGAACCCGCAGCCGAGGTCGAGCAGGGCACCGGCGGTGTCGGCGGCGGGCAGCTCGGCCTTGCGCAGCAGCACTGCGGTGCCGGGGTCGAGGCGGCTGGCGGAGAAGACACCGCCCGCCGAGACGAGCTGGTAGTCGCGGTCGGCGACGGAGAACTCGACGTCGCGCGCCGGCGCATCGCTGGCGGGCTGCGCGGTGAAGTAATGGTCGCCGGTCACGCCGGCAATTCTCGCACCGGCTCGGGCGGGCCACGACACGGCCCACAGCCGCATTTCCCAATATTACCCCCTAAAGGGACAATGGCTCCTACTCTGGGCGACATGGTGTATCGGTACGAGTCCGAAGAGGACGCATTCGAGGACCCGGAGCCCGGGTCCGACCTGGCCGTGCTCGGCGCCGGTCCGCCTCCGCCGGCCGGCCCCTCACCGTCCCGCTTTCCCGCTCCGTCGTTGCCCCGGCCCAACCAGCTGATGCTGCCGTCGACCCAGCCGCCGCCGGTCACCCGCGTCAGCACCCCGGTCGCGGCCCCGCGCAGTCAGGTCTACACGTCGGCCCAGCCGGTGGAGCCGCCCACCCGCCGCGGCGGCGGGCGGCTCTGGCAGGTGCTGGTCGGCGGTGCGGCAGTCCTGGTCCTGCTCGCGCTCTGCGGCCTGGGCGCCGCCGCGCTGCTGGTGGACGACGACCCGACGCCACAGGCCACCCCGACGTACCAGCCGAACGTCGCCGCGTCCGCCTCCGCACAGCGGCAGGATCTCGACTCGCGGGACACCGACCAGGCGCCGCTCACCGCGAAGGAACTCTTTCCCGGCAAGGAGGTGAAGCTCGCCGACGGCCAGAGCGCCTACGAGATCCTCAAGACACACTCCAGCGGCAGTTGCGCAGTCGCCGCCACCGACGAGGTTGCCGACCTGCTCGTCCGGCTCGGCTGCAACCAGGTCGTCCGGGCGACGTTGCGGGCGCCCGGCGGCGACCACCTGGTCACCGCGGGCCTGTTCAACCTCACCGACAAGGTCAGCGCCGAACGGGCCCGGGACCGGATCCGGCAACTCCTCGACGACCGGCAGGGCCGGTTCCGGGGGCTGACCGCCGGCGACGACACCGATGTCCTGGCCACCGCTCCGGCCCGGGTCGTCTGGCAGGTCCGGGGCCACTACCTGGCGTACGCGCTGGTGGTCCGCGCGGACGGAGCCGCGGTCAAGCCCGGCGATGCCAAGATCCGGGAGATCCTGTTCGACATGATCGAGGCGCACCTCAGCCGGGGCGTCCTGCAACGGCGGGCCGACAGCGGCACGGCCGGCCAACCAACTGCAGCGCCGACCGAGGGCAGCGGAACCCAGAGCGGCAGCGACGACGGCGAACTCCCCGGAGACTGATCCACACCACCGCCCGACGGGTGTGCCGCCCACCGGTGGCACACCCGTCGGCGTCTGCGGCCCGGCCGCCGGTCAGCCCTCGACGGGCACGCGCAGGCGGCGCGTCAGGTCCGCGCGGCGGGCGTAGTCGGCCGGGTCGGCCGGGTAGCCGACCGCGACGAGGGTGAGGCCGTGCGCCGGAGCCACCGTCACCTCGCTGGAGCGCTCCTGCCGGTCGAGCAGGCTGCCCGGCCACTGGACCGCCCGACGGCCGTCGCCGGCCGCGAGCATCGCCCCCACCAGGCTGCGGACCATCGCCTGGCAGAACGCGTCGGCCTGCACGGTGGCGACCAGGATGCCGTCCGGGTCGCGCCGCCAGTCCAGCCGGGTCACCTCGCGCAGCGTCGTCGCGTTCTCCTTGCGCCGGCAGTACGCGGCGAAGTCGTGCTCACCGACCAGACCCGCCGCGGCGGCGTTCAGGGCGGTCAGGTCCAGCGGTCGCGGCCAGGCCAGCACCTCGTGCCGGCGTAGCGGCTCGGCGCCGTACGGGGCGTCGGTCACCCGGTACTCGTAGCGCCGGAAGGTGGCCGAGAAGCGGGCGTCGAAGTCGGCCGGCACCTCCGACATCGCCCGTACCCGCACGTCGGTGGGGAGCAACCGCGCGAGCCGGCGCAGCAGCCGCCCCTCGTGCTGGCGCCACACCTCGGCGGGAAGCTCCAGGTGGCAGACCTGCCCGCTGGCGTGCACCCCCGCGTCGGTGCGACCCGCGACGGTCAGACCGGTCGCCGTGCCCGCGCCGAGGACCAGGTCCAGGGTCTCGACGAGCACCCCGGCGACGGTCCGCCGGGTCGGCTGGGGCGCCCAGCCGGAGAAACCGGCGCCGTCGTACGAGACGTCCAGCCGCAGCCGGATCCGCTCGTCCACCTCGTACCTCCTGTTACGGGTCGGGCCCGACACCCCGAAAGGGGTGCCGGGCCCGATGTTGCCCTTGGTCAGGCCTTGTTCTCGGTGGCCTCGTCGCTGTCCTCGCGGGCGGCGTCGGTGTCACCGGACGCCGACACCGGCGCCTCGGAGTCCTGGTCGGCCGGAGCCGACTTCGGGGCCTCCTCGGCCGGGGCGAGCGCCTCGACCTTGTCCTGCTGCGCGGCCTTGCGAGCGGCGGTCTTCTTGTTCACCTTCGGCTCGGCGACCTGAAGCTCCTCCACCAGCTCGATGATGGCCATCGGCGCGTTGTCACCCTTGCGCGGACCGGTCTTCACGATCCGGGTGTAACCGCCGGGGCGGTTGGAGTACCGGGGCGCGATCTGGTCGAACAGGGCGTAGACAACGTCCTTGTCCTTGACGACACCCAGCACCCGCCGCCGCGAGGCGAGGTCACCGCGCTTGGCCTTGGTGATGAGCTGCTCGGCCAGCGGGCGCAGCCGCCGGGCCTTCGTCTCGGTGGTCTGGATCTTGCCGTGCTGGAACAGCGCGGTCGCCAGGTTGGCGAGCATCAGCCGCTCGTGCGAGGGGCTGCCGCCGAGGCGGGGGCCCTTGGTGGGCGTGGGCATTTTTGGTGCTCCTCAGTTGTGGCGGCAGCGCGGACTAGAGCTGCTCGGTCTCGCGGTAGTCGTCGGTGTCGTAGTCGGCCTCGCCGAAGGTGTCCACGACGTGCGCCGGGTCGAAGTTCGGAGCCGAGTCCTTCAGCCCGAGACCCATCCCGGCGAGCTTCATCTTGACCTCGTCGATCGACTTCTGACCGAAGTTGCGGATGTCGAGGAGGTCGGCCTCGGTACGCCCGATGAGCTCACCAACGGAGTTGATGCCCTCGCGCTTGAGGCAGTTGTAGGAGCGGACGGTGAGGTCCAGCTCCTCGATCGGCAGAGCGAGGTCCGCCGCCAGCTGGGCGTCCTGCGGGGACGGCCCGATGTCGATGCCCTCGGCGGTCTCGTCCAGCTCCCGGGCCAGCCCGAACAGCTCCACCAGCGTCGAACCGGCGGAGGCCAGCGCGGTACGCGGGCCCATCGACGGCTTGGTCTCGACGTCGATGATGAGCCGGTCGAAGTCGGTGCGCTGCTCGACGCGGGTCGCCTCGACGCGGTACGTCACCTTCAGCACCGGCGAGTAGATCGAGTCGACCGGGATGCGGCCGATCTCGGCGCCGGACTGCTTGTTCTGTGCAGCCGTCACGTAGCCCCGGCCCCGCTCGACGGTCAGCTCCATGTCGAGCCGGCCCTTGCCGTTGAGGGTCGCGAGCTTGAGGTCCGGGTTGTGCACCGAGACGCCGGCCGGGGGCTGGATGTCGCCCGCCGTCACGTCGCCCGGGCCCTGCTTGCGCAGGTACATGCTGACCGGCTCGTCGTGCTCGGAGCTGACGCACAGCTCCTTGATGTTCATGACGAGCTCGACCACGTCCTCCTTGACACCGGGGATCGTGGTGAACTCGTGCAGCACGCCGTCGATCTTGATCGAGGTGACCGCCGCACCCGGGATCGACGACAGCAGCGTGCGCCGCAGCGAGTTGCCCAGGGTGTAGCCGAAGCCCGGCTCGAGCGGCTCGATGGCGAACCGCGACCGGGTCTCGTTGATCGACTCCTCGGAGAGGGAGGGTCGCTGGCTGATGAGCATGTTGTCTCTTCTCTTCCGGGACGCCCGCTATTTGACGTCCACGACACAAACTGTTCCGGTGGCCCGCCCCGAAGGGCGGGCCACCGCAACGAGCCCGACTACTTGGAGTAGAGCTCGACGATCAACTGCTCCTGGACCTGCGTGTCGATGACCTGCCGGGCCGGGAGGGAGTGCACGAGCACCTTCATCTGGCTGGGGATTGCCTCCAGCCAGGCCGGCACCGTCTTCGAACCGGCCTGAGCCTGCGCCACCACGAACGGGGTGAGCTCCTTGCTCTTGCCCCGGACCTCGATGATGTCGTGCTCCTTGACGCGGTACGACGGGATGTCGACCTTCTTGCCGTTCACCGTGAAGTGACCGTGCTTGACCAGCTGGCGGGCCATGTCCCGCGAGTGGGCGTAGCCGGCCCGGTAAACGACGTTGTCCAGCCGCGACTCGAGGATCTGCAGGAGGACCTCACCGGTCTTGGCCTGCTTGCCAACGGCTTCCTCGTAGTAACCGCGGAACTGCTTCTCCAGCACGCCGTAGACACGACGGGCCTTCTGCTTCTCACGGAGCTGGAGCAGGTACTCCGTCTCCTTGGTGCGGCCGCGGCCGTGCTGCCCGGGCGGGAACGGCCGGGACTCGAACGGGCACTTCGGACCATCGCACTTGCTGCCCTTGAGGAACAGCTTCATCTTCTCCCGCCGGCAACGGCGGCAGTCTGCACCGGTGTAACGAGCCATCTCTCTCTACCTCTCAGACCCGGCGACGCTTCGGCGGACGGCACCCGTTGTGCGGCTGCGGGGTGACGTCGGAGATCTGCCCGACCTCGAGGCCCACTGCCTGCAGCGAACGGATGGCGGTCTCCCGGCCGGAGCCGGGGCCCTTGACGAACACGTCGACCTTGCGCATGCCGTGCTCCATGGCGCGACGCGCGGCGGCCTCGGCGGCCAGCTGCGCGGCGAACGGAGTCGACTTGCGGGAGCCCTTGAAGCCCACCTGGCCAGCGGAGGCCCAGGAGATGACCGCACCGGTCGGGTCCGTGATGGACACGATGGTGTTGTTGAACGTGCTCTTGATGTGCGCCTGCCCGTGGGCGACGTTCTTGCGTTCCTTGCGCCGGACCTTCTTGACAGCGGCTCCGGCACGAGCCTTCGGTGGCATAAGTCTGTGCGCTCCTGAATGGGTTCTGTGGCTTGTCGCCCCGTTGATGACGTAGACACCGGTTCCGGTTGGAGCCCGGCCTACCTCGACGGAGAACGACCAGAATTCCGGTTAAAGAATTACTTCTTGCCGGGCTTCTTCTTGCCGGCGACGGTCCGCTTCGGGCCCTTGCGGGTCCGTGCATTGGTCTTGGTCCGCTGGCCACGCACGGGCAGGCCCCGGCGGTGCCGGATGCCGGCGTAGCAGCCGATCTCGACCTTGCGGCGGATGTCAGCGGCGACCTCGCGGCGCAGGTCGCCTTCAACCTTGTAGTTGCCCTCGATGTGGTCGCGGAGCTGCACGAGCTCCTCGTCCGTGAGGTCCCGAGCGCGCTTGTCCGGCGAGATGCCGGTAGCGGCGAGTGTCTCCAGGGCGCGGGTGCGACCGACCCCGAAGATGTAGGTGAGCGCGATCTCCATCCGCTTCTCGCGGGGGAGATCCACGCCGACTAGACGTGCCATGTGCGGGCGTACTCCTCGTGATGTGTGGCGGAGGTGTGGACCCGTCCCACCCCGCTACCGGCCGTCCCGTCTTTCCGACGCTGTCAGCGCCGGCGACCGGGATCGGTCGCTGCCCGAGCGGGCCCCGGCCTCCGACCGGGGGTCAGCCACGAGAGGAGTACGTCTTCACGTACCGCTCGCGGCTGGGACGAGCATGTGTGATGTGTGTGTCGCTAAGGATCTGCCCGAAGCAACGCCACCCGGCCGTGTCCGGCCGGACGGGCTGAGATCAGCCCTGGCGCTGCTTGTGGCGCGGGTCGGTGCAGATGACCATGACCCGGCCGTGCCGGCGGATAACCCGGCACTTGTTGCAGATCCTCTTGACGCTCGGCTTGACCTTCACGGTTGCCTTACTTCCCATCTGGCCCGGGAACGCGCGAGGCGCGAGACCGGACGTCGAAGACGGACACGGGACTTCCCGGCCGCCGTCAGGACTACTTGTAGCGGTAGACGATGCGCCCGCGGGTCAGGTCGTACGGCGAGAGTTCGACGACGACCCGGTCCTCCGGCAGGATGCGGATGTAGTGCTGCCGCATCTTGCCGCTGATGTGAGCCAACACCTTGTGGCCGTTCGCGAGCTCCACCCGGAACATGGCGTTCGGCAGGGGCTCGATGACCCGACCCTCGATCTCAATGGCTCCGTCTTTTTTCGGCATGTCCTCCGCTGTCCTGACGTCGATTGCTCCGGGCGGCCCACAACGTCTTACACGGGAAACTGACCATGATCAGAAGCCCGCGCCAGCCGCGGCTCCAGGTCCCACCGAAGCGCAGGGTGGGCATGCCGGAGTGGACGCTGTGCGCCGAACAGAAAGTGTACGCCGGCCTGCACGCCGTCGCCAAACCGGCCACCCACGGCGGCCTCGCGTCGGCCACCGCTCCCCCGCCCAGCCCTCCGATGATCTCCGCGGACCGGCGTCCCACCGAATGTCGATCATGAGCTTGTCGAGGCGAAACACCGCGATCGATCATGATCATCGGCTGCGGGTGGGTCAGGTTGTGGGCCCGGGACCCTCCGGTCCCTCGGTGCGCAGCTCCCGCTTGGCCCGCTTGCGCTCACGCCGGCGCTCGCGCTCGATCGCCTGGCGGCGGGGCTCTCCCCCGGCCAGCCCACCGACCGTCCGGAGCACCAGCACCGCACCCCAGGGCCCGGCCACCCACACCGGCCAGAAGTACTGCAGTTCCTGGCTCAGCAGCGACGTCACGCCCCAGATGGTCACCACGATGGCGACCACCCGCACGTACGGCAGCCACACCTCGGCCAGCCAGCGACCGACGTGGCCGCGCCCGAGCGAGCCAAGCCGACCGACGGGCGGCTCTGCCGGCGCGGCGGCCGGCCGCAGGGCCGAATGCTCCGGTGGCGCCACCGGGGGCAGATCGGTGAGCAGGGCGTCCAGCTCGGCGTACGTGCGTGCCGCGTACGCACGCTGCACCCGCTCGTCGTACTCGTGCAGGTCCAACCGTCCCTCACCGAGGGCGGCCCTCAGCCGGTCGGCAACCATCTCACGGTCCGCGTCCGCGGCTCGCATCCTGTCGCGCCCGTCCATGCCGGCAAGCATGCCACCGTCACGCCAGTCCGCCCGACCCCCGACACCGGTTGATCATGAAGTTGTTGCCAACCGCACCGGCGTGTCAGGGCAACAAATTCATGATCAATGGGCGGGGTGGGGCTGGGGTCAGGGGGTCTTGGTTTCTGCGGGCTGGCGGGCGGTCACCAGGTCGCCCAGGCGGGCGCGGCCGCCGTCGAAGGCCGTGAGCACCCACACACCGTCGGGCAACAGCGCCATCGAGTGCTCGACGTGCGCCGCTACCGACCCGTCCCGGGTGACGACAGTCCAACCGTCGGCCAGTTCGACAGTACGCGGGGACGCCATGGTGATCATGGGCTCGATCGCCAGCGCCATCCCGGGGACGAGACGCGGCCCCTTGCCCGGCCGGCCGTGGTTGAGCACGTGCGGGTCCTGATGCATCTCGGTGCCGATGCCGTGGCCACCGTAGCCGTCGACGATGCCGTACCGGCCGCCCTTGCGGACCGCCGTCTCCACCGCGTACGAGATGTCGGTGAGCCGCCCCTTGCCACTTGCCGCTCCACGCGCCGCGGCGGCGATGCCCGCCCACATCGCGTCCTCGGCGACCTCGGCCATCTTGAGCAGCGCCGGGTCGACGTCGCCCACCCCTACGGTGATCGCCGAGTCCCCGTGCCACCCGTTGAGCACCGCGCCGCAGTCGATCGAGATGAGGTCACCCTCGGCGAGCACCTGCTCCGGCGAGGGGATGGCGTGCACGATCTGCTCGTTGACCGACGAGCAGATCGACGCCGGGAAGCCGTGGTAGCCCTTGAAGGACGGGACGGCGCCCGCCTCGCGGATCGTCGACTCGGCGATGGCGTCCAGATCCGCGGTGCTCACACCCGGGGCCACCGCCTCGCGCATCCGGCGCAGGGCCTCGGCGACCACGAGCCCGGCCGCGCGCATCTTCTCGATCTGGTCAGGGGTCTTCAGCTGGATGTCCAGCTGGGGACGACGCATGGAGCGGTTACCTTTCGTGGCTATTCAGCGGGGCACGTCTCGCGTACCCCGCTGTTCGCACTCTATCCGCCGTGGCGGGGGGAGAACCTCAGCCGCCGTACGACCGCAGGGCGTCGATGGCCCGGGTGGTGACGTCCTCCACCGGACCGGTGGCGTCGATCCCGACCAGCTTGCCCTGGGCGCCGTAGTAGTCGACCAGGGGCGCGGTCTTCTCGCTGTACTCCCGCAGGCGGGTGGCGATGGTCTCCGGCTTGTCGTCGTCGCGCTGGAACAGCTCGGCGCCGCACCTGTCACAGATGCCCGGCCGGGTGGTGGCGTCGAACTCGACGTGCCAGATCTTGCCGCAACCCCGGCAGGTGCGCCGGCCGGAGAGCCGCCGGATCACCTCGTCGTCGTCGACCACCAGCTCCAGGACCAGATCCAGGGCGGTGCCCAGATCGGCGAGGAGCTTGTCCAGAGCGGCGGCCTGCGGAGTCGTCCGCGGGAAGCCGTCGAGCAGAAAGCCCTCGCTCGCGTCCGGCTCGGCGAGCCGGTCCCGGACCATGTTGATGGTGACCTCGTCCGGAACCAGCTCGCCTGCGTCCATGTAACGCTTCGCCTCGACGCCGAGCGGCGTGCCCTGGGTGACGTTCGAGCGGAAGATGTCTCCGGTCGAGATCTTGGGTACCGACAGGTGCGCGGCGACGAACTCTGCCTGCGTGCCCTTACCCGCACCCGGCGGGCCAACCAGAACGAGTCTCATCTACCGCAGGAACCCTTCGTAGTTCCGCTGCATGAGTTGGCTCTCGATCTGCTTCACGGTCTCGAGACCGACGCCGACCATGATGAGCACAGCGGTGCCACCGAACGGGAAGTTCTGGTACTGCTGGCTGTCCAGCCAGATGAAGAAGAAGTTCGGCAGGATCGAGATGATGCCGAGGTAGAGCGCGCCCGGCAGGGTGATCCGGCTGAGGATGAAGTCCAGGTAGTCGGCCGTCGGCTTGCCCGGCCGGATACCCGGCACGAACCCGCCGTACTTCTTCATGTTGTCCGCGACCTCGGTCGGGTTGAACGTGATCGAGACGTAGAAGTACGTGAAGAAGATGATCAGCAGGAAGTAGACCGAGATGTAGATCGGGCTGTTCGGAGCGACCAGGTTGTTCTGGATCCACGCCTGGACCTTGCCCGGGTCGTTCTGGTCGAAGAACTGGAGCGCCAGCTGCGGAAGGTACAGCAGCGACGAACCGAAGATGACCGGGATGACACCCGCCTGGTTGACCTTCAGCGGGATGTAGGTCGAGGTGCCGCCGTACATCCGCCGGCCGATCATCCGCTTGGCGTACTGCACCGGGATCCGGCGCTGCGCCTGCTCGATGAAGGTGACCGCGGTGATGACCACCAGAACCAGCGCGATGACGAGCGCGAACTTGCCCCAGCCCTGGCTGGTCTTGATCTGCCAGCCCTCACCGGGCAGCCGGGCCGCGATCGAGGTGAAGATCAGGACGGACATGCCGTTGCCGACGCCGCGGTCCGTGATCAGCTCACCGAGCCACATGACCATGCCGGTGCCGGCGGTCATGGTGATCACCAGGATGGACAGGGTCAGCCAGTCCGGGATGCCGGTGCCCTCGGGGATGATCGGGAACTGGTCGCAGCGGTTCTGGAACAGCTGCCCCGAGCGGGCCAGGGCCACGAACGCCGAGGCCTGCAGCACGCCGAGACCGAGCGTCAGGTAGCGGGTGTACTGCGTGATCTTCGCCTGACCGGCCTGGCCCTCCTTGCGGAGCTGCTCCAGACGCGGGATCACGACGGTCAGCAGCTGCAGGATGATCGACGCGGTGATGTAGGGCATGATGCCCAGCGCGAAGACCGAGAGCTGTAGCAGCGCCCCGCCGGAGAAGAGGTTGAGCAGATTCAGCGGGCCCGTCGTCTCACCGGAGATGGAGTCGAGGCACTTCTGCACGTTGCCGTACGAGACGCCCGGGCTGGGGAGCGTGGCACCCAGCCGGTAGACCGCGATGATGCCTACTGTGAACAGCAGCTTCTTGCGCAGGTCAGGCGTACGGAACGCACTGAGAAAGGCGGACAGCAACTTCTTCCTCCTGCGCGAGGCGGGCCGCCGGTGATCCCTGGCGGGTGGGGGTGGATCACGGGCGAGTGCCCGCAATCCATGGCTGGGATGGGACTCTAACAGCCCTGTCCCGCTCCGGGCAGGTGTGCCCGGCTACATAAACCGAATCCGATATTACCGGGCGCACACGCCCCAGGCAGACCTAGGCGCCCGCCAGTTATTCACAACTGACGGGCGCCGAGGTCGTACGCCTTACAGCTCGGTGGCGGAGCCACCGGCGGCAGCGATCTTCTCCTTGGCCGACGCGCTGAACGCGTGCGCCGACACCTGGAGCGCCACCCCGCCGAGGTCCCCGGTGCCGAGGACCTTGACCGGCTGGCCCTTGCGGACCGCGCCGGCCTCGACCAGCTCGAGCGGGCCAACCTGGCCGCCGTTCGGGAACAGTTCGGCGAGCCGGTCCAGGTTGACCACCTGGAAGACCACCTTGAACTTGTTCTTGAAGCCCTTCATCTTCGGCAGGCGCATGTGGATGGGCATCTGCCCACCCTCGAACGCCGCCGAGATGTTCTTGCGGGCCTTGGAGCCCTTCGTACCGCGACCAGCGGTCTTGCCCTTGGAACCCTCACCGCGACCCACACGGGTCTTAGCGGTCTTGGAACCGGGCGCCGGGCGCAGGTGGTGAACCTTGATCGTCATTACTCGACCTCCTCGACCTTCACGAGGTGGCTCACAGTGAAGATCATGCCGCGGATCTCGGGCCGGTCCTCCTTGACCACCACGTCGTTGATCCGCTTGAGACCGAGCGAACGCAGCGACTCACGCTGGTTGTGCTTGGTCCCGATACCGGACCGGAGCTGGGTGACCTTCAGACGTGCCATCAGCGCGCCACCCCCGCACGAGACGCCAGCATGGCGGCCGGCGCGACGTCCTCCACCGGCAGGCCACGACGCGCCGCGACCTGCTCGGGGGACTCAAGCCCCTTCAGGGCCGCCACGGTGGCGTGCACGATGTTGATCGGGTTCGACGAGCCGAGGCTCTTGGAGAGCACGTCGTGGATTCCGGCGCACTCCAGCACGGCGCGCACCGGACCACCGGCGATGACACCCGTACCGGCCGAGGCCGGCTTGAGCAGCACGACGCCAGCGGCGTCCTCACCCGTGACCGGGTGCGGGATCGACTGGCCGATCCGCGGAACCTTGAAGAAGTGCTTCTTGGCCTCCTCGACACCCTTGGCGATCGCCGCGGGCACCTCCTTGGCCTTTCCGTAGCCCACGCCGACCGTGCCGTCGCCGTCGCCCACGATCACCAGGGCGGTGAAGCTGAAGCGACGACCACCCTTCACGACCTTGGCGACGCGGTTGATCGCGACGACCCGCTCAAGGTGCGGGGTCTTCTCGACGGGCGCGTTTCCGCGGCCGCCCTCACGGCGGTTGTCGCGGCGACCACCCTCGTTGCCACCGGACCCGCCGCCACGGCGCTGTTGACCTGGCATCAGCAGCCTTCCTTATCTCTCGTGACGGGGTTGTTTAGAACTCGAGCCCGGCTTCGCGGGCGGCGTCGGCAAGCGCGGCGACTCGCCCCGCGTACCGGTTGCCACCGCGGTCGAAGACGACCTTGGAGACGCCGGCGGCCTTGGCCCGCTCGGCGAGCAGGGCGCCCACCTTGCCGGCCAGGGCGCTCTTGTCGCCCTCCGTGCCACGCAGCGAGGCGTCCAGGCTCGACGCCGACGCCAGGGTGTGACCCTTGGTGTCGTCGACGATCTGGGCAACCATGTGCCGCAGCGAGCGGGTGACGACCAGGCGCGGACGCTCGGCCGTACCACTGACGTTCTTGCGGACGCGGAAGTGCCGACGCGCACGCCCGACGGCGCGCTTGGCGGCAACGCCGCGGCGGCGCTTGAGCAGCGTGGCGCTCACTTCTTACCTGCCTTTCCAGCCTTGCGGCGGATGACCTCGCCCTGGTACTTCACGCCCTTGCCCTTGTAGGGCTCCGGCGGGCGGATCTTCCGGATGTTGGCGGCGACCTCACCGACCTGCTGCTTGTCGATGCCGGCCACGTGGAACAGGGTCGGCCGCTCCACCGTGAAGGTGATGCCCGCCGGCGCGGGAACGAGCACCGGGTGCGAGAACCCGAGCGCGAACTCGAGGTCCGAACCCTTGGCCGTGACCCGGTAACCGGTGCCGGCGATCTCCAGGCTCTTGCGGTAGCCCTCGGTCACGCCGACGATCATGTTGGCGACCAGGGTACGGCTCAGGCCGTGCAGCTCCTTGGCCTTGCGCTCGTCGTTCGGGCGGTTGACGCTCAGCTGCCCGTCCTCCGCGCGCTCGATCGTGATCGGGTCGGCGATCGTGTGCTGGAGCTCGCCCTTCGGGCCCTTGACCTTGACGGTCTGCCCGTCGATCGTGATGTCGACGCCGGCTGGTACCGGGATCGACTTACGTCCAATTCGCGACATTTCTACCAGTCTCCCGTTACCAGACGAAGGCGAGGACTTCCCCGCCAACACTCCGCTTGCGGGCCTGCCGGTCGGTCAGCAGCCCCTGGGACGTCGAAATGATCGCCACGCCCAGCCCACCGAGCACCCGCGGGAGCCCGTCCGACTTGGCGTACACCCGGAGACCGGGCTTGGACACGCGCTTGATGCCGGCCAGGCTCCGCTCCCGGTTCTGGCCGTACTTCAGCTCGACGACCAGTCGCTTGCCGACGGCGCCCTCCTCGGGCTCCTCGACCGACCAGGTGGCGATGTAACCCTCGGCCTTCAAGACCTCGGCGATGTTCGCCTTGATCTTGGAGTAGGGCATCTTCACCTGATCGTGGTACGCCTGGTTGGCGTTACGCAGACGCGTGAGCATGTCTGCGATCGGGTCGGTCATCGTCATGGATTTCGTCAGCCTTTCTCGCCGGGGTTCCCGGGGCACCAGCCCCGGGCCTACGGCGAAGAGCAATACCTAATCGGTGCAGGAGTTCCCGGCCGACAGCCGGGACGCGGTCGCCCTTACCAGGAAGCCTTGGACACACCCGGCAGCTCACCGCGGTGGGCCATCTCCCGGATGCAGACCCGGCAGAGCCCGAACTTGCGGTAGACCGCCTTCGGACGCCCGCACCGCTGGCAGCGGGTGTACGCGCGAACCGAGAACTTCGGCTTCGCGGCCGCCTTGAGGATCAGCGCCTTCTTGGCCATCTCAGTTCTCCTTGAACGGGAAGCCCAGGAGCTTGAGCAGCGCCCGGCCCTCGTCGTCGGTCGTGGCGGTGGTGACCACCGTGATGTCCATGCCCCGCTGGCGATCGATCCGGTCCTGGTCGATCTCGTGGAACACCGACTGTTCGGTCAGACCGAACGTGTAGTTGCCGTGCCCGTCGAGCTTGCGCCCGTCCAGACCGCGGAAGTCGCGGATACGCGGCAGCGCGATGGACAGCAGCCGGTCCAGGAACTCCCACATACGGTCGCCGCGGAGGGTCACCTTCGCGCCGATCGGCATGCCCTCGCGGAGCTTGAACTGCGCGATGGACTTGGTCGCCCGCCGCACCTGCGGCTTCTGGCCGGTGATCGTGGCGAGGTCGCGGACCGCGCCGTCGATCAGCTTGGCGTCGCGAGCAGCCTCGCCGACACCCATGTTGACGACGATCTTGACCAGCCGCGGCACCTGCATGGGGTTGCCGTAGCTGTGCTGCTCACGCAGCTGGGCCACGATCTCGTTGCGGTACCGCTCCTTGAGGCGCGGCATGGTCTTTTCGGTAGCCGTGGTCATCACAGGTCCTTACCGGTGCTACGCGCGATGCGGACCTTCTGGCCGTTGTCGTCGATCCGGTAACCGACGCGGGTCGGCTTGCCGTCGGAGTCCAGGACCTGCACGTTCGAGACGTGGATCGGGGCCTCCTGGGTGACGATGCCGCCGGTCTTGGCGCCACGCTGGGTGGTGCTGATGCGGGTGTGCTTCTTGACCCGGTTCACGCCCTCGACCAGGACCTTGTCCTGCCGCGGGTAGGCCGCAATGACCTTGCCCTTGGCACCCTTGTCCTTGCCGGCGATGACGACGACCGTGTCGCCCTTCTTGACCTTCACGGTCACAACACCTCCGGCGCGAGGGAAATAATCTTCATGAACCGCTTGTCCCGCAGCTCCCGGCCCACCGGGCCGAAGATGCGGGTACCGCGCGGGTCCCCACCGTCCTTGATGATGACGGCGGCGTTCTCGTCGAAGCGGATGTACGAGCCGTCCGGCCGCCGCTTCTCCTTGGCCGTGCGAACGACGACCGCCTTGACGACGTCGCCCTTCTTCACACCGGCACCCGGGATCGCGTCCTTGACCGTGGCCACGATGACGTCGCCGATGCTCGCGTAGCGCCGACCGGAGCCACCGAGAACCCGGATGCACAGGATCTCCCGAGCACCCGTGTTGTCGGCGACGCGCAGTCGCGACTCCTGCTGAATCACGTCTATCTCCTATGTCTGCCGGTTCTCCGGCCGCCGTGGCGGCCGGAGCCTGGCGGAACCAACGCCCGACGCAACGCCGGGCGAGCTCGAGCCTTCGCTACTTGGCCTTTTCCAGGATCTCCACGATCCGCCAACGCTTGGTGGCGCTCAGCGGCCGGGTCTCCATGATCAGGACCCGGTCGCCGGTGCCAGCGGCGTTCTGCTCGTCGTGCACCTTCAGCTTGCTCGTACGACGCATGATCTTGCCGTACAGCGCGTGCCGAACCCGGTCCTCGACCTCGACCACGACGGTCTTGTCCATCTTGTCGCTGACCACCAGGCCCTCGCGAACCTTACGGCGCGCGCGGGTGGCGTCAGTGGTGGTGTTCTCGGTCATGATGCAGTCACCTCAGTCGGCGCGGCCGAGAGCCCCAGCTCGCGCTCGCGCATGATCGTGTAGATCCGGGCGATCTCCCGACGGATGACCTGCAGCCGCCGGTTGTTGTCCAGCTGCCCGGTTGCGGCCTGCACGCGGAGGTTGAACAGCTCCGCCTTGGCCTCCCGCAGCTTCGTGACCAGCTCCTCCTCGGAGAGCTCACGCAGCTCGGTCGCCTTAACGCCCGCTGCCATCAGGATTCACCCACTTCGCGCGTAACAATGCGGCACTTCATCGGGAGCTTGTGGATCGCGCGACGCATGGCCTCACGCGCGATCTGCTCGTTGGGGAAGGACATCTCGAAGAGAATCCGACCCGGCTTCACGTTGGAGACCCACCACTCGGGCGAACCCTTACCGGAACCCATCCGGGTCTCGGCAGGCTTCTTGGTGAGGGCCTGGTCCGGGAAGATCGTGATCCAGACCTTGCCGCCACGCTTGATGTGACGGGTCATCGCGATACGCGCCGACTCGATCTGGCGGTTGGTCACGTACGCCGGCTCGAGAGCCTGGATCCCGAACTCGCCGAACACCACCCGGTTACCACCCTTGGACGCGCCACTGCGGTCCGGGTGGTGCGGCTTGCGGAAGCCCTTCGGGGGCTTGCGCGGCATCAGCATCTGTCAGCCCTCCTGCTGCGTTTCTGCCGGAGCAGCCGCAGCCGCGACAGCAGCGCTGTCGACCGGCTCGCCACTCGGCGTCTCGGCCTGCTGCGCGATGGTGGTCGCAGCAGCCCGACCGGCCTCGGTGCCACCAGCGGTCGTGCCGGACGAACCGGACCGGCCACGGCGCGGACGCTCGGGACGGTCGCCACGCTCACCACGGCGCGGGCGCGACGGACCGGCCTCGGCCGGAGCCTCCCGGCCCGGAACCGCGTCACCCTTGTAGATCCAGACCTTCACGCCGATCCGGCCGAAGGTGGTACGGGCCTCGAAGAAGCCGTACTCGATGTTGGCCCGCAGCGTGTGCAGCGGAACCCGGCCCTCGCGGTAGAACTCGGTCCGGCTCATCTCGGCGCCGCCGAGGCGACCCGAGACCTGAACCCGGATGCCCTTGCAGACCGGGTTCTTCATGGCCGACTGCATGGCCTTGCGCATCGCCCGACGGAAGCTGACCCGGCTGGACAGCTGCTCGGCCACGCCCTGCGCGACGAGCTGAGCGTCCGACTCGGGGTTCTTCACCTCGATGATGTTCAGCTGGACCTGCTTGCCGGTGAGCTTCTCGAGCTCGCCGCGGATCCGGTCGGCCTCCGCACCCTTACGGCCGATGACGATGCCCGGCCGGGCGGTGTGGATGTCGACGCGGACGCGGTCGCGGGTGCGCTCGATGTCGACCTTGGAAATCCCGGCACGCTCGAGGCCCTTCGACATCATGCGGCGGATCTTGACATCCTCGCCGATGTAGTCCTTGTAGAGCTTGTCCGCGAACCAGCGGGACTTCCAGTCGGTCGAGATGCCGAGCCGGAACCCAGTGGGGTGAACCTTCTGACCCATTACTCGGCGTCCTCCGTCTTGCTCTGCGCTTCGGCCGGTGCGGCCTCCGTGGCCGGGGCGGCCTTCTTCGCCGCGGCCTTCCTCGGCGCTGCCGGCGCGACCGCCTCGACCGCCACGGTGATGTGGCAGGTGCGCTTGCGGATCCGGTACGCCCGACCCTGTGCCCGCGGCTGGAACCGCTTCATCGTCGGGCCCTCGTCCACGAACGCCTCGCTGACGAGCAGCGCGTCGGGGTCCAGCCGCTCGTTGTTCTCCGCGTTGGCGATCGCGCTAGCGAGCACCTTGTACACCTGCTCGCTCGCAGCCTGCGGCGCGAACTGCAGCACCGTTAGCGCCTCCTTCGCGGGCAGGCCGCGGACGAGGTTGACCACCCGGCGCGCCTTCATCGGCGAGATGCGCACGTGCCGCGCAACCGCCCTCGCGCCCGGAAGCACCGGAGCGTCGCCCTTTCCTGGCATCGCTGTAACCCCTTGTTCCCTCTATCCGTATGCCTGGCGGCGTCAGCGCCGACGGCTCTTCCGGTCGTCCTTCTCGTGACCCTTGAACGTGCGGGTCAGCGCGAACTCGCCGAGCTTGTGCCCGACCATCGCCTCGGTCACGAACACCGGGACGTGCTTGCGTCCGTCGTGCACGGCGATCGTGTGCCCGAGCATCTCGGGGATGATCGTCGAGCGCCGCGACCAGGTCTTGATCACGTTCTTCGAGCCCTTGTCGTTCTGCACTTCCACCTTCTTGAGCAGGTGGTCGTCTACGAACGGGCCCTTCTTGAGGCTGCGAGGCATGTCTTATCTCCCTCAGCCGCGCTTACGCGTGGCGTAGCGGCGGCGGACGATCAGCTTGTCGCTCGGCTGGCCCTTACGGCGGGTGCGGCCCTCGGGCTTACCCTGCGGGTTGACCGGGTGGCGACCACCGGAGGTCTTACCCTCACCACCACCGTGCGGGTGGTCGACCGGGTTCATGGCGACACCACGGACGGTCGGGCGCTTGCCCTTCCACCGCATACGGCCGGCCTTACCCCAGTTGATGTTCGACTGGTCGGCGTTGCCGATCTCGCCGACGCTCGCGCGGCAGCGCACGTCCACCCGCCGGATCTCGCCGGACGGCATACGCAGGGTCGCGTACGCGCCCTCACGGCCGAGCAGCTGGATGCCGACGCCGGCGGAACGGGCCAGCTTGGCCCCGCCGCCCGGACGCAGCTCCACGTTGTGGATCGTGGTACCGACCGGGATGTTGCGCAGCGGCAGGTTGTTACCCGGCTTGATGTCGGCGCCCGGACCGGACTCGACGCGGTCGCCCTGCTTCATGTCCTTCGGCGCGATGATGTACCGCTTCTCGCCGTCGGCGTAGTGCAGCAGCGCGATGCGCGCCGTGCGGTTCGGGTCGTACTCGATGTGAGCGACCTTCGCCGGCACGCCGTCCTTGTCGACCCGCTTGAAGTCGATCAGACGGTACTGGCGCTTGTGACCGCCACCGTGGTGCCGCGTGGTGATCCGGCCGTGGGCGTTACGCCCGCCCTTCTTCGGCAGCGGAGCCAGCAGCGACTTCTCCGGCGTGGACCGGGTGATCTCGGCGAAGTCGGCGACGCTGGAGCCACGTCGGCCCGGCGTCGTCGGCTTGTACTTACGGATAGCCATTGTCTACACCCCTCAGCTGACCGGGCCGCCGAAGGCCTCGATACGGTCACCGTCAGCCAGCTTCACGATCGCCCGCTTGGTCGCCTTGCGCTGACCGAAGCCGGTCTTGGTGCGCTTGCGCTTGCCCTGGCGGTTGAGCGTGTTGACCGTCAGGACGCGGACGTCGAAGATCTGCTGGATAGCGATCTTGATCTCGGTCTTGTTCGCGTCCGGGTGCACCAGGAAGGTGTACCAGTTCCGGTTCAGCTCGCTGTAGCTCTTCTCCGAGACGACCGGCGCCACGATGATGTCGCGCGGGTCGGCGATCGTGCTCACTTGCCACCCTCCTCGGTGGTCTCGGCGGGCACGCCCAGGAACTCGTCCAGGGCGTCCTTGGTGAAGACCACGTCGTCGGCCACCAGCACGTCGTACGTGTTCAGCTGGCCGGACTCGATCAGGTGCACCCGCGGCTCGTTGCGCAGCGACACCCAGTTCAGCTCGTCGGTGCTGCTCAGCACGACGAGAACCCGACGGGCCTCGGTGAGCTTGGTCAGCGTGGCCAGTGCGGCCTTGGTCGACGGCTTCTCGCCCGAGACGAACGCCTCGACGACGTGCACCTGCCCGGCGCGTGCCCGGTCCGAGAGGGCACCGCGGAGCGCGGCGGCCTTCATCTTCTTCGGGGTCCGCTGGCTGTAGTCGCGCGGCACGGGACCGTGCACCACGCCACCGCCGGCGAACTGCGGCGCGCGGATCGAGCCCTGCCGGGCGCGACCGGTGCCCTTCTGCTTGTACGGCTTCTTGCCGCCACCGGCGACCTCGCCGCGGGTCTTGGCCTTGTGCGTGCCCTGTCGGGCCGCCGCGAGCTGGGCCACCACGACCTGGTGCATCAGCGCGACGTTGGCCTGCACGTCGAAGATGTCAGCCGGCAGCTCGACGGAGCCGCTGGTGCTGCCTTCGACGGTGCGCACGTCAACGGTGGTCACTTGGCCGCACCGCCCTTCTTCACCTTGCTCTTGGCCGCGGTACGGACCAGAACGAGCGCGCCCTTGGGACCAGGAATGGCACCCCGGACGAGCAGCAGGTTGTTCTCGGTGTCGACCGCCTGGACGGTGAGGTTCTGCACGGTGTAGCGCACGCCACCCATGCGGCCGGCCATCCGGGTGCCCTTGAAGACACGACCCGGGGTGGCGCAGGCGCCGATGGAGCCGGGCGAGCGGTGCTTGCGCTCGACACCGTGGCTGGCGCGCAGACCGTGGAAGCCGTGACGCTTCATCGGGCCGGCGTAGCCCTTGCCCTTGGTCTTGCCGGTGACGTCGATCGTGACGCCGACCGGGAACTCCTCGACCGTGACCTCCTGGCCCAGCGAGTATTCCCCGGCGTCCGTGGTGCGCAGCTCGACGATGTGCCGGCGCGGCGCCACGTCCGCCTTCGCGTAGTGCCCGCTGATCGGCTTCTTGACCTTGCGCGGGTCGATCGTGCCGTACGCGAGCTGGACCGCGGAGTAACCGTCCTTCTCGGCGCTACGAACCTGGCTGATGACGCACGGGCCGGCCTCGACCACGGTCACGGGAACAACCTTGTTGTTGTCCCAGACCTGGGTCATGCCGAGCTTGGCGCCCAGGATCCCCTTGACTTGCCTGTCCATTTGTCCGGTCCCTACAGCTTGATCTCGATGTCGACGCCAGCCGGCAGGTCGAGGCGCATGAGCGAGTCGACCGTCTTCGGGGTCGGGTCGATGATGTCGATCAGCCGCTTGTGCGTGCGCATCTCGAAGTGCTCGCGCGAGTCCTTGTACTTGTGCGGCGAGCGGATAACGCAGAAACGGTTGATCTCCGTGGGCAGCGGCACCGGGCCCGCGACCTGCGCCCCGGTGCGCGTCACCGTCTCGACGATCTTCCGAGCCGAGGAGTCGACGACCTCGTGGTCATAGGCCTTGAGCCGGATGCGGATCTTCTGTCCCGCCATGGTGGCTTCTGTTCCTTCTCTCGATGCCGCTGTGTTGCGGGCGCCTGTACCGGCTGGCACAGGCCCACTTCGCCGACCCCCGCGGTCGGGCGTGTCGCGCCCTCGGGCCGGGCTCCGCCCCGTGGTTCCGGAGTGGTGCTGACCGCGCGGTGGGTCAAGGCGCCGATCGCATTACCGCGACCTGAACGCCGTGCGAGGGTGGTTGGCGACTGGGCCGCCAACCACCCTACGCTCGACTGTCTCGCCACCCGGAGGTTCAGCGAAAGCCGAACACAGGCGACGAA
This sequence comes from Micromonospora sp. NPDC049114, assembly GCF_040648635.1. Taxonomy (NCBI): domain Bacteria; kingdom Bacillati; phylum Actinomycetota; class Actinomycetes; order Micromonosporales; family Micromonosporaceae; genus Micromonospora; species Micromonospora sp. NPDC049114. The sequence continues at coordinate 17,454 of NZ_JBEZEA010000004.1, read as the reverse complement.
CTGTCGTTACGCAACCTGACTAGTATGCCGCACGACCGGCGGCGGGTCTAATCGGGGTTACCTAGCTCACTTGATGATCTTGGTGACGAACCCGGCGCCGACGGTGCGGCCACCCTCGCGGATCGCGAACTTGAGGTTGTCCTCCATGGCGATGGGCTGGATCAGCTTCACCGACATGGTGGTGTTGTCACCCGGCATGACCATCTCGGTGCCCTCGGGGAGGGTGACGACACCGGTGACGTCCGTGGTCCGGAAGTAGAACTGCGGACGGTAGTTCTGGAAGAACGGGGTGTGCCGGCCGCCCTCCTCCTTGGAGAGGATGTAGACCGTCGCCTCGAACTCCGTGTGCGGGGTCGTGGTGCCCGGCTTGACGACCACCATGCCGCGCTCGACGTCCTCGCGCTTGATGCCACGCAGCAGCAGACCGACGTTCTCGCCCGCGCGGGCCTCGTCGAGCAGCTTGCGGAACATCTCGATGCCGGTGCAGACCGTCTTCTGCGACTTCTCGCGGATACCGACGATCTCCACCTCCTCGTTCGGCTTGAGGATGCCGCGCTCGGCGCGACCCGTGACGACGGTGCCACGACCGGTGATCGTGAAGACGTCCTCGATCGGCATGAGGAACGGCCGCTCGGTCTCACGCTCCGGCTGCGGGATCGCGGTGTCGACCGCGGTCATCAGGTCCAGGAGCTTGCCGGTCCACTCGGGGTCACCCTCGAGGGCCTTCAGCGCCGAAACCCGAACGACCGGCAGGTCGTCACCCGGGTACTCCTGCGAGGAGAGCAGCTCACGGACCTCGAGCTCGACGAGCTCCAGGAGCTCCTCGTCGTCGACCATGTCGCTCTTGTTGAGCGCCACGACGATGTACGGCACGCCAACCTGACGCGCGAGCAGCACGTGCTCACGGGTCTGCGGCATCGGGCCGTCGGTCGCCGCGACCACCAGGATCGCGCCGTCCATCTGCGCGGCACCGGTGATCATGTTCTTGATGTAGTCCGCGTGGCCGGGGCAGTCGACGTGCGCGTAGTGCCGCGCCTCGGTCTGGTACTCGACGTGCGCGATCGAGATCGTGATACCGCGGGCCTTCTCCTCCGGCGCCTTGTCGATCTCGTCGAACGGCGTGTAGGGGTTCAGGTCGGGGTACTGGTCGTGCAGGACCTTGGTGATGGCCGCCGTCAGCGTCGTCTTACCGTGGTCGATGTGACCAATGGTGCCGATGTTGACGTGCGGCTTAGTCCGCTCGAACTTCGCCTTCGCCACTGGTGTCCTCCTGTGGACTTCTTGGTTCGTACGCCCGGCGCGCCGGTCGGCGCTTAGGACTCTGTCGACAGCCTTTCCGGCCTGACGGCCGGAGAGCTTTTGTGGGTTCTGCGGCGATGAAGCCTACAGGCCCGGTCTCACGCGATCCGATCGTGGTGGCCGCGGGTGGGTGAAACCACCCGCGACCGACCACGAATCACCTGCTCAGGGGACGTTACTCGCCCGTCGCCTTGGCGATGATCTCCTTCGCCACGCTCTGCGGAACCTCGGCGTAGGAGTCGAACTGCATGCTGTAGCTAGCCCGGCCCTGGGTCTTCGACCGCAGGTCGCCGACGTAGCCGAACATCTCCGACAACGGCACCAGAGCCCTCACGATGCGGGCGCCGCTGCGCTCCTCCATCGCCTGGATGATGCCGCGGCGGGAGTTGAGGTCGCCGATGACGTCACCCATGTTCTCCTCAGGAGTGGTGACCTCAACGGCCATCATCGGCTCGAGCAGTGCGGGGTCGGCCTTGCGGGCCGCGTCCTTCATCACCATCGAGCCGGCGATCTTGAATGCCATTTCCGACGAGTCGACCTCGTGGTACTGGCCGTCCAGCAGGGTCAGCTTCACACCGACCAGCGGGAAGCCGGCCAGGATGCCGTACTGCATGGCGTCCTGGGCGCCGGCGTCCACCGACGGGATGAACTCCCGCGGGATGCGGCCACCGCTGACGGCGTTGGCGAACTCGTAGGTCGGCGAGTCGTTGTCCAGCGGAAGCGGCTCGACGCTCACGATGACGCGGGCGTACTGGCCGGAACCACCGGTCTGCTTCTTGTGGGTGTACTCGACCTTGTCCACCTTGCGGCGGATGGTCTCGCGGTACGCCACCTGGGGCTTGCCGACGTTGGCCTCGACGTTGAACTCGCGGCGCATCCGGTCGACCAGGATGTCCAGGTGCAGCTCACCCATGCCGGAGATGACCGTCTGACCGGTCTCCTCGTCCAGCTGGACGCGGAAGGTCGGGTCCTCCTCGGCCAGGCGCTGAATCGCCGTACCCAGCTTCTCCTGGTCGGACTTGGTCTTCGGCTCGATCGCCACCGAGATGACCGGCTCCGGGAAGGTCATCGACTCCAGGATGACCGGGTTCGCCGGGTCGGAGAGCGTGTCGCCGGTGGTGGTCTGCTTCAGACCCTGAACGGCGATGATGTCGCCGGCCTGCGCCGACGGACGCTCTTCACGCTTGTTGGCGTGCATCTGGTAGATCTTGCCGATCCGCTCCTTGCGGTCCTTGGTGGAGTTGACCACCTGGGATCCGGAATCGAGCGTGCCGGAGTAGACCCGGACGTAGGTGAGCTTGCCCAGGTGCTTGTCCGTCTGGATCTTGAAGGCCAGGCCGGAGAAGGGCTCCGAGTTGGACGGCTTGCGCAGCAGCGGGGTCTCGCCGTCGGTGGCCGTACCCTCGATCGCCGGAACGTCCAGCGGCGACGGCAGGAAGTCGACCACGGCGTCGAGCATGGGCTGGACGCCCTTGTTCTTGAACGCCGAGCCGCACAGCACCGGGTTGGCCTTGCCGGCGATGGTGGCACGCCGGATGGCGGCCTTGATCTCCTCGACGGAGACCTCCTCGCCTTCCAGGTACTTCTCCATCACCGAGTCGTCGACGTCGGCGAGGGTCTCCATCAGCTTCTCGCGCCACTCGGCCGCGGAGTCGGCCAGCTCGGCCGGGATCTCCTCGATCGCGTAGTCCTCACCCTTCTGGGTCTCCCCGCGCCAGGTGAGAGCGCGCATGCCGACCAGGTCGACGACACCGATGTGGTCGCCCTCGAGCCCGATCGGGATCTGGAGCACCAGCGGGGTGGCGTTCAGCCGGTCGATCATCATCTGCACGCAGCGGAAGAAGTCGGCGCCGGTCCGGTCGAGCTTGTTGACGAAGCACATCCGCGGGACGTTGTACTTGTCGGCCTGCCGCCAGACGTTCTCGGTCTGCGGCTCCACGCCGGCGACACCGTCGTAGACCGCGACCGCACCATCCAGCACACGCAGCGACCGCTCGACCTCGACCGTGAAGTCGACGTGGCCAGGCGTGTCGATGATCTGGATCGTGTGGCCCTTCCACTCACACTTGGTAGCAGCGGAGGTGATGGTGATACCACGCTCCTGCTCCTGCTCCATCCAGTCCATGACGGCAGCGCCCTCGTGGACCTCACCGATCTTGTACGTGATGCCGGTGTAGAACAGGATTCGCTCGGTGGTCGTGGTCTTACCGGCATCGATGTGCGCCATGATGCCGATGTTGCGTACGTTGGCGAGCGCGTCTGCGGCGGCCACTTCAATCCCTACTTATCGTCGTCTCGACTCAACTGGTGGCGGTTCCGGCGCCCGGTGGGGCGCCGGAACCAGGGTGTTACCAGCGGTAGTGCGCGAAGGCCTTGTTGGACTCGGCCATCTTGTGCGTGTCCTCGCGCCGCTTGACGGCGGCACCGAGGCCGTTGCTCGCGTCCAGCAGCTCATTCATCAGCCGCTCGACCATGGTCTTCTCGCGACGGGCGCGGGAGTAGGTGACCAGCCAGCGCAGGCCCAGGGTGGTCGCCCGGGTGGGGCGGACCTCGACCGGAACCTGGTAGGTGGCGCCACCGACACGACGGCTGCGCACCTCGAGGGTCGGCTTGACGTTGTCCATCGCCCGCTTGAGGGTGACGACCGGGTCGGTGCCGGACTTCTCGCGGCAGCCCTCGAGGGCCGCGTACACGATCGACTCGGCGAGCTGACGCTTGCCGCGGAGCAGGATCTTGTTCACCAGCTGGGTGACCAGCGGCGAGTTGTACACCGGGTCAGCGACCAGTGGCCGCCGCGGAGCGGGTCCTTTACGCGGCATGTCAGCTCTTCTCCTTCTTCGCGCCGTAACGGCTGCGCGCCTGCTTGCGGTTGCGGACACCCTGGGTGTCCAGCGAGCCGCGGACGATCTTGTAACGCACGCCGGGGAGGTCCTTCACCCGGCCGCCGCGAACGAGCACGATCGAGTGCTCCTGCAGGTTGTGACCGACGCCCGGGATGTAGGCGGTCACCTCGATCTGGCTGCTGAGCTTCACACGAGCGACCTTGCGCAGCGCGGAGTTCGGCTTCTTCGGAGTGGTGGTGTACACGCGGGTGCACACGCCGCGCCGCTGGGGGGACCCCTTGAGCGCCGGGGTCTTGGTCTTGGTCGTCTTGGCCTGACGGCCCTTTCGGACCAGCTGCTGGATGGTGGGCACCGGGTTTCTCCGCTCCCTTCGGCCGCTGCACGCGGCCGCGCCGTCTGCTCGTTAGCCGGCCTGATGACCGGCTCTCCTACATTCCGACCAGGGTCACCTTGCGGAGGCCCCGGCACCCGCGGTCGGGCGTGTCGCCCAACTCACGGTCCCGGTGCGGACGCTTTCGCAGGCGTACCGGGTTTCTGTCACCGGCACGCGGATCGCCCCGCCCCGGATCTCTGGCTTGTCGTGCCGCCGTCCGGAATCCGGAACCAGCGCACGCACGAGTTGCCCGGGCACGCCCGGGCACAAGGGGAAAGAGTACCTACCACAGCCGCCCAGGTCAAAACGGAATGGGTCGGCGACTGTCTCACACTCGCCGGCCGGATCTCGTCCCGCCTCGTCGCCCGCGATGGGCACCTACGGACACAAGTGTACCGGCTTCCCCGCCGGACCACCCGTCGCCCCCGGGCAGGCACCGCAGACCCGGTGCACGGCCTCACGTCAGGGTGATCAGCAACGCCAGACCCAGACCCAGCAGGCTGAGCAGCGCACCCGCCGCACCGCAGCTGATGCCCGCCACCGCCAGCCCGCGCCCGGTGAACCGTACCGCCGACGGCGCGGCCGGCCGGCCGATCTGCCGCCGGCCCAGCAGACCGATGACGATTGCCGCCACCCCCGCCAGGACCCCCAGCACGGTGAAGGCGCCGGACGCCCAAACGCCCCCGTCGTTGCCGAAAGCCACCCCGAAACAGATCACCAGGAGCGAGACCAGGATCGACGCGATGCCCGCCACCAGCGCCCCGGTCGCCAGTCCGGAGGTGACCGGCGGCACATCCAGGTGCACCACGCCGAACGGCGTGCCCGGCACCGCCTCCACCCGCTTCGGCGGCCGCCGCTGGTCGTCGGTGGGCGGAGGCACCGGTCGGGCGGGAGCCACACCCCACCCGGGCGACTGGCCCTGCGCCGGCTGACCCCAACCCCCGGGCGTACCAGGCCCCGACGGCGGCTGACCCCAGCCGGGCGGCGTACCGACCCCCGACTGCGGGTGCCCCCAACCCCCCGGCGCACCAGGCCCGGACGGCGGCTGACCCCATGCCTGCGGCAGCGGCGCCCCGGAAGCGGGATGGGGCTGGCCGTGCCCGGGCGGATAGACCCCGCCCCACTCGGCAGTGGGCGGACCCCACGCGGGCGCGGGCGGCGCACCCCAACCCGACGGAGGCGTACCCGGATCGGGAACGTCGGCGGGTGGGGCGGGCTGCCCGTCCTGATCGGGTTGCGCCCGGTCGTTCGGTGCGGAGGGGGCCGGGCTCGCGGCCGGCGCGTCGGGATGCCCCGCCGGCTCATCCGCCGGGGGCCGCGCCGGTTCCGTCACGAGGTCCTCCTGTCGACAGGGCCGCCAATCGCCGCGCGGCGGACACCGGCCAGGCTACCGCCGCAAGCGGCGCCGTTCGCGCTGGGCGTGGCCGGTGGAACGGTCAGTCCATGTTCGCCGGGTAGTCGTGGCCGAACGGCGTGCCAGCCACCCGAACCACCCCGATCACCACGGCGACGACCACGCTCACCGCGACCAGCCCGAGGCCGATCCAGGCCAACCGCTCCCCCCGCCGCAGCCAGACGCCGCCGGTCAGGAAACCCCCCGAGGCGTACGCCTCCCGGCGGGCCTGGCGGGCGAGTTGCAGCGCGACCGTCGCCGGCACCACCCCGCCGATGAACAGCCCGGTCAGCATGCCGAGCAGCCCCAGCGCGAACACCGCGCGCGCCTTTGTGGCACGGGCCGGGTCCGGATCCAGCGGGTGACGCAGGCCCTGGGACGCGACGGACACCTGTCCGGGTGCGGTCGTCATGCCTCCATCATGCCCAACCCGGTCGACGGGCGGGTCGGTCCGGACACGACGAGGCCCCCGGCAGGTGCCGGGGGCCTCGTCGGTGTTCAGTGCTTAGCGGTACGACCCGAAGTCGAAGTCGTCCAGCGGCACAGCCTGCCCGCTGGCCGGCCCGAACCCGTAGTCGGTCTCCGGGTAGCCGGTCATCGAGTAGACCTTGGCCTTGGCCTCCTCGGTCGGCTCGACCCGGACGTTGCGGTACTTGCTGATGCCCGTACCGGCCGGGATGAGCTTACCGATGATCACGTTCTCCTTGAGGCCGACCAGCGAGTCGCTGCGCGAGTTGATCGCAGCGTCGGTCAGCACCCGGGTGGTCTCCTGGAAGGAGGCCGCGGAGAGCCAGGAGTCGGTGGCCAGCGAGGCCTTGGTGATACCCATCAGCACCGGACGGCCGGCGGCGGGCTCGCCACCCTCCGACACGAGTCGGCGGTTCTCCGACTCGAACAGCGCCCGGTCGACGAGCACACCCGGCAGGAACTCGGTCGAGCCGGAGTCGATGACCGTCACCCGCTTGAGCATCTGGCGGATGATGATCTCGATGTGCTTGTCGTGGATGAGCACACCCTGCGAGCGGTAGACCTCCTGGACCTCACTGGTCAGGTGGACCTGGACCGCCCGCGGACCCATGATCCGCAGCAGCTCGTGCGGGTCGATGGTGCCCTCGGTCAGCTTCTCGCCGACCGCGACGTGACCGCCGTCGTGGGTCCGGAGCTTGACGCGCTTCGAGATCTTGTCGTACACGATCTCGTCGCTGCCGTCGTCCGGCACCACGATGATCTTCCGCGAGCGCTCGCCGTCCTCGATCCGGATCCGACCCGGGGTGTCGGCGATGGGCGCCTTACCCTTCGGGACCCGAGCCTCGAAGATTTCCTGGACACGCGGCAGACCCTGGGTGATGTCCTCACCCGCGACACCACCGGTGTGGAAGGTACGCATCGTCAGCTGCGTGCCCGGCTCACCGATGGACTGGGCGGCGATGATGCCGACAGCCTCACCGATGTCGACCGACTTGCCGGTCGGCAGCGAACGGCCGTAGCAGGCCGCGCAGACGCCCAGCTTCGACTCGCAGGTGAGCACGCTGCGCACCCGGACCGTCTCCACGCCGGCGGCGACGATCTTGTCGACCCCGATGGAGTTGATGTCCTGGCCGCGCTCGGCCACCACGGTGCCGTCCGGCCCCTTGATGTCGTCGGCCAGGGTCCGGGCGTGCACGCTGGTCTCGGCGTGGGTGTGGACGACGAGCTTGCCGTCCAGCTTCTCGCCGATCTGCATCGGGATCGCCCGGTCGGTGCCGCAGTCCTCCTCGCGGATGATCACGTCCTGCGAGACGTCCACCAGACGACGGGTCAGGTAACCCGAGTCGGCGGTCCGCAGGGCGGTGTCCGCGAGACCCTTACGGGCACCGTGCGTGGAGATGAAGTACTCCAGCACGGACAGACCCTCCCGGTAGCTGGCCTTGATCGGCCGCGGGATGATCTCGCCCTTCGGGTTGGCCACCAGACCACGGATCGCCGCGATCTGCCGGAGCTGGAGCAGGTTACCGCGGGCACCCGAGTTGATCATCTTCCACAGTGGGTTCTCCTGCGGCAGCGCGGTGTCCATCTCCTTGGCGACCTCGTTGGTCGCCTTGGTCCAGATCTCGATGAGTTCGCCGCGACGCTCCTCGGCGGTCATCAGACCACGCTGGTACTGCTTGTCGATCCGGTCGGCTTCCTTCTCGTACTTCGCCAGGATCTCCGCCTTACGCGGCGGAGCGATGACGTCCTCCATGCCGATCGTCACGCCGGACCAGGTGGCCCAGTGGAAACCGGCCTCCTTGAGCCCGTCCAGAGTGGCGGCCAGCGCCACCTTGGGGAAGCGCTCGGCGAGGTCGTTGACGATCGCGGAGAGCTGACCCTTGCGGATCTCGTAGTTCACGAAGCGGTAGCCCTGCGGCAGCGTCTCGTTGAACAGCACCCGGCCCAGGGTGGTCTCCACGGTCAGCGGGTCACCCTCGACCCAGCCCTCCGGGGCGGTCCACGCCTCGGAGCCAGAGCCGTTGTCGACACCGACCACGCCACGCAGGCGGATCTTCACCGGCGCCTGCAGGTGCAGCTCGCCGTTGTCGAACGCCATCCGCGCCTCGGCGTCCGAGCTGAACGCCCGGCCCTCGCCCTTCTCACCGGCGGTGAGGTGGGTGAGGTGGTAGAGGCCGATGACCATGTCCTGCGTGGGCATGGTGACCGGCTTGCCGTCGGCCGGCTTGAGGATGTTGTTCGACGACAGCATCAGGATCCGCGCCTCGGCCTGGGCCTCGGCGGACAGCGGCACGTGCACCGCCATCTGGTCACCGTCGAAGTCGGCGTTGAACGCGGTGCAGACCAGCGGGTGGATCTGGATCGCCTTGCCCTCGACCAGCTGCGGCTCGAAGGCCTGGATGCCCAGGCGGTGCAGGGTCGGCGCCCGGTTGAGCAGCACCGGGTGCTCGCCGATGACCTCTTCCAGCACGTCCCACACGACCGGGCGCTGACGCTCGACCATCCGCTTGGCGGACTTGATGTTCTGCGCGTGGTTGAGGTCCACCAGCCGCTTCATCACGAAGGGCTTGAACAGCTCCAGCGCCATCTGCTTGGGCAGACCGCACTGGTGCAGCTTGAGCTTCGGGCCGACCACGATGACCGAACGGCCCGAGTAGTCGACGCGCTTGCCCAGCAGGTTCTGGCGGAACCGGCCCTGCTTGCCCTTGAGCATGTCGGACAGCGACTTGAGCGGGCGGTTACCCGGGCCGGTGACCGGCCGGCCGCGACGGCCGTTGTCGAACAGCGCGTCGACGGCCTCCTGGAGCATCCGCTTCTCGTTGTTGACGATGATCTCGGGTGCGCCGAGGTCGATCAGCCGCTTGAGGCGGTTGTTCCGGTTGATCACACGCCGGTACAGGTCGTTGAGGTCCGAGGTCGCGAAGCGGCCACCGTCGAGCTGCACCATCGGGCGCAGGTCCGGCGGGATGACCGGGACGCAGTCCAGCACCATGCCGAGCGGCGAGTTGCGAGTGTTCAGGAACGCCGCCACGACCTTGAGCCGCTTGAGCGCCCGGATCTTCCGCTGGCCCTTGCCGGACCGGATGGTCTCCCGCAGGCTCTCGGCCTCGGCGTCGAGGTCCATGTTCTGGACCAGCGCCTTGATCGCCTCCGCGCCCATGGAACCGGTGAAGTACTCACCGAACCGGTCGCGCAGCTCGCGGTAGAGCAGCTCGTCGGTGACCAGCTGCTTCGGCTCCAGCTTGCGGAAGGTGTCCAGCACCTCGTCCAGGCGGTCGATCTCGCGCTGGGCCCGGTCGCGGATCTGGCGCATCTCGCGCTCTCCGCCCTCCTTGACCTTGCGCCGGACGTCCGCCTTGGCACCCTCGGCCTCAAGCTCGGCCAGGTCGGCCTCGAGCTTGGCGGCCCGCTTCTCGATCTCCGAGTCGCGGCTGTTCTCGGACTGCCGCTTCTCGGCCAGGATCTCGTTCTCGATCGTCGAGAGGTCACGGTGACGCGACTCGGCGTCCACGCTCGTCACGACGTACGAGGCGAAGTAGATGATCTTTTCGAGGTCCTTGGGGGCGAGGTCCAGCAGGTAGCCCAGCCGACTCGGAACGCCCTTGAAGTACCAGATGTGGGTCACCGGAGCGGCGAGCTCGATGTGCCCCATCCGCTCACGACGGACCTTGGAGCGAGTCACCTCGACGCCGCAGCGCTCACAGATGATGCCCTTGAACCGGACGCGCTTGTACTTACCGCAGTAGCACTCCCAGTCCCGCTGCGGACCGAAGATCTTCTCGCAGAAGAGTCCGTCCTTCTCCGGCTTCAGGGTGCGGTAGTTGATCGTCTCAGGCTTCTTGACCTCGCCGTGCGACCACTGACGGATGTCGTCGGCGGTGGCGAGACCAATGCGCAGCTCGTCGAAGAAGTTGACGTCGAGCACTCTGTCCCCTATGTCGTCGTCTGTACTGCTAATTCTCGGGTGGGGTCGGGGGCCGGCGAACCGGCCCCCGACCGCTCACCTCAGACCTCTTCGACCGAGCTCGGCTCGCGCCGGGACAGGTCGATGCCCAGCTCCTCGGCGGCCCGGAACACCTCGTCGTCGGTCTCGCGCATTTCCAGGGCCACACCGTCGCTGGAGAGCACCTCAACGTTGAGGCACAGCGACTGCAGCTCCTTGAGCAGCACCTTGAACGACTCCGGGATGCCCGGCTCCGGGATGTTCTCGCCCTTGACGATGGCCTCGTAGACCTTCACGCGGCCGAGCACGTCGTCGGACTTGATCGTGAGCAGCTCCTGCAGGGCGTAGGCAGCGCCGTACGCCTGCATCGCCCAGCACTCCATCTCACCGAAGCGCTGACCACCGAACTGCGCCTTACCACCCAGCGGCTGCTGCGTGATCATCGAGTACGGTCCGGTCGAACGAGCGTGGATCTTGTCGTCGACCAGGTGGTTGAGCTTCAGGATGTAGACGTAGCCGACCGCGATCGGGTCGGGCAGCGGCTCGCCGGAACGACCGTCGAACAGCTGCGCCTTGCCGGTACGCCCGATCAGCTGCTTGCCGTCCCGGTTGGGCAGGGTCGACTCGAGCAGACCGGAGATCTCCTCCTCGCGGGCACCGTCGAAGACCGGGGTGGCCACGTTGGTGTCACCCTCGGACTCGTGCGCGTCGATCGAGCGGAGCTGACGCTTCCATTCGGCGTCGTCACCCTCGACCTTCCACCCGGTCTTGGCGACCCAACCGAGGTGGGTCTCCAGCACCTGGCCGATGTTCATCCGGCTCGGCACGCCGAGCGGGTTGAGCACGATGTCGACCGGGGTGCCGTCCTCAAGGAACGGCATGTCCTCGATCGGCAGGATCTTCGAGATGACACCCTTGTTGCCGTGCCGGCCGGCGAGCTTGTCGCCGTCCTGGATCTTGCGCTTCTGGGCGACGTAGACCCGGACCAGCTCGTTGACACCCGGCGGCAACTCGTCGCCGTCCTCGCGGGAGAACGTGCGCACACCGATGACCGTGCCGGTCTCGCCGTGCGGCACCTTCAGCGAGGTGTCCCGAACCTCACGCGCCTTCTCACCGAAGATCGCGCGGAGCAGCCGCTCCTCCGGGGTCAGCTCGGTCTCGCCCTTGGGCGTGACCTTGCCGACCAGGATGTCGCCGGGGACGACCTCGGCGCCGATCCGGATGATGCCGCGCTCGTCGAGGTCAGCGAGCATTTCCTCGCTGACGTTCGGGATGTCGCGGGTGATCTCCTCCGGACCGAGCTTGGTGTCCCGGGCGTCGACCTCGTGCTCCTCGATGTGGATCGAGGTGAGCACGTCCTGCTGCACGAGGCGCTGCGACAGGATGATCGCGTCCTCGTAGTTGTGGCCCTCCCAGCACATGAACGCCACCAGCAGGTTGCGTCCGAGCGCCATCTCGCCCTCGTCGGTGCACGGACCGTCGGCGATGACCTGACCGGCCTCGACGCGGTCGCCCTCGAAGACGACCGGCTTCTGGTTGACGCAGGAGCCGGCGTTGGAGCGGCGGAACTTGTGCAGCAGGTACGTCCGGCGGTGGCCGTCATCCTGGTGGATGGTGACGTAGTCGGCGCAGAGATCCTCGATCACACCGCCGACCTCGGCGACAACCACGTCGCCGGCGTCGACAGCGGCCCGGTACTCCATGCCCGTACCCACGAGCGGCGCCTCGGCCTTGACCAGCGGCACCGCCTGGCGCTGCATGTTCGCGCCCATCAGTGCCCGGTTGGCGTCGTCGTGCTCGAGGAACGGGATCATGGCGGTCGCGACCGAGGTCATCTGCCGGGGCGAGACGTCCATGTAGTCGACGGCACCGGGGACGACGTCCTCGGTCTCGCCGCCCTTACGACGGCAGAGCACCCGCTCCTCGGCGAACGTGCCGTCCGCCTTCAGGCGCGCGTTGGCCTGGGCCTTGACGAACCGGTCCTCCTCGTCCGCGGTCAGGTAGTCGATCTGGTCGGTGACCCGACCCTCGACGACCTTCCGGTACGGCGTCTCGATGAAGCCGAACGGGTTGACCCGGGCGAAGGTGGACAGCGCGCCGATCAGGCCGATGTTCGGGCCTTCCGGCGTCTCGATCGGGCACATCCGGCCGTAGTGGGACGGGTGCACGTCGCGGACCTCGAAGCCGGCCCGCTCCCGGGACAGACCACCCGGGCCGAGCGCGCTCAGCCGACGCCGGTGGGTCAGGCCCGCCAGCGGGTTGGTCTGGTCCATGAACTGGGACAGCTGCGACGTACCGAAGAACTCCTTGATCGCCGCCACCACCGGGCGGATGTTGATCAGGGTCTGCGGGGTGATCGCCTCGACGTCCTGCGTGGTCATCCGCTCGCGGACGACCCGCTCCATGCGGGAGAGGCCGACCCGAACCTGGTTCTGGATCAGCTCACCCACGGTGCGCAGACGACGGTTGCCGAAGTGGTCGATGTCGTCGGCCTCGTAGCCGTCCTCACCGGCGTGCAGCCGGCACAGGTACTCCACGGTGGCGACGATGTCGTCCTCGGTCAGCGTGCCGGTGGTGATCGGCACGTCGACTTCCAGCTTCTTGTTGAACTTGTAGCGCCCGACCTTGGCGACGTCGTACCTCTTCGGGTTGAAGAAGAGGTTGTCGAGCAGGGTCTGGGCGTTCTCGCGCGTCGGCGGCTCGCCAGGGCGCAGCTTGCGGTAGATGTCGAGCAGGGCCTCGTCGGCGCCGGCGATGTGGTCCTTCTCGAGCGTGGTCATCATCAGCTCGGACCAGCCGAACCGCTCACGGATCCGCTCGGCCGACCATCCGATGGCCTTGAGTAGGACCGTGACGGCCTGCCGACGCTTGCGGTCGATGCGAACGCCGACCGTGTCGCGCTTGTCGATGTCGAACTCCAGCCAGGCACCCCGACTCGGGATGACCTTGACGCTGGAGAGGTCGCGGTCGGAGGTCTTGTCCGGCTGCTTGTCGAAGTACACGCCCGGGGACCGGACGAGCTGGCTGACCACGACGCGCTCGGTGCCGTTGATGACGAAGGTGCCCTTGGGCGTCATCATCGGGAAGTCACCCATGAACACCGTCTGGCTCTTGATCTCGCCAGTGGTGTTGTTGGTGAACTCCGCGGTCACGAAGAGCGGAGCGCAGTAGGTCAGGTCCTTCTCCTTGCACTCCTCGATCGAGGCCTTGACCTCGTCGAAGCGCGGCGCCGAGAAGGAAAGTGACATGGTGCCGGAGAAGTCCTCAATGGGACTGATCTCTTCAAGGATCTCCGCGAGACCCGAGCGTGCGTGCGGGTCGTCCGCCGACCGGCCCTGCCAAGCCTCGTTGCCGACGAGCCAGTCGAAGGACTCGTTCTGGATGGCAAGGAGGTTGGGGACCTCGAGGTGTTCGGTGATCCTGCCGAATGAAACTCGGCGGGGAGCGAATGCGCTCGACGTACGACTGGTCTTCGCAGGGCGGGAAGCTGCCAAGATGCGTCCTTCCGAGGACCGGTGCTGCAGAACGGCTGGTACGCGTGCACTCCAATGACCCCACCAGAAATATCCGTAAACGGACATTTCCGAGCAGGGGTCAAGTCGGAAGGCAGCGCAAACTAGCAGTGTAGCCGAGAGGCTAACCGCTGTCCAGCCCACCCCGCAGGTCGTTCGCGGAACGCGCCTCGGCCCCCGTAAACCGGGGTCTGCCGGGCCGCTCAGAACGCAACGTCCCCACTGGGCCGCTCGGGTTGCCGCGGCCGTTGGTGCCGCCGCTGTCATTACCCACGTCGTGGCCGTCGCAAGCGCGGTGTCTTGCTGGTGTTCAGCGTGCCTGGCAGCCCGGGGCCGCGTCAAGGGCCGGTATCCGGGTCGTCGGTTCTTTCCCACCTGGGGACGACCGGGTCGGCTCGTCCGGTGGTCGCGCATCGACCATCGACGCCCAGCTCAGGACGGTTGTCGCCCGATCCACGAAACACGGCGGGCAGCGATCCGTGTCGGATCACCGCCCGCCGCGACGCGATCGTGTCCCGGCTCACTGAGCCGGGCACGCGCAGGTGGAACGTCAGGTCACTTGAGGGTGACCTTGGCGCCCTCACCCTCGAGCTTCGCCTTCGCCTTCTCGGCGGTCTCCTTGTTGACCTTCTCCAGGATGGCCTTCGGCGCGGACTCGACCGCGTCCTTGGCCTCCTTGAGGCCCAGGCCGGTCAGCTCACGCACGACCTTGATGACCTGGATCTTCTTGCCACCGTCAGCCTCGAGGACGACGTCGAACTCGTCCTTCTCCGGCTCGGCCTCGGCGGCGGCCGGAGCGCCACCGGCGGCGGCAACCGCGACCGGAGCCGCGGCGGTGACCTCGAAGGTGTCCTCGAACTGCTTCACGAACTCGGAGAGCTCGATCAGCGTCATCTCCTTGAACGCGTCGAGCAGCTCGTCGGTGCTGAGCTTCGCCATATCTGGCGTCCTTTCTAAAGGTTGTCTAAGAACGTGGGTGCGCCGCGCGGCCTCAGGCCGCCTCGGCGCCCTCCTGCTCGCGCTTCTTGTCCGCCAGGGCGGCCGCCGCACGGGCGGCCTTGGAGAGCGGAGCCTGGAACAGGGCCGCGGCCTTGCTCAGGTTGCCCTTCATCGCGCCGGCCAGCTTGGCCAGCAGCACCTCGCGGGACTCCAGGTCGGCGAGCTTCGTGACCTCGGCCGCGGAAATGGCCCTGCCCTCGAAGACACCGCCCTTGATGACGAGCTTCGGGTTGGCCTTCGCGAAGTCGCGAAGCCCCTTCGCCGCCTCGACGACGTCGCCCGAAACGAAAGTCAGCGCGGTAGGACCGGTGAACAGCTCGTCGAGGCCGTTGATACCCGCGTCCGTCGCGGCACGCTTCGCCAGCGTGTTCTTCGCGACCGTGTAGCTGGTCTCGGCGCCGAGCGAGCGCCGCAGCTGGGTGAGCTGGGAAACCGTCAGACCGCGGTACTCGGTCAGCACGGTGGCGCCCGCGTTGCGGAAGCTCTCGGTCAGCTCAGCGACGGCCGTGGCCTTGTCGGCCCGGATCGGCTTGTCCGCCATGTCCCTCCTCTCTCGTTACTCGAGGCTGGTCCCCGAAACGGCCGAAGCCGGAGCGGGGGCGGAGGCAGCACGACAACGAAAAGCCCCGGCGCAGGGCGCACGGGGCGAGGGCCGGCGGATCGTCACGGTCGGCGGACCATGCTCACTGCCGAGTTACGCTTGCCGCCCTACGCGGGTCGCCCGTTGTCGCGGGACCTTCGACCGTGCCGGAGCACGGTGACCAGCGGTCTCTGGGTGGTTCCTCATCCATGGAAACACGGATGACTGTTGAAGAGTACGCGCCCCCACTACGAGCGCCAAATCGCCCCCGGTGAGCCCGCTCACACCGACCGTGGCTGGTCAGCCCTGGGCCCGCCGCCGCCACAGGTAGCCGACGGTGACCGCCGCACTCCACGCCACCGCCCAGAGCGTGAGCCCGAGCAGGGTCAGGGCGGCGGCGTCACCCGCGGTCGTCCGCGCGGTGGCCATGATCGGCGGCACCAACCAGGGCGCCACCGAACCGCGCAGACCGAGCGCCACCGCGCCGACACCGCCGAGGGCCAGCACCGCCACGCCGTACGCGGCGCCGCCCACCGACGCCCGACTGGCCAGCGCGCCCAGAGCAACCGCCGCGGGTACGGCCAGCAGATGCGCCCACAGCCCCAGCGCGATGCCGACCGGCAGCGACCGGTCCCCCGGCTCGACCGGGCCGGTGACCCCGCCCACCAACCAGGGGAAGAGCAGCGCGATCGCCACCGCTACCAGCGCCGCCACGCCGGCCGCCAGGAGTCCGGCCAGGCGCTCCCGGGCCACCCCGACAGTCACCTGGGCAAGCCGGCGCTGCACGTCCGGCTCGATGTCCAGCAGGATCCTGGTCTGCCAGGCGAGCACCGGGAAGAGCACCACTGCCGAGACGCCGTACGCCTCGGCCGGCTGGGACCGGCCGCCGCCGTAGAGCGTGCCGAGCACGACGAGACCCGCGAGCAACGGCGCCAACGCCCGACCCGTCCGCAGGAAACCGGCCAGCCGCATCCGCACCAGGGCGGTCACCGGGCCTCCCCCGCCGCCTGCTCGACCGCGTCCGCGCCCGCGCCCTCGGGCTGGTCGGGAGCCGGTTCGCCCGCCGGCCGCAGCGGTGCGGCAGCGGGTCGGGCCTGTGGTGCGGCGATGGAGGTGTCGGCGCGTACGCGAAGAATCTGGTGGCCCTCGGAGCGCAACCGGGCGACGGTGCTGGCGACCCGCGCGGCCGGAACCGCTACCTCGACCACCGCGATGGCCTCCTCGCCGGTCGCGGCGGTCTCCTCGGTCAGCACGCCTGCGGCCACCGACCAGCGGCGCGCGGCCGGCAGCCGGACCGTCTCCCCGCGGTGGTCGCTGACCAGGACCGTGCCGCCGTCGGCCAGCACCTCGTCGATCAGCTCGGGAACCAGCTCGCGGGTCGTGGCGTCGAGACCCTCCCACGGCTCGTCGAGCACCAGCAGGCCGGGTCGTCGCAGCATGGCCTGGGCGAGACCCACCTTCTGCGCGGTGCCCTTGGACAGCTCCGGAAGCCGCACCGAGCTGAACGCGTCCAGGCCGAGCCGCTGCGTCCAGGTGGTCACCGCCTTATCGGCGGCCGACCGCCCCAACCCGGCCACGCGGGCCATGCCGGTCAGGTAGCGAGAAACGGTGAAGGGCTGGTCGGCCGGAAAGCGCTCCGGCACCCAGCCCACCCGGACCGGCCGGTCGACGACCCGGCCCCGACCCGGCCGCAGCACCCCGGCGGCCACCTGGAGCAGCGTCGACTTGCCCACACCGTTGCGGCCCAGGACGACCGCGACCTCACCCGGACCGATCCGCACGTCCACGTCCCGCAGCACCCACGGACCACGCCTGTGGTACCGCAACCAGACGTTCTCCAGCCGCATGCGGTCGAGCTTGCCACACCACAGACGCGCCGGGGGGGGGGGGGCCGGGCGGGGGGGGGGCCCCCCCCCCCCCCCCGGGGGGGGCCGGGGCGGGGGGGGGGGGGGGGTGGGGGGGCGGGCGGGCCGGTGGGGGGAGGCCGGGGAAGTTGTGGCCCGCCGCCTAACCCGCCCCCGCCCGCGGGAGGAACACCCCCCAC
>NZ_JBEZEA010000003.1:445-445365 GCF_040648635.1 Micromonospora sp. NPDC049114 | reverse complement strand
ATGGGATCTGACGGCGCGACCGCAGCGGTGGCCACCCGGGGACGGGTAGTCATGCTGGTGGACAACGGGGTCATCGGCGCGCCGAGCGGGGTGCCGGTGAATCACCGGCACCCCGCTCGACTCCCGGGACGCTACGACCGGGACTTGTCCTGCTTCCAGGACAGCGGACCCGGCAGGTCGACGCGGTGCGCCCGGGCCTTCGAGTTCCAGGACCAGCGCCCGATCTTGATGCTCCACGAGGAGAAGCCGTTCTCGGTGAAGTTCAGGATGATCGGACCGTACTTCTTGCGCTTGCGAAACATGAGGCCCATCGGAGGTCTCCCCTCGTCACCGTTCCCTGCCGTGTCGAGATCGAACATGCCCGAACGGACGAAATCCGAAACCCCCTCGTCGTCCCCGGTGGACGGTGCTGCGGCACGAGGCGGCAATCTCTATTCATCAGATAGGTGTTGCGCCGCGGTAAACGCTGCTAGAGGCGCTTCGTAACATCGCTGGCGATGAAAGTCTCACCTTCTGGAAGACCGTTGACCGGTCGCTGCGACCGGCGGCAGCATGAGGTCATGTCGCAGCGGGATGAGCTCCTCCTCATCGCTTGCGTGCACGTCGACCGGCTCTGGGACGGCTGGGATGACGACGCGCTGGTCTTCGACACCTCCGGCGGGATCTTCGCCGACACCGACCGGGTGCACGAGGTGGCCCACGCCGAGCTGCGCCGCCAGGTCACCGCCGCCGGCCGGGACCCCGACCTGGTGAAGGTGCTGCCCGGCATCGCGCCCGTAATCGGTGGCACCGAGGCCGAGGCACGGACGCTCGCCGCGGAGTTGGAGGAGCTGATCGTCCCCGAGTACGCCCTCGCGCAGCTCTCCGGGATGCTCGGCATCGACCTCACCGGCCTGCCCCGGCCGGCCAGCTCGTACGCCGCGCCGACCCTGGTGCCGGCGTGACCACCGTGGAGCGTCCGACGACGGACGCGACCGAGCTGCGACCGGTGGACCGGGACCTGTTCCGCGCGCTGCTGCGCCGGCAGGCCACCAGCGTCACGGTGGTCACCGCCGTGGCCCGGACCACCGACCCGGCCTGCCTGGGTGGGATCGGCGCACCCGTGCGGGCCGGGTTCACCGCCACCTCGTTCACCTCGGTCTCGTTGGATCCGCCGCTCGTCTCGTTCTGCCTCGGCACGGCGTCGTCGAGTTGGCCGGTGCTGGCCCGCGCCGAGCACGTCGCGGTGCATCTGCTGGCCGCGCAGCAGCGGGAAGCCGCGACGGTCTTCGCCACCAGCGGCATCGACCGGTTCGCCGCCTACCCGGACTGGACACCCGGCCCGTTCGGGGTGCCGCTGCTGAGCGGGGTGCTGGCCCGGCTGCTCTGCCGGGTGGTGCACCGCGTCCCGGCCGGCGACCACATGCTGGTGATCGCCGAACCGCTCGCCCTGAGCGACGGCGGCGACGGTGCCCCGCTGGTGCACCACCGGGGTGGGTACACCACGGCAGCGCCGGCATGACCGCACCGACCACGTCCGACCTGCTCGCGCTGGACCGGGCCGCCCAGGACCTGCTGTTCCGGGCGGCCCGAACGGCCGAGGTGTTCACCGACGAACCGGTCACCGACGCGCAGATAGCGGCGATCCACGAGCTGATCCGGTACGGGCCGACCGCGTACAACGGCCAGCCGCTGCGGGTGCTGCTGCTGCGCTCGCCGGAGTCCCGGGCCCGGCTGCTGCCGTACCTGTCCAGCGCCAACCGGGCCAAGACGGCCAGCGCGCCGCTGACCGCGATCCTCACCGCCGACGTCGACTTTCACGAGCGGCTGCCCGAGCTGTATCCGCACCGTCCACAGGCCCGGGAGTGGCTGACGGACCGGGCCGCGCGCGTCGAGCAGGCCCGGTTCAGCGCGACCCTGCAGATCGGCTACCTGATCGTCGGTGTCCGCGCCGCCGGTCTCGCCGCCGGCCCGATGGCCGGTTTCGACGTCGCGGGCGTCCAGCGGGAGTTCCTCCCCGACGGTCGGCACGAGGTGCTGCTCCTGCTGAACCTCGGGCACCCGGCCCCGTACACCGGGCCGGCACGTCTGCCCCGGCTGGACACCGGGGACGTGATCCGCACCCTCGACTGCTGACCGGGAAGACGGGACCGTCCCCGGTGCCGGAGGAACGCCGGCACCGGGGACGGAAGGTCGCGGGTCAGGCCCCCTTGACCCAGTCCACCGTGAAGCGGGCGAAGAAGATCCCGCCGGTGTCGCCCACCTCGTACAGGTTGCCGACCGTCCCGTCGTTCAGCACGGCCATCGTCGAGTAGCCCGCGCCGCCCGGCTTGACCAGCGCACGGGCCGGCCAGCTGGCGCCGTCGTCGGTGGAGAGCCGGACCGTGAGGTCGTTGCGCGCGGCCGGGGCGGCGTTGTTGCTGAACAGGGCGGTGCGGGTGCGCACCGGAGCGCCGTTCGTGCCCACCTCGGACGGGCGCAGGTAGGAGATCTCGTCGGCGTTGCACAGCGGGTCGGTCAGCACGGCGCTGGCCGTGGCCGGGCCGAACGTCACGCCACCGTCGGTGGACGTGGAGTAGAACCGGCTGCGGGTGCTGTTGTGCCGCATGTTCTGCACGATCGCGCCGGTGCCGCGCTCGATCGCCTTGCTCTCGTTGATGTTCCCGCCCGCCGGTCCGCCGCGCCGCCACGTCACGCCGTGGTCGTCGCTGTAGATGTTGCCGGTCTGGGTGAGGCCCGCCGCGTCCCGGTAGACGAACGGCTGGATGAGGCGTCCGGTGCTGCTCTGGATGCCGTGCCCGGAGGAGAAGAACGCCTGCTGCCAGGTCGCCACCTTGATGGTCGGGTTCAGCTCCACCGGGGCGCTCCAGGTGGCGCCGTTGTCCCGGCTGGTGATGTATTGCAGGTGCAGGCTGTTCGGGTCGTCGGCGGTGTTGAGACCCGAGGAGCCGGACCAGAAGCTGATGCCCGGCTTGGGGGAGCGGGTGTAGAAGCAGTAGACGACACCTGTGGTGCGGTCCACCAGCAGGCTCGGGTCGCCCGATCCCTCACTGATGGTGGCCGGCGCGTGGATGACGCGCGGCTGGTCGAAGGTACGTCCACCGTCGGTGCTGCGGGTCATGGCGATCTGGATGTTGTTGGTGCCGCCACCCAGGTCGTACGAGCCGTTGACCCGGGCGTCCGCGACGGCGATGACGGTGCCGTTGTTGGTGACGGCCATGCCCGGGATCCGAACCGAGGCCACCGTTCCGTCGTACCGGCCGTTGGCGCCGTTGAGGTTGCGGATGACGCTCTGGGTGGTCAGCACCGCCGTGCTGTTCATCTGCGGGGTGCCGGCGGCCAGGCCGCACCCGGCGGTGCCGCGCACCGTGGTGTCGAACCCGGAAGCGGTGACCCGCAGGGTGTACGCGGTGCCGGCGCCGACGGTCCAGTAGTGCAGGTAGTTGCCGCCGGCCGCGATGCTGCGCGTCCACGGGGATCCGGTGCGCCCGGGCCACGTGACGGTGAAGTCGCGGGCGGTGGTGGTGCGGTTCTCCAGGGCGAGCTGGAGCCGGCCGGCCGTGCAGTCGTAACTGGCGAGCGCGGACATGCCGGTGCCGCAGTGGAAGATGCCGGCGGAGGTGTCGTCCAGCCCGGTCGGGGTGGTCGTCCGCAGGGTGTACGGGGTGCCCGCGGGGAGGGTCCAGTACAGCTCGTTGCTGCTGCTGCCGGCTGCGACAGTCCGGGTCCAGGGCGAGTTGGTGCGGCCCGGCCAGGTGACGGTGAAGGTCTGCGCGGTGGTGCTGCCGTTGGTGAGCCGCAGGTTGAGCCGGCCGGTCGTGCAGTCGGCGCTGGCGGTGGCGCTCACGCCGGCGGGGGCGGCGTGAGCTGGCGTGGCGGGCAGGATCGCGGCCACACCGAGGACGGCGGCCACGACAGCTGTCACTCGGCGCGACAGTGCTCGGACAGGAGACACAAGATTCCTTCCGGGGGACGGGGGTGCGAACGGGGGAAGTAGGGCGTAAGACGTCGGATATCTGATGTCGGGACGCTAACCGGACGTCGGCCGGTCGTCAATAGATCGACGCGGGACGGTGCGCGGGGGCGTGGGCGTCCAGGGTGGACGGCCGCTCTGATCGAAGATGCCGGATAGGGCGTACATATTTACATCATGTTGCGTCGTCTGGCAGGCTCGACCGCATCGACCACCTTCGTCATCCCGGCGATCGGGCCCGTCCACGGCCCGCGACCGCCGCCGGCGACGCCTGTCCGAAGGAGACCCCATGGAACGGCGCCAACTCCTCACCCTCGGCGTGCTCAGTCCGTTCGCGGCGATGCTGACCTCGGGCGGCCCGGCCAACGCCGCGGCGGCGGCGCAGACCTTCGGGTTCTCCGCCGACGGCAGCAACTTCCTGCTCGACGGCCAGCCGTTCCAGATCCGCAGCGGCGAGATGCACCCGGCCCGCATCCCGGTGCAGTACTGGCGGCACCGGATCCAGATGGCCAAGGCGATGGGCATGAACACGATCGCCATCTACGTGATGTGGAACCACATCGAGGAACGACCTGGCGTCTTCGACTTCACCACCGATCGGCGGGACATCGCCGGCTTCATCCGCCTGTGCCAGGCCGAGGGCATGTACGTGCTGCTGCGTCCCGGCCCGTACGTCTGCGGCGAGTGGGACCTGGGTGGTCTACCGCCGTACCTGCTGCGCAACCCGAGCATCAGGCTGCGCGTCCGCACCGCCGCCGACCCCAACTACATGGCCGCCGTCACGCGCTACATCACCGCGCTCGCCGCGGTGGTCAAGCCGCTCATGGTGGCCAACGGCGGGCCGATCCTGATGGTCCAGATCGAGAACGAGTACGGCTCGTACGGCAACGACGCCGTCTACCTGGAGGAGTTGCGACAGCTGTGGCTGCGGGCCGGGATCACCGGACCGTTCTACACCGAGGACGGCCTCGGCCAGGTGCAGGGCAACCGGACTGTCGTCACCGGTGGCGCGATCGCGCTCAGCGGTGGTGACGCCGCCGCCATCGCCGCCGCGCGGCAGTCCTTCCCGACCGTCCCGGCCATGTCCGGCGAGCTCTATCCGGGCTGGTTGACCCACTGGGGCGACGGTGGCTTCGCCGGCTCGAACACCGACATCTCCAGCCAGCTGCGGGGCCTGATGGCCGGCCGGCTGTCGTTCAACATCTACATGATCCACGGTGGAACGAACTTCGGTTACTCCGCGGGTGCGAACGCCGCCGACAATGGCTCCGGCTACCAGGCGGACATCACCACCTACGACTACGGTGCGCCGATCACCGAGCAGGGCGCCCCCTCACGGCTGTATCCGACCTACCGCGAGATCATCGGCACGGCCCTCGGGGTGACGCTGCCGGCCGTGCCGGCGCCGATCCCCACCATCGTGCGTACCGGCGGGCAGGCGGTGCTGCCCACGCCGTACGCCTCGCTGTGGGACAACCTGCCGGCGGCGCTGCCGACCCAGACGAATCCGCAACCGATGGAGATGTACGGCCAGAACTCCGGCTTCATGCTCTACCGCCGGGTCCTGCCCGGCTACACCCGGGCGACGCTGGACATCAGGTCGGTACGCGACTACGCGACGGTGTTCCTCGACGGCGTCTACCAGGGCGGAATGTCCCGGAGCAACCTCCCGGCGGCCTACACCACGCCGCTCGGCGTGACGGTGCAGGACGCGCCGCTGGCGTTGAAGACCTCGGCGAGCGGCAGCCCCACGCTCGACATCCTGGTCGAGGGCATGGGCCGCAACAACTACGGTCAGGCGCTCGTCGACCGCAAGGGCATCACCGAACGCGTGTCCCTCATCGACGCAGGCACCCTGACCGGCACGTTGACCAACTGGCAGACGCACCTGCTGCCGGTCGACGAGGCGTTCGTGGCCGGCCTCCGTCCGGTGCTCACCAACAGCTCGCGGCCCGGCATCTTCTTCAAGGCCACCGTGAACCTCACCCAGACCGGCGACACGTACCTCGACATGTCCCGCTGGACCAAGGGCGTGGTCTGGGTCAACGGTCGCAACCTGGGCCGCTACTGGAAGGTGGGGCCCCAGCAGCGGCTCTACTGCCCGGCGCCGTGGCTGCGCGTCGGCGCGAACGAGATCGTCGTCTTCGACCTGCACCAGGTGCAGGCCCAGCCGATCTCCTTCGAAGCCACCCTGAGCGGCCAGTCGGGCGCCGTCCGCCACACGGTGGTCAACCGGGCCAGCGGCAGGGCCCTCGACGTGCCGGACCTGTCCCGGGTCACCGGCGTGCAGCTGATCCAGTGGACCCCCAACGGCGGCGCCAACCAGGCGTGGCTGATGGCCGGCGCGGTGGGTGCCGTCACCACGATGACCAGCGTCAGCTCGGGTCTGCTCGCGGATGTCGAGGCGAGCTCCACGGCCGACGGGGCGCGGGTCATCCAGTGGACCGCTACCGGCGGCGGCAACCAGCAGTGGCGGGTCGTGACGGCGTCCGGCGAGTTCGTGAAGCTCGTCAACGTGCAGACCGGCAAGGTCCTGGCCGTGGCCGGCGGCGCGACCACCAACGGGGCCACGATCGTGCAGCAGACCGACACCGGCAGCGCCTCCCAGCACTGGCGGCTCACGCCGTCCTGACGCCGCCCGGGCGGCCGGACCCCGGCGGCGACCACCGGTCGGCCCGGGGTGGTGGGGGTCGGTGTGCGACCTGTTGCGGTGCGGCGGCCGCGCAGGTCGCCCACCGGCCCCGCGTCGTTCCCGGGAACTGCCCACGCAGTCGTTCCCGTGAACTGCCCACGCACCGGAGATGCGAAGATGGCCGCATGGGCAGGCGGAGCGACCGGAGTGGGACGTGAACCAGCGCGAGCGGTGGCACCGGCTCCTGGAGATGGTCGCGGTCGAGGGCCAGCTCGACATCGAGTCCACCGCCCGTGAGCTGGGCGTGAGCACGGCGACCATCCGTCGTGACTTCGACGAGCTGGCCACCCAGCAGTTGGTGACGCGCACCCGGGGCGGCGTGGTCGTCACCAACGTCTCCTACGACCTGCCGCTGCGTTACAAGGCGGTACGGCAGGCATCGGAGAAGCAGCGGATCGCCGCTGCCGCCCTCGCGTTGATCCCGCCGGGCAGCACGGTCGGGCTCAACGGCGGCACCACGACGACCGAGGTCGCCCGGGCGCTCGCGCTGCGCACCGACCCCGACGGGCAGTTGTCGGCGGCCACGGTGGTGACCAACGCGCTGAACATCGCCCACGAACTCATCGTGCGTCCGCACATCCGGGTGGTGCTCACCGGCGGGACGGCCCGAACCCAGTCGTACGAGCTGGTCGGCCGGATCGCGGAGACGATGCTCGCGTCCGTGGCGCTGGACGTCGTCGTGCTCGGGGTGGACGCGATCGACCACCAGCACGGCGCGAGCGCCCACAACGACGGCGAGGCGGCGGTCAACCACGTCATGGTGACCAGCGCGGCGCGGACGATAGTCGTCGCGGACGCCTCGAAGCTGGGCCGCCGGAGCTTCAACCGGATCTGCCCGTTGGGCGACATCGACACCCTGATCACCGACCGGTCGGCCGACCCGCGGCAGGTGAGCCTCGTCGAGCAGGCCGGGGTCACCGTCCTCCAGGTCTGACGGCCAGGTCGCCGGCCGGCGTCTCGATCTTCTACCGGTGCAGTCGTGTCGATGACGGGCACCCGGCAAAGATGTAACTCGATGCAAAATCGCGGGCTACTTATTGCATCTTGAGTCAAGCGGGTGCAGCATTCCATTTCATCGGTCCCTGTGAATGTCGTCCTCACCACACCGGGAGAAAACGATGATCTGGTCATCGCTGCCCGCGCCCACCCGCCGTACGTCCGCCCGGGCCGCCGTCGTGGTCCTCATCCTGCTCGCCGCGATGCTGCACGCCGTACCCGCACGGGCGAGCACACCGGGCAGCGCCACAGGCCTCACCCGGGCCGGGAACACGTACACCATCACCACCAGCACGGCCGCCCGCATCCGGCTCACCCTGGCCCGCGCGGACATCTTCCGCGTCTGGGTCGCGCCCAACGGCACCTTCACCGAACCGGCGGCGAACGAGATCACCGTACGGACCGACTTCGGTACGGTCGCCAGCACGGCGACCGACGAGGGCACCGCCTTCCGCATCGCCACCGCGGCGGTGGTCATCCGGATCACCAAGAGCCCCCTGACAATGCAGGTCCAGCGCCCGGACGGGAGGCTGATCTGGCGGGAGTCGCAGCCCCTCGACTGGGGCTCGGGCCGCACCACGCAGCGGCTGGCCCGCGCCGCGGACGAGCAGTTCTACGGCACCGGCCTGCGCCTGGGGGAGTGGGCGCTGCGCGACAAGACGGTGCCGATCGCCGTGGACAACCAGTGGCGGGAGAACACCAACGCCAGTCCGGCGCCCTTCTACCTGTCCACCAACGGCTACGGCGTCCTGCGCAACACGTGGGCGTCCGGCTCGTACGGCTTCACCGCGCCGGTGACCACCACCCACAACGAGGAACGGTTCGACGCGTACTACTTCGTGGGTGACTCGCTCAAGGGCGTGCTCGGCGCGTACACCGACGTGACCGGCAAACCGTTCCTGAGCCCGATGTGGGGCCTCGAACTCGGCAACGCCGACTGCTTCAACGCGTCCAACCCGGCCTACCAGGGCGACCACGACCGGGCCGGGCACCAGCGGACACCCGACGTGCTGTCGTACGCGCGGGACGCCCGTGCCAAGGACATGCCGTCGGGCTGGTTCCTGCCCAACGACGGGTACGGCTGCGGCTACACCGACCTGCCCGCGACCGTCGCCAGCGCCAAGGCGCTCGGTTTCCAGACCGGCCTGTGGACCTCCAGCGGCCTGTCGTCCATCGACTACGAGGTGGGCACCGCCGGTACGCGTGGCGTCAAGACCGACGTCGCGTGGGTGGGTGGCGGCTACCAGAACGCCTTCCGTGGCGTTCAGCAGGCGGTCGACGGCATCGAGCGCAACTCCGACGCGCGTCGCTACGTGTGGACCGTCGACGGGTGGGCCGGCACCCAGCGCAACGCCGTGGTCTGGACCGGTGACACGTACGGGCGGTGGGACGACATGCGGTGGACCGTGCCGGCCGTGGCCGGCGCCGGGCTGTCCGGCCTCAACTACGCCACCGGCGACGTCGACGGGATCTTCGGGGGCAGCCCGAACACCTACGTGCGGGACCTGCAGTGGAAGTCGTTCACGCCGGCGTTCATGACGATGTCCGGCTGGGGTGCTACCAACCCGGCGGCCGGCTACCAGGACAAGCAGCCCTGGCGGTACGCCGAGCCGTACCTGTCGATCAACCGCCGGTACCTCCAGCTCAAGATGCGGCTGATGCCGTACCACTACACGATGAGCCGCGTGGCCAGCGTGACAGGCGTGCCGGCGACCCGGGCCCTGGTGCTGGAGTATCCCAACGACCCGGTAGCCCGGGGCAACGCCACGTCGGGCGAGTTCATGGCGGGCGACGCGTTCCTGGTCGCGCCGGTGGTCTCCGACACCGAGCTGCGCGACGGCATCTACCTGCCGGCCGGCACCTGGACCGACTACTGGACCGGGCGGGTGTACCAGGGCCCGCTCACCCTGAACGGGTACGCGGCACCGCTCGACCGGCTGCCGCTGTTCGTCAAGGGCGGCTCGATCGTGCCGATGTGGCCGCAGATGAACCACACCGGCGAGAAGCCGGTCTCCACGCTCACCTACGACCTGTATCCGCGCGGCTCGTCGAGCTTCACGCTCTACGAGGACGACGGCGTCACCCGCGCCTACCAGGGCGGGGCGTACGCCACCCAGCAGGTCGGCATGACGGCACCGACGTCCGGCACCGGGACGGTCACCGTGGACGTGGGCGCCTCCACCGGCACGTACGCGGGCAAGCCGTCGTCACGCTCCTACGAGTTCACCGCGCACCTGGCGGCAGCTCCCCGCGCGGTGACGGTCGCCGGGCAGACCCTGCCGTCGCTCGCCACCCGGGCCGCCTACGACTCGGCGGGCATTGGTTGGTTCTACGCGGACGGCGTGCTGCGGATCAAGGCCGGGTCGCGGAGCGCCGCGTTCCAGACCCGGATCGACGGCGCGGTGCTGCCCGTTGCTGGCACCAGCACGACGCCGCCGCCGATCCCGCGCGACAACTGGCGACTCGTGTACGCCGACAGCGAGGAGACCAGCGCGGAGAACGGCGCGGCCACCAACGCCTTCGACGGGAGTACGGCCACCTTCTGGCACACCGCCTGGTCGTCCACCGCCGCGCCCCTGCCGCACGAGATCCAGCTCGATCTGGGTGCCACGTACCAGGTCGACGGGCTGCGGTACCTGCCCCGGCAGGACGGGGGAGTGAACGGCCGGATCGGCGGTTACGAGGTGTACGTCTCCGACAGCCCGAGCAACTGGGGCACGCCGGTGGCGTCGGGAACCTTCGCCGACACGTCGACGCAGAAGGTGGTGCCGTTCACCGCCGCCCGCAGCGGCCGGTACGTGCGCCTGCGGGCACTGAGCGAGGCCGGCGGCCGGGGGCCGTGGACCACGGTGGCCGACCTGACGGTCACCGGCAGAGCTGTGGCGTCAGCGTCGGGGAGCTGACTCCGTACCCCTGTGCAAGCGACGCCGCGGGCTGCTGGAGCAGCCCGCGGCGTCCTGCGACGACGGTCCTAGGAGAGTGACCACTGCTGGCGGGTCGCGCCGGTGGCGGTGCGCTGGACGACGTCCGCGCCGTTGTCGGTGATCGTCCCGTCGAGGTCGAGCACCCGGCCGCTGTTGCGGTTCGTGATGGTGACGTGGGTGCCGACGCGCGTGATCCGCCACTGCTGGTTGGCCGCACCCGAGTACGTCCACTGGATCACGTCCGCGCCGTCCGCCGTCGAGCTGCCGGCCACGTCGAGGGCGCGTCCGCTACGGCGGTTGACGATGCGGTGGTAGCCGTTGCCGAGGGGAACTACCGACCACTTCTGGTGCAGACCACCGTTGTCGGCCCACTGGACGGCGTCGCCGCCGTCAGCCGGTGCGGCGACCGCGACCTCCATGACCTTCCCGCTGGCCCGGTTCGTGAGCGTGTAGCTCGCGTTCGGGTCGAACGAGCCGTTCAGGGCGTCGAGTTCCTTGAGGCTGAACCGGACGGTCATGATGTACGGGTAGCTCGTGTCCGCCGGGTCGAAGTACCCGTACGACGTCAGCACGAACGTCCCGTCGGGGAGCACCACATTGCCGGCGTAGCCGGTGTCGCCGCTCTTGACCGAGGGCGTGAAGTCCTCCAGCAGCCGCACCCGGTACTGGCCCTCGCGGAAGTTGACCAGGTCGTCGTACGTGCCGACCCAGGCCACCCAGTCGCCGGCCACCCACGCGCCGGTGTTGCTCACGCTGTTGCGGATGATGTCGCGGAAGGTGATGACGAGTCGACCGGTGGCCGGGTCGTACGTGGCGGCGTGCCGCTCGCCCATCAGCGCGCCCTGCATCTCGCGCGGCTCGGTCCAGGTGTTGCCCTCGTCGTTGGAGAACGCGACCATGGCGTTCGTGCGCTTGTGCTGTGCGCGGGCGAGCAGCGCGAGCTGGCGACCGTCCGGCGACCGGATGATCTCGATCTCGCAGAGGCCGGCGTACTTCTCGATGGCGTTGTGCGCGGCGAGCAGCCGGGTGGGGGTGCTCCAGACGGCGTTGCCGGCGGCGTCGAAGCTCAGGTAGGTCTTCCAGTTGTTGTAGCCGCCGTCGTGGAAGACGCCCAGGTACCGGAAGTCCCAGGACCCGTCGGCCTTCTCGAGGCGCACCAGTGTGGCGTGGGCGACGAACCCGGCGAAGCCGGCATCGGCGAAGTGGTGGGTGAACTCCGACCAGAACCGGCCGCTGTCGTCGGAGTACGCGGTCTTGAAGCCGCCCGGGCTCGCCGGGAGGCCGCTGACCAGCAGCAGCCGGGTCGTCCCGTTCGGCTTCACCACCTTGTAGAGGGTCGGCGTCTCCTTGCTGGTGGCCCAGCTCGCCGGCGTGGGGAGCCGGCCGGTCCAGGTGCGGCCACCGTCGTCGCTGCGCTTCAGGATGATCTGGCCGGTGCCGTGGCCCATGGGGTAGACGGCGAACATCGTGCGCCCGTCGTCGAGCAGGACGGTGTCGGGGTGCCCGAGGTACTGGCCGGCCTGACGGTCGGTGAGCACCTGGCGGCGCGTGTCGTCCTTCAGGTCCAGGAACGGGATCGTGTAGTCGATGCGCATGCTGAGGTCGCTGATCTCACCCGCCGTCAACGGTGTGCCGTAGACGCGCACGTAGTCGAGGTCGCCGCTGTAGTGCCACTGCGGTCCCTGGGCATCGACGTTGCGGCCGACCCACATGCCGGTGAGGTCCCGGACGTTCGAAAAGAACCGGGTGGAGGGGTTGGTGGCGCGTACCGTCCCGTCGACGTAGAGGCGGGTGCCCTCGCTGCCGACGGTCAGGATCGCCGTGTGCCAGACCCCGTCGTTGTAGGGGCCGCCGGTGGACGTCACCTGCGTGGCGTACGCCCCGTTCTCCCGGTTCTCGAAGTACACCGCGCCGCCGTTGAGGGAGAACGACAGGTTGCTGGAGTCGTCGGCGGTGTGCGAGGCGCTGAAGAAGCTCTTCGCGACGGCGGTGCTCGTGGACCGGAACCGGACCGCGATCGCTCCCTGGGTCAGGTTCGCGACGGCGGGCAGGTCCGCCGACCTGTCGAGGAAGGTACTGCTGCCGTTGAAGGTCTGGTTGACCGCGTAGTTCAGCGTCGCCGTGGCCGCCTGAGCGGCGGACACCGGCATCAGCAGGCTCAGCAGGAGGGCGAGCGCGGCGGTGGCGGCGGTACCGGTCCGGGCCAGCGCGCCCCGTGGCGCCCTCGATCGGCAGTTCATCGGGTGATGGTCCATTGCTGTTCGGTACCTCCGCGGTAGGTCGACTGGACGACGGCCGCGCCGTCGGTGGTCGCGGCGTTGGCGACGGTGAGCGCCTTGCCGGAACCTCTGTTGATGATCTTGAAGTACGTGCCGACCGGGATGACGCTCCACAGTTGGTTCGCGCCGCCGTGGTAGGTCCACTGCACGACGCTCGCCCCGTCGGCGGTGGACGAGCCCGAGACGTCCAGCACCTTGCCGCTGCTGCGGTTGACGATGCGGTGGTAGCCGCCGCCGGCCTCGACGAGCGTCCAGCGTTGGTGCGCCCCGCCGTTGCCCGACCACTGGACGGCACCGCCGCCGTCCCCGCTGCCCGCCGGCACCTCGAGCACCTTGGCGCTGTTGCGGTTGACCACGCGGTACTCGGTCGACGGGTCGAAGGCGGCCACCGGGATCGCCGCCGTGGACACCTCGACCTTGTCCGCCGTGACCGCCGTACCGGATGAGTTCGCGTTCTTGCTGTTCAGCACCCGCACCTTCAGGACGTGCGAGCCCTGCGCGAGCGGTCCGCTGGTGAAGACCATCGACTGGTCCACCCGGGTGGGGGAGTACAGGTCGACGACAGTCTCCGGACCGCCGTCGATCGAGACGCCCGCCCGGCCGTGGTTCGGCGCCCGGGCCACGAAGAGCTTGATCTTGTTGCCGGTGAACCGCACCTGGTAGGCGCTGTCGAGCGTGCTGCTGTAGTGGTCGTCGCGCTGGAACTGCTGGGTGCCGCCGGCCCCGTAGGACCACGTGCCCGAGTAGCTGAACTGGTTGTCGCCGGTCCCCACGGTGTTGTCGTTGACCTGGACCACGCTCGGCACGCCCGGGGCGTCCCCGATCGTGTCCACGCGGGCGAAGAACGCCTCCACGGTGCTCGACCGTGGCCCGCCCCACAGGCGCTCGGCCAGGACCTCGGCCGGCCGCTTGGCGTACTGGTCGAACCACTCGTCGCTCTGGTACTCCACGGCGTCCGACCAGCGGGCCATCTGGTAGCCGTTGACCTTGGCGTTGGTGTCCGGCGTCCAGCTCTCGTAGACGTTCTTCGTGTTGACGTAGAGGTTCAGGCCGGGCGTCACGTACAGGGTGCTCTCCGGCACGCCGACCACCGTGTAGCCCAGGTTGTAGAAGTAGTTGAGCGACCCGGTGTACGGGGTGAGGACGATGCTGGTCGACGGCTTGATGCTGGTCTGCTGGCCGTTCGTCTCCCACCAGTTCCACAGCTGGGCCGTCTTGCCGTACGAGCGCACCTTGTCGTTCATCAGGTTCATGAACTCGGTGAAGACGTCACCGGGGTACGCGAAGCCCCGCGCCTGCGCGTAGCTGACCAGCTCGGGGCATGCGTTCTTGGCGCTGTCGGTCTGGTACTCGTCGCCGCCGATGTGGAAGTACGGACCGTCGAACAGCGGCACGAACTCCGACAGCAGGTTCATGACGAACGTGCGGGCGTTCTCCTTGGTCAGGTTCAGCGTCCAGCCGCCGTTCGACCCGCCCGGCCAGGGCGCGTAGTCCATCGACGCGCAGCTGAACCGCATCGTCGGGTCGTACCTCGTCATCGCGGTCGCGTGACCCGGCAGGTCGATCTCGGGAACGATGGTGATGTGGTAGCGCTTGGCGACGTCCTGCAACCGGCGCAGGTCGGCCTTGCTGTAGGACTGGGCCGACGCCAGACCCGGGTACCTGTCGCTGCGCAGCCGGAAGCCGTTCCACTCGGTGAGGTGCAGGCGCAACGTGTTCAGGCGTAGCCACGCCATCCGGCGGAGCAGGTTCTCCAGGTAGTCCATCTCGTAGAAGTGCCGGCCGACGTCGAGCATCACCCCCCGGTCCCGGTACTGCGGATAGTCCCGGATCGTTCCCGCCGGCACCGTCGTCCTCGTCGCGCTCTGTTTGATCATTTGCAGCAGGGTCTGGGTGCCGTAGTACACGCCGGCCGCCGCGTTCGCGCGGACCACGACTGTCGGGCCGGCGGTCAGCAGGTAGCCCTGGTCGCCGATGCCGGTGTCGGTGCTCGCCAGGGTGAGCAGGATGTCGCCGGTCCCGGGCGTCGCCGACGAGACGACAGGTACGTCCACGCCGCTGATCGCGCCGAGGTCGACGCGCAGCGACGTCGCGGCCGACGACAACTGGGCGGCGGACGCGGGGTCCACCAGGATCCGGGAAGACGGGGTCAACGTGTACGTGCCGGTGCCGCCGGTCCACTCCCGGACGCTCGGCGCGACCTGGGGTGCCGGGTTGGCTGCCGCCTGCGCCGGCGTCGGGACTCCGAGCCCCACGCCGGCCAGCACTGAGGCGAGTACGAGAGAAGGAAGCCGCTTGCGGGATGAGATCACTGTCGCGTACCCCGATCGGTCAGAGCGGTAGGAGGTCCTTGACGTTGCCCTGCAACAGGGGCGCGGTGCCGCTGTTGGACTGCGTGCCGACCAGGTGCACCGGCGCGGTGCCGGCGCAGGTGACGGCGAGGTTGGAGAGCGTGCACCCGGACAGCAGCCAGCGGGTGCCGAGCAGGTTCGTGGCACGGACGTCGCTGTACCAGAGGGTGTTGCCGGTGAAGGTCGGTGGCAGGACACCGTCGACGACCACACCGGTGCCCGGGTCGCGGACTGTCGCGCCGATCGGAAACGACAGGGCGGTGCTCCAGCGCACGGGGACGCCGCCGTTGCAGTGGTTGAAGGTGTTGCCGGTCAGGCTGCCGTGCCCCCAGTTGTCACCGGCGAGCGCACCGTACGGGCTGGTCTGGGCGAACGAGTAGTAGGCGCCGTAGCAGCCGACGGTGATGTTGCCGTTGATCGTCCAGTTCCCCGACGAGTTCCAGATGGCGAGTCGGCACGAGGTGAAGCTGTTCGCGGTCAACTGCGAGTACTCACTGCGGTCGGCCAGCGAGACGCCGAAGTAGCAGCGGTGAAAGGCGTTGCCGCTGACCTTGAGCCGGTAGCCGAAGTAGTCGTCGGCGGTCGAGCCGGTGATCGCCAGGCCGGCGCCGCGCCAGTTCGTGAAGTCGCAGTCCAGGATGCGTACGCCGGTGCTGCGGCTGATCCGGACGGCGACGTGCGCGAACTGTGGCGCGGTGCCGACCGGGCTGGCCTGGCGGCCGAGGAAGTGGACGCCGCTGATGGTGACACCGCTGCGGCCCATGATGGACAGTGCGCCGGTCTGGTCGTTGGCAACGGTCACCGTCGCGCCGTTGCCGACGATGAGACAGCGGTCGGGCAGGGCGACCGGCGCGGTGAGGGTGTACGTGGCGCCGGGTGCGAGCTGCACCTGAGGCGTACGGGCGAGGACGGCGTTCCAGTCGTCGGAGACGCCGAGCACCGGGAGGGACGTCGAGGCGATCGCGGCATCGGCGCGGCCGGGCGGAACGACTGCGGCGAGGGCACCGGCGGCGCCCGCCAGTGCGACCGCGCGGCGGGGGAGTCGTGTGGTCATGGGTGGTCCTTCGGACAGCGGGGGGATTGTCCTACGTCTGATGTCGGACGAACTTACGAGGGATATCGACGCCCGTCAAGGGAGGGGTTCCCGGCTCTCGGCCGCCGTTACCGGCGGCGCTCCGGCCGCCGGTCTCGCGGGGCCGTGCAAGTTGGTGCAACTTTTAACTGGGGTTCGAGCGTGGCACGCGGACCTGCCAGCACGCTGTGGCTTCCTGGATGTTGGTGCCAACGGAGGCCGTGAGCGCGTGTGAGCGCTCGGGACCGACCTTGACGCCGCCGATGCCAGATCCTAGTGTCTGCAACATCGTGAGTGATTCTGGCGCTTGGACGTCATGACAGATCATGCGCGCTCGTGTTGCCGGCATCGTCGGAAGAGGCGGACATGAAACGAGACCTGGACGGCGGTCCGCCGGAGTCCGGGATGCCCGGCGAGCTGATCATCTCGGTGGCGCTCAATCCGGCCCTGGACGTCACCTACACCGTGCCCGACCTGGTGCCGGACGCCTCCCACCGGGTGACGGACGTGGTCTCCCGCGCCGGCGGCAAGGGCCTGAACGTGGCCCGGGTGCTGCGGCAGTTGGGCGCCGAGACGATGGTCCTCGGCCTGGCCGGCGGCGCCGCCGGCGAGCAGATCGAGGCCGAGTTGGCGACCGCCGGCGTACCGGCTCAGTTCACCCGCCTCGACGCGGAGACCCGCCGCACGGTCACCGTCCTCGGGCGGGATACGGCGACAGTCCTCAACGAACCAGGTCCGTACGTCACCGCCGCCCAGTGGGTGGCGTTCCGGGACGTGTTCGCCCAGCGGGTCCGGGCGGCCCGGGTGGTGGTGCTGTCCGGCAGCCGGCCACCCGGCGTCCCCGAGACCGCGTACCGCGATCTCGTCACCATCGCGCGGGCCGGCGGTGCCGAGACCATCGTGGACACCGAGGGTGCCGCGCTCCGCCACGCGCTCACCGCCACCCCGACGCTGGTGAAACCCAACGCCCACGAGGCTGCGGATCTGCTCGGCCGCCCGGTGCGCACCCGCGACGACGCCGTCGAGGTGGCGCACCGGCTCGTCCGGCTCGGCGCCGACGCCGGCGTCGTGTCCCGTGGCGCGGACGGGTTCGTGGCGGTCAACGGCGGGACCGCCTACGACGCCCGCGCGCCCGAACGGGTGGCCGGCAACCCGACCGGCGCCGGCGACGCCCTCGCGGCAGTGCTCGCGCACGGGCTCCTCACCCGCGCGCCCTGGCGGGACGTCCTCGCCCGAGGCGCGGCCGTCTCGGCGGCCGCCGTCGCCTGCCCGTGGGCAGGCGAGTACGACGACGCCGTGGCTTCCCGGCTGCTGCCCGGAACCACTGTCGACGAACTGCACGAGCACCACACCGACAGAGAGCAGGAACCGTGTCGCACGTCGCCTCCGAGATAACCTCCCAGCCCGAGACGTGGCGTCGCGCCGTGGATCTGGTCGCCCGACCGGCCGTGGCGCGGGCCCTGCCCCAACCGGGCGAACGGGTCGCCGTCGTGGGCTGCGGCACGTCGTACTTCATGGCGCAGAGTTTCGCGGCGCTGCGGGAGTCGGCCGGCCAGGGTGAGACCGACGCCTTCGCCGCGTCGGAGTTCCCCACCGGGCGACGGTACGACCGCGTGGTTGCCATCACCCGTTCCGGCACCACCACCGAGGTGATCCGGCTCCTTGAGCAGGTGCCGCCCGGCAGCCGCTCGACAGTGCTCACCACCGACGCCGACCGGCCGGTGACCCGGCTCGTGAGCGACTGCGTCGTCCTCGACTTCGCCGACGAGCAGTCGGTGGTGCAGACCCGCTTCGCCACTACCGCGCTCGCCCTCTGGCGTGCCGGTCTCGGCGAGGACCTCACCCAGGCCATCGACCAGGCGCGCACCCAGCTGGCCACACCACTCGACCCGGCAGTGGTCGGTAGGGACCAGTTCACCTTCCTCGGCACCGGCTGGACGGTGGGCGTGGCGCACGAGGCGGCCCTCAAGCTGCGGGAAGCGGCACAGATGTGGGCCGAGTCGTACCCGGCGATGGAGTTCCGGCACGGTCCGATCAGCGTGGTGGACCACCGGTCGGTGGTCTGGATCTTCGGGCCGGTGGTGCCGGGCCTCCTCGACGACCTGGCCGCCACCGGGGCGATCGTGGTGCACGAGGACATCGACGCCATGGCGCACCTCACGACCGCGCAGCGCGTCGCCGTGGAACTCGCCGTGCGTCGCGGCCTGCATCCGGACCAGCCCCGGCTGCTCACCCGGTCCGTCGTCCTGACCGCGCCGGTCGCCTGAGGACCCGAGATGACCCTCGTTCCCACCGCCGACCTGGTAGCGGCGGCCCGGGCCGCCGGTACCGGCGTGCTCGCGTTCAACGTGATCACGATCGAGTACGCCCAGGCGATCGCCGCCGCGGCGGAGCGTGCCGGTCGTCCCGCGATCCTGCAGATCAGTCAGAACGCCGCGCGCTACCACTCCGGCGTGTCCGCCATCGCGGCGGCGACGGCCGAGGTCGCCTGGCGTTCCAGCGCCACCCTGTCGCTGCACCTGGACCACGTCGAGGACACCACCCTGCTGGAGCAGGCGGCCGACGCCGGATTCAGCTCCGTGATGGTCGACGCGTCCACGCTGCCGTACGCCGCGAACGTGGCCGCCACCCGCAAGGCGACCGAGTGGGCGCACGACCACCGGCTGTGGGTGGAGGCGGAACTCGGCTACGTCGGCGGTAAACCGGACGCCCCGGCGAGCGCCCACACCGCCGGGGTCCGCACCGACCCGGCCGAGGCCGCCCGCTACGTCGCCGAGACCGGCGTCGACGCCCTCGCGGTCGCGGTGGGCAGCTCCCACGCGATGGCCGACCGGACCGCCTCGCTGGATCTCGACCTGGTGGCCGCGATCCGCGACGCCGTACCGGTGCCCCTGGTCCTGCACGGCTCCTCCGGGGTGCCGCTGGAGCAGATCCGCGCCGCGGTCACCCGTGGCATGGTGAAGATCAACGTCGGTACGGCCCTCAACGTGGCGTTCACCGACGCGGTCCGCGCCGCCGTGCCGCACTCCCGCGACCCGCGCCGATACCTCGCGGCCGGCCGGGACGCGGTGACCGACAACGTCGAGCGGCTGCTCACGCTCCTTCCCAGGGCCCGCTTCTAGGCGGGGAAGGCGGGTGCCGGCTCGGACAGGTTGAGCCGCAGGGCGGCCGCGACGGCGCCGAGGGCACCGCCCTCGTCGCCGAACTGGGCCGGCACGACGTCCGGGTGGCGGGTGTGTCGGGGCATCGCCAGTTCGGCGATCGCCGCGCGGACCGGCCCGAGCACCACCTCGCCGGCGTGGGCCAGGGTGCCGCCGATGGCCACCGTGCCCGGATCCACCTGCACCACCATGCCCGCCAGCACGCGACCGAGCAGCGTCGCGGCGTGCCGCACCACGTCCTCGACTGTCCGCTCGCCGGCGCGGGCCCGCGCCACCAGGTTGGCCGGGTCGCTGACGGTCACGCCCCGGGCGGCGCAGCGCTCGATGAGCGCCGACGGACGGATCAGCAGTTCCAGGCACCCGCGGCCACCGCACGGACACGGGTCCCCGTCGGGATCCACGCTGACGTGGCCGATCTCGCCGGCCGCGCCGTTCGCCCCGCGGGCGAGCCGGCCATCGACGATGAGGCCGCCACCGACGCCGTCACTCCACCGGACGTAGATGGCGTCCCGCACGTCGCGGGCCGCTCCCCAGGTGCCCTCGGCGAGCGCGGCCAGCCGCGAGTTGTTGTCGGTGACGACGGCGACGCCGTACCGGTCCTGGATCCGCGTGCGGACCTGCTTGGCGGCCGCCGACGGGCTGGCGCCGCCCGCCGGACGAGCCGGGCCGGCCACCAGGCCGGGCAGGCCGAGGCCGATCGCCTCCAGCGCCCGCAGGTCGATGTCGTGCTCCTGCACGAGGTCGTCGATCAGCTTGATCGCGGCGTTGGCCCGCCGGGCCGGCCCCGCCGCCAGCGCGACGGGGCGGCTGCCCCGGGCCAGGATGTCGTGCCCCAGTGTGGCGACGATGACGGTGATCGTCGCCCGGCCGAGGTCGATGCCGACGATGCGGCCGGCGGACGGGTTGAGGCTGACTGTCGTGGACGGCCGTCCCCGGCCCCGGTGGCCGGACAGCGCGGGTTCCCGCTCGACGACCACACCGCGGGCGATGAGGTCGGCGATGATGTCGAAGAGGGTGGTGCGCGACAGCCCGGTCAGCCGGATGAGGTCGGCCCGACTGAGCGGGCCGGCGCTGCGGAGCTGGGCCAGCAGGGCCTCCGTGTGCGCCAGCCGCACGCGTTGCATGGCATCCGGGCGTTCGATCACGGCACCATCATGACCGACGCCTGCCTCCGGGTGTCGTCGCGGCAACGTACGGCGCGGTGGCCGGCGCCGCCACGTGGTGAGGTGGCGGCGCCGGCCGGCGGTCAGCTGGCGCGGACGGTGACGCTCAGGGCCGCCTGGACCGGGGCCAGCCCGGCCGACCGCACGGACAACGTCCCGGTGTACGTCCCCGCCGCGCCGAACGTGCGCCGGGACACCACGGCGAACGCGCTGTTGATCTGCATCGCCGGGATGCTCGGCTCGCGCGTCGCGGTGGGCGTCAACGCCTCCACCCGGCCGTCGCTCCAGGTGATCGTGGCGGCCAGGTCGGTGCTGCGGAGCCCGGGGGCGGTGATCGTCCAGGTGGCGCCGGCCGGTGCGCCGACGACGACGGCGGTGGGCCGGCCGATCGCCTGGTGGCGCCACGGCACGTCGGAGGTGGGGAAGAAGTTGACGCCCTCGACGGTCAACCGTCCCCCGGCCACGGACAGGCGGGTGGTGAAGTCGGCGTAGTCGCGCTGCGCCTGCGGCGTCCACCCCACCTCGGCGGTGGCGATGAGGCGCGGGAAGCTGTAGTACTGCGCCTGGCCGACGCGGCGGATGAACTCGCCCCACAGGGCCGATTCGACCCCGAGCACGCTGGTCTCGGCGATGTTCGGGATGAAGGTGCCCGGGTCCCAGTTGTAGTGGCGGTCCAGCCCGCACGGTCCACCGCACGCCCAGGTGCCGCCGAGCGGCTGGCGGGAATCCTGCTTCTGCGGCACGTACGTGTGGGCGGCGGGGGAGAGGACGACCCGGGCGCCGCGGCCGTTCACCGCGTTGGCCACCGCCGTGCGGTCGCCGTTCCAGTACTGCACCACCGCGTTGCCCTGCGGCAGCGCCGTGCCGGCGTACTCGTTCCAGCCGACCACGGTCTTGCCGAGCGACGCGACAGTCGCGGTGAAGGCGTCGACCATCGTGGTGTAGTTCGCGTGGCTGGTCACGTGCGCCTCGTCGCCGCCGATGTGCAGGTAGGGCCCCGGCGTCATGGCGGCGATCTGGGTCAGGACCTGCGTGGCGAACTCGTACGTCGTCGCGCTGGCGGAGTCGAGCGTCGAGTAGCCGACGTTGCCGGTGCCGTTGGCCGGCGCGGTCTGCTGGCCGGACGCCGGCTTGGGCTGGGCGCCGGCGGTGTTCAGCTGGGGGATGGCGTGCAGCGCCGCGTTGGTGTGCCCCGGCATGTCGATCTCCGGGATGACCGTCATGCCGTTCAAACCGGCGTAGCGCACGATCTCGGCGTAGTCGGCCCGGGTGTAGAAGCCGGTGACACCCAGCTCGGTGCCCATCAGTTGACCGCTGTCGTTGTAGGTCATGGCGGTGCGTCCGCTGACCGAGGTGAGCCGGCCGTAGTCGATGCCCGCCGGGTTGCTCGCCGGGTTGTCGATGGCGATCCGCCAGCCCTGGTCGTCGGTCAGGTGCAGGTGCAGACGATTGATCTTGTATTGCGCGGCGCTGTCGATGTACGCCTTGATCTCGTTCATCGGGTAGAAGCTGCGGGCGACGTCGAGCATCATCGCGCGGTGGGCGAAGCGCGGGTAGTCGGTGATGGTCACCGCCGGCACCGTCCACGCGGTGCTCACGACGGTGTCGGACTCCACCCACTGGGGCAGGAGTTGCCGCAGCGTCTGCACCCCGTTGAGCGCGCCGTTCGCCGTGTCGGCGCTGATCCGGACCGTGCCGCTGGTGACGACCAACCGGTACCCCTCGGCGGTGTGGCCGGCCGGACCCTTGCCGGCCCCCACCTCCACGACGATGGGCGCGGGCGCGGTGCTCTGGGTGACCACCGGCAGGGCGTACCCGGTGGCGGGGCGGAGCAGCCCGGCGAGGTAGGTGGCAGGTGCTGTCGCCGGCGATCCGACCGCGACGATCGGTGTGCTCGGGTTCAGGGTGTACGGCGTGCCGCCGTTCTCCGCGAGCGACACCGGCTTGGGCAGCAGGCCCAGCGAGGGTGCCGGTGCCGGCTCGGTGCCGTCCCAGATCTCGAACTCGGAGATCGAGTAGCCGTAACCGGCCCATCGCTGGTGGCCCTGCATCCGTACGTAGGACACCGGCTGGGACGAGTTGACCGCGATGACGTCGGTGCGGGGGCAGGTGTCGCGCTGGAGGCGGGTCACTGTGGTCCACGCGACGCCGTCGGTCGACGTCTGCAGGGAGAAGTCGCGGGCGCACGCGTTGGGCCAGGTCAGCGTCACGTGGTCGACCCGGGCGGCGCTGGCCAGCCGTACCTGGACCCAGCTGTCGTCCTGGTACTTCGACGACCACCTGGTGCCGCGGTCGCCGTCGTTGACGTGTGCGGCGACGAAGTCGGCGCGGTCGAGTTCGACGCTCGACGCGGTGGCGGTGCCGGTGCGGGCCAGGTTCACCGGCGCGGCCACGGCCGGCGTGCCGGCCGGAAGCGGCGCGAGCAGCGACGCGGTGACCAGCACGGCGAGCTTCGCCGCGCTCAGGCGGCGTCGGGATCCAGGGGTGTGGCGGGAGCGCGGAATCGACATGGGACTCCTTCGTCCGTCGCCCGGCTCGCCGGGAGACTGGTGGCTCGGGTAGCCGCAGTCTGGTCAAGCCGTTCAATTTAGTCAATGGGCCGGACAATAAACGGGTATGCCGGCCGGGCGTTGTCACGTGGCGCGGCCAGCCCTAGGCTGCGGGCTAGAGGTCTGACATCTTATGAACCGCCGCAGCGCTCCCAGCTCGGGCTTTTTAGTCCGAAGGGTTGACATGATTCGTCGAGTCACCAAAGATTCGCTTACCTTCAGCGCCGCCGACCGGAAAGGGGCCCCATGTCCGAGCTGGGCTACGGAGCACCACCGTGGCGATAGACGTTCAACCGTCCCCACCCCGAGGGTCGGAGACCACCGCGGCGTCGCCGCAGCGCCGCGCCGTACCGCTGCTGGTGTGGAACGTGATCGCCGTCGTGCTGGGCATCGGCATCTGGACCGTGCTGGCACAGATCGGGGTCTCGGGCCTCCCGGGACCGCAGGAGGTCGCCGTCCGCGCCGGTGAGCTGGCGATGGACGGCACCCTCCTCGACGACAGCCTCGCCAGCCTGCGTCGGGTGCTTATCGGTTTCGCGCTCGGCAGTGCCCTTGCGATCCCGGTCGGCTTCCTCATGGGCTGGTACGGGACGGCACGCGGGCTGATCGAGCCCTACGTGCAGTTCTTCCGCACGATCCCGCCCCTGGCCGTCATCCCGCTGGCCATCCTGCTCATGGGCATCGGGGAGACCCCGAAGATCTTCGTCATCTTCCTCGCCGCGTTCCTGTCCTGCGTCGTGTCGACGTTCCAGGGCGTGGTGAACGTCGACAAAACCATGATCAACGCTGCCCGGGTGCTCGGCGCCAACGACGCGGTGGTGTTCCGCCGGGTGGTGGTCCCCGCGTCCACCCCGTTCATCCTGGTCGGCATGCGCGTCGGCCTCGGCGCGGCCTGGGCGACACTCGTCGCCGCCGAGTTGATCGCCGCGCAGGAGGGCCTCGGCTACCGGATGCAGCAGGCGCAGATCTACTACGACCTGCCGAGCATCTTCGTCGGCCTGATCACCATCGGTGTGCTCGGCCTGGTCATGGATCGGCTCCTGCTCGCCGCCGAGAAGCGCCTCACCGGATGGCAGGAACGCCGATGACCGAGAAGATCTCCTTCCGCTCCACCAGCCGCACGTTCGAGGTGGGCGGCAAGCCGTTCCACGCGTTGCGCGACGTCGACCTGGACATCGCCGACCGGGAGTTCGTCACAGTGGTCGGGCCGTCCGGCTGCGGCAAGTCGACGCTGATGAACATCGCCGCCGGCCTCGTCGAACCCACCGGCGGCGAGGTGCTCGTCGACGCACGACAGGTGCGGGGGCCCGGCCCGGAACGCGGCGTCATCTTCCAGCAGTACGCGCTGTTCCCCTGGCTCACCGTGCGCGAGAACGTCGAGTTCGGTCTCCGGATCGCCAAGGTGGGGCGGGCCGAACGGCGCCGACGGGCGCAGCACTTCATCGACCTCGTGGGGCTGACCGACTTCGCCGACGCGCTGCCCCGCATGCTGTCCGGTGGGATGCGGCAGCGGTGCGCCATCGCCCGCGCGTACGCCGTCGACCCGGGCGTCCTGCTCATGGACGAACCCTTCGGCGCCCTCGACGCCCTCACCCGGGTGCAGATGCAGGATCAGCTG
This sequence comes from Micromonospora sp. NPDC049114, assembly GCF_040648635.1. Taxonomy (NCBI): domain Bacteria; kingdom Bacillati; phylum Actinomycetota; class Actinomycetes; order Micromonosporales; family Micromonosporaceae; genus Micromonospora; species Micromonospora sp. NPDC049114. The sequence continues at coordinate 420,608 of NZ_JBEZEA010000003.1, read as the reverse complement.
CTGGCCACCTGGGGCTCCGAGCGACGGACCGTCCTGTTCATCACCCACGACGTCGACGAGGCCGTCTACCTCGCCAACCGGGTCGTCGTCATGGCGGCCCGGCCGGGCCGGGTGCACGAGGTCATCGACGTCGACCTGCCCTACCCGCGGACCGAAGCGGTCCGCCTCTCCCCGGAATTCTCCCGGATCCGCAATCGGGTCTGGCGCGCTGTCTACCACCAGACCCCTCAGGAAGGTGCATCCCGATGAGCACTCTCTCCCGTCGCGCCCTGCTCGCCGGCATCGCCGGCCTCGGCGCCACCGCGGCCCTCGCCGCCTGCGGCGACGACGACAAGTCCGGTTCGGGCGGCTCGGCCACCGAACCGGTGAAGCTGGGCTACATCGCCGACTTCACCGGCGCGAGCCTGATGGCGATCGCCGAGGACAAGAAGCTCTGGGCGCAGCACGGCCTGAAGCCGGACCTCAAGGTCTTCACCAACGGGCCGCTCCAGGTGCAGGCCCTCGGAGCGGGCGACCTCGACTTCGGCTACCTCGGTCCGGGCGCGCTGTGGCTGCCGGCGTCCGGCAAGGCCCGGGTCATCGCCATCAACTCGCTCGGCTTCGCCGACCGGGTCATCGCCCAGCCGGGCATCACCTCCATGGCCGCGCTCAAGGGCAAGAAGGTGGGCGTACCCGAGGGCACCTCCGGCGACATGATGGTGCGGCTGGCCCTGCGACGCGCCGGACTCTCCATCGACGACGTCAGGAAGGTCACGATGGATCCCAGCACCGTCGTCACCGCGTTCGGGTCCGGCCAGATCGACGCCGCCGGCATCTGGTACCCGCTCATCGGCACGATCAAGAAGCGGGTCCCGAACCTCGCCGAGCTGGCCAAGAACGACGACTTCTACCCGGACATCAGCTTCCCGTCCGCCTATGTCGGGCGCAACGACGTGGTGACCGGCAAGCCGGAGCTGGTCAGGAAGGTGCTCGCGGTGCTGCGCGCCGCCAACGACGAGCGGGCGGCCAACGTGGACCGCGCCGTCGAGGTCACCGCGAAGTTCCTCAAGTCGGCGCCGGTCGAGCAACTCCGCGCCGAGGCCAGCAACGCCCGGTTCCTGCCGTCGGCCGAACTCGCCGCCAAGTCCACCGACGGTACCGTCGCGGGCTGGCTCACCGGCCTCAACGGCCTGTTCAAGGACCTCGGCAAGCTGCCGGACGTCGTGGACCCGAGCACCTACTACGACGCCGCCGCGTACGCGTCCTGAGTCCGGTGAGAAGGGATCAACCCGTGCGGCCCAACATCGTCTTCATCATGGCCGACGACCACGCCGCGCACGCGGTGGGCGCCTACGGAAGCAAGATTAACGAGACGCCGCACATCGACCGCATCGCGACCGGTGGCGCCCTGCTGGAAAACTGCTTCTGCACCAACTCCCTGTGCGCGCCCAGCCGGGCCACCATCCTCACCGGCACCTACAACCACGTCAACGGCGTGCAGACGTTGTCGACCGAGTTCGACAACCGGCAGCTCGTCTTCCCGGAGCTGCTGCGCCGGGCCGGCTACCAGACCGCGCTGGTCGGCAAGTGGCACCTCGGGCACGGCGCGGAGCACGACCCCCGCGGTTTCGACTACTGGGAGGTCGTGCCCGGTCAGGGCCGCTACCGCGACCCCGTGTTCATCGGCATGGACGGCACCGAACAGGTCCGCACCGGCTACTGCACGAACATCATCACCGACCTGGCCGTCGACTGGCTCGATCAGCGCGACCAGCAGCGGCCCTTCTGCCTGCTGGTGCACCACAAGGCGCCGCACCGCAACTGGGAGCCCGACGACAAACACCGCGACATGTACGTCGACGACGTGGCCGTACCGGGCTCGTTCGACGACGACCACTCCGGGCACGCCGCTGCCGCCCGGGCCGCCCGGATGCGGGTGGACCGGGACCTGACCGCCAACGACATCAAGGAGATGCTGCCGCCGCACCTCGACCCGGACGAGGCGGCGCTCTGGACCTACCAGCGGTACATCAAGGACTACCTGCGCTGCGTCGCCAGCGTCGACGACAACGTGGGCCGCCTGCTCGACTACCTCGACGAGCACGGGCTGACCGACGACACGATCGTCGTCTACACGTCCGACCAGGGCTTCTTCCTCGGCGACCACGGCTGGTACGACAAGCGGTTCATGTACGAGGAATCGCTGCGCATGCCGTTCCTCATCCGCTACCCAGCGGAGATCCCGGCCGGCTCCACCACCGGCGCGCTCGCCATGAACGTCGACTTCGCCCAGACGTTCCTCGACTACGCCGGCGTCCCGGCCGACAGCCGCATGCAGGGGCGCTCACTGCGCCCGCTGCTGCGCGGCGAGGACGTGGACGACTGGCGGCAGTCGGTGTACTACCGCTACTGGGAGCACGACGACGACGAGCACCACGTGTGGGCGCACTACGGTGTCCGCACCCACGACCACAAGCTCGTCTACTACTACGCCGACGGGCTGGGTCTGCCCGGCACCTCCGCCACGGCGCAGGAGCCGGAGTGGGAGATGTTCGACCTGCGGGCCGATCCGTGGGAGATGCGCAGCGTCTACGACGACCCGGCGTACGCGCCGATCCGGGCGGCCCTCACCGCCGAGCTCGCCCGCGTCCAGCAGGAGTGTGGTGACACGCCCTGGCAGCCGCCGGCAGCGGTCACCGGGTGACTGACGAGTCGGCGGGACGAGCCGACCGCCGCTGGCCACGCCGGGTCTACGGGGTGGGCACCGAGCCGGACCCGAGGTTCACCCTCGCCAACGAGCGCACGTTCCTCGCGTGGCTGCGGACCGCGCTGGGTCTCATGGTGGCCGCCGCGGCGGTCAAGGCCTTCGGTACGGACGGCTCGCAGTGGGCGGCGGTCGTGCTCGCGGTGCTCGCCGTCGGGGTGGCCGCCGAGGCGTTCCCCCGCTGGAGCCGCAACGAACGGGCGTTGCGGCTCCAGATGCCGCTGCCGTCCACACCTGTCGTGGCCGTGTCGGCGGTGGGGGTGGTCGCGGCCGGCGTGACGATCGCCGTCGTGGTGCTGCTCTGATGTCGTGGTGCTGAGGTGACGGAGCCACCGCGTCCCGCCGACCGGGGGGCGCAGGCCGAACGCACCCTGCTGGCGTGGCTACGCACGGCGCTGGCGACGGCCGCCGTGCTGGTGGCCGTCGGCCGGGAGCTGCTGCCGACTCGTCCGTTCGCCGCGGGGATCGTGCTGGCCTGCGCGCCGCTGGCCGTCGCGGTGGTCACGGTGGCCCGACGCCGGTACCGCACCGTGCGGCTGCCCACCGGGCTCGGGCGTCCCGACGGCGCGGCACCGTTGGCTGCTGCCGGAGCGTTGGTGGCGGTCGGCGGCATGGCGATCCTCGCCCACGTCCTCGCCCGCTGAGGGCGACAGGTGCTGCCGTCCCGGGGCGTCGACAGGGGGCGCCCCGGGACGGCGAATTCGGTCAGGCCGTCGATCCGTACAGGTTGATCTCGGCGGCCGAGGCGTACCCGGCCCCGTTCGCGGCGCGGGTGGTGCGCAGGCGCACGTACCGGGTCGTGGTGGGGGCGAAGACCGCTGTCTTCAGGGTGCTGCCGGCGCCGAAGGTGCCGGCGGTGACCTGCGTCCAGGTGGTGCCGTCGACGCTGGTCAGGATCTGGTAGTCGGCGATGGTGCCGTTGGTGCCTCCGTCCTGACGGGGCAGGTAGTCGAGTTTGTCGACGCGGAAACTGCGGCCGAGGTCGATGGTGAGCTGGTGCGGCATGGGTGCGACCCCCCCGACGTAGCGGGTGTGCCAGATGGTGCCCGGGTTGCCGTCGATGGCGTTGGCGGCGACGCCGTTCTCGCCGACGGTCTCGACGCTGTCCGCCGTCGCGGTCCACCCGCTGCGGGGCAGCTGCGGGCTGTCCCCGCCACCGATCGGCTCGTCGGTCGGTGCGGCCTCAAAGACGGCCACCTCGAACGGTGCGAGGGTGATGTTCACCGGTGCGGCCGGACCCGACACGAAGCCGGTACGCCGCCCGTCGCGCTCGGTGAACCGGTACCGCTGGTGGGTCCCGCCGGGCAGCTCGAAGACCGTCTGCGGGTTGACGGTGAAACTCTGCGCGGACGCCGACGGGTTACGCAGCATGAGCATCCCCTTCGACGCGCCGGCCGAGGAGTTCCAGGCGGCGGTGCCGTAGACCGCTCCGGCGGCCGGGTCACCGCCGACCCAGTGCACGTCGCTGAGCAACCCCTGGTTGGCCCGCGCCCACCGGGCGTTGGCCGCCACGGTGTCCCAGAACCAGGCCGCGCCCGGCCGGCTCGCGTCGACGAGCGTGTTGCGGACGTACAGCTCCTGAAGGCTCAGCCCGAGCGCGAAGTAGGCACGGATGTCCTGCGACACCTCGGCCTGGACACTGGGCTTGGTCAGGTCGTAGTCGGCGGTGAACTGCGGGGTGCGGTCGGAGAAGATGATCCCGTGGTTCATCAGGCTCGGGATCGGGAACAGCGGGTTCTGCGTGGCGTTGTTGCGGAACGTCTCCGAGTCGCGGTAGTTGACGTAGCGCTGCTGCGCGCTGCCCGCGCCGACCAGGCTGGCGTCGTGCCCGTCGCGCCAGATCGAGTCGGTGAACCACAACCAGTACGGTGAGCCCCAGGTGCCGACCGTGGCGTTGACGAACACGTCCTTCTGGTGCGCGCGCAGGTCGCCGGTCAGCCCGAGCAGGGCCTCGTAGTCGGCGATGTAGTTCGCGTTCGGGCCGGACTGGTAGAGCCCGCCGCCGATGCCGTCGAGCTTGAAGCCGCGTACCCCCTGGTTGTCCATCATGTCGAAGGCGACCGACCGGAACCGGTCGTGGTAGCGGGCGCCGCCGAGTTTGAACTGGCCGCCGCTGTGCGTCTCCAACCGCTGGTCGGCGGGTTTGCTCGCGTTGATGGCCTGGCGGGTGGCGGCGCTGGTGCCGTACCCGCCGAACGGTGACATCCACACCGACATCGAGGCCCCGTACTGCGCGGCGGCGGCCTTCTGTGGGGCGAAGCCGGTGGGGAACTGGGTCGGGTCGAACGACCAGACGTTCAGGTTCGTCTCGTCGACCTGGGGGGTGCGCAGATAGTCCCAGCCGTCGTCCACCCAGAAGCTGTCGATGGTGGCGCCCCGGTCGCGCAGCTGGGTGCCGAACAGGTTGATCGCCCGGGTCAGCTCGGCGCTGTTGATCACCTCGCCGGGTGGCTTGAGGTCCAGCCAGCTCTGGTAGTGCAGGAACGTCCGGCGGTCGTGGGCCCGTTCGCGTTGCAGGTAGTACTGGAACGAGCGGCGCAGCTGCCCGGCGGGGGAGACGCCGGTGGAGGCGGTGTAGACCCACGACGCGCCGGTGGTGAGGGCACCGGCGCGGGGCACCGTGATGTCGACGGCGGACCCGTTCACTGTCGCCTTCGCCATCGGGTTCTCGATGCCGACGAACACCGTCTCGCTGCCGGCCGCGCCGTGCACCACCGGGCTGCCGTCGTCGCTGCCGAGGACCCGCGCGTTGGTGAGGCCGAGTTCCACCAGGCGCAGGGAGGTCACGTCGAACGTGCCGGCCACCGAACGCACGGTGAAGCTGTGCTGTACGGAGTTGGCCCCACCGCGCAGCCGCACCTGCCACTGCACGTCGAGTGTCCGGGTGCCGCCGCCGTACCGGAAGGTGGTGGTGACCGCCTTGCCGGCGAAGCGTTCCGCGAGCCGTGCCGACCCGGCGTTCGCCGCCAGGTCGCTGACCACCGGACCGGCCGAGACGCTCGTGTTCGCCGTCGTGATGGTGCTGCCGTCGGCCAGGGTGAGGGTGAAGAGCCCGCGCAGGCTCATCGGCACTGTCGCGTTCGCCGCCCGGTTGTCGAACCGGGTCAGCGACACCGTGCTGCCCTGCACGCTCCAGGTGGACGAGAGCGCCGCGTTGGCCATGGTGAAGCTGCCGCCGGAGAGCGACGCCGTCGCCGCGCCCGGTTGAACGCCGGGGAAGACCAGGCCGGCGGCGTCGGTGTAGGTCGGGTCCGCCGGGACCGCCGCGCCGGCCGGGGCCGGATGGCCCCCGACCGTCGCGACGGCACCGGCGATCAGACCCAGGACGATGGTGTGCACGACGAACCGCCGTGGCCGTGTTGTCGATGAGGATGGCAGGGGCATGGCGTGCTGCATCGTGCCTCCATCGGTGGTCAGACGGTGGGGGTGCTCCAGCGCTGGTTGGCGCCGTTGGTGCAGGGCCAGAGGATGAGGCGGGTGCCGTTGGCGGTCGCGCCGCCGTTGGCGTCGAGGCACTTGCCGCCGGTGCGGTAGCTGCCCGAGGTGGCGTCGTAGGTCCAGCGCTGGGTCGTGGCGCTGGTGCAGGCGTTGATCACGATCGTGGTGCCGTCGGCGACGCTTCCGCTCGCCGGTTCCATGCACTTGCCGAGGGCGGTGAGGGTGCCGTCGTTGCGGTGGGTCCACGTCTGGTTGGGTCCGCTGTTGCAGTCCCAGAGGTTGACCGCGGTGCCGTTCGTGGTGTTGCTGCCGGGGATGTCGACGCAGCGGCTGCTGGCGGCGCCGGTGATGATGCCCTTCTTCGGCCCGTAGACCTCGAACTCCCAGAGGGAGTAGCCGAAGGTGGTGGCCCGTGCGGTGCCCTGCATGCGCACGTACCGGGCGGTGGTGTTGAGGGCGTGCTCGTCGAGGCCGCCGTCCCCGGCGGTGACGGTCACCGCGGTCGTCCAGGTGGTGCCGTCGGTCGAGGTCTGAATCTGGTACGCCCTCGCGTAGGCGGCCTCCCAGCGCAGTGCGACGCGGGAGAGTTCCTGGCTGCTGCCGAGGTCGACCTGGATCCAGCTCGGGTCGGTGTAGGCCGACGACCAGCGGGTGCTGAGGTCACCGTCCACCGCCGCCGAGGCCGGGAAGCTGGGAGTCTCGGTCGACGACGCGGTCACCGGTCGGTTGAGCGACAGGCTGCCGGTCGTCGCCGCCGGGCCGCCGGGAGCCCGACCGATGCGGTCCATGATGGCGCTGAAGGCGGTGTACGTGGCGGCCGGCTTCGGCGACCCCCAGGTCTGCTGGGCCACCACCCGCAGGATCGTCCGGATGCCCGCGGTGACCTGCTCCTCGGTCTCGGCGTTCGGGTTGTCGCACCAGACGTGCACGACGGTGCCGAGGTTGCGCGAGGGGGTGTTGATGGTGTTGTTGCCCTGGAACAGATCCGGGTTCCAGGTCTCGTAGCCCCACGTCACGTTTGGTTTGCCGACGCCGAGGATGTAGTAGGTGGGGTTCCACGCCTGGTTGGAGATCGTGTGCCCGCGGTCCAGCAGGGCCTGCGGGGAGATGCCGTAGTTGTACCAGACCTCGACGTGGATGTTCGACGCCGGACGGATGGTGCCGTCGGTGCCGATTCCGTCGTTCCACATCCGGGTCGTCTTGCCACCGGCACGGACGATGTCGTTGGCCCAGTTGATGAAGCCGTAGTAGGCGTCCTTGGCGGTGGCGTTCGGCCCGTACGTCGCGCGGGCGTACGTCAACAGCTGCGGGTAGGCGGCGTAGTTGCCGATGTATTCGTCCGCGCCGATGTGCCAGTACCGGCCGGGGAACAGCGGCAGGAACTCGGTGATGAGGTCGCGGGCCAGGGTGTACGCGCCCGGCTTGGACAGGTCGAGGTAGTAGGGGTTGCGGTTGCCCGCCGTGTCGGCGAGTTGCAGGTCCGGGTGGTCTTCCAGGATGGCGTTCATGTGGCCCGGCATGTCGATCTCGGGCACGACCTCGATGTGGTACTGGGTGGCCAGGGCGATGAGGTCGCGGATCTGCTGCTTGGTGTAGTACTGCTCCGACATCGCCTCCGGGTGGGTGGTGCTCTCCAGCCGGAACCCCTGCGAGTCGGACAGGTGCAGGTGCAACCGGTTCATCTTCAGGTAGGCGAGCTCCTTGACGTGCCGGCGGAGCCAGTCGACGGTGAAGTACTTGCGGCCCACGTCGACCATCAGACCGCGTTCGGACTTGGTCGGGGAGTCGGTTGTCGTTCCCGCCGGGACCGTTGTCGACTGTTTGAGCAGTTGCAGCACCGTGCGGGTGCCGTAGAAGGCGCCCGCGTCGGTCGAGCCCTGGATGGCGATGCTCGACCCGACAGTCATGGTGTAGCCCTCGGCGGGCTGGCTGCCGCCCAGGGTCAGCCGGATGTCGCCGGTGGCGGCGGCTCCGGTGGCGACCGGCACGGTGCGTCCGGTCAGGTCCCGCAGGTCGGCGGCGAACGTTGCCGCGTCGTCGTTGAGTTGGGCGGTGTAGGCGGGGTCCACCACGATCCGGGTCGCGGCGCCGAAGGTGTAGCTGCCGGTGCCCGCCGTCCACTGCTTCAGCGCCGGGATCACCTGTAGGTCACCCGGTACGGCCGAGGCCGGCGTCGCCGGCACGGTCAGCAGTGCGGTGGCGAGGACCCCCACTGCTCCGGTGACGCTGATACGTCGAAGACGCATGAACCGTTCCTCTCGGGATAGGGCGGGGAAATCAGCAGGACGCCGGGTTGGCGGTGCTGTCGGTCGCGTACGCGGTGAGCGTCGCGACCTGCGGTACGCCGCGCGCGGCGGTGACCCGCAGCCGCAGCCGGTCGCTGGTCACGGCGGTGGACAGCGGCACGATCCGCTTGTAGCCGACCGTCCCGGCGGCGGCGACCTGCTGCCAGCCGCCGTTGATCCAGGCGTCCACGGCGAACGCCTCGATGCGCTGGCCGCTGCCGACCGATTCCTGCACCAGGAGCCGGTCGAACGTGCGGGTCCGGCAGGCGGTCAGCTCGACCGCGCCGGTGGTGGCACCCCCCGAAGGCGACCAGTACGTGTTCAGTGCCGTGTCGGTGAGGGCGGCGGGGGTGCCGGTCGCGCCCGCCCTGGCGAACAGCTCCCGGCCGTACCGGGCGCGCTGGGCGGTGCCGAACCCGTCGAGGGCTGTGACGTCCGGCGCGTCGATCACACCGGCCCGGTTCGGCGGGACGTTGAGCAGCAGGTTGGCGTTGCGGCCCACCGCGTTCTCGTAGAGCTGCATCAGCGCGGCCGGCTGCTTCACCGAGCCGTTCTGCCCGGAGTGCCAGAACCAGCCGGGCCGGATCGACACGTCCGCCTCGGCCGGATACCACGACAGGTACGTGACCGTCCCCAGGTTCCGGCCGATCAGCGCACTGGAACCCAGGTCGCTCGACGAGGCGCCGGCGAGCAGGTCGTCGTCGCGGTTCAGCGCGCCGGGATCGGTGCCCCGGAACGGCAGCGCGCTCCACTCGTCGGCCCGGAACGCCCCGGACTCCGAGCCGACCCAGCGCACGTCCGGGCCGTTGATCGCGATCGTGGCGTTCGGTTGCAGCGCCCGGATCAGTCGGTACCAGTCGCCGACCTGGTACGGCTGCGGGTACGCGGTGTACGGGTTGGCGCCGTCGAACCACACCTCGGCCATCGGCCCGTACTCGGTGAGCAGTTCGTAGAGCTGGTTGAGGAAGTAGGCGTTGTAGTCGTCGGCCTGGTAGGCGTACGTCTGCGTCGGGGTGCGGGTGTCGCCGGCGACGAGCGTCGGGATGCTCACCGCCCGCTTGGCGCTGCCGTTGCCGAACCGGTCGCCACCGCGTCGGCCGGGGATCTCCGCGCCGTCGGCGGGGGAGAGGTAGAAGCCCACGGCCAGACCGGCCGAGCGGGCGGCGTCGACTGTGGCCCGCAGGATGTCGCTCTGGCCGGTGCGGCCCCACCAGGGGCTGCTGCGCACCGAGTGGGTGCTGTACCGCGACGGGTAGAGCAGAAAGCCGTCGTGGTGCTTGACGGTGAGGATGACCTGCTTGAACCCGTTGCGTTTGAGGACGTCCATCCACTGTGCCGGGTCGACCGCCGTCGGGTTGAACAGGGCCGGATCCTCGTTGCCGCTGCCCCACTCGACGTCGGTGAAGGTGTTCATGCCGTAGTGCAGGAACGCCGTCAGCTCCCGTTGTTGCCAGGCCAGCTGGGCGGCCGACGGGACGACCTGGGCGGCCTTCTGCCGGATCCGGTCGAGCGTGTCGCACCTGTCGACGGTGATGACGGTGGCCGGGGTGACCGGACCGCTGCTGCCGGGATTGCCGGCGCAACCGGGTGGCGGCGGGGTGCCGCCGCAGACCTGCGCGTCGAGCTGGAAGTCGACCGGGCCGGCGGCGCCGGTCATCGTCGCCAGCGCGATGGCGTCCACGGTGCCGTGCCAGCCACGGTTACGGGTTCCGGCGTCGTTGCCGAAGGTCAGCAGGCCCTGCGACGCGTTGGCCGCGGCGACCGGAGTGGTGACGGTGCTGCCCACCTGGCAGCCGTTGACGTACGCGACGAGCCGGGCCGAGGTGTCGCTCACGTACTCGTAGGCCAACGCCACGTGGGTGTCCTGGGTGTCGGACAGGTTGGGCCCGCTCTGCCGGGTGTCGTGGTACGGCGAGTCCGGGCCGTACATGCCGAACTCCGTGGTGGTCTGCGAGCCGCTGGCGTACCGGAAGTAGCCGCCACCGGCGAGGCTGAGCACCGTGTCGAAGGTCAGGGTGGCGCCGCTCTGGCGGCGTACCACCGCCTCGGCCAACAGGCTCCGGTTGACGTACTTGGTGCTGGTCACCGGGATCCGTGGGGAGAACCCGATGCCGGTGCCCCCGCCGGTGAGCGTGACCGACGTCCCGCTGATCGCCTCACTGCCGGCCAGCCGGGTGAGCTGCCCGTCGACCAGCTCCCCGGTCGAGGGGGTGTAGCCGGTGGCGGAGGTGAAGGTGCCGCTGAAGCCCACGTCGAGCAGCGGCTGGTAGTCCGCGGCGGCCACCCGCCACTGCTGGTTGGTGGCTGTGGTGCAGGTCCAGAGGATGACTGCGGTGTTGTTGGTGGTGCCGCCGCCGTTGGCGTCGAGGCAGGTGCCGGTGGCCTGGTTGCGCAGGGTTTTCGCTGTGGTGTCGTACGTCCATCGTTGGTTGGTGGCGGTGCCGCAGGTGGTGATGGTGGCTGCGGCGCCGTTGGTGGTGCTCGCGGCGGTGAGGCACTTGCCGCGGTTGCGGATGGTGTTGTCGGCCTGTCGGGCCCAGGTCTGGTTGGCGGCGCCGGAGCAGTCCCAGAGGATGACTGCGGTGCCGTCGGCGGTGGCGCCGCCGGGCACGTCGACGCAGCGACCGCTGGCCACGCCCGTGATCGTGCCGTCCCCCGGGGCCGCGGCGGCCGGCGCTGCCGGTGGGGTGAGCTGGATCAGGCAGGTGGCGAGCAGGACCACGGCGGCCAGGACGGCCCCGCTCGCGTGCGGACGATGACGGCGCAGGGTACGGGTCATGGGGGCGTCCTTCCCGGGAACGGGCAGGCAGGGGCGGTACGGGTGGGTGGCGGGTGCTACATCAGCCACTGCTGGTTGGTGGCTGTGGTGCAGGTCCAGAGGATGACCGCGGTGTTGTTGGTGGTGCCGCCGCCGTTGGCGTCGAGGCAGGTGCCGGTGGCCTGGTTGCGCAGGGTTTTCGCTGTGGTGTCGTACGTCCATCGTTGGTTGGTGGCGGTGCCGCAGGTGGTGATGGTCGCCGCGGCGCCGTTGGTGGTGCTCGCGGCGGTGAGGCACTTGCCGCGGTTGCGGATGGTGTTGTCGGCCTGTCGGGTCCAGGTCTGGTTGGCGGCGCCGGAGCAGTCCCAGAGGATGAGTGCGGTGCCGTCGGCGGTGGCCGCACCCGGCACGTCGACGCAACGGCCACTCGCCACACCGGCGATCGTGCCGGTCGCGGCCGTGGAGACGGCCTGGTAGCGGTGTCCGGCCACGGCCGTGAACGTCACCCGGTCACCGTTGCGGGTCACCGGCACGGTCTGGTTGGTGTTCAGGTCCACCAGCGAGGCGGTGGCCAGCATCGGGTTGCGGACGGTGAGGGCGCCGCCGCTGCCGGCGGTGAGCGTGATCCGGCTGGCCAGGCGGTTGCGCCACTCGGCGTCCACTGTCACGTTGCCGCGTGCCCTGAGGCCGTTGACCGAGCCGGTGGGCCACGCCGCCGGCACGGCGGGCAGCACGTCGACCACGCCGTTCTGGCTCTGCAGCAGCATCTCCGCGATGCCGGCGGTGGCCCCGAAGTTGCCGTCGATCTGGAACGGCGGGTGGGTGTCGAACAGGTTGGCGAGCGTACTGCTCTTGAGCTGTTCGGCGAGCATCTTGTGGGCGTGGTCGCCGTCGAGCAGCCGAGCCCAGAAATTGATCTTCCACGCCTTGCTCCAGCCGGTGCCACCGTCGCCGCGCGCCGTGAGGGACACCCGGGCGGCGTCGGCGAGCGCCGGGGTGGTCAGCGGCGAGATCTGCCGGCCCGGGTGCAGGGCGAACAGGTGCGAGACGTGCCGGTGGTCGTTGGTCGGGCTGTCCCAGTCGGCCTTCCACTCCTGCAACTGGCCCCAGGAGCCGACCCGCAGGCCGGGGTCGAGCTTGCTCAGCGTGGTCTGCCACTGCGCGCGCAGGGTGGCGTCGACGCCGAGCGTGGTGCTCGCCTCGATGGTGTTGGTGAGCAGGTCCCACACGATCTGCTCGCTCATCGACGCGCCGGCCGAGAAGTCACCCTGCTCCGGCGAGTAGCTGGGCGTCACGACCAGCCTGCCGTCACGCGGGTCGACGCGCAGGTTGGCCCGCCAGAACTCGGCGGCCTCCTTCATCGCCGGGTACGCCTGGTCGCGCAGGAACGCGGTGTCGCGGGTGAAGCGGTAGTGCTCGTAGAGGTGCTGGCACAGCCAGGCCGCGGCCTCCGGGAACCAGAATGCGGTGGCCCAGTCCTGGACACCGGTGAAGCCGTACGGGTTGGTGCTGAGGTGGGTGACCCAGCCGGTCGTGCCGTAGATGGTCTGCGCGGTGGTCCGGCCCGGCGCCCGCAGGGCGTCGATGAAGTCGAACAGCGGTGCGGCGGTCTCGGTGAGGTTCGTGGTCTCCGCCGGCCAGTAGTTCATCTGCACGTTGATGTTCGTGTGGTAGTCGGCCTGCCAGGGCGGGTTGTTGGAGTTGTTCCAGATGCCCTGGAGGTTGGCCGGCAGGGAGCCGCCGCGCGACGACGCGATGAGCAGGTACCTGCCGAAGGAGAAGTACAGCGACTCCAGCGCCCGGTCCTGGGCCCGTCCGGCGGCGCCGGTGTAGGCCGACCGCAGCTCGTCGGTGGGAACGTTGGGCATCTGCCCGCCCACGTTGAGCCGGACGCGGTCGAAGAGCCGCTGGTAGTCGGCGAGATGAGCCGCGCGCAGCGCCGCCCACGTCGAGGTCGCCGCGGCGTCGACCGCCTGGGTGACCCGGGTGTGCGGGTCCGCGCCGCGATAGGTGGGGTACGTGTCGGCGTACGACGTGCCGGCCGACAGCACGACGAACGCCGAGTCCGCGCCGGTGACGGTGACCCGGTCGCCGCCGTCGGTCCGGGTGCCGCCGGTGGTCACGACCCGGTACTGCGTCTCGTGGATCAACCCGTTGCCGGGCAGGGTGCCCCGCACGGTGATCCGGCCGTTCGCCACCGTGACGGTGCTGCCGGGCTGGGCCGGGACGGTCCGCAGGACGAAGGAGACCTTCCCGGCCTGGCTCGCCGACAGCCGGGCGACGATCACGTTGCCGGGGTAACTGGCGACGTACTCGCGCTGGTAGGTGACCCCGCCGTGGGAGTACGCGACGCGGGCGGTCGCCTCGGCGAGGTCCAGCTCGCGCCGGTAGCCGCTCACAGTCGTCGGGGTGCCGGTCATGTCGAGGTACATGTCGGCGAGGTTCTGGTACGAGCCGAACGCGGTGGCCGGTTGCCCGAGCGCGGTCGCCACCGGGCCGGGCGCCATCCGTCCGTCCCGGTCGATCTGGGCCTGTACGCCGGCCAGGGCACCGGGCCGTGGTGACGCCCAGTTGCCGTGGTTGTAGCCAGTGGCGCCCGGTCCGCCCGTCCAGAGGCTCTTCTCGTTGAGTTGGAGGTGTTCGGTCTGGACGCCGCCGAAGACCATGGCGCCGAGCGCGCCGTTGCCCAGCGGCAGCGCGTTGCTCTCCCAGGCGGCGGCGGGCTCGTCGTACCAGAGCGCCAGGCTCGGGTCGGCTGCGGCACGGGCGGGAGGCGTGCCGACGGACACGGAGGTCAGGCACGCGGCGACGAGAAGGGGCGCGGCTGACGCCCGCAGGATCCTCCGGAGACTGCTGTTCCCGAACATAGGACCTCCTCTATGTAGAGGAGAGTTAACGTGGGATGTTTATTATTGTCAATGGACCGGATCCTTAAGTTCTACTGTGGCCTTCGAGGAGGAAGATCGCGGGCTTGGTGGCCAATCATCAGCTCATCGGCCTGTCGCCGAAGGGGCAGTCTCCTGGTAGACGTCCGATGTCAGAGCTCCGGAGGCAAAAAACATCCGATGTATGGCTCCCAGACGCTCTTCGGGTGTCGCTGTCGGCATCCATCAGCTAGGAATGGAATCCTCGCGGTCACGGCAACGGGCTCGAACCGACGCGGAGGCAGCGATGGCGCTCACCGACGAGGCGATCGGCAAGATCAAGAGCATGATCACCTCGGGCGAACTCGGCCCCGGCGATCGACTGCCCAAGGAGGCGGACCTGGCCCGGCGGCTCGGCCTGTCCCGCAACTCCCTGCGGGAGGCGGTGAAGGCGCTGTCCATCATCCGCGTCCTGGACGTCCGCCAGGGCGACGGCACCTACGTCACGAGCCTTGCCCCGCACCTGCTGCTCGACACGCTCGGCTTCGTCGTGGACTTCCACCGCGACGACACCGTGCTGGAGTTCCTTGAGGTCCGGCGGATCCTCGAGCCCGCCGCCACGGCGTTGGCCGCGCAGCGGATGGTCGCCGAGGACATCGCCGGCCTCCAGGCCGTCCTCGACGACGTCGGCGACACCAGCGACGTCGAGGCGCTGGTCGCCAACGACCTGGAATTCCACCGCAGGATCGCCGTCGGCGCCGGGAACGCGGTGCTGTGCTCGCTGCTCGACGGGCTCTCCGGACCCACCACCCGGGCCCGCATCTGGCGCGGTGTCACCCAGGAGGGCGCCGTCACCCGGACCCGTGAGCAGCACCAGGCGATCGTCGACGCGATCACGGCCGGGCAGCCCGAGCTGGCGCGCTCCTGGGCCACCGTGCACGTCGCCGGTGTCGAGGAGTGGCTCCGCCGGACGCTGTGAACGGGGGCCCCGGAACCCGCGTCACGACGGGCCGTGGGGCGTCCGGCCCCTCTCATCCGGGCGCGATTCCGGCCCGGGGCGTATCGGTGCGGTCACGAATCCGGCGGCGTTGGCGGAGTCGCTTCAGGCCTGTACGACGCGCGCGATGCTGGCCCGGATGGGTGCGTAGTGATCGGCGATGGCGGCGCGTAGCTCCGACGCATCCCCGGCCGCGACCGCGTTCACGATTGCCCGATGCCGCTGGGCGGTGATCACCCGATCCTCCGGCTCGGTGCGCAGCGTGGGGGCGACGATGGCCTGCACCTGCCAGAACGCCTCGGTCAGTTGGAGGATCAGGTCGTTGCCGAGGGGCTCCAGCAGCTTCACGTGGAAGGCGCGGTCGACGTCGAGGAAGTCCGTCCCCTGGGCGGCGAGGGTCTCCATCTCGTCGACGAGGGTGGAGAGTTCCGCCAGGTGCCCGCTGTCGAGGACGGCGATGACCTGGGCTGCCAGCCCCTGTTCGAGGGTCTGCCGGACGTCGACGACCTGCCCCAGCACGTGGTGATCCTCCTCGCCGCTGAGCAGGCCGCGGAAGGTCAGGCTCTCCACGAGCGCGGCGAGGCTCATGCGGCCGACGAAGGTGCCGTGACCGTGCCGTACCTCGACGATGTCGAGGGCCGAGAGGATCTTGACGGCCTCACGGACGCTGGAGCGGCTCGCGCCCACCGCCTCGCACAGCTCCGCCTCGGTGGGCAGGATGTCTCCCGGCTTGAGGCGATTGCGCAGGATGTAATCCTTGACCTTGGTCGCCACCTCCTGCCGGCGGGGACCCGGGCGCTCCGCACCGCGCAGCGGGGACGCGTCAATGGTCGTCATCTGCCACTTGCCCTTCGTTCACGGATCTGACACGCTCACCCTATCGGCATCAGATGTCTGACGTCAGACCCCATTACCTTCGAATCCCTCAGCGCGAGCGGTACGCGAGCGCATGAAGAGCCTATGGAGGCAGCTACGTGAGCACCACCGTTGAGCCAAAGGAGAGTCGGCGCTTCCCCCCGCGCCGGTTCCGCTCGTTGGCCGTCGCATCCACCGCGGCAACCCTCGCACTCGGGCTGGTCGCGTGCAGTGGCGGCCCCGCCTCGACCAATGCCGTCGAAGGCGGTAACGGGGGTGCGACCTCGATCGAGACCACTCTGGCGTTCACCCTTTCCAGCGGGTTCGACCCCGGGAACGCCTCGTCGGCGGTGGCGACCGCGGTCAACCAGCACATCTTCGAGGGTCTGATCGATCTCGACCCGGTCACGCGGGAACCTTACCGTGCCCTGGCCAAGGAAGACCCGGTGGCCAGCCCGGACGGGCTCACCTACACGGTGGCCGTTCGTGACGGCGCGAAGTTCTCCGACGGCACGCCAGTCACCGCCGAGGACGTCGCCTGGTCCTTCCAGCGCGTGCTGAAGCCGGCGGACCCCAAGGCCCCGCCGCTGATGCAGGGGTTCGTGTCGTTCATCGACTCGGTCACCGCCAAGGACGCGACGACCGCCGAGTTCAAGCTGAAGTACCCGTTCGCCCTGTTCTCCGAGCGGATCTCCGTCATCAAGATCGTGCCGAAGGCGAAGACCGCGGACCCCGCCGCGTCGAAGTCCTTCGACACCGCGCCGATCGGCTCCGGCCCGTTCAAGCTGGACAGCGCGTCCAAGGAGTCGGGCGTCAAGCTCAGCAAGAGCCCGAACTACAACGGCCCGAAGCCGGCCAAGGTCGAGACGATGACGTGGAACACCACGTCGGAGGCCTCCGCCCGGGTGTCGGACCTGCAGGGTGGCCGTGTCCAGGCCATCGAGTCGGTGCCGTACCTGAACGTCGACTCGCTCAAGGGCAAGTACACGGTTGACGTGAAGCAGGCCTTCAACCAGGTCTTCCTCATGTTCAACTCGTCCGCGGCGCCGTTCAACGACAAGCGCGTACGCCAGGCTCTGCACTACGCGATCGACAAGGACGCGGTCATCAAGACCGCGCTCAACGGCTACGGCACCCCGGCGACGAGCTACCTGGACGAGGGCAACAAGGACTACCAGAAGGCCGCCACCGTCTACGACCACAACGTGGACAAGGCCAAGGCCCTGCTCGCCGAGGCCGGCGTGACCAACCTGTCGTTCCAGCTCGACACCACTGACAACTCCGCGGTGAAGGACGTCGCCCCGCTGGTCATCGAGCAGTGGAAGAAGATCGGCGTCAACGCCACCCTCAACACGGTGCCCTCGTCGGCCATCTACGGCGACATCGTTCCCAAGGACACCTTCCGGGTGCTGATGGCCACCGGCGACCCGAGCGTCTTCGGCGTCGACACCGACCTGCTGCTGCGCTGGTTCTACTACGGCCAGACCTGGCCGGGTCAGCGGTACCGGTGGGACGCCGCCGACCGCAAGGCCATGGCCGACCTGCTCGACAAGGCCGCGCAGACCTCCGACGAGGCGGCCCGCAAGGCCCTGTGGAAGCAGGCTCTGGACAAGGTGGCCGACGAGGTCCCCCTGTACCCGATCCTGCACACCAAGGTCGTCACCGCGTACGACCCCGCGAAGCTCAGCGACTTCTCGGGCGCGGCGACCACCGGCCTGTACTTCCTGGGCAGCAGCCGAAAGGGCTGAGCCCGCCCCCGGGGGCCCCGGATCCGGCCCCTCCGCGTCCCGCCCAGCCCTTCGCCCCTCGGGCTGGGCGGGACGCCCCGGCGCCCTCGACGAAAGAAAGACACCATGCTGAGCGTTCTGAGTCTTGTCGCGCGACGACTCCTGACCCTGATACCGCTGGTTCTGGGCATCACGATCTTCGTCTTCGTGATCATGCAGTTCTCGCCGATCGATCCCGCGCTGTCCGTCCTCGGCGACCAGGCGACGCCCGCGCAGGTGGCCGCGTTCAAGGCCGCCAACGGCCTGGACGACCCGCTGCCCCTGCGGTACCTGCACTTCCTGGGCGACCTGCTCCGGGGCGATCTCGGCGTGACCTTCCCGCCGTCCGTTCCGGTCGCCGACAAGATCGCCACCGCGCTGCCGCTGACGATCCAGCTCACGGCCCTGGGCATCGTCGGCGCGCTGGTCATCGCGTTGGCCCTCGGCATCACCGCGGCGCTGTACCGCGACCGCTGGCCCGACCAGGTCATCCGGTTCGTCTCGATGGCCGGTATCGCCATGCCGTCGTTCTGGCTGGCCCTCCTGCTCATCCAGGAGCTGTCGGTCCGCCGCCCGATCTTCCCCACCGGCGGGTACGTCAACCCCGGTGACTCGTTCTCGATGTGGCTCCAGTCCCTCGCCATGCCCGCGCTGGCTCTCGCCGTGCCGGTCGGCTGCTCACTGGCCCGGATCGTGCGGACGTCGATGGTCGAGGAACTCGACAAGGACTACGTCCGTACCGCCATTGGCGCCGGGCTGCCGCCGCGCGTGGTGGTCGGACGCAACGTGCTGCGCAACGCGCTCATCAACCCGCTCACCGTGCTGGGCCTGCGGATCGGCTACCTGCTGGGCGGCACTGTCGTCATCGAGGCCATCTTCTCGCTGCCGGGCATGGGCACCCAGATCATGAGCGCCGTGCAGCAGAACGACACAGCCCTCGCACAGGGGACCGTGCTGACGATCGCCATCTGCTTCGTCTTCGTGAACCTGGTGGTCGACATCCTCTACCTCTTCGCCAACCCTCGACTGCGCGGAGCCCACTGATGCGTCGAACACTCACCGCCCGGCTGTCGGTTCCCGGCATCGCCTTCAAACGGCTCAGCGTCACGTCCCGGATCGCCCTGAGCTTCATCCTGCTCATCCTCGTGGTGGGCGTCTTCGCGCCGCTGATCCTGCGGCACGACCCCGCGCAGGCCGGGCTCGGTCCCGCGCTGACCGGCCCGAACGGCGACTACTGGTTCGGCCTGGACAAGCTCGGCCGCGACGTGTTCTCGCGGCTGGTCGCCGGCACCCGACGCTCGTTGATCGTGGGCTTCGGCAGCGCCGGCATCGCCCTGGTGGTCGGCGCGATCCTCGGCGCGCTGGCGGGAACCAGCCGGCCCGCGGTCGACGAGGTGGTGATGCGGTGCCTCGACGTCGTCATGGCATTCCCCGCCATCGTGCTGTCCGCCCTGCTGATCATCTCCTTCGGCAAGAACAGCCTCCTGGTCCTGGTGATCGCGATCGGCTTCGTCTTCGTCCCCCAGGTCGCCCGCATCGTGCGCGCCAACGTGCTCTCGCAGTACCGGGAGGACTACGTCGCCGCCGAACGCATCATCGGCGCCCGCCGGCCGCACATCCTGTGGCGGCACATCCTGCGCAACTGCGCCGCACCGATCCTCGTCTTCGTCACCGTCATGGTGGCCGACTCGATCGTGTTCGAGGCGTCCCTCTCCTTCATCGGCGGCGGCCTCGCTCCCCAGGAGGCGGCGTCCTCGTGGGGTTCGGTGATCGCCTTCGGCAAGGAGATGGTCCAGATCGGTGGCTGGTGGGCCACGTTCTTCCCCGGCCTGCTGATCCTGCTGACCGTGCTCGCCCTGAACGTGCTCTCCGAGGGCATGTCGGACGCCTGGGCCGCCCCGGCGGCGCGGCGGGCCACCACGACGAAGACCGGCGACGCGCAGGAGGAGGCGCAGCCCGGCTCCGGTGAGATGGTGCAACTGCCCGGCCTGCCCGAGGCGGCGCAGCGGCTGCGCGAGCGGGCCCGCCCGCTTCCGCAGGGCGAGCCCGTCCTGGAGGTCCGGAACCTGTCCATCGGGTTCCAGGGGCGGCACCGGGGCGTCGACATCGTCGACAACCTGACCTTCGACGTGCGTCCCGGTGAGGTGCTGGGCCTGGTGGGGGAGTCCGGCTCGGGCAAGTCCCTCACGTCGCTCGCCGTGATGGGTCTGCTGCCGCAGGGCGCCCGGGTTCGCGGCGAGGTCCACTTCGGGGGCACCGACCTGCTGACGTTGAATGCGAAACGACGCCGCGCCCTGATGGGCCGCGAGATCGCGATGGTCTACCAGGACGCCCTCTCGGCCCTGAACCCCTCACTGCGCATCGGGCCTCAGCTCGCCCAGATGATCAGTCGGGGCGGCACCAGGTCGGCCGAGGAACTGATGGAACTGGTGGGTCTGGACGCGCAGCGCACCCTGTCCGCGTACCCGCACGAACTCTCCGGCGGCCAGCGGCAGCGTGTGGTGATCGCGATGGCGCTGTCCCGCGACCCACGCCTGATCATCGCCGACGAGCCGACCACCGCGCTCGACGTCACGGTCCAGGCGCAGGTCATGGAGCTGCTGATGCGGCTGCGCGGCCAGTTGGGCTTCGCGCTGATCCTGGTCAGCCACGACCTGGCACTGGTCAGCGACGTCGCCGACCGCGTCGTGGTGATGTACGGCGGTCAGATCGTCGAGAGCGGTGTCACCGCCGACGTGGTCGGAGCGCCCGCGCACCACTACGCCCGGGGCCTCCTCGGCTCCGTGCTCTCCCTCGAGGCAGGCGCGGAGCGGCTCACCCAGATCCGCGGTGTGGTGCCGTCGCCTGCCGACTTCCCGTCGGGTTGCCGGTTCGCCGACCGCTGCCCCATGGCGACGGAGATCTGCCGGGAGGAGACGCCCCACCTGGAGGGCGACGCCGGGCACCGGTACGCCTGTCACCACCCGGCCGTCACCGTCAGGGAAGAGGAGCTGGCCCGATGAGCGAGTCGGTCCCACACCAGTCGATCGTCGAGCTGCGCGACGTGCACGTGGTCCACCGCACCGGCGGGGGCGGCATGTTCGGCCGCGAGCGGGTGTACGCCCTCACCGGCGCCGACCTGACCGTTCGTGCCGGCGAGACCATCGGCGTCGTCGGCGAGTCCGGCTGCGGCAAGTCCACGATGGCCAAGGTGCTGGTGGGTCTGCAGCGGCCGACGAGCGGCACTGTCGCCTTCGCCGGCAAGGACGTCTGGTCGATGAACGCTGCGGAACGCCGGATGCACATCGGTGCCGGCGTCGGCATGATCTTCCAGGATCCGGCCACGTCGCTGAACCGGCGCATGCCGGTCCGGGACATCCTGCGCGACCCGCTCGACGTGCACCGTCGCGGCACGAAGGCGCAGCGCGAGGAGCGGGTGCGGGAACTGATGGCCCTGGTGGGGCTGCCCCGGTCGGTCGCCGACGTCCTGCCGAGCCAGCTCTCCGGCGGCCAACGCCAGCGGGTGTCCATCGCGCGGGCCCTGGCCCTGGAACCGGGGCTGGTCATCGCCGACGAACCCACCAGCGCCCTGGACGTGTCGGTACGGGCGCAGATCCTCAACCTGCTCCTGGACCTCAAGGAGCGCCTGAACCTGGCCATGGTCTTCGTGTCGCACGACATCCAGACCGTGAAGCGGATCAGTGACCGGGTGGTCACCATGTACCTCGGCCGGATCGTGGAGCAGACCCCCGCCGCCGGTCTGCCCGAGGTCGCGCAGCACCCGTACACCCGGGCGCTCTTCTCCGCGACGCCCGGTCTGCTCTCGCCGCTGGATCCGATCCCGCTCGTCGGCCCCGTACCGCTCGCGACCCGGCCGCCCACCGGCTGCCCGTTCCGCACCCGCTGCTGGAAGGCCACCGACGGCTGCGCCATCGAGATGCCACCACCCACGACGGGCGACGGCGGTGCCGGCCTCCACGAGTTCCGGTGCTACCACCCCGTTCCCGCCGGATCGAGCAACACGGAGCTGGTCGAGCTCGCCAGAGCAGCGACCGGCCGCAACACCCCCCTACATGTCGAGGAGACAGCGTGACCACCCCTGCCCCGCGGTTCGCCGGAGTCGTGCCGCCGGTCGTCACCCCCCTGACCGAGGAGGGTGCTGTCGATGTCGCCTCCCTTGAACGGCTCGTCGAGCGGATGCTCGCTGCCGGCGTCGACGGCATCTTCGCCCTCGGCAGCTCCGGCGAGACGGTCTTCCTCACCGACAGCCAGCGGGACCAGGCTCTCGAAACCATCGTGAAGACCGTCGGCGGCACCGTCCCGGTCATCGCGGGCTGCATCGAGCCCACCACCCGCCGGGTCGTCGACCGGGCCGAGGCCTCGACGCGTCTGGGTGTCGACGGCCTGGTGGCCACCGCACCCTTCTACGCCATCGTCGGCCCGCACGAGGTCGAGCGGCACTTCCGGTCGCTCGCCGCGGCGGTCGAGCTGCCGCTGCTGGCGTACGACATTCCGGTCTGCGTGCACACCAAGCTGTCGCCGGGTCTGCTGACCCGGCTCGCGGCGGACGGCGTCCTCGCCGGCGTCAAGGACTCCAGCGGCGACGACGTCTCCTTCCGCCAGTTGGTGCTGGCGATCGCGGAACACTCGCCGAACGCCGACTTCAGCCTGTTGACCGGCCACGAGGTGGTGGTCGACGCGATGATGCTCGCCGGCGCCTCCGGTTCCGTCCCCGGACTGGGCAACGTGGACCCGGCCGGTTACGTACGCCTGCACCGGGCCTGCGTCGACGGCGACTGGGATGCCGCCCGCGCCGAGCAGGACCGCCTGACCCGGCTGTTCCGGATCGTCGACGCGGCCGATCCGGCGACGGCGGCCGGGGCCACCCGCGGGGTGGGCGCGTTCAAGACCGCCCTGGCCCTGCTCGGTGTCATCGACAGCAACGCCGTGTCGCTGCCCCTGCGACCGCTCGACGCCGACGAGGCGGCCCGGGTGCGGGGCCACCTGGAACTGGCGGGGCTCGTCTAGCCATGCCCACGGTACGCACGCCCCCGGTTGTCGCCGCGCTCGACATCGGAGGCACCAAGACGGCCGCCGCCATCGTGACCCGCGACGGCGAGGTCATCGACCGACTCACAGCCCCGACCCCTGGCCGGGCCGGGGCGACCGCCATCCTCGACAACGCAGCCGATCTCGTCGGTCGGCTGCGGTCGAGGGTGGCGGGACGAGTCGGTGCCCTCGGTGTCGGCAGTGCCGGTGTGATCGACCCCCGGACGGGCCTGGTGCTGTCGGCCACCGACGCCCTGGCCGGCTGGGCCGGTACGGACCTGCGGGGACGACTGCGCGAGCAGTTGGGCGTACCCGTGTCCGTCATCAACGACGTCCACGCGCACGCCCTCGGTGAGGCGCGGCACGGCGTCGCGGCCGGCTACGACACGACGCTCTTCATCGCCGTCGGCACCGGCATCGGCGCCTCCTTCGTCGTCGACGGCGACGTGCTCACCGGCGCCCACTCGACGGCCGGCCACGCCGGCCACCAGCCCTCGCCGTACGCCGGGCAGTTGCAGTGCACCTGCGGCGGCCAGGGCCACCTGGAGGCCATCGCCTCCGGCCCCGCCCTCACCGAGGAGTACGTGCGGCGCACCGGCCAGCGGGTCGACGACCTGCGGTCGGTCGCCGCGCGGGCCGCGGACGGCGACGCGGCGGCCCGGGACGTGATCCTGCTGGGCGGGACCGCCGTCGGCTCGGCGGTCGGCGGGCTGGTCAACATGCTCGACCCCGGTGCCGTCGTGATCGGCGGCGGCGTCGCCGGCCTCGGCGACCTCTGGTGGCAGGCCCTTCGCGCCGCCGTACGGCGGGAGACCCTGCCCAGCCTGGACGACGTGCCGGTGCTGGCCTCCACCCTCGGTTCGGACGCCCCACTTCTCGGGGCCGCCACGCTCGCCTGGAAGGGCATCTCATGAACGCGCTCATCGAAGGACTCCGCCACCGGCTGGTCGTCTCCTGCCAGGCGTACCCCGGTGAGCCGATGCGCACCCCGGACACGATGCGCCGGGTGGCCCTCGCCGCCGCCCAGGGCGGAGCCGCCGGCATCCGCGCCCAGGGCCTGGCGGACATCGCGGCCATCCGGGAGGCCGTCGACCTGCCGCTGATCGGCCTGTGGAAGGACGGGAACGACGACGTCTTCATCACCCCCACGCTGGAGCACGCGCTGTCGGTGGCCCGGGCCGGCGCGCACGTCGTCGCGCTCGACGCCACCGCGCGGCCCCGGCCGGACGGCCGGAGCCTGCGCGAGACCATCGCCGCCGTCCACCAGTTGACCGGGGCTCTGGTGATGGCGGACTGCTCCACCCTCGCCGAGGGGATCGCCGCCGCCGCGGCGGGCGCCGACCTGGTCGGCACCACCCTGGCCGGCTACACCGCGTACACCACCAAGCAGCCCGGACCGGACCTGGACCTGGTCGCCCGGCTCGCCGCCACCGTCGACGTGCCGGTGGTAGCTGAGGGCCGGATCCACACGCCGGCGCAGGCTGCGCAGGCGCTGCGGGCGGGGGCGTGGTCGGTGGTCGTGGGTACGGCGATCACCCACCCCGCCACCATCACCGGCTGGTTCGCCTCGGCGATGGCCGCCCGGTAGCGCAACCCCCCCACACACTGACAACCCTGCTGTCACGGAGGCCATGCTGTGGCTCTGAGCGATCTCACCCTCGCCGAGTGCTGGGCGTACCGACCCGAGTTGGACGTGCCGAAGGACCTGGACACCTTCTGGGAACGGACGCTGGGCGCCGACGAACCCACGGCGGCGACGTACGAGCCCGTGGACACGGGTCTGACCCAGATCCGCACGTACGCGGTCACCGTCGCCGGCTTCGGCGGCGAACCCGTGCACGGCTGGCTGCACCTGCCGGCGACCGCCACCGGGCCGTTGCCCTGCGTCGTCGAGTACCTGGGGTACGGCCGTGGCCGTGGCCTGCCCCACGAGAAGCTGTTCTGGGCCGCGGCGGGCTTCGCCCACCTGATCATGGACACGCGGGGTCAGGGCTGGAGCGCGGCGCCCGGCGTCACCGCCGACCCGGACCGGTACCCGGCGGGAACCGTCCCGGGTTTCCTCACCCGCGGCGTCACCGACCCGGACGACTTCTACTACCGCAGGCTGATCACGGACGCGGTCCGGTTCGCCACCGCCGCCGCCGCGCATCCCGCCATTGACGCCGACCGGATCGCCGTCACCGGCATCAGCCAGGGCGGCGGCCTGTCGCTGGCCGTGGCCGCGCTGGTCCCCGGTGTCGCGGCGGCCATGCCCGACGTGCCCTTCCTCTGTGACGTCCGGCGTGGCGTCCAGGTCGCCGGGGCGGGCCCGTACGGCGAGATCACCGAATACCTCGCCCTCTACCGCGACCGGGCCAGCCAGGTGTTCCACACCCTGTCGTACGTCGACGCCGCCGTGCTCGCGTCCCGCGCCACCGCGCCCGCGCTGTTCTCCGTCGCCATGATGGACCGGACCTGCCCGCCCTCGACCTGCTTCGCCGCCTACCACCGGTACGGCGGTGACAAGGAGGTGCGCGTGTACGAGTTCAACGACCACGAGGGTGGCGCGGCGCACCAGCAGGTCGAGCAGCTCACCTGGCTGCGCGCGCTCTTCGGCTGCTGAGGGCGGCCCCGCCGCCCGGCGTCAGCGTGGTTCCCAGGCGTCGGGCAGGGCGGTGAGCTTGCGGACGTGCGCGGGCAGCCGACCGCTGACGATCTCGGCGAGGCTCACCTCGTCGACGACCCGCCGTACGGCCGCGCGGACCGCCACCCACAGGCCGGGCAGGTTCTCCGCCGCGCCCTCGTAGCGGGTCTCCTCGGGCCGCAGGCCGCGTACACCCGCGAGGGGGCCCTCCACCGCGCGCAGCACCGCGCCGACGGTCACCTCGCGGGGCGGACGGGCGAGCGTGTAGCCACCCTCGGCGCCGCGCTGGGCGCGCACGATGCCGGCCCGGCGCAGATCGGCCAGGACCGCCTCCAGGAACTTGCGGGGCATGTCCTGTTCGGCGGCGATGGCCTGGGTGGACATCAGCGAGGGGTACGCGGTCGCGAGGCTCAGCGCCGCCCGTACCGCGTAGTCGCCGCGCGCGGAGATCTGCACTCCGCCATCATGCCCGCCCGGTGCCGCCGCCCGCCCCGGTGGGCTTCCCGGACCGCGTGGCGTGACCGCCGTTGGCCGGTTCGGCGGCGGCGCCGGAGCGGAACCGCCCGCCGTTGGCGCCCGTCGGTTCGGCCGCCGCTCGGGGCCGGACGACCCGGCCGGTGGCCGGCTGATCACGGGTGGCGCGGAACGCCCCCGGGCTGACCCCGATCTCACGGGTGAAGAACCGGCCGAAGTTGGTGGGCTCGGAGAAGCCGAGCTGACGGCCGATCTGGGCGATCGGTTCGTCGCTCGCGGCGAGCAGCCGGGCGGCCTGCAACGCGACCCGCTCGTCGATGACCTGTTTGGCGCTGCGACCGGTCACGGCCAGGCAGGCCCGGGTCAGGGTCCGCACCGAGCAGCCGAGCGCGGCGGCATAGTCCTCGACCCGCCGGGTCAGCTGGTAGCCGTGCTCCACCTCCCGGCCGAACCGCTGGAACGTCTCGACCTCCGGCCGGTGCCCGGACCGGGCCAGGCCGGGCAGGGTCAGCCGCAGCAGCAGCACGGCGAGCTGGTGGCGCAGCAGCGCACGACCGGCCGGGGCGCCGCCATGCCGCTGGCAGTCCACCGCCAACTGGCTCACCTCGTTGATCACCGCGTCCTCGTCCTCGCCGGCCAACTGTCGCCAGGTCTGCGGGGCGTCCGGATCGACGGCCAGGCCGTGCAGCGCCTCGGCGGTCCAGCCGACCACCGTCGCGTCGAACTGTGGGCCGACACAGCGCAGCACCTGGCCGGCGCGGACCCGCAGCAGCGTGCCGGGCCGGCACGGCAACAGGTGGAAATCCAGCTCGGCGTCGCCGTGACCCCTGGTGGTGAGGATCAACAGCTCCCGCTCGACGAACACCGGCCGCCGCCAGCCGGGGTCGCCGGCCAGGTCGGCAAGCGCGAACGTGGAAATCTCGTCGGGTACGGGTGACGCCGTTCCGATCGATGGCGCGGGGGAGGGATCGGTGGAGACCATCGCCTGCGACGGTAGCCCGAACCGCAGGTCACCGCATCCCGATCTCGTGTGCGGCGGCGGCGAGGCTTGTCGCGATCCCCGCGGCCGGGCTACGTTACCCGGCGGTAGCGCTGTGCGGTCCGCGGCCGCCCGGCGCCCGCCGTCCGCCCGACCGCCCGGCGGACCCGCCGACACGCGATGGGATGGGCATGACGCAGCTGTTCTCGGTCGAAGGCAAGACGGTCCTGGTCACCGGCGGATCGCGGGGGATCGGGCTGATGATCGCCCAGGGCTTCGTCCGCGCCGGCGCCCGCGTGATCATCTCGTCCCGCAAGGCGGACGTCTGCGAGGCGGTCGCCAAGGAACTCTCCGCCGAGGGCCACTGCGAGGCCATCCCCGCCGACCTGGGCACCGACGCGGGCGCCGAGGCCCTCTCCACCGCCGTCCGGGAGCGCGTCGACCGCCTCGACGTGCTGGTCAATAACGCCGGCGCCACCTGGGGCGCCCCGCTGGACAACTACCCGGAGGCCGCGTTCGACAAGCTCTGGGCGGTCAACGTCAAGGCCGTCTTCCGGCTCACCACCGCGCTGCTGCCGGCGCTGCGCGCCGCCGCCAGCGCCGACGACCCCGCCCGCGTGATCAACATCGGGTCCATCGACGGCATCCGGGTGCCGTTCATGGAGGTGTACGCGTACTCCGCCACCAAGGCGGCAGTGCACATGCTCACCCGCAGCCTCGCCCACCAACTGGCCGGCGAGCAGATCACCGTCAACGCGATCGCGCCCGGCCCGTTCGAGAGCAAGATGATGGCGTTCGCCCTCGACGACCCGGCGAGCAGGGCCGCCATCGAGCAGCAGGTGCCGCTGGGCCGCATCGGTCGCCCCGAGGACATGGCCGGCACCGCCATCTACCTCTCCTCGCGGGCCGGCGCGTACCTCACCGGCGCGGTCATCCCCGTCGACGGCGGCATCACCACCCACGGCTGAGCGCCGGCCACCCCCGGTCGGGCTGCCCGCGTACCCCCGGGGTGTGCCAGGGCCGCGCGGACTCGGCAGATCCGCGCGGCCCTGTCTGGCCGGTGTTGCTCTTTTTCTCAGCGACCGGCGAGCAGCCGGTTCACCGCCGTGTCGACGTCCAGGTGCTCGGCCTCGCGGCCGCGCGGGACGACGACGTACGTCCGTCGAAGGAAACGCACCAGGACGCTGCGCGGCACCTCGAAGAGGGCGTTGCCGTCCGGTGACGAGAGGGCCAGCGCGACGAAGTCGCCCCGCGGTGTGGCCCAGGGCCAGACCCGCACATCGCCGATGCCCGCCGGCTCGTCCAGGCCGGTGACCAGAAGTTCGCGAGCGAACGACCAGCTCACCGCCTCGCCCCCGGCCGATTCGGCATGGAACAGGACATGGACCGCATACGGGTCAGCAGGGTCGTAACGCAGACTGGCACGCACCGGCAAGGCGGTGGCGTCAGGTGCGACGAGCCTTAGCGACGTCTCGACCTCTACGGTCGTCGGTCGGATGACACTCATGGACGTTCTCCCCCCGGCACCGCTGCGGAACGCGCGTGTCCCGCTTTTCCCATACTCAGGTGCTACTCCTGGCTACGCTCCGCCATACGCTGACTTCACCCAGTGGTGGGAAGGGGGACGGAAAGACCGCGTGAATGTGAGCATTCATGTAGGATTTCCGGTTCTGCCCAGTGCGTGATTCCGCCCGGCGTCGGGTGGCTCAGTCGTCGACTTACTCCGGTAACGTCCAGTCGGCCGTTGCAGTGACGGGCCCGAGCGACACTGGGGGGTGAAATGGTCACGAACCGATCCTCAGTGGATCCGGTGGCCGCGTCCGGTCCGCCGAAAGTCGCGGTCCGAGCAGCCGAAAAGCGGGGGTACGACGTGCCGATGGAGCAGCCCGAGCGACCCGGACGGTCGACGCCCGACACGGGCCGTACCGGCGGCGTCCTCGTCGTCGGCGAGCCGCCGAAGCGACCCCACTGGCGGCAGCGGATCTCGACGACCCTCGACCTGATCCGCGCCAACCCCACCGGCCGGATCGCCCTCAAGATCTTCATCGCCATCGCCGGCGCGCTGGTCGTCACCATCGGCATCGCCCTCATCCCGCTGCCCGGGCCGGGCTGGCTCCTGGTCATCGCCGGCCTCGGCATCTGGGCCGTGGAATTCCACTGGGCCCGCCGACTGCTCGGCTTCACCCGCCGACACGTCCACGGCTGGACCCGCTGGGTGACGCGACAGTCGCTGCCACTGCGCTTCGTGCTCGGGGTCGTCGGCCTGCTCTTCGTGGGCGCTGTGGTCTGGCTCTCACTCAAGCTCAGCTTCGGCATCGACGTGGTGGCCGAGGCGATGCGGTACCTCACGACGCACTGACCCCGGATTTCCGGTCTCGTTCCACGATCGGGTAGAGTCAACGGCGCTGAGGGCGATTAGCTCAGTGGGAGAGCGCTTCGTTCACACCGAAGAGGTCGCTGGTTCGATACCAGCATCGCCCACTCTCAGTTTCTGCAGGCCAGAAGCCCGTTGCCGGATCAATCGGTAACGGGCTTCGCCGTGGGCGTGCTCACGCTGCTCACCCTGGTATTCGTCGCCCTCCTCCCGTCGGGGCTGACCGCCCTGCTCGGCTCGTTCACCAATGTGGCCGTGGCGGCGTTGCTCGTGCTCGGCGGGTATGCCTGGGTTGTGAGCCGCGCGGTCCGGCGCCATGGCACCGCCCCGATCGCCGCAGTGGGTGTCACGCTGCTGGCCACGGCGGCCTGGCTCGCGGTGGACGATGCCTGGCGGAGTCGGCCGGAGCCGCGCGGCAGCGACGCCTTCTACCAGACGGGTGTCAGTGTGTCGGTGGCCGTCGAGACCGGGCCCGACGTCGAGACCGCCGTCGCCGTCGCGGCGCTGCTGCTCGGAGCCGCCCTGACCGTGCTGGCCTGCGCGAGGCTCAGCACGACCCACAGCGAGACGCGCTGAGCCCGGCGCCCTCCAACGGTGACTTCTGAATGTCGAGCGCGCGCGTCTGCCGATGAGCGGCTGTTCGCTTCGCGTTGCGCTCCGGATTGCCTACCCTTTTCCCTATGACCGTCATCTCCGTCATGCTCGCGGTGCCCGATGCCGCAGCAGCCTCTGCTTGGTACCAGCGAGCCCTTGGTGCCACTGAGCTGTGGAACCTGGGATCGGTTGTCGGACTCCAGCTCGACGGGGCACCGTTCTTCGTCGCGGAACCCGCGAACAACGGCTGGGAGAGCCCGACGGCGCTCGGCAGCACCTCGGCGCGGGTCGAGGTCTTTGTCGACGATCCAGACGCCGTCGTCGGTGGTGCTGCTGCGGCAGGAGCCGACTACCACGATCCGGTACGCGACCACTCCGCGCCATGGGGCACGCACCGCCAGGGCGGCTTCTTCGACCCATGGGGTCATCTCTGGCTCGTGGGAGACAAGTCGCCGCTACGGCGTCATGGGTAGTCGATGTGGCGTGGGGACGGACCGATCTCGACAGACCGCCGGGCTGAGAGAGCGTCCGGAACTGCCGCTGACAATGCGCGACGATTCGTGAGCGACGCTATCCGGACACCGAGCATCGGCGCCGACTCGTCCGACCCGTTGACTCGCCACGGGTCCGGGTCTGGCCGGATCGTCCAGCCGGGGCAGCAGCGATCATGTGATGCCGCGCCTCCGGTAGTCGGTGCCTGAATTATTTAGCGGCAGCGGTGGCATGCCCGTCGGGTAGTCGCCGCCGATGCGGTACGTGAATGCAACTTGGACCGCGCGCGGGTGAGAGCGGCGACCAGGTCCATGTGGTCGTTCGTGGTTTAGCGGACGACGAGCGCGTCGCCGATGCGTAGGACTTCGCCGTCGTGGTGGATGTGCTGACCGTCGTTGAACGCGGTGCTGGTTATTCGGAACCGTGACGGGTGGGTGAACTCCTCGCTGGTGAGAGTCCACGGTACTGCGGGGTCCGCGCCCGGCACTGCGGCGAGAAGGACGGCACAGCCGTCGTGAGGTACGTCGTAGTCGTCGTGGGGCTCGTCGTACCGTGCGTGACGTAGCACGACCGGGCCGTAGTGGATCGCCTCAGGTGGCACCGTGGGTGGTATGTGACGCCACCGTCGTTCAAGCTCCACGAACGCCGTCTGACGCTCTGCTCCACGACGCGTGCTCGCGCTGAGAATGGCGCTGCCCGCGTCGGCCGCGATACGGCAGATGTCGAGGATCGGCACGCCGGCGGCAAGGTTCGGATAGTGGTGGACGAGTCGAGCATGGTTCATCAACATGACGAGCGCTTGGGCGGCGGCCCGTTGCGGTGCGCTCAGGGTCGACGTCTGTAGCGGCTTCCGTCGTTGTGGCCGTGCGTGTGGCGTGGTGAGGTCGGCTGCCTGGCCTGCCGTTGACTCGTTCCATCGCGGGTCGTCGGGCCAGACTGAAGCCTCGGTCGCCAGCAGGCGACCGGTCCGCCCAATTGTCACGGCCAACCCGGCGTCAGTGCGGCTTACGGCCATCCCGATCCGGTCCTCGGCGTCGAACTGCAATTTGGTGACCCCGTTGAGGGTGAGCCTCAGCGGCGCGGCCGGCCAGGGCTTCCTGGATCCGTCCCGCGAGATGCGTCCGGCAGTGGGTGTGAACCGTCGTGGAGTGGCCAGGGTCAGGTGTACTTGCAATCCCTCGTCCGACGGTTGGGCGGTGAGCGAGCGCACGCTGCCGTTGGCGAGGTCGTAGTCGTGGACAAGAGCATCGATGATTCCAGCGGTCAGCCGAAAGGCGCCCGGGAAGACGCGTCCTTGGTAGTCCCGATGTACGGAACGCTCCGGCCTTGCGGTGGGAAGCACCTTGTCCAGGCTCGGGTCGAGATCGACCATCAGCCGGCGTCGGTCGGCCCCGAGGTCAGCCATCCACCGCAGGCCGGCGCTTGCTCGTCTGGATCGAAGTGGCCAGGGAGCACATGCCGCGCTCACCAAAGGCACGGCGTTATTGTCCCAGATATCAGCGATGCGGCCGATACGAGTCGCGTCGAAGCTCCGGGCGTCCGTGGCCATTGCGGCGATCTCCCCGATGGAGCGATCGAGCAGCCCTGCGAAGGCTTCCAGCAGCGAGCTCACGTCGGCGAGTATGGCACCGCGCGAAAAGGACGGCCGCGTCGACCACGAGGCGACGTGCCAGGGGGACGCTCCACGATCGATGGGGCTGCTGGCGCCCGCGCTGGTGCCAACCAAGGCAACGGGCCGGGAGCAGGTTGGACGCAGCGGGCTGTCTAGAACAGCCTTGAACTGCGTCCAACGGCATCGAACTGCCCTGACGGTGAGGTGGAGGCGGCACCGCTGCTAAAGAGCGTGCAGGTCATCGATGGTCAGCCTGAA
Organism: Micromonospora sp. NPDC049114; assembly: GCF_040648635.1. Taxonomy (NCBI): domain Bacteria; kingdom Bacillati; phylum Actinomycetota; class Actinomycetes; order Micromonosporales; family Micromonosporaceae; genus Micromonospora; species Micromonospora sp. NPDC049114. The sequence goes on along the minus strand of NZ_JBEZEA010000003.1, from coordinate 388,468 downwards.
TTCATCGAACTGATGGCCTGTGGGAGTGGGCGGCACATCGTCGCTATGGTCGGTGTCGTGGAGACACTGGGCCGACTTGCCGGAGTCACGGTCGACTGCCGGGATCCGCAGCGACTGGCTGACTTCTGGTCCGTGGTGCTTGGAGGACGCGTGACGGAGTCTCTTCCCGGCTGGCGGCGCGTCACTGTCGCCGGGGACGGCCCGGTGCTGACATTCCAGCCGGTTCCGGAGCCCAAGGCCGGCAAGACGCGACTACACCTCGACATCGCCGTTACCGACGTTGACGAAGCGGTCGATCGGATCGGGATGTTGGGCGGGCGGTGGACAGGTGAACGGCATGACTACCACGAGGGCGCGGTCCTCGTCATGACCGACCCGGAGGACAACGAGTTCTGCGTCGTGCAGTACTACCGGGTGTGATCTGGTTCGGCTTTCGACCGAGCATCCGAGACCTGCTGATGGCGTCGTACGCACCGTCGTCGTTGCACACTGATCACAAGCGGCCGCGAGAGCGTGGAGCCGTCGACACACTCTTCTGCCGCTGACAAGGCGCGGTGCTCGTGGGCGTGCTTTCCCAATTACCGATGCGGCTGAGGGAGCCAGCGCTGGTGCCAACCGCAGCGCTGGGCCGGCAGTTCAGGAGCGGTCGGCGGCCCGGTGCGAGCCCGGTCTAGGGGGAGCAGGCTGGGAGCAGTCGGCGGCATACGGGATGGTGAGCTGCGGTGGCAAGTCTGTAGGGGTACCGAGGAGAGGCAGCTTGGTGCCGACGCGTGAAGATTTCACACAAGGTGCGCAGTGGTGCTTCCGGTTATGCGATCAACCGATCATGCTTCATGGGTGATCGCCATCGTCGTGCTTGGCGCGCTGCCAGCTGTGGCGTGGTGGCTCGCGTCATTCGACCACCGCCTCACCAAGGAAACGGCTTCACGGTCGTCGACATGACGGGCTATCCGATGGAGTGGCGGATCGCGATGGCGAAGAGAGCCGACGACTCGGGGCGGAAGGACGTCATCCGCATCGGCTTCTGCTGTACCAGTTCTGTTGCTCGGCATGGGGGTCCTGGTGTTGGCGGTGCTGTTCGACGACGACCTGGAGTGGTGGATCCAGGGCAGGGTGCTGGCGCACGTCATGAGGCTGGTCCCCGCCGACGTGGCCGCAGTCGACGAGTTCGACGAGTGGCTCAGCCCCGGCCGGGCAATGGGATATCTGGACATCCGGAAGATCGACGATCCGGAGGCCGCCAAGCGGCTCGTGCGTGCGCTGTCCGTGGGCGCCCGCAGGGCCCTGGAGGAGACGCAGGAGCAGGAACCGACAGACGAGGAGATGGTCGAGTTCTACCGTGGCCTCTGCCGAACGGTGGACAAGGCGGTTCGGCTTCCTCGTTTCTCGTGACGTGTCGTCGCGTCACATGGTCGGTCGTTGATTGAGTGATGCCACCGCCGCCGGGCCCACCGACCCGGCGGGGTGACGAAAACGGGGCGTCCCCTCAGGGGTACGCCCATACGACCCGTAGTCGCCCTGGATGTCGGCACCTCTCGCTGTCGGCATCGACCAGGTGAGCATGAACATCAGCTACTCGCCGCGAGGGGGTCGACGTCGTCTTGGGCCTGGCGGAGCTGCACGGCCTGATCGTCGACGACCTTCAGGATGACGAGGTCACCGGCTCGGGTGGGGACTACCAACGCACGTCAGCTCGGCAGCTTCTCCGAGCAGTTCCCGCTGCTCTTTTGTGACCATCTACGGGCACATCCCCGGCCGCCAGCGAGTACGCCGATGTGGAACGCCGACCGGCGGCGCAGTTTCGCCACGACCGGCCGGCCTACGTCGGGGCCAAAGGCTCGATCGTCTGGAAGGTCATCCGGCACGCGGACGCCTGGGCTCAGCACATCGGAGGTGGTCAGGGTGGATTCGGCCTTGCCAGTTGTCCGCACGCCGGCTGTCAACGAGCTTCGTATCGTGCCGATGGTGTGCTGTGAATCCTGCTTCACCGGCGTGGCGCGCTGGGATGCCTTCTGGCGCCGGTGCGTGGGCTAGGTGAACGGTGCTTGCGCCATGGTTGCGTGAGCTGCCGTTTCCTTCTGCGAGAGGCGGCTGTGAGGAAGACTGGGACGGTCAAGCGGCGGTTCGCTTGCTCGATGTCTGTCGTATCGCGAAGGGGTCGCGTGCCTGCCCCCTCGCGGCTGTTGGCAGACCCGTGACCTGAACGGCCATCCTGTAGGAGGGCGAGAGTGAGTAGTGCGGATCTTGGCGCTCGCAGTGACCGTGGCAGTGCGTACGCCGAGCTGTCTCGCCTGGTCCGGGGCGCGGGTCTCCTCGACCGTCAGCCCTGGCGCTACGCGACGCGGATCGCGCTTGTGCTGGGTTGTCTCGGCGTCCTGGGCGTGGTGTTCGTCCGGCTCGGACCGTCGTGGTGGCAGACGGCTGTCGCAGCCGCCGTGGCGATGTTCCTCGGGCAGTTGGCCTTCGTCGGTCACGACGCCGGGCACCGGCAGATCTTCCGATCCCGTCGGGCCAACGATGTTCTCGGCCTCGTCTGTGCGAATCTGCTGACCGGGATCAGTTTCGGATGGTGGGTCGACAAGCACAACCGCCACCACGCCCATCCGAACACCGAGGGCCGCGACCCCGATCTCATGGTGGCTCCGCTGTCTTTCACTCCGGGCCAGGCTGCGACGCAGCGTGGCCTGCGGGCGCTCTTCGTCCGGCACCAGGCGGCACTGTTCTTCCCTCTGCTGTTGGGGGAGGGTGTGCACCTGCACGGCGCCAGCGTCCGGGCGATCATCAGCCGTCCTGGGCTCCGGCACCGACCGGTGGAGGCCGGCCTGCTCGTCCTGCACTTCGCCGCGTACCTCGGGGCCGTGTTCCTGGTTCTGAGCGTTCCGCAGGCGATCGTGTTCATCCTGGTCAACCAGGCCCTGTTCGGTCTCTACCTGGGCAGTTCCTTCGCACCCAACCACAAGGGGATGCCCATCCTCACCGAGGCCGACGACCTCGACTACCTGCGCCGACAGGTCCTCACCTCCCGCAACGTACGTGGTGGTCGACTCCTCGACGCGCTCCTCGGCGGGCTGAACTACCAGATCGAACATCACCTGTTCCCCAGCATGCCGCGACCCAACCTGCGCCACGCCCAGCCGCTGATCCGCCAGTTCTGCACCGAGCATGGCATCGCCTACCACGAAACCACTCTGATCCAGTCCTGGGCGCAAGGGCTGGCCCACCTGCGGGCGATCGGGACCGGAGCGACCCGCCAGGGCAACGGTTGAGTCTGGTCAGCGGTTGCCCTGGTCGCCGACCAAGGCCCCGGCAGGCCACCGCCGCGAGACGGCTGCTGGGGATTGCTGTCGGGGTCGGGGTGGGTGACCGGCGGTCAGGAAATCTAGGTTCCGACGACTAGATATCTTCGGTGGTGTGGCATACTCTTCTTCGAGTCGAGAGGAAAGATCCGTCAAGACGTAGACGGGCTGTCCGGCCGTGGGATCACGACGGGCGGCGAGGAGAGGAACATGCTTCACCGTTCCTCCCGAGAGGTAGTAGGAGCACGTCAGTTACGGCGTGACGCACGCCGGTTGCAGGTGGGGCCAAGGCTCTTTTCGGGGCTCCAGCTGATGTTCGCCGTACGTGTCGGGGCCATGAAGTCGCGTGGGCTCCGGTGCCGGCGGACCGTACGACAGCAAGGGGAAGAAGTAGCAGAGGAAAGGGAGGGCCTTACACCGTTGGATCGCCCGCCGTCGGCTGTCATGTCAGGCCGGGCGGACACCGCAGTTTCCATCGAACGAGAGGTGGTCTCCGGTCACGCATATGCGATCCTCGCGCCCGATGCCGTCAGTGGCGGCTGGTGCGGATACGACAAGCCGACGTTTCTGTCGGAAGATGGTGTTCTGACCCGTAACCCTGGGCCCCGGCGCTTATGCGCCGGGGCCCTCGACGTGGAGGTGACATGGGGCAAAACCCCGAGGACATGTTCGGCGATGAGAACTACCCGGCCTACACCATCGGCCAGGCCGCGGAGATGCTCGGCGCCACGCAGGACTTCCTGCGTCGCCTGGACGAGGCGAAACTGATCAACCCGCACCGCTCCAGCGGCGGGCACCGCCGCTACTCCCGCTACCAGCTGCGCCTGGCCGCCCGGGCGCGGGAGATGGTCGATCAGGGCACCGCCCTGGAGGCCGCCTGCCGGATCATCATTCTCGAAGACCAACTCGAGGAAGCCCTCCGGCAGAACGAGAAGCAATAGCGTGCGCGGCGAACCGGCGGGCGGCGCGTAGCGCCCGATCATTGGCAGCGGCGGTACGGACGGCGTGGGTGCCGGGAATGGTGCACACGGCCCGCGTCGGCACGGTCATCCCACTGGAGTGAGGTCAGGTGACCCGACGGCCTGCCGGTGTTCGGCCGGGCTGAGACCGCGTACCCGTTTGAAGGCCGCGCTGAGTGCGAACGAGCTGCCGTAGCCGACCTGGCGGGCCACCGCGGCGACGGTGGCGTCCGGTTCGCGCAACAGGTCGGCGGCCAGCGCGAGCCGCCAGTTGGTGAGGTACGCCATCGGCGGCTCGCCGACCAGTTCGGTGAACCGGCGGGCCAGCACCGCCCGCGAGGTACCGGTCCCGGCCGCGAGGGTGGCCACCGTCCACGGCTCTGCCGGGTGGTCGTGCAGCAGCCGCAACGCCGTGCCGACCACCGGATCGCCGTGCGCTCGGTACCAGGCGGGCGCCGCCGCCTCCGGCCGGGAGAACCAGGCCCGGAGTACGGCGATGAGCAGGAGGTCGAGCAGCCGGTCCAGGACCACATCCTGCCCCGGCTCGTCCTTGGTCATTTCGTCGTCGAGCAACGGGATGAGCGGGCTGTCCAGTGCCCCGGCCGGCAGCACCAGGAGATGGGGCAGGACCCTCAGCAGCCGTTGGCTGACCTCGCCCTGCAACTGGTACGTGCCACTGAGCAGCACCGCCGCCCCGTCGGCGCGTTCGCCCCAGGTCCGGATACCCAGGTCCATCACGTCGCACAACTCGTCCCCGGTGGGCGTGGTGCTGCGCTCACCGGGATGAATGACCGCCTGCGGCGCCGTGGCCGGGTCGTCGGCGATCGTGTACGGCTCCGGGCCACGGATGATCGCGACGTCGCCGGGGCGTAGCGGCACCGCAGCGCCCTGGTCCGGCACCACCCACGCTGTGCCGCGCAGCATGGTGACAAGGGTGAGGGGCGCGCGATCCTGGATCCGTACCGACCAGGGCGGGTCGAACACCGACCGCATCAGGAACGCGCCGCGCGCCCTCGGCCCGTCCAGCAGCCCCGCGAGCGCATCCATGCGCTCAGGTTAGCCCTGCGACGTGGACCGTCGAGACGCCAGGACATGCGATCGAGAGTCTCGCCCATTCCCGGTGCGCTCGCCCTCGAATTGACTGGTTGGCATGACGAAGACCGTTGATGAGCAGCCAATCCTCGTACTGGGCGGCACCGGCAAGACCGGCCGCCGGGTGGTGGACCGGCTCGCCACACTCGACCGGCCGGTGCGGGTCGGCTCCCGCTCCGGCGAGCCGCCGTTCGACTGGACCGACCAGCGCACCTGGGCACCCGTACTGGACGGGGTTTCGTCGGTCTACCTGGTGTACTACCCGGACCTGGCCGCACCGGACGCCGTCGCGACGATCCGCTCGTTCACCGAACAGGCGGTGTCCGGCGGGATCGAACGGCTGGTTCTGCTTTCCGGCCGGGGCGAGGAGGAGGCCACGCTCAGCGAGCGGGTGGTCCAGGACTCCGGAGTGGCCTGGACGATCGTGCGGGCGAGCTGGTTCAACCAGAACTTCAGCGAGGACTTCCTGACCGACTCGATACGCGGCGGCCAGGTCACCCTCCCGGCCGGGAACGTGCCGGAGCCGTTCGTCGACGCCCGCGACATCGCCGACATCGTGGTCGCGGCACTGACCGACGACGGGCACGCGGGGCAGCTCTACGAGGTGACCGGCCCGCGGCTTCTCACCTTCGCCGAGGCGACCTCGGAGATCGGCGACGCGCTCGGACGGGAGATCCGCTACCGATCGGTTTCGCCCGAGGAGTACGCCGCCGTGATGGCCGGGTACGACGTGCCGGCGGAGCTCGTGGCGGTGCTGACCGAGCTGTTCGGCAAGGTGTTGGACGGCCGCAATGCGCGGCTCGCCGATGGTGTGCAACAGGCGCTGGGCCGCAGGCCGCGCGACTTCACCGACTATGCCCGCGAAGCCGCCGCCGCTGGCGCATGGGACACGTCACCCGCTGGAGACCGGGCATGAACGCCACAGTGGCTGCCTGGTCGGCCGCGGCGACAGTGGTGGTCACAGGTGCGATCACCGGTGTCTACTACGCTTTTTCGGTGGCGGTGATGCCCGGTCTGAACGCCGTCGCCCCCGGTACCGCGATCCCGGCCATGACGAGCATCAACCAGAGGATCCAGAATCCGCTGTTCTTCGTCACGTTCTTCGGCCCGCTCGTCGCCGCCACGGTGACCGGTGTGTTGCTGTTGCTCCTCGGGAAGCGGTCGGCGGGTGTGCTGTTCCTGATGGCCGCGGCGGTGTACCTGGTGGGCGCGTTCATCCCGACGGTGGTCGTCAACGTGCCGATGAACGAGAACCTCGACGCCGCGGGCGTGCCGACCGATCCTGCGGAGGCGGCCCGGGTGTGGGCCTCCTACTCGTCCGCCTGGACGTCGTGGAACTCGGTACGCGCCGGTGCCAGCCTGATCAGCCTGCTGCTGGCTGGTCTCGGGACCTACCTCTCGGGCACGTCCCGATGACGTCGCCGTCCGGTGCTGGCAGGGTGGACGCTGTGACGCGGCATCACGTCGTGGCGCGGATTGTTATCTCCGGGCCGACGACAGGTGTCACGCCCGGCTCAGGCCGAGCGCCTCGTCCACCCGGTCCAGCACCGTCATGTCGTCATGGCCGACGCCGCGCAGCAGGTCGATGGCGGTCGCCCGGATCTGCCCGACGATCATGGTGACCGGCAGCGGCGGATCGGACCGGAGCAGGCCCGCGGCGATCCGGACCGCTTCCAGGGCCGCCGCGTCGGCGTGGTGAGCGTGCCGGTCGGCGTCGACGCCGCTGAGGTCGCTGGCCAGCGCCTCCCCGGCCGACCGTACGGCGGCGGTCAGCGCGCCGATCGCGGCGGCCAGCTCCGGCGGTGTGGCGGTGTGCCGGCGGGTCAGGGTCGCACTGGCCCGGGCCAGCACCCGAATGTTGCGGGCGGCGTAGTCGAGCTGCCGCAGCGTCGCTTCCACGTCGGCGAGCTTGCCCAGGTGCCGGCGGCGCAGCCCCAGCCGCAGCGTCTCACCGGTGGCGAGCACGGCGGTCTGCAACTGGGCGACGCAGTCGTCCACCTGCCGGGCCTGGTCCAGCGCGGCGCGGGCGGCATCTTCGTCGCAGCTCTGCAGCGCCGCGTTCACCTCATCGAGCAGGTCGGCCAGGTCGGTGTAGCTGCGCCGGGCCTGCGACACCAGCGGCGCCAGCGGGTCGCGGGCGGCCCTCAGCTGGCTGGCGGCCAATGCCACCGCGCCGCCGATGAGCGCGTCGATGAAGCGGAACGGCATCAGCGTCCCGTGCGGCGCGGCGACCACCACCAGGTACATGGCCGAGACGGTGGCCTGCACGACCAGGGCACGGCGGGCACCGATCACCACGAGCGTCGTGGTGGTCAGTACCAGCACCAGCAGGACCGTGCCGGTGCCCGGGCCCAGCGCGTACACCAGCAGCTCCGCGACGAGCACGGCGGCGGCCACGGCGAGCAGGATCTCGACGGTCTGCCGCAGCCGTCGCCCGCGGGACTCACCGAGCACGACGAGCGCGGCGGTCGGGGCGTAGAACGGGTCGGGGTGACGGATCACCACCGCTGCCACGAGCCAGGCGATCACCGCGGCGGCGGTCAGCTCGATCACGGTCATCCCGTCGCCCCGCAACCGCGCGACGGCGTCGCGCCCCCACGTCCGCACCGGTGACACCCCTTCCGCCCCAGCGGACCGGGGACGGCCGCCGATTGATCTTCCGCGAGGACGGGCACTACCCCGCCCGTGACCTGCTCAATCGTCAGGTGGTGGGCGGCACTCGGGACGGGAGGCCGGTGACGCGCGGTCAGTCGTCTCCGTCAAACTCGGCCGCGTCGACGAGGCCACCCAGTCAGTACGGGGATGTGCCGGACCGTAGTCCGTCGACGAGGAGCGCGACCATGCGTCGGCCGTAGCAGTCGGTTCGGTGGGCCGGCTCGAATTCCGCTTTGTCGGTCAGGGGTTGATCAGTTTCCAGTCGCCTTCGGAGATGACGTCAACTGTGCCATCGACCACCTTGATGGCGGTGTTGTCGTCGATGGCGTAGGTGGGGACCGGGATTCCGGACGCCCATTTCTCGATGCTGGACAGCTCGGTGTCCTCCATCTCCGGATGATTGAGGTGGGGGTACAGCGTGAAATCCACAAGCCCCAGCGCCCGGTCGGCGCCGTGCGCCATGTCGCTGCCGTCCGGGACGAAGTCAAGGTCAAATTCGGCGTCGCAGTTGTACGGGGTGACCGCGATGCTCCCCGCGCTGACCCCGACGTAGACCGTGTCACTCAGCGACGGTAGGAGGTCGGCCAGGCCCGACTGGCGCATCCAGTGGGTCAGGTAGAGCACATCGCCGCCCCAGACGAGGAGGGCATCGGCCTGCCGGACGGCCGGGACCCAGTTCTCTTCTCGGATGGTCGGCAGTGCGGTGAGCTCCAATATCCCCAGGGATTTCCAACCGAGCTGCGACAGCGGGATCGCGGCCGGGCCGTCAATCGCCTTCCATGCCCGCTCGGCTCCACCGGGGAAGGGGTAGACAGCGGTGGGGATGAACAGGGCCGTGGACTCGGCGATCGGCTTGCCCAGCAGGTCGACGAGCGCGTCGGCGATGCTCGGATTGCAGATGCCCGACGACGTGAGAAGGAACTTCATGAAATCACTCTCCTGGCGCCGCCGCATGACGGCGATGAGGTCGTCCATCAGGGTCGGCGTCTCGGATCGCTAACCCGAGCGACACATCGCTGGATCATCCGCTGACGGCCGTCCAACCGTCAACAGCCTCTCCGGTACGACGACCCGGACCCGCTGCCACGCGCCTCGCCCGCACTTTGCTCGCCCCGGACGCGGACTTCATGGCGATCATCGACATATGCCGCTACGATCCGATATCGAACCATCACCGAGCGTCAATGCGTGGCTGTTCGTGAGCCCTGGACGCTGGCAATCGGCGCCGCTACGAACGTGGTGCCCGGCCTGAGGATCACGCCGTTCCGACGAAGGGAATCCGGATGACGGAGAGCGCGCAGACCACCGAGAGCCGGACCGTTCCGCCCGCGCGACAGTACCCGTTCGGTGTGCCCGACCGCCTCGTCGTCGATCCGACCTATGGCGAGCTGCGCGAGAACGAGCCGATGACCCGGGTGCAGCTCCCGTACGGCGAGGAGGCATGGCTCGCCACCCGGTACGAGGACGTCCGTACGGTCCTCGGCGACGTGCGGTTCGGCCGCGCGCCGGCCGTTCAGCGCGACGAGCCCAGGCTCACCCCGCGCCAGCAGTACAGCGGCATGCTGACCATGGACCCGCCCGATCACACCCGGCTGCGCCGGCTGGTGGCGAAGGCGTTCACGGCACGTCGGGTCGAGGCGCTGCGACCCCGTACCCAGGAAATCGCCGAAGCGCTGGTCGACGACATGGTCCGGCTCGGTCCTCCGGCCGACCTGGTGGAGCACGTCGCCACGCCGCTGCCGATCCAGGTGATCTGCGAGCTGCTCGGAGTCCCGTACGCCGACCGCGACCGCTTCCACGTCTGGTCCGAGGCGATCGTCTCGACCACCTCGCTGCCCCTGGAGACGATCCAGGAGTACCTGAACAATCTCTGGGGCTACATTGGTGGTCTGGTCGCCGAGCGCCGCCGCGAGCCGGAGATCGACGACCTGCTCGGCGCGCTGGTGCGGGCCCGTGACGAGAATGAGGATCGGCTCAGCGAGACCGAGCTGGTGGAGCTGGCCGGAGGGCTGCTCGCGGCCGGCCACGAGACCACGGTGACCCAGATCCCCAACTTCGTCTACGTCCTGCTGCACAATCCGGACCAGCTCGCTCGGCTGCGGGCCGACCCGTCGCTGGTGCCGGCCGCGGTCGAGGAACTGTTGCGGTACGTGCCGCTCGGCGTCGGCTCCTCCTTCGCCAGGTACGCCAAGGAGGACGTCGAGGTCGGCGGGGTTCTCGTCCGGGCAGGTGAGCCGGTTCTCGGCTCGCTGTCGTCGGCGAATCGTGACGGCACCGTCTTCGCCGACCCGGACCGGCTGGACTTCGACCGCGGGCAGAACCCGCACCTGGGCTTCGGGCACGGCGTACACCACTGTGTCGGCGCGCAACTGGCCCGCATGGAGTTGCAGGTCGCCGTCGCCACAATCGTGACCCGCCTGCCCGGGTTGCGGCTCGCCGTACCGGAAGCCGAGCTGGAGTGGAAGCGCGGCATGTTGGTGCGGGGCCTGCTCGGCATGCCGGTGGCCTGGTGAGTACGGCGTGGCGGCTCGGGGTGGACTCGCGTCGCTGCATTGGCACGAGCATCTGCGCCGGCACCGCGCCCGAGCATTTCCGCCTGGTGGGCGGCCTGTCCGAGCCGCTGGCCGACGTCGTCGCCCCGGCCGACGTCGTCCTCGACGCCGCCGACTCGTGCCCGGTGGAAGCGATCACGGTCCGCGACGCCACCGACGACCGACTCATCGCGCCCGAGGAATGACCCACCCGGGGGTCGCGACGACCGTTCCGACCGCCCCAAGACCGGCGAAGCCATGGCTGGATTTGTGCTGTTTATCCAGATCGCAGGATGCGGGTGGCGTGCCCGACCAGGACGGGGCCGCCAAGGCTGATCATGGCAGGAGCCGGGCCTCGACGCAGGCGTTGGCATTACTGCGGACGCCGCCTATGGTGGAGACATGTCCCCGGTGACGTTCCGCTCTTCTGCCGTCACCGGTGTGGCGGCAATCGGGGCTGCCCACGTGGCGACGGCGGCGTGCCGGATGGTCGGGATGCGGGTGCCGGTTGTGCGCGAGTTGCACATCGCGTCCACGTTCCGGCTGTCGAGCCCGGCGCGAACCGGCCGAGGCCCCCCGCGGAATCGTTGCATCACGAAACGACCGCCAGGGCGAAGCTTTCAAGCTTCGGCCCTTTTCTTTTTCCCTTGAAAGGTAGAGGTAGACCATGAGCGTCGATCATCGAACCGTCGACCAGGGCTGGCTGGCTGATCTGCGAGCGTCCCTGGCGGAAGACTTCGCCACGCAGACGGCTCGGCTGCGGGAACTGACCGAGCTCAACGCGGACACCGGCGACCCGAGCGAGGCCCACAACCGGGCCGCACTGCTGGTGGCTACCCGCCGCAACATCGAGCAGATCACCGGTGCGTTGAGCCGCATCAGCGACGGCACCTACGGTGCCTGCAAGAAGTGTCGCCAGAACATTCCGGCCGAGCGGCTCGAAATCCTTCCGCACGCGCAGTTCTGCGTGTCCTGCCAGGCGAAGCACAACGGCTGACTCGCGGTGTGGCTGCCGTGCCCCGGTGGGCACGGCAGCCGCAGACCGTCACCCAGGAGATGACTCCGCCACGGTGACGATGTCCAGGACATCAAGGATTCCCAGGAGTCTGGCAAGGGTCACCGCCTCGTCGCGGGTCAGGGTCAGAGAGCAGGTGGCGTCGGGGTCGTCGGGGGACTCGTAGACGAGATCTCGCCGGCCACCTGGACGGTGCGTGACCACGCCCACGCGGCGACCGTCAGCGGTGGTGAACATGCGGCATATCCCGATACCGGGCAGCGGGGTCAGTTCGACAATCATGGGGACTCCAGCGGGCAGGGTGCGGATTCGCGCAGCGGCGCAGGCCGACGGAGTGTGGCGAGCCACGTGCGGCGGGCGCGGTGACAGTGCTGCCGGCCGGTCACGGAGGCCAGCCGGGCGCAACGATGGGGATCGGCGCGAGCGGGGCGAGTGGATCAGGCGAGGCCCCGCGCATGGCGCGGGGGAGCACGATCCGCCGACCAGGCGGGCACACAACCGGGGATCGCCCGCCGTGCGGAACGGAACACGATGCACAGCCCGATCGACCGGGTGGCGGAGAGCACCAGCACGAGCACGGCAAGCAGCAGCATCGTCGGCAGCGGCGCTCGCTCGCCGACGCGCCGGAGGCCGCGTCGATCGTGCATGCCCAAACCATAGCCGTCGCCCAGAGTGCGGACCACCTTCGCATCGGGTGACCACCCACGCCCCGCCAGCAACGCCGGTGACCGGCCTCGCGCGCCGGGCCCGACACCAGCGAGCACCAGGTCGGCGACCAGTTGCGAGGGCCGAAATGCTACGAAGAGACGTGCCCGAGATGACGAGTTCCCCTGATGCCACGTCCCTGGAAACTCCGCGGCTGCTGTTGCGTCGCTGGCAGAGCACCGATCTGGACGGCTTCGCCGCGGTGAACGCACAGCCTGAGGTCATGCACTACATCCATGACGGTCGCACCCTGGACCGGGCGGGGACCGCGGAGCGCCTGGCCAACTATCAGCGACACTGGGATGAGCACGGCTTCGGCCTGTACGCGGTGGAGGTCAAGGAAACCGGCGATCTGGCCGGTTTCACCGGGCTGGCGGTGCCGACCTTCCTGCCCGAGATCATGCCGGCCGTGGAGATCGGCTGGCGACTCGGCCGCGCGTACTGGGGCCGGGGCCTGGCCACCGAGGCTGCCCGGTCTGTGGTCGCTCACGCTCGCGCCGGGCTCGGACTGCGGCGGCTGGTCAGCATCCACATTGTCGGCAACGAGGCGTCGGCGCGAGTGATGGTCAAGCTGGGCATGACGCTGGACCGCGAGACCGTGCAGCCGGACACCGGCCGCCGGGTCCGGGTCTATGCGATGGATCTGTAGGCGGTCCACCCGGAGACCGTTCCAGTACTCAGCTCATGTCGACGGCGTACGTCCGGGTTCGGGTGCCGGTGTAGCCCGATCAGAAGGTCTCGCCACGGCGCCTTCCGGCCGTAGCCGGCCCCGTGGCGGATCCCCACAGCGGAAAAGCCCGTACGCTGGCGTAATGATCGACTTTCGCGCGGCCGTTGAAGCACGCGACGCCGATGCCCTTGAGGCGGCCCTGGCCGACGACGTGCTGTTTCGCAGCCCGGTGGCGTTCAAGCCCTATCCGGGTAAGGCCATCACCGCCGCGATCCTGCGGGGTGTGCTGCGGGTGTTCGAGGACTTCCGGTACGTCCGTGAGCTGAGCGGCGAGGGCGGTCGCGATCACGCGCTGGTGTTCGAGGCGCGAATCGGCGACGTCGCCGTCGAGGGCTGTGACTTCCTGCACCTGGATGAGAACGGTTTGATCGATGAGTTGACGGTCATGGTTCGTCCCCTGTCCGCCGCGCAGGCCCTGGCTGCCGCGATGGCCGCTCAATTCGAGCGGATCCAGCGTGAGGCGACCGCCGGCTAGAACGTCCGAGCTGGAGCGTCACGCAGCATGCCGAGCCGCTCGGGCACCGTGTCCTGCCCGGCGTCCACGAGCGAGATGAAGTGCTGCAGGTCGCGCATCGGCATCCTGGTGAGGAACACCAGGCGTCGCACCGCTCTGGCGTCGTGGACGCGGTGACCGTAGTGGTCCCGGGCCACCTCGACCAGCCCGGCCCGCTCGTAGTAGCGCAGCGTGTGAGAGGCGTGATGTCGAGCAGGTCGGCAACCGCCGCGATCGTCGTCGGCTCGGGGAGACGTCGGACAGGTCGGTGAGGTGTCCGGGCGGGAGTTGCCCGTCGCCGCTGTGTTCGATACGGCCGGCGGGCTACGACTACTTCATGAGGACACCGCCGAGAACGAGAGGAAGCTCGACCATGACGGCACATGTGGTGACGCCCGAGCAGTGGCTGGCGGCGCGCAAGGAGCTGCGCGAGCAGGAGCGTGGGGCGATGGAGGCGCGCGACGCGGTCAACGCCGCCCGCCGGCAACTGCCCTGGATGGCCATCGAGGACGAGTACGTCTTCGACGGCCGGCACGGCAAGGCACGGCTGATCGACATGTTCGAGGGCCGGTCGCAACTGATCATCCAGCACTTCATGTTCGATCCCGCGTGGGACGAGGGCTGCAAGCACTGTTCCCTGCTGACCGACGGCATCGGCGACCTGGCGCACCTGCACGCCCTGGACACGACGTTCGCGGTGGTCTCCCGCGCGCCGATCGACAAGATTGAGGCGTTCCGGCAGCGCATGGGGTGGAACGTGCCGTGGTACTCATCGCACGGCGGCACGTTCAACTACGACTTCCACGTGACGCTCGACGAGACCGTGGCCCCGGTCGAGTACGACTACATGGACAAGGCCACCCTGGCGGCATCGGGTGAGTGGTTCACCGAGGGCGAAGCGGGTGGCATGAGTGTGTTCGCCCGCGACGGCGAGAAGGTCTACTACACCTACTCCGCGTACGGCGACGGGATCGACGTGTTCCACACGACGTTCAACTACCTCGACCTGACGCCGAACGGCCGCCCGCTCGAGCCCGGCCGGCCGTGGTTGCGACACCACGACAGGTACTGAGCGTGCTGGTGGCGGGCATCCGTCCGGAGGCCCGCCACCGCTGCGGTCAGCCGTGCGGGTGCCGGCGGTAATACTCCACCAGCGACGTGTGCACCGGCTCCCAGCCCATCTCGCGCCGGGTCCGGTCCGCGCTCACGACGTGGTCCATGAGGTAGAGCTCCGCGATGGGAGCGATCTCCTCGGGCGGTTCCTGGTCGGCGGGCCAGCAGATCGCCCGGCCGCCGGCCGCCGCAGCCACGATGTCGGCCACCGGCAGATTCTCGGCCACACCGTTCCAGCGGGTGCCGCCGGCCGCCCGCTGGGCGACGGCCAAATAGAGCCGCGCCAGGTCCTCGACGTGCACCACGGGCCATTGGATGCCGGCATGACCCAGATAGACGCCGGTGCCGAGACGCTCCTGCACAGGCACCATCGTTCCCCGGATGACGCCGCCCCGGTTGCCGTAGATGAGCGCCGGCCGCACGATGATCCCGCCGCCGGCGACAACCCTTCTCTCCATGTCGGCACGCCAGGCCACCACCGCGGGCGGTCGTGGCACGGTGTCCTCGTAGGTGGTGCCGGGACCGAGGACGTCGGTGCCCGAGGTGTGGATCAACCGTGCCCCGGCTGCCATGATGGCCTCGGCGCTTCGGCTCTCGACGTCCCCCGGGACCCAGGCGATCTGGATGACGAGGTCGAAGCCATCCGCGGCGGCTTTCAGCGACGAAGGGTCGGTGATGTCGCCCGGCACCGGCCGGTAAGCCGGCGGCACCGGCCGGCCGTCGGGGCGCTGCAGCGCCGCGACCTGGTATCCGGCTGCGGCAAAGGCCTTGGCCACGTGGGAACCGGCGTAGCCGGTCGCGCCGATGACCAGAACGGTAGTTGATTGCGGGTCCTCGGGCATGCCGTCCATCTGTGCTCCGTTCGGTGAAGGGGGCGCCGGTGCGGGAGGGGTTGCAGGCCTTGGCCGGTCAGCAGGTATGCGTCGTCCGCCGCACCGACCATTGGGACGGCCTGCCCGAACTCCGCGTCCATGCCACCCACCAATTCCTGCAAAGCCGATCGGCGCAATAAATTTAGGCAAGCTCCCGGTGGCATGCGTCTTTGAAATTGCGCGGTCGGGACCCGGCTCCTTTTCTGCCGTCGTTCGGGCGACTGCCGGGCAGGGTCGTACTCCGGCAATTCCTCAGCACACGTACGAAGCTGGGCGCGCGCTCGCCCACTTCGGGATGCGCGCGCTGGCGCGCTTCGGCGGCTACGGGGCCGCCGCGCACACAACCTGCCCGGCGGTGGCATCGGGCTGGGCGGCGGCGACCGGACGGCCGCGTTCGGCGTGGCGGCGATGAAGCCGAGGGCGCGTACGGCGGTTCACCTCGACCTCTGCGGGCTGGAGCCCATATCCTCGCTACCGGAACGGCCGGCCGCCGCACCTCGGCGGGCCGTTCCGGGCGGGCGGTGCGGTCAGAAGTCCTTTTCGGAGACCTCTTCGACCGGGCGAACCTCGACGGCCCCGACCTTGGCGTCGGGGAAGCGGGAGGCGATCTCGGCGGCGCGCTCCGGGCTGCCACATTCGAGGAAGAAGACGCCGGCGAGGTACTCCTTCGCGTCCGGGAACGGCCCGTCGGTCGGGCTCGGCACTCCGTCGCGAGCGGACAGCCTGGTGCCCTCGGCCGGGGCGGTCAGTGCGGCAGCGGTCAGCAGCTCGCCGGAGGCACGGATCTCCTCGACCAGGTTGACGTGCTGAGCGACCCGATCGGCGCGTTCCTGCTCAGAGAGCGTCTCGCCGTCGTGGAGGAAAAGCGGGTGCTTCCAGGTTGAGGAGTTGGTGTAGATCAATACCACGTACCTCACGGGCAATCCTTCACGTTTGTCGTCCGCTGCCGAACGTCGGACGTGCTGGGCTGGTGACTGCCGCAGGCTACCGTCCGCGTCGGACACCTTTCAATCGTGCTCAGGAAGCGGCGCACACTCGAAGTTGCCAGCCATTCCGGCGACGCCAACCTCCGACGGGGGAGCTGGAAGAGGTGGTGGGCGATTCCCGTAGGGCTCCGATAATGGCGGGCATTTTCGGCGGTATGCCGAGCGGGTTCCGCGCCGAGTGGACGGGACAGGCCGGGACTGTCCCGGCCCGCACCGTGGTGTCAGCGTGCCGCTGTGGCGGTCACGTGGACGCGCTTGCCGATCCGTCCCGCCTCGGCGAGCAAGTCGGCTCCCCACCGTTTCCACAGGCCGTCGAGCCGGGAGGTCACGATGACGTCGTCGACTGCCCCGTCCTCCAGTGTGGTGCGTAGCCCGATGCCGTGCCGGACATCGTGCCGTCCCGGTTCCGCTGCGGCGAGTCGGGCGACGGCGTTCACGTCGAGGTCGTACAACACGGCGGCCGGCAGGCCGGGGGGCACCTGATCGCCGGCGCCGAGCACCGCCAGGCTCCCGCCGGCGGGCAGACTGGCCAGGACTCCGGCGATCTCGCCGGTGACGTCGCGGCCCTGAGCGGCCGCAGTCTGCTCCAGGACCTGGCGCAGCTCGTCCTCCCACGTCCAGTAATCGTCGCGGTAGCGCATCAGCAGGACCCAGCCCACCTCGAGCGGCGGGGACGGATGCTTGGCGAAGAAGCGGTCCATGTTGCGCAGCAGCTCGTCGAAGCGTGCCGGGTCCCGTGGGTGCGGCGACTCGATCGCCCACGCCGTCCGGCTCATGCGCAGGCCGACGCCGTCGCGCAGCAGGCGGTACGCCAGCTCGAGGTCCTCGAAGCCCCACCCGACGAAATCCTCATCGAAGCCGCCGACGGCCGCGAAGTCGGCGGCCGCGACCGAGCAGTTGAGGGTGAAGAAGTTCTGGTACGGCACCAGCAGCCGGGACAGGTCGAACTCGTGGGCCGCGAGATGTGCGTGCCGGACGTCCCGCAACGTCGCGCCGGCACGTTCCACGAGTTCGTCAGGTGTCGATTCGTCCAGTTGCCGCATGAGACCGGCGTCGACTCCTTCCGGGTCGTAGCCGTACGTGTACCCGACGATCGCCCAGCGGCCGGGGACTTCGCGGTGGGCGCGCAGGTGGGCGTCGACGAAGTCGCGGCCCACGAACGTGCCCGTGTCGAGGAAGATCAGTAGAGGTGCGGTGGCCAGCCGGGCGCCGGCGTTGCGCGCCGTGCCTACCCGGTTGCCGCGGTCCTCCTGGCGGTGATACTTCAGGCGCAACCGGTCGCGGAACTCTCCGACGGCCGCTTCGGTGTCGTCGCTGGATCCGTCATCCGCGACGATCACTTCGAAACGATCGGTGTCCAGGCTCTGCCCAACCAGTTGGGCCAGATTGCGGCGTAACAGGTCCGCCCGGTTGTAGGTCGGGATGATCAGCGAGGCCGGCGGGGTGTCGTGGGACATCGGTCTGCTCCTTTCGGTGATGACGGCGGCGGGATGCGGCCGGAGCCGCTCACCCCCTTCTGAGGCGTCGGATCCGGCACGACCCGGCCGACAGGGCAGCTACGGATGTGACGCGGGTCACGTTCCGGATGCGGCTGTGGATGTCTCGTTCGTGTCCCAGGGGTCCGACGAGCAGATAGAGACCGTCCGCAACCGACAGGGGAGTGAGCAGATGACTGACCACGAGGAGCGTGGGCCGCGTTCGCCCGACGGGGTGCCGGTGCTGCTGGAGACGCCGGATCGACCGGAGGCAGTCAGCGAGCCGGTAGGTGTCGCGGCGGCCGTTCGTGCGCGGTGGGCCGTGACCGGGGTCTTCTTCGTCAACGGCCTGCTGCTGTCGACGTACATCACGCGGATCCCGTCGATCAAGGCTGTTCACCAGTTCGGTGACGCGCAGTTCGGCATGATCCTCACGCTGCTCGGCGTCGCGGCGTTGCTGACCATGCAGTTCGTCGGCGGCATGGTGGCACGGTTCGGCAGTTCCCGGGTGATCCGCACGATGTTGCTGTGCATGCCACTGGCCCTGGCCGCTGTCGGTTTCGCGCGAACCGCCCTGCAACTCGCCGTCGCGGTGATCCTGCTCGGCATCGTGCACGGCGCGACCGACGTGGCGATGAACGGCCATGCCGTAGTGGTCGAGCGCGTCGGTCGGCGACCCATCATGAACGGCTGCCACGCGGCGTGGAGCATCAGCGCCGTGCTGGCGTCGCTCGTCGGCGTCGGTCTGATCAAGGCCGGCATCGCCCCGTCGTGGCATCTGGCCGGCGTTGCGATAGTGATGCTCGCGGCCGCCCTGCCGCTGACCGCGATGTTGCTGCCCGCGTCGGTCGACCGCAACCCGGTGCAGGCCTCCGCCGACGCCAAGCCCCGGGCGAGCTGGCGTACCGGTTGGAGCCGCCGGGTGCTGATGTACGGCGCGATGGGCGCGACGCTCATGGTGTGCGAGGCGGCCGTGACCAGCTGGAGTGGCATCTACCTGCACGAGATCCGCGGTGCCGAGCTGGCCGTGGCGTCGCTGGCCTTCACCGCGTACACCGCCTTCCAGACGTTGATCCGGCTGTTCGGTGACCGCCTCACCGAGCGCTTCGGCGGTGCGGTTCTGTTCCGGGTGAGCGGGCTGGTCGGCATCGCCGGCATCGCGGTGGTCGTCCTCGTACCCTCGCCCTACGTGGCGATCGCCGGGTTCGCCATCCTCGGCGCCGGCACCGCCGTGCTGCTGCCGCTGATCTTCAGTGCGGTCGGCCACGCCGGTGGCGACGGACCGGGCGCGACAACGTTCGTCGCGCGGGCCACGACCTTCGCGTACGGCGGCATCCTGCTCGGCCCGGCGATGGTCGGTTGGTTCGCCGCGGTCTTCGGTCTCACCTGGACGTTCGCCGGGCTGCTCCCGCTGATGGCGGCGATCGTGCTGAACAGCCGCGTCATGGGACAGGCGGACGCCGCCACCGACCGGGAGGCGGCCGCCTGAGCCGGGGGCAGGGACGGTGTGGGTGCTTTCCCCTTGCCCCGCCCGTCCCTGCCGCCGCCTCACTGCGTCATGTGCTGCGCATCGAAGCCGTAGCTGCCGATCAGCTCGGCCTCGGCGGCCTCCGGGCCGCCGGCCACCCGGGCCTTGAAGTCTCGCTGGAACGCCGCGAACGCCTCCACGCCGCCGAGGGCGTTGGAGCCGTCGGAGACGCCTACGTGAACGAACGTGACTCCGTCGGCGAGGCGGAAGGCCGCATAGCTCAGGCCGTCGGGCCGCTCGGCGGTCAGCTCGGCGAACACCTCCTCGATCAGGCGCTGATTCTCCTCGGCCGAGTCCGGCCGCATCTCGTACCGCACCACGAATCCCTGTCCCATCGCGTTCCCTTCTCCTTGCGGGCCGCCGACGGCGACCCGCTGCCGATGTGTGGTCGCTGGTCGGTCGGCGCCGGGCGTACTCCCGCAGGCCGGCCACGTAGAGGTTGGGGGTTTCCAGTGCGGGGAAGTGGCCCACCGCGCTCGTACTCCCGTCAGTGGACGATCGACGGAAAGTCGCTGTCGGCGTAGCGCCCGATGGGCCGTGCCGGTTCACGCTGATGAACGGCCATGGCGAGCGGTACCAGCGGCGGCACGGCCGGGTACGCCGACGTCCCGCCCCGCAGCGCGCCGGCGGGCTGCGGCGAGACGACTGCCCCGGCCGTCCAGGCGGTCCGCGGAGCGTCGATTCGGAACGGCTTCAACGCGCTCCTAACAGGTCGCGGCGATGGTTCGGGAATGGCATAGGCAGCAGTTTCGCGAGCCCGGTGAACGCGGGTGCACGCGAAGCATTCCCGCGCTGGCCATGCTATCGGGGGCCGCTGGCGGTGGTCGATCGGCGCGCGCAAGGAGCGCAATCTGCGAGAAGTCTGCTCCGGTGCTGCTGCCTACTCTGACTGCACCTGGTCGACCGTCATGAATGTGTGGAGGCAGCATGGGGGAGTCGAAACGCCTGCGGTCGTCCCGGGCTCCAGCGGCGCGGACCCTTTCGCGGCACGACAACTCTCACATCCAGGTCCGGGTCTTCGCCCACGCCCGTCAAGACCCGGTTGGGCACCTTCTCCATCCCGCTACCGCGGACGGCGGCCGCCGATGATCCGGCGTCGTCCGAGGCGGTTCTGCGCACCGCCGGGCTGGTCGATCCGCCGTAGGCGCTGACGCGGCCCGGCGTCGTCAGTCGCCTGTTCCCGCACCCCTGAGAACCCTGGCCTGCGTCGACGCCGGCCAGGGTCACCGTGCGAAAACGCGAACACCTATCGAAAGGGCCCCTGAGATGGCGATAACCGAGACCGCATCCGCGCCACCGAGCCGGCTGGACACCCGCCGCTGGCTCATTCTCGCCGTGTTGTGTCTGGCGAACTTCATGGTCATCCTCGATTCGCAGGTCACCATCCTGGCCGTGCCGTCCATCCAGTCGGCACTGCAGATGACTCCGGGCGCGGCGCAGTGGGTGCTGAGCGCGAACCTGATCACCTTCGGCGGCATGCTGCTGCTCGGCGGACGCGCCGCGGACCTGCTTGGCCGGCGTCGGGTCTTCATGGCCGGAACGGTGCTGTTCCTGATCGTCTCGCTGGTTTCCGGCCTCGCGTGGAACGGTGAGGTGCTGATCATCGCCCGGGCGCTGCACGGGGTCTCGGCCGCGCTCATGGCGCCAACCGCGTTGTCGATTCTGACCAGCGAGTTCCCGGAGGGCCCGCACCGGCACCTGGCACTCGGCGCGTGGGCGGGCATCGCCGGCGTCGGCGCCACCATCGCGCTGCTGGCCGGTGGCGTTCTCGTCGACGTACTCGGCTGGCAATGGATCTTCTTCCTCAACATCCCGGTGGCAATCGTGATGCTCGTCGTCAGCCCGCTGCTCCTGCGCGAGAGCACCGATGTCACCCTGCGCCGCCGGTACGACGTGGCCGGCGCGCTCTCCAGCACCGCGATGCTGGCGCTGCTCATCTACGGCGTGCAACTCGCGCCGACCGCAGGCTGGTTCGCCGGCCGTACTCTGGCGGTGTTCGGCGCCGCGGTGGCGCTGCTGATCCTGTTCGTGGTGATCGAGTCACGGTCGGAGGCGCCCCTGCTGCCCCTGCGGATCCTGCGGTCGAACTTCGTGGTGGGTGGCAACCTCTCGATGGTCACCATGGGCATGCTGGCCGTCGGCGTCTCGGTGCTCGTGTCCCAGTACGCCCAGGGTGACCTGCTCGGATGGTCGGCGACGGAATTCGGGCTGCGTCAAGCGATCATGCCGTTCATGGCGTTCGCTGGCTCGTTCATCGGCCAGCGGTTCGTCACCCGCTACGGCACCCGCGCGGTGGCGGTCGTCTGCCTGGTGCTCATGGGCGTCGGCCCGGGCATGATGATTTTCGCGGTGGGCGCCGGTGGCCCGTTCCTGCTGATCTTCGCGGCCATGTTCTTCTTCGGCTCCGGCCTCGGCCTCGGCACGGTCGCCGCCTCGGCTGCCGCCCTGACCGGCGTACGCGAGAACGACCTGGGCCTGGCCTCCGGCATGAACACGGCCGCGCAGCAGATCGGTGGCGGTTTCGGCGTGGCCATCGTCTCCACTGTCCTGGTCTCGTACTCGACCGGCGGCACTCCGCAAGCCGCCGAGATGGCGGGTTACCAAGCCGGCTTCGTCGCGTGCGTCGGCTTCGCCCTCCTCGGGCTGCTGGTCACGGTGCCCTTGCTGCGGGGCGTGCGGCGTCCCCAGCCCCGGGATCCGGCACTCGAGTTCGCGGTGCACGCGGACTGATCGCCCGCCCGGCTCGGCTGACCCCTCAGCTGAGCCGGGCGACGCGCCGTTCCAGATAACGGCGCTCCGGCAGACTTGTGGCGCGGCGAGCGGCCAGCTCGTACGTGTCGCGTGCCGCGTCGTGCTCGCCGGCCATCTCCAGAAGATGCGCGCGTACGGCGTGCAGCCGGTGACCGTCGGCCACCCGGGCGTCGTCGACCAGCGGCTCGAGCACGGCGAGCCCGGCGTGCGGCCCGTGCACCATGGCCACCGCGATCGCTTCGTTGAGTTGCACGACGGGATTGGGCCAGATGCGGGCGAGCAGTCGATAGAGCACGAGGATCTGCGGCCAGTCGGTGTCCTCCGCCCGAGCCGCCTCGTCGTGCACCGCCGCGATGGCGGCCTGCAACTGGTAGACCCCCAGCGGCGCCGACGACAACGCTCCAGTGATCAGCTTGACGCCCTCGTCGATGTAGTCGCGGTTCCACCGGGAGCGGTCCTGCTCGCCCAGCGGGATGAGGCTTCCGTCCGGCCCGGAACGCGCCGGACGACGCGCCTCGGTGAGCAGCATCAACGCCAGCAGCCCGGTCACCTCCCCGTTGCCGGGCAGCAGCCGGTGCAGCTCCCGGGTGAGGCGCACCGCTTCGGTGATCAGCTCCGGACGGTTCAACTCGGCCCCGGTCGTCGCGGCGTACCCCTCGTTGAAGATCAGATACAGCACCTGCAGCACGACCGCGAGCCGGTCCTCCAGTTCGCCCTCCGGCGGCAGGCGGAACTCGGAGCCGGCCGCCTTGATGCGCTGCTTGGCGCGGGTGATGCGGCGGCTCACTGTCGCCTCCGGAACCAGGAACGCCCGCGCGATCTGTGCTGTCGTCAGCCCGCCCACCGCGCGCAGGGTGAGCGCGGCCTGCGACAGCGGCGAGACGGCTGGATGACAGCAGAGGAACAGCAGGGTGAGCGTGTCGTCGGGAGAGCCCGGGGCGTCGGCTGGCGGCGCGTGCATCTGATCGGCGGGGGTGAGCGCCGCAACGGTCACCTCACGCTGCTGACGTGCCGTCTCGCTGCGCCGCGCGTCCACCAGCCGCCGGGTGGCAACTCGGATGAGCCAGCCCACGGGGTTGTCCGGAACGCCTTCCTGCGGCCACTGCACGGCCGCGGCCACGAGCGCCTCCTGCACGGCGTCCTCGCACGCGTCGAACGAGCCGTGCCGCCGCACCAGGGCACCGAGCACACGGGGCGCCAGCCCGGCCAGAACGTCGTTCATGCTCACATCTCCCAGCCGGACAGGCCCAGGACGGGCCGGATCTCGACCGCCTGGCTACCGGCCACGGGCAGGCGGCGTCCGATCTCGACAGCGCGGGCGTGGCTCTCGCAGTCGACGACGAAGAATCCGGCCACGTACCGGCCGCCGGACTCGACGGACCCCTCAACCAGCTGCGGGCCGTCGGCAGCGTCCTTCGTCTGTAGCGTCGTCGTGTTGATCGGGTCGGCGAGCGCGGTGGCGTCGATCAGTTCACCCGATTCGGCGAGCTCGTGCAGCAACGACTCGACAGGTGGCGGCCGGTCCTCTCCGCTGCCGGCCGCGGACCGGCCACCGCGCAGGAACATCGGGTGCACCCAGGCGCCGGGGTCGCCGTAGACGACCAGGACGAACCTCATGACGTCTGCCTTCCTGTGCGGTGAGCGGCCTGGCGGGCGGTGACGTGCGGAACGATACCCAGCAGATCCGGCCCCGGCGTTGTCCCACAACTCCAACTCCACCAGGTGCGGCTGGCGTACCAGATCGGCCGAGCCCGCGTCCGTCGGCCGCTCGGGATCGAGCAGCGCTGTGGGCCAGCGTTTCGGTCAGCCCGGTCGACCAGGGCCTGCGGCACGTCGCGGAGCGTGCGGTCGGAGTCCGGCGGGACCTTCGCCGGGATGGGCGCTCGTCCTCCCGGGGCGACCGGACGTCGATCGCCCCGGGTTCCGTTTGGCGGATGGCCGGCGTATTCCCTAGATCGACGCGGCCGGTGTCAGCTCGACGACACTGCCGGTGGCGCGGGACCGCTCGGCCGCCCAGACGACTCGGTGGGAGGAGATGCTCTCCTCGGGTCCGGAGGTGACACGTGAGCGGTCCCCGGTGGCGACCGCCGCGATGAACGCCTCGATGAGCGCCCCGTCGGCGCCTCCGTGCCCGTCCGCGGCCGAGGCGTCGCCGTCGGGATCCAGGTTGATGGTCTCGACGGTGTCGGTGAGGAAGTCGTGGACGTGCAGGGTACGACCGTCTCCCTCGATGCTGCCGAACGTGCCGAAGATCCGCGTCTTGCGAAAGTCGAGCGCGGTGAAGGCCGTCATCGTGAAGGCGACCGTGGTGCCGCCCTCATACTCGAGGTTGACCACCTGGTGGTCGACGACGTCGTTGCGGCCCGCGTAGACGCAGACGCCGTACGGGCCGTCCCTGAGGGCTTTGTGGACACCGTCCGCGCTGACGTCGTCGGTCAGTACGCCCAGCGGCCATGCCTCGTGGACGGGGTCACCGAGGAAGCGTTCGTAGATCCGGATCGCGGAGTAGGCACAGGATCGTTCGACCGGGCAGTCGACGCAGCGCTCGGTCGCTCCGGCTGGACGGTTCTCCGGCCGGAAGTGGGCGAGGCCGCCGAAGGAGGAGACCCGTCGGACCGGTCGGCCGATGAGGTGGCCGAGCCAGTCGATGTCGTGGCAGGACTTGGCGAGCAGCATCGACGAGGATTCGGCCTCCACCGCCCAGTTGCCGCGCACGTAGCTGTGGGCGTGGTGCCACCAGCCGACCGGCTCCAGGTGATCGATGCTGACGATCGCGCCGATCCGCCCGGAGTCGATCAGCCGCTTGAGTGTCTGGGAATAGGGCGTGTATCGGAGTACGTGACAGACGGCGAGGAGGACGTCGTTGTCGACGGCTGCGGCGACGATCCGTTCCGCCTGCTCGGGCAACGGGGCCATCGGCTTCTCCAGCAGGATCGCGTAGCCGCGTTCGGCGAAGGCCACCACCGGCTCGACATGCGCGCGATCGGGGGTCGCCACGATCACCGCGTCGGCGAGCCGAGGCTGTGCGGCGAGGTCTTCCCACGAGGCGAACCGGCGCTCCGCGGGTACGTCGAACTCGTCGGCCAGGGTGCTGCGGCGGGCGGGGTCGGGATCGGCGACAGCCGCGATCGTGGCGTTGGCGGTGGCGACGGCGAGCCGCGCGTAGGCGGCGCCTCGCGCTCCGGCACCGACGATCGCCAGTGTGATGGACATCAGGTGTCTCCTATTTGATGGCGCCGGAAAGGATGCCTTTGACGAAGTGGCGCTGGAAGAAGAGGTAGAGGATGACCACGGGGACGATGACGATGATCGTTCCGGCGCTGAGCAGCGGGATGTTGCGGCCGTAGGCCTGGATGAACTTGCCGAGCCCGGACGGCGCCGTCCGCATCGCCGGGTCCTGGATGAGGATCAGCGCGAGCAGGAACTGGTTCCACGCCCACATGAAGTAGAGAAGGCCGAGGGTGGTGAGCGCCGGCCGTGCGGTGGGCAGCAGGACCTGGCGCAGGATCTGCCGGCTGGTCGCGCCGTCCATCTCGGCGGCCTCGGTGAGTTCCGGCGGCAGCGACTCGAAGTGGCTCCGCATCCAGAACACCCCGAACGGCATGAACGCCCCGATGAGCGGCAGGATGACCGCCCAGTAGGTGTTGAGGAGTCCGACCGACTTGAGGTCGTAGTAGAGCGGGATGACGATCGACTCGTACGGCAGGGCCAGACCCAGCATGAGCAACGCGAAGATCGGCCCCCGGACGGCGAGCCGCATCATCGCCAGCCCGTATCCGGCGAGGGTCGCGAGCACCAGAGCGAGGGGTACGACGCCGAGCGCGATGATCAGGCTGGACCGCATGAGGTCAGCGAAGCCGCCTGTCGACCAGGCGTCGACGTAGTTGTGCCACTGCGGATCCGACGGCCACGCGAGGCCCGGGCTGAGATTGTCCTGTGGTTGCAGCGACGCGGCGAGGATCGCGTAGAAGGGAACCAGCACCGAGGCGGTGGCAGCCAGCAGCGACAACCGGGTCATCGACCGGATCATGTCTTCTCCCGGGTGAGGCGGTTCAGGGCGAACATGACCGCGCAGGTCAACAGGGACAGGACGACGGCGAGCGCACAGGCGGTGCCGACCTGCCCCGCGGTGAAGGTCAGCCGGTAGATGGCGACACCGGGCACCAGTGTCGACTCGCCGGGGCCGCCGGCGGTCATCACGTAGACGACGTCGAAGCTGGCCAGGGCAGCGATCACGGTGACGGTCGCGGCCACCGACATCTCCCGGCGCAGACCCGGCACTGTGACGTGCCAGAACTCGTGGATCGCGCCGGCGCCGTCGAGTCGGGCGGCTTCGTACAGGGCCGGATCGATCTTGCCGATTCCGGAGTACAGCAGCAGGAAGCAGAGCCCGGTCGAGACCCAGGTCCCGACGACTCCGACCGCCGGGTAGGCCCAGGTGAAGTCACCCAGCCAGGCCCGGGTGAGGTCGGACAGGCCGACCGCGCGCAGCAGCGCGTTGAACGGTCCGTCGTCGTCGAAGAACAGCTTCCAGACGCTGCCGACCGCGACCAGCGGAAGGATCTGCGGCAGGAAGATCACGGTACGGACGAAGGGCATGCCCTTCCAGGGCACGTTCGCGACGAGCGCCGCCAGCACCAGGCCGAAGCAGATCGGGATGACCGAGTAGAAGAGGATCAGCCCGAAGGCGTGGACCAGGGAGAGCCGCAGCGCCGGGTCGGCGAGGATCTCCCGGTAGTTGTCGAGCCCGGCCCAGGTGGCGACGCCGATTCCGTTCCAGTCCCAGAACGAGATCCAGAGGCTGTGCAGCCAGGGCGCGATCACGAAGGCCGCGTAGAAGAGCAGCGCCGGTGCGGTGTAGAGCAGCGGTACGAGTCGTGCCCGCGACCGCCGGGCCCGCACCGGCGTCGCGGGGGCGACGACGGTGCGGTCCCGGACGGCCACGCGGTTCGCGAGGCTGTCAGCCATGCGTCTTGGACCAGTCGGACTGGACGGCCCGGATGAAGGTGGCGGGGTCGACCTTGCCGGCGATCAGCTTCTGGGTCTCGGCGACCAGCGTGTCGTTCATGGTCGCGGTGGCGTTGTTGTTGAACCCGATGAGCCCGTCATCGGCGTTGACCTTGTTCCACGCGGCGATCAGGTCGGCGGAGATCGTGCCGGGCTCGGCGGTCACGGTGGAGGTGTCCGAGGGCAGGAAGCCCTGGGCGAAGGATGCCTTGGCAGCCTCCGGGCTGCGCAGGAAGTCCAGGAAGGCGGCGGCGGCCTGCGCGTTCTTCGACTTCCGCGAGATCCCGTACGCCACCGAGGTGCCGATCGCGGTGGCCTTGGGGCCGGGGAAGGCCACGAAGCCGGCGTCGCCCCGCAGCGCGTCGCCGATCTTCTTCGAGTCCCAGGAGCCGTCGACGAAGAAGACGCCGTCGCCCTTGGTGAACTTGTCCACCGCACCCTGCAGGTCGATGCCGTTGGCGTCCTTGGAGTAGTAGCCCTTCGTACCCCAGTCGGTGATGCTCTGGGCGCCCTTGGCGTTCCCGGCGGTGTCGAAGGTGGCTCCGCCCTCACCGAAGACCCACTTGGCGTACGCGGCCGGGCCGTCCGTGGACTGCCCGATGAGCTGGATCGGGAAGGAGGCGTGGCCCTCCTTGTTGCCGAGCTGGAGCGGGGTCTCGCCGCCGGCCTTGGCCTTGGCCAGGGCGGCCTCCAGGTCCTCGAGTGAGGCCGGAGCCGCGGCGATGCCGAGCTTCTTCAACTTGGCCTTGTTGTAGTAGAGCCCGACCTGCGAGAAGGAAGCGGGTGCCGCGTACAGGTCGCCGGAGCCGAGGGTGGTGCCGTCCTTGGCGACCCGCCACTGGTTGAGCTGCCCGGCCGGGTACGCCGTCTCCCAGCCGTACGCCTTCGCATACGGCTGAAGGTTGAGGATCAACTGGTCCTTGACCGTGGTGCCCACCGCGTTGAGCAGCACGATGTCGGGGGAGGTGTCGCTGGACAACGCGAGGTTGAGCGACTTGTTGTAGTCGTCGTACGTGGTGTCGACGTAGTTGATCTTGACGTTGGGGTGCTTCGCCTGGAACGCCGGGATGATGTCCTTCATGGCGGCACCCGACTCGGGGGTGGCGATCAGGTTGAGTTCCACAGGTCCGGACGGGACGCCGGTCTGGACGGCCGTGTTCGCGTCGGCGGCCGGTTCGTCGCTGGAGGAGCTGCCGGGTGCGCACGCGCCGAGCGCGAGGAGCACTGCTGCCGCGCTGAGCGCACTCTTCACCGATGGCAATGACTTCATGGGGGATCTCCCTGGGCAGGAGTAGTTTCGAAGGAAACTTGCGTTCGCTATAGTGAGCGGTCTACGAACCCACGTCAAGGGGCAGCGAATGACCGTAGGTGACGCTCTTCCGGGCGGGGACCAGAGCGCCCTACGGCATCTGAACACGCGCCGTGTGCTGCGGCTGCTCTACGAGGGGCCGTCGCTGACCATCAGCGGTGTCGCCCGCGAGACCGGGTTGTCCCGCCCCACCGTGCAGGGCATCCTGACCTCCCTGGTGGAGTCCCGACTGCTGCTGCTGGACGGTTTCGACACCGCCCGGACCGGGGGGCGGCCGGCGCAGCGGTACCGCTTCGCCGCGGACGCGGGCATCCTGGCCGGCCTCGACATCGGGGCGCACGCGGTGTCGGTGCGGATCACCGACCTCGCCGGAGCGCAGGTGGCGGCCGCCCGGGCCGCGATCGACCCGGCCCTGGACCCGACCGGCCGCATCGACGCCGCGGTCAACCTGCTGCGACGGACGATCCCGGCCGACTCACCTCGGCTGTGGGCGGCCTGTGCCGGCTCCCCGGGCATCATCGCCGACGGTGTGGTGCGGCTGAGCGTGGCCATCCCGGACTGGACCGGCACGGCTCTTGCCAAGGAACTCGCCGCCCGCCTGGACTGCCCGGTGAGCGCCGTCAAGGACGCCAACCTCGCGGTCCTCGCCGAGCACCGGGTCGGTGCCGCGCAGGGCGTCGACCACGTCCTGTACGTGCACGCCGGGCATCGCCTCGGCGTCGGTGTCCTGGTCGACGGCAGGCCGTTCGGCGGTGGCCGGGGGGCTGCCGGCGAGATCGGTCGGCACCCGGGCCTGGGCTGGGAGGCGGCCCCCCGAAAGCTGCTCTCCGACGCCGGGGTCGCTCCCGGCATGAATTCCCGCGAGTGGGTCTTCGCGCAGGCCAGACGGGGGGACAAGCGTGCGGTCCGGGCCGTCGACGACTACGCCCGGGCGCTCGCCGAGGGGGTGGGCGCCATGGTTCTCGCCATGGACCCGCAGGTGGTCGTGGTGGGCGGTGGCATCGCGCGCGCCGGCGAGACGGTGATGGAGCCGGTGCGGCGCCACCTCGCCGAGATCCTGTACGAGTTGCCAGGCCTGACGATCTCCGCGCTCGGCGACGACGCGGTGGCGATCGGCGCGGTCGAGACCGCCCGGGACACGGTCCGCGCGGAGCTCTTCACCGACGGCTCTTGACAGCGGCTGGGCTCGCCGGCATATTCCGAAAGAACTTTTCTTTCGTTACCCCCGGGAGTGCCACATGGCGCATCGCTTTCGAAGAGTTCTCGCCGCAGCCAGCTCGATGATCCTCGGAGTCACCCTCGCCGGCATCGTCACCGCCGCGCCGGCGCAGGCCGGCGACACCCCGCCCAGCCCGCTCGCCAAGCCGGGCTACACGCTCGACTTCTCCGAAGAGTTCGACGTCAGCACCCTGAACACGAACCGCTGGCTGCCCTACTACCTGCCGCACTGGACCTCCCCCGCCAACCGCGAGCTGGGCGCCAAGGCGCGCTACACGATCGCCGACGGCGTGCTCACCCAGCGGCTCGACGCCGACACCCCGGCGTGGAATCCGCAGTACGACGGCACAGTCAAGATCTCCTCGTTCCAGACCTACAACAAGGACTACTGGCACAAGTTCAACGGCTCGATGCCGTTGAACCACCACGAGCCCGACTTCAACGGCTACACCTTCCAGTACGGCTACGTCGAGCTGCGGGCCAAGAAGTCGAACGTCGGCGGGGGCGGCCACCAGGCCCTCTGGCTGGTCGGCACCGGGGACACCTCCAGCGCATCGCGCAACCCCGAGGTCGACATGGTCGAGACGTTCTTCTCCGAGCCGAACAACTGGCGGATCGCCGCCCACAGCTGGGGCGACCCGAACTTCCTGTCCAGCTCGTACGCGTCGATCGCCCCCGTGCCCAGCGGGTCGCCGACCACCGAGTTCCACACGTACGGCATGGAGTGGACGCCCACAGACATCAAGTTCTACTACGACGGCCAGCTCTACCGGACGATCAACGACGCGCCCAACATGCCGATGGGGCTGATCATGGGCATCTACACCGACGCCGGCTCCGGTCAGCACAACGACGTCTGGCCCAAGACCTGGAGTGTCGACTACCTCCGCGTGTACAAGAAGGACGGCGGCTACCCGGTGGCCTATCAGCGGCTGAAGAACCGGCAGACCGGCCAGTACGTCAAGGACGACGGCAGTGGCACCGCCAGGTACGCCGCCGCTGCCAGCACCGACCAGTCCGCCCAGTGGGCCGTCGAGAACGTCGACGGTTACGTCCGGTTCAAGAACCGTGCCACCGGCAACTACCTGCACGTGGAGAACCAGACCGGCAACGTGCAGACCGGTGCGGTTCCCGGCACCTACTGGTCGGCGCAGTGGGCCCAGGAGCCGGTCGACGGCCGCTTGCGCCTGAAGAACCGTTGGAAGGGCACCTACGCCCATACCGAGAACATGACCGGCAGCGTCCAGTACGGTGCCGCGCCCGCCAACTGGTGGACCAGCCAGTGGGCCCTCGAACCCGCCTCCTGACGAACCGCAACCCACCGGCGTCGCCCGCTCTCAGTTTCCGCAGGTGAAAGGCCGCTTCCCGGATTCGGGAAGCGGCCTTTCACCTGTCGTGCAGACGAGCGCAGCGGTCCGCCTCGGCGGCCGAGAGCGTCACCGAGCCGTCCCCGCACTGGTCCCGGGCGAACTCTCGCCCGGGACCGCACCGGGAACGGGGCCTACGGTTTGCGGGCGAGGAGCCCGACGAAGGTGTGATAGGTGTCGGTCTGCGCCGGAGCGGGCGTACCCGGGTCGGGACGCCACTCGGCCAGCGGCACCAGCCCCGGCTCCAGCACCGTCAGCCCGTCGACGAACGAGAGGATCTCCTCGTCGGTACGCCAGCGGCCGGTGCCCAGCGACTCGTTGAAGACCCGCTCGACCTCGCGGGCCTTGCGGGAGCCTTCGGGGTCCCGCTCACCCGGGTCGCGGAAGTGCGAGACCGCCACATAGCTGCCGGAGGGCAGCGCGTCGATCAACGCCGCCGCCACCGCACGCGGATCCTCGTCGTCGCCAAGGTGGTGCAGGATCGCGAAGAGCAACAGGCCGATCGGCCTGTCGAAGTCGAGGAACCGACGTACGTCCGGGTGGTCGAGGATCTCCTGCGGCTCCCGGATGTCCGCCTGGATCACCGTCGCGGTGCCGTCGGCGGCGAGCAGAGCCCGGCCGTGTGTCAGGACGATCGGGTCATTGTCCACGTACACCACCTGAGCCTTCGGGTTCTGCTCGGTGGCGACCTCGTGGACGTTGCCCTGGGTGGGCAGCCCCGATCCAATGTCGAGGAACTGGTCGATGCCCGCCTCGGCGACGAGGAAGCGGATCACGCGACGCAGAAAGGCCCGGTTCGCCTGACCGGCCGCCGGTCCATCGGGTGTGATCCGCAGGGCGTGTTCGGCGACCTGTCGGTCGACCTCGAAGTTGTCCTTGCCGCCGAGGAAGAAGTCATAGACCCGGGCCACGCTGGGGATGCTGGGGTCGATGCCGGGGGGTGCCGCCTTGTCGCGGGTCACAGGCGTCTCCATTCGATCGGGACGGGCGCAGGCTGAGGTCTGCGGGCGGTGCCGGGTTGCGGCGAGTGTAGCGATCGGGAGGGTTGAATTCCGCCCCGACTGGTACCGCTCCCAGCCAGCCGTCCCCTCACCAGCGCACTCATCGAGCGACGCGCCCACCCGGGCGCCGACTGGCGGCTGGAGACGATCGGCGACGGATCGTCGGGCCCACCGCTGGCCGGGATGCCGGCTGGCGGTGGGCCCGACGTCAGTAACCCGTCAGCGGCCCTGCAGGCGCTTGACGTTGTCGCCGAAGGTCCAGCCCTTCGACCCGTCCCAGTTCGCCGACCAGGTCATCAGGCCCTTGATGCCGGGAACGCTGTTGTACGCCTGCGTGACCAGCGATGTCGACATGTAGCCGCCGCCCGCCCCGTTCTGCGCGGGCAGGCCCGGGACCTGCTTGTCGTACGGCACGCGGATGGTGGTGCCCCCGATGGTGAGGCCGTTGTTCAGGCACTGCGTCTGCACCGTGAACCCCTGCACGGTGCCGGCGGGGTACGAGTCGCCGGCGCAGCCGTACATGCTGCCGTTGTAGTACTGCATGTTCAGCCACCAGAGCCGGCCGTTGTCCACGTACTTCTTGATGATCGGCAGGTAGGAACCCCAGATCGAGCCGTAGACCACGCTGCCGCCGGTGACGTAGGCGGTCTCCGGTGCCATGGTCAGGCCGAAGTTCGAGGGCATCCGGGCCAGCACTCCGTCGATGATCCGGATCAGGTTGGCCTGCGATGTCGACAGGGTGTTGATGTTGCCGCTACCGGTCAGGCCCGTCTCGATGTCGATGTCGATGCCGTCGAAGTGGTAGGCCGTCAGGATCGGCACGATCGTCGCGATGAACCGGTCGGCGACAGCGGTGGAGCTCAGGTCGATGCCCGCGGCGGCTCCGCCGATCGACATCAGGATCGTGGCGCCGGCGGCCTTGGCCTGGCACATCTCGGCCGGGGTGGCCACCTTCACGCCGGCGTCCATGCCGTTCTCCCAGAGGACCGTGCCGTCCGAGCGGATCACCGGGAACGCCGCGTTGATCACGTTGTAGCCGTGCTGGGTGAGTCGGCTGTCGGTGATCGGGATCCAGCCGAGTCCGGGGTGGACGCCGTTGGAGGCGCCGTCCCAGTTCTCCCAGTAGCCCTGCAGCACCTTGCCGGTGGGCCGCGACTTCACCGCGCAGGTCCCGCCAGTGGGCGGCGGCGTGGTGGGGGGAGCCGTGGTCGGCGGCGGCGTCGTCGGCGGCGCGGTCGTCGGTGGCGGCGTGGTGGGTGGAGCGGTCGTCGGGGGAGGCGTGGTGGGCGGCGGCGTGCTCCCCGAGCAGGCGCCCAGGTCACGCCACAGCGACGGGGTCGCGGCGGGGTTCCAGCCGGCGCCGGCGTACGCGGTGTGCGTGACCAGCGCCTGGTAGAGCCGGCCGCCGTAGGTCACCTGGGCGCCTGCCTGGTAGGTGGTGCCCTCGGCCCAGGCCGGTGCGGTGCAGGCGACCAGCGCGACGGCGTTGGCCGAGGACACGGCCGCCATGCTGCTGGGGACGAAGGCGATGGCGGCCGTGACGGTCATCGCCGCCCCGGCCACCACTGCGAATATTCGACGGCTTCTCATGGCTCACTCCCCGGCTTCGGCGACCCGTGACCTCCACATATTGACGTTGGTGCGCCTTAATAGCAAGGGTTGTTTACAGATAGCGGAAGTCGGGGCCACGTGCAGGTGGAGATGTGCCCTGGTCGTCGCCGAGAGCGCTGGCGCCCGGGTGCCGCGGCTACCGCTGCGAGAGGCGGCGACAACTGTCGTGCTGGATACTTCCCCGATGACCAATCCAGAGCTCGATCCGGACGTCTATCCACCCCTCGATCCTCGCGAGCCCGTTCCGGAGACCGCCGAGGAGCTGCTTCCCGGTACGCCGAGCGACCTGCCGGAGGCGCCCACCGAGCCGATGCCCGACGACGGCGATCCTCCAGGCGTACCCGAGCCGGCGTGACTGTCGTCCGGCGGCGCCGTCCCGCCTGCGTGCGGGCGGTCAGCAGGAGCGCGGCTGCCAGCTCACCTTCGTCACGTGCATGGGCACGTACAGGTCACCACTGCCGTTGGCTCGCGCGCAGACAGTGCCGGTGAGCGGCGTCCCGAGGTACGTGTAGGACCAGGTGATCTCGGCGTTCCGGGAGGTGTAGTTGTAGTAGTTGAAGGCCGGGGCGTAGCCGGACCACTCGGTGTTGGTCAGCACGGACGGCGTCTCGACCGGCCCCTGGGGCGGGTGGTTCCAGTTTGGCCAGATGCAGAGCATGCCCTGGGGGCAGTTCCCGGGGGCCCAGGGGCCGTCCGCCGCCTGGGTGGTCGCCGCCGAGGCGGCGGGGGCGGTGGCCAGCACACCTACGACGGACGCGGCGACGGCGATGGTCTTCAACAGCATGGTTCACCTTCTTAAATAGATGATCCTGAATGGGGATAAGCTACTGCGGGAAAGTTGAGACGTCAATGACCCGGGTGAGACCCGAGCGCGGTCACCGACCGAGGCGTGAGACACGTTGGCGATCATCGATGTCTGGCGGGATCGTCGACGTATGACAGGCGTGTTCCCTTCCTCGCTGATCCGCCGACTCCGGCCGGGTCTGCTGGCCGCCGTCGTGGTGTCGACGGCGGTGCTCATCAGCGCGTTCAGCGTCGCTCCGGCAGCCGACGCCGGGGCCGCGCCGCCGGCCGCGTACCCCGGAGGCGTCCCGGCCCCCGGCGGGCTCGCGGAGCCGACCGCCACCGTGCCGCCGGCCCCAACCACGGCGCCCAGTACGCCGAACACCTCGCCCTTCCCGCCGAGTGCGCCGACGAACCTGGCCGCCAGCGAGGTCCGCAGCGGGTCGGTCACCCTCACCTGGACTGCCGCCAAGCCGGGCTGCTGCGCCGTCACCGGCTACGACATCACGTACTACCAGGCGTTCGACGACGTCATCTACAGCGCCAGCGTCGGAGCCGTCACCACCGCCACGATCAGCAACTACATCCGGCCGGGCAGGCAGTACTCGTTCCGGGTGGCCGCCCGGGACAGCCTCGGACACCGCTCGGCCTCGACGGACGCGCTGACCGTGGTCACCCCGTTGATCGACACCGGCCCGGACACCACCCCGCCGAGCGCCCCGCAGAACCTGACCGTCGGCGAGGTGACCGCCTCGACCGCCACGCTGTCCTGGTCGCCGTCGACGGACAACGTCGGCGTGCTCGGATACAACGTCTACCAGTTCGACGGCTGGTTCAGCTCGACACTGATCGCCACCGTGCCGGGAACGACGTACACGGCGGCGCTGCCCGCGTCGACGCCGCTTCGCAACCTGATCTACGTACGCGCCCGGGACGCGGCGGGCAACGTGTCGATCGCGTCCAACACGGTCACCCTGCCCACGACGTCCACTCCGCCGCCCTCGCCGCCCTCGACCTGCCGGGTGACGTACCGGAACCAGTCGCAGTGGCAGGGCGGCTTCGTGGCCACGGTGACGGTCCAGAACCTCGGCGCGGCACCGCTCGACGGCTGGATCGTCACCTTCGGCTTCCCGGGAGACCAGCAGGTCACCTCGGCCTGGAACGCCACGGTCGGCCAGACCGGGACCAGCGTGACCGCCCGTAACGTCGACTGGAACCGCGCCCTCGCGCCGAACGGCTCCGCGAGCTTCGGCGTCCAGGGACGGTGGGGCGTCAGCGACGCGCCACCCACCGCCTTCTCGCTCAACGGCGCTCCCTGCGCGGTGGGCTGAACGCGTCCCCATTGGAGGATCCTCGTGCGCACACCCCACCGCCGCCGCAGAGCACTGCTCGGGGCGGTCACGGCCGGCATTCTCGCCGTCTCGACCACCCTCGGCGGTACGACCACGCCCGCCGCGGCCGCGAACACGCTCAGCATGCGGGGCGCCGACGTCTCCTCGTTGCAGCGGAGCCTGGATCTGGGCGCCAGGTACTACGACGCCGGAGGTGTCGCCCGCGACCCGCTGGACATCCTGAAGTCCGTGGGCGTCAACTACGTCCGGCTGCGCGTCTGGAACAACCCGGTCAGCGGCTACAACAACAAGAGCAGGGTGTTGGCCCAGGCGAGGGCGGCCAGGGCGAAGGGCCTCAAAGTGCTCATCGACTTTCACTACTCCGACACCTGGGCCGACCCCGGCAAGCAGTACAAGCCGGCCGCCTGGGTCGGCCACAGCCTGAGTCAACTGCGCACCGACGTCTACACCTTCACCTACGACGTCTGCTCCAGCCTCCGCGGCCAGGGCACCACGCCGGACAGCGTGCAGATCGGCAACGAGATCAACGTCGGGATGCTGTGGGACGAGGGCAAGGTCGTCAACAACGACTTCGCCCCGCTGGCCGGCCTGCTCAAGCAGGGCTACAACGCGACCAAGGCGTGTGGCAGCGGCATCCCGGTGATGATCCACACCGCCGACGCCGACAGCAACGCCAACGCGCGATGGTTCTACGACGGCATCCGCGCGCAGGGTGTGCAGTGGGACATGACAGCCCTGTCGTACTACTGCATGTGGCACGGGACCCTGGCGAACCTCTACAACAACATCGTCGACCTGCGCGGCCGCTACGGAAAGCCGGTGGTGATCGTGGAGACCGCGTACCCCTTCACCCGGAACAATGCGGACAGCGAGCCGAACGCCATCGGCGACGCGACCTGTGACGGCATCGGCGCGACGTGGTCCGGGCAGGCCCAGGAGTTCGACTGGGTCCAGAACACCGCCCGCAACGCGGGGGCCATCGGTGTCTTCTACTGGGAGCCGACCTGGTATGCCGTGCGGGGCAACGGCTGGGATCCGGCCAACATCAACGGCACCGGAAACCAGTGGGACAACATGGCCGTCTTCGACTGGACCGGGCGGGTGAACCCGAGCGTGCGCTGGACGCCCTGACCCGTCGTCTCCGCGTCGGACCGGGCCGGGATGGGTCGTGGGTCCGCGCTGGGGGTGGCCGCCACGCGCACGACCGCCCACGACGCGCGCCGAATGAGCGGCGCCGCCCAGTCACGGTCCCGGCCAGTGGCGGGCGGCGGGAGTGGCCACCGCGTCCCCTGAGCCGCCCGCCATGGCCGACCGGACCACGCGAAGGTTCGTGCGGACCACGACGCTGGCCATGAACACGCCGCACACGGCCTGTTCGATGCGCAGCCAGACCGGGAACGCGCCGGGCCAGGCGACGACAGCGACGATCGCGGCCAGCACCACCATGGCGATGATGCGGAGGCGGCGGAAGGAGCCGCGGTGCCCCGCCGCTGCGCGCCGGGACAGCACCAGGAGCACCGCCGCGCTGGCGGCGACAAGTGGTGTGCGGACCCAGACGGCCGTGGTGACGAGCGCGGGGTCGTGGCGCATGAGCACCACGGCTACGACGGTGGACACGCTGATCACCAGGAAGGCGGCCAGCAGTTTGACAACGGTGGTCAGATGGTCGTTCCTCATGCCGTTCAGCCTGCGTCCGTAGGCCGGGGTGAAGCATCGGCGCGCGGATCGATGTTCCGTCTCCACCCACGGTTGCAGACGGGTCTGCAACCGTGCGCCGATGCTGCCGTGGCGACATCGGTCTAGGTTCTAACGGTGCAGACCGAGGAGCCGACGCTGACCCGCCTGCGGGTCGTGCGGTGGATGCAACTGCTGACACCGCTGATGCTGTCGTGGTTCGTGTGGGCCGCCGCCACCGCCGAGCCTGGATTCGGGCTGACCGGCAGGCGATTGATCGTCGTGCTGGCCACCGCCGTGTTCGTGGTCGGGGTGTTCGGCCGCAACGCGGTCGCCGACCTGCCGATCCGACCGGCGTACGTGGTCTTCGTCGGGGCGATGCTGGTCAGCTCGGTGACGCTGGTGGCGGTGCAGCCCGGCGGGCCCGCCTCGGTGGCGGTGCTGGTGGCGGTGCTGTGCGCCGCGACCGGACTGATGCCCGTACGGGTGGCCGTCCCGGTGTTGATCGCGGCTTTCGTGGTGCTCGAGATGGTGGCCTCGATCACCGGGCAGGACTTCGGCTTCCTGGCCGTGCTCGCCGGGTTCGCCGTCCTGTTCGGCCTGATGTATCTGGCGTTCCGCCTGGCCGAGGCGCAGCGTGAGACCAAGCGGCTGCTCGCCGAGTTGGAGGCCGGTCAGGTGGCGCTGGCCGAGGCGGCCGGGCTGGCCGAGCGCCAGCGGCTGGCCCGCGAGATGCACGACGTGCTCGCCCACTCATTGTCGGGGCTGTCGCTGCAACTGGAGGGCGCTCGCATGCTGATCGCCGAGGATCCGACCGACCCGCGCCTGCCGGCGGTTGTCGACCGTGCCCACCACCTCGCCCGTACCGGCCTGCAGGAGGCCCGCCGGGCCATCGGCATGCTGCGCGACGACGACCTGCCCGGCCCGGACCGGCTGGCCGCGCTGGCCGCGCAGTTCACTCGCGACCAGGCCGTACCGTGCGACTTCGTGGTGTCGGGGGAGCCGCGCCCGCTGCAGTCGGAGGCGCGGCTGGCGCTCTATCGCGTGGCGCAGGAGGCGATGACCAACGTGACCAGGCACGCGTCCCCGGCGCGGGTTTCGCTGCACCTCACCTACGAGTCGACGGTCACCCGCCTGATCGTCGAGGACTTCGCCGCTCGACCGCCCGTGGTCCCCGACGAGACCGACGGTTACGGGTTGACCGGAATGCGTGAGCGGGCCGAGCTGCTCGGCGGGACCCTCAGCGCGGGCGCGACAGCCCAGGGGTTCCGGGTCGAGTTGGCGGTGCCGGCGTGATCCGGGTGCTCATCGCCGACGACCAGCGGGTCGTCCGCGAAGGGCTGGGCATGGTGCTCTCTCTGATGAAGGACGTCGAGGTGGTGGGTGGGGCCGCCGACGGCGCCGAGGCGGTCAGGCTGGTTCAGGCCGCGCGGCCGGATGTTGTGCTCATGGACCTACGGATGCCGCGGTGCGACGGGATCGAGGCCACCCGCCGCCTACGCGTCGAGGCGCCCGAGGTCAGGGTGGTGGTGCTGACCACCTACTCGGACGACCGGTCGGTGCTGGACGCGTTACGGGCCGGCGCCCGGGGCTACCTGACCAAGGACGCCAGCGGCGAGCAGATCCACGAGGCGCTGCGGCAGGTGGTCGACGACCACGCCGTCATCGACCCGGCCGTTCAGCGGCACGTCGTCGATGCCATCGCGGCCGAGTCGACGTCACCGCCGAGGTTTCCCGACGGTCTGACGCCGCGCGAGGCCGAAGTGCTGTCACTGATGGCCCAGGGCCTGTCCAACGCGGAGATCGCCTCTCACCTGACGGTGAGTGAGGCGACGGTGAAAAGCCACATCAACCACCTGTTCGCGAAGATCGGTGCCCGGGACCGGGCGCAGGCCGTCGCCTACGCCTTCCGACATGACCTGGGCGGGTCGTGACTCCCCGCTGACGCGCGCTCCCCACGATCAAGGGCATTGCTGGCTGGTTGCGTCGGTTACTGTCGCAGCGTGACGGACGCGGTCCCTCTGGCATCGGGCCGAGACGCTGACGTCTTCGCCATCGACGATCGGCGCGTCCTTCGCCGCTACCGCCACGGCGGTGACGTGGCCGCCGAGGCCGCGGTCATGGGGTACGTGGCCGGTCTCGGGTTCCCGGTACCCACCGTCCATCAGGCGCGCGGTGCCGATCTCGTCATGGAACGACTGGACGGGCGCACCATGCTGTCGGCGCTCCTGGCCGGTGAGGTGGATGCCGTTGAGGCGGCCACGTGTCTGGCGGATCTGCAACACCGGCTCCACGCGTTGCCGCCCCGGCTCGGCGAACGCGACGACGCCCGGATCCTGCACCTCGACCTGCACCCGGACAACGTCATGCTGACGTCGCGAGGGCCTGTCGTCATCGACTGGCGCAACTCCACCGAGGGGCCGGCGGAGCTCGATGTCGCGCTCTCCGCGGTCATCCTCGCCCAGGTGGCGGTCGAGGAGAACCATCACCTGGCGGCGCCGGCTGCAACGCTGTTGGCAGCGTTCCTCGACCGCGTCGGGGGCGGCCTGCTGACCGTGCTGGACAGCGCCCTGGCGATCCGGCGCAACGATCCGGCTCTCACCGGCCGTGAGCGGGAGCTGCTCGGCGCCGCTGCCGCCCTCATCATCGGTCACCGCTCAGGCCGGGAGACGACGTCGGTCGACGGCGTCTGACGTCCTCATGTCGCGGGCGCCCGCCTGTCCGACGTGGCATCAGTAGGGGATGGGACGCTCGTCGCCGCCGCTTTCTCGTCAGGGACGCTTGCGGAACGGGGCGAGGACGGCGCGGATCTGGTCGGCCGCGCCCCAGTCGTCGTCGAACTGGGCCAGCACGGCGAGGTGTTGCCGCAGCTGGACGATCGGCATCCGGGCCTGCCAGCCGCTGTCGAGCGAGGTCAGGTCGGCGTACACGTCGAACATCCGTCGCGCCTCGGGCGGGGGAGCGGTGGACCACACGTGGGCGAGGTCGACCTCGGCCCACATGTACGACACGGCCGGATCGATCAGCGCGGGCTGCCCGTCCGGAGTGGCCAGGATGTTCTGTGCCCACAGGTCGCCGTGCGTGAGGCAGGCAGGCCGGTCCGGCAGCAGGTCGGGCAGGCGGTGACACAAGCGCTCCAGCGCGGCCCGTTCGCCGGCGTCCAGCGCCGCCTCGACGCGGGGCTGCCCGAGCCACCGCAGCAGCCGGTGCTGCGCGAAGAAGGCGTACCCGTCGTCGCTCCACGTGTTGATCTGGCGGCGACGGCCCAGCCAGTTGTCGTGGTGCCATCCGAAGCGGGGATGGGTCGTGCTCGTGTGCAGGTGCGCGAGGACGTGCGCGAACTGCTCCCAGAAGACCTCGCTGCGTGGCCTCGGCTCCAGCATCGACAACACGAGCAGCTCCCGGTCCGCCAGGAGCACCTCGGGTGTCGCCACACCGCCGAGCTCGCGGAGGGCGGCCAGCCCGTCGGCCTCCGCGACGAAGACGTCGTCGGCCGGAGCTTCGGCGAACGCCTTGACGAACACCTGCGGCGCGTCCCGTCGGGTGGCGATGCCCGCGAGCGCCGCGAGGCCGCCCGTCACCGGTTCCACCGCGACGATGTCGGGCATCCTGGGTCGGAGCAGGCGCTCCAGCAGGCCGGTCGTCGAGCGCATCGGGTCCGACTCCTCGGGTGCGGCGGTTCGCGTCGCGCAATCCTAGGCGGCGTACGGCCCCTTGTGGAGGATCAAGGGGGCCATCGAGGGGTCACGGTGTGAGGCCGGCCCGGATCGCCAGGATGGCGGCGCCCACCCGGTCCCGGCTGCCGGTCTTGGCCAGCACGTTGGTGACGTGGGTCTTGACGGTGCTCATCGACAGGTAGAGGCGCTCGGCGATCTCGTTGTTGTTGAGCCCGGCACCGACCAGGGCGAGCACGTCGGTCTCCCGAGGCGTCAGCTGGTAGACCGCCAGGTCCACGCGGGCGGCCGGTCCGGTGGCGCGGAGCCGGTCGAGAACGGCGCCGGTGACCTCGGCGGAGAGGATGGCCTCACCGGCGGCGACGGCGCGTACCGCGGCGATCAGGTCGGCCGCGCCGCACCGCTTGAGGAGGAACCCGCGCGCGCCGGAGGCGATGGCGTCCAGGACGTAGGCGTCGTCGTCGAAGGTGGTCACGACGATCACGGCCGGAGCGTGCGGGATCGCGGCCAGCTCGCGGGTGGCCTGCAGGCCGTCGAGCACCGGCATGCGGATGTCCACGAGGGCGACGTCGATGCGGGGGTCACGACGCACGGCATCGAGGAACTGCCGGCCGTCGGCAGCCTCGACGGCGACGTGGATGTCGGGTTGGGTCCGCAGGATCAGGCTGAAGCCGTCGCGGATCAGCTGCTGGTCGTCGACTATCGCTACCCGGATCACGGGTTCGTCACCGGCAGGTTGACCTGCACCATCGTGCCGCCGCCGGGGCGCTGCGTCAGCTCCCAGCTCCCACCGCGCGCCCGTACGCGCTCCTCGATGCCCAGCAGGCCCGAACCACGCCGGGGTGTCCGGGGCGGCCCGACGCCGTCGTCGCTGACCCGCAGGCGGGCGTGGTCGCCGAGGCGGACCAGTTCGACCCACGCCGCCGTGGCCTTCGCGTGGCGGGCGATGTTGGTGAGGGCCTCCTGGGCGATGCGGTAGGCGGTCAACACGCCGACCTCGTCCAGACCCGGCTCGGGGTCCACGCGTACCCGTACCGTCACGCCCTGCTGGCGCAGCGGCTGCGCGAGCAGTTCGTCGATGTCGGACAGGCGGGGCTGCGCGCTCACCGCGATCGCCGCCTGCGGATCGCGCAGGTGCACGACGAGCGTGTCGAGCTCACTCAGCGCGGTGCGACCGCTGTCCGCGATCGCCCGCAGCGCCGCCCCCGGGTCGGCGCTGAGCTGACCCGCCTCGGCCTGGACCACCATCGCGGTGACGTGGTGACCGACCACGTCATGCAACTCGCGGGCCAGGTTGGTGCGCTGTTCGAGCCAGGCCGCCTGGCCGCGCAGGTCGTCCGCCTCCCAGGTCAGCGCGCGGCCGCGGGACCACGACCGCAGCAGGATCGCCAGGAGATAGCCCACCGTCACGAAGACGAACGGCTGCTCGTACATGCCGCGCCCCGTGAGCAGCGCGGTGGCGAGGGCGCCGGCCGCGCCGAGCAGGCCAGCCAGCCACCCCAGCCACGGACGCCGGGCGGGGTCTTCGCACGTCGAGACGAACACCAGGCAGGCGGCTGCGAGGCCCAACTGCACCGACTCGCCGGTGCTCACGATCGCCACGAACCCGGCGCAGGCCGCGAAGACCAGGGCGCGGTAGCGCTGCCGCAGCGCCGCGGCACCGAGGCCGACGGGCACCACCAGCCACGCCCAGCCCGCCGGCACGGACAGGCCACCCTCGGCGGTCGTGATCACGAGAGCGATGATCAACCCCGCCGCACCGTACGCCAGCCGGCGCACCCGCTCGGGGTCCCGCAACCACTCCCGGATGTCGGTCATCACCTGGACAGTCTCCGCGACCAGTTCAAAGGTCGGCCAGTACCTGGGTACCAGATCGGGCGGCACCCCGGTGCTGCCCCGGCGAGCAGATCGGCACCACGGCACGTTCCGCCGAGACGCGTACCGCACGACGCTTCTGGGGTGACTCTCGTCGACTCCCGCGCCGCCATCAGTGTCGGCCCTCTCCGTACGGTTCCCAACTACATCACCGCCGTCCGCACGGTCGCCGCGGTCACCGTCGGGGTCGCCGCCCTCGTCGCGGGATCGGTGGTATTTCTGGCGGTAGCGTACGGTATTTACTGGATCGGGGACATGCTCGACGGCTGGGCCGCCCGGCGACTCGGGCAGGAGACCCGGGCCGGGGCTGTCCTCGACATCGTGAGCGATCGCGCGTGCACCGCCGTACTCTGCGTGGGCCTGGTCTCCCTCGTGCCCGACGTCGCGGTCGTGGCCCTGGTGTTCCTGCTGTCGTTCCTGGTGCTGGACACCATGCTGTCGCTGGCCTTCCTGTGCTGGCCGGTGCTCAGCCCCAACTACTTCCACCTGGTCGACCGCCGGGTGTGGGCGTGGAACTGGTCGCCCGTGGCCAAGGCCGCCAACACCGCCGGAGTCGTCGGCGCCATCGCGTTCGGCCAGTACCGGCTCGCGCTGGCCGTCGCCGTCGCCGTCGTCGTGGTCAAGCTGTGGTCGGTCGCCGCGGTGGCCCGGCTGCTCGACCGGGACGGCCGGGCGTGAGCAGCCTCGCCGAGGCCGTGGTGGCGCTCGGTTACGGCCTCGCGTCGGCCCTCGTTCCGGTCGTCAACGCGGAGGCGTACGTCGTGGTCGCCGGCCACCGTGGCGGCCCCGTTGTCGTCGCCGTGCTCGCCCTGGCGCTCGGGCAGACCGCCGGCAAGCTGCTCCTGTTCGAATCCGCGCGCCGTGGAACGGGACGGCTGGCCCGCCGGCTCGGGAGACAGCGCGGGTCAGGTCGTACGGCGGCCCGAGCCGCCCGGTGGACCGGGCCGATCCGGCGCTGGCTCTCCCGCCGCCGCACCGCGGTTCCCACAGTTCTGGTCTCCGCCGCGGTCGGGGTCCCACCGCTGGCCGTGGTCAGCGTCGCCGCCGGCACCGTGGGCCTGCGCCGCTGGGAGTTCGCCGCCGCCTG
This sequence comes from Micromonospora sp. NPDC049114, assembly GCF_040648635.1. NCBI lineage: Bacteria > Bacillati > Actinomycetota > Actinomycetes > Micromonosporales > Micromonosporaceae > Micromonospora > Micromonospora sp. NPDC049114. Next base: position 344,309 of record NZ_JBEZEA010000003.1, on the reverse strand, counting down.
CCTCGTGGGGAGGGTGATCCGTTTCGCCCTCCTCGTCCTGCCGGCGACGCTGACCTGACCCCGTCGTCAGGTGGCCGCACCAGAGCGCGTACGTGTGGATGACCGGCAACCCGCCCGCCACGCGCACCGCCGCCACCTCGATCGACCGGTCCGGGTACGTGTCCCGACAGACCCAGGCGAGGATGTGGCAGGCCCCGGCCGCGAAGAACGCCTGGTCGGTCCGTTCCCAGCGACGCGCTGGTCTGATCGCTCGATCGCGGTCCGGCGAAAGGCTCCCGCTGCCTGCACCACGCGCACGTTAGTGGGTGACACGGGGCCGACGGAGTTCGCGCAGCACGCCGTGGCGGCGCACGGCCCACGCGAGGCGTCGGACGCTCGGGTGCCGCACGAACAGTGCCGCCGCCCGGCGGATCAGGCCGAAGCGGTTGTCGCTGACCTGGTTCTCCATCGCCTGCCAGATCAGCTCGCGCACCTTGGCGCTGTCCAGGGCCGCCCGTACCTCACGGCGTACCGCAGGGTCCTCGGCCGCCGCGGCGATGGCGGCGGCCAGGCCCGGACGGGCCGCAAGCGGCTCCACCGCCGCGGCGACGAGCGGCCGGCGCACCTCGTCCTGCTCCAACAGCAGCAGTACGGCCTCCCGGATCTCGACCGTTTCCAGGCCCGAGCGCAGCAGGCTCAGCAGGCTGCGCTCGACCTCGCCGTCGTGGTCCGGGACGGACAGCGTGGCCAGCAGCAAGGACACCTCGTCGAGGTCGATGAGGTGTCGCACCCCGCTGCGGAACTCCGGCAGCTCCCAGGCGACCTGGAGAGCCCTGACGAGATCGCGGTTCATGCGCCATCCGCTACCCGCAAGCGACGGCCGGCGAAACTCCGCCGGCCTGCCCGGCACGACGGGCCGCTCGGGCGCCCGCCGGTGCCGTGCTCGCCTAGACTCCGACGGGTGGACGTGCGCAAGGGCGGCGTGGCGGACGCGGCGGCGCTCGCGGAACTACGCGGCGTCGACGGACACAAGCTCGGGGCGTACGCGGACTGGGTGGCCGCCCACGCGGAGACCCACCTGCCGTTCGTCGCCGAACTGGACGGCCGTGTGGTCGGAGCCGCCTGGCTCCTCGTCGCCCAGCGGGTGCCCAGCAACGAGTCGATGGGCCGGTGGTACGGCGACGTGCAGTCCGTCGCGGTCCGCGAGGAGTACCGCGGTCGCGGTGTCGGTGGTGCGCTGATCGCCGCGATCCTGGCCGAGGCCCGGACGCGGGGGCTGCTGCACGTCACCGTTCACTCCAGCCGCCGCGCGGTCGACTTCTACCTGCGCAACGGGTTCGTCCACCACCGTGAGCTCCTGCTCTGGGAGCCGCCCGCCTCTTGACCGGACGGGTATCCCGCACGGGCGACGGGTCCGGCGGTGCCCGGGGCGGTCGGGGAACTATCGTGCTGGGGTGCACATCCGTTTCGACGTCCCCGCTGATCCCGACTACCCGGGGCGCGTGGCGGCCACGCTCGGCGGTGTTCGGCTGCGCCGGTACAGCTACGTCGGCGCGGTGCTGGCGGCGGTGGGGGTGATCGGTCTGGTCGTCTCGCGCGGATTCGCGTCCGGCGAGCGGTCGACACCGCTGTGGATGGCGTTGCTCGTGGGCGGCGTGCTGTCGATGCTGTACCTGCCGTGGGTGCGGTGGCGCGCACGTCGCCGCTCCGGTCGTTACGCCGTCGAGGGCGGCTACGACATCACCGACGACAACATCATGATGCGCAGCGGCTCGGAGTCCGGTGGTATCGCGTGGGACGGCGTCGCCCAGGTGAAGGACACCCCGGACTTCTGGATCGTGTACGTCGGGCGGATGCCGGCGACCGTGATCCCCCGGTGGTTGATGTCCGCCGAGGATGCCGAGACGCTGCGGGCCTTCATGGCCAACCGCGGGCTGCTCCGCTAGGCGCGACCTCGTGTGCCGCGTCGCGGCGGGCAGAGCACGGCGAGGACCCGACGTTTCAGGATCGGTGTCGGGGCTGGGCGGGGAAGCGCAGGTACTCCGGCCGGTCGAACGGGTTGCCCTCGGTGCGGGGCCGGTGCGGCGGGCCGCCGGACACCCTTGATTCGATAGGAATCTGTCAATAGATTGAGGGCGGGCGCCGCCGAGGTCCGGGCAACCGGGCCGTCGGCGACTGACAGGTCCACCCCGAGCCGGGCACGTCGGTCGTACGCATCGACCAGTCGCTGTGGCGCATCGCCGCGCCGCACCCGGCGCGTTTTGCCGCGCCGCGTCCGTCACGGACGCGCGCTGCCGCGCCGATTCCCCAGCTTGATGGCAGAAGGACTTCTCATGACGATTCTCCGCGCCCGCCCCGCCCCGACCCTGGCGGTCGTCGCCGCGCTGGCCGCCGCCGTGACCGCGACCGGAACGGCAGTGCTCGTGGTGCCCGCCGCGGCTGCCCAGGGCTGCCGGGTCGACTACACGCCCAACCAGTGGCCCGGCGGCTTCACCGCCAACGTCAAGGTCACCCCCGGCGACAGCGCCGTCTCCAGTTGGACCGTCACCTGGACGTACGCCGGGGACGAGCGCGTCACGAACGGCTGGAACGCCACGGTCAGCCAGTCCGGATCGACGGTGACCGCCCGCAACATGTCGTACAACGGCAGCATCCCGGCCGGCGGCGCCACCGAGTTCGGCGTGCAGGGCACGTACGGCACCAGCGGCGGCTCGCCGAGCGGGTTCAGTCTGAACGGCGTGCCGTGCAACGGCACCGGGCCGACCCCGACGACCGGCGTGCCCACCACGCCGCCACCGACGACGCCTCCGCCCACGACGCCGCCGCCGACCACCCCGCCGCCGACCACGCCTCCACCGACCACCCCGCCGCCGACGACGCCTCCGCCCACGACGCCTCCGCCGACGACGCCACCGCCCACCACACCGCCGCCGGCCGGGTGTGCCGGTGCGGTGCTCTGCGACGGCTTCGAGAACCAGACGGGCTCGACGCCGTCGGGTGACTGGACGGTGGTGAACCCGGACTGTTCCGGCGCCGGCACGGCCACCATCGACACGACCACCACGCACAGCGGCAGCCGGGCGGTCCGGATCAACGGCGCGGCCGGGTACTGCAACCACGTCTTCATCAGGTCCACCAAGAACCTCAGCAGCGTGGGCAGTGTGCGGTACGGCCGGATCTGGGTGCGGCACACCACCGCCCAGCCCACCGACCACACGACCATGATGGCGATGGCCGACGCCGCCGACGGCAACAGGGACCTGCGGATGGGCGGCCAGAACGCTGCCCTGCAATGGAACCGCGCCTCCGACGACGCGACCCTGCCCGAGCAGAGCCCGGCCGGGGTGGCGCAGAGCGTGCCGCTTCCCACCAACCGGTGGACCTGCCTGGAGTTCATGGTGGACGGCTCGGCCGGTCAGCTGCGTACCTGGCTGGACGGCACGGCGATCGCGGGGCTGACCGCGGACGGCGTACCGACGCACGACATCGACGGCCAGTGGTACAACCGCACCTGGCGTCCGCAGCTCACCGACCTGAAGCTCGGCTGGGAGAGCTACGGCAACGGGGCCGACACCCTCTGGTACGACGACGTCGCGGTCGGGTCCAGCCGGATCGGCTGCTGACCCTCCGGAACCTGGCAGGAGACAGCTGGATGTGCCAAGGGTGTGGCCCGGTCGACGTGTCACACCCTTGGCCGTTCCGACTGCCCCGGCCGGCGGTCGGGTCGGGACGTCCACCGACAGCCGTAGCTGTCACAGGGCGGCGATAGCCTGCTGCCATGGCGAGCGCCGAACTGGAAGAGTTGATCGTCACGGACGCCGGCGCGCTGCGCGCATGGTTGTCGGAGAACCACGCCACGTCGCCCGGCGTCTGGCTCGCCCTGACCAAGAAGGGCGGCACGGTCACCACGCTGACCTGGCAGCATGCGGTCGACGAGGCGCTGTGTTTCGGCTGGATCGACGGGCAGGCCCGCAAGCGGGACGAGCAGTCCTCCTGGATCCGGTTCACCCCTCGCCGGGCCCGCAGTGTCTGGTCCCGACGCAACGTCGAAAACGTCGCCCGGCTCGAGGCGGAGGGACTGATGATGCCCGCGGGCCGCGCGGTGGTGGAGGCCGCGAAGGCCGACGGCCGGTGGGCCGCCGCGTACGCCCCGCCGTCGGAGGCCGAGGCGCCGGCCGACCTGCTCGCCGCCATCGCCGCCGAACCCGCCGCCCAGGCCATGTTCGACGTGCTCACCAAGGCCAACAGGTTCGCGCTCATCTACCGCCTCAACGCCGTCAAACGGGCGGAGACCCGCGAGCGGAAGATCGGCGAGTTCGTCGCCATGCTGGCCCGCCACGAGACCGTCTATCCGCAGAAGGCCCGGCCGGCGGGCGCCCCGCCTTCGTGATCACGGCGCTCCGCTGGCCCCAACCCGGGGCGTCGAACAGGTCCGCCCGGCCGCGCGCCGCGACAACGACGTCCGCCGACCGTACGCGCCCGGGGAACGGCGAAAGCGCTCTCAGTCGGCGCCGTCCACGCGGGCGGCGATCTCGCGCAGGGCGGCGATGTGGGCGCTCAGGGCGGCCCGACCGGCCGTGGAGAGGTTGATCCAGGTCCGTGGGCGCTTGCCCACGTAGCCCTTGCGTACCTCCACGTACCCGCCGTCGCTCAACGTCGAGATCCGCTTCGACAGGGCGGAGTCGCTGAGCTCCACGGCGTCGCGGACGAACGCGAACTCGGCCCACTCGGTCCCCGCCAGCAGCGCCAGGATGGCCAGCCGGGTGGGATCGAGCAGGGCCGGGTCCAGCTTCGGGTCGGCCACCGGTCAGGCCGTGCGGGTGAGCACGCGGTGCTGCCACCACGGGCCGGCGGCGGCCAGCAGGACACCGATGATCACGCCGCTCCACAGCCAGACGTGCGGGACGTCCAGAGCGGTGGCGAGCGCGGTGCCGCCGATCAGCAGGGCCAGCACCAGTGCCGACCACAGCAGGCTGGCCGGGCTGGGGACGATGCGCGGGCGCACCGGCCGGCGCAGCAGGGTTGCGCCCCACCGGGTGTTGCCCGCCATGGAGAGCAGCAGCAGCAGGATGACGATTGTGGTGCCGTACGTGCGCACGAAGTCCGGATACCGGTCCGCGAGGACTCCGTAGGCCGCGACGAGGACACCGGCCCCGAGCCAGGTCCACCGTGACCGACTGGCGGCCGCTACGGTCTGGCCCCGCCGCCGGTCGACGTCCTGCAGAGCCCGTCGTGCCTCTTCGGGCGTCGGAGTGGTGCTCATCAGGCAGCTCCTCGGGGTGGGGAAAGTACTTGCTCGTACGGAAAGCTAACACTCACTTTCCGTACGAGCAAGTACTTGCCGGGGCGGGAGGTCCCGGGTGGCAGCGCTGCCGCCCGACAGTCATGGACCGGGCGGCAGCGCTGGGGAGTCACTCCGGGAGCTGGTAGAGGCGGTAGCGGGCGACGGTCTCGAAGCCGATCTGCCGGTACACCGGCTCGCCCTCGCTGCTCGCCTGGAGCGTGACGATCTGCCGTCCCGAGGCGCGGGTGAGGCGCAGCGCCTCGCGGGTGAGCGCCGTGGCGATGCCCCGCCGACGGAAATCGGGGTCGGTGGCGATGCAGTACAGAGCGCCGATGTTGGTGCCGAGCGACAGGGTGCACGTGCCGACGGTGCGGCCGTCGATCGTGCCCGCGAGGCGGACCACGTCCGGGTAGGCGAAGTTCAGCTCCCGGTCGACGGCGAGCCCGGGATCCCCGGGGAGGCCGAGCGGCCCGGCGTACGCGCCGACGTACTCCCGCATCTCGGACGGGTCGGCGACGTGCCGGATTCGCAGGTCGCTCGGCGCATCGACCTCGGCCACGGTGGTCACGTCCACCGCCATCACGGGCATGTCGGCGATCTGCTTCGCGCCGCGGTCGAGCAGGCCCTCGGCGGTGCCCTCGTCGCTGTCCGCCCCCACCCACCAGCCCCAGTGCGAGCCGGTCAGGTGCTTCCTCGCCTCCGTGATCGCCTCGTCGAGTGGCAGACCGCGGACGCGAAGGACCCCGTTGAGCAGCGGGTGCGCAATGTCGGTGCGATAGGTGGGCAGGTCGGTGTCGGGGTCGGTGCCCGCCCAGCCGCACCAGTACCGGCGGTTGGCGGCGAGTTGCGGTTCCAGGTCGTGGATGGAGTACGTGGTCATACCCTCAGGACATCGCTGGGCTGGCAGAAGTTCGATTCGCCGCGGAAGAAATCTCCGGCCGGGCCGGCCGCGGGGTGTGCAGGAGGCGCACCTCGCGTACCAGGCCCCCTTTCTCCCGGAGCAGCCAGGTCGCGCCGGGTGGGCAGTGGAACGGGTCCTCCGGCGGGTTGATGAAGGCGTTCTCCCAGATCGTGATGCCGGAGCCGGCCAGCACTCCGGTGATCTTGTGGCTGACACCGAGGTCGTTGTCCTGCCGAATGACCGCGAAGAGTGGTTCCCTCCCGATCGTCCGGGTGCCGTCCGGCCACCAGAAAACCATGTCCTCGGCCCAGCGCGCGGCCACCTTGGTCACGGACGCGCCATCGGCCACCGCCGACAGGATCGTCGCCGCCTCCTCGCGCCGCTCGGCGCGCAGCGTCCCGGCCCCGTCGTGCCGCGCGTCCCGGACGCGGGGGAGGACCTCGGCCAGCTGCCGACGCGCCTCGCTCAGGCGGCTGCGGACGGTGCCGACCGGGGTCCCGCACAGCTCCGCGATCTGCTCGTACGAGTTGTTCTCGGTGAAGTAGCGCAGCAACGCCACCGTCTGGGCGGCCGGCGACAACTGCTGCAGCCCGTGCCAGACCCAGTCCCGCATGGCGCTCTGCTCGATGCGGGCGACCGGGTCGTCGAGCTCCGAGGGGAGCAGGTTCTCACCTGCCACTCCGACCGGCACGGGCCTGCGCGCGCGCAGCATCGTCCGGCAGTTGTTGCGGACGATGGCGTGCAGCCACTGTCGCACCGCGCCGGGATCGCGCAGCTCACCGATCCGGCTGAACGCCGCGATCGCCGCGTCCTGGCAGGCGTCCTCGGCGTCGGGCCCGCCGCCCAGAATGCGGTGGGCCACGGCGAGCATGCCGGCGTAGTGACAGTCGAACAGCAGCGCGAAGCTGCGGGGATCGCCCTGCTGGGCGCCCCGGACCAGCTGCGCCGTGTCGTCGGCCGGCACGGGTCTCGAGGTCGAAAGGAGCATGCCGGAACGCTAGCTCGACCTCCACGAGAAGTGGTCTTCCCCGAATCTCGACAGCCAGGGCCAAAGCGGGCAATGGAAGCCGGGTGACGCGCCGAGCCAGGCACAGACCTGGGCGGTCGAGAGCAACGGCGACCACCCCAAGCTGGCGGACATGGCCGCGTCCGGTCAGGCCGGCCCGAAGGACGTCCGTGACCGAGCACGAGCCGCTCACCGACGCGATCGGCGCGTACCGCGATTTCGATCTGCGCAGCCCCGGGCGCCGCTCAGGCGGAGGAGGGCAGGCGCGAGCCCGAGGCGTCGACGGTCTGCCGCGTCCCGTGCACGGTGACGCCGGTCAGCCGGATGCTCCCCAGTGCCTCGGGGATGCGCGGATCGGTGCCGAGACGGCCGTCGCGGACGTCGAGCCCGAGCATCGACCGCAGGAGCAGCAGGGGTGCGCCGCTGGCCCAGGCCTGGGGATTGCAGGCGGTGGGGTAGGGCACGGGCCGTCGTCCGAGCGATCGGTCGTACCCGGAGAACGCCTCGGGCAGGCGGTAGTCGAAGTGTGCCGCCGCCTCGAGCATCGCCATCGCGATCCGGTTGGCCGCGTCCCGGTGGCCGTACCGGGCGAGCCCGGCCGCGATGATCGAGTTGTCGTGCGGCCACACCGTGCCGAGGTGGTAGCCGATGGGGTTGTATCCCACATCCTCGGTGGACAGGGTCCGGACACCCCAGCCGGAGAACATCGCGTCGGACATCAACTGCCGAGCCACCGCGGCGGCGCGATCGGGCGGGACGATTCCGCTCCACAACAGGTGACCCATGTTCGAGGTCATCGAGTCGATGGGCCGCTTGTCGGCGTCGAGGCCGATCGCGTAGTAGCCGCCGCGCGTCGGCAGCCAGTAGTCACGGTTGAACCGCTCGCGCAGATCGGCGGCCTCGCCACGCAGGCGTCGCGCCAACGGGGCGTCGGCCCACGGCCCGTCGGCGAGTTCCGCGGCGCGGAGCTTGGCGTCGTAGGTGTAGCCCTGGATCTCGCAGGTGGCGACCGGCAGGTCGGGGAGCCTGCTGTCGGCGAACTGCACACCGTCCGGTGAGTCGCGCCAACACTGGTTGCGCATCCCGTCGGGGGAGCGCGTGGCGTACTCGACGTAACCGTCGCCGTCGCGGTCTCCGAATTCGTCGATCCACCGCAGAGCGGCGTCGGCGTTGGGCCGCAACTGCCGCACCAACGCGTCGTCGCCCGTCCACCGCCAGTACTCCGAGAGCAGGATGAGCCACAGCTGGGTGGTGTCGGCCGAGCCGAAGCAGGGGCCGTACGGTGCGATGCCGAGCTGCGTCAGCTCCCCGGAGCGGAACTCGTGCAGGATCTTCCCGGGCTCCTGGTCGCTGAAGTGGTCGACGGTGTTGCCCTGGTGGGCGGCGAGCGTCACCAGCGCACCCCGCGCGACGTCCGGTCCACAGCTGATGCTCTGGTAGGCGGTGACCAGCGTGTCCCGCCCGAACACGGTCAGGAACCAGGGCATCCCGGCGGCCAGCAGGACGACCTTCTCGCCGTTGATCTCCTTGACGATGCGCATCGACAGCAGGTCGGCGGCGGACTTGTGATAGACGTTGCGCAGCAGTTCCGAATCCGCGCTGAGGTCCGGCTTGTTGGCCACCCACCGCGATGCCAGGTCGTCGGCGTCGGGGTCGTGTGCCTCGCCGAAGGCGCGGCCGCGCGGCCGGTAGTCCGCGCCCTGGCAGTTCAGCAGCACGCGCAGCTCGCAGTTCCAGGTGTCACCTCGCCCCAGGTGCACGTCCCAGACCAGCGCGTCGCCTTCGACCTGGTCGGCAGGTGGGTTTGCCTCGACGGTCGTGCCGGCCGACCAGTGCGAGTTCTGGTAGGAGAAGCGCAGGGTCGAGCCGTCCGACAGGTGGGTTCGGCGGATGTCGGCCCGTCTGCTCCGCCCCGCCCGCTTGATCTCGAAGAGGTCGGCGAAGTCCACACCAACATCCAACCGCAGGCGTACGCGGACCGGTTCGGTGCCGAAATACTGCACCGCGATCCGCTCGTGCATGCCGTCTCCGACGAACCGTTCCCGCCGCACGCCGATCCTGTTCGCCTGCAGACCCGGCAACTCCGGATTGGCGAGGAAGAACGCCGCGGAATAGGCATCGACAGCGCTGGCGCTGAGCACGAGTGGGGCGAGTCCGTCGAGAGTCAGCTGCCAACGGCTGAGGTAGCGGGTGTCGTCGTGCACCAGACCGGCGATGGAGTCGCCCGGCACGTCACCTGTCGAATTGGACAACATGAAGGTCCGGCCTTCAAAAATGCCGATGGAGTCCGAGCCCAGTTCCGGGGGCATGTCGCGATTGGCGCCGCCGTGAGCCTGTTCCTGCTGTTGCGTCGGCCGCGAATTCATGGCACCCGCACCTCCCCGTTTGGCAGGGGCGGCCCCGCCGTGCACGTTCGCAGTCTAGGACTCGAAAAGATGACCTCGCTGCGATATCGAAGGGCACTGCCAGCGGCGTCCGCAAACCCGGGGCCGGACCGCTCCGTCCGCTGTGGCCGGTTCCGCGGCACTCGGCCGGTTGAGGATGTTATCGATAACATGCTATCTTTCGGCGCGGGAGCGAAGGGCACGCTCCCAGTCACCTCAGTCAATCGGCAGAGGCACGCCGAGGGCTCTCCCTCGGGCCGCTTCGCCGGTCGGTGACCAGTCCGGGCCGCTCCGCCACTGCCAGGCGACCGCAGGCGGTCGTCGGACGACCCTGGTCCGGCTGCACTCCCCGCTTTCCTTGCCCCGTCACGGACAACCCCGGCAGCGACGGTACGGCCCGTACGCGACCCGTGTGCGCCATCCGGCCCCAGGAGCATGCCGGCCCGCACACCGGTGCGAACCGACTCGTCGACGGCGAGGTGCATGTCCTACGGACGATCAACGGCAAGGAGTCGAGCAATGGTCAAACGGAGACAACTCTTCTCGTTCGTCGCGGCCGCGGTGGTTCTCGCCGCGGCGACAGGTGGTGCGCTGCGCGGCGGATTCGGCACCGAGGCGGTGGCTGCCACCAACGGCACCCTCGCGGCGACCGCGGGCTGCGGCAAGGCGCCCACTCTCACCAGCGGGACGCGCACGATTTCCAGCAGCGGCCAGAATCGCAGCTACATCCTCCAGATCCCGGGCGGTTATGACAGGAACCGTCCGTACCGACTGATCTTCGGCTTCCACTGGCTGAACGGCTCGGCCAACAACGTCGCCTCGGCCGGCTACTACGGGCTGGCGCCGTTGTCGAACAACAGCACGATCTTCGTCGCGCCCCAGGGCATCGACGCCGGTTGGGCCAACACGAACGGTCGGGACCTGACCCTGTTCGACGACATCTCCCGGCAGGTCGAGAACGACCTCTGCGTCGACACGACCCAGCGTTTCGCCCTCGGCTGGAGCTACGGCGGGGCCATGAGCTACGCGGTGGCCTGCGCCCGACCCACAGTCATCCGCGCGGTCACCGTGCTCTCCGGGGCCAACCTCAGCGGCTGTAGCGGCGGCACCCAGCCCGTCGCGTACTTCGGCATCCACGGCATCCACGACAGCGTGCTGAACATCTCCCAGGGCCGGGCGTTGCGCGACACGTTCGTCCGGAACAACGGCTGCACCGCACAGAGCCCGCGCGAGCCCAGCCAGGGCAGCCTCACCCACATCACCACCACCTACTCCGGCTGCCGCGCGGGTTACCCCGTGCAGTGGGCCGCGTTCGACGGCGACCACACCCCGAGTCCGGTCGACGGGTCGTCCAGCCCCAACGACTCCAGGACCTGGACCTCGGCGGAGATCTGGCGATTCTTCAGCCAGTTCCAGTCCACCACGCCGCCGACCACGCCCCCGCCCACCACGCCGCCGCCGACCACGCCTCCGCCGACCACGCCGCCGCCGACCACGCCGCCGCCGACGACGCCGCCGCCGACCGGGGAGCCGGGCAGCTGCGCCGCCACCTACCGGGCAGTCAACAGTTGGCCGGGCGGCTTCCAGGGTGAGGTCACCGTCGCCAACAACACCGCCACCTCCATCAGCGGCTGGACCGTACGCCTGACTCTGGCCAGCGGCCAGGCCATCAGCAGCCTCTGGAACGGCACCAACACGGGCACCACCGGCAACGTCACTGTCCGCAACGCCGCCTACAACGGCGCCCTGGGGCCGAACGCCTCGACCACCTTCGGGTTCACCGCCACCGGCAACGGTGACACCGCGCCCAGCAACGTCACCTGCACGAGCCCCTGACCACTGAGCCCGGGGTCCGGAGCCACCAGCTCCGGGCCCCGGGTCGGGGTTCGACCCGGCGGTCACCGCCACGGCGGGCAGCGTTCGCGCGGCGGGGGCCGTGCGCCGGGTGACGCGAGCTTCGGCGGCACGCCTGTCGGAGTGCCGACGCCCGAGGCGGCCGGGACCAGGTCATGAGTGGACGTCGATGTTAGCGCCAACCATTCCGGATCTTCCGAGGCGTCTTCCCCGTTCGAGGACCGCGGACGGTGTGGCGGCCGCGCATGATCGGCGTCGATCGGTCGCGCCGTGCGTGGGCGCGGGTCGCCGGCTCACCGAAGCGCCAATGTTACGACTTGACGAACAGCATGTTATCGCTCACAGTCGATGGTCAAGGACGGCGGCGGCTACGGCTTACGGGGCGGGCCTGCTCCGCCGACCTTGGTTCAGGCGTGCGTCCACAGCATGCAGGGGATCTTGTTAGCGCGAACATTCCCGACGCATGCACCCGGTCGCGTGTCGCGGTGCGCCCAGCTTCGGGTGACCGTTCGGCTCCTGGTGATTGAGGAGGATCATGTCTGCCTTTGGTAGGTCTCCGTCGACGGCACCGCCCTCGCGGCGGCGAGGGTGGTTGGTGCGGGCAGTGGCCGCCGGCGCGGCAGCGGTGGTGGTCGCCGGCGCCGCAGCGATGGCGGTGTCGTCACCCGCGTCAGCGGCGACTGTGGACACCAGCGCGTGGTACGTGTTGGTGAACCGCAACAGCGGCAAGGCTGTGGACGTGTACAACCTGGCCACGAACGACGGTGCGCGGATCACGCAGTGGACGCGTAACAACGGGAACCAGCAGCAGTGGCAGTTCGTGGACTCCGGAGGTGGTTACTACCGGGTCAAGTCGCGGTTGTCGGGCAAGGTGCTGGACGTCTCCGGCCGCTCGACCGCCAACGGCGGGGCGATCGTGCAGTGGTCCGACAACAACGGCACCAACCAGCAGTTCCGGCTGGCCGACTCGGACAGCGGCTATGTGCGGTTGATCAACCGCAACAGCAACAAGGCGATGGAGGTGCAGGGCGCGTCGACCGCCGATGGTGGCAACATCGTGCAGTACGACGACTGGAACGGCACCAACCAGCAGTGGCAGCTCGTGCGCGTCGACGGCGGGGGCAACCCGACCACGCCGCCGCCCACCACGCCGCCGCCGGGCGGCACGTGTGATCTGCCGTCGTCGTACCGGTGGTCGTCGACCGGCGCGTTGGCGCAGCCGAAGTCGGGCTGGGTGTCACTCAAGGACTTCACCGTCGCCCCGTACAACGGCCGGCAGTTGGTCTACGCGACCACCCACGACTTCGGCTCGTCGTGGGGCTCGATGAACTTCGGCTTGTTCACCAACTGGTCGGACATGGCCTCGGCCAGTCAGAACACGATGAACAGCGGCACCGTCGCGCCGACCCTGTTCTACTTCGCGCCCCGCAACATCTGGGTCCTGGCCTACCAGTGGGGCGGCGCCGCGTTCTCCTACCGCACCTCCACCGACCCGACCAACCCCAACGGCTGGTCCGCGGCGCAGACCCTGTTCACCGGCAGCATCTCCGGCTCGGGCACCGGCCCCATCGACCAGACCCTCATCGCCGACAGCACCACCATGTACCTGTTCTTCGCCGGCGACAACGGCAAGATCTACCGCGCCAGCATGCCGATCGGTAACTTCCCCGGCAACTTCGGCAGCACCTACACCACCATCATGAGCGACTCCACCAACAACCTGTTCGAAGCCGTGCAGGTCTACAAGCTCCAAAACCAGAACCGCTACCTCATGCTCGTCGAGGCCATCGGCTCGCAGGGCCGCTACTTCCGCTCCTTCACCGCCACCAGCCTCGGCGGCACCTGGACCCCCCAGGCCGCCACCGAGAGCAACCCCTTCGCCGGCAAAGCCAACAGCGGCGCCACCTGGACCAACGACATCAGCCACGGCGAGCTGATCCGCACCAGCGCCGACCAGACCTTCACCGTCGACCCCTGCAACCTGCAACTGCTCTACCAGGGCCGATCCCCGTCCTCCAACGGTGTCGACTACGGCCTGCTGCCGTACCGACCGGGCCTGCTCACCCTGCAACGCTGACCCTCCACCACCCCACGACGCGGGGCGGGTTCGGCGTGGCGCCGAACCCGCCCCGCGTCACGTGCCAGGGCCGTCCGTCCGTGCCAGGGTGGGTCATGCCACTGAACGCACACCATCTGCGAACATCGGTCGCCGTTTCCGACATCGCGCGGGCCGTCGAGTTCTACGAGGGCAAGCTGGGGCTGGTACCGCTGTGGTCCGCGCCCAGCGCCACCATCGCCGACGGTAGCCGCATCTACGCCTCCGGTGGCGGTCCCGCCCTCAACGTGTACCAGTCGGTCACCGCCGGGAAGACCCCTGCGACGCTGGCGACGTGGTACGTCGACGACATCGACGAGATCGTCGACGAGCTGTCCTCGTCCGGCGTCGAGTTCGCCCGCTACGAGCAGATCGAACACGACCGGAAGGGGATCACCGAGCGGGCCGGCGGTGGTCGTATCGCGTGGTTCCAGGACCCGGACGGCAACACCTTCGCCATCGAAGCGGACGTCTGACCGCTGGGTGCCGCCGCGCGGGAACGGGCCCGGCTGAACTCTGACGGGCCGGAACACGGCGAGACTTCTTCAACCGTGCCGCGTTGTCCCAGGGCCGGCCGCTCCGGCCATCTTCCGTGATGGAATTCGGTCCCCGTGTCGATCTCGGCCGCTCGATGTTCGTCGAACCAGTGACAGCACCGGCGGTCGAGTAGGGAGATCGATGGACATGCGCAGCAGCCTATGGGGCCTGATATCCGCGCGTGCGAGCATCCTCCGCCTCATGCCCAGAGCGGGCTTCGGTCTCCTCGGCGCGCTCCTCCTGCTCAACCTGTTCCTCGCCGCACTGCCGATCGCGTTCGTCGTCACGTCCAGTGTGGTGTTGGGCAAGGTGCCGGGGGCCGTGGACGGCGGTCTCGACTCGACGGCGTGGCGGGAGCTGGTGCCGGTCTTCGCGGCAGCGGCCGGCATCTTCGTGTTGCAGCAGGTGTTGGCGCCGGCCCAGCTCTCGCTGGGTGAGCTGCTGGCGCGGCGGATCGACGGCACCGTGGTGGACGACGTGATGCGGGCGTCGACGCGCAGCACCGGGGTCGGGCCGATGGAGGACCAGTCGGTCCTCGCCGACCTGCGCTACGCCGCCCGCGAGCTGGAGCACGGCCTGCAGATGTGGGGGCCGGGCAGCGCCTGCGCCGGCACTCTCGCCCTGATCGCGCGGTACGGCCAACTGGTCGGTTTTACGGCCATCATCGGCGTCGTCTACTCCTGGTGGGCGGCAGTGGCGGTGGCCGTGACAGTCCTGTGGTTCCGCAACGTGCAGCGCGGCGGCCTGCGGCGCTACGCCCACGCCCGGTTCAGCCTCATGCCCCAGCAGAACAAGGTGGAGTACGTCCGCAACCTGGCCGTGCAGCCGCCGGCGGGCAAGGAGATCCGGGTCTTCGGGCTGGCGAACTGGATGGACGGCGAGATGCGGGCGTCCTACCGCGCATGGTTCGCGCCGCTGTGGGCGGCGCGGCGGCGGGTCTACCTGTGGCCCGGCGTGTGGTCCACCGGGTTCAGCCTGCTCGCCTGCGGGGCGATCTTCGCGACGATCGGCGCCACCGCGATCAACACGCTCACGCTCACCGAGTTCGTCCTGATCATGCAGGCGGCGCTTGGTGCCATCCGGCTGTCGGTGTTCTACCCGGAGGCCGACCTGGAGACCGCGATCGGCACCGAGACCCACCGGGCGGTGCGCCGGTTCGCCGACCACATCGACAGGTACACCGTGCTGGAGCCGGCCGGCTCCGGGAGCCCGGCGCCCGAGCCGGTCAGTGAGATCCACTTCGATGACGTGTCGTTCCACTATCCGGGTCAGGACCGGCCGGTGCTCGACGGACTGGACCTGCGAATCCCCGTCGGCAGCTGCACCGCGATCGTCGGGCTCAACGGCGCGGGCAAGACGACGCTGGTGAAGCTGCTTGCACGACTCTACGAGCCCGACCGCGGGGCCGTACGTCTCGACGGCGTCGACATCCGCACGTTCGAGCTGTCGCAGTGGCGGGCCCGGCTGGCCGTGATCTTCCAGGACTACCTGCGCTACGAGTTCTCCGCCGCGGACAACGTGGCGTTCGGCGCGGTGGGCTCGGCTGACGATCGGGACGGCGTCCGGGAGGCCGTGGCGGCGATGGGCCTGACCGAGGTGGTGAACTCGCTGCCCCGCGGCCTGGACACGCCGCTGGCCACACATGTCACCGGCGGGGCCGAGCTGTCGGGCGGTCAGTGGCAGCGGCTGGCGCTGGCGCGGGCCCTGTTCGCGCTGCGGCACGGCGCGTCGGTCGTGGTGCTCGACGAACCGACAGCGAGCCTCGACGTACGCGCCGAGGCGCAGTTCTTCGATCAGTTCGCGGGGCTCACCCAGGGCGCCACCACGCTGCTGATCTCCCATCGTTTCTCGACGGTGCGGCATGCCGACAAGATCGTGGTGCTGCACGACGGCCGGGTCAGCGAGGAGGGCTCGCACGACGAGTTGCTGGCCCGCAACGGGCGCTACGCCGAGCTGTTCAGGTTGCAGGCCAACCGCTTCGCCGACAACAGCGACCCGGACCGGGACGAGGTGCTGCTGTGAGCGAGATGTTCGCAGGCGTCGGCAGGCTGCTGTCCGCGGCGTGGCGGATCGACGCGCGCAAGACGGTGGTCGCCACCTTCCTCATGCTGGCCCTGGCCGCGTCGGCCGCCCTGCTCGCCGTAGCGCTCGGCGCGATGACCGACGCGGTCATCGGCGGGGACGCGACCGAGGCCGCCGTGTTGGGCGGGGTGGTGGCCCTGCTCGCCATCCTGGCGCAGTCCTCCGGCCAGTTCGCCATGGTCGCGTACTTCGAGCTGTCCGAACTCATCGAGCTGGACCTGCACCGGGAGCTGCTGGCGGTCTCCAACGGATCTGCGGGGATCGGCCATCACGAGCGCCCGGAGCAGGCCGACGAGCTCACCGTCCTGGTCCAGGACAGCGGGCAGTTCCGCAGCAGCATGGAGTCGCTGTTCCAGGCGGCGACGATGGTGCTGTCGGTCGTCCTGGGCGCGGCGATCCTGGCGTGGCAGAGCCCGTTGCTGTTGTTGCTCCCGGTGGCCGCTGCCGTGCCGTTGTTCACCGGCCGGCTGGCCGAGAGCGCCCTGGAGCGGGCCAAGACGGCGGTCGCCGAGCCGACCCGTGTCGCGCTCAACCTCTTCCAGGCCACGACCAGCGCCCGCTACGCCGGCGAGCTGCGGGTGTTCGGCGTGGAGAAGGAACTACGGCAGCGGTACGCGAGCTTGTGGCGAACCGCCACCCGTGGTCTCTACGGCGCGCACCTGAAGGCCATGGCGCTACGGGCGGCGGGTCAGGTCGTCTTCGGTCTCGCGTACGTCGGAGCGGTGTTGCTCGTCGTCCGTAACGCGATAGCCGGGCAGCAGAGCGTCGGCGAGGTGGTCCTGGTCATCGTGCTGGCCACCCAGGTCAACCAGCAGGTGACCGGCGCCGTCACGCAGTTGCAGCAACTGCAACGCCTCGCCAACACCTATCTGCGGCTGGATCGGCTGCGCGACGCGGTCGCCGGTGCCGGGTCCCCGGCCGACCAGCCCGTCCCGGACCGGCTGGTCACCGGGATCGCCTTCGAGAACGTGAGCTTCAGCTACCCGAGCGCCGATCGGCCGTCGCTGCGTGACGTCAACCTGACGTTGGCCGCCGGCAGCACGGTGGCGATCGTCGGTGAGAACGGCGCCGGCAAGACGACACTCGTCAAGCTGCTGTGTGGCTTCTACCAGCCCACGGCCGGCCGGATCCTCATCGACGGTGTCGACCTTCGACGGCTGCCCGTCGACAGGTGGCGTGAGCGGATGGCCGCAGGCTTCCAGGACTTCGTGCGGTACGAGATCCGGGCGCTCGAGGCGATAGGTGTCGGTGACGTGGCGCGGGTGTCGGACGAGGCCGCGGTCAACGAGGCGTTGGTGAAGGCCCACTCCACCGACGTCATGCGTGCCCTGCCGGACGGCTTGTCCACCCAGCTCGGCACGTCGTACGCCGAGGGCACCGAGCTGTCCGGCGGCCAGTGGCAGAAGCTCGCCCTGGGTCGGGCGCTCATGCGCGACAACCCGATGCTGCTGCTGCTCGACGAACCCACGTCGGCCCTCGATCCGCAGGCCGAACACGAGCTGTTCGAGCGCTACGCGGAACACGCGAGGCGTACCAGCGCGCAGACCGGCGCCGTCACGGTGTTGATCTCGCACCGCTTCTCCACGGCACGGATGGCAGACAAGATCATCGTGGTCGGCGACGGGCAACTGCTCGAGGTCGGAGACCACGACACCCTGATGCGCGCCGGCGGCTCCTACGCCGAGATGTTCGCCATCCAGGCCAAGGCATACCGCTGACACGACCACGCGAGGAGAGAACCATGGGCCACCGGATCCGGGTATCCGTCATCATCGCGACCTACAACTCGGCCGACCTGCTGGCCGACACACTGCGCTACCTCGTCCGGCAGACCATCCCCACCAACGAGTTCGAGGTGATCGTCGGCGACGACGGGTCGAGCGACAACACCGCCGAGGTGGTGCGGTCCTTCGCCGACAAACTCCAGGTCAAGTACGTCTTCCAGGAGGACCGGGGATTCCGGGCCGCCGCCGCGCGCAACGCCGCGGCCCGGCTCGCCGCCGGCGCGCTGCTCATCACTCTCGACACCGGCTCGATGGTGGGTCCGGATTTCCTCGCCGCGCACCTGGCCGCCCACGAGGGCGGCGAGTCGCGGCGGGCGGTGATCGGCCTCAGCTACGGCTACAACCCCGAGGTGCCGACGGCGCGGGTGGACGAGCTTCTCGCGCAGATGCTCCCGGAGACGGCTGTGGAGCGGTTCCGCGACCTTCCCGAATTCCAGGACGTCCGCCAGTCCTACTTGACCGACTGCGAGATGGACCTGAGCAGGAGGTTGGTGGCCTGGCAGGCCTTCTGGACGTTGAACGCGTCGGTGCGGACCGACGACTTCCGCCGGGTCGGTGGCTTCGAGGAGAAGTTCGAGGGCTGGGGCGGCGAGGACATGGAGCTGGCGCTTCGGCTGCTGCGCGCCGGCCTGACGATCGAGGTCGCGCCGGAGGCATGGGTAGTGGTGGCGCCGCACGAGCGCGACCACAAGGCCAACTTCGACGCGCTCTTCGTGAACATGCGGATGTTCCTGAGCAAGTTCCCGGAGCCGATTGTCGAGATGGGCCTGGGCGTGATGATCGACAAGGGGGAGTTCTGGCACTGGGAGCAGACGTACCGTGAGCTTCTCGACTGGCAGCAGCAGGCCGGCGGCCTGAGCGTCGCCGACGAGATAGCCAAGGCCCTGGCGGACGTGCCGGACGATGAGTCGGTAGCCATCGTCGGATGCGGCGCCGAGCTGCCCGCGACGCTTACCAGCGCGGTCCTCGTCGACTTCGATGACCAGCTCCTCGACCGTGCCGTGCGGTCGGGGGACCACAGCGGCTACCACGCCGTCGGGCTGCACACGCTGCTGGCCGACGACAGCGTCGACACGGTCATCATCACCTCCCGGATGGCCGGCCTCTGGGGCACCTGGAGTGCGGAGATCCTGGCCGAGGCCGACCGGATCGGCAGGCGCACCATCTCGTACGCCGGCCCGGCGACCTCGTGAACACGTAGGCCAGTTCGAACGGCTGAACCGACCATGCGAAGGAGAACCATGGGCCACCGGCGGCGGGCATCCGTCATCATCGCGACCTACAACTCAGCTGACCTGCTGTCGGAGACCCTCCGGCAGCTCGCCCGGCAGACGATTCCCACCGACGACTTCGAGGTGATCGTCGGCGATGACGGGTCCACCGATCACACCGCGGAGGTGGTGCGGTCCTACGCCGACCTGTTGCACATCAAGTACTTCCACCAGGAGGACCGGGGGTTCCGGGTCGCGTCCGCCCGGAACGGCGCGGCCCGGATGGCGGTCGGCGCACTGCTGGTCATCCTCGACACCGGCTCGATGGTGGGTCCGGATTTCCTCGCCGCGCACCTGGCCGCCCACGGGGGCGGCGAGTCGCGGCGGGCCGTGGTGGGGCCCAGCTACGGCTACAACCCCGACGTGCCGATGGTGGGGGTGGACGAACTCCTCGCCCAGCTGCCGCCCGAGCTGGTGGTGGAGCGCTACCGCCACCTACCGGAGTTCCAGGACGTCCGTCAGCCCTACTTCGTCGGCTGCGACATGGACCTGAGGAAACGGTCGATTCCCTGGCAGGCCTTCTGGACCGGAAACTGTTCGATCCGGATGGACGACTTCCGCCGGGTCGGCGCGTTCGAGGAACGATTCCAGGGCTGGGGCGGCGAGGACATGGAGCTGGGATTCCGGCTGCACCGCGCCGGCCTGACGATCGAGCTCGCGACGGAGGCGTGGGCGGTCGTCGCGCCGCACGACCGCGACCACAAGGCCAACTTCGACGAGCTGTTCGCCAACATGCGGTTGTTCCTGAGCAAGTTCCCCGAGCCCGCTGTCGAGATGGGTCTGGCCGTGATGGTGGAAAAGGGGGAGTTCTGGCAGTGGGAGCCGATGTACCTGGAGCTCCTCGACTGGCAGCAGCGGGCGCGGGGTCTGAGCGTCTCCGACGAGATCGCCGACGCCCTGATGGACGTGCCCGACGGTGAGGCGGTCACCATCATCGGGTGCGGCGGCGAGCTGCCCGCGTCGCTGACCGGCGCGACAGTCGTCGACTTCGATCACGAACTCCTCGAACGCGCCGTCCGCTCGGGTGACCACAGCGGCTACCACGCCCTCGGGCTGGCGACGACGCTGAGCGACGACAGCGCCGGCACTGTCGTCATCACCTCCCGGATGGCGGGCCTCTGGGCCACCTGGGGCCCAGAGATCCTGGCCGAGGCCGGCCGGATCGGCCGGCGGACGATCTCGTACGCCAGCCCGGTCACCTCGCCCGCACATTCGCAGGAAATCCACTTCGAAGGGAGAGCCGCATGACAACCCTTGTCGTGTCACCGCATCTCGATGACGCGGTGCTGTCCTACGGCGGCCACCTCGTCCAGTTGGCCGGCGCCGGCGAACACGTCGTCGTCTACACGGTGTTCGCCGGCAGTCCCACGCCGCCGTACTCACCGATCGCTGCCACCTTCCACGACCAGTGGGCGATCGTCGGTGATCCCGTGGCGGCGCGGCGCGACGAGAACGACGCGGCCCTCGCCGCGCTCGGCATCGACCCGCCGTACCTGTGCGGCCCGTTCCTCGACTCGATCTACCGCAGGAACGCGCAGGGCGGATGGGTGATCGACGACGAGAACCCGATGGACCACCACGCCGACGACGAGGACGACCTGGTCGCCGCCGTAGCCGCCGACATCGAGCGGGTGATCGGGGAGTTCTCGACCGACCGGGTCGTCACGTGCGCGGCCGTCGGCAATCACGTCGACCACCGGCGTACCCGCGACTCCGTCCTCGCCGCGGTGGCCAGGACGGGCTCACCGCTGTCGCTCTGGGACGACTTCCCCTACCTCGCGTGGCCGGGGGTCAACGTGATGCCGCCGCTGCCGGCGGGCGTGCGGGTGGCGGAGCCGGTGGCCGTCGCGGTCAGTGACACCGACTGGGCTCGCAAGCTCCGCGCGGTAGGTGCCTACGCGAGCCAGATCGCGATGCTGGAGAGCGGTGGCCAGACCATGAGCGAGCAGTACGCCGACGACTGCGCGAACCGCCGTGGCCAGTACGGGGTCGACGGATTCTACGAGACCGTCCGAGAGGTGCTGGCGGTCACAGATTCCGCTCCACTTCGGTCAGCCGCTCGCTGAGGAACGCGCGCTCGACGTCGTTGTCGGTGAGGGTCAGCGCCTCCTCGTAGGCCGTCCGGGCCTGCGACCACCGCCCCAGTTGGCGGAGGAAGTCGGCCCGGGCGGCACTGAGATATCCGTACGTGGCCAGGGCCGGGTCGGCGAGCAGGGGGTTCAGCGCGTCGAGCCCGGCCCGGGGGCCGTCGCGCAGCCCGACCGCGACGGCACGGTTGAGATCGACCACGGGCGAGGGCCAGAGCCGGAACAGGGCGTCGTAGAGCCGCACGATCTGGGCCCAGTCGGTCTCCCTCCAGCTCGGTGCCTCGGCGTGCACTGCGGCTATCGCGGCCTCCAGGGCGTACCGCGTCGGTGGCCGCCGGCGTAGCGCGTCGGCCACCAACGACCGGCCCTCGGCGATGAGCTGCCGGTCCCAGCGCGAGCGATCCTGCTCCGACAGCAGCACCAGGCGCCCGTCCGCGGACATGCGGGTGTCCTGGCGCGAGGCGTTGAGCAGCAGCAGCGCGAGAAGCGCGCTGATCTCGGCGTTGGTCGGCATGAGCAGATGCAGCATGCGGGCCAGGCTGATCGCGCTCTCCACCAGATCCTGCCGAACCAACTGGGCGCCCAGCGGTGCCGTGTGCCCGGTGGTGAAGATCAGGTGGACGACCTCGAGGACGGCGCTGACCCGCTCCTCAAGCTGGTCCGGGCCGGGCACGCGGTATGGAATGCGGGCCGCCGCGATCTTCTTCTTGGCCCGGGTGATCCGGGCTGCCATGGTCGCCGGCTGCACCAGGAACGCGCGCGCCACCTCGGGGGTGGAGAGCCCGCAGACCAGGCGCAGCGTCAGGGCGACCTGCGCCTCCCGGGCCAGGGCGGGGTGCGAGCAGGTGAAGATGAGGCGCAGCCGGTCGTCGACCAGGCCGTCCTCGGGCCCGGGAGTGGTCTCGTCGGCGACGAGCAGCGGCATCTTGCGACGGAACACGGACTCGCGGCGCAGGACGTCGCGGGCCCGGTTGCGCGCGATGGTGGTCAACCAGGCGCCCGGTCGATCGGGGACGCCGGTCTCCGTCCAGGTCTCCAGGGCCTGTGCGAACGCGTCCTGCGTGCACTCCTCGGCGAGGTCGAGGTCGCGGGTCAGATGGGCCGTGGTGCTGAACACCTGGGCCCAGTCGCGGCGGTGCGCCTGGGCGACCGCCGCGACGACCTCGTCTTTCGTCCGTGGATCGGCCACGTCAGCCGTGGTCGACCACCGGGCGGATCTCCACACCACTGTGCGAAGCGTGCACCTCGGGTAGCAGCGTCGCCATCGACAGAACCTCGTCCAGGTCGGTCGCCTCGATCAGGTAGTAGCCGCCGAGTGCTTCCTTGGTCTCCAGGAACGGACCGTCGGTCGTCTGGATCTGACCTGCCGGGTCCGAGCGCAGCGTGGTGGCCGTGGCCGTCAGCTCCAGCTGCTGGCCGTCGATGATCTGCGTGCCGGCCTTGGCGGCGAACGCCTCGTGCGCCGCGTCGTGCGCCTTCCACTGCTCGTCGGTCATCGCGTCCCACTGCTGGGGGTCGCCGTAGATGAGGATCATGTACTTGGCCATATCTCAGGTCCTGTCGTGTGCCGGCCCCCACGGTGGTGGCCTCTACATTACGACGGGTCGCGCGGGCGGTAGATCGACAGCAGCGCCGAAAATCTGGGCCGCGCCTACCGGCGTTCAGTCCATCGCGTGTGCGAGCAGGCGGTCCAGGGGCTCGAGGTCGAACGGGGTGTCCAGGCCGAGGATGACGTGGGTGGCGCCGGCCTTGAGGTAGGCGTCGACCTCGTCGACCTCAGCCGTCTCGATCATCGTGGTGCGCTCGATCTCGGCGGGGTCGCGGCCCTGCTCGGCGCACCAGCGGTCGAGGACGGCGCTCTTGTGGGCGAAGCGCTCGGCCGAACCGAAGTCGTTCCACATGTCCGCGTACCGGGCCACGATGCGCAGGGTCACCTTCTCGCCGCCGCCGCCGATCAGCAGCGGCACCCGTGCCGCCGTCGGGACCAGCGCGGCCAGGCGGGACCGCACGGTCCGCACGCCGTCCTCCAGCGCCCGCAGCCGCTCGCCGGCGCTGCCGAACCGGTAGCCGAACTCGGTGTAGTCCCGCTCGAACCAGCCGGCGCCCAGACCCAGGATCACGCGACCGTCGCTGATCTGGTCGACGGTGCCCGCCATGGCCGCGAGCAGGTCGGGGTTGCGGTAGCTGTTGCACGTCACGAGCGAGCCGAACCGGACGCGCCGGGTGTCGGCGGCGAGCGCGGCCAGCGTGGTCCAGCACTCGTAGTTCGCGCCGTCCGGGTCGCCGTAGAGCGGATAGAAGTGGTCCCAGGTCCAGACGGTGTCCACACCGAGCTCCTCCGCCGCACGCCAACCCTCGCGTAGCTGGGCCATCTCGCAGTGCTGCGGCTTGAAGAGCACCCCGACCTTGAATCGAGCCATGACCGTCTCCTCTGGATTTACGCGTTATCGAGTCGAGGATGCCCGCCACGACCCCGCAAAACCTCTTCAAAATTGCTGTTCCGACGCCATGAAGGCACACGCGGAGTGGATTTCCGCGCTCGGCAATTGAGAAGAAATATGGAGCCGGGGAGGTCATTAGGTTCAGCGGCAGATTCCGTTCTTCGCACCACCGGATTCCTGCCCGGTGCCGTGCACCGAACCATGGAGGCCCGCGATGGGTAAATGCCCGATCATGCTCGATCCTGAGGGACGTGACATTCATGCCGAGGCTGCCCGGATCCGCGCCGAGGGCCCGGTCACCCTCGTCGAGGTTCCCGGCGGCTACCACGCCTGGTGCGTCACGACGTACGACATTGGCAAGAAGCTGCTCGCCGGTGACCAGCTCTCCAAGAACGCGAAGGAGGACTGGCCCCCGTTCGTGCGCGGCGAGGTGCCGCACGACTGGGAGCTCATCACCTGGGTGGCGATGGACAACCTGACCGTCCGGGACGGCGCCGACCACGACCGGCTGCGCAAGCTGGTGTCGCACGCCTTCACGCCGCGCGAGGTCGAGAAGGCCCGCCCCCGCGTCGAGTCGATCGTGCAGCGGCTGCTGGACGACATGGAGGCCAGCACCCGACCGGGTGAGACCGTCGACATCAAGGGCCAGTTCACGTACGCGCTGACCGCCACACTCATCTGCGACCTCTTCGGCGTGCCGGAGGAGGTGCGGGAGGAGGCGCTCAAGGGCACCAAGCAGAACAGCCTGACCAACCACACCGGCGAGATGGCGGCGGCGAACCTCGACCAGTGGCACGACGCCATGTCCAAGCTCGCCGCCCGCCGCCGTCAGGACCCGGGGGACGACCTCACCAGCGTCCTGATCGCCGCCACCGAGGACGGCGAGACGCTCTCCAACGAGGAGCTGATCGGGAGCCTGCACGTCCTGCTCGGCGCGGGCTCGGAGACGTTGAGCAACGTTTTGGCCCACTGCATCATCGACCTGAGCACCCACCGCGACCAGCTGGAGTTGATCCGCACCGGGCAGTACACCTGGATGGACGCCTTCGACGAGGCCGTCCGCAAGGACGCCGCCGTCGCCCAGCTGCCCTTCCGCTACGCGAAGGAGGACATCGACGTCGCCGGCGTCCACATCGCCAAGGGCGACCTGGTCCTGATCGCGTACGCCGGAATCGGCCGGGACCCGGCGCTGCACGGCGACACCGCCAACGACTTCGACATCACCCGGGCGGACAAGACGAACCTGTCCTTCGGGCACGGCGAGCACTACTGCCTGGGACGACCGCTGGCCACGATGCAGTCGATGGTGGCCCTGCCGGCCCTCTTCGAGCGCTTTCCCGACCTGACCCTGGCCGTGCCGCGCGAGGAACTGCCTCCACAGGGCTCGTTCATCATGAACGGCTACGACCGGGTGCCGATGTACCTCACCGCCGCGGTCCCCGCGGTCGCCTGAGCCCCGTGCCGACCGTCATGGCGGTGGCCACCACGATGGTGGCCACCGCCATGCGTACGTCTGGTGGCTCCGAAGCGGTCCCGCGCGGGCTCAGGGCAGTCGCGCCAGGCCGGCGCCGGTCAGCAGATGCACGGTGCCGGACGGGTCCGGGTCGCCGCCGAGCCGCAGGAAGGCCGCACCCGCCGCCTCCGGCGTCAGCACCGGACGCATGGGCTCGACGAACGTCTCGGGCGGGACGCCGGCGCGCTCGGCGTACGCGTCGACAGCCGCCCGACCGAGGCCGGTCTCCGGAGTGAGCTGCGGCAGCACCGTGTGGAACGTGATGTCCAGCCCGGCGCGCGCGGCCTCCTGGGCCGCGTAGTCGGCCAGGAAGCGTACTGTCGCCTTGCCTCCGGCGTAGCCGCCGCTGAGCACGGAGCCCTTCAGCGCGGCGCCGCTGCTGGTCACGATGACCCGGCTGCCGGGCGCCAGGGGCTGGCGCAACACCTGCCGCAGCCAGAGGAACGCGATGCGCACGTCGGTGTTCCAGGGGGTGGAGAACGTCTCCCAGGTCTGCTCCGCCAGCGGCCGTAGCTCGGGTGCGGCGCCGGCCACCAGGGCGAGGACGTCCGGCGGGTTCCGGCGGAGCACGTCGAGACTGGCCGGGTCGGTGGCGTCCGCGTCGACGAGGCTCAGGGTGCGGTGCGCGTCGGCCAGGGCGGCAAGCGGTGCGGTGTCCCGCGACAGGGCGGTCACCGTCGCGCCCGCCGCCACGAACGCCTCGGTCACCCCGCGGCCGAGGCCACGGCTCGCGCCGACCACGAGCACCTTCCGATCGGACCAGTAACTCATCTCGCCCACCATTCATGATGCCGTCGGTCAATTGGTCACCGTAAAGCTACGATCCTGGTCGAGCCCGATCTTCTTTCAGAATGCGCGGTTCCGCACGACGCTCTGATTTGTCTTTTCCGACCGCCGCCCAGGGGTTAACGTGACTTCCTGAATTCCCGGCAACGACCTTCAGCGCTTCATGCAGCCGCCCATTTGCGCCATCCGCTTCCCGGCGGGGGTGCGATGGGGCCGTACCAGGAGGAGACCCCGTGCAGACAACCGAGACGTCACACCGAACCGATCTGACGAAGAGGGCGGCCGACATCGTCCCGGTGCTCCGGAAGAATTCGTTGTGGCAGGAGGAGAACCGCCGGCTCGCCGACGAGAGCGTCGAGGCGATGACGGCTGCCGGAATCTTCCGGATGCGTACCGCGGCGCGTTTCGGCGGGTACGAGGCGGACGCCCACACGCTGCTGGACGTCGGCATCGAGCTGGGTCGCGGCGATGGCGCCGCGGCGTTCGACGTCGCCGCCTGGTGGATCACCTCGTGGAACGTCGGCCTGTTCCCGGACGAGGTGCAGGACGAGATCTTCGCGGACCCGGACGCCCGGATCAGTGGGACGCTGGCGCTCAACGGCACCGGCGTCCCCAAGGACGGCGGCATCGTGGTCAACGGTGAGTGGGCGTTCAACAGTGGCGCCGCGCACAGCGGGTGGAAGCTGCTCTCCACCCTGCTCATCCCGTCCGACGGCGAGCCCGAGCCGGTGATGGCCGTGGTGCCGATGAGCGCGCTGCGCATAGTGGACGACTGGCACGTCTCCGCGCTGTCCGGCACCGGCAGCGTCCGGGCCGTCGCGGAGGATGTCTTCGTGCCCGGCGCCAACGTCATGCGGATCGCCGCGTTCACCGCCGGCGAGTACGCGTCCGAGCGCAACCGGGACCTGCCGATGTTCCAGTCGCCGCTGGTCGCGGCGGTAGCGGCGTCGACCTCCGGCAAGATGATCGGCATGGCTCGTGCCGCCCAGGAGCAGTTCTACGCCCGGATCAACGAGCGGCCCATCTCCAACACCAACTACGAGCGTCAGGCGGACGCGCCGATCACGCACCTGCAGGCGGCCGACGCCGCCCTCAAGATCGACGAAGCCGAGGGGCACGCGCGCAGGCTCGCCACGCTGGTGGACGAGCGCGGTCTGACCCGGGAGCCGTGGACGATCCGCGATCGCGCGTACGCCCGTGCCGTGGCCGGTCGTGTGCCGCAGCTGACCGCCGAGGCTGTCGACATCCTGGCGGGCGCCTGTGGCGCGTCGTCCATCTACACGAGCGAGCCGATCCAGCGGATCCGGCGCGACGTCCGCGCGGTCACCCTGCACGCCCTGCATCTGCCGACGACCACCATGGAGCTCTACGGCCGGGTGCTGTGCGGCCTGGAGCCCAACACGTTCTTCATCTGACCGCTCCACCAGCTCGCGGATGTCCACCGATACGTCGGTGGGCATCCGCGCGCCTGTATCCGGGTGCTTCCGGCCTGGCCGCCGGCACTTCTCGGACGTTGCGCCCTGCCGACCCGGCGCACGCTGGAAGACGCCAGGACCGCGCGGAGCCGGCCACGATGGTCATCAGTTGCCATCAATGGACAACCGACGGAAGTGGGTAGCAGATGACCACCAACACGACGGCTCCGGTCCTGGACGGATCGGACCAGGCGGCGATCGGCGCGGTCTCGGCCCGGATGGTGAAGGCCTGGGCGGCACACGACGCCGACGCCTTTGCCGACCTGTTCGTCGAGGACGGCACGCTCATCCTGCCGGGCGTGTACGTCAAGGGCCGCGCGGCCATTCGCGACTACATGGCGGACGCCTACCAGGGCGTGTACGCCGGCACGACAGTCACCGGGAAGCCGATCGACCTCAAGCCCCTCGGGCCCGGCGCGGTCGCGCTGGTGACCGTCGGCGGGGTGATCGCGGCCGGCAGCACCGAGCTGGCCGCCGCGGACGCCATCCGGGCCTCGTGGATCCTCGTCAAGCGGGACGACGACTGGGTGCTCTCGGTCTACCAGAACTGCCCGCGTGACCCAGCCTGAGTAGCCAGTTCCGAGGGCCGGCCAGATGGCCGGCCCTCACGCGTCAGCTGCGGCGGCACAGGCACAGTCACTGTGCTCTGCCGCGGCTGACCGCGTCGGGTGATCGGGCGGGCGCCGCCCCCCCTCGCGGCCCGTCCCGGTCTGGTCGACCCGTGCGCCTCAGCTTCGGGGTGTCAGGAGCGTTCGCCGTCGTCGGCCGTGCCCTGGTTGGCCGGCACGAGGCCGAATCGCCGGGACAGGTGATGCTGCTGCCCGAGCTGGCGCATCGCCGCGAACGCCTGGTGCAGCAGAACGTTGCGGGCGAGGGCCTCGATGCGCGCCGTGCGGTCGTTCTCGATCCGACTTACCTCGTGCCGGGCGAGCCGGTCAGCCGCCTCTCGGTAGACGTCGAGAAAGTCCGGATCGCAGTCGCAGCCCAGGCGCCGCATCGCGGCGAGCGCGAGGGTGAGGTGTGAGCGGGCGGCGGCGTCCGGGTCGATCTCCCAGCCGGACGCCTCGATGATGCGGTTCGCGTCGACCCGGGCGAGCTCGAGGCTCTCGTCCTCCTCGACGACGGTGTCCTTGCCCGCCATCGACACCTGGTTGAGCACCTCGAACAGCTCGATCGACGACAGGTGCTCCTCCTCGGCGGCGATCAGGAGCCGTCGCACCGACGTGAGGTCGAGTTCACCGATGGAGGTGAATATCTTGATCAGCCGAAGGCGTCGCAGGTGATTCTTGTTGTAAAGTGCCTGGTTGCGCCCCGTGGGTTCGCCGGGTGGGAGCAGGCGCTCGCGCAGGTAGAACTTGATCGTCCCGACCGGCACCCCGGACTGCCGGCTCAGGTCAGATATTCGCATCGTGGCTCCCCGTGATCAACGTTTCAGGCCCATGGATCGCGACGCTCGGCGAACTGTGGCTGCGCCGCGGAAATAACGCGGTCGTTGCGGCGTCGCTGCCGGCGGAGGTCGTCGTGGCTGTCCTGGGCTGGTGCGGACCGAGAAGCACGGGTGATCCGCTCCTTCCGAGCGTGGTGCCGGATGCGCAATCGAGATGGCTGATGGTCGCGCCGTCCGATAGGAGACTAGGAGACTCGGAGATACTTCGGCAACCCTTAATTGCCACACAAACACTGTTAGTAACCAAAGGCGGCCAGCCAATCACGTCCGTCACAGGCCGTGAACGGATGAGGGCGACCGCGTCCGCGAGCCACACCCGTTGTCGCGGTTGACTGCACAAATAGAACTGTCCACCATGAAAGCCCTGCCTGCGGCACGTAACTGAGGGTTCATCGCCATGCTGATCACGTTTCCGGCTTGTGTCGTCGCCGGGTATCGTCGGGGAAGTCGACCGATGGCGGCAGGGGCCGGACCGGCCTGCTGGCAGCCGGCCAGCGTCCGTCACCGCCAGCTGTCGAAGACCGACCGCGTGCGCTGCGAGCAGTGCCAATGATGATCAGTTCCAGTCATCCGTCGGCGGATCGCGGCCGGCTGGGCAGGTCTGGGCCGCCTCGGTCGCAGCGTGTGCATGTATCGGCGATAGACGCTATCTATATCCAGTAGCGCCAATATCTGCCGCTTCTTCACGATTGCGTCGCACGCTCACCCAGGGTTGATTGCCGACGTGCTGTCGGTTAGTGTTGCCATAAGTCGAGAGATCATCGGCGTCAATGACCGCACTGTTCCGGCTTTTATATTCAATTGTCAGGTAGGCGCGCAGATATCTGACTGCCACGAGTTGAATAGTTTCAGCGGAACAGCACCTGGGGGAGTGTCATGAAAGACGTTTCTGAGCAAGCGGTGCTGCGCGCAGTCGCAGCGATGCACGACCGCATGGGTGAACAGTTAACTGTCGATGACATGGCTCGCGCCGCAATGTTCAGCAAATTCCACTTCACTCGCATCTTCCGGCGGGTGACGGGTGTGTCGCCGGCGCGCTTCCTCTCGGCGCTGCGCCTCCAGCGGGCGAAGGACCTGCTCATCACCACCTCGATGAACGTCGCCGACATCAGCGTCCGCGTGGGGTACAACAGCGTCGGTACGTTCAGTTGGCGGTTCAGCCGTAGCGTCGGTATGTCGCCCACTGCGTTCCGTCGACATGCCGGCTACACGCAGTCTATCCACCCGCACTTTGAGTGGCGCTCCGGGCGATCGCCGAGCGGCCAAGTGTCATGCCAGGTCCGTCTCGCCGAGGAGCATGACCATCCGCTTATTTTCGTCGGTCTGTTCAGTGGCCGTATTCCGGAGGGACGGCCGGCGCGGTGCGCCGTTCTGCAGCAACCCGGCTCGGTCCACTTCGACGCGGTTCCTCTGGGCTCCTGGTACCTGTTGGCCCAGGCGGTGTCCGCCGGTGCGGACGGTGCCGAGCAGCGAGCCGACGTGGCCGATCGTGCCGTGTCGGTGGCGACGTACGGTCCGATCACCGTCCGTGCCGACTCGAAGGTCACCGCGAGCATGGTGCTGCGGCGTAGCAGCGCACTGGATCCGCCGGTGCTGCTCGCCCTGCTCGACGCGCGTAAGTACGCGCTGAGTCAGGCCCAGCATGGCGGTACTACCGCGGTGCGGGGCCGGGTGGGCGCGGCCGCCTGAGGGCGTCGCCCCGCGGGGCGGGAAGCCACCAGGCCCGGCGGTGGATGCTCCGATGCGCGAGGCGCGCGGGCACCGGCGGGCCGACAGACGGCGAGAGCAATCGGCGAATCTGACGCGGGAGGTTCTGATGGTCGCGAGACGGGTTGCTTCCTCGGTCGCTCAGAAGCACGTCAGATTCCTCACCGTCGTGCCCGCCGCGACGGCGCGCGGACTCGTCGCGGCGGTGTATCGCCAGGTCGCCGAGGAATTCCAGATCGTGGTGCCGCCGGCGTTGCTGCACTCGCCGTCCGACGACGTCCTGGCCGCCTACTGGGCCCTCACCCGGGAGCCGCTGTTGCCGGCCGGCGCGGTGGACCGCGCGGTCAAGGAAGCGGTCGCGGCCACGGTCTCGGTGGCCAACACCTGTCCCTACTGTGCCGATCTGCACGTGGCGGGCCTCTTCGAACTCTCCGACGAGCGCGATGCCGAGGCGATCGCCGCGGACCGGCCGGACGAGATCGTCGACCTCCGCGTACGACGCGTCGTGGAGTGGGCGCGCGGCGCGCACCGTGCCGACGGTCCGCCGCTGCCATCGGACGTGTCCGAAGTGGAGCGCGCGGAGCTGGTCGGGGTAGTGGTGGGCTTCCACTACCTGAGCCGCGTGGTCAACGTCTTTCTCGCCAACTCGCTGCTGCCGCAGGGTCTCGGCCCGCGGGCGCGGCGCCGGCTCAATCAGGGGCTCGGCCGGGTGCTCCGGCCGACCCTGCGAGGACAGCACGTCGCCGGCCGCGCCACCCGCCTGCTCGACGCCGCGCCGCCGACCTCGGACGTCAGCTGGGCCTCGGGCAGCCCGCGCATCGCAGACGCGGTGGCGCGCTCCTACCGGGTCTTCGAGGTCGCCGGGCAGCGCTCGCTCGACCTCGAGGTCCGCAGCCTCGTGCTGACCCGGCTCGACGGGTGGGCCGGGGAGGATGCCGGCCTCAGCACCCGCTGGTGCGAGGAGCTGATCGAGCCGCTGACCGCACCGCAGCGGGCGGCGGCACGCCTCGCGCTGCTCACCGCGTTCGCCTCCTACCGGGCGGGCCCCGAGGTCGTCGAGGACTTCCGCCGCCATCACCCGGCGGACGCCACGCTTGTCGACGTGGCCGCCTGGGCCAGCTTCGCCGCAGCCCGTCGGATCGGTGTCCGGCAGAGCGCACACGAGGAGAAGAACGACGGGCGTCCCCGGCGTGACAATGGCGCTGTCGTGCCTCACGAGTCGTGAAAGGCGCGGACGAAGAGCCAACGCCGGTGAGAACCAGTGTCGTTTCTCGTTGGCCCCGTGCTGCGGCGATGCGGCGCGTGAATCGAACCCCCCGGAATAGGAGAACCGAATGGCGGTCGCACCGGTTCGCACACTCAACCAGGCCCATCACCGGGCAGCGCTCGGCGGATTCCTGGTGATCACGCTCGCGCACTGGGCCGAGCACCTGGTTCAGGCGTACCAGATCTGGGTGCTCGGTTGGGCCCGTCCCCAGGCCCGCGGCGTGCTCGGGCAGTTCCTCCCGTGGCTGGTGACCTCGGAATGGATGCACTACGGGTACGCGCTGGTCATGTTGGTCGGCCTGTTCCTGCTCCGCCCCGGCTTCGTCGGCCGGGCCCGGACCTGGTGGACTGTCGCCCTGGCGATCCAGTTCTGGCACCACATCGAGCACTTCCTGCTGCTGTTGCAGGCGCAGACGCACCACAACTTCTTCGGCGCGGCGGTGCCGACCAGCGTCCTGCAACTGATCTATCCGCGGGTCGAACTGCACCTGTTCTACAACTCGGTCGTGTTCCTGCCGATGATCATCGGAATGTATCTGCACCTGCGCCCGAACGATCGGGAACTGGAGCAGACGCACTGCAACTGCGTGCAGACGCAGGCGCACCCGAGCGTCGTAGCGGCCTGACGGTGTCCCGTCGGACCCGCCTGCTCATCGCCGCCGTGCTGGTCCTGCTGCCACTGGGTTGGCTCGTCGCGGTCACCTACCGCGCTCCGGCGGTACGCCTCATGGGCAGCTCGCCCGCTGACGCGCAGAGCCTGACGACGGCACCGGGCGAGGCACGACTGAACCTGTCGGCGGCTGCCGACCCCGCGCTGTCACACCTCTCGGTGGTCGACAGCGCGGGGCGGCGGGTGGACTCCGGTGCGGTGACAGCCGGGCCGGGCGACGTCCTGCGCGTGCCCGTCCGGATCCCGGCCAACGGCACCTACACGGTCGTCTACCACGTCATCGGCGTCGCCGGCGGGCAGACCAGCGGCGTCATCCGCTTCGCCGTCGGCACCCAGGCGTCCGGCGCCGCGCCCGCCGACATCCACGCGGCGCACGAGCACGGCGTCGACCCGCTCAGCGCGGTACTTCTTTTGCTCAACTTCGCCACTGTCGTCGTCCTGGCGGTCCTGCTCGTCCGCCGACCAGCGCCGCGCCGCGTACCTCCGCGGTAGCGCCGCCGTCGACGAGCCGCATGGCGAAGGCCCCGGATGCCGAGACATCCGGGGCCTTCGTCGTGCGGTTCAGCTGCGCAGGGTCGCCACGAACGAGCGCAGGTCACCGACCAGCAGGTCCGGCTGCTCCATGGCGGCGAAGTGGCCACCCCGCTCGAACTCGGTCCACTGGACGATGTTCGTGAAGCCCCGCTCGGCGAAGCGCCGGACGGGCTGCCCGGGGTCGCGGGGGAAGATCGCCACGCCCAGGGGCACCGGCAGGGGCGGCGGGGGCGGCGGGGGAGTCTTGGCGATGGGCAGCAGCTCGGCGTTGTCGTAGTAGAAGTGGGCAGACGACGCGCCGGCGCCGGTCAGCCAGTACAGCATCACGTTGGTGAGGATCCGGTCGCGGTCGATCGCCTCTTCGGGGGCCTTGGTCGAGTCGCTCCACTCGTGCAGCTTCTCGACGATCCAGGCGAGCTGGCCCACCGGCGAGTCGTTCAGGGCGTACGCCAGCGTCTGCGGCCGGGTGGCCTGGATCTTCATGTACCCGGACTGGTCGTCGACGTAGTTCATCAACAGCCCCAGCCGGCCCCCCTCGACCTCGGTCAGCCCGGCCAGGTCGGCGGGGTCGCCCGAGGGCGGCGTCGGCAGGAAGTTCACGTGCGCGCCGATGACGTGCTCGTGGTCGAGGCCCGCCAACACCAGGCTGATCCAGGCGCCGAAGTCGCCGCCCTGGACGACGTACCGCTCGTAGCCCAGGCCGGCCATCAGTTCCGCCCAGGCGGCGGCGACCCGCGGCATGGTCCAGCCCGGACCGCTGGGGGGCCCGGAGAACCCGAAGCCCGGAATGGTGGGAATGACCAGGTGGCACGCGGTCGCGGGATCGCCGCCGTGGGCGCGCGGATCGGTGAGCGGCCCGATGATGTCGGTGAACTCGGCGAACGAACCGGGCCATCCGTGCGTGATGATCATGGGAGTGGCGTCCGGCTCGGGGGAGCGCACGTGCAGAAAGTGCACTGTGGTGCCGCCGACCTCGGTGGTGAACTGCGGGAAGGAGTTGAGCCGGGTCTCGGCGGCACGCCAGTCGTAGCCGGTTCGCCAGTACTCCACCAATTCGCGCAGGTAGGTCGCCGGCACGCCCCGGCTCCAGTCCTCGGCGGGCGAGTCGGCAGGCCAGCGCGTGTCGGCGAGACGGCGGCGCAGGTCGTCCACGTCGGCCTGCGGAATGTCGATCCGGAACGGTTTCATGCGGCAATCCTCACTCGATGAGGGAACGGAACGCTATTCCTCGCGACAAGGGGCATCGCGGCGGCGTCCGCGGACCATGTTAGCGATGTGAAGGTGCGCCGGAAAGGTTTGCGGAATCCCTTTCCGGACTGAGCATTCTGGAAGAAGAAATGACGCATCCGGTCGATACGATAACTGGAAAGAATTGATTCTTATCCCAATCCAGGAGGCTGACGATAATGGGCGTTCCGCCGATTGCGCATGCGGTGGTCCTCGGCGGCAGCGTCGCCGGATCACTGGCGGCCCGGGTCTTGTCCCCGGCCTGCGAGCGGGTCACCGTCGTCGACCGCGACGATCTCTTCGGGCCGGTGGAGCCCCGCCAGGCGGCGCCGCAGGGTCACCACATCCACGCTCTGCTCGCCCGCGGCCAGCAGATCCTGGATGAGCTGTTCCCGGGTTTCACCGACGAGCTGGTGGCCGGTGGGGTGCCGATCGGCGACTTCGGCACCAGCCTCAGCTGGTACTTCAACGGCCAGATGATCCGTAAGGCCGAGACCGGGCTGGTCTGTGTCGCGAGTGGACGGCCACTGCTCGAGTCGCGCGTACGCGCCCGGGTCCGGGCCCTGGGCAACGTCACCTATCGGGACCACACCGACATCGTGGGCCTGGTCGCGTCGCCAGACCGCCAGCGGATAGTCGGCGTCCGCGTGCAGGGGCGGGAGCTGGGCGCACCCGAGGAAGTCCTCGACGCGGACCTGGTCGTCGACACCACCGGGCGCGGCTCGCGGACGCCGCTCTGGCTGGAGGAGCTGGGCTACCAGCGGGTGCCGGAAGAGCGGGTCAAGATGGACCTGACATACACCACAATGGACTTTCACGGCCCGCTGTCGTTCGACCCGATCGGCGAGGACATCGCCCTGCTCCCGGTCGCCACCCCGGCGCAGCCGCGCGGCGCGATCTTCGCCCGGATGCCCGACCGGTACGCCATCTCACTGACCGGCATCCTGGGCGACCGGCCGCCGACCGACCACGAGGGCTTCCTGTCCTATGTGCAGTCCCTGCCCGTACCGGAGATCTACAAGGCGGTCCGCGACGCCGAACCGATGGGACCGGCGGCCACTTTCCGGTTCCCGGCGAGCATCCGCCGACGCTACGAGCGGCTGGCGCGGACGCCGGATGGGCTGATCGTCCTCGGTGACGCCGCGTGCGTCTTCAACCCCGTCTACGGCCAGGGCATGACGGTGGCGGCGATGTCCGCCCGATTGCTCGGTGAACACGTGCTTTCCGGTCCGCCCGCGCCGCGGGCCTTCTTCCGGGACCTGTCCCGGCTCATCGACGCGCCCTGGGACATGTCAGCCGGAGCCGACCTCGGCTTCCCCGGTGTCGTGGGCCGACGGACGGCAAAGGTACGGATGGGCAATCTGTACATCCCCCGCCTGCAGGCGGCAGCGGCTCACGACGGCGTGCTGACGACTGCCTTCCTGCGCTCCGCCGGCCTGGTCGACCCGCCGCAGGCGCTCATGCGCCCCGCAATCATCTCCCGCGTGCTGCGCTCGCGGCGCTGACCCGCTTCCGCCATCGAGACCGCCATCGCCCTGCTGGGCGGACGCCGGCAGGTCGCCCCCCGCCGAACTCGCGACAGTTCCCCGGCACTGACCGAGCTATCCGGACGCCATCGAACCGAGAGGCAGAACCGTGACCGAACAGCAGATTCCCAAGGTGATCGCCGACCTGACGGCCGACGGCGAGGATCTCGACCGCCTGGTCAGCGACCTCGACGCGGCCGCGTGGGCGCTGCCGACCCCCGCGCCCGGCTGGACCGTCGCCCACCAGGTCGCCCACCTCGCGGCCACCTTCCGCATGGCCGGACTCGCGGCGGCCGACCCCGACCGGTTCGTCGCCATGACGGGGCGGCTGGGCGCCGACTTCAACGCCAACGTGACAGCGGCACTGTCCGGCTACCTCGCCGAGGAGCCCGCCGAGTTGTTGCGGCGGTGGCGTGAGGAGCGGGCGTGGGCCGAGAAGGCGCTGGGCGCCCTGCCGATGAACCAGCTCGTCCCGTGGTTGGTGCGTCCGCTGCCGGCGGCGGTGCTGGCCATGGCCGGGATGATGGAACTCTTCGCCCACGGTCAGGACATCGCCGACGCCCTCGGCGTACGGCGTACGTTCACCGACCGGATCGGGCAGATCGTGGGGTTCGCGGTCCGGACCTGGGACTTCGGTTACCAGGCGCGCGGGCTCGAAACCCCGGACGTCGAGTTCCGCTTCGAGATCACCGCACCGTCCGGCGCCCTGTGGGAGTTCGGCCCGGCGGAGTCGCCGGAGCGCGTCACCGGGCCCGCGGAGGACTTCTGCCTGCTGGTCACCCGCCGCCGGCACCGCGACGATCTCGCGGTACGAGCCCAGGGGGACATCGCCACGCACTGGTTGGAGATCGCCCAGGCCTATCGGGGCCCCGCCGGCCCCGGCCGCGAGCCGGGTCAGTTCGCCGATCGGGCCAACTGAGCTGAGCGTCGTCGCCGGGTGGACACACCCGGCGACGACGCCGGTCCCATCCCGGGCGTGCGGGACCACGTCGAAAGCCCAGCGCAGGGCCGGAAATCGACCGGGCACGCTCGGAGACGCGCGGCTCACCGAACCCGGTGAGGATGAAATCGCCGCGGTGACCGCCGCCGTGGCCCCGAACGAAGGGTGGCCGGTATGTCCAGAGTGTTGGGTTCGATGCGCCGGATGGTTCTCGCGCCGTCGCTAAAGCAGGTCTCCTTCGCCACGCTCGGTTTCCCGGTCACCACCTCCGCCACCACGGTCCACCTGGAGGCGATCCCGCAGGCGGTGGTCTGCGGCTTCGAGTGGGGGATCGAGGGTCCGAGCGTCGCCGAGCTGGAACGCCGGCTCGCTCTCGTCGACCCGGAACGTCGTGGCTTCGCCTACGAGGGCGCGACGATGGCCTACACGGTCCTCGACGCGACGGCAGGCGGTTCCCGCACCCGGGAGCTGCTGGAGGGGCCGGGACGGCCGCACTACTTCCTCGCCTGCATCGGTATCGGCTTCGCAATGGCCCGGCTGCCGCGCGTGTTGTGGCGCAAGGTGCTGCCGGACCTCACCGGGATCCCGTACCACCCGACGATGAGCTGGCTGGCCGTCGACGGCTACGGCTTCGACAAGGCGTACTTCGACCAGGCCACCTGGATCACCGGGCAGCGACTGCCGCGGCCGTACCCGTGGCAGGGGCACGCCGACTACTTCGCGCGGGCGTTCGACCAGGGCGTCGGCCGGGCGCTGTGGTTCCGGCACGCCGCCGATCCGGCGGCGGTGGCCGTGACCGTCGACGGCTTCGCGGCCGCGCGCCGCGCGGACCTGTGGAGCGGTGTGGGACTGGCCGCGACGTTCGCCGGCGGGTGCGACACCGCGGGCTTCGAGGCGTTGCGGTCGCTGGCCGGCGAGTACGGCCCGCACCTCGCCCAGGGCTCGGTCTTCGCGGCCAAGGCGCGGACGTGGGCGGGCTACTGCCCGGAGCACACCGACGCGGCGGCGCGGGCGCTGACCGGCCTGTCGTCGCAGGCCGCCGCCGAGCTGGCCGACGCCGCGGCGGTCGACGCCCCCGCCGACGGCCTGGCCTACGAAGAGTGGCGGCGGGTGATCCGGGAGCGGGTCATCCAGCCCGCTGGTGTCAGCGACAGCTAGGACCGCCGCGGACGACGACCAGAGGAGTCTTCGATGACCACCAACAACGCCGATCCGGCGGCGCTGGCGCCCCGTGATCTCGCCATCTTCGTCAAGAGCACCCCGATGCCGGACGTCCGCGCGCTGATGAGCGGGGAACGCCGGGACGCCCTGTTGCGGGAGGTGTTCCGGCGGATGCCTGACGTGTTCCGGGCCGACCGGGCCGCAGGTCTCGACGCTGTCATCCACTGGGTGATCGGTGACCGACCCGACGGCGGTGTCGACCGCTACCAGCTGGAGATCGCCGACGGGGTGTGCCGGGTGTCTCCCGTCGCGGACCGCGAGCCGAAGCTGACGCTGACGATCGGCGGCGCCGACTTCCTGCTCGTGGTGACGGGCAACGCGCATCCGGTCGTGCTGACGATGAAGGGCCGGCTGCGAACCCGGGGCGACCTCACGCTGATCGCGAAGTTCCCCTCCCTGTTCGACGTGCCGAAGGTCTGACAGCGCACCGAAACAGGCCCGGCCGATATATCCGGCCGGGCCTGTGGTCGTGCGCCGGTCAGCCGACCGCCTCGTACGCGGTGGCCAGCACGTCGCCGTGCCGACGTGCCGCGGTCAGGGCGGCCCAGGCCGCCAGGGCGAGCAACGCGACGTCGTCGTGGCCCTCGGCGCGTACCGCGGCAACCGCCGAGTCGGAAACCCGGTACGAGGCGAAGGCGACGAGCATCGCCAGTCGTCCGGTCGCCCGGTCGGCGACGGAGAGCCCCGCCAGCCGCCTGTCGAGCCAGTCCGCCATCCCCGCCAGGTCGCCAGGGGCGGCGTCGTCGACGAGGCACTCGCGTACCAACCGCCGTACGGCGGGAGGCACCGCCCGCTGCCCGGCGTCCTCGATGACCGCCACCGCTCCGGTCATAGCGGCGGCGACGTGTGGCAGCCCCGCAGCCCACCGGAGGTCGTCCGGTAGGCGCCGAACAGTGCCGGCCGTGCCGGGCAGCAGCGGCAGGGACTGCCCGGCCACCGCCTCCCGACCGGCCAGCCGACCCATCAACCGTGCCGCGACGCTCCGGGCGCCACCGAGCAGGGGAGCGGGAACCGCAGCCAGCGGTGATTCCCGCAGGAAGACGTTCACCATGCGGTTGAGGTAGTGGAAGTCGACGGCCACGCCGATCAGCTCCGGCGACAGGACCGTCGGCAGCGGCGGCGGCGAGCTGCCCCGCCGCCCGAGCCCGCGTACGGCTGCCTGGTGGACGTCCACGCAGTAGGGGCAGGCGTTGGCGGCCGACACCGCTGCCGCCACCGCCTCGCGCTCACGACGGCTCGTCGTGCCCGAGACGAGCAGGGTCTCGCGCAGCATGCACCAGGCCGCGGCGAGCAGGCCCGGCGCGCGGGCGTGCAGGGCGATGGGCGGCGCGAGCAGGCCGAAGTCACGTTCGACCTGCTCGTACACCCGGCGGACCGGCACCGGCGCGGCCCCCGGAGGCACCGGGGAGACATATCGCAGGTGCGCGAAGGTGCTCCGCCGGGCCAGCCCGGCGACCGTGAAACTCATGACCGCAGGTGGGCGACCGCACGCCGACCGGCGGTCTCGCCGTCCGGCGACGGCGCACCGTAGGTCACCTCGACACCCCGTTCCCGCGCGGCCCGCACGATGCCCGGCATGGCGCGTTCGGCGAGGGCCGCGATCGTCGAGGCCGGATTGACGGTCAACGCACCGGGCACCGCCGATCCGTCGGTTACGAAGATGCCCGGATGCCCCCGCAGCTCGTGGCGGTCGTCAAGCGCCGACGTCGCCGGGTCGTCACCGATGCGGCACGAGGCCAGGGGATGCACGGTGTAGGCGCCCACCAGGTCGTTGGTCCACGGCATCACGCGGGACAGCCCGTCGCGCTCAAGGATGTCCTTGACGTCGGCGTCGGCCAGGGACCATCCGCGCCGGGTGTTCGCCGTGGGCTGGTACCGCAGCGGGCCGTGGCCCAGCATCTGCTGCGAGAAGCGGTGGGCGTTGCCGGTCTCCGGCGGCGGGCCGAAGACGCCCTCGTTGTCGTCCTCCGACATGGTGAAGATCGTCAACCACGACTGCCAGCGGCGCAGCATCTCCTTCTTGTCCCGGCCGAACCAGCTGGGGCTCGCGTCGGGCACCTGCGCCAGGATCGTGCCCAGCGCCGGCGGGAAGTAGAGCTGTTCGAGGGAGTACCGCTCGTACTCGGGCAGGGTGCCGTCGAGCCGGTCCCAGCTGGCGACCGTCGGGCCCCGTCCGATCTGGTACGCCTCGTAGGCCCGTCCGTCCGGCCGCGACAGCTTCAGCACCTCGCGGACCCGGTCCTCGTCGAACACTGCCGTGTTGAGGCGCTCACCGTTGCCGGAGAAGTACCGCCCGACCGCGTGCGGCATCCGGCCCAGATGGGGCTCCGACCGTTGCAGGATCACCGGTGTGGCGCCCGCGCCGGCGGCGATCACGACGATCTTCGCGTCGATCGTCCCCTCGCCGTGCAGGATCCGGTAGTCCTCCTCGTCGACCACGCGATAGTGGACCCGGTAGCTGCCGTCGTCGTTCCGGACCAGGTGCTGCACCTCGTGCAGCGGCCGGATCTCGGCGCCGTGCGCCAGGGCGGCCGGCAGGTAGTTGAGCAGCAGCGAGCGTTTGGCGTCGAAGCGGCAGCCGGCCATCATCCAGTTGCAGTTCGTGCACATGTCCACATCGATGGCCGACGGCGCCGGGTTGGCGGTACGTCCGGCGTGGTGGCAGGCGGCGCCGAACAGGCCACCGGCGTACGGAACCCGGTCCCAGGTCTGCTGGGTGATCGGCAGTGCCTCGGCCACCCGGTCGTACCAGGGCTCCAGGGTGTCGCGGCTGATGGCGGCGGGCCACATGCGTCGCCCGATGCTGCCCTGGCGCTCGAAGACGAAACGTGGCGCCCGCGGCATCGTGGCGAAGTAGACGACGCTGCCGCCGCCCACGCAGTTGCCACCCAGCACGCTCATGCCGTCACCGATGACGAAGTCGAAGACCCGGGTGTACGACGAGCCCAGCTTGAAGTCGTGCTCGAAATCGTCGGCCTTGAGCCACGGACCGCGCTCCAGGACCGTCACCCGGGCGCCGCCGGCGGCGAGGTGGTACGCGGCGATGGCGCCCCCGAAGCCGCTGCCGATGACCAGGACGTCGGTGGACTCGGTGGCCGTCATGCGGGGCTCCCCGTTGCGGTGGTGGACGGATGGGGGTTGGCGAGCTGCCGGCCGTACGAGAACGTGGGGAACCGCCAGAGCCCGTCCGAGTCGGGCGTCTCGTAGCCCATCGCGAGCAGGCCCGGATGCCCGGTGGCCAGCGCCTCCACGGTGTGCAGGTGTGGCGCGCTGTCGAAGGCCATGTTGCAGAAGAGCGCCAACCCCACCCACATCTGCTTGTCCGGGTGATCGGGGCTGGTCAGCTTCTCGATCAGCGCGGTCCGGGCCTCGAACGGCAGGCCCACGAAGGGCGGCAGGTCCGGGTTCAGGTCGAGGCCCGTGGTGGCGGCGTGCTCCCGGGCGTACTCGTCGAGTTCCACGCAGATCGTGTCGAGCGCCGGCGCCAGCCCTCCGGCGGGGTCTTCGAGCAGTTCGATCGCGCCACCCGCGACGGCACCGCCGCCGACGTCGACGCCGGCGATCGCCGCATCGTCAGGGCCGCGCTTCTCACCCGGGATGATGGTGTCGGCAAATGCCTCCAGAATCATCGTACGCACCCGGTGTTCGGCCGCTTCGTCGGATTCCACGGCACGCTCCTTCGAGGAAGTCCGGATGTCAATTCCGGAGGTGTCGGTCGGATGCCAGTCATCGTGGTATCGGGCCGCCCCCGAGTCCATCTCCTGTGTTGCGCTAACCGCGCCGCAATGGTCATTCCCGCTGTCCACTATCCACTCGGCTGCCGGTAGATGGCCTTGACCTGCGAAAACCTGCCGCCTTCACCGCGTCATCGGCAACCGCCGCAATGTTGGAGAAGTTCCGTCGCGCATAGTCGCGTAACAATGAGGTCTCAGCGGGAAGGCCGGAGCATACGATGAGTTCATTGACCAGACTGCGACGTCGTATTATGACCCCCGACGTGCGGGAGACCAAAGTCAGCACGCGCGGATTCCACCTCAAGGACGAACAGGCCCGCGAGCGCCTCGAAACAGTCGGCAGCTCGTTCCTGCACGGATTCGGGGCCGCCGCGGAGGCGCACGGCCCGGCGGATGCGGCACCCACCGTCGAGGCCACGCCTGCCGCGTACCGGGGCTTCGCCTACGAGGGCGCCGCGATGGCCTTCGCCATCCGCGACGCCCTGCCCGGGCGGTCGCGGCACGTCGCGCGGTTCCTCGCCGACCACGACGAGCACGTCTACATGGCGTACGTCGGCGTGGGCTGGGCGATGGCCCGCCTGCCGCGTCTGCTGTGGCCCCGCCTGTACGCCCCGGACCCGCTGCTGCGCTGGCTCGTCCTCGACGGGTACGGGTTCCACGAGGCGTACTTCAGGACCGACAGGTACGTGCGCCAGCGGTATCGGCCGGCCACCTTCGCGTGGCCTGCCGACGGCCCCCGGGACTACGCGGTACGCGCCATCGACCAGGGCATCGGCCGGGCCTGCTGGTTCGTCGCCGGAACGGACCCGGAGCAGCTCGTCCGCCTCCTCGACGAGTTCCCCGCCGAACGCCGGCGCGACCTGTACGCCGGGGCGGGCCTCGCCGTCTGCTACGCGGGCGGCGCGAGTGAACGGGAACTGACCTGGCTCGCCGAGTGCGCGGGGCCGTACCGGCCGGACCTCGCGCAGGGCGCGTCGTTCGGCGCCGCGGCCCGGCTGCGCGCCGACCTCGTCACGCCGCACAACGAGCTGGCGACCCGTGTCCTCTGTGGCATGACGGTGAGCGACGCGACGCGGGTGACCGACGAGGCGCGGGTCGGGCTGCCCCCGGACGACGTCCTGCCCGCCTACGAGGTGTGGCGCCAGCGCATCAGGAATGCCTTCGACCCGTCGCCAGCGACACGAAAGCCGAGTGAGCAATGACAAGTATCGCCGTGGTGGGGATGGCGTGCCGCTACCCCGACGCCCGTTCACCGCAGGAACTGTGGGAGAACGCGATCGCGGGTCGCCGGGCGTTCCGGCGGCTCCCCGACGTCCGGATGAACGCCGACGACTACTTCGACGCCGACCCGGCCGCCCCGGACCGCTTCTACGCGCGCAACGCAGCAGTCATCGAGGGCTACGAGTTCGACCGGGTCGGCTACAAGGTCGCCGGGAGCACGTACCGGTCGACCGATCTGGCCCACTGGCTGGCCCTGGAGACCGCCGCGACGGCACTGGCCGACGCCGGTTTCCCGGCCGGCGAGGGGCTGCCCCAGGAGCGCACGGGCGTCATCGTCGGCAACACGTTGACCGGTGAGTTCTCCCGCGCCAACCAGATGCGGCTGCGCTGGCCGTACGTGCGCCGGACCGTGGCCGCGGCGTTGCGGGCCGAGGGCTGGGACGACGAGAAGCTGTCGGCCTTCCTCGCCACCTACGAGGAGGCGTACAAGAGCCCGTTCCCGCCGGTGAACGAGGACACGCTCGCCGGCGCACTGTCGAACACGATCGCCGGACGTATCTGCAACCACTTCGACCTCAAGGGCGGCGGCTACACCGTCGACGGCGCCTGCTCGTCGTCGCTGCTGTCCGTGGTGACCGCGAGCCGGGCCCTGCTGGACGGAGAACTGGACGTCGCGATCGCCGGCGGTGTCGACCTGTCCATCGACCCGTTCGAGGTCATCGGCTTCGCGAAGACCGGCGCCCTGGCCAGCGGGGAGATGCGGGTCTACGACCGCGCATCCAACGGGTTCTGGCCGGGTGAGGGCTGCGGCATGCTGGTCCTGATGCGCGCCGACGAGGCCGCCGAGGCGGGTCACCGGATCTACGCCTCGGTGGCCGGCTGGGGCGTCTCGTCCGACGGCCGCGGTGGCATCACCCGGCCCGAGGTCGACGGCTACCAGCTCGCCCTGCGCCGCGCGTACGACCGGGCCGGGTTCGGCATCGACACCGTCGGGCTGTTCGAGGGGCACGGCACCGGCACCAAGGTCGGGGACACCACCGAGCTCACGGCGCTGTCCAGCGCCCGCGAGACGGCGAATCCCGACGCTCCGCCGGCCGTCATCGGCTCGGTCAAGGGGATGATCGGTCACACCAAGGCCGCCGCCGGGGTGGCCGGTTTCATCCGCGCCGCGATGGCCGTGCACCACGAGGTGCTTCCCCCGAGCGTCGGCTCCGTCGACCCCCACGAGATCCTCACCGCCGACGGCGCCCGG
Organism: Micromonospora sp. NPDC049114; assembly: GCF_040648635.1. Taxonomy (NCBI): domain Bacteria; kingdom Bacillati; phylum Actinomycetota; class Actinomycetes; order Micromonosporales; family Micromonosporaceae; genus Micromonospora; species Micromonospora sp. NPDC049114. The sequence continues at coordinate 300,085 of NZ_JBEZEA010000003.1, read as the reverse complement.
CTGCGCACCCTGCGCAAGGCCGAGGCGTGGCCGAGCGCGGTCCCGGTGCGGGCCGGCATCACCGCCATGGGCTTCGGCGGCATCAACACGCACGTCGTGCTCGAACGCCACGGCCCGCGCCGGCCCGTGCCGGATCGCCGCGTCCGCACCCTGGCCGCCTCCGCGCAGGACGCCGAGCTGCTGCTGGTGGACGCGGCCTCGCCGCAGGAACTGGCCGTCCGGCTCGCCGAGCTGAGCGACTTCGTGTCCGCGATCTCGTACGCGGAGCTGGGCGACCTGGCGGCGACGCTCCACCGCGACCTGCAGGACCGGCCGTTCCGGGCCGCGATCGTGGCCTCGTCACCCGAGGAGGCGCAGCGGCTGTTGACCGCGGCCCGCGAGGCCGTCGAATCCGGCGAGGCGGCACTGATCCGCCCCGACGGCCGGTTCCTGCTCGGGCACGTCAGCGGCCCGGCCCGGATCAGCTTCCTCTTCCCGGGGCAGGGTTCCGGACGAGGCGTCAGCGGTGGCGCCCTGCGGCGGCGGTTCGCCGAGGTCGACGACGTCTACCTGCGCGCCGCGCTGCCCACCGGCAGCGACGTCGTCGCGACCGAGGTCGCCCAGCCGCGCATCGTCGCCGGGTCACTGGCCGGGCAGCACGCCCTGGCACTGCTCGGCATCGAGGCGTCCACCGCGATCGGGCACAGCCTCGGCGAGATCGTGGCCCTGCAGTGGGCCGGCGTCCTCGACGAGGAGGCGCTCCTGCGCGTCGCAGGCGTCCGGGGCCGGACCATGGCCGGGTACAGCCAGGCCGGCACGATGGCCGACATCGGGGCGCCCCCGGAGACGGTCGACGGGATCATCGCGGGGCTGCCGGTGGTGGTGGCCGCCTACAACGGGCCCGAGCACACGGTCGTCTCCGGATCCGTCGACGCGATCGAGGCGGTCTGCCACAAGGCTCGGGCCGCCGGCCTGAGCGCGACGCGGCTGCGGGTCTCGCACGCCTTCCACTCCCCGCTTGTCGCGCCGGCCGCGGACACGTTCGCCGACGCCCTCGCCGGCGAGACCTTCCACCAGGTCGGCGCCCGGGTCGTCTCCACCGTCACCGGTGAGGTGCTGCCCGCCGGCACCGACGTGCGGGGCCTCCTGCGCCGCCAGATCACCGACCCGGTCCTGTTCAACCAGGCCGTCGCGTTCGCCGCCAAGAGCACCGACCTGTTCGTCGAGGTCGGGCCCGGGCGGGTGCTCACGGGACTGGCCACGACTGTCACGGACGTCCCGGCGGTCGCCGTGGACACCGACGACGACTCGCTCACGAGTCTGCTGCGGGTCGCCGGCGCCGCGTACGTCGTCGGCGCGGCCCCGGCCCCGGCGGCGCTGTTCGACGGGCGGTTCGTGCGGCCGTTGGAGGTAGGCGCCGCGTTCTCCTTCCTGACCAGCCCCTGCGAGCAGGCGCCGGAGCTCAGCGCGGCGATCGAGCGTGGGCCCACCACGGCCACGTCCACCACCACCACCGATCCGGTCGAGGTGGGGGAGGAGTCCACCGAGGACCTCATGCGGCGGCTCACCGCCGAGCGCGCCGAGTTGCCGATCGAACTCGTCCGGCCGGACAGCCGCCTGCTCGACGACCTGCACCTGAGTTCGATCACGATCGGCCAGGTGGCCAACCAGCTCGCCCAGCGTCTGGAACTGCCACCGGCGCAGATGCCGCTCAACTTCGCCACCGCCACCGTCCGGGAACTCGCGGCGACGATGGAGACCCTCGCGCGTACGGCCCGGGACAGCGACGCCACCGCCACGCCGGTGGTGGCCGGTGTGGCCGGCTGGGCGCGGCCCTGGCGGCTCGACCTCGACGAGGTGCCGTTGCCGGCGGTTCCCGGCGACGCCACCGCAGCGAACGGTCCGTGGCACGTGCACGCGTCGGCGGACCACCCGTTCGCCGCGGCTCTCGGCGCGGCGCTCGAACAGGCCGGGCTCGGCGGCGGCGTCCTGGTCTGCCTGCCACCGGACTGCACCGAGGAGCAACTGGAGCCGGCCCTGCGGGGAGCGCAGCAGGCCATCTCCACCGGCAGCACCCGCTTCGTCCTGGTCGGGCACGGTCGGGGCGCGGCGGCCATCGCCCGGACGTTGCATCTTGAGGCGCCGTCCGTGCGGGTCACCGTCGTGCACCTGCCGGCCGCCGGCGACCCGGCGGTGGAGCTGGTGGTGCGGGAGGTCGCCGCCACGACCAGCTTCACCGAGGTGCACCACGACGACGGGGTGCGGCGCGTCCCGACGCTGCGCGCGCTGCCGGTACGCCCCGCGGCGGCGGTGGCCCCGCTCGGCCCGGACGACGTGCTGCTGGTGACCGGCGGGGGCAAGGGCATCACTGCCGAGTGCGCCCTCGCCCTGGCCACCGACAGCGGCGCCAGCCTCGCGGTGCTGGGCCGTTCCGACCCCGCCGAGGACGCCGAACTGGCCGCGAACCTGGCCCGGATCGCCACCGCCGGTGTCACCGTGCGGTACGCCCGCGCCGACGTCACCGATGCCGCCGCCGTACGGCAGGCGGTGCAGGACCTCTCCGCCGAACTCGGGACGATCACCGGTGTTCTGCACGGCGCGGGCCGCAACGAACCCGCCGGCCTGACCAGCCTGGACCCGGCCGCGTTCCGACGCACTCTGGCACCGAAGGTCGACGGCCTGCGGGCGGTGCTCGACGCGGTCGAGAAGCCCCGGCTCCGGCTGCTCGTGACGCTCGGCAGCATCATCGGCCGGGCGGGGCTGCGAGGCGAGGCGCACTACGCCACCGCCAACGACTGGCTGGCCGAGGAGACCGTCGCCTTCTCCCGGGCGTACCCCGAGTGCCGCACCCGGTGCCTCGAGTGGTCGGTCTGGTCGGGCGTCGGCATGGGGGAGCGGCTGTCGGTGGTCGAGTCGCTCAGCCGCGAGGGCGTCACGCCCATCACCCCCGACCAGGGCATCGCGATCCTGCGGCGTCTGGTCGCGGACACCACCGCGCCGGTGGTGGTGGTGATCAGCGGCCGCACCGAGGGCATCCACACGGTCCGGTACCACCAGCCGGCGCTGCCGCTGCTGCGCTTCGTCGACCGCGCCCTGGTCCGCTACCACCAGGTCGAACTCGTGGTCGAGACGGAACTCAACGTCGGCACCGACCGCTACCTGGAAGATCATGACCTGGACGGCAACCTGCTGTTCCCCGCGGTCTTCGGGATGGAGGCCATGGCGCAGGTGGCCGCGGCCCTCTCCGGCGCCGACGTCCTCCCGGTCATCGAACGGGCGGAGTTCCTGCGGCCCATCATCGTCGCGCCCCACGGGCACACGAGGATCCGGGTGGCGGCCCTGGTCACCGACGACGACGTCGTCGAGGTCGCGATCCGCAGCGAGGAGACCGGCTTCACCGCCGACCACTTCACCGCCCGGCTGCGCCTCGGCGCCGACACGGTGCCCGACGGCCCTCCGGACCAGGTGCCGGACGGTCTCGCGCCGGCCTCGATCGCCCCGCTCGACGACCTGTACGGAGACACCCTGTTCCAGGGCGGCCGGTTCCAGCGGCTCCGGCAGTACCACCGGGCCGCCGCCCGGCACGTGGACGCGATAGTGGAGGCCGACGACTCGACTGCGTGGTTCGCCCCGTACGTCTCCGCGACGCTGCTGCTGGGCGACCCCGGCGTCCGCGACGCGCTCATGCACGGCAACCAGGTGTGCGTGCCGGACGCCACGCTGCTGCCCGTCGGCGTGGAACGCATCCACCCCGGCGGGGAGAAGCTGTCGTCCGCCCGCGAGCTGCGGTACTGCGCCACCGAACGCGAGCGCGACGGCGACACGTACGTCTACGACATCGCCCTGCGCACCGAGTCCGGAATGACCGTCGAGCGTTGGGAGGGCCTGCGGCTGCGCGCGGTCCGCAAGCAGGACGGCGCCGGCCCCTGGGTGCCACCGCTACTCGGCTCCTACCTGGAGCGTGTGCTCGGCGACCTCGGGCTCACCGGCGTCGCCGTCGCCATCGAGCCCGACGCGGTGTCACCCGAGCCGGGCGAGCACACCGCCACGCGCCGACGCAACAGCGTCCGCGCGGTCGGGCAGGCGCTCGGGCGGCCGGTCGAGATCACCTACCGGCCGGACGGACGGCCCGAGGTCGCCGGGGAGCACACCGTGTCGATCGCGCACGGCGCCGGGGTGACGCTGGCCGTCGCCGGGACGGGCGTCCTGGGCTGCGACCTGGAGAGCGTGGCGCGGCGCAGCCCCGAGGAGTGGAAGGGCCTGCTCGGCCCCCACGCCGAACTCGCCGAGCAGTTGGCCGGCGACTCGGGCGAGGACGCCGACACCGCCTCCACCCGGGTCTGGACCGCTGTCGAGGCGATGCAGAAGGCCGGCCTGCCGATGCGCGGCCCACTCGTCCTGGGCGGTACGGCACGTCCCGGCTGGGTGCTCTTCGCCGCCGGTGGCGCTCGGGCCGCCTCGTTCGTCACGAGCCTGCGCGGCAGCGACGGACGGGTCGTCATCACTGTTCTGGCCGGTGCGGAGGGATGAGCATGGAGAGCTACTACGAGCTGCGGCACACCGTCGGGTTCGAGGAGACGAACATCGTCGGCAACGTCTACTACGTCAACTACCTGCGGTGGCAGGGCCGCTGCCGGGAGATGTTCCTGAAGGACCGGGCACCGACAGTCCTCGCCGACCTGCAAAACGACCTCAAACTGTTCACGCTCAAGGTCGAGTGCGAGTTCTTCGCCGAGATCACCGCGTTCGACGAGATCGCCGTTCGGATGCGGCTGCTCGAACTGGCCCAGACGCAGCTCGAATTCGGTTTCGACTACGTGCGGACCGGACCGGCCGGCGAGACACTCGTCGCCCGCGGCGCCCAGCGGGTCGCCTGCATGCGCGGCCCGAACAACCGGACCGTTCCCACCCGGGTCCCGGAGGCGCTCGAACGCGCTCTGGAACCGTACGCCGCCGCCGGGGTCCGACGATGACGACCTTCGGGACGGAAGAGTTGACGGACCCGGTGCTGATGCGCCGCGTCTGCGGGACCTTCGCCACAGGTGTCACGGTGGTCAGCGTCGGCGGGGACGAACCGCACGCCATGACCGCGAACTCGTTCAGCGCGGTGTCCCTCGACCCGCCGCTGATCCTGGTGTGCGTCGGGCGGGACGCCCTCATGCACCAGGCGCTCAGCCGGGCCGGCGCGTTCGGCGTCTCCGTCCTGGCCGCCGATCAGGAGGCGGTGGCGCGCTACTACGCCGACCGCCGCCGTCCACTCGGACCGGAACAGTTCGAGTTCACCGAGTGGCGGCCGGGCGCGCGGACGGCGGCGCCGTTGCTCGGCGGCGCCGCCGCCCACATCGAGTGCGAGCTCTGGCGGTCGTACGACGGGGGAGATCACACGATCTTCCTGGGCCGTCCGTGCGGGATGCGCCGGTACGACGACGGCGACGGCGAGGCCCTCGTGTTCCTCGGTGGCCGGTTCCGCCGGCTCGAGCGGGCGCCGTCGGCGGTGGTGGCGTCATGACCGCCGTCACCGGCCCGGCGCCGTCCCTTCCCGGTCCGTCGCGCGCGTCGGCCGTCAGCATGCTCATCACGATGGGCCGCGACCGCCTCGGCATGATGACGTCGGCGGCCGCCCGCTACGGCGACGCCGCGCTGCTGCCGGTCGGTCCGAAGGAGCTCTACTTCTTCAACCACCCCGAGCACGCCAAGCACGTGCTCGCCGACAACGCGGCCAACTACCACAAGGGCATCGGCCTGGTGCACGCCCGCCGGGCACTCGGCGACGGGTTGCTGACCAGCGAGGGTGAGCTGTGGCGCAAGCAGCGCCGGGTGGCGCAGCCGGCGTTCCAGAGCCGGCGCATCGCCCAGCAGGCCGGCATCGTCGCCGAGGAGGCGGCGGCCCTCGTCGGCCGGCTGCGGACGCTCGGCCGCCAGGGTCCGGTGGACGTGCTCCAGGAGATGACGGGTCTGACTCTCGGCGTGCTCGGGCGCACCCTGCTCGACACCGACCTCGGGCGGTTCCCGTCGATCGGGCGCGACTTCGCCGTGGTGCAGGACCAGGCCATGTTCGAGCTGGCGTCGTTGAGCGCCGTGCCGCCCTGGGTGCCGCTGCCGCGGCAGGTGCGGTTCCGGCGGGCCCGCCGCCGTCTCCAGACGATCGTCGACCAGCTCGTCGCCGAGCGCGGGAGCCACACCGGTGACCGCGACGACGTGCTGTCGCGGCTCATCGTGTCGGCCCGGGCCGAGCCCGACCCCCGGGTCGGACGGCAGCGGCTGCGCGACGAGCTCGTGACCCTGCTGCTCGCGGGGCACGAGACCACCGCCAGCACGTTGAGCTGGGCGCTCTACCTGCTCGACAGGCATCCCGAGGTGCGCCACCGGTTGCGGGAAGAGGCGGTCGCGGTGCTTGGCGACCGGCTGCCGACCTTCGACGACCTGGGCCGGCTGCGGTACGCCGCGATGGTCATCGACGAGGTGGTACGCCTGTACCCGCCGGTGTGGATCCTGCCCCGCAAGGCGCTCGCCGCCGACATGGTGGGCGGGTACGCGGTGCCGGCGGGCGCCGACGTGCTGATCTGCCCCTACACGCTGCACCGCCACCCGGACTTCTGGGACCAGCCCGAACGCTTCGATCCGGAGCGCTTCGACCCGGCCCGCACCACCGACCGCCCGCGGTACGCCTACATCCCGTTCGGCGCGGGACCGCGGTTCTGCGTCGGGAACCACCTGGGCCTGATGGAGGCCGCCTTCGTCCTCGCCGTACTGGCCCGGGACCTGACGCTCACGACGGTCGCCACGCACACCGTCGTACCCGAGCCGATGCTGTCGCTGCGCATACGCGGCGGCCTGCCGATGAGCGTGCGTCCGGCGGACTGAGGACACCGCCGGGTGACCGCGGACCGCTGTCACCCACTACCGCACCACCCGAACGCCCGACCCGGCCGGGTCGGGCACCACCCGAGGGGGATCGTTGCCACCGAAACCAGTGGGTCCGCTGCGCAGACTCATTCCCGTCGTCTTCGTCCTGGTACTCGTCGCGGGGCTGTTCACGATCTCGCGGCTGCCGACCGCATCCGCGGCCGACCGACGCGCGATGGCGTCACAGTTCGCGTTCACCGAGATGCCCATCGCCCTGCCGCCGGGTCTGCCGCAGCGCACGATCCGGACGGTGAACCCGAAGTACGAGCACATCCGGTCCTGGATCTCGTCGGTGGGCGCCGGAGTGGCGGTCAACGACCTCGACGGGAAGGGCGGCGCCAACGACCTCTGCCTCGTCGACCCCCGCAGCGACAGCGCCATCGTGACGCCGGCGCCCGGCGGCGGCGCCCGCTACGCGCCGTTCGTGCTGGACCCGGCGCCGCTGCCGATGGGACCGGCGATCGCCCCGATGGGCTGCACACCCGGCGACTTCAACGTCGACGGCCGGACCGATCTGCTCGTCGTCTACTGGGGACGCACGCCTGTCGTGTTCCTGCAGACCGGAGACGCGGCGGACCTGAGCCTCGCGTCGTACCACCCGGTCGAGCTGATCCCGCAGCAGCAGACCGCCGACGGCCGCTACCACGGGCCACTGTGGAACACCAACGCGACAGCTGTCGCGGACTTCGACGGTGACGGCCGGCCCGACATCGGGATCTTCAACTACTTCCCGGACTCCCAGGTGCTCGACGCACAGGGCCTGCCGAACGTGCAGATGAACCACTCCATGTCCCGCGCGCAGAACGCCGGCGGGGCGCACATCCTGCGCTGGACCGCGGCCACCACCGGCGCCGAGCCGAGCGTCACCTACGAGCAGCAGAGCGCGATCGACCCCCGGTACGCCACCGGATGGACGCTCGCCTCGGCCTCCGCCGACCTCGACGGGGATCTGCTGCCCGAGCTGTACCTCGCCAACGACTTCGGCAACGACCGCTTCTTCCACAACGTGTCGGCTCCCGGCCGGATCAGGTTCGCCCTGGCCGAGGGACGCCGCGGCCCGCTGGACCCCAAGTCGCTGGTCGTGGGGCACGACTCGTTCAAGGGGATGGCCGTCGACTTCGCCGATCTGCGCGGCACCGGCCGGTTCGACGCCTTCGTCAGCAACATCACCGAGTCGTGGGGGCTGGAGGAGAGCAACTTCGTCTGGCAGAACACCGCCGCCAACCCGCAGGAGGCGCGGGAACGGCTCTCCAAGGGCATCGCTCCCTTCGAGAACAAGGCTTCGGCCAAGAACCTCGCCTGGGTCGGCTGGGGCTGGGACGTCAAGATGGCCGACTTCGACAACAGCGGACGCCTCGTCGTGGTCCAGTCCTGCGGCTTCGTCAAGGGCACTGTCAACCGGTTCAACTGGCTCCAGGAGTTGGCCGCCAGCAACGACCTGATGCTGCGCGAGCCGGACATGTGGCCCAACGCGCAGCCGGGCGACGACATCGCCGGCTCGAACGCGCTGGCGTTCTGGGCACCGGAGGACAACGGCCGCTACGTCGACCTGAGTCCGCAGCTCGGACTCGACGACCGGACCCCGACCCGCGGTATCGCCGTGGGTGACACCGACGGCGACGGCCGCCAGGACTTCGCGGTGGCACGCCAGTGGGGACCGCCCGCCTACTACCACAACACCAAGGCGCAGGTCGGCGACTTCCTCGGGCTGCGGCTGCACCGGCCCGCACTCGGCGCCGCCACGGGCAACGACGCCCGCACCCCGGCCTACGGCGCGCAGGCTCGGGTGACCACTGCCGACGGCCGCACCCAGCTCGCCCAGCTCGACGGCGGCGGCGGGCACTCCGGCAAGCGCAGCTTCGACCTGTTCTTCGGACTCGGTGACCAGGGCGGCACGCCCGTCACCGTCGAACTGAGCTGGCGCGACCTCGACGGTGTCCAGCATCAGCAGACCCTGCCCCTCTCCGCCGGATGGCACGACCTCACGCTCACCGACCGAGCCCAGGAGCTGACCACACCATGACGGACGTCAAACGCGCCCCGGTGGGCGTGACCACCACGGCCGAGGTCGCCGACGCGACCCGCAACGGCAGCGGACCCGACCGGGCACCGGCCGGCGTCGACAGGCGACCGCCCGTACCCCGGGTGGACAAGCGCGACCCCCGCTACCTGGCCCTGCGGAACTTCGCCATCTCCATGTCCATCCTCAACATCCTCGGCTACACGATCCTCGGGTTCGAGCAGCCCTGGACCTGGCCGCTGTTCGCCCTGGCGATCGGGTACACGGTCGAGATCGCGATCGAGGCGGTCGCCGCCCGCTCCCTGGGCCGCCGACCGGCCTACAGCGGCAACGGCGCGTGGGGCGTCTACACGTTCCTGCTGCCGACCCACATCACCGCGCTCGCCGCGAACATGCTGCTGTACGCCAACGACATGTTCTGGCCGATCGCCTTCGCCGTGGTCGTGGCCGTCGGGCAGAAGGCCGTGCTGCAGGCCCCGATCGCCGGACGCATGCGGCACTTCATGAACCCGTCGAACTTCGGCATCACCATCACGCTGCTCGCGTTCTCCTGGGTCAACGTGGCCCCGCCGTACCACTTCACGGAGAACGTGCCCGACGTCTTCCGGATGTTCATCCCGATGGTCGTGCTCACCGCGGGCACGATCCTCAACGCGATGCTCACGAAGAAGGTTGCGCTGATCGTCGGCTGGGTCGGCGGCTTCGTCATCCAGGCCCTGATCCGGCACTACGTCTGGGACGTCCAGCTCTGGTCGGCGCTGAGCATCATGACCGGGGTGGCGTTCGTGCTGTTCACCAACTACATGATCACCGACCCGGGCACCACGCCCTCCAAGCCCCGCTGGCAGTTCATGTTCGGCTCCTCCGTGGCCATGGTGTACGGCGTCCTGATGCTGTTCAACGTCGTCTACACCCTGTTCTTCGCGGTCACGATCGTGTGCCTGGCCCGGGGTCTGTTCTGGTGGGGCAGGTGGCTCGCCGAACGGCGTGGCGCCCGCACCCCCGTGCAGCCGGTGCCGCCGCCGGCGGCGGTGGAGCTGCCGATCGCCCGCTGACCCCGTCGGTCGCCCCGGACCGGCCGGCCGTCCTCCGCACGCGGGAAACCGCAAGCAGGAAGACGACCGGCCGGTCCGCGGCGCGAAGAATCAGTCAGTGCATCCCGCCGTCACAGATTCGGAAAGAGGCTGCCATGACCGCCACGCAGAGACCGGCCGTGCAGACCCCGCCCTCCCCGACGCCGGCACGCTCGGACCGGCGCGGCGCGCTGATCGTGGGCAGTGTGCTCGCGGGAATCGCGTTGTCCCTGCTCTGGTCATACCAGTTCGTCGACCAGACGATCGGCGACAACGTCGCCAACACCCTGCTGGGCCACGACGCGAAGGCGACAGCGATCGGCGGCACCGCGGCGGGCCTGCTGTTCGCGTTCGTCTCCGGCCTGGCGGGCACGTTCACTGCCTGCAACATCGCGATGGCCGCCTCGGTCGGGCCGATGACACACGCCGGCGCCGGCGGCACACCGGCGGCGGGGCTGCGCTTCATGCTCCGGCCGGTGGGCCTGCTGGCGCTGGGCATGGTCGTCGTCTCCGCCACGTACGGCTTCATCGGAGTCCTGCTCGGCGACTCGCTGCCGCAGCTGTCGACGGAGACGACTGCCGGCGGCATGCCCGTCCGACTCGTGCAGTCGGTGGTGGTCTTCGGCGTGATCGGTCTCGCGTTCATCTATCTCGGTCTCGCGGCGCTCGACAAGGTCCCCGATCCCTTCGCGCGTCGCCCGTTCGCCCGCGTCTTCGTGCTCGGCATGCTGGTCGGCGCCTTCCTGATCGGGCGGCCCTACCCGCTGTTCCACAAGCTGTTCCAGTGGGCCGCCGACAACGGCAACCCCCTCTACGGCTCGGCCGCCTTCGTGCTGCAGTCGCTGGGCAACATCGCGATCGTGGGCATCCTGTTCGCACTCGTCGTCCTCGCCACCCGGGGAGGGCTGATCCGCTGGTTGTCCGCGCGACCGGCACGCACCCTCGCGGTCACCGGCTCGCTGCTGCTCGCGCTGGGCGTCTTCACCCTCGTCTACTGGACCGTCCGGGTGCCCGCGATGTTCGGCTACGGCTGGTTCCCGACGATGCCCTACAACTGAGCGCGGCCGTCGGCGTCGTTCGGCGGTGGCAGGATCTCGACGTACCCGTCGGTGCCGTGCACGCGGATCCGCTGCCCGTCGCGGATCAGCCTGGTCGCGTCCGCCACCCCGACGACGGCCGGCAGGCCGTACTCCCGGGCGATGACCGCCCCGTGGGTCATGAGGCCGCCCACCTCCGTCACCAGGCCCTGGACCGCGACGAACACTGGTGACCAGCTCGGGTCCGTGTAGGAGGTGACCAGGATGTCGCCGGGTTCCAGCTCGGCCTCGGCGATGTCCAGCAGGACGCGGGCGCGGCCCTCGACGACCCCGCCGGAGACTCCGAGGCCGGCCAGCGCTCCGGCCGGCACGTTGTCGCGCCGGTACGCCCCGGCGATGGCCTCGCCCTCGGAGGTGAGCACCCGGGGTGGCGTCAGCGTCCGGTGCCACCGGAAGGTGTCCCTGCGCTGGTCGATGAGGTGGTCGTCGACCTGGTGCGTCCGCACGGCGTCGTGCAGCTCGGCGAAGGTGAGATAGAAGATGTCGTCCCTGTCGCGGAGCACGCCGGCCCGCGCGAGGCGCTCCGCCTCGGAAAGCAGGGCCTGCTTGTAGACGAAGTAGCGGCTGATGATGGCGTACTTCGGATACTCCCGGTACCCGATGAAGGTGCGGACCCGGTCGATCATGCGCCTGGTCTCGTCGGCCTTGGTGTCCCCGTCCGGCAGGGCCCGCAGCCGTTCCAGCAGTTCCTCGCGTTTCTGCTGCGCCGCCTGACGCCCCTGCTCGAAGCGCCGCCCGGCGGCGCCCGGTTCGAGGAGCCTGATGTTGTCGAGGATCAGGGGCACGAGGGTGCTGGGGCGTTCGCTCCAGCGCGGTCTCGTGATGTCGATCTCGCCGACGCAGCGCATGCCGTACCGGTCGAGGTAGGCCGAGATGGCGTCGCGCGCCTCGGCTCCGCCCGCGAGCCTCGGCAGTTCGTCGAGGAAGCCGTCGTCGTCGACCTCCTGCAGGAAGGCCATCACCTCCGGATGCGGTCGGATCACGTCCGCGACGTCGAGCAGCGCCAGGCCCATCTCCGACGTGATGTTGCCCGGAGCGGACAGCGTGAGGGTGTCGGCGGCGTTCTTCTCGCCCAGCCATTCGGACAGCTGCTCGTTGAGCCACCAGGTGGCCTGCATGCCCGCCATGATCGCCTGCATGCTCAGGGGGTCACTGAGGAGCTGCTTGTGCTCCTCGAACGCCTTGTGCAGGAAGTCGAACAGCGCCGGGCCCGTCACCGTCGCGATGTCGCGCCGCAGGGCGGCGAGTGACGCCTCGCTGCGCTCGATCAGCTCGGTGACGATCGCCGGATCGTTCTCGATCGTGGTCGGCTTGCCGCTGATCCGCGGGATGTCGGGACCGTCTGCAAGCGCCGGTACGAAGTCGGGGCGGCCGAGGATGGTCTCCAGCGCGTCCCGCGTCAACGGGTCGGACCGTCCCGCCATGTCGAGGAAGCCGGCGCGGCTCGCCGGCGCTGCCAGGATCCCGGTGGCGTCGACGAAGAGCCTCCCACCGGCCTCGTGCATCGGCGCCATGGCCGTCAGCTGCCACATGGAGAACCCCAACGGCTTCATGGCGTCGGTCATCATCTGCTGGTGGCCGACCGAGAGGTAGACGTGGTTCTCGCTGTCCCGGGCCGCCGGAACGGGGAACAGCGTCGTGATCGGCCGGCTCTGCACGATCTGGACGTCACCGTCGACCAGGCACCATTCGATGTCCTGCGGGCTGCCGGCGTGCGCCTCGATCCGCCGGCCCACGTCCACCAGCCGCAGGACCTGCGCGTCCGTCAGCGCCGGCTGCTCCTGTCGCTCCGGGCTGATCGCCTGTTTCGTGGTACCGCCGGCCGGCAGCGCCTCGATGGCGAGACGCTTGCTGGCGATCGTCCGGTCGATGATCGCGCCGTCGCGCACCCGGTAGGAGTCCGGGTTCACCAGCCCGGAGACCAGGGCCTCGCCGAGGCCGAAGCTGGCCTCCACCGAGGCGACCTTCCGGTTGGACGTGACGGGGTCGGCCGTGAACAGGACGCCGGCCGCCTGCGGAAACACCATCGTCTGCACGACGACGGCCAGGTGGACCGCGCGGTGGTCGATGCCGTTGCGCTGACGGTAGGTGACCGCCCGCTCGGTGAAGAGCGAGGCCCAGCACCGGCTGACGTGCGTGCGGATCGCCGCCGGACCCCGCACGTTCAGGTACGTGTCCTGCTGGCCCGCGAAGGAGGCCGTCGCCAGGTCCTCCGCCGTGGCGCTGGACCGGACGGCGTAGGCAGCCTTCTCGCCGTGCCGGGTGAGCGCCCGGGTGATGGCCGCCGCCACGTCGTCGGGCAGGGCGACCCCTTCGATGGCCCGGCGGATCTGGGCGCTGAGGTCGCGGATCCCCTCCCGGTCGTCCGGCTTCAGGCGCGACAGCTGATCGAGCTGATCGTCGATCGAGGGCACCTCGGCGATGACCCGTCGGAAGGCGTCGGTCGTCACGCAGAAGCCAGCCGGCACGCGGATGCCCTCGATCCGCGACAACGTCCCCAGACGGGCGCCCTTGCCGCCGACGATCGCGACCTGAGTCTCGTCGACCTCGTCCAGATCTCGCACGTACTTGTCGATCATCGAGCCCCGTTTCTTCGTCCATTCCGGTGTCCGGCGGACGATTCTGCGGCAAGACGGGGGTCTTGCGGCAAGGCCCCCGGTGCGATATACGTTAAAGTGGGAGCGGATACCAGTGGTGTTTTTCCCCGCTGTGCAGGAAATCGTTCCGCTGATCCCCCCTTGTTGATCCCCCGCCTGTCGATCCCTGCGGCTCGCCCCGCCGTCGGCGCTTGATGCCGCTTCGACGCAGTATGCGAGAGGGGATCGTCATGGCAGCGACCACGCAGGTCCTGTTCATTCAGGGCGCTGGCGCCGGCACGCACGACGAGTGGGACAACAGGTTGTCCGACAGCCTGCGGCGCGGGCTCGGGGACGGGTACGAGGTTCGGTACCCGCGGATGCCCGACGAGGGCAACCCGAGCTACGTCACCTGGAGCGCCGCCATCCGGCGGGAGATCGCGGCACTTGACGACGGGGCCGTCGTCGTGGGCCATTCGGTGGGCGGAGCGATCCTCGTCCACGCGCTCGCCGAGCGGCCACCCGAGCGGGACCTCGCGATGATCGTGCTGGTCGCCGCCCCGTTCGTCGGTGCGGGCGGCTGGCCCGGCGACGATTTCGAGCTGCCACCGGACCTCGGCGTCCGACTGCCGCGAGGCGTACCGGTGCGGGTCTTTCACGGGCTCGGGGACGAGACGGCGCCGCCGTCGCACGCGGATCTGTACGCGGGCGTCATCGGCCAGGCGCGGGTGTACCGGCTGCCCGGGCGCGATCATCAGCTCAACGACGACCTCGGTGACGTGGCGGCGGTGATCAGGCTTGACACTCTTGGCTAACCGTATTAGCTTAAAGCTAACGCAATTAGCCGAGCACGGAGGATCCCATGACCGAGTACCTGACCGTCGACGGCGGCACCCTGGCGTACGAGGTGACCGGCGCCTCCGGGCCGCTCGTCGTTCTCGCCCACGGCATGGGCGACAGCCGCGAGGCGTACCGCTTCGTCGTGCCGCGCCTGGTGGCCGCCGGCTACCGGGTGGCTGCCGTCGACCTGCGGGGCTGCGGCGAGTCGAGCGCACAGTGGCAGTCCTACAGCCGCACCGACATCGCGGGTGATCTGCTCGCGGTGATCCGCCACCTCGGCGGTCCGGCCGTGCTGGTCGGCCACTCGATCTCCGGCGGGGCCGCCACCATCGCCGCCGCCCAGGCACCCGAGCTGATCACCGGCATCGTCGAACTGGCCCCCTTCACCCGCAAGCAGTCGATCAAGCTGGGCGACCTGCGGGTCGCCCGCTACCGCACGGGCATGGCCCGACTGCTCGGCACCGGCCTGCTGGGCAGCGTGCCGCTCTGGCGCAGCTACCTCGACATCGCCTACCCGGGAAGGAAGCCGGCCGACTGGGCCGCCCGCACGGCCCGGATCGACGCCATGATGCGCGAGCCCGGCCGGATGGCGGCGATGCGCAAGATGGGCCAGTCGGCGCCGGTCGACGCCGGGGCGCAGCTGGGCAACGTCCGCTGCCCGGCCCTGATCGTCGAGGGGTCGCTCGACCCGGACTGGGCCGACCCGCGGGCCGAGGGGGAGGCGATCGTGGCCGCGCTGCCGGCCGGGTTGGGCCGGCTCGAAGTCATCGAGGGCGCGGGTCACTACCCGCACGTGCAGTACCCCGACGAGACGGCCGACCTGCTGCTCGCCTTCCTGAGCGCGAACGCCCGCGCCTGAGATCCCGGGTCCGCCGTCAGGCCAGCAACTGTTCGCGCATCCGCGCGCCCAGGTTGATCCGTCCCACCGCGCGCGGGCCGGCCGGATCGTGCACGTCCACCGTGTTGTTGCGACGCATCAGCGCACGGACCGCAGGTGGCAGCCGGGGTGGGTCGTCCATCGCGGCGAGGATCTGCGCCGCGCTCGTGATCAGTCGATCGACGAACGCGGCGGCGTCGGTGTCCACCCGCACCCGGCCGTACTCCCAGCCGGCGGTGGTGAGGTCGAGCACCTCGAACACGTGGGTCACCAGCGGGGTCGGATCGGTCACCCGATCGAGCCGGGCCGCCCGGCCGCCGACCACCGCGACGGCGGCGGCCACCTGGGCGTACGGGTGGAAGCCGCACGGCAACGCGAACAGCGGCCACCGCAGCCCGGGACCGGCCTCCATCCACAGCGGCCGGTAGTTCCGCCGGTGCACCAGCAGCCGCCGGCCCGTGCGCCGGTGGATGTCCTGCGCCTGCGCCAGCAGATCCGCGTGTGCCTCGTCGGCGACCTGGTTCAGAATCCGGGCCGCCACCACCAGGCCGTCGTCGCCGCCCAGCATCCCGGTCGCCGCTTCGACCTGCGCGGGAAACGGAACCCGCGCCTGCGTGCCGTATCCGTGCTGGAGGTCTCGCAGCAGCGCCTGCTGCCGCCCCGGGTCGAGCTGGACCCGCCCGCCGCCCAGCAGCCGCTGGAGCCAACGCATGTCGCCTCGTTTCAGCAGAGCCGTCCCGAACCGTGGCAATGCTATGCGTCGGACGTTGCCCGGGTGCCGCAGGGGTGAGCATGGCGCGGCGCGCGCCGGCCGGGCGACACGCGGGTCGGTGCCCGCGACCGCGCCCGGCCGGCCCCGCCTGTCGGGGCGGGTCGCTCAGCTGCGGCTCCACCGCTGGCTGGCCGCGCCGTTGCAGTCCCAGATCTGGGTGCGTGTGCCATTCGCCGTACCGTTGCCCACCAGGTCCAGGCAGCGGCCCGAGGCGACCGCCGTGATCGAGCCGTCGGCGTTGAAGCGCCACTGTTGGTTCGCCTGGCCGTGACAGTCCCAGATGATCACCGACGTCCCGTTGGCGGTGCCGGCGTTGAAGACGTCGAGGCACTTTCCTCCGTAGACCCGCAGCTCCTGGGCGCTCGTCGAGGTCCAGGACTGATTGGCCTGGCCGTGGCAGTCCCAGATGATGGCCGTGGCGCCGTTGGTCTGGGACGCGCCGTTGACGTCCAGGCACCGGCCGGCGGACGTGCTGCGGATCGTCGACGTCGAGCCCGGCGGGGGAGTGCTCGGCGGAGGCGTGGTCGGTGGAGGTGTGGTCGGCGGGGGCGTGCCACCGCCGGTGACCAGGAGCATGGCGGCGCCGTGCGCCGGCACCGACGCGCTGATCGTGCCGGTAGACGTCGAGGTGGTGTGGGACCACAGGTCCCGCACCGCGTACGAGCCGGCGCTGCCGAGGCCGAGCGCGCTGGCCGTCGTGGAGATCGTGGTCGTGCCGCTGCCCCGGTTGAGCAGGACGGTGGCCACCCCGCCGGTGGACATCGGCTTGCGCCAGACCTCCAGGTCACCGGAGTCACTGATCTTGCGGCCCTGCTGGCCGCCCCAGTCCTGGTTGACGGCGATCACGTCGGTGTTGGTGAGGATCGTGCGGGTGGCCGCCGACATGGTGCGGATGTCGTTGCCCGCCAGCAGCGGGGCGTTCAGCAGCGCCCACAGGCTGAAGTGGGCCCGGGACTCGGTGTCGGTGGGGCCGTTGCCGACCTCCAGCATGTCCGGGTCGTTCCACGCGCCCGGACGGGCGTACGACTCCTTGCCGACCTGCTGGTCGAGGATGCTCATGATGGAGTTCCAGTTCCCACCGATGTCGCCTGTGGTACGCCAGGAGTTGCCCACCCCCGCGCCCCAGGTCCAGACGCTGTCCTGCCCCCAGCTGCACAGGCTGTAGAGGATCGGCCGGTTGGTTGCCGCGAGCGCGTCCCGCATCGCGGTGTAGCGCTGCTGCGCGCTCCGACCGAGGTGGTCGCCGCAGTTGTCGTACTTGAGGTAGTCGATCCCCCAGGACGCCCAGAGGTTGGCGTCGCGCTGCTCGTAGTTGATGCTGGCCGGGTACCCGGCGCAGGTGAGGGTCCCGGCCGAGGAGTAGATGCCCAGCTTGAGGCCCTTGCCGTGGACGTAGTCGGCGAGAGCCTTGATGCCGCTCGGGAACTTCTGCGGATCGGCGACCAGGTCGCCGCTGGCGTTGCGCTGCTTGGTGGACCAGCAGTCGTCGATGTTGACGTAGCGGTATCCGGCCGCGGCCATCCCGCTGGAGACCAGCGCGTCGGCCGTCTGCCGAATGAGCGTCTCGTTGACGTTGCAACCAAACGCGTTCCAGTCGTTCCAGCCCATCTGTGGCGTGCGGGCCAGCCCGTTCTCCAACGCCTGCGCGGGTTGCGTGGTGGTGAGCACGACCGCGCCGCTGACCACAGCGGTGCCGAGGGCGGCTGCGAGGAGCGCGGGGAGCAGGAGGGCCATTCTTCGTCTGAGCACGTGCACTCCTTGCGGGTGGTTGGCGGCGAGGGCCCGCTGCCGGTCCACAGGGAGCCAACGACATAGATCGATGCCAATTTAACTCGTACGACATATGACGTCAACGTCGCCGACGTCCGGCGCGGACGCCGGGGGGTCGGAGCCTGCCGCGCAGCCCTCCTGACCCACACTGTGGGACGGCATTTAGTGAGTGTCATCTATATTGACGCCACTCGGTGGGCGGCGACAGGATCTCGGCACCACCATCGCCACCGCGATCTCCCCTGGGAGGCGTCATGCCCCGTCCCCGCCTGCCGCTCCTGCGGGCAGCCACCCGACTCGCCGCGCTCGCCGCGGCCACCGCCGGTGTGCTGTTCGCCGTCGCCACACCCGCCAGCGCCGCGGTCCCCACCGGCCGCTACGTCGCGCTCGGCGACTCGTACACCGCCGGTCCGCTGATCCCCACCCAGGTCGACCTCAACTGTCTCCGGTCGAACCGCAACTACCCCTCCCTGGTGGCCGCGTCCGCCGGCTCGACGTCGTTCGCCGACGTGAGCTGCTCCGGCGCCACCACCGACGACATCCTCTACGGCGGCAGCGGCCAACTGGGCATCAACCTGCCACCGCAGCTCAACGCGGTCACGTCGAGCACGGCGCTGGTGACGGTGCAGATCGGCGGCAACGACATCGGCTTCGCCGACATCATCGGCGAATGCGCGGAGGCGAGCCTCAGCAGCCCCCTCGGCTCGCCGTGCAAGAACCGGTACACCGCAGGCGGCACCGACCAGCTACAGGCCCGGATCGCGGCCACCGTGCCGAAGGTGACGACCACGCTCCAGGCGATCCGCCGCGCCGCGCCGAGCGCGCGGATCGTGGTGCTCGGATACCCGGCGATCCTGCCCGACAGCGGCTACGGCTGCTGGCCCGTCGTCCCGATCGCCTACCAGGACGTGCCCTACCTGCGCGGCATCGAGAAGTCGCTCAACGCCATGCTGGCCAGCGCCGCGGGGGCGAACGGCGCCACCTACGCCGACGTCTACACGCCGTCGATCGGTCGGGACGCCTGCAAGAGCAGCAGCACCCGTTGGGTCGAGGGGCTGGTACCGCAGAACGCGGCCGCGCCCTTCCACCCGAACGCGCGCGGTGAGCAGGGCATGAGCACCGCGCTGATCGCCACTCTGAACCGCTGACCGAGCGGGATCACTCGTGCCGGCCCCGTCACGCGACGACGGCGGGGCCGGCGGTCGAAGCCGGTCCGGATGACAGGTGCTCTGCGTCGTTGCCGTCGTCGACCGGCGCGTTGCCCGCGTCGGTCGGACGCCGTCACCGCTGTCGGCGGGCGTTGAGCCGGGCGGCCTGGCGCGTCAGGTGGTCGCGCTCGGCGAGGTTGGGGGCCTGGTGGGCCGCCGCGACGTACAGGCGTGCCGCCGCCGCGAGGTCGCCGGCGCGCTCGTGCAGGTACGCCGCCACCGCCGTGTGACGGGGCAGCGAGTCGTCAAGCGCCGCGAGCGCCGCCAGGCCGGCCCGGGCGCCGTCGGCCTCGCCGACGGCCACCGCGCGGTTGAGCCGGACCACCGGGCTGTCGGTCAGGCGTGCCAGCTCGTCGTACCACTCGACGATCTGCACCCAGTCGGTCTCCTCGGCGGTGGGCGCGTCGGCGTGCAGCGCCGCGATGGCGGCCTGGGCCTGAAACTCGCCCAGCCGGTCGCGGGCGAGGGCCGCCTGGAGGATGTCGACACCCTCGGCGATGAGTGCGGTGTCCCACCGGCCGCGGTCCTGCTCGGCGAGCGGCACCAGGCTGCCGTCGGACGCGGTCCGGCTGGCCCGTCGGGCGTGGTGCAGCAGCATGAGGGCGAGCAGCCCCGCCACCTCGGGATGGTCGATGGCGGCGGCGAGCTGCCGGGTGAGCCGGATGGCCTCGGCGGCGAGGTCGACGTCGCCGGTGTATCCCTCGTTGAAGACCAGGTAGAGGACGCGCAGCACGGTCGCGACGTCACCGGGCTGGTCGAACCGCACGGTGGAGACGGTGCGTTTGGCCCGGCTGATACGTTGCGCCATGGTCGCCTCGGGCACCAGGTAGGCGTCGGCGATCTGACGGGTGGTCAGCCCGCCCACGGCCCGTAGCGTGAGCGCGACGGCGGACGACGGCGTCAGCGACGGGTGGGCGCAGAGAAAGTAGAGCTGGAGGTTGTCGTCCACCGCCGGCGTGGGCCCGGGCGCCGGCTCGGAGTCGACGAGGTCCTCACGACGGCGACGGGCGGCGTCCGCCCTCGTGGTGTCGAGGAACCGGCGCCAGGCCACGGTGATCAGCCAGCCCCTGGGGTCCCGCGGCGGGTCGGCCGGCCAGACGCGGATAGCCTCGACCAGCGCGTCCTGTACGGCGTCCTCGGCCGCCGCGAAGTCAGCTCCGCGGCGGACGAGGATGCCGAGCACGCCCGGCGTGAGGCTCCGGAGCAGTGCGTCGTTCATCGCCGAGGTCACTCGGCGATGGTGGGGGGCTCGGTCAGGAAGGGGCGCACCTCGAGCCACTCGTGGATCGGCTTCCCGCCCGCCCCCGGAGCGGCCGACAGTTCGCCGGCCAGCTCGACGGCGCGTTCGTACGTGTCGACGTCGATCACCATCCAGCCGGCGATGAGGTCCTTGGTCTCGGCGAACGGGCCGTCGGTGACCGGGGGGCGTCCCGGGCCGTCGTAGCGGACCCACGCTCCCTCGGGGGCGAGCGCCTGACCGTCGATGAACTCACCGGTCTTCTCCAGTCGGGACGCGAAATCGTTCATGTACTGCATGTGCGCCGAGATCTCCTCCGGCGTCCACCGGTCCATCGGCACGTCGTTGACCCCGGCCGGGGCGCCGCGGTAGTGCTTCAGCAGCAGGTACTTCGCCATCGTCGTGTTCCTCCTCGCTGGTGTGACCCGTTCCGGTCACGTTCACCTCGGGGACGGAGCCGCGCGCCGTTTCTCGACATGGCCGCCAAGAAATTTCTGGCTCACGGGCGGAGGGTGGCCTCCGACAACCGCGAACCGGGCGGCCCGGTGCTGGCACGCACGACCAGCGCGGTGCCGAGCTCGTACCGCTCCTGGGCCAGCGCATGGCCGTCGGTCAGCGCCAACGCGAGCCGGGCGGCGGTGGCCCCGATCTCGCTGAACGGCTGTCGCACCGTGGTGAGAGGTGGCGTGGTCCAGGCCGCCTGGTCCACGTCGTCGAAGCCGACGACGCTGAGGTCGTCGGGGATTCGCAGACCGGCCTCGTAGGCCGCCGTGTAGACGCCGAGCGCCTGCAGGTCGTTGCCGCAGACGACGGCGGTGGGGGGTTCGGCCAGGGTCAGCAACTCGCGGCCGAGGTCGCGGCCGTCCTCGAAGCTGAAGAGTCCGCGCCGTTCGAGGCTGCTGTCGAACGGAACGCCGGCATGGTCCAGCGCGGCTCGGAAGCCGTCCAGGCGAGCCCGCGCCGACAGATCCTGCTCCGGCCCGGTGACCACGCCGATCCGTCGGTGACCGAGGTCCAGCAGATGCCGGGTGGCGGCCAGGGCGCCGCTCCAGTTGTTCGACCCGACGGCGGGCGTGGGGAACAGCTCGCCGACCGGGTCGATCGCCACGAGCGGGATGCCCATGGCGGTGAGCTGTCTGCCGTGCTCGGCGGTGACCAGGGAGCAGACCGCGATGACGGCGGTGGGCTGTCGCAGCAGCAGCGGCTCCATCCAGGGCAGCCCCGCCGCCACCCGATGGCGGATGTCGATGAAGCCGACCGTGCAGTCCCGGGAGCCGGCGACCTCCTGGATCCCCCGCAGGATCTCCAGGGCGATCGAGGGCAGCATCCGGTGAAAGAGCACCTCGATGCAGAGCGTCCTCGCGGCGGTCTCCGGCCGGCGGTAGCCATGGTCACGCAGCAGTGCCTCCACCCGCTGCCGGGTCTGCTCGCCCACCCCGGCGCGACCGTTGAGAACCTTCGACACCGTGGGAGGGGACACCCCGGCGAGCTCGGCGATCGTGGCGATGGGCAGGTCACCGCGCCGGGGCTTGCGCGCGTGATGCCGCCGGCTCTCCTCGATCACACGGGGAGTCTACGGTGATCCCTCGATGGCGAGCCGGTCCGCGCTCAGTCGGTAGGCCGCGCTGCCGGTCGGTAGTCGAACCAGTCGAAGGCGGCGCTGTCCCCGGTCACGTACATGCCGATGACCCGGCCGGTGAAGCCGCCGGCGACCTCGGTGGACAGGTAGCGCCCGTCGAGTTCGGCCAACAGGACGCGGCCCTCGGAGGTCTCCACCTCGAACGCGATCATGTCGGAGGTGGCGGGGCGTACGCCGAAGGGTTCGTCAGCGGCCGCCAGCCCCGCGGCCGAGGTCACGGTCGGCGGGTAGAGGCAGTGGGTCCGGGTGGCGATCGTCAGAACCAGCGGGCCGGCGGGTACGTCGAGGGACGCGAAGACCTGCCGGAACGGCCCGACCCGGCCGACGACGCGGACGCTGCCGCCGCCGACCTCCAGGTCGTAGTGGTGCGCCTCGTCGATGCGGATGGTGAGCCCGGTCGTGCCGCTGCCCGGATCGACCCGCGTGCTGGCCCGGCAGTCATGGTGGCGCTGGCGCGTCGCCACCATCGTCGCGCCGGCGCGGTCCAGCGTCGTACCGGTGGCGTGCAGGGTGAGCCATCCGGGCCGCTCGGTCAGCGACCAGGCCGCGTCGGGGCGGGAGCGGGGCGAGATCCAGCCGGGCGCGAGGGTTGTCGCGTCGAAGTCGTCGTGGTGGGCGACCGGGCCGGGCGGGGCCGCGAGGGCCGGTGCGCTGCCGGCGGGCGCCGCGGTGACCTCCCGGACGACGTCCACGACGGGCCACCCGCCGTCCCAGCGAACCGGCGCGAGGAACGTCTCGCGGCCGAGCACGTGAAAGGGCGGCCACTGGCCCTTCGCCCGGATGCCCAGAAGGACCATCCACCAGCTGCCGTCGGTGGCCTGCACCAGATCGGCGTGCCCGGCGGCCTGCACCGGCAGGTTGGTGCTGCGGTGCGTGAGGACGGGGTTGCTCGGCGCGGGCTCGAAGGGCCCCCGGGGGCTGCGTGCGCGGGCGACCGACACGGCGTGGCCGGTGTGCGTGCCACCCTCGGAGAGCAGCAGGTACCACCAGTCGCCGATCCGGTAGAGGTGCGGCGCCTCCGGGTACTGGCCGCCGGTGCCGGACCAGAGCGGGATCGGCCCCTCCAGCACCTGACCCCGGTCCGGGTCGATCCGGTAGGCGTCCACCCCGGAGGTCGTCAGCCAGCAGGTGCCGTCGTCGTCCCAGGCCAGGGACGGGTCGACGTGGGGGAGGTCGAGGTAGACCGGCTCGGACCACGGGCCGGCGGGGTCCCGCGCGGTGACGATGAGGTGGCGGCCCAGGCTGACGTTGGTGGTGATCATCCAGAACCGGCCGTCGTGGTGGCGGATGGTCGGCGCGAAGATGCCTCGGGACGCGTCGGCGTCCGGCGGGATCTCCAGCTGGCTGGGACGGTCGAGGATGTTGCCGATCTGTCGCCAGTTCACCAGGTCCCGACTGTGCAGCAGCGGTACGCCCGGAAAGTACTCGAAGCTGGAGCAGGCCAGGTAGTAGTCCTCGCCGACCCGGCAGACACTCGGATCGGGATAGAAGCCGGGCACGACCGGATTGCGGTAGCCCGAGACGGCAGCCGTGCCTGCGAACACTGGGTGCACCTCCCCGCGCGGTCCCTGCCCGATGCCACAGAATGTTCGCGATAACATCGTGTGTCCTGGATGCTACGAAGATGCCGTCGGGATGGCAACCCGGTGCGCGCGTCGGGGCGGGGGCCAGCCGCGCGACCTCGCGGGGACGCTGGCGGGAAACATGGCCGACATCTCTTGACGAGCGGCACTGCCATCTACGAAGGTCTATAGAGGGTGAGTTGACGCGCCGCCGGGAGCTCGGGGCGTCGGTCCCCGGCTGTGAACGGTGCTGCAGGGTGCGAACGGGCGGCACTTGTTAGCGCTAACAGCAGGGCGCCTCACCACACGTCCAACGACAGCGGCCGTACGTCTCGCACGGGACCTCGAACGGCGCGCTGGCCGTCGGCACGTCCCCGACATTCGACTTCCTCCGCGGTGGCCCGGCAGGGGCGCCGTTCTTCACCCTCCTGCGCCGCTAGCTGCGCTGATTGGAGAGACCATGCCTGACGTGACACGAAGGAACGTGCTGAGGGCCGGTGTGGCGGGCGCCGGAGCCGCGCTGCTGCCGGTCGCGTGGTCCGCCGTCGCCCGCGCCGGCTCGGTGGCGCCGTCGCAGGTGCTCGCCGCCGGCGACATGGCCCTCTGGTACGACGAACCCGCGGGCACCGACTGGCTACGGGCGCTGCCGATCGGCAACGGCCGGCTCGGCGCGATGGTGTTCGGCAACGTCGACACCGAACGGCTGCAGCTCAACGAGGACACCATCTGGGCCGGCGGCCCGTACGACTCCGCCAACACCCGGGGAGCGGCAAACCTGGCCGAGATCCGGCGGCGTGTCTTCGCGGACCAGTGGACCCAGGCGCAGGACCTCATCAACCAGACGATGATGGGAACCCCGGGCGGCCAGCTCGCCTACCAGCCGGTGGGCAACCTCCGGCTGGCCTTCTCCTCGGCCAGCGCGTCGCAGTACAACCGGACGCTGGACCTCACCACCGCCACCGTCACCACGACGTACGTGCTCAACGGTGTCCGGTACCAGCGTGAGGCGTTCGCCAGCGCTCCCGACGGGGTGATCGTGCTCCGGCTGACCGCCGACCGCGCCAACTCGATCACGTTCAACGCCACCTTCGACAGTCCGCAGCGGACGACCATGTCGAGCCCGGACGCCGCCACGATCGCCGTCGACGGCATCTCCGGCGCCATGGAAGGCGTCAACGGGTCGGTGCGCTTCCTCGCCCTGGCCCAGGCGGTCGCGACCGGCGGCACGGTCAGCAGTTCCGGAGGCACCCTGCGCGTCTCCGGCGCCACGAGCGTGACCGTACTGATCTCGATCGGCTCCAGCTACGTCAACTACCGCATCGTCAACGGCGACTACCAGGGCATCGCGCGCAGCCGCCTCACCGCCGCCCGGGGCGTGAGCTTCGATCAGCTGCGCAGTCGGCACCTCGCCGACTACCAGGCCCTGTTCAACCGGGTGAGCATCGACCTGGGTCGTACGGCCGCCGCCGATCAGCCGACCGACGTGCGGATCGCCCAGCACGCGAGCACCAACGACCCGCAGTTCTCCGCCCTGCTGTTCCAGTACGGCCGCTACCTGCTGATCTCCTCGTCGCGGCCGGGCACCCAGCCGGCGAACCTCCAGGGCATCTGGAACGACTCCATGACGCCGCCCTGGGACTCGAAGTACACCATCAACGCCAACCTGCCGATGAACTACTGGCCCGCCGACACGACGAACCTCGCCGAGTGCTTCCTGCCGGTCTTCGACATGATCAAGGACCTCACGGTGACCGGTGCGCGCGTCGCCCAGGCGCAGTACGGCGCCGGCGGCTGGGTCACCCACCACAACACGGACGGGTGGCGCGGCGCCTCGGTCGTCGACGGGGCACTGTGGGGCATGTGGCAGACCGGCGGCGCCTGGTTGTCCACCCTCATCTGGGAGCACTACCTGTTCACCGGCGACGTCGGCTTCCTGTCGGCCAACTACCCGGCCCTCAAGGGCGCCGCCCAGTTCTTCCTCGACACGCTGGTGGCCCACCCGACGCTCGGCTACCTGGTCACGAACCCGTCGAACTCGCCCGAGCTGCCGCACCACTCGAACGCCAGTGTCTGCGCGGGCCCCACCATGGACAACCAGATCCTGCGGGACCTGTTCGACGCGGTCGCCCGCGCCAGCGAGGTGCTCGGCGTCGACACGACGTTCCGCTCCCAGGTGCGAACGGCCCGGGACCGGCTGGCGCCCACGAAGGTCGGCTCGCGCGGCAACGTCCAGGAGTGGCTCGCCGACTGGGTCGAGACCGAGCGGAACCACAGGCACGTCTCGCACCTGTACGGCCTGCATCCCAGCAACCAGATCACCAGGCGCGGCACCCCGCAGCTGTACGAGGCCGCGCGCCGGACGTTGGAGCTGCGCGGCGACGACGGCACCGGCTGGTCCCTCGCGTGGAAGATCAACTACTGGGCCCGGCTGGAGGACGGCACCCGCGCCCACAAGCTCCTGAAGGACCTCGTGCGCACCGACCGGCTCGCGCCGAACATGTTCGACCTGCACCCACCGTTCCAGATCGACGGCAACTTCGGCGCGACCTCCGGCATCGCCGAGATGGTCCTGCACAGCCACACCGGCGAGCTGCACCTGCTGCCGGCGCTGCCGAGCGCCTGGCCCACCGGCCAGGTCGCGGGGCTCCGCGCTCGCGGCGGATACACCGTCGGCGTGGCCTGGACCAGCGGGCAGGCCGACGAGATCAGCGTCCGCGCCGACCGGGACGGCACCCTACGACTCCGCTGCCGGCTCTTCACCGGTTCCTTCACCCTCGTCGACGTCACCGACGACAGCACGCCCACCACCACCCGACCCGAGACGGACGTCGTCCAACTCGCCGTCCGCGCCGGGCACACCTACCGCGCCGCGCGGCCCGGTGTGACACCGTCACCGACGCTGACCAGCACGCCCTCGCCCACCGTCTCGCCGACCCCGAGTCCGACCGACACACCGAGCCCGATCCCGACGCCGACGCCGACCGTGTCCAGCACGCCCTCGCCGTCCGGCGCGCGGGCCACGTACACGGTGACGAACTCGTGGTCGGGCGGCTTCCAGGGCTCGGTCACGGTGACCGCCGGCGCGACGGCGATCCGGGGCTGGACGGTCTCCTGGACGTTCCCCAACGGGCAGGCGATCACCCAGATCTGGGGTGGCACGCACACCCAGAGCGGTGCGAACGTGCGGGTGACGAACGTCGACTACAACGGGTCGCTGCCGGCCGGTGGCTCCACCACGTTCGGCTTCCTCGCCTCCGCGACGGGAACCAACAACCCGCCGACCGACATCACCTGCACGACCACCTGAGCTGGCGCGTTCCCGCCCGCCGCCGGCCCCGCGTCGGCGGCGGGCCGGGCGCGCTGCCCACCCGCTGACTACTACGTCGCGTCGCCACCGGTCCCTCGGGGCCGCCTGCGCCACCGCTGGTGCCGCCAGACGGCGACCACGCAGGCCACCGCGATGAGCAGGGCCGCGGCGCCCTTCCAGGCGCGCTCCCACCACGGTCGGTCGGTGCCGAACGCCGCCTCGCCGCTCGCCATGACCCACACGCCCACCCACGCCCACTCCCAGCCGCGCGGCCAGGAGAACTCCTCCGGCGGGTCGGTGAACGCGCCGACCGCGATGACCGCAGCGCCGACGACGAGGACCAGCGGTACTCCGACGTCCGTGACGAACTCCCAGAACGACACCTGGCGATCATCGTCGTCGCGCGCAAGGGGCGCCAGAGCCGTGGCTCAGGAGACCGCCGCGCGCACCAGCTCGACGACCCTCTTCTCCACCTCGGGGCTCCAGGTCCGCAGCGCGTACGACACCGGCCAGAGGTCACCGTCGTCGAGGTTGGCCGTGTCCTGGAAGCCCAGGGTCGAGTAGCGGTAGTTGAACTTGCCGGAGTCCTGGAAGAAGACGACGATCTTGTCGGCCGCGTTCGCGTAGGCGGGCATGCCGTACCAGGTCTTCGGCGTCAGGTCGGGGGCGGCGGCGGTCACCGCCACGTGCACGCGCTCGGCGAGCGCGCGGTCGTCGGGCGCCATCTGCGCGATGCGGTCGAGGACCGCCTGCAACCCGTCGGCCCGCTTGGCGCCCTTCTTGCCCTCGGCGCGCAGTTCGGCCGCACGCTCCTTCATCGCGGCGCGCTCCTCGGCGCTGAAGCCGTCGGACTCGGTCGTGGAGGTCTTCGCGGACATGTCGGGCTCCCTCTCGATGTTCTCCGGCCCGGCGTAAGGCCGGCTACCTGGGAAAAGGCTAGGCCGGGCTGCCGGCCGGGCGCTTCTTGATTCCTGACCGGGTCGCCTCGGGCGCAACGGGCGGGTCGACCCGGTCGGGCAGGCCGAACGGGCCGGGCGGGGCGTCCGGGCGTCGGCGCGGAGCGCCTATGCTCGGAACCGGAGCTGGGCGCGTCCCCGTCGGGGCAGGAATCGATTCGAGGGCGGCGTATGAACATCGGGGAGATCGCCCGGCGGGCGGGGGTGTCCCGCAGCACCGTGTCGTACGTGCTGAGCGGCAAGCGGACCGTCTCGGAGGCGACCCGGCAGCGGATCCAGGCGGTCATCGACGAGCTGGACTACCGGCCGAACGCCAGCGCCCGCGCCCTCAAGGAGGGGCGTACGCGCACCCTCGGGCTGGTGATCCCACCGGCGAGCCAGCGGTTGACCGACATGCAGCTGGGCTTCGTCGCCAGCGTCGTCGAGGCCGCCGCCCGCCACGACCTGGATGTGCTGCTGTCCCCGTCCGGTGGCGACCACGACAGGTCGTTCGAGCGGATCGTCAGCGGGCGTCGGGTGGACGGCGTGGTCCTCATGGAGATCCGCTTGGAGGACGACCGGGTCACGCGCCTGGCCAGAACGGGTCTGCCGTTCGTCACGATCGGTCGGACGGCGCAGGCGCACGGCATGAGCTGGGTCGACATCGACTACGCCGGGCTGATCGCGCGCTGTGTGCACCACCTGGCCGATCTGGGGCATCGGCACGTGGCGCTGGTCAACCGCTCCGCCGAGTTGGTGGCGGCGGGTTACGGGCCCAGCCACCGCGCCCTGGCCGGTTTCCAGGCGGCGGTGGCGGAACGGGGTCTGGTCGGCGTGGACGTCTGCTGCGGTGATGACACGGCCTCCGGTGAGGCGTGCGTCGAGCAGTTGCTCGGGACGCACCCGGACGTCACGGCGGTGGCCACCATCAACGAGGCGGCGTTGCCGGGCATGCAGCGGGCGCTGACCAGCGCCGGGTTGTCCGTTCCGGCCGACTTCTCCGTCACCGGGGTCGCCGCCCAGCACTGGGCGGAGGACTTCCGCCCACCGCTGACCGCTGCGGACGTGCCCATGCGGGACATGGGCGCGGAGGCGGTGGCACTGCTGCTGGAGATCATCGCGGCCCCCGGCAGCGTGCCGCGGCACCGCCTCTACAGCCCACCCATCTCGCTGCGGTCCAGCACCGGCCCGGTCCGGACCGACTGATCCTCCACCCGTGCGCGGGCCCCGCCGATCGGGGCCCGCGCCGTCCGACTACCGTCGTGCGGCCCGGCGTTCCTCCTGGGCGGCCGCGAGGATGAGGTAGCTGCTGGCCGTCCAGGTGTACGCGCGATCCCGCAGCCCGGCGCCGGTCTCGGCGTCGAAGTTCTCCGCGAAACCGGACTTCTCGCACAGCGCGAGGAAGCGCTGGCTGATGTCGTCGGCGATCCCGGTGTGCCCGGCCCGCCGCAGACCGTCCTCGACCAGCACCGTGGAGGGCGCCCAGATCGGGCCCCGCCAGTAGCCGTCGGCCAGGTAGTGGGCCGAGTCCGTCGGTTCGGTGGCCAGCCCGTGCGTGGTGAGGTGGGTCTCGACGCCCCGGGCCAGCGCGTCGGCGATCGGGGCGGGCAGGTCGGCGCCGAGAGCGACGGGCATCAGATCGAGCAGGCTGCGGCTGGTCCGCCGCTGCCCGGTGTGCGGGCTGCGGGCGGTGAAGCGCTCACCGTCCCACAGCTGCCCGATCATTGCCGCGCGGATCCGGTCGGCCTCCCGGGACCACCGGTCGGCGGGTTCGCCCAGCTCGGTGGCGAGGTCGGCCAGGCACCGCAGCTGGGAGACCAGGAACGCGGCCAGGTCGGCGGTCTGCACGACCCGGCCGTCGTCGAACGTGGTGGCGTTGTCCCAGCCGCTGTCGTTGCCGTGCTGGTAATGCGGCAGGTCGTGGCCGGGCGCGCGGCGCGCGTCGAGCCAGAACCCGGTCCAGCGGGCCAACCGGTCGTACGTCTGCGCGAGCGCCGCCCGGTCCGGTGGCTCAGGGAGGCGTCGGCGCAGGTGGCGCAGCGCCCAGCCGTGGATGGGCGGCTTGACGTAGTTGTGCAGGACCTCCGAGTGGGTGACCGAGTCGGGCAGGGCGCCCGCGCCGTCCTGGTGGTCGAAGGGCAGGTGGAACTGGTGCCAGGCGAGCTCCGGCTCACCGGCCGCGAGCGCGATCGCGTTGAAGCAGTGGTCCCAGCTCCACACCTTGTCCATCCAGTGCTTGGACATCAGGACGGCGGGTCGGGTCACGAAGCCCGCCGGGGCGACGGTGGCGGACCACAGCACGTACGCGGCCAGTTCGGCGGCGGGCGTGTCCGCGCCGCGCCACGGCGCGATGGCGTCGACGAACGCGGCGAACTCGGCGCTGCGGTCGCGGCACACCTGGTCGAAGGGGACGGTGGTGGCGTACGGCCGGCGGGCGGTGGCGTACTCCTCGATGGCGATCTCCCAGGGCTCGTCGCCGGGGAGGTCCAGGCAGCGGTCGGCGGTGCCGAGCGCCTCGACGCCGTCGGCGCGGCGCAGCGCGCCGGAGAGCACCGTGACGCGGTAGCGTCGCCCGGTCTCGTACGAGGTGAAGACGTGTGCGCCGTCGACCGGGTCGAGGTAGAGGTAGGTGCCGCTGAACGGGGTGAGGGTGCCGGCGGCCGCGGCGATCCGCAGCCCGAGGTGCCGGCCCCGGATCCGCAGGGTGTCGGGTGTGTCGTAGACGGCCTCGATGTGACCGGAACCGGCACGCCAGGTCAGCAGCGCGGGCGTGGCCACGACGGTGGAGCCCGCGGCCGTGGGGGAGAGGCGCAGCACCGGGTGCAGCCCGGTCTGGTGCGACACCAGGTGCAGGTCGTCGGCGTACGTCTTCTCGGCTACCACCGGGGAGATGTTGAACCAGGATCCGCGGTAGCTGAACGGGATGTCCTGGATTCCGAACTCCGGACCGGACGGGGCGACGGTCATGGGTGGCGGGTGCCTTTCTGTGGTGCGGGTGGTCAGTCCTCGACCGCCGCGGATGGTCAGTCCTTGACGGCGCCGGCGGTCACGCCCATCGAGACGTACCGCTGCGCCAGGATCAGCAGCACGGCGGCGGGGATCGAGGCGACGACGGCGGTGGCCATGATGGCGTTCCACTGCTGGTTGTTGTTGCCGATGTAGTGGTAGATGCCGAGGGTGATCGGCTGGTGGTCGCCGCCGCCGGCCAGGGTCGAGGCGAAGATGAAGTCCGACCAGGACCATAGGAACGCGAAGAGCGACACCGTGACGATCGAGTTGCGGCTGACCGGCAGCACTATCGACCAGAAGGTGCGCAGCCGTCCCGCGCCGTCGACCACGGCGGCCTGGAGCAGTTCGTCGGGGATGCCGGACATGAAGGCCGTGAAGATCAGTACGGCGAACGGCACCGCGAGTGTCGTGTCGGCCAGGATCAGGCCCGGCAGCGTGTTGAGGACGCCGAGGGTGAGGTAGATGGCGTAGAAGCCCATCGCCATGATGATTCCCGGGATCATCTGGGCGATCAGCAGCAGGAAGCTCAGCGCCGGGCCGCCGGGTGGCCGCAGCTTCGCCAGCGCGTAACCGGCGGGGGCGGCGAGCGCCACGGTCAGTGCCACAGTGCCGAGCCCGACGAGAAAGCTGGTGCCGAGGTACGGCAGTTGCTGGTCGAGGACGGCCCGGTAGCCGTCCAGCGTGCCGTTGGTCGGGAACAGGTGCGGGGGACTGGCGCGCATGTCCTGGTCCCGGGTGAACGACACGTTGATCATCCAGTACACGGGGAAGAGCATCAGCCCGGTCAGCACCAGACCGACTGCGGTCTTCCACCAGACGCGACGCGGTGACGTGGTCATCGTAGGTGCTGCCTCCGTTGGGACCTGATGTAGACGAGCCCGGCGACCAGGGCCATCACGATGAGCAGGTTGCCGACGGCCGCGCCCGGACCGAACTCGGGCAGCAGGTTGCCGAAGCCGAGACGGTACGACCAGGTGGCGAGCGTGGCGGAGGAACCGGTCGGGCCGCCCCTGGTCATGATCCAGATGATGTCGAAGACCTTCAGCGTGTAGATCAGCCCCAGCAGCAGCGTGATCGCGGAGACCGGGCGCAACAGCGGGAACGTGATCGACCAGAACCGTTGCCAGCCGGTCGCGCCGTCGAGCGCGGACGCCTCGTAGACCTCGACCGGGATCGCTTGGAGCCCGCTGTAGAGCACCACCAGGTTGAACGGGATGCCGATCCAGATGTTCGCGATGATCACCGAGGTGAGCGACCAGGTCGGCGAGGTGAGCCAGTTGACCGGGTCGATCCCGACGACGCCCAGTGCGGCGTTGACCAACCCCGAGTCGCTGTTGAGCAACCACGACCAGGTCGAGGCCGACACGATCAGCGGCAGCAGCCACGGTACGAGGATCAGCGCCCGCAGGGTGCCCGACAGCGGGAAGTGCTGGCGGAAGAAGAGGGCCAGGGCCATGCCGATGCTGAACTGGAAGACGAGCGACGCGCCGGTGAAGATCAGCGTGTGTGCCAACGTCGGCCAGAACGCCGGGTCGGCCAGGACGGTGCGGTAGTTGTCCAGGCCGGCGAAGGGTGCGCCGCCCTGCACGAACGAGCGGACGGTGTACTCGCGCAGGCTCAGCTCGACGTTGCGGTAGAGCGGGTAGGCGTAGAAGGCCAGCAGGTAGACGACCGTCGGCGCCAGGAAGCCCCACGCCAGCCATCGTCCGGGCCGGCGGGTGCGAGGCGCGGGGGGCCCGGGTGGGGCGGCCTCAGCCGCCCCACCGTGGCCTCGCGTGGTGGTGGAAATACGCGTCGTGGGGGTCATCGTGTCGGTTCGACGCGCTTACTTGCTCGTGGCCGAGGCCTGCGCGGCGGTCAGCGCCTCCTGCGGCGACTTGCCGCCGCTCAGGGCTGCCTGCACGGCTGTCCACAGGGGTTCGGAGATCTTCGGGTACTTCGTGCCGAGGTTGTCACCGGTGCGACCCTTGGCCGCCCGGACGGCCTCCACCCAGACCTTGAGCTTGGGGTTCTCGGTAGCCTGCCGGTCCTGCACGGCGGCGACGGGCGCCACGTAGGAGAGCGTGGTGTCGGTGGTGAGGAGATTGTCGGCGCTGGTCAGGCAGGTGACGAGCTTCTGCGACGTCGCGTACCGGCCGGTCTTCTTCTGAACCGGGATGGAGACGAACTCGCCGCCGGTCGGCGCCGGGGCCGGCCCGCCCGCGCTGGCCGGGATCGCGATGGTGCCGTACGAGAAGCCGAGCTTCTCGGCGTTGGCCAGCTGCCAGGTGCCGTTCTCCGCGAACGCGAAGTCGCCGGTGGCGAACTCCTGCCAACTCGTGGTCTGGGTGTTGTTGATGACCGAGTTCGGGGCGTAGCCCTGCCCCAGCCAGTCCGTCCAGAGGCTCAGCGCGGACACCGCCTGCGGCGAGTCCAGGCTGGTCAGCTGGGCGCCCGATCCCCAGAACCAGGGCAGGAACTGGAAGCTGCCCTCCTCGGTGCCGATCGCGGAGAAGGTGATGCCCTTCTTGCCCTTGGCCTTGACCTTCGTCAGCGCCGCGGTCAGTGACGTCCAGTCCTTGACCGAGGCCGGGTCGACGCCGGCGGCGGTGAGCAGGTCCTTGTTGTAGTAGAGCGCGAGGGTGTTGGCCCCGATGGGCACCCCGTACGTCTTGCCCGCGCTCTGGCCGGCGCCGAGCAGGTTCGCCGCCATGCTCGACACGTCCAGCTTGTTCTCTTCGGTGGTGGTGAGCGCGCCGGCCTCGGCCAGTGTCGAGATGACCGGGTTGTCGACGATCAGCACGTCCGGCGAGTTGCTCTGCTGGGCGGCGAGCAGCGCCTTGTTGGTGAGGTCGGTGGTGTCGTAGCCGGTCCGCTCGACTGTCACGCCCGCCGAGGTGCCGCACTTCTTGAGCAGGGCGACCCAGTCGGAGTCGTCGGCGAACTGCGGATACGGGTCCCAGACGAGGTACGCGCCGCCACCGCCGTCGTCGGAGTCGCCGGACGACGACGAGCAGGCGCTGGCCGTCACCGCGGCGAGCGCTAGCACGGCAACGGCGGCCAGGCGCCGCCGTCGGTTGAGTCGTGTCATGTGCTGCCTCACTTCAAGTCGATCGTCAGGTGGGGTGTCGTGGGTTGACCGTCGCGGGCCGGACCACGTCCGACCATGAGGCGAACCGATTCGACGAAACGGTTCGCACGAAGATAGGACCGCCCATGCACGGTGGTCAAGGGTTGGCGAGCGTCCAGGGAGGCGCTGCTGGGAAACACCGGCTTCACGCGATCGTCGCTTCATTGACACAGGTGAGTCCCCGACCTACGATCCGTGCGAATCGATTCGCAAGCGCAGCCCTCCGGAGAGCGTCCCCCGCGCCCCACCAAGGAGCCGCCCGTGAAAACCCCGTCCCGCAGCAGGTCGGGGCGAGCCCACGCGCTCGTCGCCCGACTCGTCGTCGGCCTGCTCGCCGCAACCACCGCCGTCACCGTCGCCGCGTCCCCGGCCCAGGCCGCCGACGAGTCGATAAGCGTCAACTTCTCCACGACGACCGGCACGCCCACCTACCGCGCGTCCGGCTGGATCTACGGCATGACCGAGAACGCCAGTGGGCCGCCGGACCACTTCTACCGCGACGTCAACTTCCGCTACATGCGCGCCGGTGGTGCGCAGTTGCCCGGCAGTGGCTGGGTCGGCGGAAACTACGACCGCCGCTGGAACGCCACAGTCGCCCAGGCCCGTCGGACCGTCGCCCTCGGCGGGCAGTTCATCCTGTTGCCGCACGACCTGTGGGGCGCCGACGGCGCCGGCATCTCCCGCTTCCCGGGCGACAACGGCAACTGGACCGACTACGACAACTTCCTGACCCGGGTCATCAACGACGTCCGGGCGTCCGGCCTGTCGGTGCAGTGGGACATCTGGAACGAACCCAACATCACCATCTTCTGGAACCGGCCGATCACCCAGTACCTCGAACTCTGGCGGCGCACGTACCAGCGCCTCCGGACGGAGTTCCCCAACCAGCTCATCGTCGGGCCGAGCTGCGCCTGCGTGCCGTCGACCAACCACGCGTTCTGGAACCAGTACCTGGACTTCGTGCGCTCGACCAACACGGTGCCGGACATCATCAGCTGGCACTCGCTGCCCGGCGACCCGGTCGCCAACGTCGCCGCCGCCAACGCCACCCTCGACCCGCGCGGCATCCCGCATCCCCGCCCGTACCAGATCAACGAGTACGGGGCGTCCAACGAGCAAAACCCGGCCGACGGTGCCTGGTACATCGCGCGCCTGGAGCGGGCCGGCGCGGACGGTCTGCGGGCCAACTGGGCCAGCGCCGGCAACCTGCACAACGACCTCGGCAACCTGCTGATCCGCAACTCGGCCGGCCAGCACCAGCCCAAGGGCGAGTGGTGGGTCTACCGCTACTACGCCTCCCAGGCCGGCCAGATCGTCTCGGTGACCGGCAGTCAGTCCTACGACGCGTACGCCACGAAGGCGAGCGGCGTGGCGAAGGTGCTGGTCGGTGGCGGTCGTACGACCGGGAACCTGGCCGTCAACCTGCAACGCCTCGACACGACGAGTGGCGTGGTGCAGAACAACCAGGTGCGGGTGCTCACGCAGCGCATCCCGTACAACAACGGTGGCGCGGTGCAGGGGCCGGTCACGGTCTCGAACAGCGTCGTCACCGTGTCCAACAACAACGCCACGGTGACCCTGCCGTACGCCAACCAGAACGACACGTACACGGTGACCCTGCTGCCGCCCTCGGAAGTGGGCTTCCAGTCGGTGGCGGTGGCCCAGCACTCGCAGCAGTGCCTGGACAACACCGGCCTGAGCACCGCCGACGGCAACGTCCAGCAGCAGTTCTACTGCGAGGGCGGTGACCAGCAGCTCTGGAACTTCCGGCCGGTCGCCGGCGTGGCCGACACGTACATGGTGGTCAACCAGCAGAGCGGCAAGTGCCTGGACGTCAGCGGCGTCTCCACCGCCAACGGCGCCGCAGTGCACCAGTGGACCTGCCAGAACGGGCTCAACCAGCAGTTCACCCTCCGGAAGGTGACCTACTCCGGTAACGACTCGCACGACTACCAGCTCGTCGCCCGGCACAGCGGCAAGTGTGTCGACGTCAACGGGGTCTCCACGGCGGCCCGTGCGACGGTCCTGCAGTGGACCTGTAACCCGGTCGGCCAGGGCAGTCCGCTGAACCAGACCTGGCGGATCTGGGGGCGGTAGGCGTCGCGGAAGAGGTCCGGCGGCGGCCGTCGGCACGGACGGCCACCGCCGGACTCCCGCCGAGCGGGCTTACATTGACACTCATCGAAAATTGATCCTACGATTGCCGCGAATCGATTCGGCTGCCCCCGCCACCACCACCCGCGGCGTCGGCACTTCCACGCTGTCACGACTCCGAGGAGCCACCTCGTGCGAACCCCGTCCCCCGCCGGGCCCGGCATGGCCCACGATCCCATCCCGAGACGTCGCCTCCCGCGCCTGGCCGTCCTGGCCAGCGCACTGGCCGGCGTCCTCGTCCTCGTCACCGTCGGTGCGGCGGCCGGTGCCGGATCCTCCTCCGCCGAGGCCGCCGCCGCGCCGCTGGCCGCCGCCATCGCACCCGGGCAGAGCACCACCATCGTCGGCGTCCCGTCCGGTCGATGCGTCGAGGTCCCCAACTCCGGCACCACCAACGGCACCCAGACCCAACTGTGGGACTGCAACGGCGCGGCGGGGCAGACCTGGACCTGGACGTCGAGCAAGCAGCTCACGGTGTACGGCAACAAGTGCCTGGACGCCTCCGGCCGCGGCACCACCAACGGCACGCAGGCGATCATCTGGGACTGCAACGGCCAGACCAACCAGCAGTGGAACGTCAACAGCAACGGCACCATCACCGGTGTGCAGTCCGGGCTGTGCCTGGACGCCAACGGCGCGGCCACCGCGAACGGCACCAAACTGATCCTCTGGGCCTGCAACGGCGGCGCCAACCAACAGTGGACCTCGCCGACCACCCCGCCCACCACCACCCCGCCGACCACCACCCCGCCGCCGAGCGGCGCGCGCCCGTGCGACATCTACGCCTCCGGCGGCACCCCGTGCGTGGCGGCCCACAGCACGACGCGAGCCCTCTACGCGACGTACGCCGGCAACCTCTACCAGGTCCGGCGCTCGTCGGACAACACCACCCGCAACATCGGCCTGACCGGCACGGGCGGCACCGCCAACGCGGCGACGCAGGACTCGTTCTGCTCCGGCACGACCTGCGTGATCACCGTCGTCTTCGATCAGTCCGGGCGCGGGAACGACCTCTGGTACCAGGGCTCCAGCGTGGTTCCGGGCTCGCCGCAGAGCAAGCCGGCGACCGCGACCACGGAGTCCCTGACCGTCGGTGGCGCCAAGGCGTACTCGCTCTACATCAACCCCGGCAACAGCTACTGGCGCGACGGGCACCTGACCGGCGTGCCGACCGGCTCGGCGCCCGAGGGCATGTACATGGTGACCAGCGGGACCCACGTCAACAGCGGCTGCTGCTTCGACTACGGCAACAGCGAGACGACGCGCAAGGCCGACGCCGCCGGCGCGATGGACGCCATCAACTTCGGTAAGCAGTGCTGGTTCGGCGGTTGCTCCGGCAGCGGTCCCTGGGTGCAGGCCGACCTGGAGTGGGGCCTGTTCCCCGGTGGCAGCAGCTCGTGGAACCCGAACCAGCGGGCGTTCACCAGCAAGTTCGTCACGGCGACGCTCAAGAACAACGGCACGTCCCGCTTCGCCATGAAGGGCAGCGATGCCCAGTCCGGCAGCCTCTACACGCTGTGGGACGGCTCGCTCCCGTCGGGATACAGCCCCATGAAGAAGCAGGGCGCGATCATCCTGGGCAGTGGCGGTGACTGCTGCAAGCCGGACGGGGGCGC
Source organism: Micromonospora sp. NPDC049114 (assembly GCF_040648635.1). Classification (NCBI taxonomy): domain Bacteria; kingdom Bacillati; phylum Actinomycetota; class Actinomycetes; order Micromonosporales; family Micromonosporaceae; genus Micromonospora; species Micromonospora sp. NPDC049114. The sequence goes on along the minus strand of NZ_JBEZEA010000003.1, from coordinate 262,399 downwards.
GAACCTGAGCGCCGGCACCTTCTACGAGGGCGCGATGGTGGCGGGTTATCCGTCCGACGCGACCGAGAACGCGGTGCAGGCCAACGTGGTGACCGCCGGGTACCGCTGACCCGTCGACGGCGGGCCTCGTCCGCCGGCCACCACCGCCGCAAGCGGTGGCGGCCGGCGCGACGGGGCCCGCCGTCGTTGCGCCGCGGGGCGCGCAGGGCGGCGGTCGGTGCGCGTGGCGTCAGGTCGTCGAGTCGTCCGCCGGTGCGGCGGCGGTCGGGGGAGCGACCTCGGCGAGCGCGGTTCGAACGATCTCCAGCAGATCGTGGCCGGGATGGTCGATCCAGTGCTGGATGGCGACGCGCAGGGCGGCCAGGAACGTCGCGGTCAGCAGACGGGAGCGCAGCTCCACCGCCGTGCCGCTGAGCCGGTGTGCGAGCTCCGCCGCCAGCTCGCGCTCGACCGCCGTGTACGCCGCCACCTGGTATGCCGCCAGGCCGGGGTGCCCGCGCAGCTGCCGGCGTCGGGTCAGCCAGCCGCCGTCGCGATCATCTGATGATTCCCTGGTGACGTTCTCGGCCGCCCGGCTCAGCGCGGTCCACGGCGGCTCGGTGTTCGGCCGCTCGCACACCAGCTGCAACAGCCGCCGCAGGCGCACCGTGTCGCCGTGAAAGAGCGCCTCCTCCTTGCTGGAGAAGTAGTTCGAGAACGTCCGTCGGGAGACGTTCGCGGCGTCGGCGATCGCCTCGATGGTCACGCAGTCGGGGCCCTGCTCGGCCGCGAGGCGCAGGGCTGACTCGTGCAGGGCGAGGCGGGTGGCCGCCTTCTTGCGCTCCCGTAGGCCGGTGATCTCGTCCATCGCGCTCAGCGTACGTCGAGTGACCGGCTTCTCAATGTGCAAACTTGCCGACTAGGCAAGATCGGTAGATGCTTGCGTGAGGCAACCAAGTCAGGTGCGCAAATGTCGGGTTCGTGAGCCCGCGCAGCCCTGTTCGGCGTCGCCCTCGTCACCCACGACAAGCTGGAGGCCGCGCGATGAGCGCACCCACCACCACGGCCGGCACCGAGCCGATGACCCATCGGCAGACGCTCGAGGCGCTCAGCGGTCTGCTGCTGGTGCTCTTCGTCGCGATGTTGAGCAGCACGGTCGTCTCGACCGCGCTTCCCAAGATCATCGGGTCGTTGAACGGCTCCCAGAACCAGTACACCTGGGTGGTCACCGCGACCCTGCTCACCGCGACCGCCACCACCCCGATCTGGGGCAAGCTGGCTGACCTGTTCAACAAGAAGCTCCTCATCCAGGTCGCCATCGTGGTCTTCCTGCTGGGCTCGGTCATCGCCGGCTTCTCGCAGAGCGCGGGACAGCTCATCGCGGCCCGCGCGTTCCAGGGCATCGGGGTCGGCGGCCTGCAGGCCCTCGTCCAGGTGGCGATCGCCGCCATGATCCCGCCGCGTGAGCGGGGCCGCTACAACGGCTATCTGGGCGGCGTCATGGCTGTCGCGACCGTCGGCGGCCCGCTGCTCGGCGGCCTCATCGTCGACACGTCCTGGCTGGGCTGGCGCTGGTGCTTCTTCGTGGGCGTGCCGGTCGCCGTCATCGCGCTGATCCTGCTCCAGGCGACCCTGCACCTGCCGACGCTGCGGCGGGAGAATGTCAAGATCGACTACCTGGGCGCCACCCTGATCGCCGCCGGCGTGAGCGTGCTGCTGATCTGGATCTCCTTCGTCGACGGCTCGTTCGCGTGGGTCTCCTGGCAGACCGGGGTCATGGTGGGCGGCGCAGTCCTCCTGCTGGCCCTCGCGGTCTGGGTGGAGTCGCGGGCGGCCGAGCCGGTGGTCCCGCTCGGCATCGTGCGCCAGCACACCACCGCGCTGGCCATCCTCGGCAGCCTCGCGGTCGGCATGGCCATGTTCGGCGGCGCGGTCTTCCTCGGCCAGTACTTCCAGATCGGACGCGGCTACAGCCCGACCGAGGCCGGTCTGCTCACCATCCCGATGATGGCCGGTGTCCTCGGCTCCTCGATCGTCGCCGGCCGGCTGATCACCAAGACCGGACGGATCAAGCCGTACATCGTCGCCGGTTCGATCATCCTGGTCGCCGGGTTCGCGCTGCTCGGCACCATCGACCACGAGACGTCGCTCGTCCTGGTCGGCGTCGCCATGTTCATCGTCGGCACCGGCGTCGGCATGACCATGCAGAACCTCGTCCTCGCCGTCCAGAACACGGTGGCCCTCAAGGACATCGGCGCGGCCAGCTCCAGCGTCGCGTTCTTCCGGTCGCTCGGCGGCACCATCGGTGTCTCGGTGCTCGGCGCCGTCCTGGCCCATAGGGTCACCGACCAGATCACGCGCGACCTGACCGCCGCCGGGATCCCCGCCTCCGGCGCCGGCGGCGACAGCAACCTCAACATCACCGCGCTGCCCGACGGGATCCAGCACATCGTGCGGGCCGCGTACGGCGATGCCACCGGGCACATCTTCCTCATCTCGGCCGCCATCGGGGTGGTCGGTGTCATCGCCGCGCTCCTGCTCCGGCCGGTGACCCTGCGGACCAGCCTCGACCTGCCGGACGCCGCCACGACGACGGCGCTCGGCGCCGACGCGGTCGACGGGGCGCCCGCGTTCGACCAGGCCTTTGTCGACCCCGCGCCGAAGGGGGCGCCCGACCGGCGCTGACGTCCGACCCGCAGCGGGCCGCCACCGTCTCCAGACGGTGGCGGCCCCATTTCACCCGGCGACAGCGACTGAATCGAGGTGCCTGTGGATATCGCCGAACTGGTGGTGCCGCAGCCGGTGGCACCCGGCCGGCGGGCCACTCCGGCACGCCGCGCGGCGCGCGAGCTGCTGCTGGTCGCCACGCTGTTCCTGCTCTACAAGCTGGCGCGGATGGCGGTGGCCGGTCGGGTGTCGACCGCGCTGGCCAACGGCGAGTCGATCTGGCACCTCGAGCGGCTGTTCCACCTGCCCGACGAGGCTGCCGTCCAGCATCCGCTGCTCGCGAACGACCTGGTGGCACACCTGGCCAACGGTTACTACGCGTACGTGCACTTCCCCGCCACGGTGATCACCCTCATCTGGCTGTACCTCCGACACCCGGCGCACTACCTGTGGACGCGTCGCGTGCTCGCCTGTCTCACCGCGGCGGCTCTGGCCCTGCACCTCCTGGTCCCGCTCGCGCCACCCCGGCTGACCGCGCTCACGGGCCTGGTGGACACCGGCCGCCGGTTCGGGCCCACCGTCTACGGTCCACCCGACACCGACACCCTCAGCAACCAGTACGCGGCCATGCCGTCCCTGCACGTCGGGTGGGCGCTGGCCGTGGCCGTGGCCCTCGTCGCGGTGACCCGCGGACGCCTGCGCTGGCTGTGGCTGGCCCACCCGCTCGTCACCCTGCTTGTCGTCGTGGCCACCGGCAACCACTACTGGCTCGACGGTGTGGTGGCGGCACTGATGCTCGGGGTCGTCCACCTGGTCCTGCCCACGCCCGCCGAGCGATCCGAGTCTCTGCCCAACCTGGAACCACATCTGTAGCTGGCGTTGACGATCACCGCCGGCGCCCGGCCCCGGCAGCGCCCGCCCGGCCCGATGTCAACGGAAACGAGATCTCAGCCCACCGGTACGCCGTACTCGCGCTCGGTGAACAGGTCGACGTCGCGCGGTCCCAGTTTGGCGACCCGGCGGGCGTGCAGGGCGAGCTGCCGACGTGCCTCGCCGAGGCGGCGGCTGGCGATCGTCATCTCGTCGGACGCCTCGAACGGCTCCGTTCCGCTGGCCCGCAGCGCGGCGGCCAGCACCGCGTTGAACGCGGTCATGAGCCCGTTGGCCAGCGCGATACCGTCCTGGTCCGCGCGGGTCCAGATCTCCGACCAGGCGGCCTCCACAGTGACCATGTCCCGGGCCAGCCAGTCGTGCAGCCCCATCGGCCCCAGCGGCTTGTGCCCTCCGAGCAGCTCGTTACCCGCCTCCGGAAGGCCCGATCGCCAGTACCTGGTCTGCCGCAACGCCTCGGCCTTGTGGGCGAGGCGTAGGGCGCCGGACAGAACCAGGACGTACGCCCGCTGAAGCTCGGCGCGCTCCCGCTGCCGCCGCTTGATCCGACTGTGCACCCACACCACGGACAGCGATGCGAAGGCGGTGATGGCGGAGCCGAGCAGGGCGGCCAGGGTTGAGTTCACGCCGACATGATGCCTGCCGTCGCTCGGCGTCGCCGCGCGGGCTCACCCCGGCCGGAGCACCGCCCGGGGACCGATCGGTCGACCGTTGCGCCCCGCACGGCACCACCGACAACGTCCTCAACATCTCGCAGGGCCGCACGCTGCGCGACACCCTCGCCCGCGACAACGGCGGTACGGCGCAGAGCCCGCGCGAGCCGGCCCCGGGCGTACCCGATCCGGTCGGTCGTGACGGATGGGCGCGTGCGCGACGCGCGGCCTGAACCCACGCGTGGCCCGATTCGGGAGCTTCCCCGAGTCGGGCCACGCGGCGTAGCGCGCCTGGCCGCGGCCGCCGCGCCCGCCGAGGCGAGGGTGGCGGCCGCGGGATCTCAGCGGTAGCCGGCGGCGGTGATGTTCGCCTGCACCGCGTTCTCGGTCGCGTCGGACGGGTAGCCGGCGACCATCGCCCCCTCGTAGAAGGTGCCGACGCTCTGGTTGGTGTTGTCGATGCAGCAGTCCCCACCGCTGCCGAGGATGATCGCGCCCTGCTTCCTCATCGGGCTGTACCCGCGTGGCAGCGACCCGTCATAGAGGGTGTAGAGGCCGCCGGACTGGGCGTTGCTGCCCTTGATGGCGAAGCGTGAGGTGCCGTTGTTCTTCAGGGTGGCGGTGACGAACTTGCTGGTGAAGGCCCGCTGGTTGCTGTTCCAGGAGCTGCTGCCGCCGGGGTAGAGGCCGTACTCCAGGTCGGCCTGCACCCAGGGGCCGGAGCCGGAGCAGCCGCCGAACCAGCAACTGGTGCCGAAGTAGATCGCGTCCATCGCGCCCGCGCCGTCGGCCCGGCGGGTGGTCTCGCTGTTGCCGTAGTCGAAGCAGCAGCCGCTGTTGACGTGGGTGCCACTGGTGACCATGTACATGCCCTCGGGGGCGGCGCCGGTCGGCACCCCGGTCAGGTGACCGTCGCGCCAGTAGCTGCTCCTGCCGGGGATGTAGAGCGAGTAGACCTTGTCGCCGCCGACCGTCACCGACTCCTTGTTCGCGACCGCCGGCTGGACGGCGCCACCGACGCCGCCGGCACCCTGGTAACCGAGATTGTTGCCGCGTCCGGACTGGTCGTAGATGATCGTGATGACGCAGGTGGTGTTCGCGCAGAAGCTGTCCTGGCTGGCGGCGTTGGCCCGCCCACCGGCTGACAGCACGCCGATATTGCGGGTGCTGTTGTCCGAGGATCGGCGTACCTGGTAGAGCGAGCCGTTGTAGGAGGCGTACAGGGCGCGGGTGGTGCTGTGCGCCGCGACGCAGGGTGTGCCACCGGCCGTGTAGATGTCACAGGGCAGCGTCGTGCTCGGCGGCGGCGTGGTCGGCGGTGGGGTGGTGGGCGGCGGGGTGGTCGGCGGTGGCGTCGTGGGTGGTGGCGTGGTGGGCGGCGGGGTCGTCGGGCTCACCCCTCCCGTGCAGGTGGTGCCGTTCAGGGCGAAGGAGGCCGGTTCGGGGTTGCTGCCGGTCCAACTGCCGTTGAAGCCGAAGCTCGTGCTGCCGTTGGTGGGAATGCTGGCGTTGTAGGGGGCATTGGTGACGGTGACCTCGCTGCCCGCCTGCGTGTAGCTGCCGTTCCACAGTTGGGTGACGGCCTGGCCGGCGGCGAAGTTCCAGGTCAGTCGCCATCCGTTGACGGCGTCGCCCAGGTTGGTGATGGTGACGTTGGCGCCGAAGCCGCCCTGCCACTGGGAGCTGACCGAGTAGGTGACCTGGCATCCGGCGGCGGCCGCCGAGGCGCCGGTCTGGGTGAGGGCGGCGCCGACGAGCACGAGTGTGGCGGCGGCGGCGATGAGCGCAGGCCGCCGGTGTTGGGGTTGTCTGAGTCGCACGTGCTCTCCTCATCGGTGAGAGATTGACGATGTGCGGGGGCCGGCCCGTTCCCCCTGCTCGGGCCCGGACTCTGAGCAGGGGGACGGCGGGCGTGACCCGGTCTGCGGCCGCGTACGACGACACCGGGGCCGTGCTGCGCCGGGAGAGCCGTCACGACGGCGCGGTCGGCGGGACAGGCGGTTCGGTACGTGGCGATACGGTTGCCGGCCACCGCCCGCGGCCCTGCCCGGGGACGCGGCGGTGATCGATGAAGTGGCCGTGGCCTGGAATCGTCCGGCCCTCGGCGCGAGTCGCCCGGTGGTGATCTCGGGCCGTCCCGTGCCGGCCACGCTCCACCCGCCCACGCCGCGAACGATGTCGACCGCACAGCCGGGACCAGCGATGACAGGCCCTTCGTGACGGTCGGATTACGCTCAGATATCGACGGTCGTCGGCTACGTTAGCGTTAACAGGATGGCATGTCCATAGACGACCGTTGGTGTCTTGCCCGGCTGCTCCTGGTCGGCGGGGTCCACATTCCGCAGCACGCACGGTCGGACCGACGGTGTTGGCGCTAACAGCAGCGTGACTCACCCAGGGGTTCGCCGAGGACCTGCGGACCCTCCCGGGAGTGCGCGTCGCACCCACCACCGGGCCCGCTCACGGCCCGGGAAAGTCCCCACCGGTCAGAGCGGCCAGTGCTGAGAGACGATGTCGATGGCGGCCCGGACCGCCTCGGCCAGCGTGCCGCCGACCGTGGCCAGCGCGGCAAGTGTCTCCAACGACGTCAGCACCGGCTTCGGATCCCGCTGCCGTTGCTCGCGGGCGACCTCGATCGCGGCCACCTCGCGGCCGGCGCTTTCCGGGTCCTCGAAGTCGCCGACATGCTCCTTCAGGGTGCGCAGCAGCGCGTCGAACCGCTCGGCGAGGTCGTTGGTCCCGTTGTGCTGGACCATCGTGAAATGGTCGCTGCCGATCGCCTGCATACCACCATGGATCGTGTTGTGGAACACGATCGACCGGGCCGGCTGATCCGGGTCCGCCATCGAGGGCCTCCTAGTTGTGCTGTTCGAATTTGACATTGGAGCTGTCGAACGCCTGCTGCCCGCCGAAGATGTTGTTGACGTTGCCGAAGATGTTCTGGACCTCGGACGCGCGCTGCACCAGATTGCCGGTGTCCAGGCCACGCTCGTTCAGGAACGACACGACCGCCTCCAACACGGTCCGCTCCAGGAGCTTGGTGTACTTCCACTCGTCGAGCAGTTGCAGGTGCTTGACCGCGTTCCGCTCGGCGACGAGCTGACGCACACTGACCCGGGCGCCGTAGTCGTGCGTCCGGAACTGCTCGCTCGCGGCGAGCGCGTCGTCCATCCGGGTCTTCATGCCTCGATCGTGCCGCAGCCGCTTGACGAGGCGCCAGCCGCTGAGCACCGAGTCGGTCACCATGTTGGCCAGCACGTCACGCACGATCCGGACCATCGACTGCTCGGGTTGCAGCCGATCGACAAGCGCGTACCGGCCCTTGATGGGTGGCATCACCGTGGTGACGAACTCGACGTAGAGCAACCCACCCTCGACGGCGACGTGCACGAACGCGGAGATGTCGATGCCGAGGCTCTGCTCGGGCAGCACGAGTCGTCCGTCCGCGGTGTGCAGGGGCTTGCCGGCGCCGCTGACGACGATCCGGTCGTAGTAGCGCAGGCCACCCTGTGGATGCCGGACGATCACGTCGATCACCTCTTCCGAGGCGCGGCTGCGCGGCATCCCGGTCGCCGGGTCGAGCAGCGGGTCACCCTGCCGGCGTACCCCGTCGGCGACGATGTGCGGCACCAGGGAGAGCCCCGGTACCCGGACGGCGCGGGGAAGCGGATCCTCCCGCATCCGCCGGACCGCCGCCCGGACGTGCGCGGTCAGCGCGGGCCCCAGCTCCGCCTGGTCGATCGGTGGGGCCTCCGGGCCGCCGTCGTGGCCGGCGGCCCGGCCGGGGGCGGGCCGCACCGGGATGGCGTACGACCAGCCGTGCTCGGCCGCACCGCAGCCCAGAAAGGGATCCCGCTCCTGGACGGTGATGTTGCCGTACTGGGCGCGGGCCACCAGGTCGAGTCGGCGGGCCACCCGTTCGTTGGGCAGGGTCGGCAGGACCGGTGGCCTGCCGGGGCCCAACTCGCCGGTCAGGATCCGGTGGGTGGTGCGCTCGAACCGGACGAGGACGACGAGCGTGGCGACACCGAGCAGGAGGGGCAGCCAGGCCAGGAACCCGAAGACGCCGGCCGCCACCCTGAGCTGGAGCGTCTCGACCAGTGAGTCGACACTGAGGTCGGAGCCGGTGCCCAGCAGGGAGCCGATGAAGATCTGAAGGCCGGTGGACACACTCAGCAGGGGCAGCACGAGCGACAGGCCGCCGGTGCACAGCACGATGGTGATCAGCGTGCCGAACAACAGGAAGCGGACCGGCAGGGACAGCTCGCGCAACTCCCGGGACCGGGCCAGCAGCACGATGAGCCCGAGCACCACCCAGCCCACCGTGGCGGTGATCGAGGTCAGCACACCGATGACGAGCAGCCCGAACAGGAGGCTGTCGCGGACCAGGTAGCGGCGCTGTGCCCGGAAGCAGTGTCGGACGACCGCGTTGAGATCGAAGCCGAACGAGGGCGCGACGGCACGCCGCTCGTCCTCGATCACCTCTCTGATCACCGTCTCGGCGTAGTCCTGGTCGAGGTAGGCCGCGCCGCACAGGTGCCGCGTGGTGTCGGACAGCCGCGGTGGCATCTGGTACGACGGGAAATCGAAGTGGTCGGTCTGTGCCGCCTCGGTCACCGTCACGTCGTCATCTCCGGGCTCCCTAGATTTCCTTGCTGGTGCGGGTGGGCAGCCCGCAGGAGACGGCGATCGGGTTCCACCGGCGCAGAAACTCGTTCTTGGCCTTCTGGGACTGCTCGGAGAGCTGGTTGCCCCGTCGCCAATTGGCGTCGAGCGAGCAGCCGGAGTTGATGGAGCGCCGCGTCCAGGCGGCGTAGGCCGCGTCCGCGTCCCCGGCGTACGTGAAGGCGGAGACCAAGTGGGAGCGCATCGCCGGGCCGTCGGTGAGCGCGTCGACGGTCAGTGCCCCGGCCTGGTCGCGCTGGGCGCGGCGTTGGCGTGTCACGCCGTCCAACAGGCCGAGCGAGCGGTTCAGGTCGCGGCACTCACCCACTGCCGCGATGGCGGTGGCCAGGTCGCCGCGCGAGGCGATCGACTCCGACAGCAGCGCGTCCACCGCCTCCGCCTGCGTACGCCGTCGGGCGTCCGGATCGTCGCTCACCGTCGGTGTCGGTGTCTCCGGGCCGAACGTCGTCGGGACCGGGTCGGGCGTCGGCGGCGTCCCGGTGGGCACCTCGTCCTCGGCGGTCGGGGTCACCGAGGTGGACGTCGCCTCGGAGACGGCGTCGGGCAGCGGCACTGTCAGGCCCGCGACGAGCGCCACCGCGACTGTCACCACGAGCGTGGGCACCAGAAGCTGGAGCCCTCGCCGCAGGTCACCGTCACGCCCGTCACCACGGGCCGCGCGCGCCCACAGGTGCCCAGGTGACTCGGGTACGCCCCGGACGGCCGTCAACAGGTAGATGGCGACGGCGAGGGCGGCGAGCACGTAGTGCCACAGGGCCAGTCGACCCGGCACCTCGGACGGGTCCTCGGCGCCCCTGGCGAGCGCGATGAGCAGGAGCACCAGCACCCAGCCGGCGAACAGCACCGCGCACACGAGCAGATCCCACAGCGGGGGCGACACGGCAGCCCCCGACAGCGCGCCCGAGGCACCGCCGACGACTGGCGACGCTCCCGGCGACGAGGCCTCGACCGGTGTCGCGTTGGAGGACTCGGCCTCAACGGGTGTCGCGTTGGGAGGTTCGTCCGCGACGGGTGTCGCGTTGGGAGGTTCGGTCGCGACGGAGGACGCGTGAGGCGGAGGCTCCGGCGGCGGCGCGGCGGCGCCGGGCAGGGCCGAACCGCACCGTTGGCAGGTGGGGAGCGCCGCATCGGTGTCGGCCCCACAGGTGACGCAACGCATCGATCACCGCCTTCCCCGGCAGGCGCTTGTCACGGTGGACCTTAGTGACGAGATCGATGTGCGACATCCTCCGCCCGGGCCGGCGTTGGCGATCGCGGATATCCGACAGTCCCCAGTGGAGCAACCGGCCCGGGTCGGGCGAGGAGAGCCGAGCGGATCCGGCGGGAGTGGCCCCGGCCGGCGCCGGCAGGCGGTCAGTGGGCCTCGGGTACGGCCATCTCGCCGAGCAGCGACCAGTCCTGCTGCGGGACCGTGGCGTTGACGATGCGCGGCGTCTCGGCCAGGTGCGGCGGCAGCGTCTCCTGCGCGGCCCGGAAGTGGGCCGACTGGACGTGCGCCGCGCCTGCCTCGTCGTCGCGGAAGGCCTCGACCAGGACGTACTCGGTCGGGTCGTCCAGGCTGCGGGACCAGTCGAACCACAGGCAGCCCGGCTCGGCGCGGGTCGCGTCGGTGAACGCGGCGGCGATCTGCGGCCACTGGTCGGCATGCTCGGGCAGCACCCGGAACTTGGCGGTAATGAAGATCATGGCCTGAAGGCTACGACTCGAAGCGCTGCTCCGCACCGATCTGGCACAGGGTGCGGGGGAACCAGGTGGGCAGGATGGATCGGTTGGTCGTCAGGCGATCGCGGATATCCGACTGGACGCAGACCGGTCGAACCACGGGCGGCTGCCCAGTGGTCGTCGACCGAGCGCTCAGGACGCCTCGCGGACGCGCAGGTCGGCCAGCCACACCTCGGCCAGGTCGCTGAGTGCGACGCCGAGGACCTCGCTGAGGCAGACCACTGTGCCGAACGCGGGCGCCGGGAGCCGGCCCACCTCGATCTTGCGCAGCGTCTCCGGTGAGATGCCGGCCGCCAGGGCCACCTCGACGAGGCTGCGGCTGCCCCGTGCGACCCGGAGAGCCGCTCCGAGGCGTTGCCCCGCGGCGATCTGTTCCGGGGTGAGGGGTGGGCGGACCATGTGAGCAGGATAGATGCGCCCGCACGGACCGGCAATGTCGACCCGCCGGCAGCCCCGGCCAGCGTGGTATAAATATACCGCACCAGAGAGGGAAGGGTTGATCGTGATCGAGCTGAAAACCGCAGCGGAAGTCGATCGAATGGCGGTGACCGGCCAGTTCGTCGGCGAGCTGCTGGCCGAGTTGCGCGCCGTGGCCGCGACAGGGGTCAACCTGCTGGACCTGGAGCACCACGCGCGCCGCCGGATCAGGGAGCGGGGCGCCGACTCCTGCTACTGGGACTACACGCCGTCGTTCGGTCGCGGCCCGTTCCGCAACGTCCTGTGCCTCTCGGTCAACGACGCCGTGCTGCACGGTCTGCCGCACGACTACGTCCTGCGCGACGGTGACCTGCTGAGCATCGACATGGCGGTCGGGATCGACGGCTGGGCTGCCGACTCCGCGCTGTCCTTCGTCGTCGGCACCCCCGACCCGGAGGATTTGAAGCTGATCGAGGCCACCGAGGTCGCGCTGGCGGCCGGCATCGACGCCGCGCGGCCGGGCAACCAGCTCGGCGACATCTCCGCCGCCATCGGCCAGGTAGCCCACCGCTACGGCTACCAGGTCAACGACGAGTTCGGTGGGCACGGCATCGGCCGCACCATGCACGAGGCCCCGCACGTGCCCAACAACGGGCGACCCGGGCGGGGCATGAAGCTCAAGCCCGGCCTGACGCTCGCGATCGAGCCGTGGTTCTGCCGCAGCACCGGCAAGATCAAATTTGATCAGGACGGCTGGACGATCCGCTCCGCGGACGGCTCGCGCTCGGCCCACTCCGAGCACACCGTCGCGGTCACCGAGGCCGGCCCCCGGGTGCTGACCGACCGCCCGGGCCAGGGCGTACGGCCGGACAGCCGCAGCGGGCAGTCGACCGCGACGTCCTGAGGCGTACCGCTGTCAGCCCGGCTCGATCGGGATCGTGACGGTGACCCGGGTCGGGCCGCCGACCGGGCTGTCCACCGACAGGCGGGCGTCGATGGCGTCGAGGCGACCCACGATGCCGCGCAGGCCGGTGCCGCGGCCCGGGTCCGCGCCACCGGAACCGTCGTCGTCGACGTGGATCCGTAGCATGTCGCCGGCCCGGTCGAAGGTCACCGTCGCCGCGGTGGCGGCGCTGTGTTTCGCCACGTTGGCAAGGGCTTCGGCGACCGCGAAGTACGCCGCGGTCTGCACCGCCGGCGGGAGCTGCGCGGGTGTGTCGCCGGTGACGGTGACGGGCACGGCGAGGTCGAGCGCGAGGGCACGGACGGCGTCACCGAGGCCACGGTCGGCGAGCACCGCCGGATGGATGCTCTGGGTGACGGTGCGAAGGTCGTCGAGGGCGGCGGTCGCCGTGGCGCGGGCCTCTGCCAGCAGCTGCGCGGCGCCGTCGACGTCGCGGCGCAGCAGGTCCCCGGCCAGGCCGAGGGCCAGCGACAGGGACACCAGACGGGCCTGGGCCCCGTCGTGCAGGTCGCGCTCGATCCGCTTCAGCTCGGCGGCCTGCTGGTCCACGGCGCTGCGGCGGGAACGGGTCAGGGTGGCGACCCGCTCGGTGAGCTCCCGCTCGCGGGCGCCGGGAGGGCGACTGACCACCCAGGCGTGCAGCCCGACGATCGTCACCAGGCCGAGCAGTGTCCAGGCCGGCCAGAAGTAGCCGCCGCCGGTGAGCACCCAGACGCTGAGGTCGGCGCACCCGATCAGGGTGCAGGCGGCGGCGTCGAGGGCGAGCCAGAGACGCCGGCCCGGCGGCACCCGCAGTGCCCGCCGCAGCAGGAGCCGGCCGAGCAGGATCATGCCGACCCCGAAGTACACCCATCGGGGCCAGAACACGCCCCGGCCGGTGACCAGCCAGGCGACCGTGGCCGCGACGCAGAGCGCCCCGGCCACGGTCCTGCGGATGGTGGCGGTCATCGGCGGGTGGTGCGGTAGGTGATCCGTCGCAGCAGCGTCTCCGCCGGCCCCCGGCGACCGGTGACGCTCAGAGCCCAGGCGGCGGCCAGCGAGACCAGCCAGGTGACGACCGCCACGCCGGCGGCGGCGTACGTGCCCTCCAGGTGCATCGCCCACGGCGCGAACACCGCCAGCCACACCGCGGACTGCAACAGGTATCCGCTCAGCGACCGTTGCCCGAGCGCGATCACCGGGGCGAGCAGGGCAGGGCCGCGGCGGGCGCGGTCGAGTCGCAGCGCCAGCAGGCCGAACAACGCCACGTAGCCGGGCCCGCCGTACTCGCCGCTCACGGCGTGGACGAGTGCCATGGCCTCGACCGTAGCGGCGTCGACGTGCACGGCACCAGCGGCGATGAGCGCGTACGGGAGCGCGCCGACGACGGAGATGGCGAGGCAGCCGACGGCGACGCGGCGCAGCAGCACGCGGTGCGCGGCGGGGTTCTCCAGGATGCGGTGCCGGGCCGCCCAGATGCCCAGCCACACGATGACGATGAACGGGAGCACGGTGGCGGTGTGGACGGGCCACTCGGCGAGACGGTCGAGGATGGACTGCCCGTACGACGAGGCGGCCAGCGACGGGTTCGGCGTGTTGGCCAGGACGGCGTCGCCGCCGCGCGCGCCGACGAGCGCGGTCACCGCCAGGACCACTGCGTACGCGGTCTGGATGCCCCAGAGCCACAGCACGACGCGGTGGAACCGGTCGCCGCGGCGCAGCAACAACAGGGTGGCGACGATACCGACGATGCCGTACGCGCCGAGGAAGTCCCCGAAGTACAGCAGCGTCGCGTGACAGAGGCCGAAGACGATCAGGGCGGCGTTGCGCCGCAGCAGGATCCGCCGTCCGTTCTCGCCCTGTCGTCGGGCGATCTGCACGAGGCCGTACCCGAACATGACGGCGAAGACCGGGTAGGCGCGGCTGTCGACGAACATCGCCAGCACGGCGTTGACGACGCGTTGCGCGCCGTGCGGCGTGCCGTCCAGGCCGGGCTGGCCGGCGAACGCGGCGTTCGCGGCGTTCGCGAGCGCGATGAACAGCAGCATGGCCCCGCGGGCGAGGTCGGGGGCGAGGGCGCGGTCGGAGCGGGGGACGGGGCCCGGTTGAAGGGCCGTCGTGCCAATGGTTGCGGTCATGGTCTCAGGCTCGCCGCTGGCGCGACGCCTTTCGAGGAGCCTGGAACCCCTCCCGTGGTGGTACCAGTACCCCTATGCGTCGAGGTAGGCGAGGACGGCCAGGACGCGCCGGTTGTCGTCCTCGGACGACTGCAACCCGAGCTTGGCGAAGATGCTGTTGGTGTGCTTGGCGACGGCCTTCTCCGTGATGAACAGGGCGGCGCCGATGGCGGCGTTGGACCGGCCCTGCGCCATCTGGCCGAGCACCTCCCGCTCGCGGGGGGTCAACCGGTCCAGGGGCAGCACCCGCGCCCGGCTGTCGAGCAGCTTCGCCACCACTGTGGGGTCGAGCGCGGTGCCGCCCGCGGCGACCCGGCGGACCGCGGCGACGAACTCGTCGAGGTCGGACACCCGGTCCTTGAGCAGGTAGCCGATCCCGCCGTGGCCGTCGGCGAGCAGTTCCCGCGCGTACAGCCGCTCCACGTACGCCGAGAGCACCAGCACCGGCAGTCCCGGCACCTCGGCCCGCGCCGCGAGCGCGGCCCGCAGACCCTCATCGGTGTACGACGGCGGCAGCCGCACGTCGACGACTGCCACGTCGGGGCGCCGCGTGACGAGTTCGGTCAGCAGATCCGGCCCGGTGCCCACGGCGGCGACCACCTCGAAGCCGTGGGCCTCCAACAGCCGGATCAGCCCGTCCCGTAACAACATCAGGTCTTCCGCCACCACCACCCGCACCCGGCAACGGTAGCGGGCCCCGCCGCCGGGTGTGGGTACGCGTCAGCGCAGGCCGGCGAAGAGGTCGTCCTCGGGCACCGGCGCGTCGGTGGTGTCCCGTACCCGGACGAAGGTCTCGGTGCCCATCAGCTCGGTGAACCGCTCCTGGCCCAGTTGGAGGAAGAAGATGTTCTCGGTCTGGCTGGCGTGCGCGGCCAGGGCCTCGAACTTCTGCGCGCCGTAGCTCCGGGTGTCGACCCAGGTGGTGATCTCGTCGTCGGGCAGCCCCAGCTCAGGCTGACCCGACGACGGGTCCGGGTCGTCCCACTCGATGCCGAGATCCTTCATGATCCGGCCGAACTCCGCGAACGCCGTCCGCGGCACGGTGGTCCAGTAGACCTTCGCGGGGACGTCGGTCTGCGCGACGGCGGCCATGGTGATGCGGTGCGCCTGGATGTGGTCCGGGTGGCCGTAGAAGCCGTTCTCGTCGTAGGTCACGATGACGTCCGGCTGGTAGCGGCGGATCAGGTCGGCGAGCCGCTCCGCGGCCTCGGCCACCGGCGTCGTCCAGAAGGAGCCGGGCTGGTCGTTCGTCGTCCAGCCCATCATCCCGGAGTCGGCGTAGCCGAGCGTCTCCAGGTGCGTGACCTTCAACGTGGCCGCGCTGGCCTCCAGCTCGGCCTGACGCATCGCCACGACGGCGGCCGGGTCGTGGCCGGGCTCACCGGGTTTGACCCCGCCGGGGCCGTCGCCGCATCGCCCGTCGGTGCAGGTCACGAGGACCGTGGTGACACCTTCGGCCGCGTACCGGGCGAGGACGCCACCGGTGCTCGTCGCCTCGTCGTCGGGGTGCGCGTGCACCGCCATCAGGGTCAGGGATCGCTCAGCCATGGCACCACCCTACGACCAGCGTGGCGACCACACGGAGCGTGTCGTGTTCGCGCACGCATTCTAGTGATCCGCGCGCCGGCCCTGCCGTTCTTGCGCAACTCGCTGTCGGTCGGCTCGCGGATTCCTACGATTTCGGGGCTGGGCCGCTGGTCCGGAGCCGCGTTTCGACAGCGGGAATCAGCCGAGGAAGGGGACCGGTTCCATGGCCCTGTTCGATGACGTGCGACAGGTCGACGCCGGGGTCCTGAACGTCGGATACGTGGACGCCGGCCCGGCCGACGGGGCCCCGGTGATCCTCCTGCACGGCTGGCCGTACGACATCCACAGCTTCGTCGACGTCGTACCGCTGCTCACCGACGCCGGCCACCGGGTCGTCGTGCCGTACCTGCGGGGTTACGGCACCACACGCTTCCGATCCGACGACGCCGTCCGCAACGGCGAGCCGGCCGCGATGGGGCTCGACCTCATCGCCCTCATGGACGCCCTGGGCATCGACAGCGCGAAGCTGGCCGGGTTCGACTGGGGCGCGCGTACGGCAGATGTCGTGGCCGCGTTGTGGCCGGAGCGCTGCTCCGGTCTGGTGTCGGTCAGCGGCTACCTGATCGACGGCCAGGAGTCGGGCCGGACGCCGCTGCCGCCCAGGGCCGAGTTCTCCTGGTGGTACCAGTACTACTTCGCCACCGAGCGCGGCCGGCAGGGGTACGACCGCAACCGCCGCGACTTCGCCCGGCTGATCTGGCAGACGGCATCGCCAAGGTGGACGTTCGACGACGCGACCTTCGAGCGCAGCGCCGCCGCGTTCGACAACCCCGACCACGTCGACGTCGTGATCCACAACTACCGGTGGCGGCTGGCGCTGGCCGACGGCGAACCGCAGTACGACGAGGTCGAGAAGCGCCTGGCCGGCAAGCCGAAGATCACGGTGCCCAGCATCACGCTGGAGGGTGACGCCAACGGCGCTCCCCATCTGGACCCGGGTGTCTACGGCAAGCAGTTCACCGGCCGGTACGAGCACCGGACCGTCGGCGGCGGGATCGGGCACAACCTGCCCCAGGAGGCGCCCCGGGCCTTCGCCGACGCGGTCCTGGAGGTCTGATCCGCCGGCCTACGGGCGTTCGACGCGGGTCGGGTCGCCCCGCACGAGGTCGTCGTGGATGCGCCAACGTGCGGTCGTGACCGCGCGGCGGGCCGCCTCGTCGCCGCGCTCGACGCGCTGGCGCAGCAGGTCGAGGGCGATGCGCCGGTTCAGACTGAACTGCCGTTCGTCGTCCACCACCACGACCAGGCCCGAGGGTCGGTGGGTGGCGCGTACCGCGGTGCTGGCCTTGTTCCGGTGCTGGCCGCCGGGACCGCCGGTGCGGCACCCGACGATGTCGACGTCGGCCTCGGTGAACGTCGTCGTCGGCGCGTCGCTCGGCGGCGGTTGGGCTGTCACGTACCAGTTCTTGCGACCCGCGCCGCTCCGGTAGGGGCTGGGCGCCTGCCAGCACAGCGTCCCCGTCCAGGAGGCGGCGAACGCCTCGACGTCGGCGCCGGACAGCCGGATCAGCACCGACCGGTAGGTGCCGGGCCGGTCACCGGACACGGCGTCGACCCGCTGGACCGTCACGCCCCGCCGGGTGGCCTCACCCTCCAGGCGGCGCAACAAATGGGCCAGCGCCCACGCGCACTCCCGCGGCCCACGGCCGGCGGACAGCAGCAGGTGCGCGCTCACGACCGACCCCGCCCGCGACGCTTGTCGCGCCGGTCCGACCTCGGCCCGGCCCCGACATCCGGCGTCTTGTAGGTGACCAGGGGAATCGTGGTGGCCACCGGGGTGGCGAGCCGGCGCTCGACGAGATCGCCGATCACCTGCTCGATCCGCTTGTACGCCGTGGGCGCCTCCTCGAAGAGCAACTGGCGGTCGCCACACACCACAAGCGAACCCACCGGGGTACGCCGTAGCTCCTCGACCGTGTGCTTGGCCCGGCCCCGGCGCAGCGCGTCGGCGCGGGACATCTTCCGACCCGCGCCGTGCGCCACCGAGTGGTTGGCGTCCGCCCCGGCGTGGGCGGCCACCAGGTACGACGCGGTGCCCCGCGTACCGGCGACGAGCACGTCGCGGCCGTCACCGGGCGCCGCTCCCTTGCGGTGCAGGTAGACGCCGTCGCGCACCTCGACCAGGTTGTGGCACTGGTCGACGACTGGCTCGGTCGGCTCGGCGCCCAGGGCGTACGCCACCCGGGCGGCCAGCAGCCGCCGGTTGAGCGAGCCCCAGCGCACCGCCTCGTCGTGTCGGGCCAGGTACGCGGCCGGGTCGGGTGCGGGGCCGGCCCCGTGCGTCTCGGTGTGCGTGCGCAGGATCCGCTCACCCAGGCCCCGCGAGCCGCTGTGCACGACGAGGACGAGGTCACCGGTGGCCAGCCCGAGACGGTGCGCGTGCTCGGGTGCGAAGACGGTGTCGACGCGAGCCAGCTCGACGAAGTGGTTACCGCGACCGACCGTGCCGAGACCGTCCCGGTGACCGGCGGGAACCTCGCCCCCGACGACGGCCCAGGCCGGGTCGTCGGCGTCCCGGTCGGGGTCCAGCGCGTGGTCGAGGTCGGGGAACCGGGCGGCCAGTCGCTCGGGTACGACGCGTCGGAGTCGAATGGGGAACACCGCGATGCCGCAACCGATGTCCGAGCCCACCAGGAACGGGTACAGGACTGTCGACGCCATGGCCGCGCCGATGGGGGCGCCCTTGCCCGGGTGCAGGTCCGGCATGCCGGCAACGTGGACCATGCCGTCGAGGGCGGCCACCTGCCGGCACTGGTCGAGCGCGGCGGACTCGATCCAACTCGCGGGCGACGCGAACACGGTGACGGTGGCCGGGGCGGACGGGTACGAAGACTCCCGAGGGGAGTGGTGCTCAGACAACGACGCTCACTTCTCGCTGAATCGCAAGGGGACGGACGGCGGTACGGCACCGGGCGGCGCAAAGCGGCCTCGGCGCGGTGCTCAGGTGGTGTCCGTCAGTACGTCATGGGCACCACTCTGGCCGCGCCCCGCCGACTGCGGCAAGCGATTATCGGCGGGCCCTGCTGGCCAGACGGGCCGGCCCGTCTCGCCAGCATCTGGTGAAGCCCGCTGGACACCGCCGCGTACGCTTCCGCGATGACCGCACCGCGTCGCATCCTGATCTACGGGGTGTACGGCGCGGGCAAGTCCACTCTCGCCGCCCGGTTGGCGCAGCGTCTCGGGGTGCCGTGGTATCCGGTGGACGACCTGCTGTGGCTGCCGGGGTGGGTCGAGGTGCCCGTCGCCCAGCAGCGCAGCCGGATCGAGGAGATCTGCCGTCGGGACAGCTGGATCCTCGACGGGGCGTACCACGGATGGCGGGACGTGCCGCTGGCGCGCGCCGACCTGGTGGTGGCCCTGGACTACCCCCGGTGGCGCTCGTTCGGGCGGTTGCTGCGCCGTACGCTGCGCCGCCTGGGCACGGGCGAGGTGATCTGCAACGGGAACCGCGAATCTCTCGGCAGTGTGCTGTCCCGCGACTCGATCCTGCTCTGGCACGTCGGCGCGTTCGGCCGGGCGCGGCGGCGGATGCGGGCCTGGCAGGCCGATCCGACCGGGCCGCCGGTGCTGCTGTTCGCGAGCCCGGCGGCCCTGGACGACTGGCTGGCTTCCCTGCCACCTCGATGAGCGCCGGTTCGGTGTGAAGCCCCAGGCGGGCCGGCTGGACGGACCACGGCTCCGGGTCGACGAGGGCGCCCGACGTGGCGGCCGGGCGCCCTGGCGCGGAGCTACCGACGCCGATCGAGGCCCGGCCGGCAGGTCACACCGGCCGGGCCCGTCGATCAGGATTCGTGCAGTCGTCGGCGGCTGGCGAGGAAGAACGCCAGCACGCCCAGGCTGACCAGGACGCCTCCGACGCCCGTCAGGGCAGGCACCACGCCGCTGCCGGTGACCGGCAGGATGTTTTCGCCAGGGCTGCCCGGTGCGCCGGGGCTGCCGGGTGCGCCGGGTGCTCCAGGGCTGCCGGGTGCGCCAGGTGCTCCGGGGCTGCCAGGTGCTCCGGGACTACCGGGTGCGCCAGGTGCTCCAGGGGCTCCGGGACTGCCGGGTGCGCCAGGTGCCCCGGGGCTGCCGGGTGCGCCGGGGGCTCCGGGGCTGCCCGGTGCGCCGGGGCTGCCGGGTGCGCCGGGGCTGCCAGGTGCTCCCGGACTGCCGGGTGCGCCGGGGCTGCCAGGGGCTCCGGGACTGCCGGGTGGGCCGGAGGGACCGGCCGGGCCGGTGGGCCCGGCGGGGCCGGTCGGGCCGGGAGGTCCGGTCGGCCCCGGAGGTCCGGTCGGCCCGGCGCAGACCGGAGCGGTGATGGTGTTGGTGTCGAGGGTGACGGCGGCGGTCCGCGCCAACGCGCGGCCCTGCAGCGTCGCGCCTGTGGCCATCGTGATCGACGCCTGGGCCATGATGGTGCCCACGAAGGTCGTGCCCGTGCCGATCGTCGCCGAGCTGCCGATCTGCCAGAACACGTTGCAGGCCGACGCTCCGTTGATGAGGACGACGCTGCTGTTCGACGCCGTCGTCAGAGACGAGTCGACCTGGAAGATGAACACGGCCGCCGGATCGGCCTGACCGTTGAGGGTCAGCGCCCCGGTCAGCTGCGCGGCCCCGATCCGATAGACGCCCGGATTGAGAGTGTTGCCGCCGAGTTCCGCGGGCAGGTTGGTGAACGGCGTCCGGCCGGCGGCGTCGTTGTAGGCGATGGTCAGGTCGCTCTGGGCCTGCAGCGCCACCGCGTCGCCAAGGTGGACCTCGCCACCGATTGTCGCGGTCCCGAAGCCCGATGCGGTGTTGCCGGGGAACCTGCCGAGGCTCTGGGCGAGGAAGCTCGGGCCGGTGTTTGTCGGTTCGGCTCCCGCCAGGACGGAGAAGTTTCCGGCCGTACCCAACCCCACCGGCGCATCCGCCGCGTTGGCGGCGGTCGAGCTGAAGAGAAGCAGGCTGGCGGCGACGGCGACGGCCGCGGAAGCCCCGAGGGCCGGCAGGACCGCCCATCGCCACCGACGAATGGGTTGTGCTGTCAAGATCAACCTCCGTGCAGAAAACTCGCAGGAGGCGTCGCGCGTCCTGCTCGATCCGGCCGGCTGGAACAGGCCGAGTGCGCTGACCACCACATCATGCGATCGGGATGTTTGCCCATCAAATGGGGCAATAAGGAAGAAAGGTGGGGTAATGGGAAGTCGACTTCACATCAGGTCAGGCGGTCCTCGACCCGCCGTGCAGCCCGCTTACGGCCGGATCGCCCCGCCCAGAACGCACGGCGAGGAAGGGCCGGAACTGCCGGCCGGGAACCGGAAGCGACGCAGTTCGTCGATGGTGAACCCGGCCGCCTCGATGGCGGCCGTGGTGTCGCGACCGGTGTGGCAGCCGGCGAACAGTTTCGGCCAGAGCGTGGCGTCGGAGAATCGCTGGACCCGACGGAGGCGACCGGACTCCTCGGCGGCGACGTGCTCGAAGAAGCGCAGCTGCCCGGCGGGGCGCAGCACGCGGTGGATCTCGGCGAGCGCGGCGGCCTGGTCGGGAACGGTGCACAGCACCAACGCGACAACCACCGCGTCGAATTCGCCGTCGGCGGCGGGCAACGCCTCGGCCACGCCGTCCACGACCGTGATCGGCACGGGCGCGGCCGGGGCGGCCCGGACGGCGGCGGCACGCAGGCGGCGTTCCGGCTCGACCGCGACGACCTCGGTCACGGTCGGGGGGTAGTGGGTGAACATGCGGCCGTTGCCGGCGCCGACCTCGAGCACCCGGCCGGTCAGGCCGGCCACCAGGTCGCGGCGGAACGCGGCGGTGCCGGCGCGGTCCATGGCGATGCTGAGCCGCTCGTAGACCCGGGCGAACACCGGGTGGGACACAGCGGCCACGTCTACCTCCGGGATTCGCGGGCAGCGACCACAATCATGAGCGGCGATGTCAACCGCGCCGGTGAGGCGCGCTCCGTAGGCTGATTCCGTCCTGCGATTCCGCACGTCGCCCCAGACGGGAAGTGGTCCGATCATGAAGATCGTCGTCATCGGCGGGAGTGGCCTGATCGGCTCCAAGGTCGTCCGGAACCTCGCTGGGCAGGGCCACGAGGCGGTGGCCGCGTCACCGAAGACCGGCGTGAACACGCTGACCGGCGAGGGGGTGGCCGAAGCGCTCGACGGTGCCGATGTCGTCGTCGACGTGTCGAACTCCCCGTCGTTCGAGGACACCGCCGTGCGGGAGTTCTTCGAGACCTCGACGCGCAACCTCCTCGCCGCCGCCGCGACGGCCGGGGTGCGGCACTACGTCGTGCTCTCCATCGTGGGCTCCGACCGGCTCCCCGAGGGTGGGTACATGCGGGCGAAGGTCGCACAGGAGAAGCTCGTCGCCGCGTCCGGGCTGCCGTACTCGGTGATCCACGCGACCCAGTTCTTCGAGTTCGTCCAGGGCATCGTCGACGCCGCCACGGACGGTGACACGGTACGGCTGGCGCCGGTGCTCATCCAGCCGATGGCAGCGGACGACGTCGCGACGGAGGTGACCGCGGTCGCGGTCGGCGCACCGCTGAACGGCACTGTCGAGATCGCCGGCCCCGAGCAGTTCCGCCTCGACGAGCTGGGCCGGTCGGTCCTCGCCGCCCGCCACGACTCCCGCACCGTGGTGCGCGACCCCGCGGCCCGGTACTTCGGCGCGACGCTCAGCGAGCGCTCACTCGTCCCCGCCGACGGCGCCCGCATCCCCGGGACACGCCTGGACGACTGGCGTGCCCAGGCGGCGCGATAACCAGCCCTCTGGTGGCGCGGTGACGGCTCGTGTCACTCGCGCGGCGCGTGCCGCAGGCGCTGCGCCAACTCCCGTACCGCCTCGACGTACCGCTCGTCGGCCTCGGACGGCCAGTGCCCCTTGATCGGTGGCGGAACGCTGTCGCCCGGCGGGGTCACCACGTCGCTGGGATCGCGCTCCCGCCGGTCCACCGCGGCGGCCGGGTCACCCTCGGACGCCGGGAACCCCCGGTCGGGGAAGACGCGCCCGCCGATCGGGTCGGTGTCGCGCCACAGGTTCACCCACCGCCAGCCGACCCGGTTGCCGATCTCGCGCAGCACCGCGTCGTCGATGTACGCGGGAAAGAGCCGCGCGTACAGCCGGCGCAGCGGTGACCCGTACGTGAGCAGCGCGATCCGGTTGCCGATCCCGGGCGGCAACTGGAGGACTGCCGCGGCGAGCAGGACCGAGCCGTGGCTGTGCCCGGCGAGCAGCACGGCGTTGCCGCGCTCGACCAGGTAGGTGATGCGTCGGGTCAGCTCCGGCACGGCCCGCTCGGCATAGCAGGGCGGCGCGAACGGGTGGGCGGCCCGGGGCCAGAAGGTCCCGAGGTCCCAGATGACGCCGACGTGCCGCCGGAACCCCGCGGTGCGGTAGGCGAAGACTCCGCCGAGGATCAGCCCGACGATGGCCGCCGCCTTCGCCCAGCTGGCGAACGCGATGCCGAAGGTGATCGCGTCGGACGGCAACCGCGCGTACCGCTCGACGACGTCGCCCGGAAACAGCCCCAGCAGATCGAGGGTCGTGGTGGCGGAGCCGATCCCGGCGAGACACCCGAAGACCACGGCCAGCAGCACCAGGCGTTCGGTGAGTCTGGCTCGGGCGAGCGCGTCGCGGACCTGGCGCAGCCGCGGCCCGGCCTCCGCCGGCGCGTCCGGGTAGTCGCGCGCGACGATCGCCGCCGCCGCGCGGCGGCGGCCGGGGCGGGAGACCAGGACGACCAGGCCGGCGACGAGCGCCGTGACCACCACGGTGCGGAGAAAACCGAAGGTCGCCCAGGTGTACGCCCGAGGTGGGCCGGTCGCGATGCCCTCCCCGGTCGGCAGGTCGCGGTCGAGGTAGTCCGCCACCCGGTAGACGAGCTCGGCGGAGTACGCCACCGCCGCGCTGATCGCCGTGGCCGCGATGACCAGCGCTCCCAGGCCGAACAGGGGGCTGCCCCGGCGCCGCCAGAGCAGGACGACACCGAGCGCGGCCAGCAGTGCCGTCTGGGCGGAGAACAGCCAGATCAGGGTGGCGTCGTAGCCGGGCAGGGCATCCACCTCGCTCCAGGCGGCGGGGCTGGTCAGCGCATGGGCCACGACCACGACGGTCAGGATGATCGCGGTCGTCCGGAGGGTGGTGGTGATCGCGTCGAGCCGCCGGTCGGTGGGGGACCTGTCGATCACCTGTGGCGTGCAGAGCAGCACCACGCAGGCCGCCAGGAGCACGCCGGTGGTCACCGCCAACGCGACGGTGGCGATCGACGCGCCTTGTGCGGCGCGGGCGGCGAGCAGGACCAGGCTCAGCGTCCCGAACGCGGCGGCGACGTGAATGGACCGGAGCCGTCCGACCAGCGGTTCGGACGCCCACGTGCCGACCGTGCTGAGCCGATGCCCGGAGAACTCCTCGTCGGGCCCGCGAAACGCCTCGAACGACCGCCCGGGACGGTTGCTGAGACGCCAGACCACTGCGATCGCGACGGCCGGCACCAGCGCGAACACCGCCAGGCGTCGCCCGACGGGCTGGCCGCTGGACCAGGACAACCAGCTGCGACCGGCCAGGCAGCGGGGCGAGTTCAGGCAGTGCCACGCGACGAGGTCGAGGGCGACGCCGGCGATGGCGAGCACGTACAACGCGGTGAGCGTCAGCGCCAGCACCCGGCACAGGGACTTGACCATCGCCTCCGAGCGGGGGTTCGCCGGGCGCATCCAGATCGCCACGTTGACCAGCAGGAACGGCAGCAGGAGCACCAGCGCCAGGGAGCGGGCCACCGTCCCGGAGGGCAGGTCGCCCCAGCGATACGCCTCCAGCGTCACCCCTCGCGCCTCGGGCGTCGACCAGTGGGGGCGGACGCGGACGAAGCCGCCCATGCGGTCGCCGGCGACCTGCACCGTCCGCTCCAGGCCGAGAACCTGCTCGGTGCTCGCGCCGGAGACGCCGTGCACACGCAGTTCCACGATGTCGCCGAAGGTGTCGGGCTCGCTCACCCGCGCTGATCCATCCGCCATCGCCCCCCGAGGCGTCCGGCCGCCCGGTGCCGGCGATCCAGCCGCGGGCGGGCCCCACCACCCGCGTGGCAGACCGGGGTCTACCCCGCCCGGACGCGCCCAATCGCACCGGCGACATCCGCGGTGCGTGGGCCGCTCGCGGCGCTGTCGGGTCGCCTACCCGGTCGGGCTGCTCCCGGCCATCTGCCTGCGGTAGGTCCGTGGCGAGACGCCTGTGACACGCTTGAAGGCCACGCTGAGGGCGCTCTCCGAGCCGTACCCGACGGCCAGGGCGATGGCGGCGACGGTGTCCGAGCCGCGGCGGATCCGGTCCGCCGCGAGTTCGATCCGCCAGCGCGTGAGGTACTCCAACGGGCCGACGCCGACGACCTGCCGGAAGCGGGCGGCGAGCGTGGAGCGGGAGACGGCGGCGACGCGGGCGATCTCGTCCACCGTCCACGACTGCGCGGGTCGCCCGTGCATCGCCCGCAGCGCGGGGGCGACCACCGGGTCGGCGAGCCCGGCCAGCCAGCCGGACGTGTGCTGCGGATCGCGGGCCAGGTGCAGCCGCAGGACCTGGATCAGCAGGACGAGCGCCAGGTGTTCGGCGACGAGCCGCGACCCGAGCCGAGGCTGCCGCAACTCGCTGTCGATCTCGTCGAGCGCCCACCTGATGGTGGCCGCCGCGGGGGTGTCGGCGGGCACGTGGATGATCGGCGGAAGGCTGTCCAGCAGGAGACTTCGACCCCGGTCGCCCAGGGAGAACGCGCCGCCGATGAGGAACATGTCGTCGCCGTCGCCCGCGTGCGCCACGCCGTCGCCAGCGGCTGCGAAGATCGGGTACGCCGGCTGGACCGGTGCGTCGGGGTCACTGAAGAGCGTGTAGGCCACCGGCCGGGTCAGCAGGTAGCAGTCGCCCTCGGCGAGGCCGATCGGCTCCGGCTGGCCGTCGACGAGCAGGAAGCAGTGGCCGCGCCGGACGGCGTTGAACTTGGCGCCGGCCGGTGGGTCGAACCGGACCGCCCAGCGCCCTCCGGCGACGAGGCCGGCGGAGACGTGGCTTGTCGCACCGAGCAACGCCAGTACGTCCTCAAGGGGATCCATCAGCACCGTCCTGGACGATCACTAAAGTATCGCGGATCCTAGACTATAGGCAGTCCAATGCCAGGTTCCTAGTCTGGCTGACATGACAGCGAACCCACGCCTCACCACGTCGTTCACCGCCCGTACCACCGCCGCCGAGATCCTCGACGGCGTGGACCTCACCGGGCGCCGGATGATCGTCACCGGCGGCGCATCCGGCCTCGGTGTCGAGACGGTTCGCGCCCTGGCCGGCGCCGGCGCCGAGGTCACCGTCGCGGTCCGTGACCCGCGGCGGGCCGCCGGGCTCGTCGAGGAGTTCGCCACCGACGCCACCCG
Source organism: Micromonospora sp. NPDC049114 (assembly GCF_040648635.1). Classification (NCBI taxonomy): domain Bacteria; kingdom Bacillati; phylum Actinomycetota; class Actinomycetes; order Micromonosporales; family Micromonosporaceae; genus Micromonospora; species Micromonospora sp. NPDC049114. The sequence goes on along the minus strand of NZ_JBEZEA010000003.1, from coordinate 236,295 downwards.
GGGCGTCGTCCGGTCGGCAGCGCTCGACCTCGCCGATCTGGCGTCGGTCGACGCCTTCGTCGCGGCCTGGCGGGGCCCGCTCGACGCGCTGGTAGCCAACGCCGGAATCATGGCGCTCGCGACCCGGCAGCTCTCCGCGCAGGGTTGGGAACTCCAGCTCGCGACCAACTACCTGGGTCACTTCGCGCTCGCGGTCGGTCTGCACGACAACCTGCGTGCCGCAGGGGCGGCCCGGGTCGTGGTGGTCAGCTCCGGTGCGCACCTGGGCGCCCCGTTCGACGTCGAGGACCCCCAGTTCGAGCGGCGCCCGTACGACCCGTGGTCGGCGTACGGGCAGTCGAAGACCGCGGACGTCCTGCTCGCGGTCGGCATCACCCGCCGGTGGGCCAAGGACGGGATCACGGCCAACGCCCTCAACCCCGGGTACATCCACACCAACCTGCAACGTCACCTGGACGACGACATGATGCGCGCGCTCGGCGCGATGGACGAGGCGGGCAACCTCGTCGTGCCGGACTACTACAAGACGCCCGCCCAGGGAGCGGCGACCACAGTCCTGCTCGCCGCCTCACCCCTGCTGGACGGCATCGGCGGCCGGTACTTCGTCGACAACCAGGAGGTGGAGGTGGTGCCCGGTGGCCCGGACGCCACCGGAGGGGTCGCGGACCACGCGGTCGACCCGGACGCCGCGGACCGGCTCTGGGCGTACGCCGAGAAGGTGCTCTGCTCGCGCTGAGCGCGACCGCCGTCGGGCGCGGCGCGCTCGCGCGTTACCGCGCCCGACGGCCAGGATTGATCGGGGTGCGGCGGGGTAGCCGCCGCCATGGTCGCTGCCGGCCCGCCCGCCGCGGACAGGGGTGCCGCGGCGCGTTCCGGCGCGCAAGCGGACGCCGCTGCGGCGACGACCGTCGCCCGGCTCCGCGCCCGTCTCTGGGGCACGCTGCGGGAGCGCTCGCGGCGGGTTCGGGGCATCGGCGGCCTCGCTCTGCAGGCCGGTCTGGCCGCGGCGCTGTCCTGGGTGGTGGCGCATCAGGTGCTGCACGTCTCGCAGCCGGTGTTCGCGCCGATCTCGGCGGTCTCGACCCTTGCCGCGTCGGTCGGGCAACGGCTGCGTCGCACCGTCGAATTGATCATCGGCGTCACCGTGGGGGTGCTGGTCGGCGACCTGCTGCTCACGGTCACCGGCACCGGGTGGTGGCAACTCGCCCTGATCGTCGTGCTCGCGATCCTCGTCGCGTTGTTCCTCGCCGGGAGCGCGGCGGTGGTGATCCAGGCCGGGGCGACGGCGGTGCTCATCGCCACGTTGAGCCCGTCCGTGCGGGACCTGGAGATTCCCCGCTTCGTGGACGCTCTCGTCGGGGGAGCGGTGGCGCTGCTGGTCACCGCCGTTCTTTTGCCGTTGAGCCCGCTGCGGGTGCTCAACCGTGCCGCGCGCCCGGCGTTGGACCTGCTCAGTGCCCAGCTCGACGCCACCGCCGGCGCGCTGGCCGACCGCGACATCGCCCGTGCGCTGGCCGCCCGCACGAAGCTGCGGGAGAACAAGGACGAGCTGCGGGCGCTCATCGAGGCGACCCAGGGTGCCCGGGAGGCCAGCACCCTGTCGCCGGCGCACTGGCATGAGCGGCACGGGCCGGTGGGCCGGTACGCCCAGGCGGCCGAACCGATCGACCGGGCGATGCGCAACGCCGGCACGCTGATCCGCCGCGCGGTGACCGTGATCGACGACGGCGAGCCGATCCCGGGAGCGCTGCCGGAGGCCGTCGCCGACCTCGCCGAGGCGGTACGCGTGCTCAAGCGGCAGTTCGCCGCCGGTGAGGAACCCACCCAGGCGCGGGAGCGGGCCCTGTGGGCGGTCTGCGTCGCCGGTGACGCCTACCGGGAGGGCGTTGGTTTCTCCGGTGCCGTCGTGGTGGCGCAGGTCCGGACGACCGTCAGCGACCTGCTGGTCGCCACCGGGCTGACGCAGGAGGTCGCGAACCGGCTGGTCCGGCGTGCGTTCGGGGGGTCGGAGCGTCTCGCCGGCGATCGACGATGACCCTCGTGGCAGCAATCTGAGCCATCGCTGTTGCATCCTGAGCCAAAGTGGTGCCATGATGGTGCCATGGACCTGAGGCCGTACGTCGAGAACCTGCGCAACGAGTTCGCTGTGGCCGCCGAGGGCGTCGACCCGGAGGGTCGGATGCTGGCCGAGCGGCTCTTCACTCAACTGGAGGCGGCGACCCACCTCACGCTGCTCGAGGCGCTGTCCGACGCGGCCGACGAGATCACCCGCGATCTCGCCCCCGGGTCGGTGCACGTCCGGCTGCGGGGGCGGGAGCCCAATTTCGTGGTGACGCCAGCGAGCCCGCCGGCGGACAGCGCGGATGCCGTCAGCGAACCGTCCCCGGCGCCGGCGCCGCTGCTCCCGCCCGAGGGCGACGAGGGCGGCACGTCCCGGATCAACCTCCGCCTCCCCGACCATCTCAAGGCCAGCGTCGACGGGGCCGCCAGCCGGGCCGGGCTGTCCGTCAACGCCTGGCTGGTGCGCGCCGTCGCCGCCGCCGTCGCGGCCGGCGGCACGGATCGCCAGCCACCGCGCCGGTTGGAACCACCCCGGCCCGGCCAGCACGTCACCGGCTGGGCGCGCTGACCGCCGCGCCCCCTCTCTGCTTCCGCTCGCCTTCGCCACGCACCTCTCGGGAGACCACCATGCCTGTTTTCGAGACACCAGAACCGATTTCCGTCCAGGTCGAGCTGCCCGTCGGGGACGCCTGGATCGCCGCGACCGACCGCACCGACACGGTGGTGCAGGTGCGCCCCCGCGACCCGTCGAGCAAGGCCGACGTGAGCGCCGCGGAGCAGACCACCGTCGAGTACGCCGCCGGGCTCCTGCGGATCAGGGTGCCGAAGAGCTGGCGCCGGTACGGCTTCGGCTCCGGGCCCTCGGTCGACGTCCTCATCGAGGTGCCGAGCGGGTCACGGCTGCATGCCGAGTCGGCGTGGGCCGCGTTTCGCGGGGAGGGGCGGCTCGGCGAGTGCCGCATCAAGACCGGCAGCGGCATCCGACTCGAGGAGACCGGGCCGCTGGAGATCGACAGCAGCCACGGCGAGGTCGCGGTGGAGCGGGTCACCGGTTCCGCCCGGGTGAAGGCCTCCTCCGGAAAGGTGCGCCTCGGCGCGGTCGACGGCACCGCGGAGATCAAGAACTCCTCCGGCGACTGCTGGATCGGCCGCAGCGGCGGTGACGTCCGCGTCAACACCGCGTACGGCGACATCGCCGTGGACGCGTCGACGGCCTCGGTGACGGCACGCACCGCGTACGGCAACGTCCGGCTCGGCGAGGTCGTCCGCGGGTCGATCGAGTCCCACACCTCGTACGGCGCGATCGAGGTCGGTGTCCGGAGGGGCACCGCCGCCTGGCTCGACGTCAGCTCCCGGCACGGGCGCGTGCACAACGCGCTCGAGTCGACCGACAGCCCGGCCGAGACCGACGAGACGGTCGAGATCCGCGCGAACACCTCCTACGGCGACATCACGATCCGCCGTGCCTGATCCTCCGCGACCCCCACCACAAATGAGGAGACCATGACCAGCAGCAGGAAACCCGCGATCGTCACCACCGAACTCCGGAAGTCCTACGGTGACAAGGTCGTGCTCGACGGCATCGACCTGATGATCACCGAGGGAACGATCTACGCGCTGCTCGGCCCGAACGGCGCCGGCAAGACCACCACCGTGCAGATCCTCTCCACCCTGCTGCGGGCGGACGGCGGCCACGCCCGCGTCCTCGGCCACGACGTGACCCGGGAGCCCGACGCGGTCCGTGAGCTGATCGGCGTGACCGGCCAGTTTTCCGCAGTGGACAACCTGCTCACCGGTCGGGAGAACCTGAACCTGATGGCCGACCTGTGCCACCTGGACCGGGCAGAGGGGCGCCGGCGGATCGCCGACCTGCTCGCGCGGTTCGATCTGGCCGAGGTGGCCGACAAGCCGGCCTCGACGTACTCCGGTGGTATGCGGCGTCGGCTCGACCTCGCGATGACCCTGGTCGGCGACCCCCGCGTCATCTTCCTCGACGAGCCGACGACCGGCCTCGACCCGCGCAGCCGCCGCGCCATGTGGCACATCATCCGGGCCCTCGCCGCCGAGGGCGTCACCATCCTGTTGACGACCCAGTACCTGGAGGAGGCCGATCAGCTCGCCGACCGCGTCGCGTTCCTCGACCACGGCCGGCTGATCGCCGAGGGCACCCCGCACGAACTCAAGCGGCTCATCCCGGGCGGTCACGTCGTGTTGTCCTTCGCCGACCAGGAAGGGCTCGACTCGGCGGCCCGTACGTTCGCGACGGGCACCCGGGACGACGCCGCGCTCACCCTCCAGGTGCCGAGCGACGGCGGGGTCGGCTCGTTGCGGTCGGTCCTGGACCACCTCGACCGCGACGCGATCACCGTGGCCGGCCTCTCCGTGCACACCCCCGACCTCGACGACGTCTTCCTCGCCCTCACCGGCCGACCCGACACCCGGGCCGGGCGGTCCGGCCACGAAAGGGCTTCCGCGCGATGAGCACCCTCAACCTCGCCCTGCGCGACTCGAACACCATGCTGCGGCGCAACCTCCTGCACATGCGGCGCTACCCGTCGCTGACCCTCATGCTCATCGGTCTACCCGTCATCCTCCTGCTGCTCTTCGTCTACGTCTTCGGCGGCACGCTCGGCGCCGGTCTCGGGCCCTTGGGCGGCCGCGCCGACTACGCCAACTACGTCACCCCGGGCATCCTGCTCATCACGGTGGCCAGCGCGGCGCAGGGCACCGCCATCTCCGTCGCCATGGACATGGCCGAGGGCATCATCGCCCGCTTCCGTACGATGGCGATCTTCCGACCGTCGGTCCTCACCGGCCACGTCGTGGGCAGCGTGCTCCAGACGATGCTCAGCCTCGCGGCCGTCACCGGTGTCGCGTTGCTCGTCGGGTTCCGTCCCACCGCCGGTGCCGTCGAGTGGCTCGCCGCGATCGGCGTCCTCACCATGATCACTTTCGCGGTCACCTGGCTGACGGTCGCCCTCGGACTGGCGACGAAGAGCGTCGAGGCGGCCAGCAACGTGCCCATGCCGCTGATGCTCCTGCCGTTCCTCGGCAGCGGGTTCGTCCCCACCGACTCGATGCCGACGGCGGTGCGCCTCTTCGCCGACTACCAACCCTTCACGCCGGTCATGGAGACGCTTCGGGGCCTCCTGCTCGGCAGCGGAATCGGCAGCAACGGGATCCTCGCGGTCGCCTGGTGCGCAGTCATCACGGTGGCCTCCTTCCTCTGGGCCAAGGCGCTCTACAACCGCGGCCGGACCGCCTGACCCGACGGGCCCGCGCGCCCGATCCGCCCGACCCGCCCCGGTCCGGCCCTGCGGGGCCGGACCGGGGCGCATGATCGACCCCGGTTCGACGATGTCGCGGTGTCCGGCCGACCGGATACCGCGACATCGCCGACTCCGGAGCTGGATCGAGATCGTGCGGGCGGCGGTCGCGAAACGTCGAATGTTATCGATAACACGAGTCCGGGGCCGGGCGCGGGAGGTGCACGTCGGCGACCGGATCGCGCGCTCAGGGGCTCGGCGGCGGCTGCGGCGCGGATCATAGATCTGATCATGCGAGGGCGGCGGCCGCCGCGATGTTATCGCTGACATCGCCGATGGTCACGCCACCGTCGCGATCGGAGCGTCCCGCCGGGGCGCGGTGGTAAGGGGCGTCGCTGTCGTCCTGGCGGGTGGGGGAGGCGCCGGGCCGACTGTTGGCCGATGCGGCGTCGGGTCGCGCTCCGGGCGAGGAGGTTTCGGCCGGCTGTCGTCCAGACGTCGCTCTTGCAGGGCTGCGCCAACCGGCCTGGAGACGCAATCGCGGCCTTTGCACCAATCCGGTAGCTACCCGCCCGACTGGGCGCGGCCTCCGCGTTCCGTTACGGAGCTGTTGCAGCTAGATGTCTTGACGGCGCTGGATGTGAGCGTTAACACTATCCCCGTTAACGGTGGAGGTGAACATGGAGCGTGTGGACGGAGCTGCCGAAAGCTACGTCGTGGGTGTCGATTTCGGCACTCTCTCCGGGCGGGCCCTCGTGGTCCGGGTTTCTGACGGTGCCGAGTTGGGGACCGCGGTGCACGAGTACGGCGACGCGGTCATCAGCGAGACGCTGCCCGGAGGTCGACAACTGCCCCCGGACTGGGCGCTGCAGAACCCGGACGACTACCGCGACGTGCTGCGCTACGCCGTCCCGGCGGCGGTGTCCGCCGCAGGGGTGGACCCCGCAGCGGTGGTGGGTATCGGCATCGACTTCACCGCCTGCACCGTGCTGCCGACCGACGCCCACGGCACCCCGCTCTGCGAGGTTCCCGAGCTGCGCGACCGGCCGCACTCCTGGGTCAAGCTGTGGAAGCACCACGCGGCGCAGCCGCACGCCGACCGGATCAACGCGCTGGCCCACGAGCGGGCCGAGCCGTGGATCGGCAGGTACGGCGGCAAGATCTCCGCCGAGTGGCAGTACGCCAAGGGTCTGCAGATCCTGGAGGAGGACCCGGAGATCTACCACCGGGCCGAGCGGTTCATCGAGGCCGCCGACTGGATCGTCTGGCAGCTCAGCGGCACCGAGACCCGTAACGTCTGCACCGCTGGCTACAAGGGCATCCTGCAGGACGGGCAGTACCCGTCCGAGAGCTTCCTGACCGCGCTCAACCCCGACTTCGGCGACTTCGTGGCCAAGCTCGACGGCCCGCTGCTGCCCCTCGGCGCCCGCGCCGGCACGCTCACCGCCCGCGCCTCGGCCTGGACCGGTCTGCCGCAGGGGATCGCGGTGGCCGTCGGCAACGTCGACGCGCACGTCACCGCGGCGTCCGCGCAGGCCGTGGAGCCCGGTCGGCTGGTCGCCATCATGGGCACCTCGACCTGCCACGTCGTCAACGGCGCGGAGGTCGCCGAGGTGGCCGGCATGTGCGGTGTCGTGGACGGCGGCATCAGCCCCGGCGCCTGGGGCTACGAGGCCGGGCAGAGCGGCGTCGGCGACATCTTCGGCTGGTTCGTCGAGCACGGCGCCCCCGCCGGCCTCGACTCGCACGAACGCCTCACCGAGCTTGCCGCCAGCCAGCCGGTCGGCGCACACGGCCTGGTCGCGCTGGACTGGTGGAACGGCAACCGCTCGCTGCTGGTCAACCACGACCTCAGCGGGATGATCGTCGGGATGACCCTGGCCACCCGGCCGCAGGACATCTACCGCGCGCTGCTGGAGTCCACGGCGTACGGCACCCGAATGATCATCGACGCGTTCGTCGAGGCCGGTGTTCCGGTGAACGACCTGGTGATCGCCGGCGGTCTCACCAACAACAAGCTCCTGATGCAGATCTACGCCGACGTGACCAAGCGACCGCTGAACATCATCGCGTCCGCGCAGGGGCCGGCGCTCGGGTCGGCCATCCACGCCGCCGTCGCGGCCGGGGCGTACCCGTCGATCCACGAGGCGTCGCAGGCGATGGGGCGCGTGCACGAGGCCGTCTACACGCCCGATCCCGACCGGGCGCGCGCCTACGACGCCCTGTACGCCGAGTACCGGGCCCTGCACGACCACTTCGGCCGGGGCGGCAACGACGTCATGCTCCGCCTGCGGGCGATCCGCAACGCGGCGGTCGAGGCCGTCGCGGCCACGCACGAGGCCCCGCTGGAGGTCGTCGCATGAACGCAGAGGTGAGTCGGCAGATCGGCGAGTTGCGCGAGGTCGTCGCCCGTCTGCACAGCGAGCTGACGCGCTACAACCTGGTCGCCTGGACGTCCGGCAACGTCTCGGCACGGGTCCCCGGTCAGGACCTCATGGTGATCAAGCCGAGCGGGGTGGGCTACGACGACCTCACGGCCGACACCATGGTGGTCTGCGACCTCGACGGTGTTCTCGTCGAGGGGGACCTCGCCCCGTCCAGCGACACGGCCGCCCACGCCTACGTCTACCGCGCCATGCCCGAGGTCGGCGGGGTCGTGCACACGCACAGCTCGTACGCCAGCGCCTGGGCCGCCTGCGGCGAGGCGATCCCCTGCCACCTCACGGCGCAGGCCGACGAGTTCGGCGGGGAGATCCCGCTGGGCCCGTTCGCGCTGATTGGTGGCGACGACATCGGCAAGGGCATCGTCGCCACCCTCGCCGGGCACCGCTCTCCCGCGGTGCTGATGCGCAACCACGGCGTCTTCTCCATCGGGCGGGACGCCCGGGCAGCGGTCAAGGCCGCGGTCATGTGCGAGGACGTGGCCCGCACCGCGTACCTGGCGCGGACGCTCGGGCAGCCGGTGCCGATCGCGCAGGCCGACATCGACGCTCTCTACCACCGCTACCAGAACGTCTACGGCCAACAACCAGTCGCACCGGCAGGTCCCTGACCGTCTCCATCGGCCACCCGGGCCCGCCGGTCTGCTCCACCGACGCACCAGCACGCACCACCCGCGTACGCCACCTTCTGCTCCTCGGCGGCTCACGCGGTCCCACCACACCCAGCCAAGGAGAACTGATGAGAAAGATGCGAACGCAGCGCGCTATCGCGGTCCTCGCCAGCGTACTGCTCGTCGGCGGCGTGGCGGCCTGCGGCAACAGCGACACCGGCGGCGGCGGGTCCAAGGACGACGGCAAGATCACGATGGGCTTCTCCCAGGTCGGTGCGGAGAGCGGGTGGCGTACCGCGAACACCACCTCGATCAAGGAGTCCGCCGCCGCGGCCGGCATCGAGCTGAAGTTCGACGACGCGCAGCAGAAGCAGGAAAACCAGATCAAGGCGATCCGCAACTACATCCAGCAGAAGGTCGACGTCATCGCCTTCTCGCCGGTTGTGGAGTCCGGGTGGGACACCGTGCTCAAGGAGGCCAAGGACGCCGGCATTCCGGTCATCCTGACCGACCGCTCGGTCGACTCGGCCGACAAGAGCCTGTACAAGACGTTCCTCGGCTCGGACTTCGTCAAGGAGGGCCGGCTCGCCGGTGAGTGGCTGGTCGAGCAGAAGAAGGGCGCGACCGGCCCGGTGAACATCGTCGAGCTGCAGGGCAACACCGGTGCCGCTCCGGCCAACGACCGCAAGAAGGGCTTCGGCGAGGCGATCGCCGCCAACCCGAACCTGAAGATCATCGCTTCCCAGCCGGGTGACTTCACCCGGGCGGGCGGCAAGCAGGTCATGGAGCAGTTCCTCAAGGCCAACCCGAAGATCGACGTGCTGTTCGCGCACAACGACGACATGGGTCTGGGCGCGCTCGAGGCCATCACCGCGGCCGGCAAGGTGCCCGGCAAGGACATCACCATCATCACTGTCGACGCAGTCAAGGACGGCATGCAGGCCCTCGCCGACGGGAAGTTCAACTTCATCGCGGAGTGCAGCCCGCTGCTCGGCCCACAGCTGATGGACCTGGCCAAGAAGGTCAAGGCGGGCGAGACGGTGCCGCCTCGGATCGAGACCGAGGAGACCACCTTCACGCAGGAGCAGGCCAAGGAGGCTCTGCCCACCCGCAAGTACTGATCGACGCGAGGGGGGTCGCCGCGCTCGCGTGGCGGCCCCGCCGCGTCGCCTTACCAACCCGAACGGACCGGGCATGACCCGCGATGACCCGCGCCACGCCCGCCCGAGCCTCCCGCAGGGGCGGCCGGGCGGGCGCGGTGGGAGCGCAGCGGCCCTTCCGCGTCGACAACCCCCAGAAGAGGTCTGATGGGATGACGGATAGCCGTCCGGTCCTGACGATGACCGGGATCAGCAAGTCCTTTCCCGGGGTGCGCGCACTCCACGACGTCAACTTCCGGCTCTTCCCCGGCGAGGTGCACGCCCTGATGGGCGAGAACGGCGCCGGCAAGTCGACCCTCATCAAGGTGCTGACGGGCGTCTACGACACCGACGAGGGCGCGATCACCCTCCACGGTGAGCCGGTGTCCTTCACCGGCCCGATGCAGGCGACGGCGGCCGGCGTGAGCACCGTCTACCAGGAGGTCAATCTCTGCACCAACCTCTCGGTGGCGGAGAACATCTTCATCGGCCGCGAGCCGCGGCTTCTCGGCGCCGTCCGCTGGGGTGAGGTCCGCCGACGCGCCCGCGCGCTCCTGGCCCGCCTCGACCTCGACCTCGACGTCAGCGCGCCGCTGGGCTCGTACTCCCTCGCGATCCAGCAGATGGTCGCGATCGCCCGTGCGATCGACATCCAGGCCCGGGTGCTGATCCTGGACGAGCCGACGTCCAGCCTCGACGCGGGTGAGGTCGCGCAACTGTTCCGCATCATGCGGCAACTGCGCGACGAGGGCATCGCGATCCTGTTCGTGACCCACTTCCTCGACCAGGTCTACGAGATCGCCGACCGCATCACCGTGCTGCGCAACGGCGGCCTCGTCGGCGAGTACCCGACCGCCGAGCTGCCCCAGCTCAGTCTCGTCGAGAAGATGATCGGCAAGGAACTCGACGTCCTCGAAGGCATCGAGGAGCACTCCCGGCGGGACCTGGCCGCCCTGGAGGAGGGCACCCCGCTGGTGGCGGTGTCGAACCTCGGCCGGGCGGGCGCGGTCGCGCCGTTCAGCCTGACCATCCACGCCGGCGAGGTGGTGGGCCTGGCCGGTCTGCTGGGCTCCGGGCGTACCGAGGTGGCGCGGCTGTTCTTCGGCGCCGACCGGGCCGACGGCGGGCAGGTCGCGATCGACGGCACGTCGAGCAGCCTGCGTACCCCCGCGCAGGCCATCGACCAGGGCGTCGGCTTCTGTTCGGAGAACCGCCGAGCCGAGGGCATCGTTCCCGAGCTGTCGGTCCGCGAGAACATCATCCTCGCCATGCAGGCCGCCCGTGGCTGGCTGCGGCCCATCCCGCGCCGCCGGCAGGACGAGCTGGTCGACAAGTACGTCAAGGCCCTCAACATCCGTCCGGCGGACCCGGAGGTGCCGGTCCGCAACCTCTCCGGCGGCAACCAGCAGAAGGTGCTCCTGGCCCGGTGGCTGATCACCGAGCCACGGCTGCTGATCCTGGACGAGCCGACCCGGGGCATCGACATCGGCGCGAAGACCGAGATCCAGCGGCTCGTGACGCAGTTGTCCGACGGCGGAATGGCGGTGCTGTTCATCTCCGCCGAGCTGGAGGAGGTGCTGCGCCTCAGCCACAAGGTGGCGGTCATGCGCGACCGGCAGATGGTCGCGCAGCTCGCCAACGACGAGGGCCTCGACGCCGAGCGCATCATGCAGACGATCGCGAGTGGATCTCACCGGGAGGAGGTGGACCGATGAACGACACCATGGGCCGCTATCGGACGATGATCGGTCACCGGCTGTTCTGGCCCATCGCCGTGCTGGTCGTCATGCTCGCCGCGAACACGATCTACCGGCCCGGGTTCCTGTCCATCGAGCTCAAGGACGGGCACCTGTACGGCTCGCCGATCGACATCCTGCGGTTGAGCGCCCCGCTGATCCTCGTCGCGCTGGGCATGACCCTGGTCATCTCGACCGGCGGCATCGACCTGTCGGTCGGCTCGGTGTGCGCGATCAGCGGCGCGATGGCCTGCATGTACATCAGCAAGCAGCCCGACCAGAACAGCCTCACAGTGGTGCTGACCGCCCTCGCGATGGCGTTGGGGGTCGCGCTCGTGCTCGGCGTCTGGAACGGGGTGCTGGTGGCCGTGATCGGAATCCAACCGATCATCGCCACCCTGATCCTGATGGTGGCCGGCCGGGGCCTCGCCCAGCTGATCACCCAGGGGCAGATCATTACCATCAACTCGGGGCCGTTCCGGGGGATCGGGCTGGGTCACCTGCTGACCCTGCCGCTGGCCATCTTCATCGCCCTCGCCGCGGCGCTGCTCGTCGCCGCGTTCACCCGCCGTACCGCACTCGGCATGATCATCGAGTCGGTGGGCGGCAACGCGGAGGCGAGCCGACTCGCCGGCATCCGCTCCGGCCGGGTCATCTTCCTCGCGTACGTCGTCAGCGCCGTCTGCGCGGCGATCGCCGGCTTCATGATGACGGCCAACGTCTCCAGCGCCGACGGCAACGCCGTCGGCCTCTGGGTGGAGTTGGACGCCATCCTCGCGGTCGTCATCGGTGGCACGTCCCTCGCCGGCGGCCGGTTCTTCCTGAGCGGCACGATCCTCGGGGCGCTGATCATCCAGACCCTGACCACCACGGTGTACGCCATGAACATCTCGCCGCAGACGTCGCTGCTGTTCAAAGCGGTGGTCGTCATCGCCGTCTGCCTGATTCAGGCGCCGGCGTTCCGTGCCAAGTTCAGCCGGCGCAGACGAAGCGCCCCGCCGCCGCGCCCCGTCGCCGACAAGCCGAAGGAGCAGGTGCCGGCATGACCACCGGATCGCTCACCGTCCCCCGCCGTACCCGGTTCCGGCTGCCTCGGCGGCAGGTGCCGGTGCTGGCCACGCTCGCCCTGCTCCTGGTGATGTACGGCATCGGCGTGTCCCAGTACACGGCGTTCTCGAACGTGCAGGTCATCTTCAACGTCTTCATCGACAACGGCTTCCTGCTCGTCGTCGCGGTGGGGATGACCTTCGTGATCCTCACCGGTGGCATCGACCTGTCGGTGGGCTCCGTCGTCGCCATGACGGCGATGGTGTCGGCGGACCTGTTGCAAAAGGGCCTGCCCGCGGCGCTCGTGCTCGTCATCGCCCTGCTCATCGGCCCGACGCTCGGCCTGTTGATGGGGTGCGCCATCCACTTCTTCGACATCCAGCCGTTCATCGTCACGCTCGCCGGGATGTTCTTCGCCCGCGGCATGTGCACGTTCATCTCCGGCTCGTCCATCCCGATCACCGACGGGTTCTGGACCAGGATGTCGCAGGAGCGGATCGGGGATCCTCGGGGCAACTTCGTCTCGATCAGCGTGTTGATCGCCTTCGCCGTGGTGCTCGTCGCCGCGTACGTGCTGGCCTACACCCGGTTGGGGCGCAACGTGTACGCGATCGGCGGTAACCCGCAGTCGGCGCTGCTGATGGGCCTGCCGTTGGGGCGGACCCGGATCGCCGTCTACACGATCAGCGGCCTGTGCTCCGCGATCGGCGGCATCCTGCTGTCCTTCTACACCCTCTCGGGCGCCCCGCTGATCGCCGTCGGCATGGAGTTGGACGTCATCGCCGCCGTCGTGATCGGAGGCACCGTGCTCACCGGTGGCTCGGGTTACGTCTTCGGCACGGTGCTGGGCGTGCTGGTGCTGGGTGTGATCCAGACCCTCATCACGTTCGACGGGAGTCTCAACTCCTGGTGGACCAAGATCGTGATCGGCGGTCTGCTCTTCGCGTTCATCCTCCTGCAGCGCCTCATCGGAATCCGTTACAAGTGACAGTTCCTCTCGTGGAAGGCAACCCCATGGCACCACAAACCCAACCCGAGATCTGGTTCCTCACCGGCAGCCAAGGCATGTACGGCGAGGAGACGCTCCGGCAGGTCGCCGAGCAGTCTCGCCAGATCGCGGCCGCGCTCGACGACTCGCCGCAGATTCCCGCCCGGGTGGTCTGGAAGCCCGTCCTGACCAACAGCGGTGAGATCCTGCGGGTCTGCCGGGACGCCGCCGCCCAGGGGGCCATCGGGGTCATCGCGTGGATGCACACGTTCTCACCGGCGAAGATGTGGATCTCCGGTCTGGACGCCCTGCAGACGCCGCTGCTGCACCTGCACACCCAGGCGAACGTCCTGCTGCCGTGGGACGACATCGACATGGACTTCATGAACCTGAACCAGGCCGCCCACGGCGACCGTGAGTTCGGGTACATCCAGACCCGGCTCGGGGTGGCCCGCAAGACCGTCGCCGGGCACGTGAGCGACCCGCGGGTGACCAGCCGGGTCGGGGCCTGGGCCCGCGCGGCGCTCGGCTGGTCGGCGATGCGGTCGCTGCGGCTGGCCCGCTTCGGCGACAACATGCGCGACGTCGCGGTGACCGAGGGCGACAAGGTCGAGGCGGAGCTGCGCTTCGGGGTGTCGGTCAACACCTACGGCGTCAACGACCTGGTCCAGGTGGTCGGTGAGGTCGCCGACGCCGACGTCGACGAGCTGGTCAAGGAGTACGGCGACAGCTACCGCGTCGGCGCCGAGCTGCTTCCCGGGGGTGAGCGGCACGACTCGCTGCGCTACGCGGCCCGTCTGGAACTCGGCATGCGCGCGTTCCTGGACGCCGGCGGGTTCCGGGCGTTCACCACGAACTTCGAGGACCTCGGTGGTCTGCGTCAGCTGCCCGGCATCGCCGTGCAGCGGCTGATGGCCGACGGCTACGGCTTCGGCGGCGAGGGCGACTGGAAGACGTCCGTCCTGCTGCACACCCTCAAGGCGATGTCGGTGGGGGTCGAGGGCGGCACGTCCTTCATGGAGGACTACACCTACGACCTGACTCCGGGTCGGGAGCTGGTGCTGGGCGCCCACATGCTCGAGGTCTGCCCCACCATCGCCTCCGACGTGCCCGACGTGGAGATCCACCCGCTGAGCATCGGCGGGCGGGAGGACCCGGTGCGGCTCGTGTTCGACGCCGCGCCCGGCCCGGCGGTGGTGCTGGGGCTGGCCGACATGGGGGAGCGGTTCCGGCTCGTGGCCAACGAGATCGACGTCGTGACGCCGCCGCAGCCGCTGCGCCGGCTGCCGGTCGCCCGCGCCGTCTGGCGGCCGCGACCGGACCTGCCGGTCTCGGCCGAGGCGTGGATCACCGCCGGCGCCCCCCACCACACCGTGCTGTCGCAGGCGGTGGGCACCGAGGAGCTGCATGACCTGGCCGAGATGAGCCGGACCGAGCTCGTCGTCATCGACGCCGACACCGAGCCGCGCCGCTTCGCCGACGAGATCCGCTGGAACCAGGCCTACTACCGGCTGGCCCGCGGCTTCTGATCCGCGCCCTCGGAGCGCCCTGACAACGGGTGGTCCATTCCTGCCTGCGGGCGGGGGTGGGCCACCCGTTCGCGTGTGCGCCGGCGGGCACGAGGCGGCTGTGTTACGGCTTGACTAACAGCATGTTATCGCTCACAGTCTATAGCCAAGATGGTCGATGTCGTTGGCTGGTCCGGCCGCGCGCGCGTCCTACCCCGCGGTTTCGGCACCTCGTCGCCGCGACGGTCGGACGATCGGTGTTAGCGATCACATGGCCGGGCGTGGTCAGCTCGGTGCCCCGCCCGGTGCCGCGGACGCCGACCCAGACCGCACGGTTCGCGTCAGCAGAGGAGGATCATGCTTTCCATCGGTCGGGTTCCCCGGGGTGCGCCAGGTCGGCGCGGGTGGCTGTCGAGACTCGCCGTCGCCGCGATGACACTTGTGGTCGGTGGCGCGGCCGCGGCGGTGGCCGCCGCGCCCGCGTCAGCGGCGACTGTGGACACCAGCGCGTGGTACGTGTTGGTGAACCGCAACAGCGGCAAGGCTGTGGACGTGTACAACCTGGCCACGAACGACGGTGCGCGGATCACGCAGTGGACGCGTAACAACGGGAACCAGCAGCAGTGGCAGTTCGTGGACTCCGGAGGTGGTTACTACCGGGTCAAGTCGCGGTTGTCGGGCAAGGTGCTGGACGTCTCCGGCCGCTCGACTGCCAACGGCGGGGCGATCGTGCAGTGGTCCGACAACAACGGCACCAACCAGCAGTTCCGGTTGGCCGACTCCGACGGCGGCTATGTGCGGTTGATCAACCGCAACAGCAACAAGGCGATGGAGGTGCAGGGGGCGTCGACCGCCGATGGTGGCAACATCGTGCAGTACGACGACTGGAACGGCACCAACCAGCAGTGGCAGCTCGTGCGCGTCGACGGCGGGGGCAACCCGACCACGCCGCCGCCCACCACGCCACCCCCGTCGAACGGCACCTACTCGAACCCGGTGGTCTGGCAGGACTTCGCCGACGTCGACATCATCCGGGTCGACAACGTCTATTACATGTCGGCGTCCACCATGCACTACTCGCCGGGCGCTCCGGTGCTGCGCTCGTACGACCTGGTGAACTGGGAGTACGCCGGGCACTCCGTACCCCGGTTGGACTTCGGCTCGAAGTACGACATGAGCGGTGGTAACGCGTACGTCGACGGGATCTGGGCCTCGACGTTGAACTACCGGCCGAGCAACAAGACGTTCTACTGGGCCGGGTGCATCGACTTCGCGCAGACCCACATCTACACCGCGTCCGCCGTCGACTCGACGTGGAGCAAGCTCACCACCATCCCCAACTGCTACTACGACGCCGGCATGCTGATCGACGACAACGACACCATGTACGTCGCGTACGGCAACACCAACATCAGCGTCGCGCAGCTGTCCGCCGACGGGAAGACGCAGGTCCGCAGCCAGCAGGTCTACAGCACGCCGTCGAGCATCGGGACGCTGGAGGGTGCGCGCTTCTACAAGCGCAACGGCGCCTACTACATCTGGCTCACCCGGCCGGCCAACGGCCAGTACGTGCTGAAGTCGACAAACGGCCCGTTCGGCCCCTACGAGCAGCGTCAGGTGCTGCTCAACCTGCCCGGACCGATCTCCGGTGGCGGCGTACCGCACCAGGGCGGGCTGGTGCAGACCCAGAACGGCGACTGGTACTACATGGCGTTCGTCGACGCGTACCCCGGTGGCCGGATGCCCGCCATGGCGCCGATCACCTGGACCGGCGACGGCTGGCCGGTCCTGCAGACCGTCAACGGCGCGTGGGGCAGCTCGTACCCGAAGCCGAACCTGCCCGCCGCGCCCCGGGCGGTGAAGCCACTCACCGGCACCGACACGTTCGCCGGCACCACCCTCGGCCCGCAGTGGGAGTGGAACCACAACCCCGACAACAGCAAGTGGTCGGTCAACAACGGGCTGAACCTGCAGACCGCCACCGTGACCGGCGACCTGTACAAGGCGCGCAACACGCTGACCCACCGGATCCAGGGACCCACCTCGACCGCCACCATCGAGCTGGACTACTCCACCATGCGCGACGGTGATCGCACCGGCCTGGCGGTGCTGCGCAACTCGTCGGCCTGGATCGGGGTCCGACGGGACAACGGATCCACCCGCCTGGTCATGCAGAACGGGCTGACGATGGACGACAGCTGGAACACCACAAGCACCGGCAGCGAGGTGGCGAGCACCGCAGTCTCCGGTGGCCGGATCTGGTTGCGGGCCAACGCCGACATCAGACCCGGGTCCGGCCGGCAGGCCCGCTTCTCGTACAGCACCGACGGGGTCAACTTCACGTCCTTCGGCAACGCCCTGACCCTGGCGAACAACTGGCAGTTCTTCATGGGCTACCGGTTCGCCATCTTCAACCACGCCACCCAGGCGCTCGGTGGCGCGGTCACCGTGCGCCGATTCGACCTGACGACACCGTGACGCCGGTCACACAACCAGTAATCCACGGGTGACGCGAACGGACCACTGATCCCACCGCGGAAGGCGTCCACGTCCCCGGCTCCGGCCCGCCGCCGCCCTGTTCCGCGCTCTGTCCAGGAGCGCGGAGCGGGGCGGCGGTCCGCTGTGGCCGGCCCGGGTCGGGGTGCCCGGCAGGCGCGGCGCGTGGCGCTGGCCGCCCGACCTGGCACACGCCGTGTCGTTCGCCGCTCAGCCGTTCCGTGTTCGAGGCGGTGCCTGGCGTAGACTGTCGGCGATCCAGCGCTGGTCACCTGCGATTCAGCACCGGCGTGGTGGCTGAGCGAGGGGGATCGGGCCGGGCCGCTCCAGTCAACGTCGACGGGCCGCGGGTCGGGTTGCAGGCGGGGGGAGTGAAATGGCCGTGCACGGTCCCGCGATGACAGATGTCGCTCGTCTGGCCGGTGTCTCCCACCAGACGGTGTCTCGGGTGCTCAACGGGCACCCCAACGTGCGTGAGCAGACCCGCTTGCGGGTGCGGGCGGCGATCGCCGAACTCGGCTACCGCCCCAACGGCGCCGCGCGCGCACTGGTGACCGGCCGGTCCCAGGTCATCGGCGTGGTGGCACAGAACACGACCCTCTACGGCCCGGCGTCGCTGCTGGCCGCCCTGGAGCAGACGGCCGCGGAGGAGGGCTTCGCGGTCAGCGTGGGCAGCGTCCGCAACCTCGACCACCGCTCCATCTCCGCCGCTGTCGAACGGCACCTGGCGCACCGGGTGGCCGGCATCGTCGTCATCGCGCCCGTCGAGTCGGCCGGCGAGGCCCTGGAACGGCTGCCCAAGGACGTTCCACTGGTCACCGTCGACGGCGATCCGCACCGGCCGGTGCCGTTGGTGACCGTCGACCAGGTGGCTGGCGCGCGGGCGGCGACCCAGCATCTCCTCGACGCCGGACACCGCACCGTGTGGCACGTCTCGGGGCCGTCCGACTGGTTCGACAGCGCCGGCCGGATCGAGGGCTGGCGGGCGGCGCTCCTGGCCGCGGGGATCGACCCACCGCCCCTGATGCACGGGGACTGGTCAGCGTCGTCCGGCTACCGGTGCGGGCAGATGCTCGCCCGGATGCCGGAGGTGACCGCGATCTTCACGGCCAACGACCACCTCGCTCTGGGCGTGCTGCGGGCCCTGCACGAGTTCGGGCGGCGGGTGCCGACCGAGATCAGCGTCGTGGGTTTCGACGACGTGCCGGAGGCCGCGTACTTCATTCCGCCGCTGACGACCGTACGACCGGACTTCGACGCGGTGGCCCGGGCGAGCCTGCAGATGTTGCTGACCCAGATCGAGTCGGGCATCGGTGGGGGTGCCCTGCGGCAGACCATCGCCCCGGCCCTCGTCGCCCGCGACAGCGTCGCCCCGCCGCGCCACTGAGGGGACGCCCAGTGTCGTACGCCTCGGAGGCCTCCGCGCGGCTTACCGCTTCGCCGTCGCGGCCGGCGTGCGTCGATCACCAACCGGCGGCCTCGTCGGTCCTGCCGTCGTGTGCTCGGCGGACGGTCCACCAGCCGGCCTCGCCGTCGGTCCTGCCGGCGCGTGCTCGGCGGGCGGTCCACGCGCAGGCCGTTCCGGAGCACGTACTGGCGGCCGTCGATCGATCGCCGCCCGGGTTACGGGAGGTGACGTCGGCGGCGAAGCCTCCGTTACGAGACCGTGACACCGGTATTTCGGATCAAGTGTTGACGTGCCCTATGTGAGCGCTAACACTACCCGAAAGGTGACAGGTGGCCCCGGCGGTCAGCGGGGGGAATCGGGAGAGGAGAAGCCCGTGAGCAGGAAATTCCTGGTTGCTCTCGGTAGTGCGGCGCTGGCGCTGAGCCTGGCGGCGTGCAGTGGTGGAGGTGCCGGCAGCGGCGGCGACACCAGCGACAAGAAGCCGGGGGACCTGACGATCGGTGTCTCGATGCCGACGCAGACCTCCGAGCGGTGGATCGCCGACGGCAACGCGGTGAAGTCCAAGCTGGAGGCGAAGGGCTACAAGGTCGACCTGCAGTACGCGGGCGACGACATCCCCACCCAGTCGCAGCAGGTCGACCAGATGATCACCCAGGGCGCCGACGTCCTGGTCATCGCGGCGATCGACGGCACCGCCCTCAGCAGCCAGCTGCAGGCCGCCGCGGCCGCGAAGATCCCGGTCATCTCCTACGACCGGCTGATCCGTGGCAGCAAGGACGTCGACTTCTACGTCAGCTTCGACAACTACAAGGTTGGCGTCGCCCAGGGCACCGCGCTGCTGGTCGGTCTCGGCCTGCTGAACAAGGACGGCTCGAAGGGCACCGCCAAGGGCCCGTTCAACATCGAGCTCTTCGCCGGCTCGCTCGACGACAACAACACGCAGTACTTCTTCGGCGGTGCGATGGACACGCTGAAGCCGTACGTCGACGCCGGCACGCTGAAGGTGAAGTCCAAGCAGACCACCCCCGAGCAGGTGGCGACCCTGCGGTGGCAGCAGGAGACCGCCCAGAAGCGGATGGAGAACCTGCTGACCTCCAGCTACAACGACGGCTCGAAGGTCGACGGCGTGCTGTCGCCGTACGACGGCA
Organism: Micromonospora sp. NPDC049114; assembly: GCF_040648635.1. Taxonomy (NCBI): domain Bacteria; kingdom Bacillati; phylum Actinomycetota; class Actinomycetes; order Micromonosporales; family Micromonosporaceae; genus Micromonospora; species Micromonospora sp. NPDC049114. The sequence goes on along the minus strand of NZ_JBEZEA010000003.1, from coordinate 216,446 downwards.
TCTCCCGGGGCATCATCACCGCCCTGCAGAACGCCGGCTACGGTAGCGGCGCCAAGAAGCTGCCTGTCGTGACCGGCCAGGACGCGGAGATCGCCTCGATCAAGCTGATCAACGACGGCGTGCAGAACTCGACGGTCTTCAAGGACACCCGCCTGCTCGCCGACCAGGCCGTGAACGCCGCCGAGGCGTTCCTGCAGAAGAAGCAGCCGCAGGCGAACGACACGCAGACGTACAACAACGGCGTCAAGGTCGTTCCGGCCTACCTGCTGCCGATCGCGACCGTCTACAAGGACGACATCAAGGCGACGCTGATCGACTCCGGCTACTGGACGGCGGAAGAGGTCGCCGCCGGTCAGGCCAAGAAGTAAGTCACCCCGTCGGGCTCGGCGGACAACCGCCGAGCCCGACGCCGTGATGGACCGCGTCCAGACCCGACAGAGGACAGTGACCATGGACGACACCATCCTCGAGATGCGTGGAATCACGAAGACGTTCCCCGGGGTGACCGCGCTGGAGGACGTCAGCCTCGCGGTGCGCCGGGGGGAGATCCACGCCATCTGCGGTGAGAACGGCGCCGGCAAGTCCACCCTGATGAAGGTGCTGTCCGGCGTCCACCCCTCCGGCTCGTACGACGGGGAGATCCTGTTCGACGGCAAGCCGATGCAGTTCCGGGGCATCCGGGACAGCGAGGCCAACGGCATCGTCATCATCCACCAGGAACTCGCCCTGGTGCCCTACCTGTCGATCGCCGAGAATCTCTTCCTCGGTAACGAGCGGCGTGGTCGTGGCGGGCTCATCGACTGGAACAAGGCCAACGCCGAGGCGGCCGAGCTGCTGGCGTCGGTCGGGCTGCACGAGAACCCGGTCACCCCGGTCATCCAGCTCGGCGTCGGCAAGCAGCAGCTGGTGGAGATCGCCAAGGCGCTGTCGAAGAAGGTGCGCCTGCTCATCCTGGACGAGCCGACGGCCGCCCTCAACGACGTCGACTCGGCGCACCTGCTCGGCCTGTTGCGGCAGCTCAAGGAGCAGGGCATCACCTGCATCATGATCTCGCACAAGCTCAACGAGATCACCGCGATCGCCGACTCGACCACGGTCATCCGCGACGGCCGCACGGTGGAGACCCTGGACATGCGCGCTGACGACGTGAGTCAGCAGCGCATCATCCGGGGCATGGTCGGGCGCGACATCGAGAGCTTCTACCCCGATCGCGTCTCATCGCCCGGGGAGGAGGTGCTGCGGATCGAGGACTGGTCGGTGCGGCACCCGACCCAGGAGCGGATGGTCGTCGAGGGCGTCAGCCTGTCGGTGCGCGCCGGTGAGGTCGTCGGCATCGCGGGGCTGATGGGCGCCGGCCGGACGGAGCTGGCGATGAGCGTCTTCGGCCGCTCCTACGGCCGCGACATCCACGGCAAGCTCTTCGTCCGCGGGCGGGAGGTCAACGCCCGTACCGTCGCGGAGGCCATCGACAACGGCATCGCGTACGTCACCGAGGACCGCAAGCGCTACGGCCTCAACCTCATCGACGACGTCCGGCGCAACGTCTCGGCCGCGGCCCTGGACAAGCTGGCCAACCTGGGCTGGGTGAACGGCAACGAGGAGATCAAGGTTGCCGAGGCCAGCCGCAAGGAGATGAACATCCGAACGCCAAGCGTCATGGCGGTGGTCGGCAAGCTCTCCGGAGGCAACCAGCAGAAGGTCGTGCTGTCGAAGTGGCTGTTCACCGACCCGGATGTGCTGATCCTGGACGAGCCCACCCGCGGCATCGACGTCGGCGCCAAGTACGAGATCTACACGATCATCAACCGGTTGGTGGCCGCGGGTAAGGCGGTGATCGTGATCTCGTCCGAGCTGCCGGAGCTGCTCGGCATGTGCGACCGCATCTACACCCTCGCCGCTGGCCGGATCACCGGCGAGAAGCCGGTCGGCGAGGCGACCCAGGAAAGCCTCATGGAGCTGATGACCAAGGACAAGGAGCTCGTCGGATGACCAGCATCAAAACCCCTTCGACGGAGCGCCCGACGCCCCCGGACAGCACACCCGCCGCCGCCCTGCACAGTGGGACGAGCGACCTGCGGGCGCTGGTGTTGAACAACCTTCGGCAGAGCGGGATCTACGTCGCCCTGGTCGTCATCGTCGCGCTCTTCGCGCTCCTGACCGACGGGGTGCTGCTGAGTCCCGGCAACATCACCAACATCGTCCTGCAGTACTCGTACATCCTTGTGCTCGCGATCGGGATGGTCATCCTCATCATCGGCGGGCACATCGACCTGTCGGTGGGCTCGGTGGTCGCGCTGACCGGCGCGGTCTCCGCCGTCCTGGTGATCCAGCAGGGTCACCCCTGGTGGGTGGGCATCGCGGCGGCACTGGCCGTCGGTATCGCGGTCGGCGCCTGGCACGGGTTCTGGGTGGCGTACGCCGGCATTCCGGCCTTCATCGTGACCCTGGCCGGCATGCTGCTCTTCCGGGGTCTCACGCTGCAGGTGCTCGACAACATCTCGCTGTCGCCCTTCCCGGCCGAATACCAGAAGGTCGCGGCGGGCTTCCTCAACGGGCTGCTCGGCGGTCAGGGCTTCGACGCGTTCACGCTGCTCATCGGCGCCCTCGCCGTTGCCGGGTACGCGGTGAGCGGCTTCCGCACCCGCCTGGCGCGCATCCGCTACCAGCAGCCGGTCGAGTCGTTCCCGCTGTTCGTCGCCCGGGTCGTCCTGGTGGGCGCGGTCCTCATGTACTTCGCCTGGCAGTTGGCGCACGCCCGAGGACTGCCGATCGTACTGATCATCCTGGCCGTGCTGGTGCTGGTCTACGGCCTGCTCACCCGGCGTACGGTCTTCGGCCGCCAGGTCTACGCGATCGGCGGCAACCTCTCGGCCGCGGCGCTGTCGGGTGTGAAGGTCCGCACCGTCAACTTCTGGATGTTCGTCAACATGGGCTTCCTCGCGGCGGTCGCGGGCGTCATCTACTCGTCGCGGTCCAACGGTGCGCAGCCCGCGGCCGGCAACATGTTCGAGCTGGACGCGATCGCTGCGGCGTTCATCGGTGGCGCGGCCGTCACCGGTGGCGTGGGGACCGTGGTCGGGGCCATGGTCGGTGGTCTGATCATGGCGGTGATGAGCAACGGCATGCAGCTGATGGGCATCGACCAGTCGACGCAGTCGGTGGTGAAGGGGCTCGTCCTGCTCGTCGCCGTCGCGTTCGACGTCTACAACAAGCGTCGCGCCGGCACGGCCCGCTGACCCGACACCGCGTACGTGTGCCCCTCCCGTCCAACGGGCAGGGGCACACGTCGTTCAGCGGTGCGGTGAGTTCAGCGGCGCGCTGCGGTGCGGTGCGTTCGGCGGCGCGCTGCGCTCGTCCCGTGCGGGTGACCGGCGGTGCCTCGTTCGGCCACCTGGCCCGCCTCGACTTCACGCTGCGGCACCCAGACAAGCCCGCGCCGCGTCGTCGTCGGGGAGGCCGGCGCCGTTGTCCAACCCACTGGCCGGAGTCGGCCCCACCTTGCTCAAGCCCTGTCGAGCTGCCCCAGATGTGGGGCGGCACTCCCGGCGCGCAACAGGGCTCGCGACACGTCGGTGACGACGGCCGTGTCGGGGGCAAGGGTCGTGCCGGTGGCAAGGGTCGTGCCGGTGGCAACACCCATCCTGGTGACGACCGCCGTGTCGGTAGCAAGGCCGTCCTGGTGGCGACGGCCGTGTTGGGGCAGCGGTTGTGTCGGTGGTAGCAGCCGTCCTGGTGGCGGCCGTTGGTGGCAGCGGTTGTGTCGGTGGCAATGTCGTCCTGTCTGACGGCGGCCGTGTCGCTGGTAACGGCCGTGTGGGTGGGCAACGGCCCGTGCAGGTGACGAGGGGCGTGCTGGGTGACGACGGCCTTACGTTCACGCCGCTCTTTCGCCGTTGATGGACGGGCCGTCCCCGGAGGCGGACGGGGTCGTCGGGCTGTCCGCGCGGCAGATCTTGGACAGTTTCCGTTATGAGAGAACGGAAACTGTCCAAGATCTGCATTGGCGAGGTGTCGTGCTGGGCTGTCCTTCGTCTGCGGCTGGCTGTGCGGTTGGCGAGGAGCCCAGTGCGTGCTGCGGGCGAGGGGGCAGTGGTCCGTGCTGCTGGCGAGGGGCGGGGGCCTGCGCTGCTGGCGGTTGCGCGTGGTCCACGCATTCGACCGGCATAACGACTTCCGCGCCGGGCGGGGGTTGGGCTGGTTGGCCCATATCTGGGGCAGCTCGACAGGCAACAACACTTAACCCTGGGCGGTCGCGATGCCGCCTGCCGTCGTGCCGCCTGCCGTGGTGCTGCCGTGTCGCGGGCGCCGATGCGCGGGGTGGTCCCGCCGCACCGGGTACCGGTGCGGCGGGATCACACGGTCAGTGGCAGGTGCCCGTGCCGCTGTCGTTGTAACTCTGCCCAGCGACCGGCACGAACTGCCAGTCGTAGCTGCCGGAGTGCAGGGTGAACTTCAGGACCCCGAACGCCGAGCTGTTGCGGGCCTCGCTGTTGGGCTGGATGGTGCCGAAGCCGTAGTGGTCGGCGCCGCCCATCCCGGCCACGAAGCTGCGCATCCCTCGGCTGGCGTCGTAGCCACCGGACGGGTTCATCGGGCCGAACCGCTCGTACACGTGGTTGTGGCCCCAGACCACGACGTCGGCGTTGTAGTCGTAGAGCGCCTGGTACAGCGGGCGCGTCGAGGTCGACGGCGCGTGGTTGGAGCTGGACGTGAACAGCGGGTGATGCCAGTACGCCAACGTGCACGGCTTGCTGCTGGCCGCCAGGTCGGCGCGCAGCCACTGCTCTTGCGTCGACCCGGCCGACATGCTGATGTTCGAGTTCAGCGACACGATGTGCCAGTTGCCGAGGTCGAAGGAGTAGTACCCGCGACCGCTCGGGCCGGCGGACGTGCCGAAGTAGTTGTAGTAGCCGGTCGCGCCGGACGTGTTGTAGTCGTGGTTGCCCGGTGACGGGCGGGTGCGCGCCTTGTGCCGGCCCCAGGTGGGCTCGTAGTAGCTGGCGAACTGGGACGCGGTGCCGCTGTCGTAGACGTTGTCGCCGGTCGTGAAGACGGTGCCGGAGATGCCGTCGAGCAGCGCCGCCGTGGCGGTGTCACCGGAGCCGGAGGTGGCGATGTCACCGGCCCCGACGAGGACCGGATCGCCCGACGGAGGTGTCGTGGTGCCGGTCGTGACCACCAGCTGCGGGGCGTCGCCTCCACTCTCGCGCGTGTCGTAGTAGGCGCCGTCGCCGCTGGTCGAGGTCGCGCCGAAGCTGAAGGTGCCGTTGCCGGTGACCGCGGAGGTGACGTCGACCTCGTACCAGGTGTTGCCGGCGACCGCGCCGAGCGAGGAGAGGGTGGCGCCGTCGATCGTCGGCTGGTTGCTCCAGGTCGTGCCGGTCTCCGACCAGGTGGTGTTGGACATCGTCCGGAACGTGCCGCCGGCGTCGCTACCGCTGTTGCCGCTGATCGTGCGCAGCCGCAGCTTGGCGCTGGTCACCGTGCCGCTGACACCGCTCACCGTGAAGCGCAGGAACATCCGCCGAGCGGGTGAGTTGTCGACCACGACCTGCGTGGACGTGCCGTAGTTGGTGGACGCCGTGTCGCTCTGGACGTAGGTGTCGGCGACCGGCGTGAACGTCACGCTCGCCGCGGAGGCCGTGCCCGAGCCGGTCAGGACGACGGCGGCGGTGGCGGCGACGAGCACCGCGACCGTCCCGATCGTGACCGGTGGGCGGGCGATTCGAATGTCCATCCAGGACCCCTTCGTTGCGGGTGGAAAGCGCAAGGAATGTAGGAAGGTCGATGAACCGGCGGACTGCCGCCAGGTGAACGGTACGCTCAGGCAGCGAAACATCTCGATGTTTGTCCGATGTTCACCCGCCGCATGCCTGTCCGCCCCTCGCGGTCCCTTGTGACGCCCCCGATCGGATCGTCACGATGGCTGACCGTCGCCCACGATCAGAGGAGATGCGCGTGTACCTGTCGTCCGTCTCCCGGCCGGTCAGCGACCCGCCCGACGCCGGGCCACGACGCCGCCGGCTCGCGCTGGTCAGCGGCAACGTGGTCGCGCTCGGCACGGTCAGCCTGATCACCGACATCTCGGCCGAGATGGTGGCCGCCGTCCTCCCGCTCTACCTGGTGCTGGGCCTGCAACTCAGCCCGGTGGCCTTCGGCGTGCTCGACGGGGTCCACACGGGCGCCACCGCGCTGCTGCGGGTCGTCGGCGGCTTCGTCGCCGACCGGTTCCGCCGGCGCAAACTGGTCGCCGGCGTCGGCTACGCGCTCTCCGCCGTCGCCAAGCTCGGCCTGCTGCTCGCCGGCCGGTCGGTGCCAGCGATCGGCGCCGTCATCACCGTCGACCGGCTCGGCAAGGGTGTGCGCAGCGCGCCCCGCGACGCGCTCATCACGCTCTCCACCCCGCCCGAGGCCCTGGGCCGTGCGTTCGGGGTGCACCGGGCGATGGACAGCGTCGGGGCGTTCCTCGGGCCGCTCGCCGCGTTCGCCGTCCTGCTGGTCGTCGGGCAGTCGTACGACGCGGTCTTCGTCACCAGCTTCTGCGTCGCCGCCCTGGCCGTCGTCGTACTCGTGCTGTTCGTCCGGGAGCGACCGACCGGCACGGCGGCCGACGGGCCGGACGAACCCCGGGTCTCGGTCCGCGAGGCGTTCGGCCTGCTGCGCAGCCGGCCCACCCGTCGGCTGCTGCTGGCCGCGACCATGCTCGGCCTGGCCACCATCGGCGACGGTTTCGTCTACCTGGTGCTCCAGCGCCGGGAGGACCTTGGTCTGCGGTGGTTCCCGCTGCTGGCCGTGGGCACCAGCCTGGCCTACCTGGTGCTCGCCGCGCCGCTCGGTGTGCTCGCCGACCGGATCGGGCGGTTGCCGGTGGTGGTGGGCGGCTACGTGGCCCTCGGCGCGACCTACCTGCTGCTGTCCGGGCCGGCGCACGGCTGGCCGGCGCTCGCGCTGACACTCGCGCTGTACGGCGCGTTCTACGCGGCCACCGACGGCGTGCTCATCGCGCTCGCCGGGCCGGTGCTTCCACCACGGCTGCGGACCACCGGGATCGCCCTGGTCCAGACCGGGCAGGCGCTGGCGTACCTCGTCTCGTCGGTCCTGTTCGGGCTGGCCTGGCAGGCGTGGGGGCCGCAGACGGCGGTTCGGGTGGCGGCGGTGGCAGTCGTCGGCGTCCTGGTCGGCACCGTCCTTCTGCTGGCCTCCCCGTTCCGCCCCGCACCACGGAAGGTGTCCCCATGAGCGCGATGTCGACCCGGGCCAAGCTCGGGGCGGTGGCCGCCAGCGCGGTCCTGTTGGCCAGCGTGGCGGCCGGCTACGCCGCCATCGCCGCCGAGCCGGCCCGGACCCCACCGCCGGCCGCCGCCGGGGACCAGGCGGTCACCCTGGCGCCGGGCCCGCACCTGCTGGCCATCACCGACCGGTACGTCTCCAGCGTCGCGACCGCCGATCCCGCCGGGCCGCGTACCGTCTCGGGTCTGGAATGCCTGCGGGTGTACGCGGCGGCCGGCACCGGCGTCTGCCTGCGGCCGGAGACCGCGTGGTCGTACCAGGTCGTGGTGCTCGACGCGGCGCTGCGCCAGAAGCGGACGCTCAGCGTGCCCGGCCTGCCCAACCGGGCCCGGGTCTCGGCCTCCGGCCGGATGGTCTCCTGGACGACGTTCGTCGGGGGCGACTCCTACACGGCGAGTGGCTTCTCCACCCGCACCGGCATCCTCGACACCGTCACCGGCGCCACCGTGACGTCGCTGGAGGAGTTCGCGATCACGCGGGACGGCCGCGGCTACCGCAGCCCCGACGTCAACTACTGGGGTGTCACCTTCACCGCCGACGACAACCACTTCTACGCGACAATGGCCACCGGCGGTAAGCGGTATCTCGTGCGCGGCGACGTGGCCGCCCGGACCGTCGAGACGATGCGGACGAACGTGGAGTGTCCGTCGCTGTCGCCCGACGGCACCCGGATCGCCTTCAAGGAGGCGATCGACGCCGACCCGACGAAGGGCTGGCGGCTGTCCGTCCTCGACCTGGCGTCCGGACGGGTCACCGCGACGGCGGAGACCACAAGCGTCGACGATCAGGCGGCCTGGCTCGACGACGCCACGGTGGCCTACACACTGCGCCAGAGCGACGGTCGTCCCGACGTGTTCAGCGTCCCGGCCGACGGTTCCGGTACGCCGAGGCTGCTCATCCCCGGCGCCGAGTCGCCGTCGCCGCTGACCTGACGGTCCGGCCGCGAACCTCGGGCGGCCAGGACACCTGACCGCCATGCCGCGGTAAACGTCCCGTCACGTCGGCTTCCACGCCGCAGCCTTCGCCATTCATCGACGGCCCCGAGGGTATTGACCATGACAGGGCTGAGCCGTCGCATATTCGTCCTCAGTGGACTCGCAGTCGCCGGCGTCGCGGTGACACCCGGGCAGGGTGCCCGCGCCGCGGTGCCGTACCCCTTCAAACTCGGTGTGGCGTCAGGTGATCCGGCCCCCGACAGCGTGGTCCTGTGGACCCGGCTGGCATCCTCGCCGCTCAACGCCGACGGGCAGGGCGGCATGGCCAACGCCGACGTGACTGTCGAGTGGCAGGTGTCCACGACGGACCGCTTCTCGTCACTTGTCGCGTCCGGCTCGGTGGTCGCCCGCTACGCCGACGCCCACTCGGTGCACGTCGTCGCGGGCGGCCTCGCCGCCGACTCCGACTACTACTACCGGTTCCGGGCCCAGGGGCAGATCTCCCCGGTAGGACGTACGCGGACGGCACCGGCCCCGGGCACCTTCGGCCGCGACCTGGTCCTGGCGTTCGCGTCCTGCGCCCACTACGAGGCCGGCTACTACACCGCCTACCGGCGGATGGCCGAGGAGAACCCGGGTCTGATCCTGCACCTCGGCGACTACATCTACGAGGGCGGCGTCAACACCGCAGCGGTACGCCAGCACGTCGGCGCGGAGATCGTGTCGCTGGCCGACTACCGCCGCCGGTACGCCCTCTACAAGTCCGACCCGGACCTGCAGGCGGCGCACGCTGCCGCGCCCTGGCTCGTCGTGCCGGACGACCACGAGGTCGAGAACAACTACGCGAACATGGTCCGCGCCGACAGCAGCCCGACGCTGACCGAGGCCCAGTGGACCGCCCGGCGCACCGCCGCGTACCGGGCCTACTACGAGAACATGCCGCTGCGGCCGGCCTCCGCGCCGAGCGGCAACAGCATCCCGCTCTACCGCCGCGTCCGCTGGGGGCAGCTCGCCACCTTCCACATGCTCGACACCCGGCAGTTCCGCGACGACCAGGCCTGCGGTGACGGCTGGAAGGTCTGCACTGACGCCGACCTGACCTCCCGGTCGCTGACCGGCGCGACCCAGGAAGCGTGGCTGCTCGACGGGCTGGCCCAGCACTACGGCACCTGGGACATCCTCGGCCAGCAGGTGTTCTTCGCCCGCCAGTTCGAGGCGAGCGGGGCCGCGAGCATGGACGCCTGGGACGGTTACCGGGCCTCCCGCAGCCGCATCCAGACCGGTTGGCAGCAGCGTGGGGTGCGCAACCCGCTCGTGCTCACCGGAGACGTGCACAGGTCCTGGGCCAACGAGCTGAAGGCCGACTACGCCAACCCGTCGTCGGCCACGATCGGCACCGAACTGGTCTGCACGTCGATCACCTCGACCGGCAACGGCACCGGCAGCACGACCATCCCGAACGCGGCGACCAACCCTCACCTCAAGTTCTACTCCGACCGGCGCGGCTACGTCCGTACCACGATCGGACGCAGTCAGGTCCGCGCGGACTTCCGGGCGGTCAACACGGTGACCGAGCACGACGCGCCGGCGTCGACGGTGCGCTCGTTCGTCATCCTCGACGGCCAGCCCGGCCTGCAGGCCGGGTAGAAGGAGCACCCCATGACCGCACTCACGACCCTGCTCGCTGCGTCCCTGCTGGCCCCGACCGTCGTGGTGCCCGCCCCGACCGCCATGACCGCCGAGGCGATCACCTGGACCACCGCCAACAGCGTGGCGAGCGGCGACCAGGACCTGCCCGCCATCGCCATGAACCGCAACGGTCAGGTCGCTGTCGCCTGGGAGGACGACCGGGACAGCACCGCCCCCGAGGACGACACCCACAGCGAGATCTACGTGCGCCTGTTCCGCGACGGCACGCCCGGCTACGAGCTGAAGCTCTCCGCCGGCGGCACCAGCGGGGCCGCCTGGCGGCACATCAGCCCGGACGTCGGCATCGACGACCGGGGCAACGCCGTTGTCGTCTGGGCCGCCGACGGCGACGGCAACGGCGTCTACAACATCCAGTACCGGGTGGTGTCACCGGCCGGCGCGATCCTCGGGTCGGGGCAGGCCAACGCCAGCGACGCCGGGCAGCAGATCTGGCCGAAGGTGGCCCTCGACCCCGATGGCGCCCCCACCACCGGAGGCGTCGGCTTCACGGTCGTCTGGGAGGACGTGCAGGGCACCGCTGGAGCCACCGTCAAGGCCGCCGGTTTCACCGCCGCCACCACCAGGGCGTACGAGGTGACGGCCTCGCAGACGACCGGCACACACCACCGCCCCGACGTGGCGGTGTCCGCCTCCGGCGAGGCGCTTGTGGTCTGGGACGAGGACGCCGACGCCAACGGCTCGTACAACATCGGGTTGACCCGGCTGGCCCGGTCGAACGGCGCTGTGGTGCTGTCCCGGCGCACGGCCAACGCGCAGAGCGGCGGGCAGCAGCAGCGGGCGTCGGTAGCGGCGACGTTCGCCGGTGACTTCACCGTCGGCTGGGAGTCGGACCACACCGGCACCCGGGGCGTGTGGGCGCGCTCGTTCACCGCTGCCGGCGCCGCCCGCCACGGCGAGGTCCAGGTGTCCACCGGGACCGGGGCCGTCGCGCCGGGCGTCGGCATCGACGACGAGGACAACGTCGTGGTGGGCTGGACGGTGTCTGGCGCCAACCCGGACGTCTGGGCGCGCGGCCTCAACCCCGACGGCACATCCGCGAGTCGGCTGCCGGCGCAGGCGCTGAGCCAGACCACGACGGGCCGGCAGGAACACCTGGCCGTCGCGGCATCCCCGTGGGGCGAGGTGAGTCTCTGTTACACCGACGACAACGACGGCAACGGCTTCGACCAGGTGCTCCTCGGTCTCGGGGCGACGAACTCGACCTGGCTGATGACCGCCGACGAACTGCGCCAGCGCAAGGCGCGGGCCGCCGCCCGGGTGAACTGAGCCGGACCCGGTCCGTTCAGAGGGCCTGGTCGGGCTTGCCGCCGGCGCTGGCCGCCCCGTCGTCTCCGCCGGGGGACGACGGGGCGGCCACCGCGCGCAGAGTGATCGACTGATCGGTCTGGTCGACCTCGAACAACGTCCCGGCCGGGAAGGCCGCCCAGGTCTCGGGCGGCAACTGGATCGTGCCGTCACCTGCCACCACTGCGAAGTCACGGCCGTCACGCCCCTCGGCGCCGACCCGGCCGTCGCGGATGGTGACCGCTCGGCCCAGCCGGGCACCCACCTCGCCGTCATGGGTCACCACCACCACTGTGGTGCCCCGCTCGGCGTTGACCGTGGCCAGCGCCGCGAGCACGTCGTCGCGACCGGCCACGTCGAGCTGACTCGTCGGCTCGTCGACCAGGAGCAGGCCGGGCCCGGCGGCGAGCCCCTGCGCCAGAGCGGCCCGCTGGCGCTGCCCCGGGGTCAGGTCGCTCACCCGCCGCGCGCCGGCGCCGGCGAGACCGACCAGCTCCAGGATCGCCTCCGGCGGGTCGAGTCGGCGTCTGCTGAGGCGTGCCACGGGTCGCTGCGCCAACCAGATGTTGCGGGACAGCGACAGGTAGGGCAGCAGGTTGCGTTCGGCGCCCTGGAGCACAGTGCCGACAGTGGCCCCGCGCAGGGCGGCCAGGCCCCTGGCCGAGAGTCGGGACAGCTACTACCTGCAGTTGGTGAACGGGATCACCGGCATCGGCTCGGGCACGGTGACCACCAGCGCGAGCACCCTGAACGTGCGCTCCGGCCCGGGCGCCAGCTATCCGGTCGTCGGCTCGGTCGCCGACGGCGCCACCGTGTCCGTCTACTGCCAGGCCGTCGGCAGCACGGTCACCGGCCCGTACGGCACCACCTCCGTCTGGGACCGGATCGGCACCAACCGCTACGTGTCCGACGCGTACCTGCTCACCGGCTACGACGGGTACATCCCGAACGTGCCGCGTTGTTGAGGTAGCGGCGTCGTCGCTCAGGAGGTGGTCGGTGCGCCGAAGAGCAGGTCCAGGTGGGCGTCCAGAGCGTCCAGGGCCTGCTCGGCGGTGTACTGGCCACCGAGCAGGTACACGCCCAGCCCCTCCATCAGCGCCAGCAGGCCGGCCGCCGCGGCCGCGTCGTTGCTGGGCAGGACGCTGGCGATGAACGCGGCGAGCTGCGCGGTGTCCGCGCGGAGGCTGGCCGCGGCCAACGGTCGCACCGCCGTGTACGCGAGGAACGCGAGCGCCACCCGACCGTCGTCGCGGGTGTGCTCGTCGAGCGGCAGGAGCGCGGCGATCATCGTGCGCAGCAGCAGCCGGGGGGACGGGTTCTCGCCCAGGCCCGCCACCGCCTCGGTGACCCGGACCTGACTGCGCTCGCGGACCACGCTCAACGCGAACGTCATCATCTCGTCCTTGGTGCGGAAGTAGTGCTGCACCATCCCGGCGGAGACGCCCGCCTCGGTGGCCACGTGGCGCAGGCTGACCGCCTCCAGGCCCTGATCGGCGGCGACCCGCATCAACGCGTCCGCGATGAGGGTGCGTCGCTGCTGGTGATCGACCTTCCTGGGCATGACCTCGATCGTTTCACAGTGGGTCGTTGGCACACCCCGACGACGCTAGTGGCGGGCGGTGTCGCCCGCGGGTGTGCCCCGGGCGCTGCGCAGCAGTCCGTCGGGGTCGTCGGCGTACAGCCGTAGCTCGTCCATCGGCGCCGACCGGCCCGTGGGCAGGTCGAACGTCGTCGGCCGGCGTAGCAGGACGTCGATGCTCGTCTGGCTGCCGACCGAGAGGTGCAGGACGCGGCGGTCACCCTCCTGCTCGATCTGGACGGACCTGCTGGACGGCAGTGAGCGGTGGCGCTTGCGCAGCGCCTCGACGTCCGTCCAGGGGATCCAGATGTCGATGCCCGAGTTGACCCGCACCCGCAGACCGGTGTCACCCACGACGTGGGGATGGATGGTCATGCCGGCCCAGAGGCCGAGCATCCAGAGCACGCCCCAGACGCCCAGGCCGAGCACGATCCAGCGGGCCGGCCGCCACGGCACCACGTGGGTGACGATCAGGTCGAAGATCGGGATCTCGACCACCGACAGGGCGATGAAGATGCCGAGGATCGGCTTGACCACGCCGAGGTAGCCGAACGGCTCGTCGCCGGGCCCCAACGGCAGTGGACGGCGCCGTGCCCACAGGTAGAGGCTGCGCCACATCGCGGCCTCGGCCACGGCCGCCCGGCGCACCAGCGGTCCCACTCTCGCGCTGGTCGGCGTCCTGGTGTCGGTCATGGTCGCCTCCCGCAATGGTTCCAATGCAAGTGCATTGCAAAGACGATAACGCTTTTACGATTCGACTGCAACGCGAAGCGGGGCCACCCATGGCCGGAGCGTTGCCGGCGTCTGCCATGCTCGGGCCGGTGACGACCGGCCGCCCCACTCCAGCCCGCAGCCACCGCCGCACCCGCCGACGGGTGATCCCCGTGCTTCTCGCGCTCGTCGTCGTGGCTGCCGTGGCCGGCGTCGCCGTGGTGGTCGTGCCGCTGCTGCGCCCGGCCGGTCCCCGCCCGCTCTTTCAGATGCCGGTCGCCTGCGGCGAGACGTGGCAGCTCAGCACCTACCCCGGGCACGACGACTTCGACGTCGACCTGTTCCCCACCGAGGGCGAGGCGTGGGGGCGTCCGGTGCTCGCGTCCTACGGCGGCACGGTCACCGTGGCGGGCATCAACGGTTCGCTGGGTGGGCGTACGCCGGAGAATCCGCAAGGCCCGCGCGGTCGCGGTGGTGGCTACTGGGTGAAGATCGATCACGGCGGCAAGTGGGAGACGCAGTACCTGCACATGCTCGAACCGCCACTGGTCAAGGTCGGGCAGAAGGTCGCCCAGGGTGAGCAGATCGGACGGCTCGGCAGTACGGGGGACTCCGGCGCTCCGCACCTGCACTACGAGCAGCGACGCGGCTGGGACAAGGTCGAGACCCATTTCGGCGGCACGCCGTCGGGCATCACCACCGACGAACGCGAACAGATACTCCGGCGGGTGAGCGACAACTGCCCGACCGTCTCCTGAGGACCGCGGTTTACCCGGCACGGCTCGGGGCACTGATCCGGGTGACAGTTCAGACGCAGGGGAGGAGTTGGCGATGGCCAAGGGTGACGTCGACACGTACCAGGAAGACGGGCAGTGGAAGAACCGTCCGGAGGGTAACGACCGGGCCAGCAGCACGCACGACTCCAAGGCCGACGCGCAGGCGCAGGGGCGCGACATGGCAGCCGACCGGGGCGTCGAGCATGTGATCAAGAAGCAGGACGGCACGATCGGTGAGAAGAACACGTACCCACGCAGCCGCGACCCGCGGGAGATCGCGGGCTGACCGCCGCACCGCCTGCGGACCGACCTCTTCGGCTTGACCGAGGAGGTCGGTCCGCTTTGCGGACGTCGTCCCCAGCTTTATCGCCGTCCACCGCAGGTGGGTGATTTGGGGGGATATAGTCCACTTCGGGGCTTAAGTGAAAGCTGGGAGTGGACATGACGTTTCGGGGTCGGCGGCGTCGTCCCGTGAGCGCTGCGGCTCTGGTGGTCGCCGTCACCGCGGGAACCCTCGCGCTCGCACCGCCTTCCGCGTGGGCGGTCGGGTCGGTCCTGTTCGACCAACCGTTCCACAACAACACCGCGAACGGCATCGGCCCCGTGACGGTGCCGGGCGTCCCCACCCCCACCGCGACCAACACCGCCTGCCTGAGCGCGGCCGGCAACTCGACAAACGGCCCCCTGCTGAGCTGCACCACGTCCACCGACCCGCAGGGCGCGGGCAAGCTGCGCCTCACCCCGGCCACGGCCACCCGCCAGGGCGGGGTGTTCGGCGCGGTGAGCGTGCCCACCTCGCAGGGCCTGCACGTCTCGTTCAACACCTACCAGTACGGCGGCTCCAGCCCGGGAGCGGACGGCATGGCGTTCGCGCTGGCCGCCGTCGATCCGGCCAACCCGCTGTCCCCGGCGGTCATCGGCCAGCCGGGCGGATCCCTCGGCTACTCGGCGGCGTTCAACGGCGCCTCGGTGGGTCTGTCCAACGGCTACCTGGGCGTCGGGCTGGACGTCTTCGGCAACTTCAGCAACAGCCTCTACCAGGGCTCCGGCTGCACGAATCCGCCGTACATCTCCACCACCAACAATCGGGTGCCCGGCCAGGTCGTGATCCGCGGACCGGGCCGTAACGGTGTCGGCTACTGCGCCATCAACAGCACCGCCACCACCACCTCGTCGCCCCCGCTGACGCTGCGTGCCACCACCCGCGCCGCCTCGGTGGTGCCGGTCGAGGTGGTCGCCAACACGACCTCGTCCCCGTACACGACCGACACCGGGATCACCGTGCCGGCCGGTGAGTACCGGGTGCGGTTCACGCCGGTCGGAGGATCGGCGCGGACGCTGGCCGGGAGCCTCCCGGTCGTGTCGCCGAGCCTGTACCCGTCGCCGACCTGGCTCAACGCCAGCGGCTTCCCCCGGCAACTCGCCTTCGGCTGGGTGGGTTCGACCGGCTCGGTCACCGACTTCCACGAGCTCGACAACGCCCGCGCGGTCACCTTCAACCCGGTGCCGGACCTGAACGTGTCGCAGACCAGCGCGGTCGGCCCGAGCCCGCAGCCCGGCGATCCCGTCACCTACTCGATCACCGCTGGGGTCGACGCCGGGGCCACCGAGACGGCGCCGATCTCGGTCACCCAGACCGTGCCCACAGGTGTCGTGCCGCGCGGGGCGTTCGGCTCCGGCTGGGTCTGCGGCGCACCATCCGGGCAGACGATCAGCTGCACCAACAGCAACGGCCCGTTCCCCGGCGGGACCTCGCTGCCGCCGATCACAGTTGTCGCGACCGTGACCGGAACCGGGGTGACGCCGGCGCTGATCCAGACCGCCACGGTGGCGACCTCGTCCTCGATCGACGCCAACCCGGGCTACTCCTCCGCCACCACGCCCGTGGCGCCGGCCACGGCACCGAGCGGCGTGACCGTCACCCCGGCGCAGAGCTCGATCGCCGGGGGCATCGCGGTCACCGTCGGCGGCAGCGGCCTCACCGCAGCGACCGCGATCACCATCGGCACGGCCGCCGAACAGCAGGCCGGTACGGCGGTGCTGCTGCTGCCGTGCACGTCCGGCCCGGCCGCCGGCTGCTTCACAGTGAACTCCGACGGCACACTCGGCATCTCCTCCATGCCCGCCCGCTCCAGCGCCGCCACGGTCACCGTCAGCGTCGTCACCCGCGGCTCGGCGGGATCGGCCAGCTACGTCTACGCGTCCGCACCCGGCACGCCCGCCACGCCCACTGCGGTCGCGGGCATCACCAGCGCCACCGTCAGCTGGACCGCGCCGGCGAGCAACGGAAGCCCGATCACGACCTACCTGATCACCCCGATCCGGGACGGCGTCACCCAGCCGACCCTCACCTTCGACGCCTCCACCACCAGCCGCACCCTGACCGGGCTGACCGCCGGCTCCTCGTACGCCTTCCGCGTGACGGCGGTGAACGCGTACGGCACCGGCGCGGCCAGTCCGGCCTCGGCGGCGGTCGTCCCGTACACCCTGCCGGGCGCACCGACGATCACCTCGGTCACCGCGGGGACCACCGCAGCCACGCTGAGCTGGACGACCCCGGCCAACGGCGGTTCGCCGATCACCGGTTACACGGTCACGCCGTACCTCAACGGTGTGGCGCAGACGCCGCAGACCTTCACCGGGACCGCCACGACCCAGACCGTCACCGGACTGACCGGCGGCGCGACGTACACCTTCCGGGTGGCCGCGATCAACGCGGCGGGCACCGGCGGGCAGTCGGCAGCGTCCGCGGCGGTGACGGTCAACCCGCCGCCGACGCTGACCTTCGCGCCGCCGCCACCCGGAAAGGCGTACGTGCCGTACCAGTACCAGCTCACCGTGGCCGGCGGAACGAGCCCCTTCGTCTGGTCGGTGAGCGCCGGGAGCCTGCCCGCCGGGCTGACCCTCGACCCGTTCAGCGGTCTGCTCTCCGGCACGCCCACCGCGTCCGGGACGTTCCCGTTCACGGTGCGGGTGACCGACTCGGACAACCAGTCCGCCACCCGACCTGTCGACCTGGTCATCAACCCGCTCGGCGGGCTCTCCATCAGCGTCCCGGCGATCTCCCCGCTCGGCACCGTCACCTCGGACGCGACAGGCGTCTCGGGGCAGCTCGGCCCGGTGACCGTGACCGACGACCGCGGCCCCTTCTCCGGACGGTGGGTCAGCGTCGTCTCGACCACGAACTTCACCACGGGGTCCGGCTCGGGTGGCGAGACCATCCCGAACAGCAGCGTCACGTACGCCTCCGGTGCGGCCCTCGCCACCACCGGCGACGGAACCTTCCTCCCGCAGCCCGGCGCGGTGCTGGACACCCCGCGTACGGCCGCCGGGTGGTCCGGCCGAAGCGGCGACCCGAACTCCGCCACCTGGAACCCGACACTGCTGGTTGCGCTCCCGCCCGGGCTGGTGGTCGGCGACTACACGGCGGTCGTGACGCACTCGGTCATCTAGCACCGGGCGCCGCCGCCACCAGGGGCCAGCGACCGGCGCAACGACGCTGCCCGGCCGCTTCCTCCAGAGGGAAGGGCCGGGCAGTCGCCGGAGGGTGGGGACCTCAGGCCAGGCGGGTCCGTTGCCGGCGCACGAGATACCAACCACCGACGGTGATCAGCACCAGCAGTGCGATCCCGCCGCCCGCGTACGGCAGCAGGCCGGGCCCCGCGGACGTCGAGACGGCCATCGGCGCCGCGACGGGCAGGACGATCGTCCCGGTCGCGGTGCGTTCCACAGTGCCGCTGGCGAGCTGTGCCCGCACGTCCCAGGTCCCCGCGGGGAGGTCCTGATTCACGTCGATCCGGACCTGGCCGGTCTCGCCGGGCAGGATCGTCACGCCGTTGGTCACCTTGAACGGCCCGGCCCGGACCGCCGCCTTGCTCAGCGTCAGGGTCCCGGTCATGTCCAGGGCGCGGCGACCGGTGTTGGTGACCTGCGCGGTGACCACCGGAAACTTCCCGATACCGGGCTCCGCGGCGAGCGCGCCGATGCGGAAGTCCGTCGGCGGCTCACCGCCCGGGCCGATGTCGAGGTAGACCCGGATGCCCACCCGGTGGATCTGGGTGACATTGCCGGTGCGTTCCTTCGCGCTGGTGACCTGCGCCCAGATCGCGGCGTACCGTTCGCCCTCGGACGCCTTCCTCGGCACGGCGATCTCGACCCCGACCGGCCGGCGTTCGCCCGGGTCCAGCTCCATCCTGGCGGTTTCCAGTCGGATCCAGCCACTGAGCTCGTTGCCCGTGCGGCCGTCGGGCACGGTGAAGGCGTTGTTCTCGATCGACGCCCCGCCGGAGTAGAACTCGATCTTCTGCGTCTCGTCCGAGGTGTTCTGCACCTCGACCCGGCGTTCGATGGTCGTCCCCGGCTTCAGGTGGTCCACGATGTAGACCTGTGCGCGGGGGTCCTGCGCCCGACTCGCGGGAATGTCCAGCATGCGAATGCTGATCGCGGCGTCGTCGGCGGGATCCTGTCGGTGCTCCCGCACGGCAGCGGCTGGCGCCGCCGGAACCCCGAGCGCCACGAGGGCGACCGAGGCCAGCAGCGCCAGCCGGCCGAGCGGCTCAGAACACCGAATGTGTCACCGTCCCGGTGTAGACACCCTGGACGGTGCCGACCGGTACGTTCACCACCAGCGTCGGGTTCCAGGTGGCGAAGTTGTTGCCCGTGCCGCCGGTGTGGGTCATCGCCGTCCGCGGGACGTTGATGATCACCTGCTGGGCCGAGGTTGGCTGACCGGGCGTGAAGGTGCCGCCGCCGGCCGTGGCCGTTGCGGGGCCCGACCAGTACTGGACGTTGATGTTCGGGATCGTCTCTCCCGAGGTGCCGCCACCGGTGACGAAGTCGGTGGAGATGACGGTGGCGGTCCAGTTGGGGGTGAGCGACCCCCGCTGGTCCAGCACCGTGACCGGCCCGAGCTGACCGGAGACGCTCGAGCCTTCCACGCCGTGCCCGATGTTCGCCGTCGCGGGCACCGTGATCGAGAGGCCACCGGCGGCGTCGACGGTGAGGGTGACGACCGTTTCGCCGGTCGTGTCGGCGGCGGCCGGCGCTGCGAGAGCGAGGGCGGCGGCAATGCCGGCCACGCCCGCCAGAAGTTTCCTGCGCATCAAGTCTCCTTCGTCCTGAATCGCCCATGGGATGCGGTTCAGAGCGTATCTACGCAAAAACCCCGAAAACCGGCAAAAGCCTCAACATCACCCGGGCCACGCCTGTGACCTGGCCTTTTGTCGCGGTCAGGCCGGCACCACGTACGGGAACGTGTCGGCGCGGGCGGCCTTCGTGACCTCGGGCGTGAGGCCCGAGGTGGTGCCGGTGTTGAGGACCAGGGAGAACATCACCTCGGGCGCATTGTCGGCCATGGTGCGGCCGTTGTGGACCGCGAAGCCGTAGTTCGCTGCCGTGCCGACCGTGTACGACAGCACATCGGGGTAGAGCACCCGGGCGACGCTCCAGCCGTACGCCTGCGGGTCCGGCGCGGTGCCGTTCGCCGCGACGACCCCGGCGACGGCCTTGGCGATCTCCTCCCCGTCCTCGGACAGGTCCTGGCTGGGGTGCCGGAAGTTCGCCGGGTCGGAGAAGTCGGTGTCGTGGGGCCAGAAGACGGGCCACATCATGGGGTGGCCCGCACGGTTGATCTGCCGCCACCCGCCCGCGTCGGTGGCCAGCAGGGTCCGGCACCAGACGCCGATCTCGGTGCCCTCGCGCAGCAGCGGCTCGTCGTGCGAGACCTCCAGGACTATCGACTCGACGGTGGTGCCGGCGAAGCTGTTCTTGGCCTGGTCCGCCCGCCACGCCGAGCGATCCACCCGTGCGCCGTTCTTGACCGCGCCGTTGATCGTGGCGAGCTCGTCGAGGTCGATGTAGAACGGGTCGGTGATCCGGCCCGCCCAGATCCGGACGCGCTGCCCGGTCGTCACCTCGCCGGTCCTGCCCTGGGCGATGGGGGTTCCCATGGCGGCGTCGTCGCGGGCGTCCGCGCCGGTGAGTTCGTACAGCTCCAGGGTCTGCGTGGCGTTGCCGTCCGGCTCGCCGAAGGCGAATCGGTAGGTCAGCTCCTCCAGGTCCGAGCCGTTGAAGTGAATCTTGAACTCGTAGCGGGCCTCGGCGTGGAAGCCGCGCTTGATGTCGGCCTTGGTCACCGAGCTGTTGACGTCCATGACGAACACCGTGGCGCGGTCGCCGTTGAAGACGTACAGGTCGTCGATGTAGAGCTGGCCGCCCTGGGCGGCGAGGGGGGTGTCAAGGTGGTGCGACATGGGCTCACTCCCGTAACGGCTATATTCGGATTAAAACGAACATAGCGGTCGGGATGCGCCTGCCCGGTCCATCGACCGAACTAGGCCGGGCCGGTGGACGGTGCTGTCGCGCGCGGCGGTGGGCCGTCCGGAGCGGTTCCCGGACGACCCACCGCTCGTGCCGGCCTCGTCAGAAACGGGACCACTTCTGGTTGGCCGCGCCGAGGCAGTCCCACAGGTGCAGCTTGCCGCCGTTGTTGGGGTTGGCCTCCCGCACGTCCACGCACTTGTTGGCGCTGAGATTGACCAGGTCGCCCGCGCCGTTGAGCGTGAAGCGCTGGGCCGGATTGCCGTTGCAGCTGACCAGGTTGACCTCGGTGCCGTTGGCGGTGCCGGCCCAGGCCGGGTCCATGCACTTGCCCATCGCGCGGACGGTGCCGTCGGAGGCGAACGTCCACGCCTGCGCCGCGGTCGTGTTGCAGTCCCAGATCTGCAGCTTGGCGCCGTCGACCGGGTTGGCGCTCGGGATGTCGATGCAGCGCCCGCTCTGCGCCCCCCTGATCCGGGTGGTGCCGGGCGCCGGGTCGCCGCCGCCGGAGGTGTAGCTCGACACCCGGACGTAGTCGACAAGCATCTGCTGCGGGAACTGCGTGGAGCCGTCCGGGTAGCCGGGCCAGTTACCGCCGACCGCCACGTTGAGGATCATGAAGAACGGGTGGTCGAACACCCACCGGTTCCCGCCGAGCCGGGCGGGATCGACCCGGTGGTACTGCACCCCGTCCAGGTACCAGGTGATCGCGTTCGGCTCCCAGTCCACCCGGTAGTCGTGGAAGCCGTCGGCGAGCGGGCTGCCGATCGTCCGGCTGCCGGTGATGCCGCCGCTGCCGGAGTAGCCGGGCCCGTGCACCGTGCCGTAGACGGTGTTCGGCTCCCGGCCGATGTTCTCCATGACGTCGATCTCGCCGGCGTCGGGCCATCCGCCGCCGGTGCCGAGCATCCAGAACGCCGGCCAGATGCCCTGGCCGCGCGGAATCTTGATGCGGGCCTCGAAGCGGCCGTACGTCTGGGTGAAGGTCGCCGCGCTCAGCAGTCGGGCCGAGGTGTACTCGCAGCGACCGTAGTGGCACTGGTAGTTGGCCGGGTTCTCCCGGCGGGCGGTGATGACGAGGTTGCCCTGGCCGTCGTGCACCGCGTTGCTGGTGCTGTTGGTGTAGTACTGCCGCTCGTTGTTGCCCCAGCCGCCACCGCCGATGTCGAAGCGCCATCTGCTCTGGTCGACAGGTGTGCCGGCGGGGGCGTTGAACTCGTCCTGCCAGGTGATCGGGCCGATGGCGGCCTCGGCCCGGTCGGACTGCCCCGGGAGGGTGAGGGAGGCGAGGGTGGTGACGAGGGCGACCGCCGCGAGGGCGAGGGGCCGCAGGCGGGGTGCGGGACGGGCTGTGAACACGGGAGGCTCCTCGGTTCAGGTGGCGGAGGGGGCGGCGCCGGAGAGACAGAGAGCGCTCTCTATGACGAAGCATGTCGATTTAACGGGTTACTGTCAAGAGTGTTTCCAATGTGACGGCGGGTCCGTTACCCGGCGGATCGCACCCCTCGATAGCTGTCGAATCGAACCTTCCTATTGCCGTGGAGCGTCCACGCGGGACAGGATGACGAGGTCCGCAGGAAACCTCCCCGTAACCTGCGTGCTGCTGGTCTCTGTCACAAGGAAGTGGGAGTCAGTCATGAGCGACGCGTCGACGGCGCTGGGTGTGCGCCTCTACCCGGACCTGGTCGAGCGGGGTGGCCTCGCCCCCGCGCTCATCGAGACCGCTGCCCGCCACCAGCTCGACATCGGGCGGGTGACCGCCCCCGAGCAGGGGCGGGCCCAATTCACCTGCGCGGAGCTGCACTCCGATCAGGGCGTGGTCTGCATCGGGCTGGGTTCGCAGGCCCGATACTTCATGATCGACGTCCGGTCCGCGGGTGAGGTGCTCGCGCGCGGTGACTGCATGGACCTCCTCCAGGTCGCCCAGGTGGCCTCGGCCTGGCGGGCCGGGCTGACGCTTGCCGAGCTGACCGCCCGCTTCGCGTTCATGGAGGAGATCAAGCACCGCCCGGCGTCGGTGCCGCAGGCCGTCTGACCCCGGGGCGCGTCAGCAGCGCAGGCGGGGAGGCAGCGGTGGCTCCGCGCTGACGTCCCGGTCGAGGTAGGACGCCTCGACGAAGGCGAGGAGGCGTTGCGCGTCGGAGGCGTTGGAGGCCAGGCCGAACGAGACCCGGACCGCGCCGCCGGTCGGCAACCGCAGCGCGCCAAGGTACTCGTCGATCGTGTCGACCCGCGCGAGCAGCCCGCGCCGCAACGCGGGCCCGCTGATCTCGAACGCGCCCTCGCCCGCCCCCGGGTTGCAGAAGCAGCCGGTCCGCAGCGAGAAGCCGGCCGCGGCGGACTCCCGCGCTACCAGCCGCTCGTCCACCGGAGATCCGTCCGGGCGTAGGACGTTGAACGTCACGGTGCCGCCCCGGCCCACGCCCGTCGTCGGCCCGTACACCCGCACCAACGGTTCGCCGGTGCGGTGCCGTAGCGCGGACAGGCGACCCAGCAGCCACTCGGTGAGCAGGCCGACCCGGGTGTGCACGAGGTCCACGCCTATCGAGTCGAGCCACCGCAGCCCGAACTCGACATCCGGGATGCTCAGGAAGTTGAGCGTGCCGTCCTCGAACGCCGACTCGTCGTCCATCGAGCGGTGCCAGTCGCCCTGCACGCTCACCGCACGGATGGTGCCGCCGGCGAACCACGGCCGGCGCAGCCGGGCCAACGCGTCGCGGCGGGCCAGCAACGCGCCGACGCCGGTCGGGTAGCCGAAGAGCTTGTACCAGCTCAGGCAGACGAAGTCGGGTCGGACGGCACGCAGATCCAGCCGATTCGTCGCGGCGAACGCGGCGGCGTCCAGCAGAACGTCGTAGCCGTGCCGGTGGGCCAGCTCCACCCAGCTCAACGGGTGCTGCACACCGGAGAAGTTGCTCTGCGCCGGGTACGCGAACAGTCCACGGCGGCCGGACCGGCCCCGCCGTCCGGCGTCGAGCACCGTCACCAGGTCAGCCTCTGCGATCCGCAGCTCCGGCCCGCTCAGCGGCACGTACCGCACCGGCGCGTCGGCCGCCCGGGCGTACTCCCGGATGCCGTTTACCGAGTTGTGGTTGTCCCAGGTCAGCGCGAACGGCGCGGTAGGACCGAAGTCGTACGCCTCGCCGACCAGTCGACAGGCGCCGCTGGCGTTCGGCGTGAACACCACCGCGTACTCGGCCGGGTCGGCGTGGAAGAAGTCGAGCACCGCCTGCCGGGTCGACTCCACCAGGGACCCGGCCGCCGCGCTGGTGGGGCTCTCCGAGTGCGGGTTGCCGTAGAGGCTCGCCAGCAGCCGGTCGTGGTGCGCCCGCACCTGAGCCTGCGCGGTCACCCCGGCGCCGGCGTAGTCGAGGTAGACCTGCCCGTGCCGGTCGAGGTGCTGGTACTCGGTGGCGCGCAGCTCGTCGATCCGGGCGGTCTCGGCGTACCCGGGCAGCGCCGCCGGTTCGGGGTAGGGGGCGTGTTCAGGACGCACGGCGGGCCTCCCGGCGCACCAGGACCGCCCACGCGGCGGCGAGGAAGAGCAGCACGAACCCGCCGAGCACCAGCCAGTCGACCCAGATCGGTCGAGAGAAACTGTCGCCGTACGTCTGCAGCAGCGGCGGGCCGAGCGGTGAGCCACCGTCGCGCCACAGCCGCTCGACCCCGGCGGTGTGCCCCAGCCCCTCGAACGCCCACCGGTTCGACATCGCGTAGCTGAGCCACCGGCCCCCGGCCGCCATGGCCGGCACCGGCAGGATCGCACCGACGAACAGCACCTGCGGGAAGCACAGCATCGGCAGCAGGAGCGTCGCCTGGGCCGGGTCGGAGACGGCCGCCGAGCAGAGCAGACCGAGCGCGAGCGCGGCCGCCGAGGAGAGCAGCAGGGTCGCGTACAGGGCGGCGAAGGCGCCGCCGTCGACCGGAGGCAGCCGGTCCATGGCGCGCAGCACCCCGAGCAGGGCCAGATCCACCAGGGCGAGCAGCGGCAGCAGCACCGCCACCTTCGCCAGCAGGTACGGGAGCAGCCGGACGCCGGCGAGCCGCTCCCGACGCAGGATCGGCAGCTCCGTGCAGATCTGGAGCAGCCCGTAGGTCAACCCGAAGAAGAAACCGCCGAACGCGATCCAGAACAGGATCATCACGGTGACGGTCGGGCGGGGGTTCGTCGGGTCGAAGGCGCCGGGGCGGAACAGCAGCGCGAACATGCCGAGCACCATGAGGGGTGAGCCGAGCAGGATCGCCAGCGTCAACCGGTTGCGGACGACGATCTCCGCGTTGCGGGCGGCGAGGAGCGCGAACTGGCGGAGCCGACCGACCCGCCGGGCCGTCCCGCCCGGGTGGTCCGTACCGCCCGCGCCGTCCATCGCCCTCGGCTCGGCCCCGACGATGGGCGGGCCGGCCGGGTCCGTGTCCGCGGCCCGGCCGGTGTCGCGGTACGCGGCGAAGCGATCCGGCCACCCGGCCGGATCGGACTCCTCGTCGAGCCGCAGGTGCACCTCGGCCAGGGACCGCAGGCCGAAGAACTCCCGGGCGGCGGCGGGCGTGCCGGCGTAGGCCAGGCGGCCCTGGCGGGTCAGCACGACGACGCGGTCGCACCGGTCCACGTCGGTGATCTGGTGGGTGGTGAGCACGACAGTGGTCCCGGCGTCGGCGAGGGTACGCAGTACCCGGAGCAGTTCCACGGCGATCGCCGGATCCAGCCCGGAGGTGGGTTCGTCGAGAAGGAACACGCCGGGTCGGGTCAGCAGCTCGACGGCGATGCTGGCGCGCTTGCGCTCACCGCCGCTGAGGCGGCCCACCGGCACGTCGGCCCGCTCGGTGAGCCGCAGGTCGGCGAGCACCGCCGCGACCCGGCGAGCCGCCTCGGCCGGGCCGGTCCCGGAGGGCAGGCGTAGCCGGGCCGCGTAGTGCAGGGTGCGGGCCAGCGGTAGCTCGCGATGGATGATGTCGTCCTGCGGAACGAAGCCGACCGCGCCCGGCGCGGCGCTGCTGCCGTCGTACGCCACGGTGCCCGCAGCCGGTCGGCGGACCCCGGCCAGCGTCTCCAGCAGGGTGGTCTTGCCGGCGCCGCTGGCCCCGATGATCGCGACCAGCTCGCCCGGCGCGACGGCCAGGGAGATGTCGTCCAGGATCCGGCGTCCATCTCGGACACTCTGGCCCAGGCCGTCGGCCACGATGGCGACGCCGGTACGCGGTGGTGCGGCGGTCTGCTCGGTCGTCATGTCGAGGATGCCCGATCCGGTCGGTGACGTGTGCGCCTGACATCGTGCCTCGCCGATGCTACGTCGGTGCGGGGTCCCGCCCCGGCCGTCGATCACGACGTGCGACTGTTGCGAAGCGACCAACGCCGGGTTGGGCGCCACCGGACAAAGGGACACCCGTGAACCTGCCCGACGACCTGCTCGCGCTGCTGCGCGCTCCGAGCACCTGCTACCTGACGACACTGATGCCGGACGGCTCGCCGCAGCTCACCCAGACGTGGGTGGACACCGACGGCACCCACCTTTTGATCAACACGGTGGAGACGCACCAGAAGACGCGCAACGTCCGTCGGGACCCCCGGGTCGCCGTGGCGATCTCCGACCCGGACAAGCCGGGCCGCTACCACGAGGTCCGGGGTCGGGTGGTCGACGTGAGCACCGAGGGCGCGGCCGAGCACATCGAGCGGCTGGCGCAGCGCTACCTCGGCGGGCCGTACCCGTGGTTCGGCGGTCGCGACCAGGTCCGGATCATCCTCACCATCGAGGCCGACCGGGTCCGGTCGATGGGCTGACCGGCCCACCGGCCGCCCGACGTCGCGGCGGCATGAACGACCCGGCCGGGGGAAGACCGACACTCCAGCAGCGGAAGGGGAGTCGGGATGAGAGCCGTCGTCTACGCGGACGTCCGGACCGTCGAGGTGCGGGAGGTGCCCGACGCGACGCTGGAGGCGGAGACCGACGCGCTCGTGCGGATCACCTCCACCGCGCTGTGCGGCACCGACCTGCACATGTACGACGGGCGCACGGGCGCCGACCCCGGGCTGGTGCTCGGCCACGAACCGCTGGGCGTGGTGCAGGAGGTCGGCTCGGCGGTGCAGACCGTGCGTCCGGGCACCCGCGTGGTGATCCCCACCCACCTGTTCTGCGGCACCTGCGTGATGTGCGCCCGCGGGCTGTCGGCGGCCTGCCTGCGGGCCCGGGCCGAGGGGCCGGGCGCCGCGTACGGCTACGCCGGGATGGGCCCGTACCGGGGCGCCCAGGCCGACCTGCTGCGCGTGCCGTGGGCCGACGCGAACTGCGTGCCGGTGCCGGGGGAGCCGGGTGACGCGTACGAGGACGACTTCGTGCTGCTCGCCGACGCGTTCGTCACCGGTTGGCACGCCGCGGCCACCCTCGCCGGGGTCCAGGCCGGCGACACAGTTGCCGTGTTCGGCGCCGGCACCATCGGCCTGCTCGGCGCGTACTCGGCGCTGTTGCGGGGTGCGCGGGTCGTGTACTGCGTCGACGGTGTCGACGCCCGACTCGACAAGGCCGGTGAGATCGGGGCCGTTCCGGTCGACTTCCGCCGCGGCGACCCGGTCGAGCAGATCCGCGCCGACCGCGCGCGGGCCGGTCTGCCGCTCGGCGAGGAGAAGCTGGGCGGGATCGACCGGGTCATCGACGCGGTCGGGTTCCAGGCGCGCGACCGCGTGGACCCCGACCAGGAGCGCCCGGACCAGGTGATCGCGGACGCGGCCCGGCTGGTCAACCCCGCCGGCTCGATCGCGGTCGCCGGCGTCTACCCGGACAAGGACCTGCATCCCCGCCCCGGCGCGAGCGCCCACGAGGATCTGGTCGCACCCTGGGGGACGTTGTTCAGCAAGGGCGTCGAGGTCCGGTTCGGCCGTACGCACGACCGCCGCTACACGGTTCTGCTGCGCGACCTGGTCGTCGCCGGTCGCGCCCGGCCCAGCGTGATCGTGACCCATCACGGCGCCCTCGCCGACGCGCCGGAGCTGTACCGCAGCTTCGACCGGCGGGAGAACGGGGTGATCAAGGCGGTGCTGCGCCCGAGTTGACCGGCCGGCGCGTCCGTCCGTTCGGGCCCGATCCGGCACGTAAGGGACGTCCAGGCGTTGATCCCTCTCCTGGTGGTGCGATCGACGAGATCGCCTCCGTCGATCCGTCGGGTCCGGGGAGGCGTGGGTCACACAGTCGACCGAGACCGGTCGTCGCGTCCTCGGCACCGTGCCGGCGGTGCGGCCTGATCAAGATCCGCCGATAGTTTCGTACTCGTGGGTAGGCTGTCCCTCGTCCCGCCGCCGTGGATCGTGCCTGGTGGCGGGCCTGATGGCAGCGATCAAAATTGATCATGGAGTGGCTCCGCATTTGACAACGTTGCCACCGACAGGTCATCGTGCCGGGAGAGGCTGCGGGGGCGGCTGTGACGGGCGAATACTCTGCAACGTCGATATTGCCGGATTGTTACATTTTCAACAGGCCCTCGCCTTGCGGATGGCCTGTTCGCCGCAATACATTGCCGTCAACAACAAAACCAAGTGAAGGTTCAACCTTCCGGAGGCAACGATGACGTTGGCGAGGTGGTACGAGCGATGAACGACGTGCCCACCCTCCTTGAGATGCGCTCCATCACCAAGGAGTTCCCCGGAGTCAAGGCCCTCTCCGACGTCAACCTGGTGGTTCGCGCCGGCGAGATCCATGCCATCTGCGGCGAGAACGGTGCGGGCAAGTCCACGCTGATGAAGGTCCTCAGCGGGGTCTACCCGTACGGAAGCTACGACGGCCAGATCATCTACCAGGGGTCGGAGAGCAGGTTCTCCGACATCCGGGCCAGTGAGAACGCCGGAATCGTGATCATCCACCAGGAGCTCGCGCTCATCCCGGGCATGTCGATCGCCGAGAACATCTTCCTCGGCAACGAGCCGCGCAAGCACGGCGCGATCGACTGGAAGGCCGCGAACCGGATGGCGCTGGACCTGATGGCCCGGGTCGGCCTCCAGGAGGACCCGGACACCCTGATCAAGGACATCGGTGTCGGCAAGCAGCAGCTCGTGGAGATCGCCAAGGCGTTCGCCAAGGACGTGAAGCTGCTCATCCTGGACGAGCCGACGGCGGCGCTGAACGAGGCGGACTCCAAGCACCTGCTGGACCTGCTGCGCGGGTTCCGTTCGCGCGGCATCACCTCGATCATGATCTCGCACAAGCTGAACGAGATCGAGGCGATCGCCGACCAGATCACCATCCTGCGCGACGGCCGGACCGTGGAGACCCTCGACGTCAAGGCGGACGGGGTCGACGAGGACCGGATCGTGCGGGGCATGGTCGGCCGCGAGCTGGGCAGCCGGTTCCCGGACCACACCCCGAAGATCGGCGAGGTCTTCTTCGAGGTCCGCAACTGGAACGTCCGGCACCCGATCTCCGCCGAGCGCCAGGTCTGCAAGAACGAGAGCTTCGTGGTGCGCCGCGGCGAGATCGTCGGCTTCGCCGGCCTCATGGGCGCGGGCCGCACGGAACTCGCGATGAGTGTCTTCGGCCGCTCCTACGGGGTGTACGAGTCGGGCACGATCATCAAGGACGGCAAGGAGATCGTCCTGAAGTCGGTCGCGGACGCGATCGACAACGGGCTCGCGTACGTCAGCGAGGACCGCAAGGCGATCGGCCTCAACCTGCTCGACGACATCAAGGCGTCGACCGTCGCCGCCAAGCTGTCCAAGATCTCGCACCGCGGCGTCCTGAACGAGGTCGAGGAATACCAGGCGGCCGAGGCGTACCGCAAGGAGTTGCGGACCAAGGCCCCGACTGTCGACGAGAGCGTCTCCAAGCTCTCCGGCGGCAACCAGCAGAAGGTCGTCCTGGCGAAGTGGATGTTCACCGACCCGGACCTGCTGATCCTCGACGAGCCGACGCGCGGTATCGACGTGGGTGCCAAGTACGAGATCTACGGCATCATCCAGCGGCTCGCCGACCAGGGGAAGGGCGTCGTCGTCATCTCCTCGGAGCTGCCTGAGCTGATCGGGCTCTGCGACCGCATCTACACCGTGTTCGAAGGCGCCATCACGGGTGAGATCGCCCGGGCGGACGCCACCCCGGAAAACCTCATGAAGCAGATGACCTCGACGAAGAAGATGGCCACACGATGAGCCGATTGAAGGACCTTCAGAAGAATTTGTTCGGAGGTACCACCTCCAACGCGCGCCAGTTCGGGATGATCTTCACCCTGGTGGCGATCGTCGTCCTGTTCCAGATCCTGACCGACGGCCTCACCCTGCGGTCGGACAACCTGATCGCGCTGTTCCAGCAGAACTCGTACATTCTGATCCTGGCCATCGGCATGCTCATGGTGATCGTGGCCGGGCACATCGACCTCTCGGTCGGCTCCGTCGCCGCCTTCGCGGGCATCCTGGTCGCCAAGTCGATGGCCGAGTGGAACCTGCCCTGGCCTGCCGCCATCCTGTTCGGTCTCGTGATCGGCGCGGCGATCGGCGCCTGGCAGGGCTTCTGGGTGGCGTACATCGGGGTGCCGGCGTTCATCGTCACCCTGGCCGGCATGCTGCTGTTCCGCGGCGGCAACCAGTTCATCGGTAACGCGCAGAGCATTCCGGTGCCCGAGGGCTTCCGGGAGATCGGCGCCGGCTTCCTGCCGGAGTTCGGCCCGAACACCGGCTACAACAACGCGACGCTGCTACTGGGTCTGGCCGCGGCGGTGGCTGTGGTGTGGCGGGAACTCCAGGCCCGCAAGACCCGTCGGGAGATGGACGCCGACCCGGCGCCGATGTGGATCTCGATCCTGCGGATGGCCATCATGGTCGGGGTCATCGCCTTCGCGTCGCTGCGCTTCGCCAGCGGTCGCGTCGGCACCAGCTTCCCGATCTCGGGCATCATCCTGCTGGTCCTGGTCATCGCGTACTCCTTCTACACCCGCAACACGGCCGGTGGCCGGCACATCTACGCGGTGGGCGGCAACTCCCGGGCGGCCGAGCTGTCCGGCGTGAAGCTCAAGCGGGTCAACTTCTTCGTCATGATGAACATGTCCGTCCTGGCCGCGCTGGCCGGCATGATCTTCGTGGCCCGGTCGGCGGCCTCCGGACCGCAGGACGGCAATGGCTGGGAGTTGGACGCCATCGCCGCGGTGTTCATCGGTGGCGCGGCGGTCGCCGGCGGCATCGGCACCATCAGCGGCTCGATCGTCGGTGGTCTCGTCATGGCCGTGCTCAACAACGGCCTGCAGTTGATGGGCGTCGGCACCGACCGCGTCCAGATCATCAAGGGCCTGGTCCTGCTGCTGGCCGTCGCCATCGACGTCTACAACAAGAGCCAGGGGCGCTTCTCCATCATCGGGAGCCTGATGCGGCCGTTCCGCCGCGACGACTCCGCCCCACCCGCCTCACCGCCGGACGCGGAGCGCAAGCCCGCCACGGCAGCGGTGTCCGGCTGACGGCCACCGACTCTCTCCACCCGGTTCCACCTTCCAGAAAGGCAAGTCCTCACCATGCGTAAATTCTTCGGCACGTCGGTGGTCGCGGTCAGCGCCGCCGCCATGCTGGCCCTTGCTGGCTGCGGCTCCGGCCGCGACGGCGACTCCGGCAGCTCCGGTGGCGAGGCCAAGGGCTTCGCGGCGAACTCCCTGATCGGTGTCGCCCTGCCGGCCAAGACCTCCGAGAACTGGGTTCTCGCCGGTGACCTGTTCACCAACGGCCTGAAGGAGGCCGGTTTCCAGGGTGACGTGCAGTACGCCGGCGCGTCGACCACCGTTGCCGACCAGCAGGCCCAGATCACCGCCATGGTGACCAAGGGCGCGAAGGTCATCGTCATCGGCGCGACCGACGCCGCGCAGCTGTCGACCCAGGTCGCCGCGGCCCACCAGGCCGGCGTGAAGGTCATCGCCTACGACCGTCTGATCAAGAACACGCCGGACCTCGACTACTACGTCGCGTTCGACAACTTCAAGGTCGGCCAGCTCCAGGGCCAGGCCCTGCTGGACGGCATGAAGGCCAAGAAGCCGAACGGCCCGTACAACATCGAGCTGTTCTCCGGCTCGCCGGACGACAACAACGCCGGTGTCTTCTTCGACGGCGCGATGAGCGTGCTCAAGCCGGAGATCGACAAGGGCACCGTCGTCGTCGCCTCGGGTCAGAAGGACGTCAAGCAGACCGCCATCCAGGGCTGGAAGGCCGAGGGTGCGCAGGCCCGCATGGACCAGCTGCTGACCTCCACCTACGGCGGCAAGACGCTGGACGGCGTCCTGTCCCCGAACGACACGCTGGCCCGCGCCATCCTGACCTCGGTCAAGGGTGCCGGCAAGCCGATCCCGGTCGTCACCGGCCAGGACTCCGAGGTCGAGTCGGTCAAGTCGATCGTCGCTGGCGAGCAGTACATGACGATCAACAAGGACACCCGCAACCTGGTGAAGGAGACCATCAACATGGTCAAGGCTCTCCAGGCCGGTAACACCCCGCAGGTGAACGACACCAAGTCCTACAACAACGGCAGCAAGGTCGTGGACACGTTCCTGCTCCCGCCGGTCGCCGTCACCAAGGCGAACGCGGCCGAGGCGTACGCGAACGACCCGAAGCTCGCGCCGCTCACCAAGTAATCACCACACGGTAGGCAGCAACGCCGATGGGTCCCGGGATCTCCTCTTCCGGGACCCATCGTCGTCCGTGCCTCCTCGCCACCCGGCACCGATCCTTAAGGAGGTCTGACCGTGGAGACACCCGTGCGGTCCAGGCCAGCCGGCGCCGGCCGTAACCCTGATTCCCCGCTGCTGCCCCCGCTCCCCGGTGCGAGCCAGGAGGAGATCCGGCGGCAGAACCTCGGCGCCGTGCTGCGCTACGTGCACCTGCACGGGCCGACGTCGCGGGCCGAGCTGACCAGCCGCCTCGGCCTCAACCGCAGCACCATCGGCGCGCTCGCCGCCGACCTGACCGCCAGCGGCCTCGTCACCGAGGAGGTGCCGACCACCGCCCGACGGGCCGGCCGCCCCTCCCTGGTGGTCAGCCCCCGCTCCGAGCGGGTCTACGCGCACGCGCTCAGCATCGACGCGGACCGGCTGCGCGCCGCGCGGGTCGGCCTCGGCGGCCGCATCCTCGACCGGCGCGAGGTCGCCCGTCCCAGCGGCATGTCGGCGGTCGACGCCGTCGGCCCACTGGCCGATCTCGTTCGCGACATGGAACAGGGCGTCGCCCCCGGCGCGCTGCTGGTCGGGGGAGCGGTAGCGGTTACCGACACCACCCGCGACGCGGACGGCCGACTCCGGATTGTCGGCGTCGACGAGGGCCTCAGCGTGGCGCTGGAGGCCGAACTCACCGCCGGCCCGGGGTTCGTGGCCGGCGACCTCGCCGACATCGCGGGCCTGGCCGAACACATCCGGGGCGTGGCTCCCGGCATCGACGACCTCATCTACCTGCACGGAGACCTGGGCATCAGCGCCGGCATCGTCGTCGGTGGCCGCCTGATGATCGGCCACCGGGGTCACAGCGGCAAGGTCGGGCACATGGTCGTCAACCCGAACGGGCTGCCCTGCGGCTGCGGCTCTCGTGGCTGCTGGGAGACCGAGATCGGTGAAGCCGCGCTGCTGCGCCACGCCGGGCGCGACCCTGACGACCGCGCCGCCGTGACCGAGGTGCTGCGCGCGGCGGCGGACGGCGATCCGGCCGCCCGCCAGGCCGTCGAACAGGTCGCCGACTGGCTCGGCTTCGGCGTCGCCAACCTGGTGAACGTGGTCAATCCCGACGCCGTGGTCTTCGGTGGCTCGCTGCGCGACATCTTCATCGCCGGCGCGGACACGGTGCGTCGGCGGCTGGACGCCATGCCGCTGCCGGCCTCCCGCGAGCACCTGCGGCTGCGCGCGGCGGCGCTCGGCCGCGACGCCGTCCTGATCGGCGCAGCCGAGTTGGCCTTCGACAAGCTGTTGGCCGATCCGCTCAATGTCGGTGTCGCCGGCCAGTCGGCGTAATCCGTGATCGTTGGCGGCTGAGCAGCACGACCATCCGCGTGTCGTGCGGCTCAGCAGCCAACGATCGACTCGACCGTCACCCGTCCGGGCTACGCGATCCGGCGGACCCGACGCACGGCGAGGTAGAGCAGGAGCACGGCGAGGGCGACGAAGATGCCCGTCTCGATGCCCTGGAACAACCAGAACCGGTCCGCCGGCTGGTACAGCTCCCAGTTGTACGCGCCCGGTCCCAGGCCCAGCTCGGCGCCGCAGGTCTGGCCGGTCGGGCCCTTGCCACCGGGCGGGCACTGGATCCGGGTGTTCTCCGCCGCCATCGTTCCGTCCGCGTTGCGGATTCCCACGGCGAGCACCCAGTTGCCCCGGTCTCCCTCCGGAATCCCGGGCCCCTCGATCGGGAAGGTCTGGGTGCGGGCGGGCTGGTAGTGCGGTCGGGCCAGGATCTCCACCGCCGCCCGTACGCCGATGAACCCGGCCAGGGTGATGCCCATGGCGGGCAGCATCCGCTTGAAGATGGTGCCGGCGAAGATGCCGAGCGCCACGGCGAAGAGGGTGTAGCCGATCGGCACGATGCCCTGCAGGTCGAAGACGATCACACCGAGTCGACCCTCGTGCGCGGCCTTGGTGAGCGGGTCGACCCACCACGACACGCCCAGTCCGTAGCCGGCCGCGAGGAGCACGACGGCGCCGCCGACCAGCCCGAACTTCACCAGCGCCCAGCGGGCGCGGCCGACGCCCTGGGTCCAGACGAACCGGTGCGTACCCTGCTCCACCTCGCGAGCCACCAGCGGTGCGCCCCAGAACAGGCCGACCAGCACCGGCAGGGTGATCAGCAGCACCGCCACCAGGTTCAAACTGTCGTACCGGTCGGTGAAACGGCGCAGTCCCACGTCGCAGGTCTGCGCGGCAGCCTCGCTGAGCTCGGACGGACGAAGGCAACCCGCAAGCCCGAGGTCGGCGAAGGTGTGCCGCATCGACAGGCCGATCGGCACCAGCACGGCGGCGAGCACCAGGAACCCCAGGAGGGTGTAGAACGCCAGCTTGCGGTGTTGCCGCCAGGTCAGCCAGATCATGCCGCCACCCCCCAC
Source organism: Micromonospora sp. NPDC049114 (assembly GCF_040648635.1). Classification (NCBI taxonomy): domain Bacteria; kingdom Bacillati; phylum Actinomycetota; class Actinomycetes; order Micromonosporales; family Micromonosporaceae; genus Micromonospora; species Micromonospora sp. NPDC049114. The sequence goes on along the minus strand of NZ_JBEZEA010000003.1, from coordinate 181,819 downwards.
TCGCTGTGACTGGTCTGCGCGACGCCGTCGGCCAGGTAGGCCAGGACGATGTCCTCCAGGCTGACGTCGCGCACCGTCCAGCCGGGGTCGGTGACCGGGCCGTCGGTACGCACCAGCAGCGTGGACTGCCGGTCGGTGTGGCTGGCCCGGACCACGTGCGCGACGCCGCCGATCGGACCGCCGTCGTGCCGCGGGCCGACGAGCTGCCGGTGCGCGGCCACCAGGTCGTCGACCGAGCCGGTGAGCTGCACCTGGGCGGCGTTGAGCACGATCAGGTAGTCGCAGACCCGTTCCAGGTCGGCCAGCAGGTGCGAGGAGAGCAGAACCGTGGTCCCGGAGTCCGCGACGCTGCCCATCAGCGACTGGAGGAACTCCCGTCGGGCCAGCGGATCGAGGCTGGCCACCGGCTCGTCGAGCAGCAGCAGCCGGGGTTGCTTGGCCAGCGCCAGGGCGAGCGCCACCTGGGCCCGTTGGCCGCCGGAGAGTTTGCCGACCGGCTTGTCGGGCGGTATCCCGAGCTGCGCCAACCGGGTCCGGGCCAGCGCCGCGTCCCACCGCCTGTTCAGCTTGCCGCCGGCGATGACCAGCTCGGCGGCGGTGAAGTCCCGGTACAGCGGGGTGTCCTGGGCGACGAACCCGATGTCGGCCAGCCCGTCCGTGTCGCCGTACGGCGACCTGCCGAACACCCGCACCGCGCCCTCGTCGGGCTTGAGCAGCCCGACGGCCAGGTGCAGCAACGTGCTCTTGCCCGCGCCGTTGGGCCCGACCAGCGCGGCGATCCGGCCGGCGGGAAGGTGCAGCGAACAGTCCCGTAACGCCCACGTTCTGCCGTACCGCTTGCCCAGCCGGTCGGCCTCCAAGACCATCTCCATCCTCTGTCCTCTCGTACCGCTCACGCGGGTTCCTTCTGTGGGGTGTCGTCGGTGAGGGTGGCGCGCAGCGTGGTCTCCACCAGGGCGACGACGTCCTCGGCCGTGAGGCCGGCGGCCTGCGCCCGGTGCAGCCACGCCACGAGGTCGTCGCGCAGCTCGGCCTGATTGGGCAGGGACGCGCCGGCGAGGGTGCGCTGGACGAACGTGCCCACCCCCGGTCGGCCGCCGACCAGGCCCTCGATCTCCAGCTCCCGGTACGCCTTCAGCACCGTGTTCGGGTTGATCGCCAGTGACTGGGCGACGTCCCGGACCTTCGGCAGCTGGTCCCCGGGTGCGAGCAGACCGACGCGCAGCGCCTGCTTCACCTGCTGCACGAGCTGCATGTAGGTGTTCACCTTCGACCGGCTGTCCAGCACGAACTCGATCACTCGTGATGATCCTTCCTGTTGTCCTACGACAGTAGGACTAATAGACAGCTTGGTGGGACGCGGGATCCCTGTCAAGCGGCTGACCCACCTGTCACCCCGGGGCCAGCGATTGGCACCGACGGGCCAACCGGCCGGGAAGGGAACAGGCACGCGATCCGTGCGCAAGGGGGAGGTGCTCGGTGGTCACCAACGAACTCACGACGACGAGGGCGACGCCGTTGCAGGTCGCCCGCGCCCGGGGTCGCGTACGCGGGCGGCTGATCCTGCTCGGCCCGGCGTTCGTCGCCGCCGTCGCGTACGTCGACCCGGGCAACTTCGCCACCAACTCGGCTGCCGGCGCCCGCTACGGCTACCTGCTCGTCTGGGTAGTGGTCGTGGCCAACCTGATGGCCATGCTGGTGCAGACCCTCACCGCCAAGCTGGGCCTGGCCACCGGCCGTAGCCTGCCCGAGTTGTGCCGCGAGCGCCTGCCCCGCCCGGTGAACGGGATGATGTGGGTGCAGGCCGAACTCGTCGCGATGGCCACCGACCTGGCCGAGGTGATCGGCGGCGCGGTCGCCCTGTACCTCCTCTTCGGCATCCCGCTGCTGCCCGGCGGGCTCATCATCGGCGCCGCCGCCTTCGTCGTGCTCGCCCTGCGCTCGCGCGGATTCCGCGCGTTCGAGATCGCCATCGCCGTGCTGCTCGGCGTCATCGTCCTGGCCTTCGCGGCCAACCTGCTCGCCGCCGGCGCCGATCCGGGCTCCGCCATGGCCGGCCTGGCGCCCCGACTCCAGGGCACCGACAGCGTGCTGCTGGCCGCCGGCATCCTCGGCGCCACAGTCATGCCGCACGTCATCTACGTGCACTCCGCGCTGACCCGCGACCGCATCCCCGCGGCCGACGACGGCGAGCGTCGGACCCTCTTTCGGGGCCAGCGCACCGACGTGCTGCTGGCCCTGACGGCGGCCGGCGCGGTCAACCTCGCCATGCTGCTGATCGCCGCGGCCAGCTTCCGGGGCGGCGGTCCGGTGGGGGCCGACAGCCTCCGGGGGGTGCACGCCGGCCTCGGTCAGAGCATCGGCACCGCCGCCGCGTTCGGGTTCGCGGTCGCCCTGCTCGTCTCCGGGCTCGCCTCCACGAGCGTCGGCACCTACGCCGGCGAGGTGATCATGCAGGGCTTCCTGCGCCGCCGGGTCCCGCTGCTGCTGCGTCGGCTGGTCACCCTGGCACCCGCGCTGGCCGTGCTCGCCATCGGCCTCGACCCCACCCGCGCCCTGGTGCTGTCGCAGGTCATCCTCAGCTTCGGCATCCCGTTCGCGCTGATCCCGGTGGTCGCCTTCACCCGCCGCCGCGACCTCATGGGCAACCTGGTCAACCACCCGCTCACCACCGCCGCCGCGGCCCTGGTGGCCGTTCTGGTCGTCGCGCTCAACGCGTTCCTGCTGTGGCAGGTCGTCGCCGGCTGAGCCGGCCGATGACGTCGCGGCCGATAGCGGCCCCACCAGGGGCGTGACTGCTCCACTCTCAGCGGCTGGGAAGTTGTCGACGCAGCGAACGCCGTGCTCGGGATGCCGACGTGACCGACGAAATGAGGCCCTACCCGCGGTGAGCGGGGGTGTGCGGCACGGCCTCACTCATCGCGCCGCATGACGAAGTTGTACGAGAGGATCACCACGGCCAGCGCGCCACCGAACGCGGCACCTGCGGCGATGATGGCCTCACCCGTGCTCTGCTTGGTCGCCCAGTTGATCCAACCCACTGCCATGCCGACCAGGCTCGCCGCCAGTACGGCGACGACCAACAGCAGTACGCGGGTGGCGACGTTGTTGCCCATCGAGGGGTGTACCTCCGTATAGACACAGTGATCCCTTGTGGATCCCGCGTCCCCCACGGGAAGGCTTCGCCTTGCTTCGCAAGATGTCAGTCGCTAAAGGTCGGTGTCAAGCGTTTGCGGCTATCACCAACAAAGTTCCGACCAGTCGGTAAGTGGGTGCGATTGGCCCCTTCGGACGAGTCGGTCCCGCCCGAACCGCTTCGAATGCGGGCAGGGGCGGATCAGCGAGGCCGCTCGTTCTTGGGGGGCCGAACGCCAGGAAGACCACGCCCGCCAGTTCGCAAAACCGACTCACAAGAAGCCAGACGATCTTCGCGCCGGTGTCAGCGCCGGGGCATGCCTCTGTCGTGTCACGGCGGGCACGGGGACGGGCGGACGGGGTTACTCGTCCTCGTCCACCGGGCGGGGGCGTCGGTGTTCGGCGATGTACTTCTCTACATCAGCCTTGAGCCAGATCGAACCGACCGACAGCCGGGCGTACGGAGCCGGGAAGTGTGGCGACTGCTGGATCTGGCGGAATCGTGAGCGGCCCACCCCGAGCATCGCAAGGACCTCGCCCGCCGCGACAAGTTCGCCCGGTCCGTGTGCCATGCGGACGAAGGTAGACCGGTCCTGACGGGTCAATGTGAGCGCGCTCAGATAAGCGCGCCAGGGTTGACAGGGGGGTAGCGCCCGGGGTGAGATCGATTACGCCCCGTCGCCGCTGGAGGCGGAGCCCGGCGGCGACGGGTGCCCCATCCGAGACCACCCCCGGAGGCTGGAGTGGAACAGGAACAAGAGGTAGATCGGGTGCGCCAGCTTGAGGCGTCACTCCTGGATGCCCAGCGAGAGCTGCCTGGCCGGTGGTCGCCGGTCCGCTACCGGGGGGTTCAGCGGTGAACGGCCAACGGCATGCCCCGGTCCGGCCGTTCTGGTTCTGCGCCTCCTGCGTGCGCCCCTGGCCGTGCGAGCAGGCGAAAGTCGAACTCGTGGCCGACTACTCGGACGAGCCGAAGCTGCTCGGGGTGGATATGGCCGACTGCCTGGCTGAGGCGAGCCGGGACCTGACCGACCTGTATTGGACCGGACCCGACCCGGTGGAGCACTACGTCCGGTTCTTGGGCTGGGTCAAGCAGGCATTGGCCGCCCACCGACCCCGCGACCCCGGTCAATCCCACTGGTTCTGAGCGGCGGTGCCCCGCCCATAGGGTCGGGGCACCGCCGTGTCCGGCAGGCAGTCCTCACCGGCGAAAGGGCGCGAGCGACGGGTCGGGTGCGGCCGGTCGCGGGCGGAGTTTCCAGGCGGGGTGTCGCCGGCGCGTGGTCAGGTGCGGCGACCCTCGTCGCGGGCGGGGATCTCCTGACGCTGTTCGAGGGCGTCCGCCGGGTTGGCGTCGGCCGGCAGCGACGTGACCTCCTCAAGCGTGCCCGCCGGCAGGGCGCCCTGCTCGGCCAGGTCGGCCTCCGACGCCTCCGGGTCGACGTCGCCGGACACCCGGTCCGGCGGCCCGACGTCGAATGCGTCCTGCCGCTGCTCGGCGGCGTCCGCCTCCGGAGGAGGGAACGGGTCGCCCTGATCGTCCCGGTACGTGCTCATCGCGCGCCTCCTGCCCGGCGGGTGTCGACATGCCGCCGGGCCGCTGCCTACCCGCCGTCGTCGCGCTCACGCCTGGCGCACCACCCGCGCGGCGACGGCCTCGATCGTGTCGGGATTCGTCGCCAACAGCGCGGCCACGGCGCCCGGATGGGCGGGGGCGTCGGTGCCCGGCAGCCACCCGCCGTCGTGTCCGAGCAGCGCGGCGATCGCGTCGACGGGCGCCGGATGGGCGGCGAGGAGGACGCCCACCCGCCGCTGTGGCGCGGCGACGACGCGCGTGTCGCCCATCGCCGGCTGAGGCGGGGAGGCCACCCACGGCGGCACCCAGGAATCCAGCTCCGGCAGCGCCTCCGGAAAGGTGCGCCCCGCCTCCCGGATCAACAGCGGGACCAGCTCCGGCCCCTGGTCCCGCAGGGTGGTGATCAGGGTCGGCAGCCATGGCAGCAGCACCGGATCGGGTAGCCGGGCGAACGCCGTGGACATCGTCTCGACGACGAACGGCGCCAGCGTGGGCACCGGCTCCAGCGCGTGCACGAAGCCCGCCAGATACTGCGGGAAGGCCGGCACCACCAGCGGGTTGGCCAGCAGCTCGGCACACCGGGCCCGCAACTCGGCAAGCGGCAGCAGGCCGAGCTGGTGTCGGGCCGCCCAGAGCAGGGCGACCTTCGCCGGCGCCGTCGGGTGCGACTGCCCGACCGCCAGCTCCAGCTGAGAGCGGTCGCAGCCCAGCGACAGCGCCAGGCCCTCCATCGAGAACAGGAAGCCGAGCATCGCGCCGACCTGCCGGACGCCCGTCTCCTCGGCGGTGATGGCGGTCGGCAGCAGGGTGCAGTAGTGCGCGTACCCGGTGGTCACGAAGGCCGCGCACCAGCTCGGGAGGGTCGGCGCGGTGGCCCGGTAGTGGGCCAGCAGGCGCCGGATGCGGCGCAGCACGTCCGGGGCGTCGTCGACGGTGCGCTCGGCGGCGAGCAGGTCCACCGCGCGCGCCCCCAACTCGTCCACCAGGCGAGGGCTGTCGAGCAACCGGATGGCGTCCTCGACCGCGGCCAGCGCACCCGCGGCGGTGGCGTCGGGGCCGCGTACCGCACGCCGCAGTCGCTGCTCCAGGACCTGCTCGACCGTCACGCCCTCGTAGCCCAGCTCGATCAGCGCCCGCTGGTGGCGGCCGAGCGCCAGGTCCCAGCTCTCCTGGACCGAGCGGTGCCCGAGCCGCCGCTCGCCCATGATCGGGCGGACCGCGGCCGGGGGCAGCAGGTGCCGCAGGATCCACAGCAGGTCCGAGCAGCGGCCCAGCTCCGGCTGGGCGGCCAGATCCAGCAACGCCCGCTGCACCGTCCGCTTCTCCAGGGCCAGGCCGAGGGGCTGGAGCCGATCGAGCACGTCGCGGGCCAGCGGCGGGAGGGCGTCGTAGCCGACCTGACCGATCCGGTCGCCGCCCAGCAGGATCTCGCAGAGCCGCCGGACGTCGCGCCGGCCGGGCACCACGTCCTTCTCGATGCAGGTGACCGCGGCGTCGGCGAAGTCGTACGGGGTGGGCCGGGCCCGGTTGCGCATGCCGGCCAGCAGGACCGAGGTCTCGAAGACGGCGATCGCGTCGGCGGTGCTGGCCAGGTATCCGTTGCGCCGGGCCAGTCGGACGATGTCCACGCACCAGCCGCGCAGCTCCGCCTCGTCCAGGCCGTCCAGGTCGGGCGCCGCGGCGAGGAAGCCGGTGAGCCGGTCACTGACCGGCCCGGTGGGGACGGGCGCCGTCGGTGCCCGGCCCCGCCGCCCCCGGCTGGTTCCGGTGCGCTGGCCGTCCAGCCGGTACGGGGACAGTTTGTGCCGGCTCACCGCCTTCGTCCAGGTCGCCGCGGCGATCGACACCGAGCCCGGTGCCAGCCCGAACTGGGCCTCGATCGCGGAATGGCTGGACGGGATCAGCCCGTACCGCCAGCGGGTGTCGGTGCGCGGGGTGATCTCGAAGTCGGGCGCGGCGGAGCCCAGCCCGAACTGCTCGACCCGGCTGGCGGCGTGGAACGCGCCGCAGACGTAGAGGCAGTCGGCCGGATCGACGCCGGAGGTGGCGAGGTGCTGGCGCATCCTCGTCCACATGTACCGCTCGCGATCCTCGTCGCGGTCCAGCCGATCCTCGCCGGCCGGGCGCAGCCGCCGGAACAGGCTGCCGATCAGCACCATCACCTGCCGGTAGGTGTCGTGGTCGGCGTCGGCAAGCGGGCGTTCCACGTACTGGTCCCACCACTCCGACCAGTGCCGCACCTTGCCGTGGTGCAGCAGGTACGCCTCCAGCTCCGCGAACCGCGGCCGCAGGTCGCCGATCTCCACCCCGACGGCGTCACCGTGCAGCCCGGACTCCTCGCCGGTGGCGGTCGGACCGGCCGTGCCACCCCCGTCGGTAGCCCCGGCCGTGCCGCCCCCGTCGCTCGGTCGATCGCGCGGCGACCACTGGAAGACGTGGTCGGTGGAGCGGTCCACCAGCACCAACTCCACGCCGGGGGTCTCCAGCGCGTACGCGATGGCCTGGTATTCCGCCGACGCCTCGGTGACGGGCGCGACGACACTGAGCGGCCCCCAGTCGGCGGGAAAGCCGGACAGCTCCGACGCGAACGCCTGCACCGCGACGGGCAGACGGCAGTTGCGCAGCTCCCCGAGCAGCGGCTGGAGATCCTCGCACAGCTCCAAATAGATCACCCGGGGCTGCTTGGCCCGCAACCGGCGCACCATGGCCAGCGCGGAGGCCGGTGAGTGGTGGCAGACCGGGAAGATCTCCAGCCGCTCGCCGAGTGCCCGGTCGACGTCGTCGACCATGCCGGCGAGGATCGCGCCGAGCGCGTCGGCGGAGCCCGCGAACGCTGCCGCCGCGTCGCTGAGCTGCTCGCGGAGCGCGCCGAACGGGCCGGCGACGGTGGGCGCGGTCACGACAGGGACGCGATCGCCTGACGACCGCCGTCGAGGAAGCCCGCCCACCCGTCGTCGTCCTTGCGGGCCCGGGGCTCCACCACACCGTGCAGGTACTTGTTGAGGATCGCCAGGTCCTCCGGACTGCGCCGGGCCAGCGACCCGACCAGCGACCCGGCGAGCGTCGCCGCGCGCAGCGTACGGTCGCCGAAGAACTGGCTGTGCAGGATGGCGTCCTCCAGCACACCGATCTGCTCGGCGGTGGACAGCGCCGACTCCAACTTCTCGTCGTCGCTGGTCGCGGCGGCCGCACCGGCGCGCAGGTCGGCGAAACTCTGCAACAGGATGTCCAGGAGGGTCGGCGGGACGTCCAACTCGATGCGGTGCCGGCGTAGCAGCTCCTCGGTGCGGAACCGGACGATCTCCGCCTCGCTGCGCTTGTTGGTCACCACCGGGATCCGCACGAAGTTGAACCGCCGCTTGAGCGCCGAGGAGAGGTCGTTGACGCCCCGGTCCCGGCTGTTGGCGGTCGCGATGATCGAGAAGCCGGGTTGGGCGAAGACGATGTTGTCCTGGTCGAGTTCGGGGATGGCGACGTACTTCTCGGACAGGATCGAGATCAGGGCGTCCTGCACGTCGCTGGTGGAGCGGGTCAACTCCTCGAAACGCCCGACCACGCCACGTTCCATCGCCGTCATGATCGGTGAGGGGATCATCGACTCGCGGGACTGGCCCTTGGCGATCACCATGGAGACGTTCCACGAATACTTGATGTGGTCCTCCGTCGTGCCCGCGGTGCCCTGCACGACGAGTGTCGAGTTGCGGCAGATCGCGGCGGCCAGCAGCTCGGCCAGCCAGCTCTTGCCGGTGCCGGGATCGCCGATCAGCAGCAGGCCCCGGTCCGAGGCGAGGGTGACGATGGCCCGTTCGACGAAACTGCGGTCGCCGAACCACTTCTGCGGGATCTCGCGGGACAGGCCGTCGGCCCGCTCCGAGCCGAGGACGAACAGCCGGACCATGCGCGGGCTCAGGCGCCACGAGAACGGCTTCGGGCCGGTGTCGACCGACTCCAGGAAGTCCAGCTCGTCGGCGTACGTGACCTCGGCGGGGGCGCGCAGCATCTCGGACATGAGGGGTTGCTCTCCTAGGTGAGGAAGTTCTTCAGCTCGACGACGAGCTTGCGGATGTGACCGGAGATGACCGGGGTGCCCTGGTCCTTCAAGCGTTGCCGGAACCAGGGGTTGACGCTCTGCTGCCCGGAGCTGCTGACCGAGCCGACCGGAATGACCTTGACGCCGGAACGGTGTACGGCCTGGAGCCCGTCGAACACCGCCTGGTGGTTGACCTCGTAGAAGTCGGAGATCCACACCAGCACCGTGTTCTTCGGCTCGGCGATCTTGGGCCGGGCCAGCGTCAGCGCCGCCGTGCCGTCGGTGCCGCCGCCCAACTGGGTACGCAGCAGCACCTCGAACGGGTCGTGCACCCACGGGGTGAGGTCCAGTGCCCGGGTGTCGTACGCGACGAGGTGCACGTCGACCTTCGGCAGCCCGGCGAAGATCGAGGCGAGGATCGTGCAGTTGACCATCGCGTCGACCATCGAACCGGACTGGTCGACAACGACGATGAGCCGGGACGGCGTCGTACGCCGCGCGGTGTGCCGGTAGTAGAGCCGGTCGACGTAGAGCCGCTCGTCGTCCGGGCTCCAGTTGGTCAGGTTCTGCCAGATGGTCCGGTCGAGGTCCAGGTTGCGGAACACCCGCTTGGGCGGCACCGACCGGTCCAGTGCGCCGACACTTGTCTGTTGCACCTGCGTGCGGAGCACCTCGGCGACCTCGTCGACGAAGCGCCGGATCAGCGCCTTCGCGTTGGCCAGCGCCACCCCGGACAGGTTGGCCTTGTCGCGCAGCAACTGCTCGATCAGCGACATGCTCGGGGTCAGCTGGCTGGCCAGCGCGGGATCGGCGAGCACCTCCCGCAGGTGCATCCGCCGGACCAGGTCACCCTCCAGCCCGGCCAGGGTGCCGCCCAGCCCGCCGCCCTGGCGGCGCAGCTCCCCGGGCTCGCACCCGAGGGCCTGCTCGAACCAGCCGGCGTCGGACTGCCAGCGGGCCAGTTGGGTGGCGCTGACCGGACCGGAGCCAGTGGCGAACACGTTCAGCAGCACCTTCGACACCAGCGCCGCCCGGCGCACCTCGGCCGCACCCGGCCGGTAGGTCGCGCTGTCGTCCTCCGACCCACCCGGCCCGGCGCCCTCCGGCCCGGCGGCGTGCGCCTCGGCGCCCTCCGGCCCGGCGGTATCCGGACCGGCGGCGGCGTGCGCCTCGGCGGCGGCCGGGGCTTCGCTGGCGGAAGGCCGCGCTTCGCCGGCGTCCGGCGGGGCGTCGGCGGAGGTGAGCAGGCCGCGCAGCTCCGCCGCGAGCGCCGGGAAGCGCTGCACGATGGTGTCCACCGAGACCGACGGGTCCAGCAGGGCGGCGGGCAGCCCGAGGTCGTCGACAACTGCCACGCTCGCCGACTCCAGGCCGGGCTGCTCGTCGCGGTCGAAGAGGCGGGACAGCAGCCGCCAGTAGAGGACCTGACGGCGGTTGGCGTCGGCGTAACCGCCGGTGGGGATCGGCGCGGTCATCGGCGCAGCAACCGTCCCGCGCGCTCGCGCAGAACGGCCACGGCATCGCCTGCCCGGGCCTCCTCCTTGGCGACCTTCGGATCGGTGACGCCGCAGGCCCAGTCGCCGTTGTGTGCCTGCACCGTCCGCCGCTTCACGGTGGCCCGGACCGCCAGCGGCTGGAGCAGCCAGCGGCCGTCGTCCCAGCGCAGGAGGCCCAGGCAGGCCGACGCGGCGGCGACCAGGGCGGCGGTCAGCGGGCCGGCGGCGGGAAGCCGGTCGACGGCGAGCGCCACCCGTTCGCCGTCCACCTCGATGCCGAGCGTGCCGTCCTCGTCGCGGCTCGCGGGGCCCTCGACGAGCACCGGCTCGGCGATGCCCGTCGGGTGCCGGTCGAGCGGGTCGGTAGCGGCCGTGCTCGCGGCGGGCAACAGCACGCGGGCGGTGGCGAACGGGTCGGCGGGCTCGTCGAGCTGGACCCGGTCGTCGACCCAGCCCAGGTCGCCGCCGCGCAGCGGCAGGTCGGTCACGACCAGCGCCCGCCGCTCGGCCAGCGCGGTGAGCAGCAGCGGGTGTGCCGACAGCAGCCGCCAGATCGCCGGCCCGACGATCGTGTCGACCTTCGCGGCGGCGACCGCCGTGCGGACCAGCAGCACCGGCCCGCCGTCCGCCGGCTCCAGGACGCCGTGCAGCTGGACCTGCATGGCGGTGTCGTGACTGTGCACGTCCACACCGAGCGGCAACAGCCGCCCGGAGACCGCCGTCGTCTCGCCGGTCGACGGTGCGCCCTCGGTGAGCAGGACGCCCCGGGCCCACAGGTCGGCCCAGCGGCGGGCCGGCACCTGCGCCATGGTGGCGACCGGCACGCAGGCCCGCAGCTCCGCCGCGAGACCGTCGAGCAGCACTGCGATCCGGCGCAGCTCCGGAACGGCCAGGCTGGCCTCAACGACCCCGGCGGCTGCGGAGAGCAGCTCGTGGTCGACGCCACGCCAGCCGGTGACCGCCACCTCGTGCCACCACGCCCGCGCTCCCGCGAGCGCGGGCGGCGTCTCGGCGGGCCTGCTGGTCGGCGTCGTCCACGGCGACCGGGTGCGGCCCACCGCCTCGTCGAGCTGCCCGAGCAGGGCGTCGTGTGCCGCGCCGAGCAGCGCCGAGCGCGCCCCGGCGAGCGCGGCGAGGTGCTCCGGGGCGACCGACCCGGCGGTGACCGCGTCGACCGCTGCGGTCACCGGGTCACCCAGTGGGGTGCCGGCCAGCGCGTCGGCGAGCGCGGCGAGCGCCGCGGCGCCCCGTTCGCCGATCCGACCGAAGCCGTCGGCGAGGGCGTCGTCGAAGCCCGCGACCACGTCGAGCGCGTCGCTCAACCCGGCCGGGACCGCGTGCAGGCGCGCGACCTGGGCCCCGCGCATCAGCGGCCCGCCCCGGTGGCCGGGAACCAGTGCAGCTCGGGCAGCGCGACAGTGCTGACGGGCAGCTCCAGGTAGGCCAGGTGGCGCAGGAAGCGGCTGAACACCACCGCCGCCGAGGCCGGCTCGGGCTGGCCGTCGAGCCGGGACAGCAGCCCGCTGCCGTCGGCCACTCCGTCGCCGACGTCGACCCGCAGGTAGCGGGCCACCCGGTCGACGCCGTACTGCAGGACGGCCTCGTCGGCGAGCGCGTGCAGGTGCTTGCACGGGATGCCGCGCAGGCCGCCGCAGGGCCGGTTGTTGTTGGTGCTGCACTGGTAGGCGTGGGTGCCGGCGGCGACCGACGAGACGTAGACCCGCTCGACGTCCGATCCGCTGGAGACCACGCCCTGCAACCGCCCGTCGGCAAGCTCGACGAAGGGCACCTTGGCCAGCTTGCGGGGGCGGGCCGGCGGCACCACCGCCACCACGCTGCGCCGCCGCCAGTCGGCTCCGTCGGCGTTCGTCACGTCACGGCCTCCCACATCGAGAAGAATCCAGGATGGTGCGCACGCCGGCCGGTGCCGGTGCCGCTACGACGACACGATCATGGACTACGGGTACGACAGGTCCGGTGGCGGCGCCGGTCCCGCGAACCGTTCGGCGCAGCCACCACGGCGTTCGGCTCGTGGCCGTGCCGGGCCGGGTCCGGAGCACCTGGCTGATAGTCGATCATCGATGGATCGGTTCGGATGTGGTCGCCGTTGGGGCGGACGGCGTGCCACGACGGTCCCGAACGACCCACGAGGAGAGGGATCAACCATGCGAGGGAACGCACGACGGGCCGCCGCCGCGGCCTTCGGGCTCGCACTGGGTGCCGTACTGGCGCTGGCCCAGGTCGCACCCGCTCAGGCCGAGTCGAACGGCGGGGTACGCGTGCTGCCGCTCGGCGACTCGATCACCGACGGCTTCAACGTGCCCGGCGGGTACCGCGTCAACCTGTGGCAGCGGTTGGCCGGCGGCGGCTACACAGTCGACTTCGTCGGCTCGCAGTTCAACGGGCCGGCCAGCCTCGGTGACCACGACCACGAGGGCCACTCGGGCTGGCGCATCGACCAGCTCGACGCCAACATCGTCACCTGGTTGCGTGCCACCGACCCGCGGACGGTCCTGTTGCACATCGGCACCAACGACATGAACCAGAACTACGACCTGGCCAACGCGCCGGCCCGGCTCTCCGCGCTGATCGACAAGATCAGGGCGACCGCGCCCGAGGCCGAACTCTTCGTCGCCACCATCGTCCCGGAGTCCGACCCGAATCTTGAGGCCCGGGTGCGGACGTACAACGCGGCCATCCCCGGGATCGTGGCGCAGAAGGGCAGCCGGGTGCACCTGGTCGACATGCACGAGGCGTTGAGCACGGCCGATCTCGCCGACGGCGTCCACCCCAACGCCGGCGGGTACGACAAGATGGCCGCCCGCTGGTACGACGCGCTGCGCTCGGTGCCGGGCAGCCTCGTCCCACCGGGCGCTCCGCCGGTCGGCACCCCGGTCGGCCTGGTCAACCCCAACTCCGGGCGTTGCCTGGACGTCTCCGGCGCCAGCACCACCGCCGGCGCCCCGGTCATCATCTGGGACTGTCACGGCGCCGCCAACCAGCGTTGGACCCGCACCGCCGCCGGGGAGCTGCGGGTCTACGGTGACCGCTGCCTGGACGTGCCGGGCGGCGCGAGCGCCGACGGCACCAGGGTGCAGATCTGGACCTGCAACGGCGGCGCCGCCCAACGGTTCACCTTCCGATCCGACGGGGCGATCATGCTGACCAGCGTCGGCAAGTGCGTCGATGTGGCATCGGCCGGCACGGCCAACGCGACAGCCGTCCAGCTCTGGACCTGCAACGGCGGCGGCGCGCAGCGCTGGTCCACGAGGTAGCGGTCCGGCGCCGGTCCACCTCGTGCCCCGGTGGACCGGCGCCCGCTCCTTTGCGCCCGGTCGGCCGCGCGGATGTCGTCGGGTCCGCGCGGATCGTCGCCGCCGCTGGTCGCGATCGGCCAGGATGGGCGGGGCGGCCGGGCCACGGCCGCGGCGAGGAGGCGGGCGATGCGGGTACGCGGCTGGGTGGACCGGGGGCGGTACGCCCGCGCGGCGGCGACACTGGCGGCTCTCGTCGCCGGCGCGGTGCCGCTGGCCGCGGTGCAGTCGCCGGGTCCGGCGGTCGCCGGCGCGGCGTCGGCCGGGGTGAGCGTGTGCCAGGTCCGCGACGACCGGCTCACCGAGATCTCCGGGATGGTCGCCACCGACGACGGGTACGTCGTGGTCAACGACGGCGCCGACGACGAGGCCCGCCTCCGGATCTTCTTCCTGGACCGGCGCTGCGCGGTGGAGCGGACGGTCAGCTACCCCTCCCGGCCCCGCGACACCGAGGACCTGGCCCTCGGCCGGGACGGCACCATCTGGGTGGCCGACACCGGTGACAACGACCGCAACCGCGAGACGATCGCGCTGTGGCGGCTCGCGCCGGGGGCGGACCAGCCGGTGCTGTACCGGATGAAATACCCGGACAATCCGCACGACGCCGAGGCGCTGCTGCTCGACGCGGCCGGCCGGCCGTTGATCATCACGAAGGGCGGCAGCGGCACCGTCGTGCTGTACTCGCCGACCACCGCGCTGAAGCCGGGGGCCACCACACCGCTGGCCTCGGTCGGCCGGGTGGTCCTCCCGTCCAGCACCACCAGCAACCCGTTCTCGTTCCTCGGGCGGGGCGTCGTCACCGGGGCGGCGAACGCGCCGGACGGCCGCCGGGTGGTGCTGCGGACCTACGCCGACGCGTTCGAGTACGACGTGACCGGCGGTGACGTGGTCGCCGCGCTGACCGGCGGCACCCCACGGGTCATGCCGCTGCCCGACGAGCCGCAGGGCGAGTCGGTCACCTACAGCCGCGACGGCAGGTCCCTGCTCACCGTCTCCGAGTCCGCCGACCAGCCGGCCGGCAGCCGCCCGACGATCCTGCGGTATCCGGCCCCGACGGCGACGGCCGCCGCCCCGCACCCGGCGGAGTCCACCACGGCGGCGCCGCCGTCGTCCCCGCCGGCCCGCCCGGCGGCACAGGCGGCCGGCATCGGGGGCGGTCGGGCCTGGCCGCTGGCCGCCGGCGCCGGGACGCTGCTGGCACTGTTCGCCGTGGCCGGGGTGCTGTGGCGGCGGCACACCGACCGACGCTGACGGACGGCGGCGTGCGCGCCACGGTGTGCGGGCGGGCGTCGCGTCGCGAGCCGCAGGGCCGGCGCGCTGCGGCAGGATGGGCGGATGTCCGTGCTGTCCGAGCTGCGCCACCCGATCGTCGCCGCGCCGATGGCCGGCGGCCCGTCCACCCCGGCCCTCGTGTCGGCCGTATCCGCCGTCGGCGGGCTGGGCTTCCTGGCCGCCGGCATGATCGACACCGTGCGGCTGGTAGCCGACATCGCCGAGGTGCGCGCGCGTACCGACCGGCCGTTCGGGGTCAACGTCTTCCTGCCCGGCGACGACACGGTCGACGAGGCCGCCGTCGGGGAGTACGCGCGGCGGCTCGCCCCGCAGGCCGACCGCTTCGGGGTGCGGTTGGGCGAGCCGGTGGGCGGCGACGACGCGTACCCGCAGAAGCTGGCCGCGCTTCTCGCGGACCCGGTCCCGGTGGTGTCCTTCGCGTTCGGGCTGCCCGACCGTGCCGTGGTGGCCGCCCTGCGGGAGCGCGGCACCGAGGTGTGGGCCACTGTCACCGGCCCGGCCGCCGCCACGGCCGCCGCCGAGCTGGGCGTGGACGCCGTCGTGGTGCAGGGCACCGAGGCCGGTGGGCACCGGGGCGGGATGCCGGACGACGACGACTACGCGCTGTTGCCGCTGCTCCGGCTGGCCGCGGCGCGGTGTGACCGGCCGTTGGTGGCCGCCGGTGGCATCGCCGACGGCCCCGCTCTGGCGGCGGCGCTGGCCGCCGGGGCGCAGGCCGCCCAACTCGGCACCATGTTCCTGCGCTGCCCGGAGGCGGGCAGCTCACCCCTGCACCGCGCGGCGGTGGCCAGCGCCGCGCCGACCGCGTTGACCCGGGCCTACACCGGCAAGCGGGCCCGCGGCGTGGTCAACGAATTCCTGCGTACGCACGACGCCGTCGCGCCGGCCGGCTACCCGCAGGTGCTGCACCTGACCCGTCCGCTGCTCGCCGCCGCCCGGCGCGATGGCGACGCCTCGGTGGTGAACCTGTGGGCCGGGCAGGCGCACCCGCTCGCCCGGGACGTACCGGCGGCCGAGCTGGTCGTCGAGGTCAGCGCCGCCGCCCGGGCCGCGCTGACAGTGGCGGCGCAACGGGCGACCCGCTGGGGCTGACCAGGCGACCTGTCGTCGATCCGGGCGGGCGGAACGGCCCGGACGCGCAACCCGTTAGAGTCTCGCCGTGATCGAGATCGGCGCGGACGTCGACCTGTCCCACCCACCCGACCGGGTCTGGCTCGCTCTGACGGATCGAGAGCTGCTCGGCCGCTGGTTCGCCGAGGCGGACATGGTGGAGGGGGTGCCGGACCGGCTGCTGCTGCACACGGCCGGCCTGCCCGGCTTCGACACCGACGTCGAGGTCGAGGTGACCGAGCGGCGGGTGCCGGAGCTGCTGGTGTTGCGCTGCGACGAGGCCGGTCGGCTCACCGAGCTGACCTGCGCCGTCACCGCCACCAAGCAGGGCAGCCGGTTGACCGTGCGGGAGGTCCCGACCCACGGTTCGTGGTCGGACGAGCAGCACGGGCCACGCGAACAGCAGCTCCGGCAGGCGTTGACCGTGCGCCTGCCGGCCATCCTCGACTGGCTCGCGTTCCAGCAGGTCGATCTGCGGCGTGGCGTCGCGGGGATGACCACCGAGCTGCCGGTGCTCGGCGCGTCCGGCCCGGCGCCGTCCCGGCGTCGCCGTCGTGCGGCGGTCGCCGGACTGGCCGCGGTCGTGCTGGCGGCAGGGCTGGCGGCGTGGCTGACGCTGCCGGGGGAGCCGGAGCACTCCGCCGCGCCGACTCCCACCTCGACGCCCACGCCGACGACGCCGCCGAGCATGGCGGCGGCGGCGCCGACCGCGCAGCCGACTGTGACACCGTCGGCGCGACCGTCGCGCAGCGTCACGCCGACCACCGCCCGTCCGAGCCGCACCCCGTCGGCGACGCCGTCGCGTACGCCGACTGCGGCGGTGCCACCGCCCCCACCGCCGCTGGCGGCCCGCTACGACACCGACTCGAGCCGGCTGTTCGGCTACACGGGGGAGGTGGTGGTCGACAACCCGGGCCCCGCGCCCGCGGAGCAGTGGGTGGTGGTGCTGACCCTCGCCGAGGGCAGCAGCGTCGACGACGTCGAGGGAGCGGACTGGCGTCAGGACGGGCAGGCCATCACCTTCAGCGGCCTGGCCGTGCCCGCCGGCGGTTCGCGGACGATCCGGTTCGACGTCCGCGACAGTCGGCCGAAGGCCAGGGAGCCGGAGGGCTGCACGGTGGGCGGCAACCCGTGCGCGGGGCTCTGACTAGGCTCCTGAAGCATGGCACTGCTGCACCGGGCGACACTGCGCCCCACCAAGCTCGAACTGCTGACGACCTGGCTGCCCGACCGACAGTGGTGGCAGGGGCCGGCCGGCGTCGACGTCGTGAGTCGGGGGGCGTACCGCTTCGACGACCCGGCCGGCGAGGTCGGCATCGAGACCATACTGGTCGCCGCCGGTGACTCCCCGGTCCACCAGGTCCCGCTCACCTACCGCGCCGAGCCCCTGCGCGACGCCGACGAGTGGCTGGTCGGCACGACCGACCACTCGGCGCTCGGCCGCCGGTGGGTGTACGACGGCTGCGCCGACCCGGTCTACGCGGCGGCGCTGACCCACGCCATCCTGGCCGGCGCCGGGCAGGCGGAGCAGTACTTCGAGGTCGACGGCCGGCGCGAGGTGCGACCGCCGACGATGGCGATCGACGTCAGCGGCGACGGTGGGGCGGTGCCGGCGATCGGCGCCGTCCGGCAGGTCGTCGACGACGTCGACACGGTCATCGTCACCGACGCGGTGGAGCTGGTCGTGGTCCGCCGGCCGGCCGCCGGGGCGGTCGGGGCGCAGGGCGCCATCCTGAGTGGCGCCTGGGACGGGCAGCCGACGACCGTGCCGCTGGCGTACGCCCGGAGGCGGTGACTGCGGTGGGCGGCCCGAGCGATCGGGCCGCCCACCGCGTTCACCACTGGGCCGGAGGCGGCGGTGGTGCCACCGGCGGCCGGTCGTCGCAGGTGATGGTGTTGGGCAGCAGCCACGGGGCGAGCCAGCCGCCGTCGTTGCCGCCCAGGTCGGTGAGGGTGAATTCCGACCCGGCGGGGGTGAAGTGGAACGACCCGCAGTTGTTCACGCCCACCGCTCCCACGTTGCGGGCGTCCACGTTGGCGAACGAGGCCGATCCGGCCGAGCGGGCGCTGAGCACCGACGTGCCGGTGCCGTCGACCCGGACGTCGCGGAAGCGCACGTTCGTGATCGAGTAGAGGTCCTTCACCGGCCAGTCGCTGACCAGCATGATCGCGTTGTAGGTGCTGTCCAGGTACGCGTCGCCGGTCACCTCGACGTTCGCGTCGATGCTGCGGTCCAGCGCGAACATCCAGATGGCGCCGAGCCCGATGTTCCAGTTCAGCTCGTACGTCCCGGCGCGGGCTGTGGTGTTGGCGGTGAACCGCAGGTAGCCGGCGAACGGTTCCGCGCCGAAGCGCGCCCCGGCGTGCAGCCCGCTGCCCTCGCGGACCGGGTCGGCGACGAGGTTGTTGGAGACGGTGGTGTCGGTGCCGCCGTAGATGGCAATGCCGTTGGCGAGCGTCGGTGACTGCACGGTGTTGTGGTCGAACGTGTTGCGGGCGTTTGCCGTCTTCTCCGACCACATCGCCAGGCCGTCGTCACCCGTGTTGCGCACGAAGGTGTGCGCGACGAGGGAGTCGGTCACGCCGGTGTGGAAGTTGAGCGCGTCGGCGATCTGGTCGACGACGATGGTGTTGGTGACGCGGACGTTGCGCATCGGCCCGTCGAACCACAGACCCGCCTTGGTGTGCCGCAGGTGCAGCCCGTCGATCGTGGAGTCACTCATCGCACCACCGATCGCGTTGACCTGGTCGGTGTCGATGCGCTCGCGTACGTCGCCCTCGATGGCGAAGCCGGAGAGATGCACGTTCCGGCTGCCACCGTCGGCGGCGTCGCGGCCGTAGAAGCCGACGCCGGTGTGCACCGAGCCGTCCGGCGCGGGCGTGGACAGGGCCACCTCGCGGCCCTTGAAGACCGTGTACCAGTTGCCCGCACCCTCGATGGTCACGTCGTCGACGATGATGTGCCGGTTGACCTGGTACGTCCCCGGCGGGACGTAGACCTTCAGGTGGGTACGCCGGGCGAAGGCGACGGCCTTGTCCAGGGCGTCGGCGGAGTCCCGGCGACCGGTGGGGTCGGCGCCGAACGCCAGCACGTTCGCGGCGAGCAGCCGTACGCGCGGCGGTGCGACCAGTTCGGAGTCGAGCAGGTCGATGACCGTCCACGCGGCGGCGCTGCCGGCCGGCGCGGTGAGCCGGACCGTGTCGCCGGCCCGGTAGGTGCGCCCGAGCAGCAGCCGCTGTTCGTCGTAGAAGTGGGTGGGCCGGAACGGCGTGCTGATGCTCGGGTACGGCGTGGTGGCCGACGGCACGCACTGGCACTCGGTGATCCACCAGTCCGGGTGCAGCAGCCCGGCCTGCGGGTCGTTGGTGAACGGGTACTGGTTGTAGAGCCACGAGTACTGCGAGGTCAGCGTCATGGTGTGGACGTTCCTGCCGTTGACGGCCACCCGCAGCGGCGCGGTGATCCCGCCGCCGGCGGGCGCGTCCGGGATGCTGTACCGAACGGTGATCCCGTTCGCCGCGCTGGGCAGGACGAACTCGACGTACTCGCCGGGGGTGAGCCGGACGGCGCGGCGGCCGGACGCCTCGGCGGGCAGCGTGTAGGCGGACCGGTCGGGGCCGATGACCTCGCCGTTGGTCCGGGCGTTCTCGGCCTCCTGTTCGACGAAGTCGACGTCGGCCCCGCGTCCGGCGACCAGCGCCGGGTCGAGCGCCGCCCGGGTGACGACCGGCTGTGCGCCGGACGAGCCGGGTGGGCCGGCGGCGGCCACTGTGGGCCCGGCGACCAGCACGGCGAGGCCGGTCGCGAACGCGACGGCGGTGGCGACCGGGCGGCCCGGGCGTCCCCGTGCCGGCAGGATGCTGCGAAACATCGGTGACCCTCCTGGTGGGGTGGTGGTGGAGGTCCGCCCGGCGTACCCCCGGACGCCCGACATTGATCGTCATGATGCAGCACCGCACATCGCACTGCAAGACAACAATCGAAGATTGAAAAGAGCCGACTATAAGGCCGCAAGAAATGGACGGTTGGCGAGTTGAGGTGTCGCGCGTCGCGTGCGCCCTGACCACCCCGGCCGGCGTAGGCTGAGCCGCGTGGATCAAGAAGACCGGATCGCACTGTTCCTCGACTACGAGAACCTGGCGTTGGGGGCCCGCGACCACCGTGGCGGCGCGGACTTCGACTTCCGGCCGATCGCCGACGCGCTGGCCGAGCGGGGGCGGGTCGTGGTGCGCCGGGCGTACGCCGACTGGTCGTACTTCGACGAGGACCGCCGGATGCTCACCCGGTCCCACGTCGAGCTCATCGAGATCCCGCAGCGCATGGGCGCGTCCCGCAAGAACGCCGCCGACATCAAGATGGCCGTCGACGCGATCGAGCTGGCGTTCGAGCGCGACTACATCTCCACCTTCGTCATCTGCAGCGGCGACAGCGACTTCACACCCCTGGTCCACAAGCTCCGCGAACTGAACAAGCGGGTCATCGGCGTCGGGGTCGAGGGGTCCACGTCGGCGCTGCTGCCCCCGGCGTGCGACGAGTTCCTCTACTACGACCGGCTGGAGGGTGTGGACATCCCGCCCACCCGCAGCCGGCGCGGTCGCCCGACCCGGCAACCCGGCCCCGACCAGCGTCCGCCCGAGCCGGAACAGCAGCGCGAACAGGAACACGAGCAGGAGGCCGAGGGGCGGCCAGCGGGTGAGGAGCCCGGCCGGGACGTGGACGCCCTCGCCGTACAGGTGGCCCAGACGGTGGCCGGGTTGCAGGGCAGCGCGAGTGGCGAGGTGACCGCCTCCCGGCTCAAGCGCACCCTGCTGCGCAAGGACCCGACGTTCAGCGAGTCCGACTACGGCTTCCGTACCTTCGGTGAGCTG
The DNA here is from genome assembly GCF_040648635.1 of Micromonospora sp. NPDC049114. Classification (NCBI taxonomy): domain Bacteria; kingdom Bacillati; phylum Actinomycetota; class Actinomycetes; order Micromonosporales; family Micromonosporaceae; genus Micromonospora; species Micromonospora sp. NPDC049114. The sequence continues at coordinate 160,996 of NZ_JBEZEA010000003.1, read as the reverse complement.
CTGCGCCACCTCGCCGAGCACAACGTGATCGACCTGGCCGAGGGGCCCGCGAAGGGCGACCCCGAGGTGTCCCTGCCCGAGCACGGCGACCGGGAGGTCGCCTTCGGGCTGCTCCGGGGCGTGGTGGGTGAGCTCGGCAGCGCCGGGAATCCGGTCGCGCTCTCCGGTCTGAAGAACCAGCTGCGCCGGGCCCGCCCCGACTTCAGCGAGAAGAAGCTCGGCTACCGCAGCTTCCTGCAGTTCTGCAAGGCCGCCGCCACCAGCGGCGCGGTCGACCTGCGGTGGAGCCCGGAGGCCGACGACTACCTGCTCAGCGCCCAGGGGTGAGCGACCGCCTCCGGTAAGCCCCCCGGCCATCGACAGCTGTCGAGCGGAAGTGCCGGGACTGCCCATAGGGTGGACGGCAGGGCTGCCCCGAGGGCGAGGTGACGGTCGGCATGTCGGGACGTGGCGAATGGACACTCGTCGGCCGCGACGACGAGCTGAAGACCATCGAGGACGTCGTGTCGGCGCGGGCGCCCGGCCTGGTGCTGGTCGGCGACGCCGGGGTGGGCAAGACGCGGCTGTTGCGCGAGGCGCTGGCGCGGGCCGCCGAGAACGGCGTGGAGTGTCACTGGGTCTCCGCGACCGGCGCGGCCCGCTCCATCCCGTTCGGGGCGGTCTCGCACCTCATTCCCGCGCCCAAGCGTCCGCGCGTCGACCCGATGGGCCTGGTCGTCACGGTGGAGCGCGACTTCGCCCGCCGCAGCGCCGGCCGCCCCGTCATGATCGGCATCGACGACGCGCACCTGCTCGACGAACCGTCCGCCGGGCTGCTGCACCAACTCGCCGTACACGGCCTGGCGGTGGCGGTGGCGACGGTCCGCGCGGGTGAACCACTCTCCGACGCTCTCACCTCACTGTGGACCGGCTCGGGCCGGCGGCTGGAGGTACGCCCCCTGCCCGCCACCGCCGTGGACCACCTGCTCGACGAGGCGGCGCCGGGGCCGCTCGACGCGCTCAGCCGCCGCCGGCTGCGCCAGCTCGCCGACGGCAACCCGCTGCTGCTGCGGGAGCTGCTCGCCGATGCGCTGGACACCGGCGGGCTGCGGGAGTCGCGAGGCGTCTGGCGGTGGCGCGGCACCGCGTCGGGCAGCCCTCGGCTGGCCGAGCTGGTCAGCGCCCGGCAGCGCGCCCTGGAACCGGCCGCCCGTCAGGTGCTGGAGGTGGTCGCCTGCGGTGAACCGCTCTCGCTCGCCCTGCTGGAACGGTTCGTCGATCCGGCCGCCATCGAGGCGGCCGAGCGCAGCGGCATGGTGGTCGCGGAGCGCTCCGGCGCGCGGACCGCGCTGCGGATGGCCCATCCGCTCTACGGCGAGGCGCTGCGCGCGAGCATGCCCGCCAGCCGGTCGCGCACCGTCTTCGGGCAGCTCGCCGACGTGCTGGCGAGCATGCCGCTGCGCCGCCGCGACGACGCGCTGGTCGCCGGCGTGTGGCAACTGCGCTCGGGCAGCGTCCGGCATCCGGGCATCGCGCTGGCCGCCGCTCGGCAGGCCATCGACCGGTTCGACATCGACCTGGCCGAGCGGCTGGCCCGCACGGCGTACGACGCCGGGCAGGGCTGGGAGGCGCAGTGGCTGCTGGCCCGGGTGCTGCAGTACCAGGCGCGCAGCCAGGAGGCGTTCGACATGCTGCCACCGGCGCCGCCGCCGGGCAGCAAACACCTCGCCATCTGGGCGATCACCCGGGCCGGGCTGCTCTACTGGGGTCTGGACCGGATCGACGAGGCGCACGAGACGCTGCGGATGGTGCCGGCGGGCTCGCCCGGGTACGACCTGGCCGAGGCCACCCGGTCGTGGGTGCTGTTCTACGACGGCCGCTGCGAGGCGGCGCTGGCGGTGGGCCAGGCCGTGCTGGCCCGGGCCGACACCGGCGTGCGGGCGGCCAGTTGGGCGACAATGGGCGCCGCCTCGGCGGCCGGGATGCTCGGCCGGCTCGGGCTCGCGGCGGAGCTGGCCCACAAGGGCCGGGCGGTGCTCGCCGCCGAGCCCGAGCACCTGCCCTGGAACGAGGCGCAGGTCGGGCTGGGGCTCTGCTACGCCCGGTACGCCGCCGGCGAGCTGGCCGGTGCCGTCGAGCTGGCCGACGAGGGCTACCGCGCGGCGGTGGCCAGCGACGCGCGGGGGATGGTCGCCGTGTGGGCCGGGTTCCGGGGGATCATCGCCAAGTCGCAGGGGCAGCTCGACAGCGCTGAAGCCGACCTGCGCGAGGCCGTCGCCCTGGTCGAGGAGAACGACCAGTACCACCTGGTGCGGACGTACTGGGCCGAGCTGGCCGGCGTCCGGGCCCTGGCCGGCGACCTGCCCGGCGCCCGCCGCTGGCTGGCCGCGGCGGACGCGCGGGAGCGGACCGCGAACCGGATCTTCCACCCGTGGGTGGAACTGAACCGCGCCTGGGTGCAGGTGGCCGAGGGGGATCTCACCGCCGCCATCCGCACCGCCCGGAATGCCGCCGACCTGGCCCGGGGCAGCGAACAGCCCACGATCGAGGCGGTGGCGCTCTACGAGTGCGCGCGGCTGGGCGCACCGGAGCCGGTGCGGGACCGGCTGACCGCCCTCGCGGACCGGCTCGGCGGGCTCGCGTCGACCCTCGCCACCGCTGCCGACGGTCTGCTCCGCGACGACGGACCGACCCTGGAGGCGGCCGTGGACGACCTCGTCGCCCGCGGCCACACCCTGCTCGCCGCCGAGGCGCTGGGCGCCGCCGCCCGGGCGTACGCCCGCCGTGGTCGACCCCGGCTGGCGGTGGCGCAGCGAGCGGCGACGCTGGCCCGTGCCTGCCACGGCGTCCGCACACCACTGCTCGCCGCTACCGCTCCGGGCGCGGAGCAGGCGACGCTGACCCGCCGCGAACGGGACGTCGCGTTGCTCGCGGTCGACCTGTCCAGCCGCAGCATCGCCGACCGACTCGGGTTGTCGGTCAACACCGTCAACAACAACCTGGCCCGCGTCTTCACCAAACTGGGCGTGCGCAACCGCCGGGAGCTGGCAGTCGTGCTCGGCCACGAGCGGCCGGACGTACGGGCTGCGGGTCACCGCGAGCGATCCAGCCTCGACAGTAGGTAAGGGCGACTGATCTACCGGGTTACCGCACACCTTTCTACCGTGCGGTAACACACCTACCGGTGCACTCAGTCCCTGGAGGACGGCATGAGCCAACTGGATCCAAGCGGACCACCAGGACAGCGACCCACCAGGTCGTTCCACGTCCACAATGTTCTGTTCGCCGCCACGGTGGCGGTGGCGGTCGCCATGGTCACCGCGGTCGTCGCTCCGGCAGCCGGCGGCGCCTCGCCCACCCCGGTGAGCGCCACACCCGCCGCGGTGTCGTACGACGCGCCGCCCTGCACCCGGGAGCTGGAGGGCACGACCTGGCTGCTCGACCCGTGCGTCAAGGCGGGCGGGAAACTTCCGGTGGAGGTCGAGGCGCGACTCGCGCAGATCCGTACCCAGAACGCGGCTGCCGCCGCCGACTGCCCGGACCCGAGCGGTTCGCCGTCGGCCTCGGCGTCGGCGACGCCGACCCGGCAGACCCGGCCGCCGATGACGGCCCAGCCTGTCGCGCAGCGGGCTCCCGCCGCGACCGCGACCGCCCCCACCTCGACGGCGTCGCCCACCGGTTCACCCTCCTCAACGGCGTCGCCCACCGGCTCGCCCTGCCCCTCGGGCAGCGCGTCCCCCTCCGGGAGCGCGTCCCCGTCGGGTAGCTCATCCCCGTCGGGCAGTTCGTCGCCCTCGGGTAGCGCGTCTCCGTCGGGTAGCTCATCCCCGTCGGGTAGCGCGTCGCCCTCGGGTAGCTCGTCGCCGTCCGGTAGTACATCGCCCTCGGGTAGCGCGTCTCCGTCGGGTAGTTCCTCCCCGTCGGGTAGCGCGTCGCCTTCGGGCAGTTCGTCGCCCTCGGGTAGCGCGTCTCCGTCGGGTAGCTCGTCGCCGTCGGGCAGCGCCTCACCCAGCGGCTCGTCGTCACCCAGCAACCCGCCCGACCCGACCGACGGGCCGCCCTGGCCCACCGGCGGGCCGACCTCGCCGCCGCCCCCGCCGCCGACCGGCTGCCCGCAGGTCAACGGCAACCCCACACTGGTGGACGCCAACAAGGACCGTATCCGCTGCCGGGAGGTGCAGACCGTCGAGGACGACACCGTCCTGACCCTCACCGGGGACTCGATCAGCTCGTCGCACCACCAGTTCGGCTTCGGCGTGGGGCCTGGCTGCCCGATGACCTCGTTCGACGACCGGGGGATGCCCGGCAACAACGGCGTCTACAGCTACGGCCGGCGCTACTTCGACATGGACGGCAGCATCGTCGACTACGACAACTACGCGCGCACCGGGTACGGCACCGGCGACATCATCGCCGGTCGCGCCGGCCCCGACGCCTGCGGCAACGGATGGGGGCGCGTGGCCAGCCCGCTCGGCCTCGCCACCGCGCGCATCGCCAAGGCCAAGGCGGACGGGCACAACGCGTACCACGCCACCACCGGTGGGGTGAACAACACCAACTGGACCACCGTCCTGACCCGGCTGGGCATGTGCCGGGGCCTGGAGTTCGCGGCAGAGGCCCTGGACCCGTACGGCGTGTTCCGCTTCGAGTGGGCGGCCGTCGGCGGCAAGCAGGGCATCGTCACCAACGGCGGTGGTTGCAACTTCTGGCTCGACCTGCCGGTCGGCGAGGACTACTACATCAACATCGGGGTGCCGCGTTACAACGGCCCCGCGCAGTACGCCGGCATCACCGCAGACGCCACCACCATCGTCAACTCCCTGCTGGGCGCCGGCGCGGACAAGGTGGTGTGGATGCTGTACTACGACATCACCCCGGCGAACATCGACGTCGGCCAGTACGGCTGGGCCAAGCTCAAGTCGCTGCTGCCCACCGGATTGCAGTCCTACCTGCCCTCGGCGCCGGTGTCGACGCTGCAACCGCTCATCGATCCGCTCTGGGTGGGCACCGTGCGGGGTGTGATCAGCGACCTCAACTGGGCCATCCAGCTCGGGGTCCCGTTCGACCCGGCCGTGCGGGTGGCGTTCGCGCCGCCGTTCACTCCGGGTGACATCCAGATCACCGCAGAGGGTGGGTCGCCGCATCCCAGTCCCTCTGGGCAGGACAAGTTGGCCAGCACCCTGGCTGGCGTGCTCAGCGGTATGTGACGGGGACCTGATTCATCGCTCAGGACGGGGAGGAATCGCCGATGCGGTTCCTCCCCGTCGCCCGCACAGGTGGAACTGTGTCTGAGTTGCGGCTATTAATGCGGTATATGCTCACCTGCGCCGTACCCCCAGCACGAAAATTGCTATACGGTCGGCGAATGAAGGTGGAGGAACACTGGTGGAACGGTGACACGACCCCGCGCGGGCGCCGGGACGTGTATATCCGTACTGACGGGCAGGGTTGGGAGGTCCGCGCCCAGATCGGTGGGGCGTCGGGTCGTGAGCGGGTGCAGCAGTGCCCCAGCCGGGCCTCGGCGGCCATCCTCGCCGACGCCTGGCGCGGTACGCACCCATCCTGGCGCGAGCTGAAGCAGCGCTGATCCGGCACCGGGCCGGGCCGGCAACGCTCCTGGGCTCCCGCCCGGTGCGCTCCCCGGCCCGCCCGGTGTTCGACTCACCCCCCGACCGTCAGCGCGTCCCCCGGTAGCTGTCGGCGATGGCGGTCCGGCTCGTGAGTCACTGCTTCTGGAACATGACCGAGGCGACGTCTGCCACGAATGCCGACGCCCAATCGAGCTGGGGACAGTTGTCGCGGATCCGATGGAAGGTGCCGAACGAAGGAACCTTCACATGCCCATACCAACCAGCGGATACCGCGAGGTGGCCGAGGACCTCGCCGCACGCATCAGAAGCGGGGAGTACGCACCGGGTGAGCGGTTGCCCACCTACAACGAACTCTCCGCTATCTACGACGTCAGCGTGACCACGGTCCAGAGGGCGGTCATCGTTCTGCAGACCCGTGGTCTCGTGGTGGGTCTTCAGGGCCGCGGCCTGTGGGTCGCAGAAGAGTTGCCAGCCTGACCAGCGCCGCCCCGCGCGTGCACCACCGCCGGAGTGGAGCGGCCGGTGGCCGGGTCCGCCGAGCGCTTTCCGTGTTCCCCGCGGCAGGCCGGGTACACGGGGGCGGTCCGCGCCCGATGGAGGTCGCCCATGTCGCAGGGTCCCGACGAGGAGAACCCCAGGCTCGACGAGGAGATCCGGGAGGCCGAGCGCCGGCTCGCCGACCTCGCCGCCTCGTCGGACGACGCGCTGACCGACGACGACGCCCGCGTGCCGGACGATGCCCCCTCCGAGCAGGAACCGGAGTAGGGCCTGTCCGGCACCAAGAACCGGACAGGCCCCGTGTTCCGGGACGGGCTCAGCGCTTGAACGTGAAGGTGAAGTCGCCGGAGAGCTTGCCGCTCAGGCGGACCGCCGAAACGATCTTCCCTTCCTCGCTCAGCCTGTCGACCTCGGCTCGGGAGAGACCGAAGCCCTCGGCGATCAGTCGCGCGGGCCGGACCGGGATTCGTGCGCCGAAGCGGACCGCGACGTCGACCATCTCGCGGTCCAGGTGCGCCGATCCGTTGGTGTCGAGACGCCAGCGGCCGTCCCAGTCCAGGACGAACCGGTTGCGACGCTGCACGCCCGGCTCCTGAAGCAGTTCGGCGATCAGGCGACTGTCGTTGTCGTGCAACCGGTCGAGCAACTCGGGTCGGATGGTGCGGACCGTCGTCCGTTCCAGGACCGTGAGCTTCACCGTGTCCCCGCACCCGACGCAGAGGGCGAGGAGCCAGATGTCGATGAGCTTGTTGTTGGCGTTGACGCGGAACTTGCCGCTCGGCCGAAGGTACGGGGACGCGCACACGTGGCAGCGGCGGCGAATGATGGGCAGGCAGGTGGGCACGACGGCCCATTGTGAGAGCACAGAGGTACACCGGTTTCAGTGAGAAGTCCGCAGCAAAAAGGAGCGCGGCGCACAGGCGCGACGCGCGTATCAGCGCTCGGGAGGTCTCACAGGGTGTACAACGGGACGTCCTCGCCTCGACGACAGGTTGAGGCAGGACGCTAACGGCGCGAGCGCCGCCACTCCACCGGTTTTCTCAGGCGGTCGGGACCGGCAGCACCACGCCGTCGGCGGCCGACCGGTGCGCCAGCTCGATCAGCTCGACCGTGGCGACCGAGTCGCGCGGGTCCACCGGCATCGGCGTGCCGTCGCGCAGCGCCGCCGCCACCTGGGCGTAGAAGCTCTGGTACGCCCCGGGCAGGGTAGGCGTCGGACGCAGGTCACCGTCGACGCCGAGCAGGCCGTACCGCTCCGGCGGGACCTCGCCCCAGCCGGGCTGGTCGGGTCGGCCGCCGTCGTGCAGCGCCGCTTCCTGCACGTCCAGCCCGTAGGTCGTGTAGCCGGCCCGGTCGCCCAGCACCCGCAGGCGCGGGCCGAGCTGGGCGGTGATCGCCCCCATCCACAGGTGCGAGTGCACGCCGTTGGCGTGGGTCAGCGCCACGAACGCGTCGTCGTCGACCTCGGCGCCCGCGCGGCGGCGGTCGACCTCGGCGTAGACCCGATCGACCGCGCCGAAGAGCTGCACGGCCTGGTCGATGAGGTGCGCGCCCAGATCGAACAGGGCGCCGCCGGCCTCCTCGGTGCCGGCGAGCTCCCGCCAGCCCGGCTTGATCGCCGGGCGGAACCGCTCGAACCGGGACTCGAAGCGCAGCACCCGCCCCAGCTCGCCCCGCTCGACGAGCCCGCGGGCGGTCAGGAAGTCGCCGTCCCAGCGCCGATTCTGGAACACCGTCAGCGGAACGCCGAGACGGTCGGCCTCCTCGACCAGCGCCCGGGCGTCGGCGGCGGTGGGGGCCAGGGGCTTGTCGACGACGACCGGCAGGCCGGCCGCGAGGGCCGCCCGCGCCATCGGCACGTGCTGCCGGTTTGGCGTCGCGACCACGACCAGGTCCAGATCCTCGGGTGTACGCCACAGCTCGTCGGCGTCGTCGACCAGGCGGGCGTCCGGGAAGTGCTGGTGCGCCTGCTCGCGCCGTTGCGGATCGCGCGTCACGATGGCGTCCAGCCGCAGCCCGGGTGTCGCGGCGATCAGCGGCGCGTGGAACACCCGACCCGCCAACCCGTACCCGAGCAGACCGACCCGCAGCGCCTCCGCCATGCCGTACTCCCATCTCCTGGCCCGCGCCCTGGACCGGCGGCGGTGCCGGTGCTCGAATCTACGCCGCGCGCGGTCGGGCCTGATCCGGGCCCGCCGCACGTCAGCCCACCGGGTCGGCGCGCAGATAGGTGAGCACGGCGAGCACCCGGCGGTTGGTGTCGTCGCTGGGTGGCAGGTCGAGCTTGAGCAGGATGTTGCCGACGTGCTTTCCGACGGCGGCCTCGGTGACGTGCAGCCGGCCGGCGATCGAGGCGTTGGAGCGGCCCTCGGCCAGCAGCGCCAGCACCTCCCGCTCCCGGCCGGAGAGCGCGGCGAGCGGGTCGCGGGGGCGGTGCAGCAGTTGCCGCACCACGTCCGGGTCGATGGCGGTGCCGCCGCCGGTGACCCGGCGCAGCGTGTCGACGAACTCGGTCACCTCGGCCACCCGGTCCTTGAGCAGGTAGCCGACCCGCTGGCCGTCGCCGCTGTCCAGCAGCGCCGCCGCGTACCCCGTCTGCACGAACTGGCTCAGGACCACCACCGGCAGGCCGGGACGCTCGGCGCGCAGCGCGACGGCCGCGCGCAGCCCGTCGTCCCGCCGACCGGGTGGCATCCGGATGTCGGTGAGCACCAGATCGGGTCGGTGGGTGCGGGCCGCCTCCAGCAACTCCGGCGCGGACCCGACGGCGGCGCACACCGTGAAGTCGAAGCGGGTCAGCAGCGCGACCAGGCCCTCGCGCAGCAGCACCTCGTCCTCGGCGAGCACCACCCGGGTCAGCGGCGACATGGCAGCTCCACCCGGACCAGCGTAGGCCCGCCGGGCGGGCTGGCCAGCAGCAGCCGCCCGTCGGCGGCGGCGACCCGGTCGGCGAGACCGGTCAGGCCGGTGCCCCGGGCCGGGTCGGCGCCGCCGCGCCCGTCGTCGGACACCTCGACCACCAGGTCACCGCCGGCCCGGGACAGGCGCACCTCGGCGCGGGTCGCCCCGGCGTGCCGGGCCACGTTGCTCAACGCCTCCGACACCACGAAGTACGCGGTGGTCTCGACGATCTCCGGCAGCGCCCCGTCGACGTCGGCGTGCACGGTGACCGCGACGGGCGCCGCGTCGGCCAGCTCGCGTACGGCCCCGGCGAGACCGAGGTCGGTGAGGCTCTGCGGCCGGATGCCGTGCACCAACTGCCGCAACATCACCATCAGCCCGCGCGCCTGGTCGTGCGCCACGGCGAGCGGCCGGGCGGCGGGGGAGTCCTCGGGTACGTCCAGCCGGGCCAGGCCCAGTTGCAGGGTGAGGCTGGTCAGCCGGGGCTGCGCGCCGTCGTGCAGGTCCCGCTCGATGCGGCGCCTTTCCGCCTCGTACGCGCCGACCAGCCGGGTGCGGGAGCGGGCGACCTCACGCAGCGCCGCCGCGTCGACCGGCGAGCCCAGCGCCCACCGCGCCACGGCGGCCTGACCGGCGGCGAGCAGCCCGACCCCGTAACAGAGCACCGGGAGGAGCAGCACTCCCACGACCGCGTACGGGATGGCTTGGCCGGTGCTCTCGATCGGCCGCCAGATCACGACCGGGTCGGAGTCCCCGGCCAGCCAGGGGCTGGTGACCATCCCGATGTCGAGCAGCACCAGCACCAGGAACACCCAGTACGCGACAGGCACGAAACCGCCCAGCCAGAAGAGGTACGCGACCTCCCGCCAGCCGGCCGCCGTGCGGTAGCGGGCGGCGAGGCCCGGCCACGGTGACGCGGGCAGCGGTCGGCCGTCCACGAGGCTGAGCCGCCACCGTTCGACGGCGGCCACCGGGAAGCTCACGATCGGCGCGAGGGCCACCAGGGTGAGGCTGCCGACGGCCAGGAACAGCATCAGCGGTATCTCCGGCGGCCTGTCGTGCAGTCGCAGCGCGTTGGCGGCGGCCAGAAGGGGTGCGCCGATGACGAGCAGTCCGACGCTGAGCACGCCGGCGATCGGCACGGTGCTCACCAGGTAGGCCAGCGCGCGCCAGGGCCAGGCGGAGATCAACCAGTCGCGTCGGCGCAGCGTCGCGGCCAGGTGGCGGGGGTGTTCCGAGGTCATGCCGCAGACGCTAATCGCCGGTCAGCGGGCGCCCCAGCCGTCCAGATCCCCTTTGCGGGGTATGCCCAGCACTACCGGCCGAGCGGGTGTGCGGGGTCCGGAAACGGGAAGAACGCGCCGTCACGCGATTTGTGTGACACCGGTGGCGGCGGCTGGAGAGACATTGGGTGCCAGAACCTTCGTGGTGGTCGGCGGTACCAGCGGGCTGGGCCTCGCGGTGGCCCGGCTGCTCGTCGACGAGCACCGGGTCGTGGTGTTCGGCGACGTGCCGGCCGAGGTCGCCGCGACTACCGACGAGCTGGGGTGCGACGGCGCGGTCTGCGACGTCTCCTCCCACGAGCAGGTCCGGGACGCGTTCGCCGAGGTGGTGGGGCGCTACGGCACCGTCGACGGAGTGGCGGCGTGCGCGTCGATGTGGGCGGGCGGTGACCTCGGGGACCTGTCCGTGGAGCACATCCGGCGGGCCGTGGAGATCAACGTCCTGGGTACGACGTACCTGCTGCGGGAGGCGCTGGCGCACCTGCACCGGCAGGACTACGGGAACGTGGTCTACATCGGCGCGATGGCGCTCGCGGCGCCCCGGCCCGGCATCCCGGTCTACCGGGCGACCAAGAGCTACGGCAGCAGCCTCGTCGAGTCACTGGCCCAGGCCCAGCACAGCAACCGCGTCAAGGTGATGCAGTTGCACCCCGGGCCGATGCCGACCCGCTTGCAGGAACGCGTCGGCGCGGAGTTCCTCGACGAGGTGTACGCCCTGCCCGAGCAGGTCGCCACCGAGGTCGTCCGGCTCCTGCTGCTGCAACCCGACGACCTCTACGTCTCCGGCGAGCGCGTGTTGCGCGCGGACGGGCGGTGGTGACGGCGGCAGCCGGACCGGGGGACCGTCCGGCCTCCGCGTGGGCGCCCCTGCGCGGCGCCGTCTACCGCAATCTCTGGCTGGCCCTGCTCGCCGCGAACATCGGCACCTGGATGCAGACCGTCGGCGCGCAGTGGCTGCTGATCCACCACTCCAACGCCTCCACGCTGGTGGCGCTGGTGCAGACCGCCAGCCTGCTGCCGGTGCTGCTGCTGGCGCTGCCCGCCGGGGTGCTGGCCGACAGCTTCGACCGCCGGCACCTGCTGATCGCCGTGCAGCTGTTCCTGGTGGCGGTGGCGGTGGCGTTGACCCTGCTCACCCTGACCGACCGGATGCCGCCGGCCCTGCTGCTCACCCTCACCTTCGCGTTCGGGGTCGGGCAGGCGCTCACCCTGCCGGCCTGGTCGGCGGTGATTCCGGAGCTGGTGCCGCAGGAGCAGCTGCGGTCGGCGTCGGCGCTCGGGTCGATCAGCGTGAACGTGGCGCGGGCGGTGGGGCCGGCGGTGGCCGGTGTGCTGATCGCCCGGACCGGCGTCGCCCCGGTCTTCGGGCTCAACGCGGTGGCGTTCGCCATCTTCGCGGCCGCACTGTGGCGCTGGCGGCCGGGCACCGCCCGCGCCGTCGAGGTGCCCGAGCGGTTCACCGCCGCGCTGCGGGCCGGCAGCCGCTACGTACGCCACTCGCCGATCGTGCGCCGGCTGCTGCGCCGCGCGCTGGTCTTCGTGATCCCGGCCAGCGCGCTGTGGGCGCTGCTGCCGCTGGTGGCGGCCCGGCGGCTCGATCTGGGCTCCGGCGGGTACGGGTTGCTGCTGGCCGCCCTCGGGGTGGGCGCCATCGCCGGCGGTGTGCTGCTGGCCGTGATCCGCACCCGGCTGTCGGCCAACCAGCTCCTGCTGGTCGCCGGCGCGCTGTTCACAGTCGCGCTGGCGGTGGTCGGCACCGTACGGGTGGTGCCGCTGGTGCTGCTCGCCCTGCTGCCGGCCGGGATGGCCTGGGTGACGGTGCTGGCCAACGTCAACGCCGAGATGCAGCTCTTTTTGCCGAGCTGGGTACGGGCCCGGGGGCTCGCCGTCTACCAGGTGTGTTTCGCCGGCGGGCAGGCCGTCGGCGCCCTCGTGTGGGGTCTGGTGGCCGACATGGGCGGACTGGTCGTCGCCTACCTCGCGGCGGCGGCGTTGATGTTCGTCGGGACCGTGACGAGCCGGATCTGGCCGCTGCCGGACCTGCGCTCGGTGAACCGCGAACCGTCGGCCTACTGGCCGCAGCTGCATCTTGCGCACGAGCCGGACCCGGGCGTGGGACCGGTGCTGGTGACGGTGCAGTACACGGTCCGGCCGGAGCGCACGGGTCCGTTCCTCGCGGCCATGGACGTGGTGCGCGGCGCCCGCCAGCGCACCGGCGCGATGCGCTGGGGGCTGTTCCGACCGGCCGAGACGACGGACCGGTTCGTCGAGGTGTACCTGGTGCCGTCCTGGGACGAGCACCTGCGCCAGCACGGTGGCCGGTTGACGGGTGAGGACCGCGAGGCCGAGGCACGGGCCCGGGAGCTGACCGACGGCGCCCCGGAGGTGCGCCACCTCGTGCCGGCCGCCGCCGGGCCGGCGCTGAGCGACGACCGCGAAGGACTCTGATCTCCGTACGCCCCATCTCGTGGGCGATTTCTTCCCGCGTCATGTGCAGGACGTGACTGTCGGGGTACGTGGTGGCCCTGAGAGGGGAGGGAACCCATGGATCTGCTGGCTACCACGACCATCCGCCGGCCGGTGTCCGACGTGTACGCCTTCTGGCGTCGTCTGGAGAACCTGCCGACGTTCATGGCCCATCTGCAGGAGGTGCGCGCCACCGGGGAGCGTACGAGTCACTGGACGGCGAGCGCGCCGTTCGACCGTAGCGTCGAGTGGGACGCGGAGATCACCGACGAGGTGCCCGACGAGCGCATCGGCTGGCGGTCCACCGGCGAGGCCGACGTGCCGAACACCGGCAAGGTGTGGTTCGTGCCGGCGCCCGACGGCGTGAGCACCGAGGTGCACGTGCTGCTCGTGTACGACATCCCGGGCGGCAAGCTCGGCCAGGCCGTCGCCCGGTACTTCGGCGAGGAGCCGCACCAGCAGCTCGACGACGACCTGCGCCGACTCAAGCAGGTCATGGAGACCGGCGAGGTGATGCGCTCGGACGGCGCACCGTGGGGCAAGCGCGCCCGCCGGGAGTTCCCGCAGCGGCCGGCGCAGCCGCTGTCGAGCGACGAACTGGCGAAGGGGGAGGCGGCATGAGGGCGAACACCTGGGCCGGCCGGAACAAGGTCGAGGTCCGCGATGTGCCGGACCCGAGCATCCTGAACCGGCGCGACGCGATCGTGAAGGTCACCTCGACCGCGATCTGCGGGTCCGACCTGCACCTGGTCGACGGGTACGTGCCGACCATGCAGGACGGTGACGTGCTGGGCCACGAGTTCATGGGCGAGGTGGTGGAGGTCGGCGCCGGCGTCGACCCGGGTCGGCTGCGGGTCGGCGACCGGGTCGTGGTGCCGTTCCCGATCGCCTGTGGCGCGTGCGCGGCGTGCGCCGCCGAGCTGTGGTCGTGCTGCGAGAACAGCAACCCCAACGCCGGGATCGCGGAGAAGATGTTCGGCCACCCGGTCGCCGGCATCTTCGGCTACTCCCACCTGACCGGCGGGTTCGCCGGCGGCCAGTCCGAGTACGTGCGGGTGCCGTTCGCCGACGTGGGGCCGCTGAAGATCGAGTCGGACCTGACCGACGAGCAGGTGCTGTTCCTGTCCGATATCCTGCCGACCGGCTACATGGGCGCCGAGATGTGCGACATCCAGCCCAGCGACGTCGTCGCCGTGTGGGGCGCCGGCCCGGTCGGGCAGTTCGCGATGGACAGTGCCCGCCTGCTCGGCGCGGCAACTGTCATCGCGATCGACAAGGAGCCGTACCGCCTGCGGATGGCCGAGCAGGCTGGGCACACCACGATCAACTTCGAGGAGGTGGACGTCCGCTCCCGGCTGTTGGAGCTGACCGGCGGACGCGGGCCGGACAAGTGCATCGACGCCGTCGGCATGGAGGCCAGCCACGGCAGCGCGCACCTGCACGCGTACGACCGGGTGAAGCAGGCCGTGCGGTCGGAGACCGAGCGGCCGCACGCGTTGCGCCAGGCGATCCTGTCCTGCCGCAGCGGTGGCACCGTGTCGGTCATCGGCGTGTACGGGGGCTTGCTCGACAAGTTCCCCTCCGGCGCGTGGATGAACCGGTCGCTGACCCTGCGCACCGGCCAGTGCCACGTCCAGCGCTACATGAAGCCGCTGCTGCGCCACGTCGAGAACGGCGAGCTGGACCCCACCCGGGTGATCACCCACACCCTGCCGCTCCAGGACGCGGCGCGCGGCTTCGACCTGTTCAAGAACAAGCAGGACGACTGCGAGAAGGTCGTGCTGAAGCCCTGACGGGTCGGTGCCGGCGCGGTCGCGAAGGGGCCTCGCCGGCACCGCCGCGCGGTCGACGTACGCCGTACGACCGCGTTGTTAGGATGGCCGCACCATGGCGAGTGAGCGCAAGGCGACCGCGGACCCGGCCCGCAGCCTGGCCATCCTCTGGCGCACCCGGGAACCGACCAGCCGCAGCGCCGGGCAGGGCCTCAGCGTCGACCGGATCGTGCGGGCCGCTATCGACATCGCCGACGCCGAGGGCCTGGACGCGTTGACCATGCGCCGGGTCGGTGAGGCGTTGGGTGTCGGCACCATGTCCGTCTACACCTACGTGCCGGGCAAGGCCGAACTCGTCGCCGTCATGATCGACACCGCGTACGGCGAGATGCCGCGTTCCGCGGTCGAGGGCGACTGGCGGGCCCGGTTGGAGCGGATCGCCCACGACAACCTGGCGCTCTACCAGCGCCACCCGTGGATGCTGCGGGCCGAGACGACCCGCCCGGTGCTCGGCCCGCACCTGGTGGCCAAGTACGACCACGAACTCGGCGCGGTCGCCGACATCGGGCTCACCGACATCGAGATGGACGCGGTGCTCACCCTCGTCCTGGGCCACGTGAAGAGTTCCGCGCGCGCCGCGTCCGAGGTGGTCGACCTGGAGCGGGAGACCGGCATGACCGACGGTCAGTGGTGGCAGTCGCACGCGCCCTGGCTGGAGACGTTCCTGACGGCCGACAGCTACCCCACCGCGTCCCGGGTCGGCACCGCTGCCGGCCAGCAGCACGGCGGGGCGTACGGCCCGGAGTACGCCTTCGAGTTCGGCCTGCAACGCGTCCTCGACGGCATCTCGGTGGTGGTCGCCGAGCGGGCGGCCAGCCGGTAGCTGCGACGGCCGGTGCTATCTGGCCGCCTCCGCCGAGACGGCGGCCCCGAGCCGGGCGAGGGCCCGGGCGGACGCGCTGCCCGGCTCGGCGTGGTAGACGACAAGCGACTGGGTGGTGCCGCTGATCGTGAGCTTCTCGTAGCGCAGCTCCAACTCGCCCACCCGCGGATGGTGGAACGCCCGGAGCCCGCCCCCGGCGCGGACTGTGACATCGTGACGCGCCCACAACCGCCGGAACAGCTCGCTGCCCGTCGTCAGCTCCGCGACCAGTTCGGTGAGCCGCGGATCGTCCACCTCGACCCCCACCTGTGCGCGCAGGCCGGCCACCGCGCTGGCGGCGACCGCCTCCGGCGCCGGATAGAGCGCCGGCACGTCCGGGCCCAGAAACACCGCGCGCAGCAGGTTCACCCCGACCCGGTAGATCGGCGCCAGGGCGGTCGCCATCGGGTTGGCGAAGAGCACGTCCAGGTGCCGGCCGTGCACGAAGGCGGGCGTTTGCGCCCACGAACCCACCAACTGGCGGATGCCCACCGGCACCCGCTCCGGGCGTCGTGCCGGTCGGCCGGTCGGCGCGTGCCCGCCGAGGCGGTGCAGGTGCGCCGTGGCCTCGGCGTCCAGCAGCAGTGCCCGGGCCAGCGCCTCGAGCACCTGGGCCGACGGACTGCGGTCCCGGCCCTGCTCCAACCGCAGGTAGTAGTCCGCGCTGATGCCGGCCAGCAGGGCCACCTCCTCGCGCCGGAGGCCGGGCACCCGCCGGCGGCCGTGTGCGGGCAACCCGACGTCACCCGGCCGGATCAGCTCACGCCGGGCACGCAGGTACTCGCCCAGCGGGCCGGCCGCGCTCACCAGCTCATCGTAGGAGCGCTCGCCGCCGCCCAACCTGGTCCTGCCACTACCAGGAAAACCGGTAACCCGGATATCGCCCGCCGGCCGGGTGACAGTGGGTCACGTAAGCGTGATCGAAAAGAGGGGACAGGATGACCGAGCGAATCACGACGCCATTCGGTTTCGCCTCGACCGCCGACGAGGTGCTCGCCGGAGTCGACCTGAGCGGCAAGCGGGCCGTCATCACCGGCGGCGCCGCCGGGATCGGCATCGAGACCGCCCGTTCGCTGGCCGCCGCCGGCGCCGAGGTGGTGCTCGCGGTCCGGCGGGTCACGGCCGGCGAGGAGGCCGCCCGGGACATCGCGGCCAGCATCGGCGCGGACCGGGTCACCGTCCGCGAGCTGGACGTGGCCGACCAGGATTCGGTACGCCGATTCGTCGCCGGCTGGGACGGGCCACTGCACATTCTGATCAACAACGCGGGGATCATGGCGCTGCCGGAGCTGGAGCGCACCGCCGAGGGCTGGGAGATGCAGTTCGCCACCAACTTCATGGGGCACTACGCGCTGACCGTCGGCCTGCACGACGCCCTCGCCGCCGCCGGTGGCGCCCGGGTCGTGTCGGTCAGCTCCAGCGGCAACCTCTTCTCGCCGGTGGTCTTCGACGACCTGCACTTCGCGTTCCGGCCGTACGACCCCCTGCTGGCGTACGGGCAGTCCAAGAGCGCCGAGGCCCTGCTCGCCGTCGAGGCCGACCGCCGCTGGTCCGGTGAGAACATCCACGCCAACGCGTTGAACCCCGGCGCCATCGCCACCGGGCTGCAGAAGCACACGGGCGGGCTGCGGACGCCGAAGGAGCGGCAGAAGACCCCGCAGCAGGGTGCCGCCACCTCGGTGCTGCTCGCCGCGTCCCCGCTGCTCGACGGCGTGGGCGGTCGGTACTTCGAGGACTGTGCCGAGGCCCCGGTCCGGACCGAGCGGCCCGCCGACTACAGCGGCGTGGCGGCGTACGCGGTCGACGCGGGCAACGCCGAGCGGCTCTGGGAGGTGGCCGCGAACCTCGTCGCCGACGGTGCCGCCGTCCGCCGGCCACGGCACGGGTAGCCGCAGCGATGCGCCAGCACAGCGACCAACCGCGACGCGACGACGTGGTGGAGTTGCGGGTGCACGGCGTGTCGGGGGCGAAACCCTCGGTCATCCTCGGCGCGGAGCGGGTACGCCAGGTCGCGGGCGACGCCCGAGGAGGCTTTCACCGCCGCGACGGGTCCGACGACGCCGACCCGACCGGGGTGACGCTCGAGGCGTACCGCTGGGGTGACCTGCCCTCGGGCACTGTGGCCCGGACGCTCGGCATGGTCTTCCTGCTGCCGTTCATGCTCAGCAACGCGGCGGTGTGGATGCGGCCCACCGGCAGCGGCGCCGCCGGGGTCACCGTGCTGTGCCGGCTCCTCGCGCTCAACCTCACAGTGGTGTACGTGGTGTCCATCGCCGGGGTCGCCCTCGACCTGCTCGCCTGGCGGTGTCTCGGTGCGGTGGCGTGTCGCGCGCCCTTCGACACCCTGGCCGGGCTCGACGACCGACCTGTCGGGCAGCGGCTCGCCGTGCTGGCGCTGCTGCCGATCTTTGCCGTCGCGTTCCTGCGACTGCTGGGAACCCGTCGCCCCGGCCCGGCCGGCAACCCACTGTGGGCGGTGGAGCCGCTGGTGGTGCGGCTGCGGGCGATCCACGTCGCCGCCGCGCTCGCCGTCCTCGACGTCCTGCTCCTCGTGGCCCGTCGCGGTGGCGGCGCGACGCCCGTGACGACGCTGCTGGTGACGCTCAGCGCGGCCGTCCTGGTGGTCTGTGTGGGCCTGCTCGCCGCCCCGGGGCTGATCGACCGGGCCGCGACAGCGCGGACGGCCACGGTGACCGCCCGCGCCACGGGCGTGCTGGCGGCGGGTCTGACCGTGGCGACCCTCGTGGCCGTCGGGAGCGACGAGCGCGGCTGGCCGTCCTCGGGCGGGCTCCCTGGCTACGACGCGATCGCCGGTGGCGCCCTGCTCGGCCAGATGGTCCTGCTGGTGGTGCTCAGCGGCGTGGTGCTGTGGCACCGCGGTCGGTCCAGGCTGCCGCGAGGGCTGGGCGCGGCGCTCATCGCGGCCATCGCGGTCGGTCTGGCCGGCGCGCTCTCCGCCGGTCTCGTCTACCTGACGGGGATCCTGCTCGGTGGCTACCGCGGCGACGGGGGGCCGCCGCTGCCGTACCGCTGGACGCTGCTTGCCTTCTTCCTGCACGTGGCCGCCGCGGTGCTGCTGTGTGGGGCGTTGACAGTCCTGTCGCGGCACCGCCGTCGCCGCGCGGCGGTGGCGATCACCGCCCGCGACTTTCCCGCGCCGCCGCCGGAGGCGGCCGGACAGGTGCGGCGGGTCACGAAGACCGTGGCCCGGGCGCGGTTCACCGAGTGGCTGGGCCTGCTGGCGGCCACGTACGCGGCTCTCGCGGTGGTCGGGCTGGCCACCAGTCTGCTCGGACAGTTCGGGCGTGAACCGGACGAGCTGGCGCGGCAGTCTCTCGGGCTGCCGGCCGGGATCGTCGGGATGGGGCTCGCGGGAGGCACCTACCTCCTCGCCGCGGTGCTCCTCGCGTTGCTGCTGGGTGGTGTCTTCGCCTACCGGACGGCGTGGTTCCGCCGGTACGTCGGGATCCTGTGGGACCTGGGCACCTTCTGGCCCCGGGCCGCCCACCCGTTCGCGCCCCCGAGCTACGCCGACCGGGCGGTGCCGGAGCTGACCGACCGGATCGTCCAGCTGACCGAGCGGCACGCCGGGGTGCTGCTGTGCGGGCACAGCCACGGCTCGGCGTTGCTGGCCCTCGCGGTGCTGCGGCTGCCCCCGGCCGCGCGTCGGCGCGTCGCTCTGCTCACCTACGGCTCGCCGCTGGGCCGCCTCTACGCCCGGCTCTTCCCGGCCTACCTCGACGACAAGACGCTGCGCGAGGTGGGGGAGCGGGTCGGGTGGCGGTGGCTCAACCTCTGGCGGGACACCGACCCGGTCGGCGGTTGGATCTTCGCGGCGCACCGGCCCGGCGATCCGCCGCCGGAAGCGGCCGATCCGGCCGGCCGCGTCGATCGGCGGCTGCGTGACCCGCAGGGCCTGCTGCCGTCACCGGGGCAGCGCCGGCCGCCACCGGTGCGCGGGCATCACCCGGGCGAGTCCGACCCCGAGTTCCGGGCGGCGGTACGCGAGCTCATCGGCCGGCTGCGCCCCACGGACGGCGAATGAGTCGTCAGCGAAACCCTTCACCGGTCCTCGGACAGTCGCTCGGACTCCGCGACCACCGCACGGATCTTGCGCAGGGTGGCGTCGGGGGCGTGCACGGCGGTCCGCCACCGGTCGAGCGTGCGGGTCAGCACCCGGACGACGAACTGCAACTGGTTGACCTGCTCGCGCAGCAGCCCCAGCTCCGATCGCGCGCTGATCGCCTCGCCCTCCAACTCGGTGATCCGCATCTGCAGGGGTTGCACGAGTGTCAGGGCGGCTTCCGTGAGCGTGTCGGCGGCGTCGGCCTTGAACTTGCCCCGCTGCGACACGACAGTGGCGATGGCGGCCAGACCTGTCGTACCGCCGAGGACGCCGAGCAGACTGAGCAGCACCTGAACCCAGTGCGGCGCTTCGGGTGTTGGTGCAGAGATCACGTGACACCTCCGACGACCCGTCGGTGAGCCTCGCACTGGTGGCCGTAGGCCAGGCAGCGCAGGTCGACGGCGATCAGGGCGGCCCGCCAGAAGGCGCCCAGCGGCAGGGCACTGACCAACGAGGCCGCCACGAGGCCCTGCGGACCGGTCACCGCCACCAGTGCCACCGTGTACATGCCGGTGATGGTGCCGAGCACCAGCACGGCCGCGAACTCGATGCCGAGGCCGGTGGAGAGTCGACCGGGCCACAGGATGCCCAGCAGGCCGCCCACGCCGACCACGATCAGTGCGACCTCCCAGCCGAGCTGGATGGGCTCCGGCATGGACAGTTGGACCGACGGTGATCGGATGTCGAGCACGAGCAGCAGGAATCCACAGATGGGCGTCGTGACCAGGGCGGCCACCTCGAACGGCTGGCTCTTGGCCCGGGAGCGGGGATGTCCCACGGCGACTCCTTGGTCGAGACCGGGACCGTTGTCCCGCCACCGGCCGACGTCGTGTCAGGTCGCGCGTACGAACCGGTTCGCGGGCTGCGGTCTTGGGGACGGTCGATGGGCGACTCGCCGTCGTTGGCTGCCGGTATCTGCCTGTGTAGCACCGGTGACCGGTTCTCGTCCACCTGGTGTAACGTCGCCTTTCCGCAGGTCAGAGCTGTTGTCCGGAGCTGGTTGGCCGCCTCCGCGCGAGGGGCCGCCGGAATGCCGGCGACCCCGCGCGGTCGGGACGGAGAGTGTCGGATATCTTACCGTCGGTAAGGTGGTCGTCCGCTCCGGCGGATCACCGCAGGAGCAGATCGCGCAGCGCCCGGACCACCACCGCCGGCGCCTCCTCCGCCATGAAGTGGCCCCAGTTGACCGTCTGGTGCTCCAGGTTCGGAGCCCAGGCCCGCCACACCCCCGCCGCGTCGTAGCCGAGCGCGGCGCCCCAGTCCTGCTGGAGCACCGTCACCGGCATCCGCAGCAGGTTGCCGGCCGCCCGGTCGGCCGTGTCGTGAGCGACATCGATGCCGGCCGAAGCCCGGTAGTCGGCGACGATCGAGGTGACCGCGTTGCGGGACGCCCGCAGGTAAGCCGCACGCACCTCGCCCGGCAGCGCGTCCGGGTCGCGGGTCCAGACGTCGAGGAAGTGACCGAAGAACGCGTCCGGGCTGGCGCCGATCAGCTCCTCGGGCAGGCCCGGCGGCTGCGCCATGAGGTACAGGTGGAAGGCGACCGCGGCGCTGACGCCGTGCAGCACGTCCCACGTGTCCAGGGTGGGCACCACGTCGAGCAGGGCGAGGTGGCTGATCGCCTCCGGGTGGTCCAGGCCGGCGCGGAACGCGACCAGGGCGCCCCGGTCGTGCCCGGCCAGGGCGAAGCGCCCATGACCGAGCGCGCCGGCCAGCGCCACGACGTCGGCGGCCATGGTCCGCTTGGCGTACGCCGTGCCGTCGTCGTCCACGGGCTTGTCGCTGTCGCCGTAGCCACGCAGGTCGGGGCAGATGACCGTGTGGTCGGCGGCCAGGTCGGCCGCCACGTGCCGCCACATGAGGTGGGTCTGCGGGAAACCGTGCAACAGCACGATCGGTGGCCCGGAACCACCCACGGCGGCGGTGAGCGTCACGCCGTCGGCGACGGTGACGCGCTGGTAGTCGAATCCCTTGATCCTCGGCTGCACGGGAAACCTTCCTGATGAGCGGGGCCGGCGGGCGGGACGCCCGTCGCCGTCGTACGTCATCGAGGCTGCCCGGCAGTGATCAGCGGACGGTCAGCGCCGGATCAGTGCGCGCCGGCACGGCCGCCTAGATTGGTGCCATGACCAGGCAACCGACGCCACCGGTGGAGGTGACGTTCGGCGTGCTCGGCCCGGTGACCGCCACCAGCGCGGGCGGCCCGGTCCCGCTGCGGGGACACCGGCAGCGCCTGGTGCTGGCCCGGTTGCTGATCGCCCACGGTCGCATGGTGCCGGTGGAACGCCTCGTCGACGACCTGTGGGAGGTCCCACCGGACGGCGCGGTGGGCGCGATCCGCACCTTCGTCGCCGACCTGCGCCGGGCGTTGGAGCCCGACCGGCCACCCCGGCAGCCACCCCGCCTCCTGGTCACCGAACCCCCGGGGTACGCGCTGCGCGCCAGCCCGGAATCGGCGGACGCCTACCGCTTCGAGGCGGCCGTCGGCGAGGCGGGACAGCTGCTGACCGGGGACCTGCCCGCGCCGGCACTGACCGCGCTGGACGCGGCGCTCGGGCTGTGGCGGGGCCCCGCGTACGCGGACGCCGCGGGCGCGCTCTGGGCCGCCGCGGAGACCAACCGGTTGAACGAGCTGCGGATGCTCGCGGTGGAGCGGCGGGCCGAGGCGCTGCTCGCGCTGGATCGTCCGGACGAGGTCGCCGCCGACCTGCCCGCCCACCTCGCCAGCCATCCGCTGCGGGAGGACGCCTGGCGGCTGCTCGCGCTGGCCCGGTACCGCGCCGGCCGCCAGGGCGAGGCGCTGGCCGCGCTGCGCGAGGCCCGTGCCGTCCTGGTGGCTGAGCTGGGTCTGGACCCGGGGCCCGAGCTGCGCCGGCTGGAGGCCGACATCCTGGCCCAGGCGCCACACCTGACCCGAGCCCCCGCCGTGGCCGTCCCGGACCGGGCCGGACCCGTTCGGGACGGTGGCTCGAAAACGGCGCCGCACCGACCGTTCGTCGGGCGGGACGTGGAGCTGGAGCGGCTGCGGCACGCCGCCCAGGTCGCCACCCGGTCCGGCCGGCCCACGCTCGCCCTGCTCAGTGGGGAGCCGGGCGCCGGCAAGACCGCAGTGGCCGAGGCGCTGACCCGGCAGCTCGCCGCGCAGGGCTGGACCACGGCGTGGGGCCGCAGTCCCGAGTACGAGGGCGCTCCAGCCGCCTGGCCGTGGACCCAGATCACCGACACGCTCACCGAGCCGTCCGGGGCTGCTGAGCCGCCGGGGGCGGGTGAGCCGGTGGACGACGGCGGCGCGACGGCCGGGACCGGTGGCGCGGATGACCCCGCCGTGGCCCGGTTCCGACGGCACCGCGCGGTGGCGTCGGTGGTCTCCGCCGCCGCCGGCCGAGGGCCCGTCCTGCTGGTCCTGGACGACCTGCACCGCGCCGACGGCGACACGCTGGACCTGCTCACCGCCCTGGTCACCGGGCCGCAGCCGGCCACCGGGCCGGTGCTGGTCCTGGGCACCTACCGGGCCACCGAGATCAGCCCGGAGCTGACCGCAGCCCTGGCCCGGGCCGCCGCGCTCGAACCGGTGCGCGTGTATCTCGGCGGCCTGTCTCCCGAGGCGACCGGCGAGCTGGCCCGCACCCTCGCCGCACGGGAGCTGGACCCGCCCACCGTCGGGCTGATCCATCACCGCAGCGGCGGCAACCCGTTCTTCGTCCGCGAGCTGGCCCAGCTGTACGCCGGTGCGGGCGGCGCGGCGCTGGCGGCGGTGCCGCCCGGGGTGCGTGACGTCATCCGGCACCGCCTCGCACAGCTGCCCCCGCCGACCCGCACCGTGCTGCGGCAGGCGGCGGTGCTCGGCCGGGACGTCGACCCCGCGCTGCTCGGCGCGCTGACCGGCGACCCGGCGGAGCTGCTGGACGCCGTGGACCGCGCGTTGCAGGCCGGGTTCCTGACCGAGCGGGAGCCCGACGGGCGACTGCGGTTCACCCACATCCTCGTCCGCGACACCCTCTACGCGGACCTGTCCGCGGCGCGTCGCGCGGCCTGGCACGCCGCCGTGGCCGAGGCGTTGCAGCGGCGCCAGCCCGTCGACCCCGCCACGATCGCCCACCACCTGCTGCGCGCCGGCGGCCCCGCCGCCGCCCACCGGGCCGCGGGCTACGCCCGGACCGCCGCCGAGCAGGCCGAACGCGCCGGCAACCCGCACGAGGCGGCCCGGCTGTGGGCGCAGGTCGTCGACGCGTACGACCGGGCCGGGGGGACCGAGCGGCGCGAACGGTTGAACGCGGTGCTGGGCCTGGGGCGGGCTCTGGCGGTGACCGGCCGGTTGGCCGAGGCGCGCGGCCACCGCGCCGAGGCGATCGCCGACGCCGAGGCGGTCGGTGACCCCCGGCTGACGGCGGAGGTGCTGGCCGGTTTCGACGTGCCCGCCATCTGGACCCGCAACGACGACGACAGGCTCTCGGCGCGGATCGTCCGTGCCGCCGAGAACGCCCTGATCGGCCTCGGCCCGACCGGCTCGGCGCAGCGCAGCCGGCTGCTGAGCACGCTCGCGCTGGAGCTGCGCGGCACCACAGGTGAGCGGGGCAGCCAGGCCGCCGCCGAGGCCGAACGGATCGCCCGGACCGTCGCCGACCCCGGGTTGCTCGCCTTCGCGCTGAACGCGCGGTTCATGCACACGTTCCACCGCGTCGGGCTGGCCGCCGAGCGGGCCCGGATCGGCGCGGAACTAATCGACGTGGCCGCCGCGCGCCAGTTGGTGACCTTCGAGGTGCTGGGTCACCTCATCGGAGTCCAGTCGTGCTGCGCGCGAGCCGACCGGACCGGCGCGGACCAGCACGCCCGCGCCGCCGACCGCCTCGCCCAGCGGTACGAGCTGCCGCTGGTCGGCGTCTTCACCGGCTGGTACGCCGCGCTGCGCCGGGCGTTGGGCGGCGACCGGGAGGCGGCGGCGACCGCGTACCGGGCGGCCGCCGAACGGCTCCCCGCCGACGCCATGCCGGGCTTCGCCCACGGACTGCTGCCACTCGCCCTGCTCGGTCTGCGCCTGGCCGACGCCGTCAGCGCCGACCCGCTGGCGTCCACGGGCGCGGGCCGAACGGGCCAGGACCAACCGGCCTTCGGGCCGGTGAGTCAGCGGCCGATCCCCGGGCCGGACGACGAGGACTGGGCGGGCCTGGACTGGGGACCGCACGAGCCGTGGGTCCGCCCGCTGCTGCTCGCGGCCGAGGGGGACCGCGACGCCGCCCGAGCGGCCCTGCGGGCCCTCCCGGACGGGCCGCACGACCTGCTGCGGGAGGTACGGCTGTGCCTCACCGCCCGGGGCGCCCTCGCCGTCGGCGACCGGCCCACCATGGAGCGCGTCGCCGCCGCGCTCGGCCCGGCGGCCGGCGAACTGGCCGCCGGCAGCGGGGTGCTCACCGTCGGCCCGGTGGCCGGGCACCTCGCCGACCTGGCCACCGCGCTCGGCCGCGACGAGGAAGCCGCCCGACACCGTCGTACCGCCCGCCTGCTCACCGCGCGCCTCCGTACCGCCGACCCGAGCTGACCCGGCCGGGCGCGTGCCCCGCGCCCGGCGACTTGCCCGTTCCTGTGGAACCGGCAACCGGGGTGCGATCAGATGGAACAACCGGCGTTCGTCGTCGGCCGGGGATCGAGGGGGTACGCCGTGCAGGTGCTCGTCCTGATCGTGGTGCTGGGCGTCACCGTCCTGGTCGGCACCACCCTCGGCGGCCGGTACCGGGTGGCGCCACCGGTGTTGCTGATCGGGTTCGGGGTGCTGCTCGGGCTGGCGCCGCCGCTGTCCGAGGTGACCCTGGAGCCGGACCTGGTGCTGTTGATCTTCCTGCCCGCGATCCTCTACCGGGAGAGTCTCACCATCAGCCTGCGCGAGATCCGGGCCAACCTGCCGGTGATCGGGCTGCTCGCCGTGGTGCTCGTGGTGCTCACCATGGTCACGGTGTCCCTGACCGCGCAGGCGTTCGGCGTGAACCCCGCGGCCGCCTGGGTGCTCGGCGCGGTCCTCGCGCCGACCGACGCCGCCGCGGTCACCGGCCTGGCCAAGCGCCTGCCCCGCAAGCTGCTCACCACCCTGCACGCGGAGAGCCTGATCAACGACGGCAGCGCCCTGGTGATCTTCGCGGTGGCCGTCGGCCTGCTCACCCAGAGCGAGAGGCCGGGGGTGCTGGGCATCGGCGAGGAGTTCGTCGGGGCCGGCGTCGGTGGAGTGGTAGCCGGCCTGCTGGTGGGCACCGCCGTGGTGCTGATCCGCAAGCGGCTCGACGACCCGCTGCGCGAGGGGGCGCTGAGTGTGCTGACGCCGTTCGCGGCGTTCCTGCTCGCCGACTCGGTGCACGCCAGCGGTGTGCTGGCCGTCGTGGTGGCCGGCCTGGTGCTGGCGTACGCCGGTCCACGGGTGATCCGCGCCCGGTCCCGGGTGCTGGCGTACGCGTTCTGGGACCTGTCCACGTTCCTCATCAACGGTGGCCTGTTCGTGCTGCTCGGCACGCAGATCCCCCGCGCGGTGCGGGGCATCTCCAGCACCTCGCCGGGCCGGGCACTGGCGATCGTGCTGGTGGTCACCCCGGTCGTCGTCGCCACCCGGCTGCTGTTCGTCTACCTGACGGCCGAGTCGGCGAAGCTGCGCCGCCGCCGGATGATGGATCACGACCAGCCGGCGTCCGACTGGCGGGTGGGGACCGTGGCCGGCTGGGCCGGTTTCCGGGGCGCCGTGTCGCTCGCCGCCGCGCTGGCAGTTCCGACGATGACGGCCGCCGGCACACCGGTGGCCGAGCGCGACCTGATCATCTTCGTCACCGCGCTGGTCATCGTCCTGATCATGCTCGTGCAGGGCACCACCCTGCCGCTGGTGGTGCGCTGGGCGGGGCTGACCGGCGACCCCGAACGCGTCGACGAGGCCCGGCAGGCCCGCCAGCGCGCCACCCAGGCCGGCCTGGAGGCGCTGCCCCGGGTCGCCGCCGAGATCGGCGTCGAGGGGGAGACGGTGAGCCGGCTGCAGGCCGAGTACCAGCGGCACCTGGAGGACTTCAACGACAGCGGTGGGCGTACCGCCGAGGAACGCCGGCTGGACCAGCGCCTGCGCCTCGGCGTCCTCGCCCACAAGCGGCGGGAGCTGACCCGGCTGCGCGACAACCGGGAGATCGACGACCTGGTGCTCCAGGAGCTCCAGGCCGCCCTGGACAACGAGGAGATCCGGCTGCTGGGGCGGGGGCCCAGCGAGTGACACCGGCCGGCGCCGGCGGCCTGACGGATTGGTGACACCGCCCCCGCGCGTGCGGGACGTTCGGGCACGTCGTCGGCGGGTACGGTAAGAACCGGTTCGGCGTCCGTCGATGCGTTAGGCCCGCGAGGGGGTCCCATGACCACCGGAGGAAGCGAAACCGACCTGCGGACGGTCACCGAGCGGGAGTTCCTCGACGAGCTGGTGGCGGTCACCCGCGAACGCGTCGCCACCCAGTTCCTCTACCTGATGGCGCAGGACGACGCAGTCATCGGGGTCCAGTGGGAGCAGCCCGGCGTGGACCACCTCCGCCGCTACCAGGTCCGCGACGCCTGCCCGCACTGCGTCGTCCTCGATGCGGTGGTGGCGCTGGCGCCGATGCTGCCACTCGACGTGCTGCGCGCCGCGCGCACCGGCCCCCAGTACGAGACGGTGCTGCGCACCGGCCGGCTGCCCCACCTCGCGTTCGCCCGTCCGGCCGGCCCACCCGGCGCGAGCTGGCTGGGGGACTGCCACGCGGTCGACGGTGACCCGCACTCCGCCGCCGACTGCCCGAGGCACGCTGTGCCCCGACCCACCGGCGACCCGCTGGAGCTGCGCCTCGGGTCGCTGCCCCGGGCCGTCCGGGAGCTGTACCCGCACGACGACGCCGCGACCGCCGACCTGGCACAGCGGTTGCGGATCGCCCAGGACTGGCGGGCCGACGCGCAGGCGGTGGCGAGCGGCATCCGCGAGGCGGCGGCGACCTGGGCGTTCCTGCGCACCTCCTGCGTGCTGGGTGTGCCGGTGCCCGGCGTCAACGGTCTCGTGCTCACCCTGCCGCCGGGCCAGGCCCCGGACGACCGACCCCTGGCCGAGCTGCACGCCGCGACGGTGCGCGCCGTGCCCACCGGTGGCCAGCTGCCCTACCAGGAGCGGGCCTGCCTGCTGCCGGAGCCGACGTCGGGAACGCACCGCATGCCGACGTACGCCGGCGCGGTGGATCTGACCGCCGCGGCGCCGGTGCGCACGCTGCGCCTGCCGTCGCCCCGCCGACCGCTGAGCACCACCGGCCGGGGCGTGCTGCTGCTCTACGAGGCCCGGCACGCCATGGGCCGGCACTTCGCGAGCGCGCCGGTGCGCGACGCCGCGTACTGGGATTCCGAGGCGGCGTTGAACGTCTTCGAGTTCACCCTGCTGGAGCGGGTCGCCGGGCGGCACTACCAGGAGGCTGTGGCGGCCTACCTTCAGGCGCTGCGCCGGGAGGGCGACCTGCTCGCCCGCCCGCACAAGGTGCTCGACCGGCGTCGGCGCAAGGCGCTCTCGCTGGCGTTCGGCGGGCTGGACGACGAGGAGCTGCACCTGTGGGCGTCGGTCGCGTACCGCAACGCCATCCTGGAGCTGCTCGGCGACCTGAAGGCGTTCGCGCTGCACCTGCGCATCCAGGCCGGCTGAGCTGCCGTCTCAGAGCACCTGGGCGAGGAAGCGGCGGAGCCGGGGATGCTCGGCCCCCTCGAAGATCCTCTCCGGCGGGCCGGCCTCCAGCACCACACCCCGGTCCATGAAGGCGACGGTGTCGGCGACGTGCCGGGCGAAGCCCATCTCGTGGGTGACCACCACCATGGTCATTCCGGCGGCGGACAGGTCGGTCATCACCCCGAGCACCCCCTTGACCAGTTCCGGGTCGAGCGCCGAGGTGGCCTCGTCGAAGAGCATCACCTCGGGCCGCAGCGCCAGCGCACGGGCGATCGCCACCCGCTGCTGCTGGCCACCGGAGAGCTGCGCCGGCCGGGCATCGGCCTTGCCGGCGAGCCCCACCAGCTCCAACTGGTCGCGGGCGACCGCCACCGCCTCGTCCTCGCCGAGCTTGCGCAGCCGCCGCAGAGCCAGGGTGACGTTGCGCAGCACGCTCATGTGCGGGAAGAGGTTGAACTGCTGGAACACCATGCCCACCCGCTGGCGCAGCGCGTCCGGGTCGTCGCGCAGCACGCTGCGCCCGTCCAGCAGCACGTCGCCCCGGTCGGGCTCGATGAGCCGGTTGAGGGTACGCAGCAGAGTGGACTTGCCCGACCCGGACGGCCCGATCACGCAGGCCGTCCCACCCCGCTGCACGCTCAGGTCGACGCCGCGCAGCACGCGGTTCGGCCCGAAGGCCAGGTGGACGTCGCGCGCCTGGAGGCTCACCGAGGTGGTGGTCGCGGTGGTGGTCATCGCCGGTCTCCTTCCGGGGCCCCGGCCAGCGCCAGGTCGTCGTCCTCGTCGTCGGCGGGTGCGGTGGCCGGCCGGCCGTTGCGCAGCCGTCTGTCGATCCAGTTGACGACGTGCGTCAGCGGGACGGTCAACGCCAGGTAGAAGAGCCCGGCGAGCAGCAACGCGGACTCGTTGCCGGTGGTGGCCGCGTAGTCCTGCCCGATGCGGAACAGCTCCCGCTGGCTGGCCACCAGGCCGAGGAAGTAGACCAGGCTGGAGTCCTTGATCAGCGCGATGAGCTGGTTGACCCAGGCGGGCAGCACCCGCCGGATGCCCTGCGGGATGATCACCAGCCGCATCGCGTCGGCCCAGGAGAAGCCGAGCGCCCGCGCGCCCTCCAACTGGGCCGCCTCCACCGACTGGATGCCGGAGCGGAAGATCTCCCCGATGTACGCCGCCGCGATCAGCGACAGCGCGAGGACGCCCAGCGGGTACGGGTCCGGTCCCCAGACCCGCATGCCGAGCGGTGCCAGCCCGACGCCGATCAGCAGGATCGTCGCCGCGGCCGGCAGCCCGCGGAAGACGTCGGTGTAGACGCGCGCCGGCCAGCGCAGCCATCGACTGCGCGAGATGCCGGCCACGGCCAGCAGCAGGCCGAACACCGTGCCGAGCAGGGCGGCGGAGACCGCCAGGATCAGCGTGTTGGGCAGCCCGACGGTCAGCATCTCGGGCAGCGCCTCGCGCATCGCGTCGGCGTCGAAGAAGGTCTCCCACAGGGTGCTCAACGGATCCATCGGTCGCCTCTCCTACCGCCCTGCTCGCTCGTCACCGGTTCAGGACGCAGCCGACGCCGACGGCACGGCGGACGCGGACGGCGCCGCCACGGTGCCGCTGCCCGGGGTGAAGTCCGCCGGGATGGGGCGGCCCGGGTAGTACTGGGCCTGCAACCGGCTCCAGGTGCCGTCGGCGATCACCTCGTCGAGGCCCTTGTTCAGCGCCTCGCGCAGCTTGTCGTTGCCCTTGGCCACGGCGTACGCGGTGGGTGCCGGGCTGAGCTGCTTGGCCGCCACGGTGATCTTTCCCTTGCTGTCGGCGGCCGACTTCTCGCCGATCTCCGCCGGGGCGATCCACGCGTCGGCGGTGCCCGCCTTGAGCTGGTTGATCGCGCCGTTGTAGTCCGGCACCCGCACCGGGTCGAGCTGCTTGCCGGTGGCGTAGTCGTCCTGGACGGTGCCCTGGACCACCACGACCCGCTTGCCGGCGAGCTGGTCGAACCCGGTGATCGGCGAGCCGGCCGGCACGTCCAGCCCGAAGTAGCCGAAGTCGTAGCCGTTGCCGAAGTCGACTGTCTTCTTCCGCGCCTCGGTGATCGTGATCGAGGAGCTGCCGACGTCGAACTTGTGGTTGTTGACCTGGGAGAGCAGCGCGGAGAAGTCGGTTCCGACGAACTCGACAGTCAGGCCGAGCTTGCCGGCCACCGCGGTCAGCAGGTCGTTGTCGAAGCCGGTGAACTTACCGTCCTTGAGGTACACGTTCGGCGGGGCGTCGGTGAGCGTGCCGGCCCGCAGCACGCCGGCCTGCGCCAGCCCGTACGGGTTGCCGGCGGCGCCCGACGAGTCGTCGCCACCGCACGCGGCCAACCCGCCGGCAACCAGCAGGGCCGCCCCAACGGCAACCACACGGCTCAGGACAGAAAAAGATCGCACGGGTGTCTCCAAAAGGGTGCATTGACCCGGTCGATCATGAAGTTGTTGCCCCGACACGCCGGTCGGACGGGCAACAACTTCATGATCGACGCGAGGGTCGAGTGGGGTGGGCGAGGGCGCCCGGGGAGGGGAGGGGTCAGCGCGTCAGGCGGCGGTACACGCCGCGCTGCGCATTCGCATCAGGTCCACGTGGCGACGCCGGGTCAGGGTCGGCATGAGCCGACCGGCCGGTGGCGTGGGGCTGAGGATGATGCGCATACGGTCTCCCGGGTCTGTTGCTGACCTGGGTGCCAGGCCACGCTTGCGCCGGCGTCCTGCCGGTGCCTGGTCCTCACCCGGGGCACCCCACCGCGGAGGAGGGTTGCCGGCCAGCGAGCCGGGGCTTCGCGCTGGCACTCATGACCTGCGCCGAGGCTAGCAGCTCCGACCGGTGGACCGTCCAGCCGTTATGACCACGCTCACCGTCCGCGACGGTTCGACCGGCAGGTCAACCGGCGTGCACGTGCGGCCGGCGGCGCGGGTCGGGCTCCTGGCGACGCAGGATCTCCCGGGTGACCGAGGCGATGGCGCCCTGCCCGAACGCCAGGTAGCGCAGGAGGTTGCGACCCGGGCCACCCTCGCTCCACTCGAAGTAGATGTGTGGCCGTCGCCGGCTCCGGTCGCGGATCTCCAGCAGCAGGGCGGCGAGCGCGGTGGGCACCGACGAGCCGGTCAGGCTGAGCACCGGGTAGCTGTCGTGCGCCACGCTGCCGCGCACCGGCAGCTCGGTCTCGAAGTCCGACGGGTCGGTGACGTGGACCTCGACGAAGATGACGTCGCTGTCGTCGGGGAAGTCGTTGTCCGCCATGGTCTGTGCCAGCTTTGCGCGGTACTCGGCCGGGTCGCGGCGCTCCGGCTCGTGCGCGATGAGGCGGATCCGACGGGTGGCCCGCTCGTCGATCATCCGGGCGGCGGTCGGGTCCAGCTCGACGTGGTCGACGCGCAGCTCGTAGGCCCGCATGAGCCGGGACAGCACCGACACCAGGATCATCCCGCCGATGAAACAGGCGGCGATCTTGACGCCGTCGGGGCGTTCCACGACGTTCGCCACAGTGGTGTAGACGAAGATCAACGCGATGGTCCCGAAGGCGTACGTCCGCCCCCGCTGGCGCCGTCGTCGCGCCGCGAGGGTCACCGCCGTCGCCGCCGAGGTGATCAACACCAGGACCCCGGTGGCGTACGCGCCGCCCTGCGCGTCCACGCTCGCGGAGAAGACCACCGTGATCACGAACGCCACGGTGGTGAAGACCAGCACCAGCGGCCGGACCGCCCGCGCCCAGGTCGGGGCCATGCCGTACCGCGGCAGATAACGGGGTACGAGATTGAGCAACCCGGC
This sequence comes from Micromonospora sp. NPDC049114, assembly GCF_040648635.1. Lineage (NCBI taxonomy): Bacteria > Bacillati > Actinomycetota > Actinomycetes > Micromonosporales > Micromonosporaceae > Micromonospora > Micromonospora sp. NPDC049114. The sequence continues at coordinate 128,980 of NZ_JBEZEA010000003.1, read as the reverse complement.
CATCGCCGACGCGCCCGCGAACCACAGGATCCCGATCGTCGACAGGTCGTAGACGGTGCCGAACACGCCGCCGAGGTGCTGGTGCGCCAGGTAGGCCAACGCCCGGCCGTTCGCCGGCCCGCCCGGCTGGAACGCCTCCGGCGGGATCAGCACGGTGGTGGTCACGCTGCTGGTGATCAGGAAGACGCTCATCGTCGCGGCGGCGGTGGTGAGCAGCCGCCGCGCTCCCCGGATCCGGCCCAACGGCCGGTCCTCCGAGTCCGCGCGATCCCCCCGGATGTGCGGCATCACGGCCACCCCGGTCTCGAAACCGGACAGGCCCAACGCGAGCTTCGGGAACACCAGCAGGGACAACCCGACCACCAGCAGGGGATCGCCGTGCCCGGTGCTCAGCGCGTTCGTCCAGTCTCCGACCGCGCTCGGATGGGTCACCACCCGCCACAGCGCGTCGGCGATCACCACCGCGTTCAGCCCCAGGTAGACCGCCACCAGGACGACGGCGATCCCGATGGCCTCGCCGAATCCCTTGAGGAACACCGCGCCCAGCAGTGCCACCAGCAGCAGCGTGAGGAGCACCTCGTGTCCCTTGAGCCCGCTCGGCCAGAACGGGTTCTCGTCGATGTGGGCTGTCGCGTCCGCCGCCGAGAGGGTGATGGTGATGATGAAGTCGGTGGCCGCGAAACCGAGCAGCACCAGCACGAACAGCTTGCCCGGCCAGTAGCTCAGCAGGCGTACGAGCATCGCGATCGAACCCTCACCGTGCGGGCTCTCGACAGCCACCCGCCGGTACACCGGCAGCGCGCCCAGCAGCGTCACCAGCACCAGCACCAGCGTCGCCACCGGCGACAGCGCCCCGGCCGCCAGCGCCGCGATGCCCGGCTGATAGCCCAGCGTCGAGAAGTAGTCGACACCGGTCAGGCACATCACCTTCCACCACGGGTGGTGCCGATCCTCGGGCGGGCGCCCGCCCGGGCCGGAATGCCGCGCGGCCCGCTCCGTACCGCCGTCGAGCAGCCAGCCGCGCAGCCGCCCACCGCGCCTGTCGCCCTGCACCGGCGCTTCCCCCGTCCTCCGCCCATGGTCACCGCGAGTATCCGCCCGGTCGCACGCGCCCGTCCCCGGGTACGCCGAACCCGCCCGTCCCCGGTGGGGGCGGCCGGCGAGTCGGAGGGTTTCGGCCCGGGGGCAGAGGGGATGCAGCGCCTCCGGCGCCCCGCACCGAACCGCCCGGTCGGGCCGGGAGGCCGCCGGATCGGATGCCACCGGGGAAGGAGCGGGTCATGGTCGGCGGCCGTCGATTCCGCCCGGGTGGTGGCTTCGGCCGTCAGCTCGACGAGCACGAGACCCGCGTCGGCGTGCCCCCACCGCCGGCACCGCCCCCGCCCGCCGGTGGCATGGTGGACAGTGCGGTCTACATCCGGGGACACCGGTTCGCCTCGCCGGCCGGCCTCGCCGAGACGTACTCCTGCCTCCAGGAGCAGGACGACGCGATGGCCTGGATCGGGTTGTACCGGCCCGACATCGACCAGATCTCCTCACTGGCGCGCGAGTTCCGCCTGCACGACCTGGCGGTGGAGGACGCGATCAACGCCCACCAGCGACCCAAGCTGGAGCGGTACGGGCACACGCTGTTCGTGGTGCTGCGTGCCGCCCGCTACGACGACCTGCGGGAGGAGGTCGAGTTCTCCGAGCTGCACCTGTTCATCGGGCCCGGTTTCGTGGTGACGGTCCGCCACGGCGAGGTGCCCGACCTGGCCGCGGTGCGGCGGCGGATGGAGGCCGACGCGCCGATGCTGGCCCAGGGGCCCGAGGCGGTCCTGTACGCGATCCTCGACCAGGTCGTCGACGGGTACGCGCCGGTGGTCGCCGGGTTGGAGAACGACATCGACGAGATCGAGACCCAGGTCTTCGGGGGTGACCCGAACGCCAGCCGGCGCATCTACGGGCTCAGCCGGGAGGTCATCGAGTTCCAGCGGGCCGCCCGGCCGCTGCTCACCATGCTCGACGCGTTGGCCACCGGCGCCGGCAGCTACGGCACGGACGAGGAACTGCTCCGCTACCTGCGTGACGTGACCGACCACCTCACCCAGGTGGTCGAGCGGGTGGACGGGTTCCGGCACCTGCTGCAGAACATCCTCACCGTCAACGCCACCCTCGTCTCACAGCAGCAGAACGAGGAGATGCGCAGCCTGACCGCGGCCAGCTACGCGCAGAACGAGGAGCTGAAGAAGGTCTCCTCGTGGGCCGCGATCCTGTTCGCGCCCACGCTCATCGGCACCGTGTACGGCATGAACTTCGTCCACATGCCGGAGCTGAACTGGCGCTTCGGCTACCTGTTCGCGCTGCTGCTGATGCTGCTGGTCTGCGGAACCCTCTACCTGGTCTTCAAGCGGCGCGGCTGGCTCTAGCGGCGGGGCGCCGGGCTCACTCGATGCCGCGCAGGATGTGCCGCTCGTCCTCGCTGTCGTCGTCACCGGCGCCGATGCGACCGAGCAGCACGGCGGCGGCCCAGATGGTCAGGGGCGTGGCCGCCCCGGTCATCCCGCCGCCGGTCCGGTCGTGGCTGGTCTGGCTCCGCTCCGTGCGCGGTGGCCTGCGCTGAGCCTGCATGGGCCCTGCCTCTCCTCGTCGAAGCCGCCGCGGGCGGCGCGGTGTGCGCCCGCGCCCCCGGCCGGGCGGCCCGCTCGCGCGGGTCACCACGGGTACGGCATCCACGTCGAACCATCCCACGCCCGGCCACATCCGCACCCCCTGTTTTCGGTTTCCCGACTGTCGCCCGCCAAACCGGACATCTCGCCTCGATGGTGCATCGAGTGGCGGAGTGGGTAGCGAGGTACGGGTGAGCGGATCTCTCGACACCGCCGTGCAGGTCACCACCGGACGTGGAGCCCTGCCCCGCTACCTCGTCGCCGCGACGCTCGCCCGCGGCGCGGACGCCGGCGCGACAGTGGGCGTGGTGCTGCTGGCCACCGTGTCACAGGTCGGGGTGGCCCGGCCGGCCCTGCTCGGCGGGCTGCTGGCCGCGTGCCTGACCGCGCCGCACCTGCTCGGGCCGCTCATGGGTCGCTGGCTGGACCGGGCGCCGGACGGCCGGGGCCGGTTGGCGGCCGGCTTCGTCACGTACGCCGTAGCGGTCTCGACGGCCGCGCTGCTGCTCGGCCGGGTGCCGGTAGGTGTGCCGGCCGCGTTGCTGGTCGTTGCCGGGGCCTGCGGGCCGCTGCTGACCGGCGGACTGAGCAGCCGGCTCGCCGGGCTGCTCGACCCGGACGAGCGCGCGCAACGTCGCGGTCAGGGGTGGGACACGGTGACGTACGGGGTCGGTGGCAGCGCCGGTCCGGCCGCCGTGGCTGCCCTCGCCGCCCTGGCCGGGCCTCGGCCGGCCCTGGTCGGGTTGGGTGCCGCCACCCTGCTCGCGGCAGCCCTGGTGGGGACGCTGCCGGCACGCGCACCCGCCCGGCGGGGGCCGGCGCGGACGACGCCCGCCGCCCGCGGAGCGCTGCGGGCGCTGCTCGGTCCCGGACCGCTGCGCCGGGTCACCGGGGTCACCTCGCTCGCCGCGCTCACCGGCGGAGCGGTGTCGGTGCTCGCCGTCGCGCTCGCGGCGGACCTCGACCGGGAGGCGGTCTCCGGCGCGCTGCTGGCCGCCGCGTACGGCGGTGGAAACCTCGCCGGCGCGCTCCTGGTCACCGCGTTTCCGCTGACCGGTGACCCGGAACGACTCACCGTCCGGTGGGCGGCGCTCGGCGCGGTGGGGATCGGGCTCTGCGCGGCAGTGCCCAGCTTCGGGCTCGCGGTGGTCGCGTTCGCCCTGGCCGGGGCGGCGACCGCGCCGCTCTTCGCGGCAACCCTGGCCGCCCGTTCGGCGTACGCGCCGGACGCCGTGCGGACGCAGGTGTTCGTGTCGACGGCGGCCCTGAAGGTGGCCGCCGGCTCGCTCGGGACCGGGCTGGCCGGTGCGCTCGCCCCGCTCGGTCCGCGCCTGCTGCTGGTGGCCGGAGCATCCATCGCGCTCGCGGCGGCGGTGGCGGCGACGGTGTCCGCGCGCCGGAGCGTCGACCGCAAGGACGGCCAGGACGGCTAGGACAGCGGGTGGGCGATGCCGCGGGCGTGGTCGGTGAGGGCCGCGCCGACCACTGTCGCCGCCAGCGGCAGCACCTCCAGGCAGCGGCGCACCGCGGCGGCCATCAGCGTGTTCGGCACCCGCATGGACAGCGTGCAGTGCGGCACCCAGCGCCCGGGCTGGTAGTGCTCGACCAGGGTGATGCCGGCGGCGGCGAGCCGGCCGTGCACCAACCGGTGGTGCGCGAGCAGTTCCGGCGTGGGCGCCGGGCCGAGCCAGAGCACCCGCCCGACGAACTGCCCCGCGTGTTGGAAGTCGAGTCGTAGGGGAGCCGCCACGACGGTGCCGCGCAGCGCCTCCGCGACCTGGTCGGGATCGAAGCGGGGCGCGACAGCGAGCGAGACGTGCGGGCGGTGCCGCTGCTCCAGCAGCGAGCGCATGCTCTGCACGCCCTCGGCCTCCAACGCGTCCCACAGCACCCGGATCCGCCGGGTGGCATCCGGGTCCAGATACAGCTCCAGCGCCGCGACCACGTGATCACCGTAGCGGCCGAGGTCCGGCTGTCGGTGCCCGGCGGTACCGTGATCGGAAACCGACCAGGAGGCGTGCCCAGTGGACGTGAGTGACCTGCTGACCGAGACGTACGACCGGCTGCCCGACCTCGTCCGCGCGGCGGTCGACGGCCTCTCCCCGGAGCAGCTGCGCCGGGCGCCCGGCGAGGGCGCCAACCCGGTCGGGTGGCTGGTCTGGCACCTGACCCGCGTCCAGGACCACCACGTCGCCGACCTGCTCGACGCCGAGCAGATCTGGGAGAGCGGGGACTGGGCGGGGCGGTTCGGGCTCGCCGCCGACCCGCACAACACCGGCTACGGCCACACGCCCGCACAGGTGGCTAAGGTGCGGCCGGAGAGCGCCCAGGCGCTGATCGACTACTACGGGGCGGTTGCGGCGCGTACCGGAACGTTCCTGGCCGGGCTGCGCCCGGCGGACCTGGACCGCGTCGTCGACGAGTCGTGGGACCCGCCGGTCACTCTCGGCGTGCGGCTGGTCAGCATCGCCGACGACGACCTGCAACACGCCGGGCAGGCCGCCTACGTCCGCGGCCTCGTCGAGGCCGACTGACCCGCGTCCCCCGGTTCACCCGGTTCGGGTGACTCCCGCTCACCCCGCGCCGGGTGATCCTGACCGGATGCGGGAGGTGACCTGATGGACACGACGGCGGCGCGGTTCCTGCAGGACCTGGACGGCAGCCGGCGCCCCGACCTGGCCGAGACCACCGCCGGGACGCTGCGGCTCGACATGCGCGGCGAGGGCTGCACCGATCACTGGTACCTGACCGTCGCCGACCAGCACGTCCGGGTGACCCGGTCGGCCGACGACGCCGACCTGCTGGTCCGCGCCGACCGGGCGGTCTTCGACCAGCTGGCCAGCGGTCAGCTGCACCTCGCCGAGGCGTTGCTGCGCAACGAGCTGACCGTGCGCGGCGACATGGCGCTGCTGATGCTGCTGCGGCGGATCTTCCCCGGCCCGGCCGACGCGCGGCATCCCCGTGCGCTGGGCCGGGCGGCCCTCGCGGGACAGGACAAGGCGCGATGAGGCAGGAGCAGGTTCATGTGATCGCCGGCAACGTGTTCGCCATCAGCGACGCCCAGGGCGACATGGAGGTCGATCCGCAGGCGCCGGTCGGGCTCTTCTCGTTCGACACCCGTTTCCTGTCCCGCTGGGTGCTCACGGTCGACGGGGAACGCCTCAACGCGCTCTCCCGCGACGACATGACGTACTTCGAGACCCGGTTCTTCCTGGTGCCCGGCGCGGCGAGCCACTACGTGGACGCCGACGTGTCGATCATCCGGCACCGCTCGGTGCACGACTGCTTCCACGAGCAGATCACCGTGCTCAACCACTCGCCGAAGCCCGCCGACTTTACCGTGCGGATGGAGGTCGGCGCCGACTTCACCGACATCGCCGAGGTCGCCGACGTCGCACAGCCCCGACCGCGCGCCGTCCGGATCGCGGCCGACACCGACCGTGCGGCGCTCGTGCTGCGCTACGAGCGGGAGCGGTTCGGCCGCGTCACCACCGTGCGCAGCACCGCCCCCGCCGAGGTCGACGAGGGGGGATTCACCTTCCGGATCAGCGTCCCGCCCGAGGGGGCGTGGGAGACCACCCTGCACGCCAGCATGACGATGCAGGGCGAGGGCGACCGGGACATGCGCGCCGACCTGGAGTCGCACCAGCAGGTCCTGCGGCGGGGAATGGGTGACGACCTGACCGCGTGGCTGGCCCGGGCCCCGCAGTTGGTGGCCGAGCGGGCCGGCCTGGAGGAGACGTACCAGGGCGCCCTGGCCGCCCTGGCGGCGCTGCGGTACGAGCCGCTCGCGTACACCGACCCGGTGCCGGTCGGCGGCCTGCCGTGGGCGATGGGACTGTGCGGGCGGGACAGCATCATCACCTGCCTGCAGAGCCTGGCGTTCACCCCCGAGCTGGCCCGCGCGACGCTGCGAATGCTGGCGCTGTTGCAGGGTGGCCAACTCGACGACGACCACGACGAGGAGCCGGGCAAGATCCTGGTCCAGCTGCGCTACGGCGAGTTGGCCGCGTTCGGCGAGCGGCGCAGCGCGCTGGACTACGGCGCGGCCGACACCACCCCGCTGTTCGTGGTCCTGCTCGACGAGTACGAGCGCTGGTCCGGCGACGCGGAGCTGGTGCGCGAGCTGCGCCACCCGGCCCGGCGGGCGTTGGACTGGATCGACGAGTACGGCGACATGACAGGTGACGGCTACGTGCGCTACCAGAGCCGTAACGAGCGGCACGGCGTGGTGAACCAGTCCTGGAAGGACTCCCCGGACGCGATCGCCGACGCGCACGGGCGGTTGCCCGCCTTTCCCCGCGCCACCTGTGAGGTGCAGGGCTACGCGTACGACGCGAAGCGGCGCGGCGCCCGGCTGGCCCGCACGTTCTGGGGCGACCCCGAGTACGCCGACCGGCTCGATCGGGAGGCGACGGCGCTCAAGGAGCGGTTCAACAGGGACTTCTGGCTGCCGCACCGGGAGTACTACGCGTTGGCGCTGGACCCGTACGGCGAGCAGGTCGACGCGCTGGCGTCCAACATGGGGCACCTGCTGTGGAGCGGGATCGTCGCGGACGATCGCGCCGAGGCTATCGCCGAGCACCTGCTCGGGCCTCGGCTGTTCAACGGCTGGGGGGTGCGGACGTTCGCCACCGGCCAGCGGCCGTACAACCCGGTGGGCTCGCACCTGGGGGCGGTCTGGCCGTCGGACAACGCCCTGATCGCCGCCGGCCTGCGGCACTACCGCTTCGACACGCACGCGGCCCGCATCGCGGCCGGCATCTTCGACATGGCGCAGACGCTGGGCGGAGCGGTGCCGGAGCTGATCGCCGGTTACGAGCGGAGCCTGACGAAGTATCCGGTCCAGTTGCCCTCGGCCGGTCGTCCCCAGTCGTGGTCCTCCGGCGCGCTGCTGATGTTGCTGGGCACCCTGTTGGGCCTGCGGCCCACCGGCGAGGACCTGCTGGTGAATCCCGCCCTGCCCACCGGCTTCGGAGGTGTCGAGCTGCTCGACATTCCCGGCCGGTGGGGGCACACCGACGCGTACGCCGGTGACCGTTCCACCCACCCGGGGGCCCGCCCGCGGACCCGACGGCGATCGTGACTCAGCGACCGTCGCTCCGGCCTGTCGCACCGTCGGCGTCCTGATCGGGCGACGGGGACACATGGGCCGGGGCGGGGCGCCGGTGGTGTGCCTGGGCGTTGCGGAAAGCCTGCACGGCGAGGCTCAGTCCGGCCAGCTCGTCGGGACGCGGCGCGGCGCGCACCGCCGTCAGGAGCAGCACGACCGGACGCGTGCCGGTCGACGGGTCGACGGGGAAACCGCCGAGCAGCCGCTCGGCGGTTTCCTGGTCCATCCGGTCCGCGTTCATCTCTTGTCCCTCAGCGCCGACCCCGCGGGCGATGTCACATCCGCGCCCGGAGCAGGGGACCGGTGGTGACGGCACGAGGCGAGGCGCCGAGGGCCGGGGCGGGGCTCAGCCCATGGTCTTCGACCCGTCGATCGCCTCACGCAGGATGTCGGCGTGACCCGCGTGCTGCGACGTCTCGGCGATGAGGTGCAGCAGCACCCGCCGGACCGTCCAGCTCGCACCCGGCTCGAACCAGGGCGCCTGCGGCAGCGGGTGGGCCGCGTCCAGATCGAGGGTGGCGATCAGCTCGTCGGTGTGGGCGGCCACCGCCTGGAACCGCTCGACCAGCCCGGCCAGGGTCTCGCCCGGCGCCATCCGGAACTGGCCGACCCAGTCGATCTCCTCGCGCTGCATGGCCTCCGCGCCACCCACGGCGAACCGCATCCACCGCTCCTCGGTGCCGGCGACGTGCTTGATGAGCCCGCCCGGGCAGAGCTCGCTCACGGTGCTGCGCGCGGCGGCCTGCTCGTCGGTCAGACCGTCGACGGTGTGCAGGAGGAAGCCCCGGTGCCGGCGCAGCGTCTGCAGCAGGTCGGCCCGTTCCCCGGTGAGCTGCGCGGTGCTGGTCATGGTGTGCCCTTTCCGTCGAGGTCGGTCGGGCGCCAGCCTAGGAGCGGGTACCGACACTTCGGGGTCGGACACGACGAGAGCGCCGGCCGCCAGCGGTTGCCGATCGGGCCGCGGGACTGTCCACTGAACGACATGGGTGTGATCAAGGTGGGCACGTCGTCCTGGGCGGACCAGACGTTGCTGCGCTCCGGCTGGTATCCGCGCTCGGCCAACACGCCGGCCAGCCGGCTGGCCTTCTACGCGGGGCGGTTCCCGCTGGTCGAAGTGGACACGTCCTACTACGCCGTTCCGGTGCCGGAGACGACACAGGGCTGGGTCGACGCGACGCCCGACGACTTCACCTTCAACGTCAAGGCGTTCAGCCTCTTCACCGGCCACCCGACGCCGGTCGCCGTACTGCCCCGGGATCTGCGGCCGGCCGCCGGCCCGAGCCGGGTCCGCCGTCGCGATCTGCCCGAGCAGACGTACGACGAGCTGTGGGCCCGTTTCCGGGCGGCGCTGGACCCGATCGCGGCGGCCGGCAAGCTGGGCGTGGTGTTGCTGCAGTTCCCGCCGTGGTTGGCGCGCGGGGCGGCCGCCGAGCGTCGCATCGTGGAGCTGGCGCAGCGGTGCCGGCCGTGGCGGGTGGCGGTGGAGCTGCGGCACGCCTCCTGGTTCGACGGCGACGCCGCCGCCGCGACCCTGGACCTGCTGCGCGCGTACGACCTGTCCCTGGTCTGCGTCGACATGCCGCAGGGGCATCCGTCGTCGGTGCCGCCGATCCTGACGCGCACGGCGGAGCCCGCGATCGTCCGCTTCCACGGCCACAGCGACGCGTGGGGCGACGGTGACAAGCAGGACAAGTTCCGCTACGCGTACGACGAGTCGGAGCTGCGGGACTGGGCCGTGCGGCTGGCCGAGCTGGCCAGCGACGTCGACGACCTGCACGTGCTGTTCAACAACTGCTGCGCCGGGCAGGCCCAGCGCGACGCCACCCGGCTGGCGCAGCTGCTCGCCGAGACCATGCTGGCCGATCCGCGGGTGCCGCCCGGGCCCCGTGGACCGGCCGACGGTCACCCCGTAGCGGCACGGGCCACGTCGACCGGCTGACGCCACTGCTGCCCGCGTGCACCCCGTTCGGAGCGGGCACGCGGGCAGCGTCGGTTGATCAGGAGCGTCGGCCCCGGCTGCGCAGCGCGTCCTCGGACCGCTCGTTGATGTCCGCGTCGTCGGGGAAGCTCCGACCGCTGGGCGCCGGATCCGGCGGCGCACCCGGCCCGGCCATCGTCGTACGGGTGGGTTCGACCGAACCGAAGCCGTGCCGACCGGCCGGACCGCTGCGGCCAGCCGGGGCGCCCGCGCGCCGCTCACCGCGCCGTCCCTCGGGCACCGCTGTCTCCTCGCTGCCCTCGTCCATCGGCGAGTCGTCGTCGGTGCCCCACGGCGCGTCGGCGTCGAAGCCGTCGCCGGTGCCCCACGGGTTGACCGCCTCCGGTTCCGGCCGATCGCCACCGCCACTGCTGCGTCCCTCGTGTGCCGTCATGGCCACCTCGCTCGTCGGTCCGCCGCTACTACCGACGGACGGAATGCCCGTCTCCGGGCCGGTCCTGCCCGCTCGGCACGCCGTGGAGCGTGGCGGGCGCGCAGGGCCGGCCGGCGTCCCGCCGTCGACGGTCCGGCGGGAAGCCGGCCGGCCCGACGCTCAGCGTCCGGACATGGCCATCTGTCGCTTGCCCATGCCCATGCCCATCTTGGCCATGCTCATCGGCGCACTGCGGATCCCGCCGGTGCGGTTGAGGATCCCGCGCAGCACCTGACCGGGCTTCTGCTGCTCACCCATGTACGCGGTGACGACGACAAGTGATCCCGTCAGCGCCGGAATCGCCCACTGGAGCAGCTTCATCTGCCGCTGCGAGGAGGCGACGCTGGCCGGCGTCTGGTGGTTGGGCTCCGTGGCGCCGCTCACCGGCGGACCGCCCGCCTTCTCCAACCGCATGCCGACCAACCGGCTGTAGCCGGTGACCGCGAGCGCGCCGATCGTCAGCGCCGTCTTGATGGCGCTGGCCCGGCCGACCCCGCGTTGGGCCGCCACCCGTGGGCTCTCCGTGACCAGTTCGCCGACCGCGCCGGCCAGGTGCGCGCCGATCGCGGCCGCGTTGACCGGCGTCCACTTCGACCAGCCGGCCGAGGCGACCGGCAGTCGCTGGGTCGAGTCGTTGATTTTCGCCGCTGCGCCGTTGACGCCGAAGGCACCCATGAGGGAGCCGCCGAACCAGGCCGCCAGACCCAGATCGTGCATCGAGCGCAGTGCGGTGTGTCGTTCGGACATGTGATCCCCTTCCGCCGTGTCGGGCGATGCGGCTTACCCGCCGCCCGGGCGGCTAACCCCGTCGCCTGTCGGCCGATCCCCGTCGCCTCGACACGACGGGGACGTACGGGCGTCGCGGTCGGAGATCGCCTCCGGGAGGAGTCGTCCGCGTGGTGGCGGGTAGATCCGTCCGACGCCGACGAAGGAGGGGAACGCGATGTCGCAGCCGGATGAGGTCCGCGAGAAGACCCCCAAGACCGACGCGGTGCTCATGCACCCGGACAACGATCCGCACCGGAACACCGCGGAGGTCGCGCCGCGCAAGGACCACGCGCAGATCCAGGTGGAACGCGACGACGAGCTGGTGCCGCTGGACCCGCAGGAGTGAGCGGGGCGGGCCGCCCCGAGCAGCCGGTACGGCTCAGCGGGGCGGCAGGTCCGCGGCGAAACGGGCGATCCGCCCGGCCAGTGGTGTGCCGGCGCGGACCCAGGTGAAGTGGTCCAGCGGCGCCCCGGCGTCCGCCACCGTGTACCGCTCGCGGGTCACCGGTGCGGCCGTGAGCTTCGCGCAGAGGTGGTCCATCGTCTCGTGCGGGGTGTACTGGTCGTCGTCCACGCTGATCGCCAGCACGGGTGTGCGTACCGCGCGTACCGCCGCTTCGGTGTCCGTGCCGTCGAGGCGGGGAAAAAGGCCGGTTCGCGCGGTGTGTGCCCAGTCGCGGATCACGCCGCGCGCCTGCCGACCGCCGAAGCCCCACCCGGGCCAGACGCCGAGCAGCGCCGCGGTGGCGGCGATGCCCTGCGTGTACGGCAGAACGCCGAGCCCTCGGCGACCCGGATAGGTGCGCCAGTACGGGATGCCCACCGCGACCAGGGCCAGAGCGTCCACCGCGTCGCCGCCGTGGCGGGCGAGGTGCAGCAGGGCGGCCTGCCCGCCGAGGGAGTGGCCGAGCAGCACCCGGGTACGCCCGTCGAGCCGCGGCTTGAGGGCGGCCAGGACGGCGCCGATGTCGCTGGCCAGCTCGGTGTAGCCGTGCCGGTCGGCGCGGCTCGGCGCGGGCGTGCTCGCTCCGGTGCCCCGCAGATCCGCGACGATCACGGCCAGGCCGGCGGAGCGCAGCGCGGCGGCGAACGGCCGGTAGTAGCGGGCGCGGACCCCCATCGCGGGCCAGATCACCACCACGGGAGCGCCGGGCGGGCCGGCCGGCTCGGGATAGACCTGCACACCGAGCCGAGCGCCGTCGACGTCGACGAACTCCTGCACGTACTCCGGGTCCCCGTTCACCGGCTCAGCGTACGGCCCGGCGTTACCGGCGGGTAGCCGAGGCGGTTCGGACGCGACGGAGGCCCCGCCGGGTGGCGGGGCCTCCGGTGGCGCGACAGGTCAGGAGACGGAGATCGTCCCGTCTCCGGCGCGGACACACGACACCGCGCGGGCGGCGGTGACGGCCGCGCCGGCGAGGCACCGGCCGAGCACCTGGTGCCCGGTGGCGTTCGGGTGCCACGACTCCTGGCAGGTCTGGAAGTAGCTGACGCAGGTGTTGGCGATCCGCTGAATGGCGATCTTGTCCTTGCCGGCGAGGCTGGTCACGAACGTGCCGGTCGCGCCGTCCTGGAGCCGGATGGGCGTGGCCAGCGCGCCGGTCGGGCTGGACGCCGACTCGCACAGCCGCGCGCCGTCGAAGGCCCGCTGCACGTTGAGGTAGACCAGGTCGTCGCCCGGGAACTCGGCGGCCAGGGTGTCCCGGGTGGACTTCACGATGCCGCCCAGGCCCTGCGAGAAGCGGTGCCCGGGGGCGAGGCTGGCCCGGTGGATCGGGCAGCCGGCCGCGTACCGCTCGGCGCCGAGGTCACGGAACTTGTCCCGGGTGTCGTCCCGGCCGTCCTCCTCGTAGTACACCGGGTTCAGGTCCAGCGGCAGCGGGTTGGTGTAGTCCTGGAACACCACCCGGTGCTGGCCGTCCGCGTCCACCTGGTCGAGGGTGGTAAGGATCTGGCGTACGGCTGCTGTCGTTTCCGCGGTCGCGGCGCTGAGCTGCGCGGCGGTGGCCAGGTCGGCGTCGCTGCACGGCTTCTGCTCCACCGGCCCGTTCAGGTAGGCCCAGAACTCCCACCAGCCGGTCCAGGCGTCGGCGATGAACCGGTTGGCGCACGTCTCGGCGACGCTGCCGAAGGTGAACGAGCTGTTGTTGGAACCCAGACCGATCAGCACGAGGTCGATGTCCTGGGTCTGCGCGACGGCACGCAGCTGGTCGAGCTGGGCGGCCACGGTCCGGCCGTTGGCCCGCGCGCCGGAGGCGGTGGCGATGTCGTGTGGCTGGCCGCCGGAGCAGGCCAGGTTGAACCGGTTCTGGATGCCCGGCAGGTTCGCCTGGTGGAGCGAGGCGTTCGCCGACCGGTGGCAGAAGTACGCGTTGTTGTTGGGCGCGGTCCAGCCGGGGAAGCCCTGGGCGACCCCGTTGGCGTCGACCACCGGGGTGTACGCCCCCGCGCCCTCGCCGCTGATGAAGCTGTCGCCGAGCGCCACGGCGGCGGTGGGCAGCGCGGCGGTCGCGGGGGCGGGCAGCGCGACAGCGGTCGACAGTGCGGCCGTGACGATCGTGAGTGCCGCGGCGAGCGCGGTACGGCGGAATCTGGGCATGGGGCTCCCATCCATCGAAAGATGAAAGATTCTCTGAGAGCGCGATCAGATCACCCATGTGCAACGGGCGTCAATGGCCCGTAACGGAACCGTTCGATGAAAGACACACACGCCCGGTACGCGCGGGGCTGCGCCGGGCCCAACCCGGTGTCCACGTAGTCTCGTGATCACCGCCGTGCCGGGCCGTTCGCAGGGAGGGCTGACCTCGGCTGGCTCGTCGCGCTGTCACCGACAGTCCCGGTCGGGGCCCGCGCCGTTCGCGTATACGGCACCTCGTTCCTTTTGTGCTCACCGGATGTGACAGACGTGGACAGTGCCCGATACCGCTCTCTAAAGTTCCCCCCGTCTGGCTGTCTTACATCCACGGGGGTTGCGGTGGCCACTGGCCGCTCCATGCATGCTGTCCACATTCAGAAACCGTCCACTCATCACCGACCGTCCACGCGTCGCCTGCTCGCCGCCGGGATCGCGGCGTCCATCGGCGTCACCCTGCTCGCCGCACCCTCGTCGGCCGCGCCGGCGACGGTGACGACGGGCGTCGCCCCGGCCGGCCGGGAGGCCGCCCAGGCGACCACCACTGCCACGCGTACGGGCCAGCGGGTGGAGGTCCTCTCCGCTCGCACCGAGCTGACCCAGGTCTTCGCCAAGCCGGGCGGGGGCTTCGTGGCCGAGACCGCCGCCGTTCCACAGCGGGTCCGCCAGAGCGACGGATCCTGGTCCGACGTCGACCTGTCGCTGCGGCGTGACGCCACCGGCTTCCGGCCGGCGGTCTCCCCGGCCGATCTGGTGTTCTCCTCCGGCGGGCGCGGTCCTGCGGCCACGTTGACCAGCGGGAAGAGCACGATGACGTTGGGCTGGCCGGGCGGCCTGCCCGCGCCGACCGTGTCCGCGGACGCGGCCACGTACCCCGAGGTCCTGCCCGGTGTGGACCTGGTGCTCACGGCGACCCACACCGGCTTCACCCACGTCCTCGTGGTGAAGACGCCGCAGGCCGCGGCGAACCCGGCGCTTCGGGAGATCCGTTTCGACCTCGGCGGTGACGCACGGGTCCGGCGGGAGGCCGACGGCTCGCTGCGGGCGCTCGCCGGTGGTGCCGAGGTGGCCCGGGCCGCGACGGCGCAGATGTGGGACTCGACCGGCTCCGGTGGCGCGGCCCGTGCGGCGGCGGCCAGCTCGCCGTCCGGTCCCGGCGTGGCCGCCCGTACCGCCGCGGTGGCGACCGCCGTCGACGAGGCCGGTGACCTCGTGCTGCGCCCGTCGGCAGGCCTGCTCGACCCGACGAAGGCGACCTTCCCGGTCTACATCGACCCGGCCTGGTCCGCCAGCCCCTCCCGCTGGGCGTACGCCACGAACAACAACTCCACCAACAGCGACACCAGGTACGCCCTGGTCGGCTTGAGCGCGGACTCCGGGGTCACCTACCGCTCCTACTTCGAGTTCCCGATCAGCGCGCTCAGCGGCAAGATCATCAGGTCGGCGTACGTGCAGGTGGTGGCGACCCACACCTGGTCCTGCTCCGACACCCCGACCTACCTCTACCAGTCCGGGGCGATCACGGGCACCCCCCGCACCGCCTGGGCGCCCGCGCTGACGACGTTGCGCGCCTCCGCGAACTCACACGTTCGCGCCACGGGCTGCATCGACTCGCCGCAGCCGGCGATGACCGTGCGGTTCTCCGGCAGCGTCGCGGCAGGCCTCAGCAGCGCGGCGGCCGCTCACCAGACCTCGGTCACCTACGGCCTCTGCGCGTGCAGCGACTCCTCCGGGACCGGCGAGAGCACGGTGGACCGGTGGAAGAAGTTCGACCCGACCACGGCACGCCTGCTTGTCGACTACGACACGGCGCCCACCCAGCCCACCGCCCTCCAGGTGGGGGGCGCGGCCTGTGTCACGGGCGACCGGGTCACCCTGGGCGCCGCGCCGGCCCTCTCCGCCGTCTTCCCCGACGCGGACTCCGGCCAGGTCCTCCAGACGGCGTACGAGCTGCTGGAGATTCCCGCCTCGGGCGTCTACGACAGCGCCACGCCCCGGATGACGCCGCCGACGGGCTCGACCGTCACGGCCGGCGGCCGGTCCACCACGGCAGCGGTGACCGGCACGGCCAATGGAAAGTCGTACGCCTTCCGGACCCGCAGCGACGACGGCTACGTGCTCAGCCCGTGGTCGGCGTGGTGCGAGTTCACCATCGACAACCAGCCGCCCACGGTGAGCGTCGACGCGGTCACCAACCCGGCCCCGCCCGGGCAGCTCTACACCTACAAGCTGCGCTCGCCGGACCTGGACGTGGTCAGCTTCCGCTACGGCTGGAGCGGCCCGCCCACCGAGGAGGCGGAGGCCGGCACCAGCCTCGGGTGGACGGGCAAGACCGTCTCGGTGACCCTGGCCACGCCGGCCTACGGCACCAACACGCTGTACGTCGCCGCGGTCGACAGCGTCGGGAACGTCGGCTACAGCTCGCTTGTTATCCAGGTGCCGGCGCCGTAGGGCGGCCGATCACCAACCGGTCACGGCGCGACTGAGGCGTCGAAACCGGACAACACCACACCGTGTCGAGGCCCGCATCCGGAACGAGGATGCGGGCCTCGACTGCGGGGTGCCGTCGTCGTGTCGCATCTGCCGGTTAGGCTCGCTGCGGCGCGCGCCGGCCGACTGACAGTTCGGACGCGGCACCACACCGCCGAGACCGGGGAGTACGACCAGTTGACCGCAGAGCCTGACACCCTGTACGGGGCCGATGACCTCACCCACCTTGAGGGGCTGGACGCCGTCCGCAAGCGGCCCGGCATGTACATCGGTTCCACCGACAGCCGTGGCGTGGGTCACCTCGTCAACGAGATCCTCGACAACTCCACCGACGAGGGTGTCGCCGGCCACGCCACCACCGTCGAGGTGATCCTGCACGCCGACGGCTCGGTGCAGGTCGACGACGACGGTCGCGGCATCCCCACCGACGTGCACGCGAAGTCCGGCATCTCCGGCGTCGAGCTGGTGCTGACCCGCCTGCACGCCGGCGGCAAGTTCGGCGGCTCCGGCTACAAGACCTCCGGCGGCCTGCACGGCGTCGGCGCCTCGGCGGTCAACGCGCTGTCCCGCCGCTTCGACGTGACCGTCCGCCGAGCCGGCAAGGTCCACGCGATGTCGTTCCGGCACGGCGTTCCGGGGATCTTCGACGGTGACGGGCCGGAGGCGCCCTTCACCGCCGGCCCCGGCCTGCAGGTGATCGGCGCGATGAAGCGTGGCCAGCGCACCGGCACCTCGATCCGCTGGTGGCACGACGCCCGCTACTTCGAGACCGGTGCGGCGCTCGACGTCGACGCCGTACGGATGAAGTTGCGCAACACCGCGTTCCTGGTCCCGGGCGTGACCTACCTGCTGCGTGACCTGACCGGGGAGGCTCCCGCCGAGGAGCGGTTCCACTACCCCAACGGGCTCAGCGACATGGTCGAGTTCCTCGCACCGGCCGGCGACCGGCCGGTGTCCGGCATGCTCCTGGTCAACGGCGAGGGGACGTACCGGGAGAACGCCGCCGACGCCAACGGCGTCATGCAGTCCAACGTGCAGCGCCGCGCCGAGGTCGAGGTGGCGTTCCGGTGGGGCACCGGCTACGAGCGCACCGTCGAGTGCTTCACCAACACCATCCGCAACGCCCACGGCGGCACCCACCGCAAGGGTTTCGAGCGGGCGCTCGTCCGCACCCTCGCCGACGCCGTCCGCAACACCCGCGGCCTGCTCAAGGCCAAGGAGGAGCCGCCCACCCTGGACGATGTCCTGGAGGGGATGACCGCAGTGGTGCACGTGCGGATCCCCGAGCCGCAGTTCACCTCGCAGACCAAGGACGAGCTGTCCACCACCGGCATCACCAAGGTCATCCAGACCCTGGTCGACGCGCACATCAAGGCTTGGCTGGAGGACCGGCGCACCAAGGCCGAGGCGCGCGTCGTCCTGCAGAAGATCGTCGACGCGGCGCGGGTGCGGCTGACCCAGAAGCAGCAGAAGGACGCCGCCCGGCGCAAGACCGCCCTGGAGGGCGCGTCCATGCCGCCGAAGCTTGTCGACTGCCGCGCCACCGGGATCGACCGCAGCGAGTTGTTCATCGTGGAGGGTGACAGCGCCCTCGGCACGAGCCGCATGGCCCGCTCGTCGGAGTATCAGGCGCTGCTGCCGATCCGGGGCAAGATCCTCAACGTGCAGAAGGCCAACCTCCAGCAGGTTCTGGACAATGCCGAGTGCGCCGCCATCGTCCAGGTGCTCGGTGCCGGCTCGGGGCGGACGTTCGACCTCGCCGCGCTGCGCTACGGCCGGGTGCTGATCATGGCCGACGCCGACGTGGACGGCGCCCACATCCGGACGCTGCTGATCACCCTCTTCGCCAGGTACATGCGGCCGTTGATCGAGGCCGGTCGGCTCTACGCCGCCATGCCGCCCCTGCACAAGATCACCACCAAGGGGCGCAGTCCGCAGACGGTCTACACCTACACGCAGGCCGAGATGGAGGCGACGGTCCGCAAGCTGGAGAAGGCCGGCAAGCAGATCGTCACGCCCATCCCGCGTTTCAAGGGCCTCGGTGAGATGGACGCCGACGAGCTGTGGGACACCACGATGAACCCCGCCACCCGCGCCGTCCGCCGGATCACCCTGGACGACGTGGACGCCGCCGAGCGCATCCTCGAACTGCTGATGGGGGAGAAGGTCGAGCCGCGCCGAAACTGGCTCATCGACTCGGCCGACCGCGTCGACCGCGATGCGATCGACGCATGAGCGAGCGGCAGCGAGCGAATAATCGGAACAGCGCGATGGTGCCTCAGGGCGTCGCGCAGCGGAGCGGAGCGACGGCATGAGCACCGCTGCCGTCCGAGGGGAAAGCTGAGTCATGGCACGCCGTAAGGAAAACAAGGTCGACCTCTCCTCGTTCGACCAGGCCGGCGCGCGGGTCTTCGACAACCCGCTGGTCACCGAGGTCTCCGACTCCTACCTGGAGTACGCGTTCTCGGTCATCCACTCCCGCGCCCTGCCGGACGCGCGCGACGGCCTCAAGCCCGTGCACCGGCGCATCCTCTGGTCGATGTACGAGCAGGGCTACCGCCCGGACCGCGGGCACGTGAAGTCTGCCCGAATTGTGGGCGACTGCTTCGTTGCCGGCACCCTTGTCTCTACGCCTGACGGATTGCGGGCCATCGAGGAGATCGAGGTCGGGGACCTCGTGCTGGACGGCGACGGAGCCTCCGTGCCGGTGACTGCCGTTTATCGGAACCCGACCTCCGAACTCGTGCGCGTGACCTGGAGCAACGGGCACACGATGCTCGTCACGCCGGGCCAGCGCTTCCGCGTGGTCGCCGATGACCTTTCGGTTCAATGGGCGGAGGCCCGGGATCTCCCGGGGCGACTGGCATTGGCGTACGGCAGTCGCCGCAATGCGGTGTCGACGCCTGCCGGTGACGTCTACGACTATGTGCGCGGGCTGCTGGTGGCTGAGGGCTTCCCTGCTCATCGGTCTCGTGAAGCGGACGGCCGGGTCCGCATTCACATGTGCGACGTCGAGCCGCTGGATGTCGCTCACGGCTGGGCGATCGCCAGTGGAGTGAACGTTTCCCGAGGTAAGCGCGAGGCGCGCAACCCTCTCCATCGCGACCAGCACATTCTGACCTTCAGCCGGCACGAGGGGCTGCTGGAGGCCACACGTCCGCTCAGCCGTGCCAAGCACGTGCCGGGCGACATTATCGCGAGCCGGTCGGCGTGGGTGCCGTTCCTCGCCGGCTTCTTCGACGGGGACGGCTACGTCCGTAAGCGGTTCAGGGAGATCGTCTTCGTCAGCACGAGCGAGGTGCTGGTGCGGCAGATCTACGCCATGCTCGCCGACTTGGGGCTGCACGGACACCACTGGACGAGCGGTCGCTCCTCAGCGGGTAACCCGCTCTTTGGTCTCTCGGTCAGCGGTCGGGACGCCACTGACCTTGCCCGGTTGTTGCTGCCATGGGTGCGGACCGGATACAAGCACGACGGCTTGCAGCGGGTTGCCGAGATCGGCTACGAGTACAGCGGCAAGCAGGGCAACGACCGGTTGCCGTACGGTCCGGTCATCGCGGAGTTCACGGCAGCGCACCAGGGCGGCGGGTGGTTCCGGGACCAGGACGGGCAGGCGTTCCGTGACTCGCTCTCGGCGCGCGGTGGCCCGAAAGTGCGGTATGGCAAGGACCGCAATCGCGTTCCGCTCGCGGATCGGTCGTTCCAGTTGGAGCGTGCGGTACGAGACGGTTGGATCCACAAACTCCACCGCCTTGGCTCACCGCTCGCTGCTCGGCTCGACGCGTTGGTCGGCAGTTCGTTCCTGCGGGTCACGTCGGTTGAGGCGGTTTCGCCTGACGTCACGTACGACATCCAGGTCGACAGTGATGAGCACGCGTTCGTCGCCGAGGGCTATGTCGTTCACAACTGCATGGGTAAGTACCACCCGCACGGCGACACGGCGATCTACGACGCGATGGTCCGCCTCGCGCAGGACTTCTCGCTCAACGTGCCGCTCATCGACGGGCACGGCAACTTCGGCTCCCCCGACGACGGCCCGGCCGCCGCGCGCTACACCGAGGCCCGGATGTCGCGCGAGGCCATGCTGCTCGTCGGTGAGCTGGGCGAGGACACCGTCGACGTCGAGCCCAACTACGACGGCTCGCTGACCCAGCCGACAGTGCTGCCGGCGGCCTTTCCCAACCTGCTGGTCAACGGCGCGTCCGGGATCGCGGTCGGGATGGCCACCAACATGATCCCGCACAACCTGGCCGAGGTGGTCTCGGCGGCCCGCTGGCTGATCAACCACCCGGACGCCACCCTGGACAAGCTCATGGAGTTCGTTCCCGGCCCCGACCTGCCCACCGGTGGCGTGCTGCTCGGCCTCGACGAGGTGCGCCGGGCGTACGAGACGGGGCGCGGCGTGGTGCGCATGCGCGGCCGGGTGGAGATCGGCCCGCTGGAGGGCAGCCGGGGCCGCCAGGCGATCACCGTCGTCGAGCTGCCGTACGGCGTCGGCGCGGAAAAGGTCATCGCGGCGATCACCAACGAGGTGACCAAGACCAAGCGGCTGACCGGCATCGCGGACGTCAAGGACCTCACCGACCGGGAGAGCGGCACCCGGTTGGTCGTCGAGTGCAAGGTGGGGGTCAACC
This sequence comes from Micromonospora sp. NPDC049114, assembly GCF_040648635.1. Taxonomy (NCBI): domain Bacteria; kingdom Bacillati; phylum Actinomycetota; class Actinomycetes; order Micromonosporales; family Micromonosporaceae; genus Micromonospora; species Micromonospora sp. NPDC049114. Next base: position 108,284 of record NZ_JBEZEA010000003.1, on the reverse strand, counting down.
CGCAGGCGCTGCTCGCCGACCTCTACCGGTTGACCCCGCTGGAGCAGTCCTTCGGTGTCAACAACCTGGTGCTGGTCGACGGCCAGCCCCGTACCCTCGGGCTGAAGGCGCTGCTGGAGGTCTTCCTGGCCCACCGGTACGACGTGGTCACCCGGCGCAGCTCGTACCGCCGCCGTAAGCGCCAGGAGCGGCTGCACCTGGTCGACGGCCTGCTGATCGCCCTGTTGGACATCGACCGGGTGGTCCGGTTGATCCGGGGCAGCGACGACGCGCAGGCGGCCAAGGACGCTCTGATGAGTCAGTTCGGCCTCTCCGACATCCAGGCGACCTACATCCTGGACACTCCGCTGCGCCGCCTGACCAAGTTCGACCGGATCGAGCTGGAGGCCGAGCAGGAGCGGCTGCGCGCCGAGATCACCGAGCTGTCCACGATCCTCGACGACGAGCGGGTGCTCAAGAAGCTGGTCTCCGACGAGCTGGCGGCCGTGGTCAAGCAGTTCGGCACCGAACGGCGGACGACGCTTGTCGACGGTGACCTCAAGGAGGTGCTGGCCGCGTCCGCGCCGGCCGGTCCGCTGGAGGTCGCCGACGACCCGTGCCAGGTCATCCTCTCCGCGACCGGGCTGGTCGCCCGGACCGCGGCCGAGTCGGAGGAGAGCGCCGAGGGGCGCCGGCGCAACGGCCGGGTCAAGCACGACACGGTACGCGCGATCGTGCACTCCACCGCCCGTGGTCGGGTGCTGCTGGTCACCAGCGCGGGTCGCGCGTTCAAGATCGACGTACTGCCGCTGCCGGTGCTGCCCGAGCAGGCCGGCACCGTGTCGCTGCGGGGCGGCATGTCCGCCGCCGAGCTGGTGCCGCTGGAGGCGGGGGAGACCGTGGTCGGTCTGGCGCCGCTCGGCGGTGCGGCGGACACGTCACCCGGGCTGGCGCTGGGCACCCGCCACGGCGTGGTGAAGGTGTGCGCGCCGGAGTGGCCGGTGCGCTCCGACGAGTTCGACGTGATCGGCCTGCGCGACGGTGACGAGGTGGTCGGGGCGACCTGGCTGACCGACGGCGCCGAGACGCTGACCTTCGTCACCTCGGAGGCGTCGTTGCTGCGTTTCGCCGCCGGGCTGGTGCGCCCGCAGGGCCTCAAGGGCGGCGGGATGGCAGGCATCAACCTGCCGGCCGGGGCCCGGGTGGTGTTCTTCGGCGCGGTCCGCACCGACGACGCGGGGCACGGCGAGCCGATGGTCGTCACGTCCACCGGTGCGACGGTCAAGGTGACGCCGTTCAAGGCGTACCCCGCGAAGGGCCGGGCGACCGGCGGCGTCCGCGCGCACCGCTTCCTCAAGGACGAGACCGACGTGGCGGTCGCCTGGGTTGGACCGCGCCCGGTCGGCGCGACCGGCACCGGCGAACCGGTGGAACTGCCCGCAGCGGACCCACGCCGTGACGGCAGCGGCTTCGCGGTAATGCTCGGCCCAACGGTGGTGGGCCACCTCATCGAACGCGACTGATACTCCAACGTCACTTGGCTTCGGCGTTGGGCGTGACGCGGGCATGAGTGCAGCAGACCGACCCCGACCCGGAGATCATCGCGTTGACCGTCGCCGAGATCCGCCGACTCCTCAACGCCTTCGTCCTCGGCCTGCCGCTACCCCCAGCGCACACCCTGCACTGGTCAACCTGGCGACGAACATCCCACGCCCGAGCCCGGCGATCCCACTACCAGCGCAGGCTCGGCCACTTAGCTTGAGACTTACTCGTCTAGGGCTCGAGCGTGGCGGGCATGCTGAAGGCGGCGACGTGACGGGCACCGATGAAGGCGTTGCTCTCTACGATCTTCCCGTTCTCGATCCGGAGTACGTCGACGACCAGCGCCTCGTAGTGCGGGCTGCCGGGCCGGCGGAGATAGTTGATCAGTGCCGGGCGCCCGTTGGCCGAGGTGGGGAAGGTGCGCCAGTCGAGCGGTCGGCCGAGGAACTCCGCGGCCGCGTCGATCCCGACGACCGGCGGCTCGGGCGGCATCGTGATCCGTACGTCCTCGGCGAGCAGTGCCCGGACCGTCTCCGGGTCCTTCGCGTTGGCGTAGCGGCGCAGGATCTCTTCGTCCTCGCTGGTGAGCTGCGGGCGGCGCCAGTCCTGCGGGTCCGACGGAGCGCGCCGCCGGAGGGTGTGGCGGGCCCGCTGGAGGAGGCTGTTGACGGCCGCTACGGCGGTGTCGAGCGCGCCGGCGATCTCCTGCGGCGTCCAGCCGTAGACGTCGCGCAGCACGAAGGCCGCCCGCTGCCGCGGCGGCAGGTACATGAGCGCTGCGATCAGGGCCAGCTCGACGGTCTCCCGCGCGGCGAGACCGGTCTGCGGATCGTCGGCCAACAGGGCGTCTGGATAGGGACCGAGCTCGGTGGACCACTCCAGCGGGTCACCATACGGAACCGTCCGGTGACCGGCCGCCTTGCGGCTGTCGAGGAAGACGTTCGTGGCTATCCGGTAGAACCAGGTGCGCGCCGACGCCCGACCTTCGAAGCGGTCGCGAGCCCGCCAGGCACGCAGGAAGGCCTCCTGCACCAGGTCGTCCGCGTCGGTGACGTTCCCTGCAAGGCGGTAGCAGTGCACGTGTAGCTCGCGCCGGTGCTCGTCGAAGGCGCGCTGCAGCCAGACCGCCTGCTCGTCAGGCGAGTCGGACATGTGATCTCCCCGGGGCTGATTGGTCCGCACAACCGTACTGACGACCGCGGACCCCATCCGTCATCGGTCACCGATGACGATCGCCGACTCGGTCGTCTGTACCTGTGACCAATCCCCACCCACGAAGGAGACAGCCATGACGGCAACCCCCGCGTCCAGCGCAGCCACGCCCCCGGTCGTCGACCGGGAGACCTGGCTGCGCGAGCGCAACGAACTGCTGGTCCGGGAGAAGGCCCATACCCGCGAAGGAGACGCGATCGCAGCCGCTCGTCGTCAGCTGCCGATGACCTTGATGCCGACGCTGACGGTCCAGGGCCCCGGCGGGGACACCCCGCTGGTGGAGGTTTTCGAGGGCCGCCGGATGCTCATCGCCTACTTCCACATGTGGCACGACGGCAAACCGCACGGGGAGCAGTGTGAGGGGTGCACCTTCTCGACCTGTCACATGCAGACGCTGGACTACCTGCATGCCCGGGACGTCACCTACGCCGTGTTCTGCCAGGGCCCCTACGACGAAAGTGCCCCGTTCGCGGAGTTCATGGGCTACCCGTTCCCCTGGTATTCGGCGAAAGACTCCGACCCGGCTCTGGCCGACGGTCGCGAATTCGGGTTCATCGCCTGTTACCTGCGCGACGGCGACCAGGTCTACGAAACCTACTGGACCACCGGGCGGGGCGTGGAGGCGTTGACGACCAGCTACCACGCCTTGGACCTCACGGTGTACGGCCGGCAAGAGAACTGGGAAAACTCACCCCAAGGTTGGCCGCGGGTCAGTGGTCACCCGTGGCGGCTCAACGGCCGCCCCACCGCCCAATGGTCACGCCCCGGCGTTACGCCGGCGGTGACGTCCTGACGCTCCAGATGATCATGCTGGGGTCGGCCGCGGTATCGGCCTGCTGCTGCGTCGTGCCGCGGGCGGGCGCGTCCCGCAGGGCCCGGATGCTCGCGGGTGCGATGGTGGCTGTCATGGTCGCGGTGACCCTCGACGCCGCACCGGTTGTGCAGTACGCGGGCGCGCTGCTGCTCCTCGCCTTCGCGGTGGCACTCGTCACCAGCGGTCCGACCAAGCCCGGCCCGGAGGTGGAGTGGCACCGTACGGCCGGGGCCGTGCTCATGGCGCTCGCCGTGCTGATGCATCAACACGGCGGGTCGATGGCTATCCACCACATGGCCGCCGGGCCCCGGATGGACCACGGCATCGTCACCGGCCATGACGCGGCGCTCGTGTTGCTACGCGCCGCCACGGCGGCTCACCTCTGCTGGATGGCGGCCGCACTCGTCCGGCTGCGCAATCGACCGATCACGGACCTGCTCCGTTGGGAGCACCTGGCCATGGGGGCAAGCCTCGCGGCCATGATCTTCTTCATGAGCTAGCCGAGTAAGCCAGCCGGCAGATCAAGTGACGTTGGAGTACTAACCCCACCCCCACCCCACCCACCTGCGCTCAACCGGGTGGGGTGGGGGTGGGGGTTAGGCGACGTTGAACGGGCGGAACTGGACGCTTACCCTCGGGCCTACCGGGCGGGTGGTCTTGGGAATGGCGTGTTCCCAGGTGCGTTGGCAGGAGCCGCCCATGACGATGAGGTCGCCGTGGCCCACCGGGAAACGCAGGCTGTCGCCACCACCTCCGCGCGGGCGCAGCAGCAGCGGCCGGGGTGACCCGAACGAGACGATCGCGACAATGGTGTCGCTGTGCGCGGAACGGCCGATGGTGTCACCGTGCCAGGCGACGCTGTCCCGGCCGGAGCGGTAGAGGCACATGCCGGCGGTGACGAACGGCTCACCCAACTCGGGGGCGTAGTGCCGGGTCAGCTCGGCTCGTGCCGTGGTGAGCACGGGGTGCGGCAGTTGCCGGTCGCCGCCGTACCAGCAGAGCAGGCGGGGCACGTCGACCTCGCTGTCGTACATGGTGCGTCGCTCGGCCCGCCATGGCACCTCGGTGAGCAGGGTGTCGAGGACCGCGTCGGAACCGTGCACCCAGCCGGGGAGATGGTCGACCCAGGCGCCCCGACTCAGGTGATGCCGCCGGAGCTGGCCGGGCAGTGGCCCCAGGGTCGGCTCCGCGTCGGTCAGATCGAGCATCGACGGCTGGTAGGCGGCCTGCGTCATGCGGCCACCCTAGCAGCACTTTCGTACACCCGTGCTAGCTACAACCTGCTGCCGCCCGCGCGGCCGCGGTCGCCGGAGGAGGGGGTTGCGTGGCTCGCGTTGTGCTTCGCCACCAGAGCCGGAAGGGCGTCCAGCGAGTCGATGCGGAACAGGCACCGCTCGGCGACGGCTGGCAGGTCGAGGATGTGCCCCCAGGGGCCGCGTCGGATCAGGCAGGTCTTCATGCCCGCCTCCGCAGCCGGGCGTACGTCGTTGTCGGGCCGGTCGCCGACGTAGAGGATCGACGACGGGTCGCCGCCGGCGGCGTGGATGACGCGTTCGAAGAAGGCCGGTGACGGTTTCGCCACGCCCCAACCGGTCGATGTGCCGATCATGTCCACGGGAAGGTCGAGGGCGTGCAGGAGCGCTTCGGCGTGGGCTGGTTGGTTGCCGGCCAGCCCCACGAACAAGCCCTGCTCCTTGAGTGCGGCGAGGCACCCACGCGCATCGGCGTAGAGGTCCTCTTCGCCGAACCACTCCGGTTTGCCGGCGGCGGCTCGGCGTTCCAGCTCGACCGCGAGGTCGAAATCGGGCCGGAAGGCCCGGAACGTCTCCTGCCAGTCCAGGCCGCGGGCGATTACGGCACCGAGGACCGCCGAGAGCGTGTGCCGTGGAACGCCGAACCAGTCCGCCCAGCTCGCGAACTCGCGGGACTCGTCAAGAATGGTTCCGCCGACGTCAAAGACAACCGCGTCGATCATGAGTAGAGCATAGGCGAGAGTCGCTGGACGGCGTGTCGCAGGCGGCGGCGCCAGCCGTTGGTCGCGGGCGGCCGTACGGCGTCGGACACCCCGCCCGTCGACTGTGGACCAGGCCCGCGCGGCCAGCGACGCGCGGCGCGGCGGCGAGCTGAGTAGCCCGTGCAGGGTCCGCGCCCCGGTCGCCCGGGCGGCCCGTCCGCCACCAGGGCCGCCCGGGCCCATCCTCTGCGCGTCGCAGGGGTAGAACGCGTCCGGTTCACCGGGAGTGCCCCGGGTAGGGTACCCCGGGTACGGGCCCCTGCCGGGCCGTCGCGGGCGTCGCCGTCCGATGTCGCACCGAGGAGGACACGCACGTGCTGGTGACCCTGCCGAGCCTCGGGATCCCGGCATGACGAGTGCCGCCGCGGCGACGGCTGCCCGGCCCACCCCCGCGCCGGCCCGGCTGCCCTCGCTGACCGGGCTGCGCTGGATCGCCGCGTTGCTGGTCTTCGGCTTCCACGTCGGGACCATGCGGATCATCGCGGAGCCGGACTACAAGGCCGTGGTCGACGCGCTGTTCACCCTGGGCCTGTCCGGGGTGCAGTTCTTCTTCATCCTGAGCGGTTTCGTGCTGGTCTGGTCGGCCCGCGAGGGCGAGTCCCGGCGGACCTTCTGGCGGCGACGGGTTGCCAAGATCTACCCGAACCACCTTGTGCTGTGGGGGGCGGCGCTGCTGGTCGCCTGGTGGTTCGCCGACGCGGTCCTGCCGGCGGCAGCGCTGGAGAACCTGCTGCTGTTGCAGGCCTGGGACCCCCGGCCGGGCTGGTTCTACAGCATCAACACCGTGAGCTGGTCGCTGTCCTGCGAGTTCTTCTTCTACCTGTGTCTGCCGCTGGTGCTGCCACTGCTGCGCCGTGCCCGGCCGAAGCTGCTCTGGGCGCTGATCGTCGCGCTGGCGTTGCTGATCCTCGCGCTCTGGCCGGCGCAGCAGTTGGTGCCGGAGGTGAGCCGGTGGTGGTTCACCCAGGTCTTCCCGCCCGTACGGTCGCTGGAGTTCTGGATGGGCGCGTTGGCGGCCGAGCTGATGCGCCGTGGCCTCTGGCGGGGCCCGGGGCTGACCGCAGCCAGCGTGATCTTCCTGGCCACCTGGGTGGCAGCGGCAGAGTGGATTCGCGCCGAGCTGTGGACCACGCTGCTCGCGGTGGCGTACCTGCTGGTGATCACTGCCGCCGCGGACGCGGACGTCCGGGGTAAGCGTTCCCCGTGGCGGTCTCGGCCGCTGGTCTGGCTCGGCGAGGTCTCGTTCGCCTTCTACCTGGTGCATGTGCTGGTGATGACGAGCGTGCTGCGCTTCAGCGGTGACTGGGGGACCGGCTTCCAGGGCTGGCGTGGCCCCGTCGCGGTGCTGGGCTTCCTGCTCGCGAACCTGGTCCTCGCCGGGGTGCTGCACCGCTTCGTCGAGACGCCGATGATGCGCCGACTCGCGCCGCGTCGTACGGCCCGCCCGCGCGTGCCCGGACAACGCACGGCCGTCACCCCGGCTGCCGGGGACGACGCCCACCACCCCGATGCTGTCGGGACTCAGGCCGGGCCCGGCGGGACCGACCAGACCGACAGCCGATCACCGTACGTCGACTCGCGCTGACACCGTCCACCCTGGTCAGCAGGGTCGGCGCGGCGTGCGCCGACACGCCCGTGGTCGGTGCGTCAGGGCCGGCCCGGCAGTAGCGTTGGGGACGTGCTTCCGGTCGCGCTCACCTGTCCGCTGTGGTGGGTGGCGCGCTGGGCTACGCGGGTGCTGACCAGCCTCGCCGCGGTCGCGGCCCTGGCGGTCGGCGCGAGCCCGTCCTCGGCCGCCGTGCCACCGGTGAGCGCCGTGCCACCCCTGAGCGCCGTGCCAGAGGCTGCCGTGCGCCCGGCCTCGGCGGTCGGTGCGAGTGCCGCCGAGGAGTTCGTCCCGGCCGGGTCGTTCGACGCGCAACCGGCACCGCCCGTCGACCAGGGCACCATCGCGACCGGCGTGCTGCCGGTGTCCGCGGCCGGGTCCGACCGGCTGCCTCTCGTCGACGCTTCGCGGAGCTGGGCTCCCCGGGGTCCGCCCCGGCGCTGAGTCACCGGGACACGCGTCCCGTCGTCGCGCCCTGTCGATCCGCCTGCTCCGACCCCGCCGATCCGTGGCCCGCCGTGGCCACGTCGCCGGGGCTCCCCCGCTTTGCTCTCCCCGAGGAGCCGACCGTGGAGACTGCCGTCTTCTACCAGTTCGTGACCGAGGTGCCGCAGGCCGCCGCCATCTGGTCGACCCTGTTCCTGCTGGCACTGGGCGTACTCGCCGTGCTGGTCGCCCGCCTGGGGGACCGCCCCGCGGACGACCCGGTCCCGGCCGCGCCGACCGCCCGCGAGGTGGCCGCGGCCGAAGCCGACGACCTGCGCCGGTACGCCGAGGAGGTGGCCGTCGCCGCGACCGGCGCCGCCAGGACGGCCCGGCGGCGACGCGATGCCTGGCTCACCGCTCAGGAACACGTGGAGCGGGCCTGGCTGAGGTACGACGAGGCGGACACCGCCGCCCGCCGCTTCGTCGGCTCTGACGTGCTGCCCACTCCGCACACCCCGCGGACACCCGCCGAGTACGCCTCCCGGGAGCGCTACCTGCACCGTGCGGCGATGGCGGCGTACTGGCGGGGCGATCTGACCATGGCGCAGCTCAGTGACGTGTTCGCCCACCGGCGCGGCTGGGATTCCCGGCGGCACCCGGCCGAGCAGGAGGTGCTGCTCAGCCGGGCGATCCGGGACGCGAGACTGGCCGACTACCGGGCCGCCGCCACCGCGGAGCGGGCCGCCTGGCGGGACGCGGAACTGGCCGCCGAGTCGGCGCGCACCCTTGCCGAGGAGGCGTACGCGGCAACGGCGCGGCTGCGGCCCAGCCCGGCCCTCGCCCGACCCGGGGCGAGCGGGGCGTCCCGTCCCGCCCCCGTGGCACGGTGGCGCCCGGCTAGCGCGAGTTGAGCCTGATCCGTTACGTGAGCCCGGTCACGTCGTTCGGAATTCGGGCGTCCGACGCGTTGTGCTCGATATTTCCCGTGATTGTGGCGCGTTATCGGCGGCCTGTCCGGTTGTCGCCCATAGGCGTCTCCGTAACCGGTTGTCCCATCGAGTCACATCATCGGCAATACGCGCAGAAATTGCTGCACCGAATCGGGTTTACGCAGGCGAACCTGGCTTGGCAGGCTGCGAACAGGCCAGTAGTGTCGTCCCGTCCGGTGCGGTAACCGATCGCAACAGGCGACGCCGCGCCGACCCGCTCAATCGTGATTAACGAACCGGGGACCCATCAGTAAGTCTGGGGTGAATCCGCGAGCCACGGCCCGCGGTAGGGCGATCTTCCCGCCCGAATCCGTCAGCTAACCCGGTAGGCGGTGTCGGAAGGAGTTCCAAACCCGTGCAGCACCTTTCCACCCCTCGGTTGTTCCCACGCCTCCACGGCGCAGCGGTGCCCCCGCTCATCCGTCCAGTGACGGTGAGCTGACCCCCGGGTCATCGCCTTTCCCGCCCGGTCCCGCCGGGCGTTTCCCTGAGCGGTTCACCATCCGCGGACCACTGTCCGCGCGCTGGCGCCTGCCCGGATACCGGTCCGGCCCGTGGGTGTGCCGCTCTCCCCCGATCCGTGGAGGACCCCGTGAAGCACACCATGCAGCGTCAGCTCCGTCGCCTGGCGACCGAGCGCCGGTACCAGATCGTCGCCACCTCCGCCGCGGCCCTCGTGATCGCCACGACCACCGGCGCCCTGCTCACCGGCGCCGACGACGCGCCGGCCAACCACCGCACCGCGACCACTGTCGCCGAGATGCGCAGTGACACCGCCGTTCCCCTCGGCGACGCGCGCGACGCGTCCCCCAGCGCCGCGCCGACGACCGCCGCCCCAGCCACCAGCGCCGCGTCGCCCGCCGCCAAGGCCAGCGCCAACCCGGACCTGACCCGCAAGCCGCAGCCGCCGAAGCCGCCCGCGACCAAGGTGCTCGACTACGACTACGAGGCGCAGAACACGTACTACAACTGCGGCCCCGCGGCCACCCGCAACGCGCTCAGCGCCACCGGCATCGACCGCACCCAGGAGGAACTCGGTGCCGAGCTGGGCACCACCGAGATGGGCACCAACTCGGCCGAGGACACCACCCGAGCGCTCAACGCCGAGGTGAAGGGCTCCCCGTACCGGACCCGGATGTTCGCCGGCACGCCCAGCCCGGCCCAGATGGACCGGCTCCAGGCCGATGTGGTCAAGGCCATCACCGACGGCCGGGGCGTGGTGGCCAACGTCGTCGGCGACGCCACCGACACCGACGGCGGCTGGCACTCCTACGGCGGCGGTCACTACGTCGCTGTCGTGGGGTACAAGGACAACGGCCGGACCGTGCGGATCGCCGACTCGGCGAACCCGGCCGACCCGTCCTACTGGATCACCACGATCGACCTTGCCAACTGGATGGCCACCCGCGGGTACTCCGCCTGACCCAGGCACGTAGACCGCCGCGGGCGTCGTCCCCCACAAGGGGCCGGCGCCCGCGGCCGCATTCCGGCAGCCGCCATCGACGACTCTCGTACCCGGCCGCGAACCGTGGCAGACTGCGGCCGTGGTGGATGAATCGGGTGGCCGCACCGGTCGCCGGCCCGTCCTGCTGCTGCTGCACGGGATGGGGGCAACCGGAGACGTCTGGCTGCCGTGGGCGCCGTTGCTGGAGCAGCACTGGCCGGGGCGGTGGCTCGCACCGGACCTCGCCGGCCACGGCTGGTCGGCCCCGTTGCCGTCGTACTCCTTTGCTGGTTTCGCCGCCCGGATCGCCGCCGGCCTCGCCCCCGACGACCGGCTCGTCGTGCTCGGGCACTCGCTGGGCGGGGTGGTCGGCCTGGCGCTGGCCGCCCGCGCCGCAGGGACACCTGTGGACGCGGTGGTCGGGCTCGGCATCAAGGCGCTCTGGTCGCCCGCTGAGCTGGCCCGCGCCGCTGAGCTCGCCGCATACCCGGTGAGCTGGTTCGCCAGCCGCACCGAGGCGGCCCGCCGCTACCTGCGCGTCTCCGGGTTGGGCGGCCTGGTCCCGCCGGATCATCCGATGGTGGACGCCGGGTTGCGTCAGGTCGACGGCCGGTGGCGCCTCGCCATGGACCCGACAGCCTTCGGCGTCGGCGAGCCCGACCTGGCCGCGTTGCTGGCGGCGACCGACGTGCCGGTGGTGCTGGCCCGCGGGGAACACGACCCGATGGTCACCGACGAGCAGCTCAAGGCGTACGGCGTACCTGTCGCCACGCTGCCCGGTCTCGGCCACAACGCACACGTGCAGGACCCGGCGGCCGTGCTGGCGCTGCTCGACCCGTACCAACGTGGGTGAGCTGGATGCGGTGGCTGGTCACCTGGCTCCGAGCGTCCGACGGACCCGGCCGGCGACGGCCTGCTTGATCCGCTCGCGCAGCGACTTCGCGTGGAGGGTCCTGACCTTCTCCTGGAGCGTCCGGGTTTCGTCCCGCAGCCACTGGATGCGCGTCAGCAACTCCTCGGGAGAGTAGGCGGAGACCGGCCGGACCGCAGGGGGGTAGACGGTCTGACGGACCTGCTCGTCGAAGCGGATGGCGCTGTCTCCGTCGGCGAACGAGAGGCCGAGGTCGTGCTTGGCGAGGAACGCGGTGATCCGCTCGAAGCGCTCCTTGTGGCCGTCGTTCAGGGCCGTGTAGTCGGCTTCCGCATAGAGCTGGGCAGCGTCGACGTCGGCCGGCACATCGCGCAACAACCGGTGCGGGATGTCGAAGTATCGGGCCAGCTCCAGGGTGCGCGAGTCGTGCGCCAGCAGATAGCCGGGGATGCCCGAGATCAGCGCCGTGATGGTGCCGTGGATCCGGGTGCCGAAGGCGAAGTCGAACCCGGAGAGATACTCCATCCAGGGCCACGGGTCCATGAACATCCGCACCTTGTCCTCGACGAAGAGCGGGTGCGAGGTGTGGATCGGCATGTCGGCGGTCATTCCCCGCAGCTGCGGCGCGTCGCCGTAGAGCAGGGTGCCGAGGGTGTAGAGGTCCTGTGCCACGTAGCGCAGGTTCGGGTAGCGCCGGTGGTGGTGCAGGACGAGGGGGGCCAGCGCCTTGACGTACGGCGAGATGACGAACGCGAGCCGGTCGTCGACGCCCAGGGTCGCCTTCGTCTTCTCGATGCGCAGGCTGTCGCCGTGCAGGAACATCGACGGGCAGCCGATCTGCTCGACAGCCGAGAAACCCAGCTTGCGGAGGTAGTTCTCGGTGATCTCGCCGCGTACGCCGATGCTGTGCGAGCGGTCGAGCACCGCCCGGCAGAATGCGCTGACCGGCTCGTCGATCGGGCGGAGCTGCTCCAGGTCGCCGTCCACGTCGGTCTGCGCCCCGACTCCGAGCACCACCACCGGGATCTTCAGCCGTTCGATCAGCCGAGTCATCGACGTCAGCTGCTTTGCGTAGTCATGGCGGAACGCGTTGGCCAGTGGTATCACGAAGACGTCGTACTTCTCGTTGATCTCGTCGGCATCGCGTGGGTCCGCCCGGAAGCGCGACGGGGTGATCTCAGCCGCGGAGGTGGCCAGGAGCTTGTGCGCGGCGTGGCTGAAGACCAGATTGCCGGTGTTCTTACCGATCCAGTCCCGCTCGTACGTCTCCTCGGCGCTGAGGACGTGGAACGGGCCCTTGCGGGCGCGCAGCAGGATCCGCTGATGCATCGGTGGCTCCACCTCTCGTCCGGCGGCGGTGGCGTCCGACCCCGGAGATCGTCCGGCAATGTTCCGGGAGGCGGCACATCTTCACCTCCAGGCCTCGCGATACTAGGCCACCGTCCGGCCCGTGCCCGCACGCGGCGAGCGTGCCGCCGTCGCTGCGGAGCAGCGTGTGGGAGGCGAGCCGGCCCGGCGGCTCAGGTGGTGGGGGAGACCGGCACCAGGTTCGGCTCGACCGGCCGTCCGGGAGGCGGCGGGGTCCAGTCCGGCTCCAGCTCGCGCCGGGCGGCGTCCAGGAACGCGTCGGCGTACGACTCGGCCGGGAAGTCACCGAGGTAGCGCCGCCGGGTCGCCCAGCGCCCCGGTGCCATCGGGTCGGCGCCGAGCAGCTGGCCCAGCACCTCGTCCAGGTTCGTCATGTCCCGGTGCAGCACGTAGCCCGCGCCGGCCAGCGGGAACCGCTCGGTGAACCGGTCACCCTCGCCGCTCATGTCGGTCACCGCGAAGGGCTTGCCGGAGTAGAGGTAGTCCGAGATCACCCCGGAGACATCGGAGATCAGCGCGTCGGAGCGGTTCACGCACTCCACCAGGCTCAGGTCGCGGCCGGCGGCGCCCCAGACGTGCGGCCGGCCGGTTCGCGCCCGGTCAGCCGCGAGCATTTCGGTGAGCCGACCCAGCTGCCGCGCCGATGCCGGGTTCTGCGTGGTGTACGGGTGAGCGCGCAGGATGACCGTCGCGCCCCGGTCGAGCAGCTTGCGCAGCATCGGTTCGGCAACCGGCAGCGAGCAGTAGTCCGCGTCCGCGTGGTGTCCCGTCCAGGTCGGGGTGTAGAGCACCGTGCGGGGTGCCTCGGCAGCCAGGGGCTCCGGGCGTACGTTGATCGACTCGACCTGCGGGCGGCCCACTATCACGAACTTCTCCGCCGGGATCTGCACCCCGGCCCGGGCGTACCTGTCGATTGCGGCCGGGCCGGCCACGAAGATCCGGTCGAAGATTCCCGACACCGGGTTGGCGCTCGGCGCCTTGTCGCTGTCGCCGTGGTGGAGCTGAATGTGGGTGAGCTGGGTGAAGCGGATGCAGTGGCTGTTCTTCGCACCGTGGTTGACATAGAACGCCACCCGCAGGCTCGGCGCCAGCGCCTCGTCCATCGCCCGCAGGGTGGGGCAGTAGACCACTGGCGCATCGGTAGCTGCGGCGATCGGGGCCAGGAACTCCGGCTCCCTCAGCACGACCATGAACGGCCGGCCGATCCGCTCCAGGTACGGCAGCCACATGGTGACCTGGTACTCCGAGCCGGGAGGCGCGGAGAAGTAGAGCAGGAACTCCGGCTGGTGCCGGCGCAACGCCCGGCCCACCGCCCCGCCGCCTGCCGGCGGCCGGAACCGGCGCCGGGCCAGACCCAGCGCGATCGTGCCGGCGCCGGCGCCGACCAGCAGGGCCGCCGCGAGAGCGACCAGGGCCGGCATGGTCGCCGCGGCGGCCAGCGCCACCACGGCGAGGAGCGCGAGCAGCGCGTCGCCGAGGTGCGTGGCGATCAGCGTCGTCCAGGACCGCACCGGCAGGTTGGCCGCCTGGATCTCCTGGTTGCCGGCGTGCCGCAGCGGGCCCACCAGCAGCACCAGCCCGAGCAGCACCAGCGCGGCGGCGGCCAGCGCGGGGTCGAACCCACCGTCCAGCCGTCGGGCGTAGCCGACCAGGACGGCGGCGGCGATCAGTGTCGTCTCGGCGGCGGTGTCCGCGCCCTTGCGGATCCGTCGCTCGGCGGCGGTGGCGACGAGGGCGGCGACCGCCAGCGCCAGCCCCCAACCGGTCGCCCCGGTCAGCGCCACGACCAGGAAGGCCAGCACGGCCAGCCCGATGCTCAGGCACCGTGCGATCAGTTTTCGGACCAGGTCACCACGCATGTCGCTCCGTTCACCATCGTCCCGGTCAGCAGTGCTCGGCCGTCAGCCGACAGTCGCCGAGGCGGCGTTGGTCTCGTCGGCCAGCCGCGGCCTCTGGGCCGGCACGGCCTGCGCCGCTTCGCCCGGCGCCCGGCGCACGTCGATGACCTGCCCGGTGAGTGCCGAGATCAGCACGTCCAGTGACGACTGGGCGACGGCCTCCGCGGCGAGCAGGGTGTGCTCCGGCTCCTCGCCGAAGGCCCGCGTCCGCATCGGGGTGGCGGTCCGCTCCGGGTTGATGCAGTTGACGCGTACGCCAAGGTCGGCCCATTCGTCGGCGAGCGCCTGGGTGAGGTTGACCAGGGCGGCCTTGGTGGACGAGTAGAGCGCGTAGCGGGCCCGTCCCCGGGTGTAGGAGCTGGACGTGTAGAGCAGCAGCTGGCCCTTGGTCTGCTGCAGGTACGGCAGGGCCTGGCGGGCGATGGTCACCGGGCCGACGAAGTTGACCTGCAACAGCCGGTCCATCGTCTCCTCGTCCATGTCGGCGAGGGCGCCCTTCTCCAGGATGCCGGCGGTCACCACCACGTGGTCGATCCGGCCGGTGGCCTCGAAGGCGGTCGTCAGCGCGGCCTCGACGTCCCCGGCCCGCTCCACGTGGGTGCCGGTGGTGGAACGGCTGAACGGGAAGACCTGGGCGCCGTAGCGACGGGCCAGCTCGGTCAGCTCGTGGCCGATGCCGTAGCTGCCGCCGAACACGACGATGGTGCGGCCGGTCAGCTCCTCGCTGTAGCTGCGGTGGTCGGTCAGCCGGGGCGCCTGCGCCGCGGCGAGCTGGAAGAGCTTGTCCGCCAGGTGCACGTCGACCGGGTGGGTGACCTTGATGTTCTCGTCCGAACCGTCGATCACCTTGATCGGCGTGCCGGGCAGGTAGCGCAGCACCACACCGCAGTCGTCGGTGGCGGCGAAGTTCGGGTCGCCCTCGGCGATCCGGTACGCCTCGCGGATGGTGGGGGAGCGGAACGCCTGCGGGGTCTGGCCGCGGCGCAGTGCGGAGCGGACCGGGATGTCGGTGATGCAGTCGTTCTCGTCGACCTGGATGATCGTGTCCGCCGACGGGATGGCCACGTCGACCGCGGAGTAGCTCCAGAGCGCGTTCACGCACTCGCGGACGATCCGGCCGCTGACCAGGGGCCGCACCGCGTCGTGGAAGAGGATGTTGACGTCGCCGTCGCCGACCGCGTCGAGGGCGATGCGGGTGGTGGCGTTGCGGGTGTCGCCACCCTCGATCACCTTGGTCACCTTGCGGAAGCCGGCCTTGTCGACGATCTGCTGAGCGTCGGGGACGTGCCCGGTCGCCATCAGCACGATGATCTCGTCGATCTCCGGCGCGGCCTCGAAGATGCCCAGCGTGTGCTCGATGATCGGCTTACCGGCGATCTTCAGCAGCTGCTTGGGGATGCCGAGCCCGAGTCGTGTCCCCGTACCCCCGGCGAGGATCACCGCCACTGTCCGCGAGGGGCGCCAGAGTGCCGGGCTCGCCGGCGTGGCACCCGGTGCGGGGCTGTGATCCTGAGTCATTCTGCCGGTCCTCACTTCCACCGAAAGGGTGTTTTGTGCGTCGATGACGAGATATGAGCTGTGGGCGACGCTCCGGAAACCTTAGCGCCTACGACTGACCGCACCGACCGGGCGAGTGTGCGCCCGACCGATGCGGTCGTCGACCTGTCTACTTCGCTTCGTACGCGTTGCAGACCTCGTCGGTCGGGCCGTCCATCTTCAGGACGCCACCCTCCAGCCAGATGGTCCGCTCGCAGGTGTCCCGGATCGAGCCGATCGAGTGGCTCACCAGAAAGACGGTGCCGGCGCTGTCGCGCAGTTCGCGGACCCGCTCTTCGCTGCGGCCCCGGAACTTGCGGTCGCCGGTGGCGAGCGCCTCGTCGATGAGCAGCACGTCGTGCTTCTTGGCCGAGGAGATGGCGAAGCGCAGCCGGGCGCCCATGCCGGAGGAGTAGGTGCGCATCGGCAACGAGGCGAAGTCGCCCCGTTCGTTGATCCCGGAGAACTCGATGATCTCCGGGGCCAGCCGCTTCACCTCCTCCGGCGGCATGCCCATGGCCAGACAGCCGAGCACCACGTTGCGCTCGCCGGAGAGGTCGTTGAGCAGGGCCGCGTTCACGCCGAGCAGCGAGGGCTGGCCGAGCGTGTAGACCGCGCCCCGGGCCGGTGGGAGCAGCCCGGCGATGGCCCGCAGCAGGGTCGACTTGCCGGAGCCGTTGCTGCCGATCAGCCCGATGGCCTCACCCTGGTACGCGGTGAAGCTCACGCCCTTGACCGCGTGCACCTCGCGGATGTTCGGCGCGTTGGTGCGGGACACGATGCGCTTGAGGGCGGAGACCGGACTGGTGGTGCCGGTGGCGCCCTTGTGGATCTTGTAGATCACGTGCACGTCGTCCACCACGACGGTGGGCACGCGCCCCGTGTCCACCACTGCGGCGTCCACCGCGGGCAGGGTCTGCTCAGCCACGGCCGTACTCCTTCTCTCCGCGCCAGAAGTAAACGAACCCACCGAAGCCGACGGCCACTGCCCAGCCCGCGGCGAGGAGCCACAGCCGAGTCGGCGAGGACGCGATGTGAGCGGGGTACGCCGATTCGAGCAGTGAATACCGGGCCAGCTCGATGTAGACCAGGATCGGGTTGGACTCCAGCGCGGTCGCCGCCCAGCCGGGAAGCCGCTCCGCGAAGAGCGTGACGCTGTAGAGCACGCCGGAGCCGTAGAGCCAGGCCCGCATCACGAAGGGCATGACCTGCTTCAGGTCGGTGACCTTCGAGCCGATCCGGGCCATGATCATGGTCAGCCCGATGTTGAAGATCGCCTGGAGGAGCAGCGTTGGCGCGATCAGCAGCCAGCGGAAGGTGATCGGCTCCCCGGTGGCCAGCACGATCGCGGCCAGCACCAACATCGACATGAGCAGCTGCTGGAACTGCACCAGCGTGACCGTGATCGGCAGGGCGGCACGCGGGAAGTGCAGCGCGCGGATCAACCCCAGGTTGCCCGTGATCGCGCTGGTGCCCTGCAGCGCCGCGCTCTGGGTGAACGTGAAGATGAAGATGCCGGTGCAGAGGTAGGCGATGAAGTTCGGCACGTGCCGGTCCTGCGCCACGATCACGCCGAAGATCAGGTAGTAGACCGCCGCGTTGGTGAGCGGGGTCAGCACCTGCCACAGCTGGCCAAGTTGCGTGTTGCTGAACGACGACGCGACCTTCGCCCGCGAGTACGCGGACATGAAGTGTCGATACGACCACAGCTGGCGGGCGTACGCGCCCAGGGACGGAGGTTCCCCGGCGACCTTCAGCCCGTACCGCTGCGCGAGTTGGGCGCGGGTCAGCCCGGATTCGAGGTCGGCCACCGCGGTGTTGGCCATGGTGAGGCGCTCCGATCTTTCGTGCTGATGGGGAGCAATGAGGATGTGTCGCGGCGATGAAATCTAGCGTGGCCGGTATCGGGAGGCCGCTCCGCTGCTGCGTGGAAGGTAGTGGAAAACACGTCAGGACGCAACCGTAGCGTCGTTGCGCTACATTGTCCCACGTGACGACCGAGAAGAGGCGTGCTCCCGCCGGTGCGGCCGTTCTTCGCGACGACATCACCACGGCCATCCGCCGAGCCGTCATGCAGGAACTCGCGCAGACCGGCTACGGCCGGTTCTCCGTCGAGGCGGTCGCCCGACGGGCAGGTGTCAGCAAGACGGCGATCTATCGGCGGTGGCGTTCGAAACTGGAGCTGGTGCTCGACATGGTGACCGCGGTCGCCGGGAAAAGGCTGCCGCTGCTCGACACCGGCAGCCTGCAGGGCGACGTCCAGCTGCTGCTCATGGTCGCCTCGGGGGCCCTTGGCCACCCGCTGGCCTCGCAGATCATTCCGGACCTGCTGGCCGAGGCGGCGCGCAACCCGCAGATCGCGGAGACCCTGCAGCGGGCGCTGCGCGACTACCAGGTCCGGATCGGGGACATGGTCGTCGGCCAGGCGGTCGACCGGGGAGAGTTGCCGGCCGGCACCGACCCGTCGGCGGCGATCGATCTGATCATCGGCCCGATCTACTGGCGGCTCGCGATCTCCCGCTCGCCGCTGGACACCACCGAGCTGACGAACATGGCTAACGCGATCGTGGCCGCGTTGCGGATAACATGTGCTGGTTTGGTGGAGAGTGGGCCCCCCGCAATGCCCGCCCAGTGACCGAGCCCACCCGAGCAGGCCGGCACGTGAAGCTCGCGCCCGTACGAGTCGCCGCATACCTCGACGGGCTAGTATCGCCAACCGAACCCCCGCCTGCACCGTCTAGACCCAGGAGGACCCCCCATGGCTGGGCAGAACCCAGACTTCATCCCACCGGCACGTCCGATCATCGGTGAAGCTGAGATCGAGGCGGCTGTGCGGGTGCTGCGCAGCGGAAAGGTGGTGCAGGGGCCCGAGGTGGCGGCGTTCGAGGAGGAGTTCGGCGAGCTCGTCGACGGTCGGCACTGCGTCGCCGTCAACTCCGGCACCTCGGCGCTCCAGCTGACCCTGATGGCGCTCGGGTTCGGCCCCGGCGACGAGGTCATCGTGCCCTCGTTCTCCTTCGCGGCCAGCGGCAACGCCGTCCGACTGGTGGGTGCTGAGCCGGTCTTCGTCGACATCGAGGCGGGCAGCTTCTGCGTCGACCCGGAGGCGGTCGCCGCGGCGATCACCCCGCGCACCGTCGCGATCATGCCGGTGCACCTCTACGGCCACCCCGCCGCGATGGACCGGATCATGGCGATCGCCGAGCAGCACGGCCTCGCCGTCGTCGAGGATGCCGCCCAGGCGCACGGGGCAAGCCTGCACGGCACCCCGGTCGGCGCCTTCGGCACCGCCGGCTGCTTCAGCTTCTACCCCACCAAGAACATGCACTCCCTGGAGGGCGGCATGATCAGCACCGGGGACGCCGGGCTCGCCCGCACCCTGCGGCTGCTGCGCAACCAGGGCATGGAGCAGCGCTACGCCAACGAGATCGTGGGCGCCAACATGCGGATGACCGACGTGGCGGCGGCCATCGGTCGCGTGCAACTGACCCAGCTCGGCGAGTGGACCGAGCAGCGTCGCGCGAACGCGAAGTTCCTCGACTCCACCATCACCGGCCTGGTCACCCCGCCGGTGGCCGACGGCGCCCGGCACGTCTACCACCAGTACACGGTGCGCGCGCGGGGCGACCGGGACGCCACCCAGCAGCGCCTGACCGAGCTGGGTATCGGCAACGCCGTCTACTACCCGACGCCGATCCACCGGCTCAAGCCCTACCTCAACGAGGACGGCAAGCCCGGCCCGTGGGAGCTGCCGGAGACCGAGCGGGCCGCCGCCGAGGTGATCTCACTGCCGGTGCACCCGTCGTTGACCCAGGTCGAGCTCGACCGGATCGCCGAAGGCGCGAACCTCGCCGGGGGTGCCCGATGAAGGAGCGGAGCAAGCTGCGCGCCGGCCTGATCGGTCTCGGTGCGATGGGTCGCAACCACGCCCGGGTGCTCTCCAACCTGGACGGTGTCGAGCTGGTCGGTGTCGTCGACCCGGCCGGCGACGTCACCGGTACGCTCCGGGCCCCGGTGGTCCCCGAGCTCGGTGACCTGCTGGCGATGGGCGTCGACTACGCGGTGGTCGCCTGTCCGACCGCGCTGCACGAACGGGTCGGCCTGGAGCTGGCAGCCAACGGGGTGTGCGCGCTGATCGAGAAGCCGCTGGCCCAGTCGGTCGAGACGGCCACCCGGCTGGTCGAGGCGTTCGAGTCCGCAGGTCTGGTCGCCGGCGTCGGTCACATCGAGCGCTACAACCCGGCGCTGCAGAGCCTGCGTACCCGGCTGGAGGCCGGTGAGCTGGGCGAGGTCTTCCAGGTCGTCACCCGGCGCCAGGGCCCGTTCCCGCACCGGATCGCCGACGTCGGCGTGGTGATGGACCTGGCCACCCACGACATTGATCTGACCGCGTGGGTGACCGCTCAGGAGTACGCATCGGTCTCGGCGCGAACGGTCTCCCGTAGTGGCCGGCTGCACGAGGACATGGTCGCCGTTGTCGGCCAGCTCTCCGACGGCACGATGGTCAACCACCTGGTCAACTGGCTGAGCCCGCTCAAGGAGCGGTCCACAGTGATCACCGGTGACAAGGGCTGCTTCGTCGCCGACACGCTCACCGCCGACCTCACCTTCTACGCCAACGCCGCCATCGACACCGAGTGGGAGGCGCTGCGCGCCTTCCGTGGCGTGGCCGAGGGCGACATGGTCCGCTTCGCCATCCCGAAGCGGGAGCCGCTGCTCGTCGAGCACGAGCGGTTCCGGGACGCGGTCGAGGGCAAGGAGAGCGACATCGTCACCCTGCGGCAGGGTCTGCGTACCGTCCAGGTCGCGGCGGCGCTGCTGGAGTCGGCCGCCGACGGCAAGGTCGTGTCGGTCGTGCCCGGCGGCAGCGACGCGGAGCCTGCACTGCGATGAGCCCGGCGCCGGCTCGGCGGGTGGTCTCGGCGGTGCGGCGGCGGGTTCCCCGGCGATTGCGTATCGCGCTCCGCCGTGCCGCCGAAGGCACGCGGCCCTTCCAGACCCCTTCGGTACGCGAGCTCTGTGAGCTTCCCGCTGGTACGCCGCTGCTGGTGCACGCGGGCGGGGTCGCCGGTGACCGGGCGCTGGCCGGCGTGGTACGCGCCATGGCCCGGTTGCCCGAGTTCCACCTGGCGCTGGTCCGCGGCGAGGCCGAGCGGGCGGCCACCGAGGACCTGATCCGCCAGGCCGGCAAGGCCCGGCGGCGGATCCACGAGGTGCCGCGCCCGAGCACGATGACGGCGGCGTTCCTCGCGTCGGCGGACGTGGCCGTGTTCGGGTTCGAGCCGGACGCCGGTCTCGCGCTGCTCGACACCTACCTCGCCGCCGGGCTGCGCGTCGTCGCCGCGGACAGCCGGGCGGCCCGCGAGCACCTGGCCCGGCACCGGGCCGGCGACTTCTTCGCGCCCGGCTCGCTGCCCTCCTTCACGAAGGCGGTGGAGCGGGCCCGGCAGCGCGGCGACGAGCCGCCGGCACCGGACGAGCCGCCGGTCGCGCCGATCGAGGCTGGCACCCCGGGCCCCTGGCGGGCGCTCGGCGCCGGTCCGGTCCGGTTGGGACTGGGCACTGCCAACTACGCCGGGCAACTTTCCGCCCTGGCGGTGGCGATCACCGCCGCGCGGGCGGACGTCGGCATCGAACTGGTGATGGCCAAGCCGCCGGCCACCTATCGCTATCCGGCCGACCGCTACCTGAACTACCCGGGCGAGCACCGGCTCGACGTGCAGACGGAGCAGGCACGCCGGGTGCTCGGCTGGTACACGCACCTGATCGTGGACGCGTTCCGCCCGGTGCTCGGCCGGGGCAACGGCGACGACATCTCCGCTGACCTGCCCGCGCTGCGCCGGGCCCGGCTCAAGGTCGCGTTGCTGGCGCACGGCAGCGAGATCCGCCATCCGGGCGCGCACCTTAAGCGGCATGCCGAGTCCGCGTTCCGGGACGCGGACTCCGAACTGCGCGAGCGGCTCACCACGGTGGCCGAGCGAAACCGGCGCACCGCCGAGGAGAGCGGCCTGCCGATCTTCGTGACCACCCCCGACCTGCTGGACGACGTGCCGTTCGCGACCTGGGCGCCGCTGGTAGTGGACGTCGACGCGTGGGCCTGTGACCGCACGGTGCTCGAACGGCCCCGCCCGGTGGTGCTGCACGCGCCGTCGAGTCGCTGGACCAAGGGCACTGACCGGCTGCTGCCCCGCTTGCAGGAGCTGCATGACCAGGGACGGATCGAGCTACGGCTGGTGGAGGGACTGCCCTACAGCGAGATGCGCCGGCAGGTGCACGACGCCGACATCATCGTCGACCAACTCGTGATGGGCAGCTACTGCACGTTCTCCTGCGAGGGGATGGCCGCCGGCAAGGTGGTGGTGGCGTATCTCAGCGAGAGCGCGCACCGCGCGGCCGGCGTCCAGCCGCCGATCGCGAACTCCACGCCCACCACGCTCGTCAAGACGATCGAGTCGCTGCTCGACGACCGTGCCGGGGCGGCGGCCCTCGCTGCGGAGGGTCTCCGTTATGTCCGCGAACACCACGACGGCCGGCGCACCGCGCAGGTCTTCGACTCTTTCCTCCGGTGATCGACGCCGGTCGTCACCGCGGCGACCGGCGACCGCTGATCCGCGCCCGTGCAGGACTTTGAACAAGGAGAAGGCACCCGATGCAAGCTGTCCCGGATACCGATGCCCGGCCGACCCGCGGGCGGGTGGTGATGCTTGTCGACAACGGGGTCCACGGTGACTCCCGCGTGCAGAAGGCCGCCCGGTCGGCCGCCGAGGCCGGCTGGGAGGTGATCCTCGTCGGCATCCTCAAGGGCAGCAACACCGAGGAGACCTGGCGGATCGGCGAGGCCGAGGTCCGGCTGATCCGGGTGGCGCGGCGGATTCCACATCCGATCACCCACCGCCGCGCGCTGCTGCGCCGCCCGCTGGCGTACAAGCCGGGACTTGTCGCGAAGCGGCACCTGAACGTGCTCAAGGCACGCCGGAACGACCTCAACTTCCGGCTGGCCGAGATCAAGGTCGCCCGTCGTGCGGGAGGGCCGCGCTGGGTGGAGCTGGCCGGCAAGGCCCGCCTGGCCGTGCCGTACTTCCTCAACAAGGCGAAGTTCCGGTGGGTCAAGCTTCGGACCCGCGAGTCGCAGCGCCTCCAGGAGCGCCAGCAGGACCCGAACGCCCTGCTGGACCGGGCCGCGCTGCGGCTCTGGCAGCGCCTGCACGGTGACCGGGCGTGGCGCCGCCTGGACCCGGAGCTGTGGGACTTCGAACTGGCCTTCGGGCCGGTTGTGGACAAGCTGCAGCCCGATCTGATCCACGCGCACGACTTCCGGATGCTCGGCGTGGGCGCGCGCGCGACGATGCGCGCCCGCGCCGCCGGGCGGGACGTCAAGCTGGTCTGGGACGCGCACGAGTTCGTGCCCGGCATCATCGGTCGGCCCACGAACCTTCGCTGGCTGCCGGCTCAGATCGCCTACGTCCGCGAGCACGCCCCGTACGCCGACAGCGTCATGACCGTCTCCTCGACCCTGGCCGACCTGCTTCGGGAGACGCACGACCTGCCCGAGCAGCCGGCGGTGGTGCTGAACGCTCCGCCCGCCGAGCTCACCCCGGAGCAGCGGGCGTCGCCGGTTCCCGACATCCGGGCGCTGTGCGGGATCGACGCGGGTACGCCATTGTTGGTCTACTGCGGTGGCATCAACCCGTCCCGCGGCGTCGACATCATGATCCGAGGCCTGACCCGGATGCCCGACGCGCACGTCGCGCTCGTGTCGGTGCCCCTCAACGGCAAGCACCCGATCATGTACGAGCTGGAGGAACTCGCCGCCGAGTTGGGGGTGGCCGACCGGGTGCATCTGCTGCCGTACGTGCCGCACTGGCAGGTCTCCGCGTTCGTGGCCCCGGCCGACCTCGGCGTCATCCCGATCCACCACAAGCCCAACCACGAGTTGGCGCTGATCACCAAGTTCTTCGAGTACGCGCACGGCCGGATACCGATGGTTATCAGCGACGTCAAGGCCATGGCCGAAGCGACGCGGGCCATCGGCCAGGGCGAGGTCTTCCGGGCCGAGGATCTGGACGACTACCTGCGTGCCGTGCGGGAGGTGCTGGCCGACCCGCAGCGGTACCGGGCGGCGTACGACCGGCCGGGCGTGCTCGACCAGTGGACCTGGGAGGCGCAGGCGCGGGTGATGGACGAGGTCTACACCCGTCTGCTGCCGGACCGCCCCAAGGCCCCGGCGCAGCGCACGACCGCCCCGTCGACCGTGGCGCAGCGCTCCTCACTGCCCGTGAGTTGACCGAAAGGGGGGGCTTGGCCAGTCGGCCAAGCCCCCCTTTCGGTACCTGCTGTTCCGCCTCGCCGGCGGCTCAGTCGTCGAGCAGCAGCCGGTCGAAGCCGGACTGGGTGACGCTCCAGTCCCAGGTCTTCAGCGCGTGTTCCGCCGCAGCCTGGCCGATCTCCCGCCACTGCTCCTCGGTGGCGGTGGCGGCGAATATCCGTTCCGCCGCCTCAGCCGGGCTCTCGGCCACCCAGTCGGCCGGAAAGAGGGTTCGGGCGCCGTGTGGCTTGCCGGCGAAGAACGGCCAGTCACGCACCACCGGCACCGCCCCGCTCGCGGCGCCCTCCACCAGGCCGCAGTGGAAACTCTCGCGCACCGAGGAACTCACGATGACGCCGACTTCCTGCAGTGCGGCCGGGACGTCGTCGGTCTGCCCGTAGCGCCGCACCGCCCCCAGCGGCTCCAACTCCGCCAGGTCCTGGGTGAGCAGCTTGCCGTAGTCCTTGGCGGGCTTGCTGGTCCGGTCGTTGAAGTTGCTGCCGATCAGCGTCAGCCGGTACCGCTCGTCCCGCTCGCGCAGCTTCCGCAGCACCTCGATCGTCCACCGCGGGTCCTTGGCCACCGAGCTGAACCCGACCATGCCGAGGTTGAACCGGGCGTCGGCCGGCTTCGACCGTGGGTAGCGCTGCAGGTCCATCGCATTGTCGATGACCCGGAGGCGGGGCCCATCGGTGAGCTGCGGCAGCACGGCGGTGGCGAGGTCGCGCAGATGGTCGGAGACGAAGACGACGTCGTCGACCCGGGAGAAGTCCACCAGGTGTGGCCAGAAGTTGAACGCCTCGAAGCTGTGCAGCCGGACGATGATCCGGGTGCTGCCCGGGTCGTGCAGGGTGAAGAGCACCGCGGCGGCTTGGCACCAGTCGACGAAGACGGTGTCCGCCCAGTCGAGGTGCGGCCGGAGCCACTCCTCGATCTTGGCGCCGTAGGACGAGTCACCGGCCAGCAGGTGTTCCATGACGGTGCTGCCGCTGAGCGCGAGCGGGCGGGTCACCTCATCCTCGTGGAGGTCCAGGAATCGGACCTCCACGTTCGGCATGGCCCGGTAGCGCTCCAGAATCTCCGACAGGAAGTTGTCGTTGATCAACGTCGTCACGAGCAGTCGCAGCGGGCGGTCGGTCGGCGCCGGGGCGGCCGGGGTGCGTCGCCCGCGCGGTTGGGACAGCTTTCGCGCTGCGGTGCTGGCCCGAAAGGGTGCCATGAAGGCTCCCGGGTCCGTGCTCATCGGCGAGGTGAGTCGATCGAAGTGCAGCACCCGGTTGGACGACAGGCTCCAGGCCATGGAGATGGCCGCTGCGGCCCGCTTGGTGTCGCGCGGCAGCAGGTCGTCCGCCAACGCGAGCTGGGCCCGGATCGCGTCGTGCAGGCCGCTCGGTTGGTGGCCGAGCGCCAGCTCCGCCTTCGCTGCCTTGGTCAGCACGTCCGCGCGGGTGGCGAGGCTGCTGATCCGCTGTACGGCTGCCGACGCGGCCCGGCCGCCGGCGGCCGGGCGACCGGCCCGGACCGCGCTGTCGTGCAGGCGGACGGCGAGCTTGCTGCGGAGCCGGTCCGGGATGCTGGGCGCCGCCACGGCCCGGGTCCAGAGCCAGGCCCCTGCCGGGTTGCTCATCACCCGCCTACCGGTGGCCTTGTTGAGGGCGGTCCGGATGGTCTGCTCCGCGGCGCTGCGGGCCCCGCGCGCACCGATGCCGGCAGCGGCGGAAACACGGCGCTCCAGCCGCTTCCCGACCGGCTCGCTGCGGTTGGCGGCGAGGGCCTTCTGCGCGGGCACGAGCCCGTGGTACGCGCCGGCCCGGGTGTTGCGCTGCGCCATCTGCCAGACCGTGTGCACCGCGCGGGCGTCGAGAGCGACCAGCAGGTCGGCTCGGCGGTATTGCTGCCGCAGCCAGGTGCTGCGTCGAGCGTGCAGCCAGATCTTCCGGTTGGCCGCTGCCCGCCCGAGAGCCTTGCGGAACCGGACGTCCCACTTCTCGGCCGGTACGACGAACGTGCGAACCTCTGCCAGCGTCGGGTCGATCCCCAACTCCTCGCCGTCGAAGAAGCAGGCCACCGTGACGGTGGCACCCTTGCTCCGGAAGCGCTCCAGCGCCTCGACGAGGACGGCCGGCTGCATCGGCGCGGCGGTGGCCACGATGAGCACGGCGGTCACGGTTGGACATCTCCGGTCGAAGCGGTCGCGGCCGGGGTGGGAACGCGAACGCCGGCCGGCGTCGGCCGGACGAGTTCGGTGAGGTGTCGCACGGCCGGAGCGAGCACGGCGGGCCGGGCGAACCGGCGAGCGAGCTGGCGTGCCGCGGCCCGATCCTCGTCAGTGGCCTTCAGGGCCATTCGCGCCGCCTCCGAGAACAGGTCCGCCAGCCGGTGCGGGTCCAGACCCACCGCGCCCGTCCAGAGTGGATGTCCGGCCAGGATGTTCGTCGCGTCGTGGTCGACGTCGTGGGCGGAGAGCACCGGCAGCCCGGTGGCCATGAACTCGTACACCTTGCCGGAGGTGACGAAGCGCCCACCGACCAGCATCAGCACCAGGGCGTCCCAGGAGCCGTACGTCGCTGCCAGGTCCGACTTCGGTACCGGGCCGCCGAAGCTGACATTGTCGACGGCAGCCTCTTTGAGCAGGTCCATGTGCCGGTTGGCCTCGCGTATCGGGCCGGCGCCGATGTGGCCGCGCACCTCGAATCGGGAGCGGGCCAGGACCGGATCGTTGCGCCGGGCGATCCGCCACCCGTCGAGCACCGACTCCAAAAAGGCCGGGGTGAAGTTGACCGAGCCGAGGTAGCCGAAGGTCAGCCCCGCGTTCGGATCCGGTGACCGGCCGCTGACATCGGGGAGGCTGTCCTCGTCGTAGCCGTTGCGCACGACGTGCACCCGGTCGGCCAGGTGCGGGTAACGCTCACGGTAGAAGCCGGCGATGGGGTCGTTCACGCACCAGACCGCGAGGGCGTGCTCGAGGACCTTGGACTCCCAACGCCCGGAGACCGAGTCGCGGGTGAAGGCCTCGCCGCCACCGATCACGTCCAGCGACCAGCCGTCGCGGAAGTCGACCGCGTAGGGAACCCGGTACTCCTCCCACAGCTTCCAGGTCGCCGCGAGGTTCACGTACGGGGCGCAGGAGGAGATGAGCAGGTCCGCGGGGTGCTGGCGGTGCTGCTGGACCACCGCCTTCTCCAACTCGTAGCGCCAGCCGCCGAAGTCCCGCTCAGGGAAGATCTTCTGCTCGCGCTTGCGGAGCCGGCTGATCCACCCCACCGGGTCGATCGACCGTTCTTCGGAGAAGGCGCGGATGTCGGTCTCCAGGTCCTCCCGCATCAGCGGCAGCTCGATCACCTTGACCCGGGGATCGACCTTCTCGGAAAGGGTGTGGTCCAGGCCGTACTCGCGTTCCCAGGCTTCCTGGCAGATGGTGATGACGGTGATGTCCCAGCCCATGGCGACGAACTGGTTCGCCGTCTCGCGCAGTCGGTATGCGCTGCTCTTCGCCGCGGGCGGGAACCCGATCGCCAGGTAGATGGCGTGCGGTCGCTGCCCGCCGCCGGACCGGGGAAGGGGTGCAACTCGATTGCTCATCGCTGGTACCCGATCGTGAGGAGGAGATGCGCCATCATGCCAGGTGACGCCGCAGCGTCTCGGCGACCCGGTGGGCGGCCCGGCCGTCGCCGTACGGGGTTCCCCGCCGGGCTTGCGGGGCCGGGCGGGTCGCGGTGGTCGCCCACTGCGCACCCAGTTCGCGCGGGTCGGGGACCAGCGCGTTCCAGCCGCCTTCGAGGGTCTCCACCCACTCCGTCTCGGTGCGCAGCGTCGTGCAGGGGCGGTCCAGCAGGTAGGCCTCCTTCTGCAGACCGCCCGAGTCGGTGACCACCCCGACGGAGCCGAGCACCGCGGCGACCATGGCGCCGTACGGCAGTGGCCGGCCGGCGTGCAGTGCGCCTCGGGAGAGCTTCAGGCCGTGCTCCTCGGCGCGTGCCACCAGCCGCGGGTGGGCGAGCAGCGCCACCGGCACCGGCAGGTCGGCCAGCGCGTCGAGCAGTGCGGCGAGCCGCTGCGGGTCGTCGGTGTTCTCGGCGCGGTGCAGGGTGGCCAGCAGGTACGGCTGCTCCGGGTCGATTCCCTCGGGCAACGGCGGCCGGGGCTGGCTCGCGCGCGTCACGTCCTCCCGGACCCGCAGGCAGACGTCCACCATCACGTCCCCGACCAGGACCGATCGGGGAGCCAGACCCTCCGACGCCAGGTGCCGCATCGCCTCCTCGGTGGGGGCGAGCAGCAGGTCCGCGGCGTGGTCGGTCAGTACCCGGTTGTGTTCCTCGGGCATCCGGCGGTTGAACGAGCGCAGTCCGGCCTCGAGGTGGGCGACCGGTAGGTGCTGCTTGACCGCCGACAGGGTGCCGGCCAGGGTCGAGTTGGTGTCGCCGTAGACCAGGACCCAGTCCGGCCGCTCGGCGGCCAGCACCGGGTCGAGCGCGGCCAGCGTCCGGCCCGTCTGCACGCCGTGGCTGCCGGAGCCGATGCCCAGGTGCACGTCCGGGTCGGGGATGCCGAGGCCGGAGAAGAACACGTCGGACAGATCCGCGTTGTAGTGCTGGCCGGTGTGCACGATCACGTGCTCACAGCCCTCCGCCGCGAACGCCGCGGCGATCGGTGCCAGCTTCACCAACTGCGGACGGGCGCCGACGATGCTGACGACCTTCACTACCTGACTCCTCGAGGGTCTGCGACGGTAACGACGAACGGAGGGTGCCACCCGAGACGCGGGTTGGCGCCGTTCAAGCGGCTCCCCGCCGGGGCTGACGGCCGAATCATTCTTCCTGATCCGCCGGTCAGTCGGCCGTGGCCGGCGGCTCCAGCAGCAGCCGGTCGAAGTCCTTCTGCGTGACCGACCAGTCCCAGGTGCTCAGCACGTGCGCCGAGGCCGCCCGGCCCGCCTCGCGCCAGACCTCCTCGGACGCGGTGAGGGCCAGGATCCGCTCGGCCGCCTCTTCCGGCGTACCGACCACCCAGTCGCTGGGGAAGAGGGTCCGGGCGCTGTGCCGGCGGCCGGCGAAGAACGGCCAGTCGCGTACCACCGGCACAGCGCCGCTGGCCGCGCCCTCGACGAGCGCGCAGTGGAAGCTCTCCCGCAGCGAGGTGCTGAGGATGACCCCGACGTCGGTGAGCGCGCCGGGGACGTCGTCGGTGCGGCCGGTCCGCACGACGGCGCCGGACGACTCCAGCTCGGCCAGTTCGGCGTCGAGTTCCCGGACGTACGCCTTGATCGCCGGGCTGAGCTCCGGGTTGAGGGCGTCGCCGATCAGCTTGAGGCGGTACCGCTCGTCCCGTCGGCGCAGCTCCCGTAGCACCGCCAGGGCCCAGCGCGGGTCCTTGGCCAGCGAACTCAAACCGACCAGCCCGAGAGTGAACCGGCTGTCGGCAGAGATTTTGGGCGTCACGTACCGGTGCAGCTCCATCGCATTGTTGATCATGTGGGTCCGGGGCCCCTGCGGGGCGCCCAGCCGCGGCACCGCGGCCAGCGCCAGGTCGCGGAGGTGCTCGGAGACGAAGACCAGGTCGTCCACCCGGGACCAGTCGGTCAGGTGCGGCCACCAGCTGAACGCCTCGAAGCTGTGCAGGCGGACCACCACCCGGGTCGTGCCCGGGTCGATCATCGTCAGCGTCGCGGCCCCGAGGTTGCACCAGTCCACAAAGACCGTGTCCGCCCACTCGAGGTGGGGACCCCAGGCTTCCTGGACCTCCTCGGCCCGCTTGGAGCTGCCGGCGAGCAGGTGCTGCACCACGTTCGTGCGCCCATCGCTGAGCACCGGGAGGATCGACTCCTCCCGCAGGTTCAGCCGGCGGACCTCAACCCCGGGCATCGCCTCGTAGCGGTCGAGGATCGGCCCGAGAAAGTTGTCGTTCAACCCGGTGAAGAAGAGCATCCGGTGCGGCCGGCCGGCCGGCGGAAAAGCCGCCGGGCTCTGCCGGCCGCGCGGAGTCGCCATCGCTCGGCCGGCCTCGCTGTTGTGCAGCGGGGCGAGGAACTTCGCCGGGTCCTCGGCCAGTGGAGAGCTGGTGCCGTCGAACTGCACGATCCGGTGGAACATCAGGTTGAAGGCGCGCAGCACGTGCGGCGCGGCCTTGCCCGGGTTCCGCGTCTTGAGGAAGCCGTCCGCGAGCTTGAGCTCGCCCCGCACCACGGTCATCAGGTCTTCGGGCACCTTGCCCTGGCTCAGCTCCGCGTCGACGATCGGGCCGAGGAACTGCCCCCTGGTCGTCGGGCTCTTCACTCGACCCTTGGCCGCCAATGCCAGCCGCTTCGCGCTGGCGGCGTGCCCGGACTTGAGCATGGTGCCGGTGACTCGCCCGGCGATCTTGCCCCGGTGCCGTTCCGGCAGACCGGGCGCCGTGACGGCCCCCTGCCAGAACCAGCGCACCGGGCCGAGCTTCATGGCCCTCTTGCCGGTGCTCATCTCGAACACCCGCATCGCCAGGTCGACTGTCTGGCTGCGGGTGGCGCTCGCCAGCACGGCCGGGGCGGGGCCGGCGGTGCTGAGCCGGGCACGGCGGTAACGTGCCGGGTCGGCGGACCGCTTTTCCACGGCCCGCAGCGCCGGGGCGATGCCGTAGACGGCGTCGGTCCGTCGGTGCCGCTGGGCGAGCTGCCAGACGGTGTGCAGGGCTCGCGGGTCCAGGGCAACCAGGACGTCGGCCCGCTTGGCGTGTCGGCGGACCCACGGGTCGCGCTGGGCGCGCAGCCACGGGCGCCGGGCCGGGTTCGCCCGTTTGGCCATCCGGGCGAACCGCGGACCCAGCTCCGCCGAGGTGGGCAGCTGGTGCACCTCGGCCAGCTCGGTGGCTGCCGGGATGTTCTCCACCGGGTCAAAGGTCGTGGCCACCCGCACGGTGACGCCCTTGGCGCGGAACTGCTCGAGCGCGTCGGTCAGGACCGCCACCCGTCCGGGGACGGTGCCCATAACCATCAGGACCTCGATCATGACCTACCTTCTCGGGCCAGGACGCGTGCGCCGGCGGGGGAGGATTGCGGGACGGTCGGTCCGCCGGCGCCCAGCACCAGCTGGGTGACCTCACGGACGGCGGGGATGAGCTGCTCCTCGCGGGCGTACTGCCGCGCCTCGGCGCGGGCCTTCTCCCGCTCCGCCACGTCGGCGGTACGGGCCATTGCGGCGGCCCGCCGGAAGGCGCTCGCCAACTCGGCCGGGTCCAGCCCGACCGCGCCGGTCCAGAGCGGGTACGTGGACAGCACAGTGGAGGCGTCGTGGTCGGCCTCGTGGGCGGAGACCACCGGTAGGCCGGTCGCCATGTATTCGTACACCTTGCCGGAGGTCATGTAGCGGCCGCCGGTCACCATGAGCACCACCGCGTCCCAGCGTGAGTAGAGGTCGACCACCTCGGCCTTGGGCACCGAGCCGCCGACCAGCACGCCGTCGACGGCGGCGGCCCTGAGCAGTTCGGCGTGCGCGTTGTCACCGCGCGCCCACGCGGAGCCGATGTGGCCCCGCACCTCGAAGCGGGCGTCGGCCAGCGCGGGATCCTCCGCGCGCGCCGTCCGCCAGCCCTGAAGGACGGCGTCCAGCAGCGGCACGGGCAGGGTCAGCGCGCCGAGGTAGCCGAAGGTCAGCGGCCGGTCCGGCGGGGCGGGACGCACCTGGGCCGGGATGCTGGCCGCGTCGTAGCCGTTGCGCACGATCCGCATCTTGTGCGCCAGCTCGGGGTAGCGCTCCCGATACCAGCGGGAGATCGGCTCGTTCACGTTCCAGATGGCCACGGCGTCGGTGAGCAGCTTGAGCTCCCACTGCCCGGAGGTCGACTCCCGGGCGAACGCCTCACCGTTGTTGATCACGTCGACGGACCAACCGTCGCGGAAGTCCACCACGTACGGAACCCTGCGGGTCTCCCACAGCTTCCAGGTCGCGGCCAGGTTGACGTACGGGGCGCAGGTGGTCACCAGCAGGTCGACGTGCCGCTCCCGGTGGATCTGGAGCAGGGCCTTCTCCAGCGTGGGACGCCATCCGCCGAAGACTGCCTCGGGGAAGACCTTGAGGTCCTGCTTGCGCAGTTCGGCAAGGTAGTCCTTGTGAGCCAGGGCACGCTGCTCGGTGAACGAGCGGATGTCGGTCTCCAGGTCGTCCCGGAACAGCGGCAGCTTCACCACCCGGACGCTGGGGTCCACCCCCTGGGAGAGGGTGTGGTCGAGGCCGTGCTCCCGCTCCCACGCCTCGTCCGCGATGGTGACAGCGGTCACGTCCCAACCCGCGGCGGCGAACTGGTTCGCCGTCTCCCGCATCCGGTAGGCGCAGCTCTTGGCCGCCGGCGGGAAACCGATCGCGAGGTAGACCAGGTGCGGTCGGGTTCCGGACCGTCGCGGCCGGGGGAGTTTCAACGAGTCCCAGAGAGTTCGCCCGTTGTTCATCGATTCCGATCCTGGGGAGTGGGAGAGGGCCGCGTCGGGGCCAGGGTGGAAATGGTCAGGTGGCCCGGCCGGCCGGCGACGAGGTCGGACGACCGTCGGACAGAGCGCGGAAACCACAATAACGCCGTCCCATGCGTGAGGCCGCCGACGCCCTCGCGCCGCCTACGGCGAACTGCGCCAGACGATCAGCAGATAGCCGCCGAAGTAAGCGGACATGAGGGCCAGCAGAGTCAGTATGGCGATCGCTCGTGCCCGTGCGGCCTTCGCGAACGCGACCGCCACCGGGATCAGCAGCGGGAATGCCGGCAACAGGAAACGTGCCTTGGAATGGTAGTAGCCCGCGGCACCGAGCGTGGTGACCAGCAGCAGGCCGCTGTAGAGCAGCAATTGCCACGGCTGCCGGTCGAGCAGGCTCAGCACGAAGAGCGTGATCGCCAGCACCGCGACCAGCGTGACGGTGTACAACTCCAGGGGCGATGCCCCCATGAGCACCATCCGGCCCCTCTCCAGGGTGTCGACCCCGAAGTCGAAGGTGGTCCCCCAGCCGGCGTCCTGGATGTGGAACCAGCCGTCGGGCCGGCCGGTCTGCACACCGACCCAGGCCAGGTAGCCAACCCAGCCAGCGGGCGCGAGCACCATGGCGACCCAGGGACGCCAGCCGTCCCGCCGGCGGAAGGCGGCGATGAGCGCGGCGAGCCCGACCACCGCGATCAGTGACGATGCCGTCGGCCGGGTCAACCCCGCGAAGAGGCAGAGCACGCCCGCGGTGAGCCAGCGCTCGCGCAGCAGGGCGTACAGGGTCCAGGCGGCCAGCGCGGTGAACAGGCCCTCGCTGTACGACATCGTCTGCACAATGCTGTGCGGCAGCAGTCCCCAGAGCACCGCGAGCATGATCCCGACCCGCCGACCGTGCAGCAGGTTGCCGATGGCAAACAGCCCCCAGGCGGCGGCGAGCGCCGCGATCCAGGCCAGCGCGAGTGCGGTCTTGCGGAAATCGAGCGGGGTGAGCGGCTCCAGAGCGGCGGTCAGGCCGGGATAGAGCGGAAAGAAGGCCATGTTGCTCTGCAGCCGCTGATAGCCGTCATAACCGTGCTGCGCGATCGCGAGGTACCAGTTGCCGTCGGCTCTGGTGAGCAGGCCCTCGGTGCTGCGGCTGGGGGAGGCCCAGAGGTAGAGGGTCAGCCCGCCGAGAACGCGTACCGCGGCGTAGGCACCGAGCGCGGGCAGCGCGTATCGGGCGCTGGCGAGCAGCCGGCGGGCCCGGCTGTCGGGGGCCGACGGGATCTCGTCAGGGCTCGAGTCCGTCGTCGGCGGCCGGCGCTCGCCGGTCGTCACCACGTCCATGTCTGGTCCTGTCTGCGCCGATCCGGGTCGATCGGGTGGGTTGTCCGGGGAACTGGAGATGACCGGACCCGGGCAGGGCCTCGCCTGGCGCGGCGGTCACCGGTGGTCGATCCAGAGTGCAGGTTAGCAACCGACGCGGCTCGGCGCGGACACCGAGCGCCGCGCGGGCCGGTACCACGCCTGACGTGTCGTAGACTCGCTCGGGTCCCGCGGGCGCGGTGCTGGCTGACACGGAAACGGGCAGGAATGGGATCTGACGGCGCGACCGCAGCGGTGGCCACCCGGGGACGGGTAGTCATGCTGGTGGACAACGGGGTCATCGGCGACTCGCGGGTACAGAAGGCGGCTCGGTCCGCGGCCGACGCCGGCTGGGACGTCGTCCTGCTCGGCCGGGCGCCGGCCGGGGGGCAGTCGCAGAGCTGGCGCCTCGGTGCCGCCGAGGTTCGGCTGATCCCGATGCCGGAGCCGCTGGCCAAGCGCCGACACGAATTCCGACGTGCACTGCTGCGTGCGCCGCTTGCCTACCCGCCGAGCGGGATCGGCGCCCATCGTGCCCAGGCCGTGAAGGCCTGGCGTGCCGACCTGCAGGTCCGCCGCGCGGCTCTGACGCTGGCGGCAAGCGACGGCGGTCGCGTCCCGTCGCTGGCCTGGCCGACGCTGCGGTTCGAGGAGAAGTTCTCCGGCCTGGTCCGTCGCTGGGTGTCGCTGCGCAACCGGGAGCTGACCCGGGCCCGTCGTGGCCGTAAGCTGACCAGCCCCTGGGACCGGGCGTACACGCTCTTCTGGCAGCGGCTGCGCGGCGGCGGCGCGTGGCGCCGCCTGGAGCCGGGCCTGTGGGACTACGAACTGGCCTACGGCCCGGTGGTCGACGAGCTGGCACCGGACCTCATCCACGCCAACGACTTCCGGATGATCGGCGTCGGGGCCCGCGCCAAGATCCGGGCCGCCGCCAAGGGGCGCCGGATCGCACTGCTGTGGGACGCCCACGAATACCTGCCCGGCGTGCAGCCGTGGCGCGACAACGCCCGGTGGCTGCCGGGGAACGTCGCCCACGAGCGGGAGTTCGTGCCGTACGCGGACGCCACCATGACCGTCTCCGGCGGCCTGGCCGACCTGTTGCAGCGCGAGCACGGGCTGGCGGAGCGTCCCGCCGTGGTGCTCAACGCGCCGACGCTGGAGACCCAGCCGGCGGGCTCGGCCGAGCCGGTACCGGACATCCGGGCGCTCTGCGGGATCGGCCCGGGCACGCCGCTGCTGGTCTACAGCGGGGTGGCCGCGGCCAAGCGCGGGCTCGGGGTGATGGTCGAGGCACTGCCGCGGCTGCCCGAGGCGCACGTCGCCTTCGTGGTCAACAAGCCCCAGTCGGCGTACGTCAAGGGCCTCCTGCGCCGCGCCGAGGAACTCGGGGTGGCGCAGCGGGTGCACGTGCTGCCGTACGTGCCGCATCACCAGGTGGTGCCGTTCCTGTCGGGCGCGCAGGTCGGGGTGATCCCGATCCAGCACTGGCCGAACCACGAGATCGCCCTGATCACCAAGTTCTTCGAGTATTCACACGCTCGGCTGCCGCTGGTCGTCTCCGATGTGCGGACGATGGCGGAGACTGTCCGCGAGACCGGGCAGGGCGAGGTGTTCGAGGCCGAGAACGTGGCCGACTTCGTCCGGGCGGTCACCGCGGTGCTCGCCGACCCGGCGAGCTACCGTGCCGCGTACGACCGGCCCGGGTTGCTGGCCGGCTGGACCTGGGAGGCGCAGGCAGAGGTGCTGGACAACGTCTACTCCCGGCTGTTGCTCACCGCGCCCGCGCGCCCGACGTCCGCCCGCGACATCGGCGCCGAGCAGACAGTGGTGGAGGTCGGGGCGTGAGCCAACCCGACGTGACGGTGGTGATCGCCGTCTACAACACCATGCCGTACCTGACGACCTGCCTGGATTCGCTGGTCGGGCAGACCATCGGGCTGGACCGGCTCGAAGTCGTCGCGGTCGACGACGGCTCCACCGACCGCAGCGGCGCCGAGTTGGACCGCTACGCGAAGCGGTACCCGGAGACGGTCCGGGTGCTGCGCCAGGCCAACTCCGGCGGCCCGGCGGTGCCGAGCAACCGCGCCCTGGACCACGCCCGCGGGCGGTACGTCTTCTTCCTCGGCTCCGACGATCACCTCGGCCCGGAGGCCCTGGAACGTCTGGTGGACGCCGCCGACCGGTGGGGCTCCGACGTGGTGCTCGGGCGGATGGTCGGCACCAACAAGCGCTACGTGCACCAGGCCGTCTACGCCGAGACCCGGGAGCAGATCGATCTCGTCGACAGTGCACTGCCCTGGTCGCTGTCGAACACCAAGCTGTTCCGGCGGGACCTGATCGAACGGCACGGGCTGCGCTTCCGCACCGACATGCCGATGGGCAGCGACCAGCCGTTCACACTGGAGGCCTGCGTCCGCGCGAACAAGGTCTCCGTCCTCGCCGACTACGAGTACTACTACGCGGTCAAGCGGCACAACGCGCAGAACATCACCTACGCCAGCCGCTTCGAGGAGCGGCTGCGCTGCGCCGAGGAGCTGGTCGGCTTCGTCGCCGGCCTGCTCGAGCCCGGGCCGCGGCGCGACGCGGTGCTGCTGCGTCACTTCAGCTGGGAGGTGGCGAAGCTCCTCCAGACGGAACTGCTCGACCTCGGCGCCGACCTCCAGGAGCGCGTCCACGACCGGATCCGCAAGTTGGTCGAGGGGTACCTCACCGACGACATCCTGGCCCGGTTGGCCCCCGACCTGCGGCTGCGGCTGGTCGTCGCCCGCGACGCCACGCTGGACCGGTTGCGTGAGCTGATCCGGCAGCAGGCCGAGAAGACGCCACCCGACATCAGCACCGAGGATGGCCGCTGGTACGCCCACTATGTCGGCTTCCGTGACCCGTCGTTCGGCTACCCGGACGAGTGGTACGACATGACCGACGCCTCTGCGAAGGTGCTGGCCACGCTCACCGCGACCCGACTGGCCTGGGGACGGGACGCCGCAGGCGCCCGATCCCTGGTGGTCAGCGCCCAGAGCCGCTGGGCGGAGCTGGCCGACCTGCCCGCCGAGGCGCTGCGGGTCAGCGCCGGGGAGGTGGCCGGCGTGACGTCCGTCACCGCCGGTGCGCCCGGTACCGTCGTACGGACGGCCTTCGCGGTGGACCGGCTGCTCGCGGCCGTGCCGCTCAACGGCGGACGGGAGACGGTACGCGCCGAGGTGAGCACCCCGGCGGGGGTCGGCTCCGCGCCGTTGCGGACCGACCGCCGGGTCGCCGCGCCCCGCCTGCTCACCCGCCGTGGCGTCCGGTTGCACCTCGTCACGCCGACCACGAACCACAAGGGCCAGGTGATCGTCGCGATCACGCCGGTGACCACCGGTCGGTTCCTTGCCCGTCTGCGCCGAATCTGGCCCTCTGGAGGAAAGTAGTTTCATGAACATCTGCGTCGTCGCGCTCGGAAAGATCGGCCTTCCGCTCGCCGTGCAGTTCGCCTCGAAGGGGCACCGGGTGATCGGTGCCGACGTTTCCGAGCGGGTCGTCCAGCTCGTCAACGATGGTGCCGTGCCGTTCCCCGGCGAGGCCGACCTGGACGTGAAGCTGAAGGAGGCGGTGGCCGCCGGGCTGCTGTCGGCCACCACCGACACCGCCGCCGCGGTCGCCGACTCCGAGGCAGTCGTCGTGGTGGTGCCGCTCTTCGTGGACGCCGATGGCGTACCGGACTTCGGTTGGATGGACGACGCCACCCGGGCCATCGCCCGCGGCCTCAAGCCGGGCACCCTGGTGAGCTACGAGACCACCCTGCCGGTCGGCACCACCCGCAGCCGTTGGGCGTCGATGCTCCAGGAAGGCTCCGGTCTCACCGTCGGCACGGACTTCCACCTGGTCTTCAGCCCGGAGCGGGTGCTCACCGGGCGGGTCTTCGCCGACCTGCGCCGCTACCCGAAGCTGGTCGGTGGCGTCGACGAGGCGTCCGCCGCGCAC
This sequence comes from Micromonospora sp. NPDC049114, assembly GCF_040648635.1. Classification (NCBI taxonomy): domain Bacteria; kingdom Bacillati; phylum Actinomycetota; class Actinomycetes; order Micromonosporales; family Micromonosporaceae; genus Micromonospora; species Micromonospora sp. NPDC049114. The sequence goes on along the minus strand of NZ_JBEZEA010000003.1, from coordinate 70,539 downwards.
GGCGTGCGCTTCTACGAGGCGGTCCTCGACTTCGACGAGCGCCCCGACCTGGAGCGTCCGAACGGGGTGTGGGACCTGGGCTCGGCCGAGGCGTCCGAGCTGGCCAAGCTCGCCGAGACGACCTACCGGGACGTCAACATCGGCCTGGCGAACCAGTTCGCCCGCTTCGCCGACACCGTGGGCGTCGACGTCACCAAGGTCATCGAGGCGTGCAACACCCAGCCGTACAGCCACATCCACTCGCCGGGCATCGCTGTCGGTGGGCACTGCATCCCGATCTACCCGCGGATGTACCTCTGGAACGACCCGGCCGCCACCGTCGTCCGCTCGGCCCGGGAGGCCAACGCGGCCATGCCGGAGTACGCGGTGGACCTGCTCGCCGCCGCGTACGGGGACCTGACCGACGTGGGCGTGCTGGTGCTGGGGGCCGCCTACCGGGGTGGGGTCAAGGAGACCGCCTTCTCCGGCGTCTTCCCGACCGTCGAGGCGCTGCGCCAGCGGGGCGCCAAGCCGTACGTCTCGGACCCGATGTACACCAACGAGGAGTTGGTGGCGCACGGCCTGCCGGCCTACGACGGTGAGCCGCTCGGTGCCGCGGTCATCCAGGCAGACCACGCGGAGTACCGCAGCCTCGCCCCGGCCGACCTGCCGGGCGTGACCGTTCTGGTGGACGGCCGGCGGGTCACCGATCCGGCCCGCTGGGCCGGCGTCCGCCGGGTGGTCATCGGCGGCTGATCCCCACCCGTCCGCTCCGGGCCCCGACCGTTCCGCGGCCGGGGCCCGTTGTGCGTCCGCACCTGACTCGCCGTGCTGAAGTCCGTGCTCAGCGGCGCGGTGCGCCACCCCCGCGCGCACCGCTGTGAGTCGCCTCTCCCGCCCGTTCACCAACGAGACGCCCCGGCGATACTTGTATCACTTGCCCCGTTTAGGGTCGCGGCGGCCGGTATCGAACGCGCCAACACAGGCGAGCAGACAGGGAGTGTGTCGTTGTTCAGCAGAATACGGAGCCAACAGGGTGTCGCCATCGCCGGCGTGACCCTGCTGGGCTACGGGATCATGGTTCTGGCCGGCGCCCTGGGCTGGGTGATTCCGTTCGTGGTCGCCGCGTTGGTCGCGACAGCGGGTGAGTTCGCCCTCGCCAACCGGTTCGCCGCCACAGCCGTGCTGCTGGAGAAGGCAGGTATCGAGCCGGTCGGGCGGTGGCTCGTCCGCGACTTCTCGGTGGTCCTGCTGGTCGTCAGCACCGTCCGCCCCGGGGTGGCCGCCACGATCGGGATCATGCTGCTGCCGGCCGCGCTCTGGGCCGTGGCCGTCGGCACCATCGTGGTGAACCGGGTCGTCGACGGCCGGGCCGCGACGCCGGCGTTCACCCGCAACATCGATTTCGGCGCGGTACGCCGGGTGCCGATCCCGCCGGCCTGGGCCGAACGCATCGTGGGCCTGCGGATGCCGGTGCTCAACTTCCTGCTGCTGCCGGCGGCCGTGGCGGCCGCGCTGGTCGACCGGATCACGCCCGTGCTGGTGACCGGTCTGGTCACCCTGGCCATCGGGCTCGTCGCCGCGGCCGTGCTGGCGTCCACCCTGTTGCGGGGGCGCGGCCGTACCCCCGGGGTGCTGCCTGCCGTGCACGACTGGCTGGCCCGGGAGCGTCCGGAGGTGGTGCTCTACTTCGCCGGCCCCGCCAAGGACGTCTACCAGGCCAACATGTGGCTCGCCCCGGTGGAGGCGGTGGGCCGCCGCGCGGTCGTGCTGCTGCGCGCCGAGGACGCGTTCGAGGCGCTGGCCGACACTCGGCTGCCGGTGATCTGCGTGCCCGCCGGGGTCGACTTCATGAACCTCGATTTCAGCCCCGTCCGGGTGGCGCTCTACGCGGCGAACGTGGGCGCCAACATCCACATGATCCGTGAGCCCGGGGTCCGGCACGTGTTCGTCGGGCACGGCGACAGCGACAAGCAGGCCAGCGTCAATCCCTACAGCAAGGTGTACGACGAGGTGTGGGTGGCCGGTCGAGCCGGACGGGAGCGGTACGCGCAGGCCGGTGTGGGCGTGCTCGACCAGAACATCGTCGAGGTGGGCCGGCCGCAGTTGGCCGGGGTGCCGACCTTCGGCTCCGGCGCGACCGACCGTCGGTTCACCGTGCTGTACGCCCCCACCTGGGAGGGGTGGCTGGACGACGATCCGTACCACACGTCGCTGGTGGCGATGGGGGAGCGGATCGTGTCGGGCGTGCTCGCCGCGAACGTGCGCCTGATCTACAAGCCGCACCCGCTGACCGGCACCCGCTGGAACAAGGCCCGGGCGGCCAACGACCGGATCATCGACCTGATCCGGGCCGCCGGCGGCGAGGTGGACGTGAACTCGCTGGACGGCGACGCCCACCTGGTCGTCACCGGCCGGGTGCCGGCCCTGTTCGACTGCTTCACCGTCACCGACCTGCTGATCAGCGACGTGTCCAGTGTGGTCTCCGACTTCGTGCAGAGCCAACGGCCGTACGTGGTGGCCAACCCGGCGGGCCTGCCGGAGGACGAATTCCGTAGCTCGTACCCCACGTCCCGGGCGGCGTACCTGCTCTCCGCCGACTGCGGTGAGCTGGGGAAGATCCTCGACCTCGCCCGAGCTGGCGACGACCCGATGACCGAGGCTCGGCGTGAGCTGAAGGAGTACCTGCTCGGCCCGGACGAGCCGAACCCGATGGATCGTTTCCGCGCGGAGATCGATCGTCTCTGCGCCTGAACTGCGCCGGGTCGCCGGTGAGCGGCGCTCCGCTCACCGGCAACCGGTGCCGGTCAATCCCGACGCGGCGGGTTCGTCACGTCCCGGGAGATGACCTCGCCCTTCTCGTCGACCCAGCCCTTCGGTCGGGCCGGGTTGCCGGCCACCAGCTGGTACGGTGCCACGTCCCGGGTGACGACCGAGCCAGCGGCGATCATCGCGTACTCGCCGACCTCGATGCCGCAGACCAGGGTCGCGTTCGCGCCGATGGAGGCGCCCCGCCGGACCAGGGTCGGCGTGATCGTCCAGTCCGGATTCTGCGCCCGCGGCCGGAAGTCGTTGGTGAAGACCGCACACGGGCCGACGAAGACCTCGTCCTCCAGCGTGACACCCTGGTAGACGGAGACGTTGTTCTGGATCTTCACGCGGTCGCCGACCGTCACGGTGGCGTCGACGTACACGTTGCGCCCGATCACGCAGCCCGCACCCACCTGGGCCGACGATCGGATGTGGGCCAGGTGCCAGACCTTCGTGCCGTCGCCGACCTGGGCGCCGTCCTCGACGTCGGCGGTGGGGTGGACGAAGACCGAGGGGGCCGGTGAGGTGCTGTCAGTCATCCTTCAACTCGCATGGGTCGCAGGGCGCCGGGCGCCGTCGGTGACCCGCGCCGCCTCGGGCCGGAGACCGGGCACCGGGCGCGCGGATCGGGGCTGCCACGCTGCCCCGGGCACGGAACGTGTCGTCGGGGCGCGGGACTCGGCGTAGCATATCGACCGCTCAGCCGAGCAGCGCCGCCACCGCCTCGGCGGCCGGGGTGTCCACCGGCAACGCCTGCGCCGTCACCACCGCCGCAACGGGCAGCGACCCGTACAGGTGGGGGAAGAGTTGCCCGCCGCGGGACGGCTCCCAGCGCAGCGCGTCGCCCAGTCGCTCCTCCTCGACGCTGAGCAGGGTGAGGCCGGTGACGCCGGTGAAGTGCCTCCGGGCGGTCTCCACCACCTGGTCGCCGGCGGAGAGGTGGATGAAACCGTCCTGCCGGTCCACCGCCGAGCCGGTGAAGGTGCCGGCGGCCCGGGCGTCGTCCCACTCGGTCGTGGGCAGCAGCTTGTAGATCATCTCCGCAGCCTACGTCGGCCCGGTGGGCGTTTCGGCCGTACCGCCGCCGTCCTCGGTCGCGGCCCGGCATGCTCAGGTGGAGCGGCCCGTGAAGGGATGGACGATGGCGAGCTACGACGACGACTGGACCGACACCCAGCGCGGGTTGTACGACGAGTGCTACCGGGCCGGCGGTGAGTGGGCCGGGGACCCGGACACCCCGTCCGACGACGTACAGCGTGTGATCAACCTGGCCGAGGCGGACGACGACGCCTTCGACGACGCCGAGATCGACTTCCCGCCCCTGGTCGACGCCGTCACCCAGGCCAGCGGGGTCAACGTCACAAGCGTGCCGGCCCGGCACGACGACCCCGGATTCCGGGGCTTCGCCGACGGCGTCCGCGACGCGGTCGCCGACGACGTCTTCGGTCTGTAGCCGACCCGACCGGGAGGCGGCCTTCCCGCTCGCGGCCTGCTTCTGCCACCATTCGCAGGACGGCTGCGACGGATGGGGGCACGGTGCGGATCCTGCTGGTGGAGGACGACCGCCGGGTGGCCGCCGCGCTCTCCTCCGCCCTGACCCGCCGCGGCTACGAGGTCGAGCACGCGGCGACCGTCGCCGCGGCGCTCTCCGCCGCCCCCTGCGACCTGGTGCTGCTCGACCTCACCCTGCCCGACGGGGACGGCACCGACGTGTGTCGGGAGCTGCGCCGGCGCAGCAGCCAGCTCGGCATCATCGCGGTGACCGCGCGGGGTGAGGAACGCGACCGGGTGCTCGGGCTGCGCCTCGGCGCGGACGACTACGTGGTCAAACCGTTCTCGATGGTGGAGTTGCAGGCCCGGATCGAGGCGGTGCTGCGCCGGGCCGCGCACACGGCGCCCGAGCGGCACCTGATCGAGGCGGGGGCGGTACGCATCGACGTGGCGGCCCGCACGGTGACGGTCGCGGGGCGCGCGGTCGCGCTGACCCGCAAGGAGTTCGACGTGCTGCTGTCGCTGGCCCGCCAGCCGGGGGTGGCGGTGCCCCGCGACCGCATCCTGCTCGACGCCTGGGGCACCACCTGGGCCGACCGGCACACGGTCGAGGTGCACGTCGGGTCGTTGCGCGGCAAGCTGGGCGACGCGCGCCTGGTGGAGACCGTCCGCGGGGTCGGCTACCGGCTGCGCGATGCGTGAGGGGCCGCCGTGCGCCGTCGACTGGTGATCAGTTATCTGCTGCTGATGGTGCTCGTCCTCATCGCGTTGGAGAGCCCGCTCGCCGTCACCCTGGCCAGCCGGGAGACCGAGCGGGTGCGCGCCGACCGGCTCGCCGACGCCACCCGGTTCGCCTCGCTGGCCGGGCCGACGTTGCGCGGCGGCGAGCCCGGCCCGATCGGGGCGGAGCTGCGCAGCTACGACGAGCTGTACGGGATCGGCGCGGCGGTCGTCGACCGGGACCGGGGCATCGTCGTCGACTCGGCGAGCTGGCAGTCCACGGGGACCGCCACGGTGCTGGACGTCGCCCTGTCCGGCCAGCAGGCCAGCGCGCCCGAGTCGGTCTGGCCGTGGTCGGCGGGGCCGGTGGTGGTGGCGGTGCCCATCAACGACGGCGGTGAAGTCCTCGGCGCGGTGGTGATCGTGACCCCGGCCGGCGAGATCCGCCGGGCCGTGAGCACCTGGTGGCTGCTGCTCACCATGGCCGGCCTGCTCGTCGTGCTGGCCTGCGTGCTCACCGCGTTCGGGCTGGCCGGGTGGGTGCTGCGCCCGGTGACCGAGCTGGACGCGGTCACCCACGAGATCGCCGAGGGCGACCGGGGCGCGCGCGTGCAGCACCGGCTCGGCCCGCCGGAGCTGCGCCGACTCGCCGCCAGCTTCAACCACATGGCCGACGTGGTCTCGGACGTGATGGACCGACAGCGCGCGTTCGTCGCACACGCCAGTCACCAGCTGCGCAACCCGCTCACCGCGCTGCGGCTGCGGGTGGAGGAGCTGGGTCCCAGCCTCACCGACGCGGACGGGCGCTTCGAGCACCAGTTGGCGTTGGAGGAGACCGACCGGTTGGCGCTGGTGCTCGACGCGCTGCTCACCCTGGCCCGCGCCGAACGGGAGGAGAACGAGCGCGTCACCGTGGACGCCGCCGCCGTCGCCGCGTCCCGGGTGGCCGCGTGGGCGCCCCTGGCCCGGCACCGGTCGGTCGCGCTGCGGCTGGCCACGAGCGACGCCCCGGCGTACGCGCGGACCGTGCCGACAGCCGTCGACCAGGCGCTGGACGCGCTGATCGACAACGCGGTGAAGTTCAGCGGGGCCGGCGGGGCGGTGACGGTGACAGTGGCCCGCCGTGCCGACGGGGTGGCGCTGGAGGTGCGCGACACCGGCCCGGGGATGACCGAGAGTCAGCTCGGCCAGGCCACCGAGCGGTTCTGGCGAGCGCCGGACGCACAGAACGTCGACGGCGCCGGGCTCGGCCTGACCATCGCCGCCGTGCTGGTGGACGCCTCCGACGGGCGGCTCACCATGCGGCCGGCGCACCCGCGCGGGCTGGTCGCCGGCCTGTGGTTCCCGGCGCCGGAGCCCGAGCCGGCGGGGGAGCCGGCGGACGAGGACACGGCCGCCGACCTGCGGCCCGCCCCGGCGCGCTAGCGGCCCGAGCCGGGTGCGGGGCGGCCTCCGGCGACGGTCAGGGCTTGGCGGCCCGGTACCAGGCGGCGGCGCCGGGGTGCAGCGGCAGCGGCGCGGTGGCGATCGCCGAGCGGGGGCTCATCCGTCCCGCCGCCGGATGCGCCGCGCCCAGCTCGGCCCGCCGCTCCATCAGCAGCCGGGTCACCTCGCGCACCAGCGGCTCCGGCAGGTCGGCCCGCACGATCAGGTAGTTCGGGTCGGCGACGGTGGTCACCGGGTTCATGCCGTACACCGAGCGGGGGATGTCCCGTGAGACGTAGACCTGGCCGTAGCGGGCGCGCAGCGGCTCCGTCCACTCACCGAGGTCCACGATCCGGGTGGCGCTGCGCCCGGCCAGCTCCTCGATGCCCCGCACCGGCAGACCCCCCGAGAAGAAGAACGCGTCGATACGCCCCGAGCGCAGGGCCGCGACCGAGTCGTCCAGGCCGAGCCGCTCCCGGCGTACCGTGTCGCCACCGAGCTGGGCCACCTCCAGCAGCCGGGTGGCGGTGATCTCGGTGCCGGAGCCGGGCGCACCCACGGAGACCCGTCGGCCGCGCAGGTCGCCGATCGTGCGGACCGGCCCGCCGTCGGTGGTGACCAGGTGCAACTGGTCGTCGTACACCCGGGCCACCGCATCCACCGACGGGCTCTGCGCCGGGGTGGTGGGCAGCACGTCGGCCTGGGTGAAGCCCAGCTCGGCAGCACCGGAGCCGACCAGGCGGACGTTCTCCGCCGAGGCTGCGGTGATCACCACGCTGGCCTGGACCCCGGGCAGTTCCCGGTTGAGGATTGTCGCGAGGGACTGTCCGAACGCGTAGTAGACGGCGGTGGGGCTGCCGGTGGCGATCCGGATCTCGACCGGCGTGCCCGGGTCGTCCCGGCAGCCGGCGACGGCCAGGGCCGCGACCAGCGCCAGCGCCGCCGCCCCCGCGCGGCGTCGACCGGCCCGAGGGGACGAGGTACGACTCACGCGGTGCACTGTGCCGCGCTCCGGCGGACGCGCGCAAGCCCGTACCCGTCAGTGCCGCCGGCGGCTGCGGCGCCGGCGTCGCTCAGCAGGCCGGACGGCGGGCCGGCTCCAGCACCGCGTCGCGGGCCGGTTCCATCGACGCGCTGCGCAGGATGCGCTCCCGGTCCGGCCCGTCGGCCACGCTGACCAGGAAACAGCCGGTGCCCGGGCGGAGCACCGCCGGCACGTCGAGCACTGCCGCACTGCGGATCAGCACGGCGGCCAACTCCCGGTCGGTGAGCCGTACACCGAGGATGTGCCGCCGTACGTGCCGCCCGCCGGCCAGCAGCGCCGAACGCCACGCCGCCGCCGCGAGCCGGGACATCCACCGGCGGCGGGCCGGCGAGGCGCCCGGCACGGGACCACCCAGCAGCTCCCGTCGCCCCTGCCACCAACCGGCGTCCACCATCCGGGCGTACGCGCCGCGGTGCTCCGGCGGCACCCAGAGCCGATGCAGCTCGTAGCGGCGGCGCAGGCCGCCGACGGCCACCTCCTGGGTGACCGGGATGTCGAGACGGGCGAGCAACTGCCGCATCCGCTGGGCGGCGTCCTCCCGGTTGAACTCGACGCTCGGCGCGTGCGACGGCGGCGCCGCGCCCGAGCGGGCAGCGGACGGCGGTGCCGTGCAGCGCAGCAGACAGGCGGCCTCGAACGCGTCGCCCAGGGTCAGCCAGTCCAGCGGGGGTGGCGTCGCCGGCGAACGGGGCCGGTCGAGCAGGGCGGGATCGCGGGCCAACTGAAGGCTCCCTTGTCGGAGTCTGGGTTCCCCTACCGTGGCCCCTGCGCGGCCGTTGCGGAACGCATCCCGCCCAGCCTTGAGGAAAACTTGCGGCTCCCGCGCCGCTACAGGTCGGTGACCACCAGGTCCACCTGCCGAACCCGGCCGGGAGCGGCGGGCTCGGCCACCACTGTGTGCTTCAGCTCCCGCAGCGTGCCGATCAGCTCCGCGGCGGTACGCGGTCGGGCCCCGGCGACCAGCAGGTCACGCACCAGCCGCCCCTTGGTCGCCTTGTTGAAGTGGCTCACGACCGAGCGGACCGGCACGCCGTCGACCTCCCGCTCGTGCAGCACCCGCACGGTCACCGTCCGCTCGGCCAGCGCGCCGCGCGGCGTCCAGGTGGCGGCGTACGCGCCCGAGCGCAGGTCGAGCACCGGGCCCCGACCGGCCGCGCCGGCCAGGACCGGCGCCAGCTCCTTTCGCCAGTACGCGGACAGCGCCCCGACGCCCGGCAGGCGGGCGCCGATCGGGCAGCGGTACGGCGGGATCCGGTCGGCGAGACGCACCGCCCCCCACAGCCCGGAACTGATCAGGATCGACCGGCGGGCCGCCCGCAGCGCCGCCGACGGGAGCGTGGCCAGCTCCAGCGCCTCGTAGAGCACCCCGGTGTAGAGCCGCTCGGCCGGCGCGGTGGCCGCCGTACGCAGCCGGGCGTTGCGGCGCAGCTCGCCGCGCTGGCCGTCGCTGAGCCCGAGCGCGGCCAGCGCGGCCTGCTCGTCCGGCCCCGCGCTGAGCGCCACGAGCGCGTCGAGCACCCGCTCGCGGGCCGGGTTCAGCTCCGGCAGCGAGAGCTTGTCGGGGGTCCACCGCCGTCCGGTGCCGGCGTCGGCCTTGCCCTCCGAGGGCGGCAGCAGGATGAGCATCGGGTCTCCTCGAACACGTGCGACGGCGGCCCGGCCAGCGTACGACCCGCCGTTACCGCCAGGGCCGCACCGGGGTGTCGGGGTGGTACACGCGATAGCCACCCACCTCGCGTACCGGTGCGGCGTCGGGCCGGTCGGCGAGCAGCCGGCGCAGCCGCCGGTCCATCGGCGAGTCGACCTGGACCACGTAACCCGGTCGGGCGGCCCGGCCGACCTGCCGCCAGTACGGGCGGTAGCGGTTCTGCCCGGGGGACAGGTCCCCGTCGAGCACACCGCAGATCACCGTCTCATCGGTGTTGAAGATCAGCCGGTTGCAGGTCCAGTAGTCTCCGTACACCTCGTGCGGCCCGTCGGCGCGCAGCGCGGCGGCCAGTTCCCGGGCCTGACGCTCCTCGGTCCGCGACGCGGCGACGCCTGTGGTCGCGAAGAGCACGGTGACCACCAGCGCCGTCGCGGCCAGCGCCGCCAGCACGGCGGTGGCCAGCGCGCCGGCCAGCCGACCCAGCGCGCCGACGGTGCCCCGCCAGCAGGCGAGAGCTGCCACCCAGAGCGGCCAGAGCACCGCCGGCAGCGACAGTTGCAGCACCGACAGGTAGCGGGCGTTGTCCAGGGGACTTGTCGCGGCGAGCGGGCTGCGCACGTACGACAGCAGGGTCAACGCCGCGCCGACGACAAGCGCGAGCTGCACCACGGCCCCGACCCGCGCGCCACGTGGCGTGCCCCCGACCCGCGTGCCGGGCCCCGCGCCCTGCGTGCCGCTCGCTGCGACGGCGCCCTGCGTGCCGCTCGTCGTGCGGGCGGCCCGGCGGTACGCGAGCACCGCGAGCGCGGCGGCGGCCACCAGCAGCACCGGATAGAGCAGCCCGAACCACTGCTGCCACCTGCCGCAACCGTCGACCGGGCACAGCCCGTGCGCCAACGGCACCCCCTCCAGCAGGCCGCCGGAGATCCGGTCGGACCACTGCGGCATCGGGCCGGCTTTCGTGCTGACCTCCCGGAACACCGTCAGCGAGTCCTCACCCGGCCCGGCGCGCAGGTTGTCGACGAGCATCGGCGCGATCCCGACCACGAAGCCCGCCACCAGCAGCAGCCCGGACCAGCCGAGCAGCTCCCGCCGCACCGCCCAGAGCAGGGCCACCGCGGCGACCGCCAGGTACGGCAGGATCAGCCAGTCCGACCAGGCGGCCAGCCCGGCCAGCAGCCCGAACAGCGCGACGGCGAGTCGACGGTGGCGCACCGTCCCGGCGGCCAGCCCCACCGTGATCAGCAGCATCAGCAGCACCGCCGGCTTCACCTCCGGCCGGCCGCCGACCACTGTGAGCTGGTCGCGCACCACCCGCTCCGGTCCCAGCGCCAGCAGGCCGACGACGAGGACGGCGAACCACGGCGTGTAGAGCCGGCGGGTGAGCCGGTACACGAGGTAGAGGAAGATCGCGTACAGGGCGAGCATCGGCAGCCGCAGCACCGGCCAGCTCGGCCCGGCCACGGCGAGCAGCGGCGCGGCCAGGTACGACTCCAGCATGCCCATGTAGTGCTGGCCGTAGAGGAAGATGGGGCGTTCCCGGCCCTGCGCGATGTGCAGGGCGGCCAGGCCGAAGGTCGCCTCGTCGCTGTTCGACACCGGCACGGTGTACAGCGTGAGGACCAGCCGGTACCCGACACCGACCAGACCGAACAGCAGCGCGACGAGCGCCGGCCGGTCGAGTCGCGGACGCCACCGCCCGCGGTGCTGCTCTGGATGCGACACGACCACGCCCCCGTCGTCGTCCCGACCGGAGTGTTTCACGGACCACGGGCTGGTCGGGGTGGTTCGGCGCAGTCCGGACCGGCTCGCGTGGCCGTGTCCGTCGACGTGTGGCAGGGTTGGCGCGTGCCACCCACTCCCGCCGGCCAACTGGCCGTGCCGAACCTGCACCGGGCCGCGCGGATCGAGGACGCCGTGCACCAGCTCGTGGAGCGCCGGCTGCGGCGCACCGGCTGGCGGATGAACATCGTCGCGTACACCGGTTACGGCCGTCCGGGTTGGGTGCGGGTGATGTGCCGGGTGCTGCTGGGACGTCCGGACACCCGCCAGCGGGGCCGGCTGGACAAGGTCCGTGGTTGGCGCAGCTTCGCCACGCTGCCCGCCAAGCACGTCAGCGTGCAGATCGAGGCCGGCGGGGTGCGGCATGAGGCCCGCGCCGACCGCAGCGGCTTCGTCGACACGCTCGTCGAGGCCGACCTGCCGCCCGGGTGGGGCACCGTCCGGCTCAGCGTGCCCGACGCCGAGCCGGTCGACGCGCCGGTACGCATCATCGACCCGGACGTGAAGTTCGGCATCCTCTCCGACATCGACGACACGGTGATGGTGACGGCGCTGCCCCGGCCGCTGCTCGCCGCGTGGAACACGTTCGTCCTCGACGAGCACGCCCGCGCCGCCGTGCCCGGCATGGCGGTGCTCTACGAGCGGCTGGTCACCGCGCATCCCGGCGCCCCGGTCTTCTACCTGTCCACGGGCGCGTGGAACGTGGCGCCGACGCTTACCCGGTTCCTGTCCCGGCACCTCTACCCGGCCGGGCCGCTGCTGCTCACCGACTGGGGTCCGACCGCCGACCGCTGGTTCCGCAGCGGCATGGAGCACAAGCGCTCCACCCTGGCCCGGCTGGCCAAGGAGTTCCCCGACGTGCGCTGGCTGCTGGTCGGCGACGACGGCCAGCACGACCAGGAGATCTACCGCGAGTTCGCCGCTGCCCACCCGGAGAACGTCGCCGGGGTGGCGATCCGCAGGCTGTCCCCGACGCAGTCGGTGCTTGCCGGTAGCCTGCCCGCCCCGGCCGGCCGCCCCTCGTCGGGGCCGGTGGGGCAGAAGTGGCTGTCCGCGCCCGACGGCGCCGGCCTGTGGCAGTTGCTCCGCGACGCCGGCCTGGTCTGACCGCACACCACATACACGAAACCCCCGGGCACCGCGACTTTTGCGGCACCCGGGGGTTCTCGTCGCGTACTACATCAACGAGGGTGAGCCCCAGGTGACGGTGCCGATGGCGCCGTTGCCCGGGTAGAGGGTCATGGTGCCGTTGCTCCGGCGCCGGACCATTAGGTCGACCTTCCCGTCGTTGGTGACGTCGCCGAGGCTGCTCATGTCGAAGTCACGGCAGATGCCGCAGATCAGGATGCGGGGACCCCAGGTGGGGGTTCCGTTGGCGGCGGTGTTGGGGTAGACCCACATGTCGCCGGCCCCGCTGTTGCGCATGATCAGGTCGACCTTGCCGTCGTTTGTCGCGTCCTCGACGCTCACGTTGTCGTACCCGCCGCAGGAGCTACAGAGCAGCACCCGGTTACTCCAGGTGATCGCGCCGCCAGTGGGTCCGTTGCCGAGGTACGCGTACATGTCGCCGGTGCTGTTCTCCCGGATGAAGAGGTCGGTCTTGCCGTCCCGGTTGACGTCGCCGAGATCGGATACGCCGAAGTTGAAGCAGCCGCCACAGACCAGCTGGCGGGTGGTCCAGATCGGGTCTCCGGTGGCGACGGTGTTCGGGTAGACGTACATGTCGCCGGTGCTCTTCTGGCGCATGAACAGGTCGACCTTGCCGTCGTTGTTGGCGTCGGCGATGTTGAACGAGTCGTAGCCGCCGCATTTGCCGCACACCACGATGCCGGCGTCGAACGTCAGCGTGCCGTCCAGGTTCGTCCCGCGGCGCAGCAGCACGTCACCGTTGCTCTGCATGATGAGCATGTCGGTCCGGCCGTCACCGGTGACGTCGCGGATGTTGGGCGCGATGACCTGTTGGGCGTAGTTGCCCGGCGCGCTGGCCTCGGCGGGGTTGAGGGCGCGGTCCCAGTGCTGCACGTTGCTGATCTGGCCGGAGTAGTACGAGCTCGGCGTGCCCTGGTAGCGGTAGTGGCCGATCACGAAGCGCCCGGTGCTCGGCCAGGACACGGCGGCAGCGTGCTGCGCGGTGCCGGCCAGGTTGTTGTTGACGTACAGGGCCATCGTGCTCGTGGTGGCGTTGTAGGTCGCCACCAGGTGCGTCCACACGCCGAGCTGCGCGTTGGGAGCGCTCTTGGCCTGGTCGTACGACCAGGCGTCGCTGTCGGAGCGGGCCATCCCGAACCGCCAGGTGTTGTCGCTCTGCTCCTGCCAGAGGATGAAGCGGGCGGATCGTGCCCCCTCCTCGGAGAGGATGATCTTGCCGGCGGTGGTGGGCTTCACCCAGGCGGCGACGCTGAACGACTTGGTGGTGTCGATCAGAACGGGACTGGCGGCGCTGACCAGGCTGCCGGTGCCGCTGGCGTCCACGCCCGTACCGGTGGCATCGCTGTTGAGCCGCAGGTCCGGGCTGAACAGGTCACCCTCGTGCCATTTCGCGTTGCCGGTGCCGGTGAGGGTGCTGCCGCCGGAGGTGTCGGCCGCGGTCGCCGCCGTGGCCCCCGCCTCGCCGTCGTTGAGCGGCCAGGTGTGCTTCGCGGTGACCAGACCCTGCGCCTGCTGGGTGGCGATGGTGGGCGTCGTGCCGAGCCCGCTCACCAGGTACGCCGTGGTCAGGCCGTTGCCGCCGACGGTCCACAGGTCAGGGGTGCCGTCGGCGTTGGCGTCGGCGGCCCGCAGGCTCAGCGTGGCGCCGCGGTTCCAGTTGGTCGAGAGCGTGTGCGGCGTGTAGGTGAGTTGGGTGGTGTCCTGGTTGTAGGCCAGGTTGGTCCAGAGGTGCAGGGCCCCGGTGGTGCTGTTCCAGAGGAACATCGCGGTGCCGCCGCTGAGCTGGGCGGTGGTGATGGTCCAGTTGTTCCAGTCCACGCCGCCGGCCGGGGTCAGGGTCGTGGTGCTGCCGCCGTAGGAGTAGCCGCCGGGCGCGGAGGCCACGGGGTAGTAGTTGAGGAAGTACCCGTTCGTGGCGTCGCCGCTGGTGCCGATCAGGTCGGGAATGGTGCTTCCGGTGCCTCGGGAATCGCCGGCGTTGGCCAACTGCAGCGGGGCGTTGCCGTTGCCGTCGACCAGCAGCTCACCCGAGACGCTCACCTGGTTGTCGTAGGGCTCGATGACCGAGCCGTCGCCGCTGCCCCGCAGGACGGTTCCGTTGCCGGCGTTGGCGCCAGCGGTGTAGTAGACGAGGACGTCCTGGAACCCGGTGCCGAAGAAGTGGCCGGAGATCGCCTGGCCGTCGTTGAAGTCGGACGGGTTCTCGTCGCCGGTGACCCCGTTACCCCGCGCTCCGAGGTCGTTCACCGTGGTGCGCACCGCGCCGCTGTTCATGCCCGTGCCGAGCCAGAGGCCGGAGGGCAGCCCGTTGCGCGCGCCGACGGTCAGCAGGTCGGCGACACCGTCACCGGTGAGGTCCGCGTCAGCCGCCGTGTCGGCGGGATTGGCGTTGAAGGCCACGGTGACGGTCTCGCCGAAGTTGCCACCCGCCGAGAGGCTGGTCACCGCCAGCGTGTTGGTGAACCGGGTCGGCGTCGTGATGACGGTGGCTGCACCGGCCGTGGCGGAGACGGTGACCGGGGGCAGGCCATTGAGCTGGTAGCTGTAGTTGGCCGGCTGGGTACCGGTGCTCGGCGGCGTGATGACGAAGCTGACCTCTTCGCCGATCTTCGACTGTCCCTGCGGTTGGCTGATGTCGGGAGCGCCGGTCCGGGTGGGGTCGAAGGTGAAGCTGCAGGTCGCGGACCAGTCGCTGGACGCCCCGAAGTCGGTCGCCTGGACCTTCCAGGAGAAGGTGGTGATGGCGCCGCCCGCGGCGGCGCGCAGCGTGGCGACAGGCACGATCAGCACGCCCGTGCTGCCCGACGAGTACGTGAGCAGGTTCGGGTTGGAGGACGCCAGCGCGGTCTGCGCGGCGTCGGAGGTCTTCCAGAGCTTGAAGCTCACTCCGAGGGTGCCACCGTCGGGGTCGGAGACCGGGGCGTAGAGGTAGACCGGGTTGTCGCCGATCATCGACCCACCGCCGCAGGCGGTGCGCGGTGAGGTGGTCATACCGGTCGGCTTGTTGGGTTTGTGGTTGTAGCGGATTTCGAGCGTGGGGCTGGTTTCCAGGAACTCTTTCCAGCTCTGGGCGTCGCTGGCCTCGTTGGCGGCGACCATCCACAGGGTGCGGGTGGCTCTCTTGTTGGTGACGTCGGTCTTGATCTGGCCGGTGATGTCGAAGGACACGCCTGCGGCGTTGCAGCCGCTGTAGCCGTAGGCGAAGCTCTTCGACGCGGCGAGAGGGCTCTTGCTCTGGTCTTCCCAGTAGTCCCAGGTGGCGTTCGACTTCGACAACGTCGCCGCAGGTGCGTAGATGTTGACCGTCTTGTTGGTGCAGCTCCAGGACCGGGTGTTGGTGATCTTGAACGTGGCGTCGTCGATCGTGGCGCCCGTGAGGGTGCTGTAGGGCACCGGGAAGTTGATCAGCGTGTTCGAGCGCTGCTCGCCGGAGTTGCCGACCTGCATCCGGCCGATGGGGTCGGGGGTGTTGTTCCAGTAGTTCGAGGACTGGTGCTGGTAGGAGATGCTGGCCCAGCCGGACATCCTCGGTCCGGTGACGCTCCAGTTGAAGCTCGGGTCGATGTAGACCGGGTAGACGGTCGCGGCGTCGGTGAGGAGCGTGCGGTCGGGCTTGAGGCCGAGCTTGCCGGGGGCAATGGAGACGCCGATGGCGGCGGTGCGAGCGGCCCGGCCGGGTGCTGCGGTCGTGGAAGCGGCGCCGCTGCGCGCGGTTGGTCCGCTTGTGCTCCGCGCGGAGGAGTCCCACATGACGGGTGCGGGTGCGGTGATGACGGCGTCGCCGGTGCGGTCCCGACCGCTGATGTTTCCGGCTGCGTCAGCGTCGAGGGTGAAGCCTGTGGCGGTGGTGGCCAGTTCGAGGTTGGCCAGCTTCGGGTTCGCCGCGGCTTTGGCATCCTTGACCACGAAGACGTGGGAGAACCCGCCCTGTGCGTTGACCGTCACGGTCAGGTCCACACCGGGCAGGACGTTGGCGTACGTCGCGGTCGGCCCGGTGAGCGTGGGCGCAGGCAGGGCGACGGGGGCGGTCAGGGTCAGTGAACGGTCGCCGCTGACGAGGTGGGCCATCGGGCCGCTGCCACCGCCGGACAGCGTGATGTCGTGTGTGGTGGTGATCGCGGTGACGGCACCGTCGGCCCGTCGGTAGAGGGTGGGATCGAGCTGCTTCCAGTCGGTGCCCACGCGTTTGCGGGTCGGCACGGCGCTCTGGCTGAGCAGGATCTGGCCGTTGGGAAGGGCGGTCAGTTTTTCCGTCGAGGTGGTGGCGGCGGTCGCTTCGACCTGCTTGCCGGTCCGCTTGGCGTGGGCCAGGGCCGCGTCGACCCCGAGCGGTCCGGCCGGGACGGCAGCGGGTTTCGGCGGGGCGGCAGCGGCGGCCGGTGTGGCGAGCGGGACCGTGGCCGCAGCGATAGCGACGGCGGCCACCGCACCCGATGCGACAGCGCGTAGGCGCAGTCGTCCTCTGATCATGTGTAGTACTCCCCGTGAGTGACGTGAACGCGTAGGCGCATCCGATCGAGCGGCCACAGTGAAGCAGTCACGCCCGTTACCGGGAACGTCTCCGCTCACTCTTGGCTGTCCTTTTGGCACTCAGTGACACGGGTTTGATGGCATCAGCAGCTGATCATCGTTATCGTTTCGTGACCTTCTGCTGTGGCTGGACGTGAAACATTGTTCGCGCCACGGGGGTGCATGATCGATCACTCTGTGTGGCCTCTCATTCCATCGCGCAGAGGTGAGGTCAGCATGGCCGTCCACGGGGGATCCCGCCTGCTCAAACGTCCCAGACGTCTGGTCGCGACTGTCGCGGCCATGTCGCTGGCAGCCAGCCTGTTGTCGGGTGCACCCGCGGTGGCGAAGCCCAAGGGTCCGGAGGTGGCGAAAGCGCCGGCGACATCGCCGGGCCAGTCGGTCAAGGGTGTGAAGCCGTTGCCGACGAAGTTCGTCACGCCGCCTGATGACGCGAAGTCGACGTACCGGCCGACGCGTACGGCGTGGCCGAAGGCCGTGTCGGCGAAGGTCGACCTGCCGGCCGCACCGCTTGCTGGGGCGCGGGGCGCGGCTGCGGCGAAGGCGCGCGTGGCGGATGCGCCGGTGTGGGTTCAGCCGGTCAGGGAGAAGGCTGGTCCGCGCAGCCTGGCGGTGAAGGTCGCCGACCGCAAGGCGGCCGAAGCTGCCGGCGTGGACGGCGTGCTGCTTTCGGTGGCTCCGGACGTGTCCTCAGGCGCCGTGCGGGTGGGTGTGGACTACGCGGGGTTCGCCGAGGCGTTCGGCGGCAACTACGGTTCGCGACTGCGGCTGGTACGCCTGCCATCGTGTGTCCTGACGACGCCGACCCGCAGCGAGTGTCGGGTGGCGACGCCGTTGGCGTCGACGAACGACGCCGCGGAGAAGTCGGTGTCGGCGGAGGTGCCGATGGCGACGGACGCGCGGGCGCAGGCGGTCGGCGGCATGACCGTGTTGGCGGCGGTTGCCGCGGCCGGCGAGGAGGGCGGCAAGGGCGGCACGTACGCGGCCACGGACCTGAAGCCGTCGGGTTCCTGGACCGGCGGGGGTAGCACGGGTTCGTTCACGTACTCGTATCCGGTGACCGTGCCACCGGCGGCGTCGGATCTGGTGCCGACGGTGGCGTTGTCGTACGACTCGGGCAGCGTGGACGGGCAGACGGCGTCGACGAACGCGCAGGCGTCGTGGGTGGGTGACGGCTGGTCGACGCCGCGCTCGTTCGTGGAGCAGACGTTCACGTCGTGCATGGACGATCCGGGTGGCAGCGCGTCGCCGGTGAAGACGCCGGACCGTTGCTACGACGGTCCGATGCTGACGCTGTCGTTGAATGGTTCGTCGACGGCCCTGGTGTGGGACGCGTCCAAGAATGTGTGGAAGCCGGAGTCGGACAACGGTGAGGTCGTCACCCACGTCGAGAATTCCAACAACGGTTCGGGGACATACAACACCGACTACTGGCGGGTGACGCTGCGCGACGGCACGAGCTACGAGTTCGGTCGTAACCGGCTGCCGGGATGGGCGTCGGGCAAGGCGGAGACGAAGTCGGTGGACCACTAGCCGGTGTACTCACCGCACTCGGGCGACCCGTGTTACAACTCGGCGGGATTCTCGTCGTCGGTGTGCACGATGGCGTACCGGTGGAACCTGGACTACGTCACCGACACCCACGGCAACGCGATGGCCTACTACTACAACCAGGCCACCAACTTCTACGGCCGCAACAAGGGCGCCTCGGACGTGTCCTACATCCGCGACAGCAACCTGGCGCGCATCGACTACGGCTTCACCGACGGCGGCGCGTACGGCACGGTGGCGAACCGGGTGGTCTTCAACACCGGCGACCGCTGCCTGTCGGGGACGTGTCAGCCGTTGAACTCGACGAACAAGGCGAACTGGCCCGACGTGCCGTTCGACCTGATCTGCGCCTCGGGAACCGACTGTGACGACTGGAGCCCGTCGTTCTTCTCCACGGTGCGCCTGACCTCGATCGAGGCCCAGCAGTACAACACGGCCACCAGCCAGTACGAGAAGGTCGACTCCTACGCCCTGTCGCACAGCATGCCGGCGACCGGTGACGGCACGTCGCCGACGTTGTGGCTGACCTCGATCGCGCGTACCGGTCACGACACCAGCGCCGGCGGCTCCACGGCGGCGATCACGTTGCCATCGGTGTCGTTCACCGGCATCAAGCTGCCCAACCGGGTCGACATCACCGGCGGGCTGCCATCGTTCTACCGGCAGCGCATCGCCACGATCACCACCGAGACCGGTTCGGTCATCTCTCCGTCCTACGAGCTGCCCGTGCCGTGTACCGCCCCGGTCACCACCGACCCGGCGACGAACACGAAGTCGTGCTACCCGGTCTACTGGACCCCGGACGGCTACGTGAACCCGTTCAAGGACTGGTTCAACAAGTACGCCGTCACCCGCGTCACGTCCACCGACCCGACCGGCGGCGCGGCGGCCCTGTCGACCAGCTACAAGTACCTGGACGGCGCGGCCTGGCACTACGACGAGAACGAGGTCGTCAAGGCCAAGTACCGCAGCTACGGCCAGTTCCGCGGCTACGGCAAGGTCCAGACGTTCACCGGCGACGGCGTCAACGACCGCCGCACCCAGGCCGAAACCGTCTACTACCGCGGCATGTCCAAGAACAACAACACCACTGTGCTGAACCTGACCGACTCCGTCGGCGGCACCCACGAGGACGTCGACGAACTCGCCGGCAAGGAACTGGAGAGCACGAAGTACCTCGGCGAGAACGGTCGCGTCGACTCCTCCACCATCACCTCCTACTGGGTCTCCGGGGCCACCGCCACGCGCTCGCGCACGGGACTGTCGGCGTTGACGGCGCAGTGGGTCGCACCGATTAAGACGTACACCCGCCAAGCCGTCACCAGCGGCGGCTCGGTGACCTGGCGCAACACCGGAACCGACAACAGCTACGACGCGAACATCACCAGCGCCACCTTCGGTGAGCTGAAGAACACCTACACCTACACGGTGCCGATCGACGCGGCGTACAACCAGTGCACCACCTACACCTACGCCCCGGCGAACACCAGCAAGAACCTCGCCGGCCTGGTCAGCCAGACCGAGACCGTGGCCGTGGCGTGTGGCGGCTTCACCCAGGGCAGCCCCGCCTCGGTGCCCGGCAGCGTCAACACCCTGACCGCCCCCGGGACGGTCAACCGCCCCGCCCAGGTGGTAAAGGCCGAACGCAGTTTCTACGACGACCAGACCTTCGCCACCACCTTCCCTCAGACGACCGCCCCGTCCAAGGGCGACGTCACCCTCACCCAGGCCGCCAAGGACTACACCTCCGGCGCGTACGTCTGGCAGACCACCGAACGGTCGACCTACGACAGCTACGGCCGGGTCACCGACTCCTACGACGCCAAGGGCAACAAGACAAGCAGCGGCTACACCATGAACGCCGCCAAACTGGTCACCGCCACCTCCAGCACGAACGCCGCGGGGCACGGTGGGTCCGTCACGCTCGACACGAAGCGCGGCATCCCGCTGATCAGCACCGACGCCAACGGCATCATCACCACCCAGCAGTACGACGCGATCGGTCGCGCGACGTCGGTATGGCTGAACTCGCGGGCCACCAGCCTCGGTGCGAATCACAAGTTCAGCTACACGGTGTCGAAGACCGGGGTGTCCGCCACCACCGCGGAGACCCTGAACAACTCCAACGGCTATCAAAAGTCGGTCACCATCCTCGATGCCCTGCTGCGGCCGCGGCAGACCCAGTCGGTCACGCCGACGGGCGGCCGGATGATCACTGATACGTTCTACGACACGCACGGGTGGACCCGCGCGTCGTACAACGGCTGGTGGGACGACGGGTCGTTGCCGACGGTCAGTACGCCGGTGTCGGCGGCGGACCTGAGCAAGCAGGTGCCGAATCAGACCTTCACCACCTACGACGGTCTGGGCCGAGCGGTCATCGTGACGTCGGCCAAGAACGGCGTCACGGTGTCGACGACGACCACCGTGCACGGCGGCGATCGCACCACAGTCGTTCCGCCCACCGGGGGCGTCGTCTCCGCCACCCTGACCGACGCGATCGGTCGGAAGAAGGAGTTGCAGGAGTACAGCGTTCGTCCGACGGTGACCACGCCAGCGGACACCTTCACCGGCACGTTCACCGTGACCGGTGGCACCGCGACGGTCAGCAAGTACGGCTACGACGAGCACGGCAACCAGTCGACGCTCACCGACGCCAGCAACAACGTGTGGACCTCGACGTACAACCTGCTCGGTCAGGTCGTGGCGAAGTCTGACCCGGACGCCGGCGCCAGCAGCATGAGCTACGATGCCAACGGCAACCTCGAACAGTCCACCGATGGGCGTGGCAAGACCCTGTCGTTCACCTACGACGCTCTCGACCGCAAGACCGGCGAGTACGCGTCCGCGGTGGCGAACCAGTCGTCGGCGAACCAGCGGGCGGCATGGGTGTACGACAACAGCAACGGCGTCGCGGGGGTCACCAACGCGCTCGGCAAGCTGACCACCACCACCGCCTACCGCGGCGGACAGGCATATGTCACCCAGCAGAAGTCGTTCAACGTCTTCGGCAGTTCCCTCGGCACGACGGTCACCATCCCGGACAGCGAAGGCGCTCTCGCCGGGTCGTACGTGTTCGGGCACACCTACTCCTCGGTGCTGGGTCTGCCGCTGACCGACACCTACCCGGCCAAGGGCGGTCTGCCCTCGGAGACGGTGATCCACGGCTACACCGGGGTCCTGGACCTGCCCACCACCCTCGGTGGTCTCGCCGGATACAGCCAGAGCGTCAGCTACGACGCCTACGGCCGGGCCAACCAGCAGACCCTCGGCATGAACACCAACCTGGCGTATGTCACCAACACCTACGACCCGCACACCAGCCGGCTGACCAACCAGCTCGTCACCCGTTCGACGGCAACCCCGTCGAATGTCGACGAGCAGGAGTACAAGTACGACCTGGTCGGCAACATCACCCGCAAGATCAGCAAGCGGCTGGGTGCCACCACCCCGGCGGAGACGCAGTGCTACGGCTACGACGGCCTGGCCCGCCTCACCGAAGCCTGGACCGGCACCGACGCCTGCGCCGCAACGCCCACCGACGCCAACAAGTCAATGGTCGGCAACAGCATCGGCGCGGGTAGCGCCTACTGGACCAGCTGGCAGATCGACCTGATCGGCAACCGCACCCAGCAGACCGAGCACAGCCTGACCGGCGGTACCGACACCAAGACCACCTACACCTACAACGGCAACGGTCAGAACAAGCCCCACACCCTGACCTCGACCACCACGACCGGCGGAGCAACCGGCACCACGTCGTACACCTACGACAACGCCGGCAACACCACCGGTCGCAACGCCGCCCAGGGCAACCAGACCCTCACCTGGGACGACGCTGGCAAGCTCGCCGACGTCACCGGTGGCACGAGCGGCAACAACAGCTTCATCTACGACGCCGACGGCAACCTGCTACTGCAGAAGGAGCCGGGCAAGAACACCCTGTACCTACCCGGGCAGCAACTCACCCTCAACACCGCCACCAGTGTCGTCACCGGCAGCCGCTACTACGCCCTTCCTGGCGGCGGTAGCTGCATCCGCACCGGCAGCGGCACGGCGTACACCTTCGCCATCGCCGACCACCAGGGCACCCCGTCGCTCTACCTCGACAGCACCGCCCAGAACCCGACCTGGCGGCAGTACACCCCGTACGGCGGTGCCCGAGGTGCTGCCGTCGCCGCACCCGACAACCGCGGTTTCCTGAACAAGCCGATGAGCCCGACCGGACTCACGACCGTCGGTGCCCGATCCTACGATCCCGCGATCGGCAAATTCACCTCCGTTGACCCACTGCAGGCAGCCGGGCAGCCGCAGCAGTGGAACGGCTACTCCTACTCCAACAACACGCCGGTCACGTCGAGCGATCCGACCGGTCTGATCCCGGAAGACTGTCGGCACTTCGACTGCTACGGCTACGACCCCCGGCCTCTGAAGAAGGGCGATGGCCGCGGCGCTGGCGGTTGTCCCGGTGGCTGTGGAACTGCGAAGAACAAGGCTTGGGGGAAGGCGAACCACAAGTCCTCCACTAAAGCAAAGATCGTTGACAAGCATGTTCCGCCGCGGCGCGAGAAGCCGAAGCCGGGGCCTGGGCAGGACCCGAACCCGGACGTGTCCCAGCGTCTGGCGGGCACCCCCGATTCTGGCCCGATTGGTTGTTGGGCGGCGAAGCCGACGGACTGTACGGCCGAAGAGCCGCTGATCGCGAATGTTAAAATGGAAGGAATTTGCCTGACGGGAAGTTTCGCGGGCATTCTGGGCGGTGGGGTCACGGGGTGTGTGGCTTTCGATCGCCAGGGCGTGGGTTGGACCTACACGAAGAGCATCGACATCGGGCCCAACTTTGGAGTGTTCGGAGGTGTGGGCTCTGTGGCTTCCGACGGGAACATCGACGATCAGCCCGGCGTGTCCCAGTATTGGCAGGCCGGCGCCGGCGCCGAGACCTCCGGCAGCGTGTCCTTCACGGCTGGCACCGGTAAGTACGGGCAGCCGGTCCACAGCGTCGGCGCGAGCGCCGGAGTGGGCGTCGGCGGCGGCTATACGGAGGGCGGCTCAAAAACGGCTTCGGGCCGCTGGTTTGATTGGTCCGATCTGACAGGTCTACTTGGATGAGGAGTTAGGCCTTGAGCGACATCATGGCTGAGGCGAGAGGACGAAAGTCCTACCGCCTGCTGGTATGGGCTGGGCGAGCGGTGCTTCTGTCGGCTACCGTGCTGGTTCTGACGCAGGTCCTGTGGGCCAACCACTTGATCAGTCGTCCGACGATGGTGGCGGTGATCGCGCCGGCCGTGTTGGTATTCCTTACATCCGTGCTGGTCGCGATCCCGGCGCTCGCTATTCAGGCTGCGTACTTCTCTGCCAATCCACTGGGCAGGGGGCCGATCGAACGTCAGACACGTTTTAGCCAGATGTTCGTGACGGATCTCCTGGCCATTCCGCCGAGCCGCGCTAGCAAAGGCGGCAAGAAATAGGTTGCGCCCCCTTGTGTCCTGCCGCGCGGCAGGGCACAAGGGGGCGCTATTGGCAGTCGCTGTCACAACCGAAGCGCTAGATTCAGCCCTGGCGGAGCCAAATGACGCCCAGCGGTGGGACCTGGAGTGCCGCCGACGCCACCATCCCGTGCCACGGCACGTCCTCGGCGTGCACCGCACCCAGGTTGCCCACGCCCGACCCGCCGTAGTGGTGCGCGTCGGTGTTGAGCACCTCGGTCCACGTTCCGCCGGCCGGCAACCCGATCCGGTAGTCGTGCAGGGGCTGGGCGGAGAAGTTCGCCACGCACACGAGCGTCGAGCCGTCCGGGGCGATCCGGATGAACGACACGGTGTTGTTGGCGACGTCGTCGCCGGCGATCCAGCGGAACCCGGCCGGCTCGGTGTCCTGGGCCCACAGCGCCGGGGTGGCCCGGTAGACGCGGTTGAGGTCACCGACGAGTCGCTGCACGCCGGCGCGGGCCGGGTCGTGCAGCAGGTACCAGTCGAGGCCGCGTTCCTCGCTCCACTCCCGGTCGTCGGCCAGCTCGGAGCCC
Source organism: Micromonospora sp. NPDC049114 (assembly GCF_040648635.1). NCBI lineage: Bacteria > Bacillati > Actinomycetota > Actinomycetes > Micromonosporales > Micromonosporaceae > Micromonospora > Micromonospora sp. NPDC049114. The sequence continues at coordinate 46,386 of NZ_JBEZEA010000003.1, read as the reverse complement.
ATGAAGAGGAGCTGCTTGCCCGGGTGCGCCCACATGTACGCGAGCAGCGCCCGGACGTTGGCCAGCCGCTGCCAGGTGTCGCCGGGCATCTTGCCGGCCAGTGAGCCCTTGCCGTGCACGACCTCGTCGTGGCTGATCGGCAGCACGTAGTTCTCGCTCCAGGCGTACGCCAGGGAGAACGTGAGCTGGTGGTGGTGGTGCTGGCGGTAGATCGGGTCCTTCGAGGTGTACAGCAGGGTGTCGTGCATCCAGCCCATGTTCCACTTGAAGCCGAAGCCGAGCCCGCCGTCGGCGGTGGGCCGGGTGACGCCCGGCCAGGCGGTCGACTCCTCGGCGATCATCACGATGCCGGCGTGGTGCTTGTAGACGGTCGCGTTCACCTCCTGCATGAGCGCGATGGCCTCCAGGTTCTCCCGACCGCCGTACTGGTTGGGGGCCCACTGGCCCTCGTCGCGGGAGTAGTCCAGGTAGAGCATCGACGCGACCGCGTCGACCCGCAGCCCGTCGACGTGGAACTGGTCGCACCAGTAGAGCGCGTTGGCGACCAGGAAGTTGCGCACCTCGCGGCGGCCGAAGTCGAAGACGTACGTGCCCCAGTCGGGGTGCTCGCCGCGCCGCGGGTCGGGGTGCTCGTAGAGCGGGGTGCCGTCGAAGCGGGCCAGCGCCCACTCGTCCTTGGGGAAGTGCGCGGGCACCCAGTCCAGGATCACGCCGATGCCGGCGGCGTGCAGGGAGTCGACGAGGTGGCGGAACTCGTCCGGGTCACCGAAGCGGGACGTCGGCGCGTAGTAACCGGTCACCTGGTAGCCCCAGGAACCGCCAAACGGGTGCTCCATCACCGGCAGGAACTCCACGTGCGTGAAGCCCAGCTCGGTGACGTACGCGGTGAGCTGCTCGGCCAGCTCGCGGTAGCCGAGGCCGGGCCGCCAGGAGCCGAGGTGCACCTCGTACACGCTCATCGGCTCCTGGTGCGGCTGACGCTCGGCCCGCCGGGCCAGCCAGTCCGCGTCGTTCCACCGGTACGTCGAGTGGTGCACCACCGACGCGGTGGCCGGCGGCACCTCGGCGTACGCCGCCATGGGGTCGGCCTTGTCCCGCCACTGCCCGTCGGCGCCGAGCACCCGGTACTTGTAGCGGGCCCCGACCCTGGCGTTGGGGACGAACAGCTCCCACACGCCGCTGGAGCCGAGCGACCGCATCGGCCAGCCGTCGTCGGCACCCCAGCCGGTGAAGTCACCGATCACCCGCACGCCGCGCGCGCTGGGCGCCCAGACGCTGAACGCCACGCCCTCGTCGAAGACCCGCGCGCCCAGCGCGTCCCACAGCCGCTCGTGCCGGCCCTCACCGATCAGGTGCAGGTCCAGCTCGCCGAGGGTGGGCGGGTAGCGGTACGGGTCGTCGTGGACGGTGCCGTCGACCTCCACCCGGTAGTCGAGCACCGTGCCCTCGACGTGGGTCTCGAAGACGCCCACGTCGTGCACCCGCTTCATTGGGTGCCGTTCGTCGCCGACGAGCAGCAGCACGTCGCCCGCGCCCCGGCGCATCGTGCGGATCGTCGTCCACCCGTCGGCGGGGTGCGCGCCGAGCAGCGCGTGCGGGTCGTGCGTCACGCCGGTGATCAGCTGGTCCATCGGTCGTCCTTCGGGGCGGCTTCGGTCGGTGCGGAGGCGGGCGGGCGGGGCTTCGCCGGGCGGCCCCCGGCCGAGCGGGGAGGTGCCGGGCGGGGAGGGGCCGGTCGGGGAGCGGACGAACGAACCGCCGTCCCAGCGCCGGTCGCCGCCGGTTCAGCGCCGGCCGTCGCCGGTCCAGCGCCCGCCGTCGGGGCCGGGGTCGTCGGGGCGGTGCCGCCGGACAGGTCGTCCGGGACGTCGGTGACGGTGAGGTCCGCCGGTTCGACGGCGGCAGGTGCCGGCGCGGTGGGCGCGACCGGGCGGCGGACGGTCAGCACGTGCGCCGGTTGCAGGTACGGGTCGAGCCGCACCGCGTTGCGCTGACCCCAGTCGTAGCTGGTGCCGGTCAGCTCGTCGTACACGGTGAACCGCTCGTGCCAGTCGAACCCCAGCTCCGGCATGTCGAGCGTCGTGTTGCCCCACTGCACCTCGCGCGAGTCGAACGAGCAGATCACGATGACGGTGTTGCCGGTGTCCGGGTCGTGCTTCGACCAGCACAGCAGCGCGGGGTTGTCGATCTCGTGGAAGCGCAGGTTGCGGAGCTGGTGCAGCGCCGGGTTGTCTCGGCGTACGCGGTTGAGCGTGGCCAGGAACGGCGCCAGCGAGCGGCCCTGCGCCTCGGCGGCGGCCCAGTCGCGGGGGCGCAGCTCGTACTTCTCGTTGTCCAGGTACTCCTCGGCGCCGGGCCGGGCCACGTGCTCGAACAGCTCGAAGCCGGCGTACAGGCCCCAGGAGGGGGAGAGCAGCGCGGCCAGCACCGCCCGGATCTTGAACATCGGCGGGCCGCCGTGCTGCAACGAGGAGTGCAGGATGTCCGGCGTGTTCGGCCAGAAGTTCGGCCGCATGTGGTCGGCCGAGGCGACAAGCTCCTCGCAGTATTCCCGCATCTCGGCGGCCGTCGTGCGCCAGGTGAAATAGGTGTACGACTGCGTGAAGCCGATCTTGCCGAGCCCGTGCATGATGGCCGGCCGGGTGAACGCCTCGGCGAGGAACAGCACGTCCGGATCGACAGTCTTGACCTCGGCGATCAGCCAGTGCCAGAAGTCGAACGGCTTGGTGTGCGGGTTGTCCACCCGGAAGATCCGGATGCCCTCGCTAACCCAGTGCAGCACCACCCGCAGCACCTCGGCGCGGATGCCCTCCGGGTCGTTGTCGAAGTTGACCGGGTAGATGTCCTGGTACTTCTTCGGCGGGTTCTCCGCGTACGCGATGCTGCCGTCGGCCCGGGTGGTGAACCACTCCGGGTGCTCGGTCACCCAGGGGTGGTCCGGCGCGCACTGCAACGCCAGGTCCATCGCCACCTCCAGGCCCTGCGCCGCGGCCGCCTCGATGAAGGCGCGGAAGTCTGCCGGCGTACCCAGGTCGGGGTGGATCGTGTCGTGGCCGCCCTCGGCGGCGCCGATCGCCCACGGCGAGCCCACGTCGGTCGGTCCGGCGGTGAGCGCGTTGTTGCGGCCCTTGCGGTTGACCCGGCCGATCGGGTGGATCGGCGGCAGGTAGAGCACGTCGAAGCCCATCGCGGCCACACCCGGCAGCCGCTCGGTCGCGGTGGCGAAGGTGCCGGAGCGCCCACCCGCCGCTCCTTCGGAGCGCGGGAAGAACTCGTACCAGGCCGAGAAGAGGGCCCGCTTGCGGTCAACCCACAGGGTGTACGCCTCACCGGCGGTCACCAGCTCCCGCACCGGGTGCTCCCAGAGCAGGTCGGCCAGGGCCAGCGCCGGGTCGACGCGCTGCGGCAACGGAAGGCCGGTGTCCACGAGGGCGGTGAGCGCGTCGGCGAGGCGGGCCCGGTCGGCGGCCGGCACCAGCTCGCGGGCGGCGGCCAGCACACGTGCGCCCTCGGCCAGGTCGTTGGCCAGGTCCTCCGGCCCCTGCCCGGCGGCGATCTTCTTGGTCACCGCGTTCTGCCAGGTCAGGTACGGGTCTCCGAACGCCTCGACGGAGAAGGTCCAGGAGCCGACGGCGTCCGGGCGGATCGTGGCGTGCCAGCGGTCCTGGCCGGGCTCGCCGGGGCGCATCCGGGTGAACGGCCGTTGCTCGCCGTCCGGGCCGCTCCACACCACGTTGCAGCCCAGCGCGTCGTGCCCCTCCCGGTAGGCGCGCGCCGACACCGGAACCGGCTCGTCGACGACTGCCTTGGCCGGGTACCGCCCGCACGAGACGACGGGGGAGACGTCTTCGATCGGGAACCGTCCTGTCACCCCGCCAACCTACTGTGCGAGATCGGCTCGCGCGCGGCCAAGCCCGCCAGGTGCCCTTCTGCGCGATGACATCGGATGCCCAGGTGTTCCAGGGCGTGTCGCGGGACCTACCCCGCGCCCCGCCCGGATCGTTGGCACCTCAGCAGCAGCACCCTCGGCGCGTCGAATTGCTCAACTGACAACGATCGAGGCCCGTCGCCGGGCTGGCCGGAGCGGATCACCGCACCACGGTGTGCGCGCAGGTGCCGTAGCCTCCGGCCATGATCGAAAAGGTGAAGGTCGCGGTCGTGGGCGTCGGCAACAACACCTCCGCGCTGGTGCAGGGAATCGCTCTCCACCGCCACAGCGGCAGTCTGGTGGGTGTCCGCAGGCCGATCGTCGACGGGCTCGCGGTGGGCGACATCGAGTTCGTCGCGGCCTTCGCCACCTCCCGGGAGAAGATCGGCCGGGATCTGACCGAGGCGATCTTCCTGCCGCCCAACAACTTCCCCCGACTCGACTGCGACCTGCCCGAGGCGGGTGTCGCCGTCACCGAGGGACTCGTCGACTCGGCCGGGGTGGACCGGGTGGCGGCGGCACTGGCCGGGGCGGAGGTGCTGCTCTACTCGGCGCCGAGTGGCCGACCGGAGACCGCCCGGGCGTACGCCGAGGCGGCGCGTACCGCAGGCGTCGCCTTCATCAACACCACCGCCGACCCGATCTCCCGCGATCCGGACGTGATGAGCGGGTTCGAAGCGGCCGGTCTGCCGCTGCTCGGAGACGACCTGGCCAGCCAGTTCGGCACCTCGGTGGTGCACAACGCGCTGCTGCGGTTGCTCCGGGAACGGGGCCTCACGCTCGTCAGCTCCTACCAGGTCAACCTGGGCGGCACCGAGGACTTCCGCAACCTGGTCGAGAACCCCAACACCAAGAAGCAGTCCAAGCTCAACGCCCTGCCGGACGCCGACCGGGTCGAGGTGGCCCCGCTCGGCTATCTGCCGCACCTGGGATCACAGAAGGTGGCGCACCTCAACATCGAGGCGCAGGGCTGGGGCGAGACGGTGGTGAGCCTCGACGTGAAGCTGAAGGTGGACGACCCGAGCGGCGCCGCCGGGGTCAACATCGACCTCATCCGCATAGCGGCGAGCGCGCTCCGCAACGGCCACGGTGGTCACCCTGCTGAGGCGACGTCGTTGCTCAAGTCCCCACCCGGAACGGCGATCTAGATCGGCCGGGCATCGTCGACGGGCTGGGCGCTGTCAGGCCACCAGCACCGAGCGGTACACGTCGAGGGTCTGCCGGGCTATCGCGTCCCAGGAGAAGTGCTCCACCGCGCGCCGCCGACCGGCCAGGCCGAACCGCTCGGTACGCGCCGGGTCGGCGAGCAGCGTGTTGATCGCCGCCGCCAGGTCCGCGACGAACGTCTCCGGCTTCAGCGGCGTCCCCGACCCGTCGGTGGCCTGCTCGATCGGCACCAGCAGGCCCGTCTCGCCGTCGGCCACCACCTCGGGGATGCCGCCGGTAGCGGTCGCCACCACCGCCGTCTCGCAGGCCATCGCCTCCAGGTTGACGATGCCCATCGGCTCGTACACCGAGGGGCAGACGAAGACTGTCGCGTGGGTGAGCACCTGGATCACCTCGGGCTTGGGCAGCATCTCGGCCACCCAGACCACGCCGGAGCGGTTGGCCCGCAGCTCGGCGACCAGCTCCTGGACCTCGGCGGCGATCTCGGCCGTGTCGGGTGCGCCGGCGAGCAGCACGAGCTGGGTGTCGGCCGGCAGTTCCCGGGCCGCCCGCAACAGATACGGCAGGCCCTTCTGCCGGGTGATCCTGCCCACGTACACCACGCTGGGCAGCGTGGGGTCGATGCCGAGCCGCTCCAGCACGTCGGTGCCGGAGTCCGGCGCGTACTGCACGGTGTCGATGCCGTTGTAGACCACCCGGACCCGGTCCGGGTCGACCTGCGGGTAGGCGGCGAGCACGTCGTTGCGCATTCCCGCACTGACCGCGATCACCGCGTCGGCGGCCTCCATCGCGGTGCGCTCGATCCAGGAGGAGAGCGTGTAACCGCCGCCGAGCTGCTCGGCCTTCCACGGCCGCAGCGGTTCCAGGCTGTGCGCGGTCAGCACGTGCGGCACCCCGTGCAGCAGCTTCGCGGTGTGCCCGGCCATGTTCGCGTACCACGTGTGGCTGTGCACCACGTCGGTGCCGGCGGCGCCGGCGGCCATCTCCAGATCCACACCCATCGTCCGCAGCGCGGCGTTCGCGCCGGTCAGGCCGGGCGGATCGGTGTACGCCGTGACGCCCGGCTCGGTGCGCGGCAGGCCGAAGCAGTGCACGCGTACGTCGGTGAGGTGGCGCAACTCCCGGGCCAGGTACTCGACGTGCACGCCCGCGCCGCCGTAGACCTCCGGTGGGTACTCGCGGGTGAGCAGATCGACGCGCAGCGGGGTGGGTTCCGTCATGACCCCGCACCCTAGTGCAGAAGACTCCCCGTACGAGTGGTGAAGTCCGACGCGGGTGGATAGCGTCGGGGCATGGCTGCCAAGGTGCTCGCGATCGTCCTGGCGGGTGGGGAGGGCAAGCGCCTGATGCCACTCACCACGGACCGGGCCAAGCCGGCCGTCCCGTTCGGCGGGATGTACCGCATGGTCGACTTCGTCCTCTCCAACCTGGCCAACGCCGGCTATCTCAAGATCGTCGTGCTGACCCAGTACAAGTCCCACTCCCTCGACCGACACATCACCAAGACCTGGCGGATGTCCACGCTGCTCGGCAACTACGTCACCCCGGTGCCCGCGCAGCAGCGTCGTGGCCCGTGGTGGTTCGCCGGCTCGGCCGACGCCATCTACCAGAGCTTCAACCTCATCAACGACGAGCAGCCCGACTACGTGATCGTCTTCGGCGCCGACCACATCTACCGGATGGACCCGCGGCAGATGGTGGAGGACCACATCGCCTCCGGCGCGGCGGTGACCGTCGCCGGCATCCGGCAGCCCCTCTCGATGGCCGACCAGTTCGGTGTCATCGAGGTAGGCGAGGACGGCCGGAAGATCCGTGCGTTCCGCGAGAAGCCCACCGACGCGGTTGGCCTGCCGGACGCGCCCGACGAGATCTACGCCTCGATGGGCAACTACGTCTTCACCACCCGCGCCCTGTGCGAGGCGGTCGAGCGGGACGCGGCCGACAAGTCCAGCAAGCACGACATGGGCGGCAGCATCATCCCGATGCTCGTCGAGCGGGGCGAGGCGAACGTCTACGACTTCCGCGACAACGAGGTGCCGGGCAGCACCGACCGGGACCGTGGCTACTGGCGCGACGTGGGGACGCTCGACTCGTTCTACGACGCGCACATGGATCTGATCAACGTGCACCCCGTGTTCAACCTCTACAACTTCGAGTGGCCGATCTACACGGAGCAGCCGCCGTGGCCGCCGGCGAAGTTCGTCCACCAGTGGGGTGAGCGGGTCGGCCGCGCGGTCGGCTCGATGGTCTCGCCGGGTGTGGTGATCTCCGGCTCGCTGGTGGAGAACTCGATCGTGTCGCCGAAGGTGCGGGTGCACTCCTGGGCGCACGTCGAGGGCTCGGTGCTGATGGAGGGTGTCGAGATCGGCCGGCACGCGGTGGTGCGCCGGGCCATCCTGGACAAGAACGTGTTCGTCCCCGAGGGCGCCGAGATCGGCGTCGACCTGGAGAAGGACCGGCAGCGCTACACCGTTTCCGACAACGGCATCGTGGTGATCGGCAAGGGCCAGCGGGTCGAGCCGTGACAGTCGCACTATCAAGGAGGTAGACCCCCGTGACCCATCCCCGTGCCGGCCAGCCCGCCGAGCCCGCCGACCTGGTCGACGTGCCGCGCCTGGTGACCGCCTACTACGCCGAGCATCCGGACCCCGCGGACCCGGCGCAGCAGGTGTCCTTCGGCACCTCCGGCCACCGGGGCTCCAGCCTGCGCAACGCGTTCAACTCCGACCACATCCTCGCGGTCACCCAGGCGCTCTGCGACTACCGGCGGGAGCAGGGCCTCGACGGCCCGCTGTTCCTGGCCCGGGACACGCACGCGCTCTCCGCGCCGGCCGCCGTGGACGCCCTCGAGGTGCTCGCCGCCAACGGGGTCACCGTGCTTCTCGACAGCCGCGACGGGTACACCCCCACCCCGGCGCTGTCGCACGCGATCCTCACCCACAATCGGGGTCGCACCAGCGGGCTCGCCGACGGCATCGTCATCACCCCGTCGCACAACCCGCCCGACGACGGCGGCTTCAAGTACAACCCCACCAACGGCGGGCCCGCCGACACCGACGTCACCCGCTGGATCCAGGACCGCGCCAACGCGATCCTCGCCGCCGGGCTCAAGGAGGTCCGCCGGATCACCTACGCGCGGGCCCGGGCCGCCGACACCACCGGGGAGTACGACTTCCTCGCCAACTACGTCGACGACCTGCCGGCGGCGATCGACATCGACGCGATCCGCGACGCCGGCATCCGGATCGGCGCCGACCCGCTGGGCGGGGCCAGCGTGGCGTACTGGGGCGAGATCGCCGAGCGGCACCGGCTGGACCTGACGGTGGTCAACCCGACGGTCGATCCGACCTGGCGGTTCATGACCCTCGACGGGGACGGCAAGATCCGGATGGACTGCTCCTCGCCGAACGCGATGGCGTCCCTGATCGCCGCCCGCGCCGACTACCAGATCTCCACGGGCAACGACGCCGACGCCGACCGGCACGGCATCGTCACCCCCGACGCCGGCCTGATGAATCCCAACCACTTCCTGGCGGTGGCGATCGGGCACCTGTTCCGGACCCGCGCCGACTGGGGTCCGGCCGCCGCGGTGGGCAAGACCCTGGTCTCCTCCTCGATGATCGACCGGGTGGCCGCCGACCTGGGCCGGCCGCTGCTGGAGGTGCCGGTCGGCTTCAAGTGGTTCGTGCCCGGCCTGCTCGACGGTTCGGTCGGCTTCGGCGGTGAGGAGAGCGCCGGGGCGTCGTTCCTGCGCCGCGACGGCTCCACCTGGACCACCGACAAGGACGGGATCCTGCTCTGCCTGCTCGCCTCCGAGATCCTGGCCACCACCGGGCGCAGCCCGAGCGAGCACTGGGCGGAGCTGGCCGAGCGGTTCGGTGCGCCCGCGTACGCCCGGATCGACGCCCCGGCCACCCGGGAGCAGAAGGCCGTGCTCGCCAAGCTCTCCCCGGATCAGGTCGACGCCACCGAGCTGGCCGGTGAGCCGATCACCGCGACCCTGACCACCGCCCCGGGCAACAACGCCCCGATCGGCGGCCTCAAGGTGAGCACCGAGTCCGGCTGGTTCGCCGCGAGGCCCTCGGGCACCGAAGACGTCTACAAGATCTACGCCGAGTCCTTCCAGGGCCCCGACCACCTGAAGAAGATCCAGGAAGAAGCCAAGACCCTGGTAGACCAGGCCCTGTCCCAAGCCTGACCCACCCACCCCCACCCCGGCCCTCGGCCCGGGTGGGGTGGGGTGGGGTGGGGTGGTTAGCAGCGTGGGGGGATTTCGTTTTCGTTGGGGTTCTGGAGTTCCTTCGGGAGTAGTGCCTTGAGCTGTTCGGGAAGGAACGGCAGGTCGAGCAGGCTCATCTTCAACTGGTTGCGTTCCTGGTACCGCAGCGGGTCGAAGCGCACCACCAGCCCCGCGTTGCGCCGGTAGCTGATGTCAACCGCGCCCTCGTCCGCCGCGTCCCGGAACACCAGCCCGTCCATCTCCACCACGACTGCCGACGAGTGCGGCTCCAACTCCAGCCGGATCTTCTCGTCCCCGGAGAGCACCACCGAGCGGGAGATGCCGGCCATCGGCGCCGACGGGGTGACGACCACCGCGTCCGCAGCCGGGGAGATCAGCGGACCGCCGGCGGCATAGCTGTACGCCGTGGAGCCGATCGGCGTGCTCACCACCACGGCGTCGGCCCGGTAGTAGCCGTACTCCTGCCCGTCGATGGCCAGGGTGGCGGTGACGAAGCCCGAGCCGGGCCGCCGGACCAGCGCGATGTCGTTGAACGCCACCACGTCGTCGCCACACACGTCGCAGGCCAGGCAGGCGTGCGACTCGATCGTGAAGTCCTTCGACAGCAGCCGGCTCAGCGCCTCGGGCAGCGCCGGCGGCTCGATCTCGACGAGAAAACCGAGCCGGCCCAGGTGCACGCCGAGCACCGGCTTCGGATCGCGGATGGCGGAGCGCAGCGCGCCCAGCATGGTGCCGTCGCCGCCGATGCTGATCAAGGCGTCGGCGCGGACGGCGACCTCGTCCTCCGGCAGGGGCTCGACGTTGGCCGGCACGCGGTGCTTGTCCTGGGCGCGCACGTAGAGCGACTTGTGGTGGCGCGTAGCCCACCGTTCGATGATCCCGACCACCTCGGTGACATCCCGGGTGGGGTGCAGTACCAGTCCCAGACCCGACACCCGTACAGCTCACCACACCGGCGTCGGACGCGTCCGGCGTACCGGGGAAGGTGCGCCGGCGGTCCACGGACCGCCGGCGCCCCGTCGTGGCGTCAGCGGCGCGGCCGGCCGGTCAGGTGGGTGAGCGAGCGGGCGACCAGGTCGTTGCGGGCCGCCGGCGGCAGACCCTCCAGCCCGAAGCCGAGGTACACGGTGTCCGTGGTGACCACCACCGACCCCTCCTCGAACGCCTGCTGGCTGCGCGACCAGTCGGTGGTGTTGCCTCCGGAACCCGCGGGCGGCCCGGCCACCGCCCAACCACCCAGGTCGGTGGACTCGAACGAGGTCTCGGTGACCGTGGCCCCGTCGACGAGCACCCGGGCGTCGTCCAGGAAGACACCCAGGCCCTGGGTGCCCCAGTCCGAGACGTACGAGATCGACACCTCGACCTGCTTGCCGGCGTACGCCGACAGGTCGATCGAGAAGTCCTGCCAGCCGCCGGACGCGCCGGTGACCGCGTGCCACTCCCCGGTGCTGCCAGTGGCCGAGCAGTCCGCGCCCTGGTAGTGCCCCAGGAACGGGTGCAGGGTCTGCCAACCCGACTCGCAGCTCTCCCCGGTCTCCCGGCCGGTGTGCCCGTTGGCGTCGGGCAGGGTCGTCCAGTCGTCGCTGCCCACCTCGTGCGCCTCGACGATCATGAAGTCCCAGTTCGCTTCGATGTCGTACGAGGCGGCGAACCGCAACTCACCGCTGGTGGCCCCCGAGAGGTCCACCGTGCGGGTGAGGCGCTTGTACGACTCGTCGGCCTGCCCGCTCCACAGGTACCAGTCACCGGTGCGCGGGTCGAACGGCGCCGACCCCGGGCGGACCCAGTCCACCGGCGCGGAGCTGGCGAACTGGGGGAACTGGTCGACCGGCAGGAAGCTCGACGTGGTCAGGAACGAGGCCGTGTGCTCCTGGTTGCCCGCCGAACCCGCCGCGTTGAGGGTGCCGTCGAAGCCCGCGAACGCCCCCTCGGAGCCGTGGATCGGGAACGGACCGTCCGTGCCGGTGCCGCCGTCGCTGACGTAGGTGTGGGCGCCCAGCCAGTACTGCTGGAAGTCGTTCAGCAGCGGCAGGCAGGTGGCATCGTCGCCGTCGGTGCACTCCGGCGGCGCGTCCGGGTGGTAGACGTACGACCCGTTGGCGCCCTGGGCGTAGAGGGCGTACTGGCCGCTGACGAGCAGCTTGCCGCCCTCGTTGAGGTAGTCCCGCACGGCCAGTTCGGTGTCCAGCGCCGCCTTGGCCGCGGTGCCGGCCACCTGGCCGGGCGAGCGCAGGATGACGTCGTCGCCGGTCTCCCAGACCACCGTCTTGTAGTGCGACAGCACACCGAGCGGGTGCGGGGCCGCGCGCCGCATCGCGTCGAAGTCGTACACGTCGCTGCTGCGCCCGGCGGCGGTCAGCGACGCGGCGACCTCGTCGGCGTACTTCGCTGTGGTGCCGGTCTGCGTCGGGCTCAACCCGGTGACGTCCTCCATGGCGAGGACGAGCACGTCACCGCCGATGTCGGTGTGCACCCGGTAGGTGAAGTGTTCGCTGGCCACCACCCTGCCCGCCGTCGCCTTGGCGCGTTGCTTGACGCCGGTGAACCAGACCTCCACCCGGTCGCCGGGCTTCGTGCCGGTGACCGTGCCGCGCAGTTCGGCGTAGTAGTCGTCGTTGGTGTCGCCGTACCGCTCGCCGCCGCGCCACTCGCGGACCCCGACGGTCTTCGGTCGGCCACCGTTGACGACGTAGTGCATCCGCACGTTCTTCAGGGCGCGGCGGGTGATCGAGGCGACCTGCTGGGTGCGCCCGTACGAGGTGTCGAAGGCGTCCACCACGAAGTCCGGGGTGCTGCGGCCCACCACCGACACCGGGTCGTCCGGGTCGGCCGCGGACTTCGCCACGGCCAGCGCGAACGGCAGGTTCTTGCTCACCTCGCCGGCGATCAGCGTCTCGTCGTCGGGGAAGATGAAGTCGCTGACGCAGTCCTCCGGGCGCCACTGGTCGTCCGGGTCGACGTTCGCTGCGGAGTCACAGGTCGACATCTCCAGGGTGAAGCCCAACGTGCCGTACCGGACGGTGGCGTGGCTGTCGGTGTCGCCGTTGGTGGTGTACAGCTCGGCGGAGATGTCCGGGTCGTAGCCGGGAACGGCCGGGTGGGCGTCGTCACCGGCCATCGCCTGGTAGATCACGTCGTCGGGTGTCGGCGTGCTCACCTGCCAGCCGACGCCGTAGAGCAGCAGTTGGGCCGCCGAGTGGTAGTTGACGAAGAACTCGAAGCCGACCCGCCGCAGCAGCCCGTCCAGCGCCTTCGTCTCCGGCTCCGAGGCCGGGCGCGGGCCCCGGTAGGTCTCGCTGTTGGCGTCGGGCGAGGAGCCCTCGTTGTCGTACCCCCACTTGTAGGCGAAGTTGCGGTTGAGGTCGACGCCGTCGCCGGGGCCGATCTGGCCGTCGCCGTCGTTGTCGCGCAGGTTCTTGCGCCACAGCCGGTTGCCGGGGGTGAAGGTGTAGTCGTAGCCGTCCGGGTTGGCCACCGGCAGGAACCACAGCTCGGTCGTGTCGAGCAGGCGGGTGATCTCCCGGTTCGTGCCGTAGCTGTCGAGCACGTGGTGCATCAGCCGGCGGGTCATCTCCGGCGTGATCCACTCGCGGGCGTGCTGGGCGCCGGCGTAGAGCACCGCCGGTCGCTGACCGTCGCGGACCTTCCTCGCGTCCCTGGTCACCTTGACGGCGAGGATCGGCTTACCCTGCTGGGTCCTGCCGATGGTCTCCAACTTGGTCAGCTTCGGGAACCGCGCCGCCGTGGCGCTGAGCTCGTCGCGCAGGCCACCCGGCTCGCTGTACGGGCGAAACGCCGACCAGCCCGCCGCCGACTGCTCCCGCAGCGCCTGCGAGGCGTCCTTGCCGCGGACCTTCTTCACCCGCAGGGGTACGCCCCGGTCGGTCAGCCGTTTCGCCTGCCGGGGAGTGAGGACCGTCTCGACGGCGGTGCGGCCGGTGGAGTCCGCAGTGGCGTCGTGACCGAGGTCCACCCCGGCCTCGCGCAGCAGGTCGCGCTGCTTCGCGTCGACAGTGCCGACGTACACCTCCAGGCCCTCCCGGGCACCCGGATCCGATGGTGGCCGCGCGCTCGCCGGCGGGGCCAGCGCCACGGCGCCGAGCAGGGTGACCACGCCGGCGATCGCCAGTCGTCTCGGTCTCATCGCGCCTCCTTGGGTGAAGGACCTGTAGGCGCGAGCCTTCGGTGCGGCGTGACCGGTGTCAATAGGTCGACGGGTGCGAGGTCGCTGAACGTGTCGATGCGGACGCCTGGCGTGACGGTCAGAGCGGGCGCGGGGCGGCTGCCACCGGAGCACCGGTTCGTTGTACGAAGGATGATGAATCCCGCCAGCCGCAGTGAAACACGCAATAGACCATCAAGCCGACCAATGGTCCGTACGCTGTTCCGTGTCCGAAGTGGTGTCGCCGGAGTCTGGCGAGGGAGGCGCTCGATGCGTCAGGTCCACGAGGTGGCCCAGCGGGAAGCTGTCGCTGTCGGGCGGTGCGGAGTCTGATGCGCGTGTCGTCGTACCGTCCCGCGCGTGTGGTCGTGGGGGTCGCCCGTCTGCTGGACCTGATCTGGGTCAGCGGCACGAGGGTCCGCAGGGGCGTCCGCGGCCTAGCGACCGTCGGCCGGTTCGCCGCCCGAGGTGACAACTTCACCTTCGATCCCGATGGCGTCTACACCTACGAGACGATCGAGGTCGGCCACAACGTCGACCTCGGTCACCGTCCGATCATCATCGCCGCTCGATCGCGGATCCGGATCGGTGACAACGTCATGTTCGGCCCCGAGGTCACGATCCGGGGCGGCAATCATCGGATCGACCGGGTCGGCGTCCCGATGATCTCTGTCGAGAAGTCTGCTTCGGACGGGGCTCTCGATCGGGGAGTGGCGATCGGCGACGACGTGTGGGTGGGCACCCGTGCCGTCATCCTCCATGGTGTGACGATCGGTCGGGGCGCCGTGGTCGGGGCGGGCGCGGTGGTGACCCGGTCGGTGCCGCCCTACGCGATCGTCGCCGGCAATCCGGCCCGAGTCATCCGGCTGCGCTGGCCGGTGGAGACGATCCTTGCGCACGAACAGCAGCTCTACCCTCCGGACCGTCGGCTGGCCGCTGCGGAGCTGGCGGCGTTGTCGGACCTTGCGGGGTCGCCGGCCCGGCCGGTCTCCTCCGCGACCGCCGGCAGCTGATGTCGCTTGATCGACCCGTCGGTGTCATTTCGTAGTGGCACGATGACGAAGCGTGACAGCCTCCGGGGAGAGTCGTTGGACCGGATGACCACTCAACGGGGCGTGAAGGCGGAACGCATGCGACTACTCATCACCGGCGGCGCGGGATTCATCGGCTCCAACCTGGCCCGTGCCGCGGTCCTGCGCCGCACCGTCACCGACATCCGGATCCTCGATGACCTCGCGACGGGGCGGATGAGCAACCTCGACGGTCTCGACGTCGACACCATTCCGGGTTCGATGCTCGACGACGAGGCGCTGGATCGGGCGATGGCCGGCCGGGACGCGGTGGTGCACCTGGCGGCGCTGCCCAGCGTGCCGCGTTCGCTGCGTGACCCGATCGCGTCGCACCACGCCAACGCCACCGGCACGCTGCGGGTGCTGGAGGCCGCTCGCCGCCACGAGGTGGGCCACGTCGTCGTCGCCTCGTCCTCCTCGGTCTACGGCGCGAACCCGGTGCTGCCCAAGACCGAGCTCGCCTGGACCCGCCCGCTCAGCCCGTACGCGGTGAGCAAACTGGCCACCGAGGCATACGCGCTGGCGTACCAGGCGTCCTTCGGTCTTCCGACGCTCGCGTTCCGGTTCTTCAACGTCTACGGCCCGGCCCAGCGACACGATCACGGCTACGCGGCTGTCATCCCCCGTTTCATCTACGCGGCCCTGCGCGGCGAGCCTGTCGAGCTGCACGGGGACGGTCGGCAGTCCCGCGACTTCACCTATGTCGAGACGGTCTGCGCGGTGCTGCTCGACGCGGTGGAACGTTCGGTCGCCCATCCTCAGCCGGTCAATCTCGCCTTCGGCGCCCGGGCGGAGCTGCACACGGTGGTGTCCGAACTGGAGCAGATCATCAGCCGCCCGATCACCCGGCAGCACGTGGCGCCGCGCCCGGGTGACGTCCGCCATTCCGAGGCCGACAACAGGGTGCTCCGCTCACTCTTTCCCGACGTGGTGCCCACTCCCCGGATCGACGGCCTGCGGGCCACCGTCGAATGGTTCGAAGCGCATGTGCTGAAGCAGCCCGCCTGATGGTCGACAGGCCTCCGGGCGCCGGGGCGGCCCCGCCCATTCCTGTCGACGCGGTCGACGCCGGGCCCGCCGACACCACGTCGACGAGACGGGCGGCTAGGGCGGAGTCGGAGGCGCGCGAGGACGACCTGTCGGTGGCGCGACGCTCGCGGGGCAGAGCGCTGGTCACCGGCATCGCGTCATCGTTCGCGGGCAAGGCCGTCGGCCTGGTCGCGCCCCTGCTGATCACCCCGGCGGCCTTCCACTACCTCGGCTCCGAGCGGTACGGCATGTGGATGGCGATCACGTCGCTGACCGCGATGGCGCTGTTCGCCGACTTCGGCCTCGGAAACGGCCTGCTCACCCGGCTCTCGCGGCTTCACGCCACAGGTGATCGCGCCGCGGCGGCCCGAGAGATCGCCAGCGCCTACGCCCTGCTCGGTTCGCTGGCGGTAACGCTGATGCTGGTGCTGGTGAGCACCGTCCGGCTGGTGTCCTGGCCGGCGCTGCTGAACGTCGCGGATCCGGCGGTGGCCCGGGACGCCCGAGGGGTCGTGCTGCTCTGCTTCGGCGCCTTTCTCGTCAACATTCCGCTGGCCCTCATCCAGCGGGTGCAGTACGCCCACCAGCAGGTCGGGCAGAGCAACCTCTGGCAGGCGGGCGGCAGTCTGGTCTCGGCGGGTCTGGTGGTGGCGGCTGTCACCGCGAACGCCGATCCGGTCCTGGTGATCGCGGCCGCGGTGCTCGCCGTCCCCCTGATGAACCTGGCCAACTCGATCTGCTTCTTCCGCTGGCAGAGACCCGACCTGCGACCACGGGTCAGGGACGTGCGCGCCGCGAAGGCGCGCGGGCTGCTCCGGTTGGGGTCCCGGTTCTTCGGGCTCTCCGTGCTGAGTTCCGTCGCCCTCAACATCGACAGCTTCCTGGTCGGCCGGGTGCTCGGTCTGCACGCGGCCGCGAACTACGCGGTGATCCTGCGGATGTTCGCCGTGCTGGCGCTGTTCGTCACCCTGGTGAACCTGCCGCTGTGGCCCGCCAACGGCGAGGCGCTCGCCCGTGGTGATGTGGGCTGGGTCCGGCGCAGCACCCGACGGATGGTCCTCCTGTCCGCCGCTGCGGTGACGCTGCCCGCGCTCTGCCTCGTGCTGGCCGGTAATGACATCCTCCGACTCTGGGTACGGTCGGACGACCTCGATCAGGTTCCGACCACACTGTTCGCCGCGCTCGCCGTGTGGTCGGTCCTCGTGGCTGTCGCGGCGCCACTTCTCATGGTGCAGAACAGCGTCGGACTGCTGGGGCCGCAGTTTCTCGGTTGGGCGGCCTGCCTGGTCGTCGCCGTACCGCTGAAGATCCTTCTGGCGGGCCGGGAAGGCCTGCCCGGTGTCGCGCTGGCCTCGGCGCTGTCGTACGGGGTCACCGTGCTTCCCGTCGCCATCGCCGGATACCGCAAGGCGTTGGCAAGCGTGCCAGCGAGAGAGTCGAGTCCGATCGAAATGGAGCATGATGGTGAGTACGTTCCGCGGCATCGTCGCTGCCCTGCGTGATCGACGCGCGGCGGCCCGCGACCCGGAGGAGTTCGCGCGTTCGATCGGGGTGAATCTGCGCGGACGGGTGCGCTTCTACGGCATCGACCGGAGCATGTTCGGCTCGGAGCCATGGCTGATCACGTTGGGCGACAACGTCTACATCACGGCCGGGGTGCAGTTCCTCACCCACGACGGCGGCACTCTCATTCTGCGCAGGGAACACCCCGACCTCGAATGGACCGCGCCGATCAGCATCGGCGACGACGTCTACATCGGCGTACGGTCGATCATCATGCCGGGGGTGCGGATCGGAAATCGCTGTGTCATCGGGGCTGGCTCGGTCGTGACCCGTGACGTTCCGGACGGCAGCGTCGCCGCCGGCGTGCCGGCCCGCGTTCTGCGCAGCACCGACGAGTACCTCGCCGCGATGAAGGCCAAGTCGCTCGGCTGCGGCCACCTGCCGGCCCAGGAGAAGGCCGCGGTGATCCGCGAGATCTACGGCGTGTCGGGGCGCCCGGACAGCGGGGTGAGATCAGCGGGCGGCGTCACGGCCCGTAAGCCACCGGCACCGACTGGTCCGGTGGGGTGATCGCGGGCTGGTCACTGCTCCCGCCGCTGTGGGTGGACGCCGCCCGGCCCGCTCACCTGGTCCTGGCTGCTTCGCCGACCGGCTACAAACGCGCTCACCACGGGCGCCCAGGTGCGGTAGTCGAACGTTGACGCCCGCTCCCGGGCGTGGTGGCTCATCTGCCACCACTGCGCGTCGTTGAGGGTGAGCGCCCGCACGAGGCCGTCCCGGACGTCGTCCGCGCCAGGCCCCGCCAGCACGATGCCCTCTCGCCCGTCGCCGATGTACGTCGCCAGGTCGCTGGTGTGGTTGAGCAGCACCGGGCAGCCGGCGGCCAGACTCTCGGGGACCTTCGACGGGAAGCCCGCCTCGGCGTAGCCCCCGCTGGGTCGGACCAGCACCGAGAAGTGTGCAGCGCGCAACTCGGCCAGGACGCGGTCACGCGACACCCGGCCCAGAAAGACGATCTGCTCGGCGAGGTCCGCCACGACCCCCTCGTCCAGGTCGGACATGGCTGCGGTCTGCTCCCGGGTCATCCCGGCCACGGTCAGGCGTACGCGCTGGCGCTCGGGCTCCGGTAGCCGACGGATGCCCTCCAGCACCACGGCGAGGCGGTCCTTGGGCCCCGCGGTGCCGGCGTACAGCAACCGCAGGCCGTTCGTCAGTGAGGGCGGCGCCGGTTGGCGGTAGTCGGCGCGGTCGACCTGCGGCGGCACCACCAGGATGGGACGGTTCGGCCGGGCGAGGCGTCGGTGCAGCGTCGTGGAGATCGCGATGACCTGGTCCGCCAACCGGTCCGCGAGGAGCGAGTGCCACCGGTGCCGGATGAAGTAGGGCGTCAGGCGTCCGTGACGGAACTGGCCGGGCTCGTGCCGTTCGAGGACGTCCACCGTCAACGGGCAGCGCACCGTCAGCCGCAACACGATCCAGGTGCTCAGGTTCCACAATCCCAGCGGAAGGCAGATGCCGGTGATCTCACCGGTGGGTATTCCCGCCCGGCGCAGGGCCCGGAGTACGCGCAGTGGGCGACTCTGTCGGCGCACCCAGCGCCGCAATCGGCCGCCCCCGCCGGCGGCGAACAGCGTGATCAGGCGCAGTCCGGGTGGCAGGGCGACCGGCTCGGGTGGACGGTCGGTGCCAGGCCAGTCGTTCACGATCACGGTTGTCGCGCCCGGGGGAGTCGCGGAGCGGGCCAGTTGGAGCAGCCGATTGGACATGGCGTCACCGTGCGGGAACCGGTACGCCGCCACCATGACCACTCGTGGCACCGGCTCGCCCGAGGCAATTGCCGACTGAGCTGGAGAGATGAGGGTCTCGTCGCTTTTCATGCGTTCCGTTCGTATAAAGCGTGTCTCAAGCGGTTGACGGTTATTGCCGGTGTTACTGTACGCACCCATGCGGTTACCGGGGATCAGGGCACGCCGTCGGCGGCCCGAGGTCGACGATGGAGTGCCAGTGCAGCCAGTCAGCCGGGACGACCATGGTCCGAGCACCCCACCGGTGCGCGCCCGGCCGGTCGTCGTGCAGCACTCGGCCGGCACACCCGGCGCCAACGGGCCACTGACCGCCGTGGGACGGGTGCTGGATTCCGCGCTGAGCGAGCGATACGAGTTCGTCCGCATGCATCAGGTCGGCGGCAACGGTGGCCTCAACGTGCCGTTGTTGCGCGAATGGGTCCGACTCCTGCGGCGGGTACGCCCCGACCTGGTGCACGTGCGCGGTCTGCAGAACGAGGGCTTTCACGGCGTGGTCGCCGCCCGGTTGGCGGGTTGCCCCAGGATCCTGGTCACCGTGCACGGCACCGTGCGGGACCTGAGGCACGGCGGCAACACCTGGCGTAGAGCGATGTTGACCAGTTGCGCGGAACCGGCCACGCTACGGATGGCCAGCCACGTCGCGACCGTGTGCGAGTACGCCGCCGACCGGGACTTCGTACGGGCGCACGCGGGCAGGTTCGTCGGCGTGATCCCCAACGGGGTTCCACTACCTGCCGACGTCGGCGCCGTGCGGAGCAGCCGACGTGCCGCCCTCGGCCTGGGCCGCGAGGACGTGGCCATGATCGCGGTAGCGCGGCTGAACTGGGACAAGGGCTTCGGGGTGCTGGCGGACGCGCTGCGGCGACTGCCGCCGCGACCGGGCCGCCGGGTGCTGCTGGTCGCCGGCGACGGACCGGACCGGGCTGGCATCGCCGAAGCCCTGGCCGACGCGCACGGCACCGAGGTGCGGCTGCTCGGTAATCGGCTCGACGTGCCGGATCTCCTCTCGGCCGCCGACATCTTCGTCTTTCCCACCCTGCACGAGAACCTGTCCAATGCTCTGCTGGAGGCGATGGCCCACGCGCTGCCCGTTGTCGCCTCCGCCGTCGGCGGCAACGTCGAGGTGCTGCGTCAGGGTGGCGGTCATCTCGTGCCGGCGGGAGACCCGGTCGCCTTCGCCGCCGCCCTGGAGCCGTTGCTCGACGACGCCGCCGAACGCCGGCACCTGGGGGAGACCGGCCGCAAGGTCGTGCACGACGCGTACAGCCTGCCGGTGATGCTCCGGTCCCTCGACGACGTCTATCAGCGCATCCTGGGAGGAGCGGCGTGACCGACAAGCACTCTCCCCGCGTACTGCTGCTCGGCTTCACGGTCGGCGACGACGTGTTCCGAGAGGTCGTGGCGCGAGATGTCGTCCTGCCCACCCAGACGCACACGTTCGCCTGGAGCCTGGTCCGGAGCCTGCGCGCGGCGGGCTGTCCGGTACGTCTGCTCTCGGCGGCACCCGCGTCGACGTTCCCGCGCAACCGGCAGATCCGCTTCCGGTCGGGGCACTTCCAGCAGGACGGCGTGCCCGGCGAACTGCTCGGCTTCGTCAATCTGCTCGGCCTGAAACACCTGACCCGGTTCGTGGCCGCCGTGCGCGCGGGGTCGCGGACCCTGCGCCGACACGGCGACGACATCCTGCTCATCCACGGCGTCCACACGCCGTTCCTGTGGTTCGGCGTTCTGGTCGCGTGGCGGGGCTCGGCCCGGGTGGTGCCGGTGCTGACCGATCCTCCCGGTGTGGTCCTGCCCGATGACGGGCGGATCGTCCGCGCGCTGCGCCGGCTCGATCACGCGCTGGTCCGCATGGCGCTGCGTCGCTCCTCCGGCGTCGTGGTGCTCACCGCGGCGCTCGGCGAGGACTTCGCCCCATCGATTCCCCGCCTGGTCATGGAGGGGATCTGCGATCCACCCACCACCGGGGCGTCAACGGGCGGTCCCGACGCCGGCCCGCCTTCCGACGCCGCCACCCGCGACATCGTCTACGCGGGCGGGCTGACCCGGGCGTACGGCGTCGATCGTCTGATCGAGGCGTTTCGCGGTATGCCCGACCCGGATCTGCGCCTGCTCCTGTTCGGTCGGGGCGAGTTGGAGGACTGGTCACGGACCCAGGCGGAGGTCGATCCCCGGATCTCCCCGCCGGAGCTGCTGGACCGTGCCGCGCTGGTGCGGCGCCTCGCCAGCGCGTCGGTGCTGGTGAACCCCCGGCCGGTGGAGCAGTCGTTCGTCCGCTACTCGTTTCCGTCGAAGCTCATCGAGTACCTGTCCACCGGCGTTCCCGTGGTGACCACACGGTTGCCGGGCATTCCGCCCGACTACGAGCCGTACCTGCGCTTCGCCGAGACGGACACGGCCGACGGGCTGCGCGAAGCGTTGCTGCGACTGCTGGCGACGCCTCCCGGGGAGAGAGCCGCCCTCGGGGCCGCTGGCGCCGCATTCGTACGGGAGAGCCGTGGTCCCGCAGCGCAGGGCCGGCGCATCCGGTCGTTTCTGGCTGGCCTGCCGGTCGCTCCCTCAGGGGGTGTGGACGCCGTGGAGCAGGGGAGCGGGTCGCCGCTGCACCCACTCGGGCGGCCTTGAGTCGCCCGCGCTGTTCGTCAGGGCGTTCCACAGGTACAGCATCAGCAGGGTGGCAAGGCCGATCATCGCCGGACGGGACATACCGAGCTGATTGTTCGCCGGGATGTAGGTGACGAGCAGGCACATCTGCACGAAGAGCAGGGTCGGCAGGATGCCGCCGGCGAGGTTCACCGCACGCCAGAGACCGGCGAAGAACCAGCCCAGCAGTGCCATGAACAGGACGGTCCCCGGGAAGGTGAGGTCAGAGGCCAGCCAGGGATAGATCGTCGACCAGTACATGCCCGCCGGCCACCCCGTCCGGGCCTCGGTACGCAGGGGGTAGGCCGGATACCGGTCGGCGTCGACGCCGAAGTACTGGGTGCCGTACGAGGTGACGGCCGGGGTGCTGCCGAGTCCGTGCGACCAGACGAACGGTGTGTCGAGGTTGTACGCGAGACCGAGATAGCCGTGGGTCGGATAGATCATCAGTGCGGCCACTCCGGTCGCGGCATGCTCGCCGACGATCCGCTCAACGGTCGGGTTGGCGCGGACGCGGTCCTGGGTGCCGAACTGGTCCACCCGATCGGCCTGGTTGCTGACCAGATAGGCGCAGAAGAGGGCCACGACGACCGCCACCAGTACCGTCGCCCGCCGTCGCTTCTTCGTCCGGCCGAACGGGCCCGGCCCACGCGACGCGGCGATGAGCAGGCTGGCTGCCATCATCAGCACGAAATCGCCGAGCCCTTTGAGGGTGCCGATGTAGAGGAAGAAAAGACTGTAGACACCGACGCCCGCGATTCCGACGAGCCGCAGGCCGCTCGACAATCGTCGCCAGTGGACGACGAGCAGTGGAACGAGCACCGTGCCCAGAACGCCGAGCAGAGTGAGAACCTGGATGGCCGGATTGGTCCGCCCACTGTCCTGCTGCTGCTGATAAACCGTGAACTTGTTGAGGTAGGCCGCCGCGGGGTCCTGCAGGCTGGCGAGGATGCTGCCGGGACCGGTCGCCCCGTATTCGAGCAGCAGGGCCACACCGAGCGCGACATGGTAGATCCCACCGGCCAGGACGAGCCTTCGGATCCGGCGAACGTCGGTGGATCGCGTCGCGCCACCTGATCGTCGGGGCGTGGCGCGGCGGTAGAGCTGCGCGGCGTAACCGGCGGCGAAGGCCCCGGTCGCACTGAACACGAACAGGCACAGCTTGGCGGGGTTCGGGACCTGCTGCGACAGCGCCCCGGCCCAGAAGAAGCCGAATGTTCCCAGCATCCAGCCGAGGGCCAGCAGCAGTGGCAACCAGGCGCGCGAGGAATGACGGAAGGAGCCATGGTGGTGAACCGGCCGTGCGGGCGCAGGCGCGGGCACGTTCCAACGTGTGGTGCTCGGTGCTGTCGTGGTCATCCGGCTGGTGCTCCCGCATCAGTTCCCGATCCGCCGGGTGCCTCCCGGCGGGGGTGGTTCCCCTCGCCCCCGATCTGGTCCGCCGGGTCGGCACCTGGATCGGCCAGAGGCATGTCGCCGTGCGAGCGGGTCAGATCGCGAAAAGGGCGTGCCCGATGGTGGTGTCACAAGTGCTGAAGGTTTTATACCAGTGACCGACCGGATATCTGGCGTCTTTCACGAATGGCGGCCCCGCGTACATGAGCGGCCACGCGTGGCACGCGAACGCGATTCATCTCGCGTTTCCGCCGCGATGAGTGGGCGATTCACATTAGACCGCCTGATCATTTCGTCGCTGGTCATGCTTGCGGTCAAATCGTGAAGAAAAGCGTATCTGCGAGGGTCGCCTCTCGTTGTCCCGAATGCTGAAACTGGCCGATACGGCCCTTGCTCCGGGACGGGTGCGCGGGCGCCCCGTGACTCTCTCGTCGAGTCGTCGGGTGGCGGACCGGCGCAGCGACGACACGGGAGAATCAATGAATTTCGCAACCACCGGACGCCGCGTTCTCATCACCGGCGGTACGGGTTCCTTCGGCCAGACCATGGTGCGCCGGCTCCTCGACCGTGGCGCCGGTGAGGTCCGGGTGCTCAGCCGGGACGAAGCCAAGCAGGACGCGATGCGTCGGCTGTTCGGCGACGAACGGGTTCGCTACTACGTCGGGGACGTGCGCGACTACGACTCGGTGCTCAAGGCCAGCCGGGGCATCGACTACGTCTTTCACGCCGCCGCCCTCAAGCAGGTGCCGTCGTGTGAGTTCTTCCCGCTGGAGGCCGTCCGGACCAACGTGCTGGGCAGCGCCAACGTCATCGAGGCCGCCGAGCGCAACGGCGTCGGATCGGTAGTCGTGCTCAGCACGGACAAGGCTGTCCAGCCGGTCAACGCGATGGGCATGAGCAAGGCCCTCATGGAGAAGGTCGCCCAGGCGCACGCCCGGAACAACCCGAACAGCAGCACCACCGTCTCCTGCGTGCGCTACGGCAACGTCATGTACTCGCGGGGGTCGGTGATCCCCCTGTTCATCGAGCAGATCAAGGCCGGTCGTGCGCCCACCGTGACCGACGCCGGGATGACCCGGTTCCTGATGTCGCTCGCCGACTCGGTCGAGCTGGTCGAGCACGCCTTCCACCACGGTCGGCCCGGCGACATCTTCATCCGCAAGGCCGCCGCCTGCACCGTCGGCGACCTGGCCGAGGCGGTCTGTCACCTCTTCGACGTGCCCGCCAAGCTCGACGTGATCGGCGTGCGGCACGGAGAGAAGCACGCCGAGACGCTGGCCAGCAGGGAGGAACTCGCCCAGGCCGAGGACTTCGGCGACTTCCTCCGGGTGCCGCTGGACGCCCGCGACCTCAACTACGCGCTGTACGTCTCCGAGGGCGACCTCAGCGAGGGGCCGAGCGAGGACTTCAACTCGGCCAACGCGCCGCAGCTCGGCGTACCCGAGATCATCGCGCTGTTGAAGACGCTGCCCGAGGTACGCGCGGAGCTGGCGCTGCGGGATCCGGTGCTGGCGTGCTGAGGCTCGCCGTCACCGGCGCCGGCGGGTTCCTCGGCTGGCACGTGCGCGTGCTGCTGCGGGCGTTGGACTGGCCCGAACCGGTAGTGCTCACCCGGGCCGACCTCACCGATCCCGACGTGGTCGCCGCGAAGGTGGCCGGGGTCGACCGCGTGCTGCACCTGGCCGGCGTCAACCGGGGCGAGCCGGCCGATGTCGCGGCCGGGAACGTCCACCTCGCCGCGCAGCTCGCCGAGGGCCTCAAGCGTTGTGCGAATCCGCCCGCCCGGGTGGTCTACGCGAACTCGGTGCAGGCCGGCAACGGCACCCCGTACGGCGACGCCAAGGCCACCGCCGCGCGGGTGCTGGCGGCCACCGGCATCGAGGTCGACGACGTGCTGCTGCCGAACCTGTACGGCGAGCACGGGCGTCCGTACTACAACTCGGCAGTGGCGACGTTCTGCCGGGTGCTCGCCGAGGGCGGCCGGCCGGAGGTGCACGCCGACCGCGAGCTGAGCCTCGTGCACGTCACCGACGCGGCCGCCCGGCTCATCGGCGTGCCGGCGGGCGGCTCGTGGGATCCGGCCATGCCGCCGGTGCGGATCGGCGTGCAGGCTCTGGCCAGCCTGCTCACCGGCATGGCCGCGACGTACCGGACCGGGGAGTTCCCGTCCCTGGTGGGCCGGCACGACGTGCGGCTGTTCAACACCTACCGGTCGCACTGCTTCCCGGCGCACTACCCGCTCGCGCTGCCGCGCCGGGCCGACGCCCGGGGCGAGCTGGTCGAGACGGTCAAGGCGCACGGCGGTGCCGGGCAGACGTTCTGCTCCACCACCCGCCCCGGCATCACCCGCGGTGAGCACTTCCACCTGGCGAAGGTGGAACGGTTCGTGGTGCTGCGCGGCTCGGCCGAGATCAGTCTGCGCCGGGTCGACGACACCGAGGTGCTGCGGTTCCCGGTCAGCGGCGACGAGCCGGTGCTGGTGGACATGCCCACGATGTGGGCGCACAAGCTGGTCAACACCGGCTCGGACGACCTGGTGACGATGTTCTGGACCAACGAGCTGTTCGACCCGGACCGACCGGACACCTGGCCCGAGCCGGTGGAGGCGACCCGGACGGCACCGGTGGCGGTCGGCGGGTGAAGGTTGGCCTGATCAGCCAGTGGTATCCCCCCGAGGGGGCGTTCATCCCCGGCAACCTGGCCAGCGGGCTCGCCGATCGGGGCCACCAGGTGCGGGTGCTCACCACCTTTCCCAGCTACCCGTACGGCCGGACCTACCCCGGCTGGCGGCAGCGCTGGGGGCACCGCGAAACCGACGGGCCGGTGGCGGTCCGGCGGGTGCCGGCCTACCCGAGTCATGACGCCTCCGCCCTGCGGCGGGCGTTGAGCCTGCTGTCCTTCGGCGCCAGCAGCGCGGTGCCCGGGGCGCGGTGGCTCGCCGACGTCGACGTCACGTACGTCTACCACCCGCCCCCCACGGCCGTCGCCGCCGCGGCGCTGCTGCGTGCCACCCGGCGGACACCGATGGTCCTGCACGTGCAGGATCTGTGGCCCGACTCGGTGACGCACTCCGGCATGGCGCCCACCGGCCGGGCCGGTCGCTCGCTGGAGGGGGCCGTCGGCGCCCTGATGCGTGCGACGTACCGGTCGGCGGACACCATCGTGGTGATCTCGCCGACGATGGCCGAGCGGGTGGTGGCGGGAGGCGCCGACCCGGACCGGGTGCGCGTGGTCTGGAACTGGACCGACGACGCCCTGTTCCGGCCGGTGCCGGTCACCGCCGAGGCTCGTGCGGTGCTGGGTCATCGGGGGCGGTGCACGGTGATGTTCGCCGGCAACCTCGGGCTCCTGCAGGGCCTGGACACGGCCATCCGGGCGGCGGCCGCCGCCCGGGACCGGTTGGACCTGGTGCTCGTCGGTTCCGGCGCGGGCGAGGACGCGGCCCGTCGGCTGGCAGCCGAGCTGGGCGCCGACAACGTGCGGTTCATCGGTAGGCGCCCGCCCGATCAGATGGCCCAGCTGTCCGCGGCCGCGGACTGGCAGCTGGTGTGTCTGCGTGACGTGCCCGCCCTGCGGGCCGCCGTCCCGTCGAAGCTCCAAGCGGCGTTGGCCTGCGGCATGCCGGTGATCGCCGCGGCGGGCGGCGACACCGCCGCCCTCGTCCGCTCGGCCGGGCTGGGTCTGGTCTGCCCGCCGGAGGACTGGCGGGCGCTCGCCGACCAGTTCGTGGCGGCGGCCGACCTGCCCACCGACGTCCGGCGCGAGATGGGTAGCCGGGCCCGACACGTCTACCAGGAGCGGATGTCGCTGCGGGTGGGCGTCGACCAGTTCGAGGACATCCTGACCAAGGTGGCTGCGCAGAGAGGACGGGCATGACCAGGATCATGACGGTGGTCGGCACTCGACCGGAGATCATTCGGCTGTCGCGGGTGCTCGCCCGGCTCGACGACACGGTCGACCACGTTCTGGTCCACACCGGGCAGAACTGGGACCCGACGTTGTCCGACGTGTTCTTCACCGAGCTGCGGCTGCGCCAGCCCGACCGGTTCCTGGAGGTCGACACCTCGTCGCTCGGCCGGGTCCTCGGGGGCGTGCTGGTCGGCATGGAGCAGGCGATCGCCGAGCTGCGGCCGGACGCGCTGCTGGTGCTGGGCGACACCAACAGTTGCATCGCCGCGCTGATGGCGCGGCGGATGCGGGTGCCGGTGTACCACATGGAGGCGGGAAACCGCTGCTTCGACCTGAACGTGCCGGAGGAGACCAACCGTCGGCTGGTCGACCACGTGGCGGACTTCAACCTGGTCTACACCGAACACGCCAGGCGCAATCTGCTCGCCGAGGGCCTGCACCCGCGCCGCATCCTGCACACCGGCTCGCCGATGCGGGAGGTGCTGGAGCACTACCGGCCGTCGATCGCCAGCTCGACGATCCTGCGGCAGTTGGAGCTGGAACCGGGCGGGTACTTCCTGGTCAGCGCGCACCGCGAGGAGAACGTGGACCGCCCGGACCGGCTCCGCCGGCTGCTGGACTGCCTGGTCGCGGTGCGCGACAGGTGGGGCTTGCCGGTGCTGGTCTCCACGCACCCGCGGACCCGCAAGCGGCTGGAGGCGCTGGCCCCGGACGCCACCGCGCTGGACGGCATCGCCTTCCACGAGCCGTTCGGCCTGCTCGACTACGTGCACCTGCAGACCAGGGCGTACTGCACCCTGTCGGACAGCGGGACCGTCAGCGAGGAGTCCGCCATCCTCGGCTTCCCGGCGGTGACGCTGCGCGAGTCGATCGAACGCCCGGAGGCGCTCGACGCCGGCGGCATCATCATGACCGGTCTCGACCCGCAGGGCGTGGTCGAGGCGGTCGAGGTGACAGTGGCCCAGGTCGCCGCGCAGGGGGTCCCCTGCCCGGTGGACTACCAGGTGCCGGACACCTCCCGGCGGGTCGTCGACTTCATCCTCTCCACAGTCCGCCGGCACCACGACTGGGCGGGCATCCGCCGCTGACCCAGCCGGCGCCGAACCAGCCAGCGCCGAACCGGACAGCATCAGCCGGACAGGCGACAGGGCCGGTCACCGCGAACCGCGGTGGCCGGCCCTGTGGCAATCGTCAGCGCGACTGCAGCGGTACGCCCAGCGGACCGTTCACCACCGGCGGCGTCGGCTGGGCGCAGAGCAGGGCGAGCTGCTCGACGACCTTCGCCGGCTCGGCGTACGGGTCGAGCCCGCGCACCTCCCTCGGGTCCAGCGTTGGAACCGTCACGTGTGACACCAGAGGGTGCAGCGGCCGGGTGTCGATCTCGCCGGCCCCGAGCAGGTCCTCGTGCAGCTTCTCGCCCGGCCGCAGGCCGGTGTAGACGATCGGGACGCTGCTGGTGGCATGGTCGGCCATCTGCCGGGCGAGGTCGGCGATGCGCACCGGCTCGCCCATGTCCAGCACCAGAGCCTCCCCGTCCCGGCCTATCTCCGTGGCCTGGAGAACCAGATGGACGGCTTCCTGAAGGGTCATGAGATAGCGGGTCACGTCCGGGTGGGTGACGGTCAAGGGGTTCCCGGCCTCGATCTGCCGTTGGAACGCTGTCACCACCGAGCCCCGGCTGCTCAACACGTTGCCGAACCGGACGCTGAGGAACGTGCCCGGAAACCGCGACGCGGCGTGCGCGGTCAGCAGCTCGGTGATCCGCTTCGAGTAACCGAGGACACTGATCGGGTTGGCCGCCTTGTCCGTGGAGATGTTCACGAACTTGGCCACGTCCCGGCAGGCGTCGAGGACCGACAGCGTGCCCCAGACGTTCGTCTTGACCGCCTCGCCGGGGTGCCGCTGGAGCAGGGTGAGGTGCTTGAGCGCCGCCGCGTGGAAGATGACGTCCGGCCGGCGTTCGCGGATGATCCGGCGGATGCCCTCGTCGTCGCGCAGGTCGGCGAGGATCAGCTCCGGGCCGTCGAGCAGGGCACGACCGGCCAGCGACATCTGGAGGCTGTGCAGGGCCGTCTCGTCGCGGTCCAGCATCATCACCTCACCCGGGTCGGCCTTCATGACCTGTCGGCAGAGTTCCGAGCCGATCGAGCCGCCGGCGCCGGTGACGAGGATCCGCAGGCCGGTCAGGCTGTTGCCGCTCAGCGGCAGGTCGGCGACGACCTGACGACGGCCGAGCAGGTCACTGATCTGCACGTCGCGGACGTCGGTGACGGTGATCCGGTGGTCCACCAGGTCCCGCACGGGCGGCAGCACCTTGAAGGCGGCGCCCGTCTCGAGGGTCGCCTCGCGGATCTGACGGATCAGGGCGGCGTCGGCGTTGGCGACCGAGAAGATCACGGCACCGGCCCCGGTACGTCGGACGGCAGCGCCGACGTCGTGGCGGCCGCCCAGCACCCGCACCCCGCCGACGCGCAGGTCGCGCTTCTCCGGATCGTCGTCGAGCGCGCCGACCGGCAGGTACCGTCCGCGCGGGTCGCCGAGCATGGCCCGCAGCAGGCCCTGGCCCGCGTCGCCCATACCGAACAGCAGCACCGGCGTCGCCGAGCGGACGTCGGGGCGCATGGCCAGATCGTGGCGGTGCCGGTAGACGAACCGCGCGGCGAGCATGAACAGCACGGCCAGCGCGCCACCGATGAGGGGGGTGCTGGCGGGTACCGGTCGCTCGGCGAGCGGCAACAGACCGACAGTCAGGATGCCCGCGATCGTGATCGCCGTGCCGACGACACGCTGGACCTCGTGGAGGCTGCCGACGGGGTGCCGGCCCGAGCGGAGCCGCCGCAGCGGCACCAACCCGGTGTGCAGGACCGCCGCGATGCCACCGAGGGTCACCGCGCGCGTCAGTTCGCCAGCGGTGAGGGCGAACTCGTACCGCGCCCAGGTGGCCAGCACAACCCCGACGATCCAGGCGCCACCGTCCGTGCCGAGGAGCACAGCCGCCCGGGGCACCGCCCCCCATCGCACTCCGGCCCGTTCCGAGCGTCGTTCTTCTTCGATGTGCCGCGGCATGTGTGTCCTCGTCCCAATCGTTCGGCCGCCAGGACCGGCGGTGGCTTTTACGCCTTGTGTAGTGATACCTCCTATTTATTGATCAGTTGTCTTTTTCGCGTACTGCCTCGCCGGGCGCTGTGCTCAGCTCCGGAGCTCTCAGCCCCGCAGCTCGACCGGACGCGACATCCGGGCAAAATGAGCGAACCCGTCGGCCGTCCCGGCCTCGGCTTTGCGGGTCGAGCTGATCCGATAGCAGCGGCTGGTCGGCACGACCTCCGCCAGGGCGGCGGCGAGACCCGGGCCGGGCGCGTCCGCGGCGAGACGCAGGGACGCGCCGACGACACGGACGCTCGTCGTGCCGGTCGCCCACCCGATCCGAAGATCGCCGAAGCCGTACGCCGAGTGGTGCGCCGCGAACGACGGCCAGTCGAGCAGGCGGACGGTGGGATCGGGTGCGACTCCATCGAGTCGCACCTCGGTCCACTGTGCGTACGACTCGTCGGTGAAGCCGCGTCGCTCGTAGAGGCGCCGCGCCCGTGGGTTTCCCAACGACACGTCCAGCGCGAGGTCGGCGCACCCGAGGTGGCGTGCCAGGTCGTACCCGTCGTCGAGCAGCAGCCCGCCCCACCCGCGTCCCCGCTGCCCGGCGGCGACAGCTATGCCGTTGAGGAAGAGTCGCCGCCCCAGCACCCGCCAGTCGGCGACGGCACGTACCCGGGAGGCGTCGCGGACACAGCGCAGCACGACCGTACGGAGATCGCTGGGCGGGGCGACGGCCGCGCCGAGGAAGGCGGCGAAGTCGGTTGCGTGGTACGGCGTCAGACCCGCGCACCCGGAGGGTATGGACTGGCGGAGCAGCTCCACGATCCCGTCGAGGTGCGGATCGGTCGGTTCGTCGACGGTGGCGATGCCGGTCCGCGGCACCAGGACTGTCACGTCAGCATCCGCTCCCGGTCGAGGTCCAGCATCTGCGCCGACGGGTCCGTCGCGACGCCGGCGCCGCTCAGGACCGCGCGGACGGTGCGGGCGATGATCCGCAGCTCCAGCCCGAGCGACCAGTTCGTGACGTAGACGACGTCCAGTTCGAGACGCTCGTTCCAGGCCAGCCCGTTGCGCCCGTGGATCTGCGCCAGCCCGGTGATCCCCGGGGGCACCTCGAAGCGCAGCCGTTCCCGTTCGGTGTAGAACGGGTCGTACCGGGGCAGCAGCGGGCGCGGCCCGACCAGGCTGAGCTCGCCCTTGAGCACGTTCACCAGCTGGGGCAGCTCGTCGATGCTCGCCCGCCGCAGCAGCAGACCGATGCCCTTGCACCGTTGCCCGTCCGGCAGGAGCATGCCGTGCGCGTCGCGCTCGTCGGTCATCGTGCGCAGCTTGTAGACGGTGAACGGGCGGCCCGCCCGGCCGGTCCGTTGCTGGCGGAACAGGACCGGGGCGCCCAGCTGCCGGCGGATCAGGATCGCGGCCAGGGCCAGCACCGGAGAGAGCACGACCAGGATGGTCAGGCTCACCACGACGTCGATGAGCCGTTTGATCCGACGTTGCGTGTCGAGGGTCGCCGTGTTCATGCGACACCCGCCCGGTACGCCGGGAAGTAGCCGCTGGACTCCAGGTCCTCGGTCGTACGGCCCAGCCGTCGGGCCCGCGCGGCGACCAGCTCCCGGTAGCGGGCCGGGACGATGACAGCGGAGCCCGTCCAGAACGGGGTGCGGGCGCCGCCGAAGGAGCGCTTGAACTGGAAGAGCCCGTCGTCGGCTCGAACGCCGCCGCCCAGGTGGACCAGCCGGCACCCGTGTTCCGCAGCCCACTCCAGGATGCTCCAGACCAGCAGGTTGTTGGCGCCGGCGCGCGCGGCGAGCGGGTCGGACCCGGCCAGGTGGTAGTGGGCCCGGTCCCGGTGCCGCAGCACGAGGGCGGCCGCCACCACGGCGGCGTCCGCGTCGCGTACCTCCACGATGGACAGCGCCTTGTCCAGCCCGGCGGCAAGGTGGCGGTAGTAGCGGTCCGGGAACAGGTACCAGGGCTGGCTGCCCAGCCGGATCATTGTCGACTCGTAGAGCCGGCGAAAGGGCGTACCGGGAAGCAGGTCCTCCTGGCGGGCGGGACGGACGGTGCCGGTCAGACCACTCTTGCGGGCCTTGCGGATGGCGGTGCGGGATCGGCCCTCCATCCCGTCCCACACCTCGTCCGGCCCCGGCGACACGTCGACGGTGACGGTGTCGGCTCGGCGGGTCAACTCGACGGACGCGAGCCCCCGGACCGCCTCGACCGAGGCGGGATCCAGCGGCGAGAAGCGCAGGAAGAGCGTGACGACGCCGGCGTCCCGCCAGTGGGCGACCGCACGGGACCAGAAGCGGGCCAGGTCCGCGGGGGTGCAGCCGGCGTCGACGTGCAGACCCGAGTAGCCGTACGGGCTCGCGGCGTCGGCGTCGGTGTCGTTCACCGACCGCAGTACGTGGGGCAGCATGAGTCGGTCGTACTCGTGGATGGTCTGCCAGCTGCCCGATTCGGTCTCGGCGGCTGCCCGGCCGTAGCCGGCGGTGAAGTACACGTCGGGGCAGGAGGCGTCCAGCAGGGCGGCCGGGGCGCCGGGACCGGTCACCGCGAATCCGTCGGTCACCGGCGGCCCAGGAACTCGTCGATGGCCCGGCGGACCCGCTCGCCTTCGTGTTCGGCCATCGCCGAGCCGCTGGGCAGGGTGAGGCCGGTGGCGAAGAGCCGTTCGGCAGCGCCGGTGAGCACCGCCTCCGCCCCGGCGTGCACGGGTTGCAGGTGCATCGGCTTCCACACCGGACGCGTCTCGATGTCCTGGGCGGCGAGGTGCGCGGCCAGTTCCCCGGGCCACCACCCGGAGATCTCCGGCTCCACCACGATGGTGGTCAGCCAGCAGTTGGCGCCGGGATCTCCGTCGCCGAGCAGCCGAACCCCCGGCACCGAGGCGAACAGCTTGGCGTACCTGTCGCGCAGCTCGTGGCGGCGGCGGATCATGCCGTCCAACCGGGACAGCTGCGCCCTCCCGATCGCCGCCAGCACGTTGCTCAGCCGGTAGTTGTAGCCGATGTCGGTGTGTTCGTAGTGCGCGACGGGCTGTCGTGCCTGGGTCGCCAGGTACCGGGCGCGGGCCGCGAGCTCGGCGTCGTCGGTGAGCAGCATGCCGCCGCCCGACGTGGTCATGATCTTGTTGCCGTTGAAGGACAGCACCCCGGCGCGGCCGAACGACCCGGCGGCCCGGCCGGAGCGGGTGGCGCCGAGCGCCTCGGCGGCGTCCTCGATGACCGGATGGCCGGCACGGGCGCACACCGGAAGCAGGCGGTCGTAGTCGGCGCAGACGCCGAACATGTCCACCGGCACGACCGCCGCGACCCGCCGCCCCTCGGCGTCGAGCCGGTCGAGCAGCGACTCGAGCAGGTCCACGTCGATGTTGCCGGTCATCGGATCGCAGTCCACGAAGATCGGCTCGGCGCCGGTGTAGACGGCGGCGTTGGCGGTGGCCGCGAAGGTCAGGGTCGGCATGACGACCACCTGCCCGGGGCCGGCGCCGACCGCCAGCAGCGCCAGGTGCAGGGCGGCAGTGCCGGAGCTGGTGGCAACGGCGTACGACGTCCCGATCCGCTCGGCCAGCTCGGCCTCGAAGGCGTCGACATCGGGACCCAGCGGCGCCACCCAGCCGGAGCGGATGGCGGCAAGCGCGTACGACTCCTCAAGCTGACCGACGTCGGGCGGGGAGAGGTAGACCTTGCTCATGCTCGGATGACTCCCGCCGTCGCCGGGCCAAACTGACAAACCGGTTGTACCACCAGCACAGCTCCCATACATGCGTTTTGGCCTTTCGAGGCCGGTTCCGGGATATACCACCCGCCGTGGGGGTGTCCGTCCCGGAAGACTCTTCGCGTCGAGCCCCCGTCAGCGGCGGCTACAGTGCTGCGAGCCGCGCCCACCGGTGGGCTCAACGCGCGAAGGGAGCCTGTGGGTGCTGCATCTGAGGGTGATCGCTCCGAAGGACCAGTCGGAGGCGGTGGCCGACCTGCTGGCCGCCGACCCCGGCGTGACCCACCTGGTGGTGCTGCCCGGTGTCGCCCGGCAGCCCCGCGGCGACCTCATCCAGTGCGACGTGGTCCGGGAGAGCGCCGACAACGTGCTCCAGGGCCTTCAGCGCCTCGGTGTGGAGGCGCGCGGAGGGATCGCCGCCGACGATGTCGAGCTGACCATCTCGGCGGCGGCCGACCGGGCGGCCGAGGAGGCGCCCGGCAGTGGCGCCGACGCGGTGGTCTGGGACGAGATCGCCGCCAAGACCGGCGAGCAGACCGAGCTGTCCGGCACCTACCTGGTGCTGATCATCGTGGCGACGATGATCGCCGGCATCGGCGTACTGCTGGACCAGCCGATCCTCATCGTGGGCGCGATGGTGGTCGGCCCCGAGTTCGGCCCGCTCGCCGCGCTCTGCGTGGCGCTGCTGCGCCGCCGCCTCGGCGTGATCGGCCGGTCGGTGCAGGCCCTGACGGTCGGCTTCCTGGCGGCCATGGTGGCGACCGTGCTGAGCACCTGGGCCCTGACCGCCGCCGGGCTGGTCAGCAAGGAGATGCTGCTCGCCGACCGGCCGCTCACCGACTTCATCTGGCGACCGGACGCGCTGTCCTGGGTCGTCGGCCTGCTCGCCGGCGTGGCCGGCATGCTCTCGTTGACCTCGAAGAAGTCGGGCAGCCTCGTCGGGGTACTGATCTCGGTGACGACGGTCCCGGCCGCGGCGAACGTGGCGGTCGCCGCCGCCTACGGAGTGTGGGACGAGGCCGGCGGCTCGGCCCTCCAGTTGGTGATCAACGTGTGCGCGATCGTCGTGGCCGGGCTGCTCACGCTCGTGGTGCAGCAGCTCTGGTGGTGGAACCTGGCTCGTCGGTCCCGTCGCTCAGCCGCCGGTTGAGCAGGGTCCGCAGCGGGATCGACTCGCCGTCGCGGCCACCCGCCCCCACCACCAGCGGCGGCGGGCTGGGCTGCGGGTCGACGCCGAGGAGCCGGGCCCGCAGGCCACCCGGCACGGTCAGCAGGTGGAACCGCCCGGCCACGTCCACCGCCCGCGTCTCGGCCCGGTCGACGTACCAGCCGGTCAGCCCGGTCCGGTAGCGCCCGCGCCCGTCGTACCCCCGGGCGACCAGGCGCGTGGTCGGCAGCCCGCGCCGGGTGGCCTCGGCCACGAACCAGGCCACCAGCTCCGCGGCCTGCGCCTGTTCGGCGGCCCGCCGCCGCGCGTCCGCGTCGGCGTGCGCCCGCACCGCGCGCTGCTGCCGCTCCCGCCACTCGCGGCCGTCGTCCTCACCCACGAGCCGACGGTACGCCCCGACTCAGTCGAGCACGGCCCGCAGGGTGTGCCGGGCGATGCCGGCCATCACGGGGTTGGTGTCGACGTAGTACGGCAGCGCGTTGATCGCCTGCTCCAGAGCCCAGCCGCGCCCCCGCTCCCAGGTGGCGTCGTCCACACCCAACGCCCGCCGGTACGTCTCCCGTGGCCCGGGGTCCAACAGGTTCCACGCCGGCATCAGATCCACCGCGGGGTCGCCGACCGTGACCGACTCCAGGTCGATGACCGCGACCAGCCGCCCGTCGCGGACGAGCAGGTTGCCCGGCATCAGGTCGGCGTGGATCCACACGTCGGCCGGATCGTTCCGGCGCGCGCTCCGGCACCGGTCCCACACCTCGGCGAGCGCGCCGGTGTCGGTGAGTTCACCGCTGACGGCGAGGGCGGCCCGTACGCCGGCATCCTGGTCCGCCAGAGGCCCACCCCGGCCGAACCCCGGCCACGACCGTCCGCCGGTGTCGATGCCGTGCAGGGCGACCACGACGGCGGCCAGGTCACGGGCGAAGACGTCCGGGTCGTCGATCCGGTCGGCCCGGGCCGTCTCCCCCGGGATGAACCGGTACGCCGTCCACGACCCGGGGTAGCCGTCGCCCGGCGCACCGAGGCCGAGCGGTTCGGGCACCGCGATCGGCAGGTGCGCGGCGAGTAGCACGGCGTGTTCCTGCTCCCGCCGCAGCTCGTCGCGCAGCGCGGGGTCGGCAGAGGGCCGCAGCGGAAACCGCAGCACGAATTCGGTACCGAGCCGGAACAGGGCGTTCACGGTGCCGGCCGAACGGAGGGGCCGCACCGGCAGCCCCCGCCAACGCGGAAACTGTTCGGCCACCAGCGCGGCAACAACGTCCGCGCTCACGTCCATCTGGTCGGCATGCATCCGCACCGCGAGATCATCACCCAGACCGCCACGGACACGCGACCCGTTTCCGCCCGCCGCCCTGCCCTGCTCGCCCCGCCCCGCCCCGCCCTGCCCCGCCCCGCCCTGCCCCGCCCCGCCCTGCTCGCCCCGCCCTGCCCTGCTCGCCCCGCCCTGCTCGCCCCGCCCGCCCGCCCCGCCCTGCTCGCTCCGCCCGCTCTGCTCGCCCCGCCCGCCCCCCCGCTTGCCTAGCCGCCCGTCGCCCGCTCGCGGTCGGCTCGCCGTTCGCCCGGCCGTGCGCTCGCTTGCCGTTCGCCCCGCCGTGCGCTCGCTCACCGCCCGCCGCCCGCTCGCCCCGTCGCTCGCTCGCCCCCGCGGCCGACTGACACGGTCACGGCTGGCGCGCTCGGCACCCAACCTTCCCCAGCGTCCCCTGTCGAGCTGCCCCAGATCTGGGGCAGGGCCGGGTGACGAGGCCGACAACTCCAGATCTTGGACAGTTTCCGTTCGCGTCGAACGGAAACTGTCCAAGATCTACACCGAAATCGGGAAGTCGTGCGTGCGGCTGGGCCCGGGCTCGTGGGCGGGCGTTAAGGGCGTGTCGATGGCTGGCCTGCCCCACCCACGGGCCGCTCGCCCCCGACCCACCCGGTCCACGCTTGGGGCCCGCTCGCCCGACCCACGGGCGGGACAGCTCGGCCCCACCCATGGGTGGGGCTCGCTCGCCCCGCCCCACCCATGGGGCAGCTCGACAGGGCCCGCCAATGGTCCGGCGGGTCGGTCAATGCGGGGTGGTGGCCTGGGAGGCGCCGAGGATGACCGCCCCTGCGGGGCATCCCGGGCGCCTCCGCACGGCGGCTGACCGATCGCGCTGATCAGGCCAATCCAGCGCGGCGCAGAGCCTCCGCCATCGCGTCGTTCGCCGGTGCCGGAGCGCCCTGCCGCTGCTGCCCGCCCCGTGCGCCCTGCCCGCCGCGACCGCCGGACGCGCCGCGACCGTCAGACCCGCCGCGACCGCCGGCGCCGCCACCGGACCCGCCACGACCGTCCTGCCCGCCGCGCGCACCCTGCGGACCGCGCTGCGCCGGGCCGCCGCGCCCCTCCTGACTCGTCCGACCACCACCGGTGGCGGCGGGATCGTCCTCCAGGCGCAGGGTCAACGAGATGCGCTTACGGGGTACGTCCACGTCGAGCACCCGCACCTTGACCACGTCGCCGGACTTGACCACCTCGCGGGGGTCCTTGACGAACGTCCGGGACATCGCCGACACGTGCACCAGGCCGTCCTGGTGGACCCCGACATCGACGAACGCGCCGAACGCGGCCACGTTGGTCACCACGCCCTCCAGGACCATGCCGGGCGTCAGGTCACTGATCTTCTCCACCCCCTCGACGAAGGTGGCGGTGCGGAACTCCGGTCGCGGGTCGCGGCCGGGCTTCTCCAACTCGGCGAGGATGTCGGTGACGGTGGGCAGGCCGAACCGGTCGTCGACGAAGTCGGTGGCCCGCAGCCCGCGCAGGATCGCGCTCTTGCCGATCACCGAGCGCAGGTCCTGACCGGTGCTGGCGAGGATGCGCCGCACCACGGGGTAGGCCTCGGGGTGCACGCTGGAGGAGTCCAGCGGGTCGTCGCCGTCGGGGATGCGCAGGAAGCCGGCGCACTGCTCGAACGCCTTCGGCCCGAGCCGGGCGACCTTCTTCAGCTCGGTCCGCGACCGGAACGGCCCGTTGGCGTCCCGGTGCAGCACGATGTTCTCCGCCAGCCCGGCCCCGATCCCGGAGACCCGGGTCAGCAGCGGTGCCGAGGCGGTGTTGACGTCCACCCCGACCGCGTTCACGCAGTCCTCCACGACCGCGTCCAGCGACCGGGACAGCTTCACCTCGGACAGGTCGTGCTGGTACTGGCCGACACCGATCGACCGTGGATCGATCTTGACCAGCTCGGCGAGCGGGTCCTGGAGGCGGCGGGCGATGGAGACCGCGCCGCGCAGCGACACGTCCATCCCGGGCAGCTCCTGCGAGGCGTACGCGGAGGCGGAGTAGACCGACGCGCCGGCCTCGGAGACCATCACCTTGGTCAGGTTGAGCTGCGGGTGCCGGGCGATCAGCTCCCCGGCGAGCTTGTCCGTCTCCCGGGAGGCGGTGCCGTTGCCGATCGCGATCAGCTCCACCCCGTGCGCCCCGGCCAGCCGGGCGAGGGTTTCGATCGACGCGTCCCACTGTCGACGTGGCTCGTGCGGATAGATGGTGTCGGTGGCGAGGACCTTGCCGGTGGCGTCCACCACGGCCACCTTCACCCCGGTACGCAGGCCCGGGTCCAGGCCCATCGTCGCTCGGGTGCCGGCCGGCGCGGCCAGCAGCAGGTCACGCAGGTTGGTGGCGAAGACCCGTACGGCCTCCTCCTCGGCCGCCTGCCACAGCCGCATCCGCAGGTCGGCCCCGAGGTGGATGAGGATCCGGGTACGCCACGCCCAGCGGACCGTGTCGGCCAGCCAGCGGTCGGCCGGGCGGCCCGCGTCGGACACGCCGAACCGGCCGGCGATCACCGCCTCGTACCGGCTCGGGCCGGTCGGCACGGCGTCCGCCTCGCCGGCCTCCTCCGGGTCCATGGTCAGGTCGAGCACGCCCTCCTTCTCGCCCCGGAACATCGCCAGGATCCGGTGCGAGGGCAGCTTCGGGTACGGCTCGGAGAAGTCGAAGTAGTCGGAGAACTTGGCGCCGGCCGTCTCCTGACCGTCGCGTACCCGCGACACCAGACGGCCCCGCGACCACATCTGCTCGCGCAGCGTGCCGATCAGGTCGGCGTCCTCGGCGAAGGTCTCGATGAGGATCGCCCGCGCGCCCTCCAGCGCGGCGGCGGCGTCCGCGACGCCCTTCTCCGCGTCGACGAACCCGGCGGCGGTGGCCTTCGGGTCCTGGCTGGGGTCGGCCAGCAGCGTCTCGGCCAGCGGCGCGAGCCCGGCCTCGCGGGCGATCTGCGCCCGGGTCCGCCGCTTCGGCTTGTACGGCAGGTAGATGTCCTCCAGCCGCGACTTCGAGTCGGCGGCCATGATCTGCGCTTCCAGGGCCTCGTCCAGCTTGCCCTGGCCGCGGATCGACTCCAGCACGGCGGCCCGCCGCTCGTCCAGCTCCCGCAGGTAGCGCAGCCGCTCCTCCAGGGTGCGCAGCTGGGTGTCGTCGAGCAGGCCGGTGGCCTCCTTGCGGTAGCGGGCGATGAACGGCACGGTGGCGCCGCCGTCGAGCAGCTCCACGGCCGCCCGCACCTGACGCTCGGCCACGCCGAGCTCGTCGGCGATCCGCTGATGAACAGACTGGGTCACGATCTCGATCCGCCTTCGGGAGTGGGTACCGCCTGCATTCTGCCGGGCGGCCCGGGGCGCTGTCGCCGCGCCCGGCCGAGGCGGCAGACCGAACCGCCGCGCCCGGCCGGGGTGACCGGCGACGGCCCCGCCGGGCCTGCGCTAGCGTGGCGATCATGGAATCACCTGCGGAGTCGCGCACCCGGCGGCTCTTCGGCGGCAGCGCCCGGGCCCTCGGCGACCTCACGGCCAACCCGTTCCGCGCCGACCGGGACCGGATCGTCGGTTCGCCGTTCTTCGCCCGCCTCGGCGGGGTCACCCAGGTGATCAGCCCGGTCGGCTCCGGGTTGCTGGTGCACAACCGGCTCACGCACAGCCTGAAGGTCGCTCAGGTGGCCCGGGCGATCGCCGAGCGCCTGACGGCCGACGACAGGTGGCGCGGCCTGCTGGACAAGCTCGGCGGCTGCGACCCCGACGTGGTGGAGGCCGCGGCGCTCGCCCACGACCTCGGCCACCCACCGTTCGGGCACCTGGGGGAGCGGGTGCTCGACC
The DNA here is from genome assembly GCF_040648635.1 of Micromonospora sp. NPDC049114. NCBI lineage: Bacteria > Bacillati > Actinomycetota > Actinomycetes > Micromonosporales > Micromonosporaceae > Micromonospora > Micromonospora sp. NPDC049114. The sequence continues at coordinate 6,439 of NZ_JBEZEA010000003.1, read as the reverse complement.
GGCTGGCCCGCCAGCGTCTCGGCCTCGCCGACGGCTTCGAGGGCAACGCCCAGTCGTACCGGATCGTCACCAGCACCGAGATCGGGGGCGCGGCCACCACCGGGCTGGACCTGACCGCCGCGGTCCGTGCGGCGATGCTGAAGTACCCGTGGACGCGGCTGGACTACCCCGACCCGCACCCACGCCTGCTGGACCCGCCGCCCCGCGGCGCCACCCCGCCCCCGGACGACCCGGAGAGCGGCTCGTTGAAGTTCGGGGCGTACCGGACCGAGCTGGACGACCTGCGGCAGGCGCGGGAGCCGTTCGTCGGCCGCATCCCGGACTGGCAGCAGACCGTGGAGGCGTCGGTGATGGACACCGCCGACGACATCGCGTACGCCATCCACGACGTGGAGGACTTCTACCGGGTCGGTGTGCTCCAGCAGGGGTCGGTCTCCGCCGAGCTGATGGCCTGGCAGCGCGAGAGCGGGCACTTCCGGGCGATCACCGATGCCGCGCTGGCCACCGCCGCCCGGCGGCCCGGCGCCGCCATCGAACGCCTGCGCCGCCAACTGCACCGTAAGGACGCGTGGATCGCCGACGACGAGGCGTTCGCCGCCGCGGTCGAGCACGTCCGCGAGGAGTTGGTGGACGGGCTGCTGGCGATGCCGTTCGACGGCTCGATCGAGGCGGAGCAGTACGTGTCGCGGTTCTCCGCCCGTTGGTCGACCCGCTTCGTCGAGGCGATCACGGTGACCGACCAGCCGTCGGTGCGCTCCGGGTACGTGCTGCTCGGCTGCGCGCAGTGGCACGAGGTGCAGGTGCTCAAGTTCGTCCACCACCGGTTCGTGCTGGCCCGCCCTGATCTGGCCCTGCACCAGCGTGGTCAGGCCCGGCTGCTGGGCACCCTGGTGGAGGCGCTGTGGGAGTGGCTGCTCGACCCGGAGGAGGAGTCCCGACTGCCCCGCCGGCTGCACGACCTGGTCGAGCTGGCCGAGGCGGAGCTGCACCCGCGTACGCCGGACCGGATCGGCCGCGCCCGGGGCCGCGCCATCGTGGACTTCGTCGCGCAGCTCACCGACGGTCAGGCGGTCGCGATGCTGGACGCGCTCTCCGGCCGCTCCGGCGCGCTCTGGACCGACGCCTTCGTGCTCTGACCCGACGCCTCAAGCGACCGACTGCCACCACCCGTCGACGGCGGGCGGGTCGTCGACGACCACCCGCTCGCCGGGGCGGGGCACGGCCAGTCGTACGTCGCGGGCCTTCGCCTCGGCCCACAGCCGGTTCACCGGCTCGGACCAGTCGTGCAGGGCCAGGTTGAACGTCGCCCAGTGCACCGGGATGAACAGGCCGCCGCGCAGGTCCAGGTGGGCGTCGACCGCCTCCTCCGGGAACATGTGGATGGTCGGCCACGCCCGGTCGTACGCGCCGATCTGCATCAGCGTCACGTCGAACGGCCCGTGCTCGGCGCCGATCGCCGCGTACCCGGCGAAGTAGCCGGAGTCACCGGTGTAGAAGACCTTGCGTCGGGCCCCGGCGACCACCCACGAACTCCAGAGGGTGCCGTCGCGGCGCAGCCCTCGGCCGGAGAAGTGCTGGGCGGCGGTCGCGGTGATCTCCAACCCGTCGACCCGGTGCGACTCGGACCAGTCCAGCTCGATGATCCGCTCGGCGGGCACACCCCACCGGTCCAGGTGGGCGCCCACCCCGAGGGGCACCACGAACGGTGCCGACTGCCCGGCGACCAGCGCCCGCACGGTTGGCAGGTCCAGGTGGTCGTAGTGGTCGTGGGAGATCAGGATCGCGTCCAGCGGGGGGAGTTCGTCCAGGCGTACCGGCGGCTCGTGCAGCCGGCGCGGGCCGACAAGCCCGGACGGCGAGCAGCGGTCACTCCAGACCGGGTCGAGCAGGACCCGCCGACCCTCGATCTCGATCAGCGCCGAAGCGTGGCCGTACCAGATGATGTTGAGCTCGTCGGCGGTGTCGGCGGCCTGCGGCGCGCTGGGGCGCAGCAGTGGCACGGGCGCGGTGGGCCGCCGTTTCTGCTTGCCGAAGATCAGCTCCCGGAGCAGGTTGCGACCCGGCTCTGCGGCGACCATCGTGCGGGTGTCGGCCTGGTTGTGGAAGGTGCCGTCGCGAAACTGGGGCGAGCGGGCCGCCCGTTCGGCGCGGGCGCCGGCGAGCCGGCCGCCGAGGGCCGCGGGCACGTCCCGGGCCACCCAGGCCAGGCCGGCGAGCGCGGCCAGCCCTGCCGTTCCCCGCATCAGTCGCCCGAGCGACAGTTGCCCGTCCGTGCGTTCCGCTGGCGCCATCGCCGTCCCTCCGCCGTGTCCCGCACTACACGGTAGTTCCCCCCGGCCGTTCCCGCCCCGGCGGTGGCCCGCACCGGGCCGGTCGTCACCCGACGACCGACCCGGCAGCGGGATCAGCCGCCGTTGCTGGGTCGGCGGGCGGTCGTCCGGAAGACGGTGCCGGTGCCGCCGAGACGGTCCACCGCCGCCAGGAACTTCGGACCCATGGCGGCCCGGGCCTGCACCGCCGGGTGGGTCGCGCCGAAGTTGTCCGGGTCGGCCTGCCCGTCGGCGAAGAGCGCGTAGGTCAGCACCGCCGCGCCGGCCCGGTCGAAGATCACCCCGGCCTCGTGCCGGGCGTCGGCGAACCAGCCCGCCTTGGTGGCGATGCGGGCCCGCTCGTCCGACGACATGGTGCGCCGGATGCCGTCGGTGAAGGCCACCGGGGCGCGCAGCAACCCGAGCAGGTGCGCGGTCGAGGCCGGCGACAGCAGCGTGCCGGCGACCAGGGCGCGCAGCAGGTCGTGGGTCTCCCGGGGGGTGCTGGTGCCGAGGAAGAACCGGTTCGGGTTGGCCACCGGCTCGACCTGGGTGTTCGGGAAGCCCTTACCGACCAGAATCGAGTTGATCTCGGCGGCGGGAGCTACCAGCCCGCACAGCCGTACCGCCGTGTCGTCGGAGACGGTCAGCAGATTGGCCAGCACGTGCCCGAGGGTCACGCTGCTGGGGTACGCGCCGTCGAGGCTGAAGATGCCATCGCCACCCGGCACCACGATCGACGCGGTGACGTCGACCCGCTGGTCCAGCGCCAGCAGCCCCCGGTCCACCTTGTCCAACACCGCCGTGGCCACCGCGATCTTGTTGACGCTGTACGCCTCGATCCGCCGGTCCGCGTCCGCCGCCACCGCGACGACCGGCGGGCCCGCCGGGTCGGCCACGCTGACGTACGCCTGCCAGTTGCCACCGGCCTCGGTGCTGTACCTGGTGAAGGCGGCGGCGACCCGGTTGGCGGCCCGGGCAGGGGTGGTCGGTGCCGCCTCGGTGCTCTCAGCGGCGCTGGCCGGGGCGGCCGCGCCGAGCACCGTACCGGCGGTGGCCACCGTGCCCAGTCCGAGTGCCGTCCTGCGGTTCAGTCGGATGGTCAATCGTCTCTCCCGTCGTGGGGCGCCGGAGCGCTTGCCGGCCCACCACCCTAGGCGAGTTGATCGATGCACGATGCCCCCAGAGAAGTCCCGAACAGTCCCGAACACCTCAGCCGTGGCGTCGGCGCAGCACGGCATCGACCGCGCCGGCGGCCGCCCCGCGCAGCTGCGCGGCCGGCCCGGACACGGCGCGGGCGAACTGCCGCAGGTCGGGCAGGTGGCCGCCGCGGACCGACTCGCCGGCCGGGTTCGGGGCGAAGACCGTCCCGTCGTGCGCCGGGACCGGCCGCCCGCTCAGGCCGGCCAGGCGCATCAACGGCCCGACGAGGACGTCGTAGACGCCCGGCAGCACCGTGAAACCGGCCCGCAGCACCACGTTCAGCCGGCCCACCGACACCTCCCGACGCGGCCGGTCCACACAGTCGACAATGGCCCGGGCCACCCGCTGCGGCCCGGCGACCGGCGGCGGGGGCCGGCCGACCCGACCGAGGTAGTTGGCCGCCTGCTGGTACACCGGGGTGTCCACACTGCCCGGGTTGACCAGGCAGAGGTGGATGTCCGGGCTGTCCCGCAGCTCCTGCTGGACCGTCCGGGCCAACCCCTGCAACCCCCACTTGCTCGTCACGTAGGCGCTCATGTACGGAGCGGTGATGTGCCCCAGCACCGACCCGGTGAGGATCAGGGTGCCGGCGCCGGTGGCCCGGAAGTGCCGCAGCGCCACCCGGGCCGCACCCGCGGCGGCCAGCAGATCGGTCCGCACCACCTGCTCGAAGACCCGCTCCGGCAGCTCGTCGAAGCGCCCGTAGGCCATCACCGCCGCGGTGTGCACCCACACGTCGATGCGGCCGAACCGCTCGATCGCCGCATCCGCCAGCGCCTCCAGCGCGCCCGGCTCGGTGACGTCCGTCGCCACGGTCAGGACCTCGACGTCCGCGCACTCCTCGCGTACCTCGGCGAGGGTCTGCGGGGCGCGGGCCGCGAGCACCAGGCGGTCGCCGCGCTCGGCGAACGCCCGGGCCGTCGCCCGGCCGATCCCGCTGGTCGCGCCCGCGACCACCACCACCCGACTCACGGAGCCAGCACGACCTTGATGCAGCCGTCCTCCTTCTTCTGGAACATCTCGTACGCCCGCGGCGCCTCGCTCAGCGGCAGCCGGTGCGTGCGCAGGTCCTCGACACCCAGGGGGTCGTCATCGCCGGAGAGCAGCGGCAGGATCTCGTCGGTCCACCGGCGCACGTGGCACTGCCCCATCCGCAGCTGGATGCCCCGGTCGAACATCTCCATCATCGGCATCGGGTCGGCCTCACCGCCGTAGACGCCGGAGAGGGACACGGTGCCACCGCGACGGACCCCCTTGAGTGCGGCGTGCAGGACGCTCAGCCGGTCGATGCCGACCCGGTCGGTCATCGTCTGGGCGAGCTTGTCCGGCAGCAGCCCGACGGCCGCGTGGGCCAGTTTGCCGACCGGCGAACCGTGCGCCTCCATGCCGACGGCGTCGATGACGGCGTCCGGCCCGCGCCCGTCGACCAGGTCGATCAGCGCGCCCGGCACGTCGGACAACTCGCGGACGTCGAGGACCTCGATGCCGTGCCGGCGGGCCAGTTCCAGCCGCTCGGGCACCAGGTCCAGTCCGATGACGCGGCCGGCGCCGAGGTGACGGCCGATCCGGGCGCAGAACTGGCCGACCGGGCCCAGCCCGAACACGGCAAGGGTGCCGCCGGGCGGGGTGTCGGCGTACTTCACGGCCTGCCAGGCGGTCGGCAGGATGTCCGAGAGGTAGAGGTAGCGCTCGTCCGCGCCGGTCTGCGGGATCTTGATCGGTCCGAAGTGGGCCTGGGGTACGCGCAGGTACTCGGCCTGACCGCCGGGCACCGAACCGTAGAGGGAGGTGTAGCCGAACAGCGCCGCGCCCTTGCCCGCACTGGTCACCTGGGTCGTCTCACACTGGGCGTAGAGCTGGCGGCGGCACATCCAGCAGCTGCCGCACGAGATGTTGAACGGCACCACCACCCGGTCGCCGGGCTTGAGCCCGGTCACTTCCGACCCGACCTCCTCGACGATGCCCATCGGCTCGTGACCCAGGACGTCACCGGGCTTCAGGTACGGCCCCAGCACCTCGTACAGGTGCAGGTCCGAGCCGCAGATCGCCGTGGACGTGATCTTCACGATCGCGTCGGTCGGCTCCTCGATCCGGGGATCCGGCACCTCCTCGACCCGTACGTCCCGCTTGCCCTGCCAGGTCAACGCCTTCATGTCTGGCTGCCCTCCGTCGGTCCTGCCTGACTGCTACCCGGGGACGGGCGATTGAACCGGCTGCGACCGACGGGTGTGCGGGGCCTTCGGCTGGCGTTCGTGGCTCGGTGGTTTGGCGGGTTTGGCAGGCCTGAGGGGCCGGCTGGTGGTTGCGGTTGGGGCTGGGGGTGACCGGGCCTGGGCTTGCCGGTGGTTGCGGTTGTGGGCTGGGGCGACCGGGCTCGGGCTTGCCGGTGGTTGCGGTTGTGGGCTGGGGGCGACCGTGCCCGGCTCCGGGCGGGGAGGGGGGAGACCAAGGGGCGGGCCCGGGGGCCCCCCCCCCCGCGAGG
>NZ_JBEZEA010000003.1:0-435 GCF_040648635.1 Micromonospora sp. NPDC049114 | reverse complement strand
CGACCTATCCCGGCTCCGGGCGGTCAGGCTTGATCCCTGCGCCGGGCACGGTCGCCCCCAGCCCGCGATGGTCGCCGTCGGTGCCTTCGGGGGCTGGCGCGGCCGGTTCGTGGCCTGTGCTGGGCGGTGGCCCTCCTTGATCGACTCGGGTTTCCGGAAGTCGGGGTGTCGTGGGTGCCGGGACAGGCCGACTTCCTGGATGCCGAGTTGATCAAGTCGTTCTCCCCGGTCAAGGCCCCCGGAAGCGGCGCGAGCCGCGAGCATTCACCCTTTTTGTCCGCCGTGTTGGGTGAAGCGGCACGTACACCGGGGTGCGCCGGCATGATCGACTCCATTTCGCCGATGCGGCGGTATTCGAGCGCCTCGGACACCGCCACATCGGCGATATCGAGTGGATCATGCGCTCGGGCCAGGCCAAGGTCCCGGCCGGGGGGG
>NZ_JBEZEA010000002.1:945709-1223309 GCF_040648635.1 Micromonospora sp. NPDC049114 | reverse complement strand
CATTCCACCAACACGGTGCCGGGGCCGGGGGCGGCCGGTGGTGCTCGGCCGTGCGGGGGGTGTAACCGTGCCGGCCGGGCGGGTGTTCCCGGCGGGCTGTCACACCGACCTGCGGTGGTGCTTGGCGGTGCGGGGGGTGTAACCGTGCCGGCCGGGCCGGTGTTCCCGGCGGGCGGTCACACCAACTTGCGATGGTGCTTGGCCGTGCGGGGGGTGTAACCGTGCCGGCCGGGCGGGTGTTCCCGGCGGCTGTCACATGGACTTGCGGTGGTGCTTGGCGGTGCGGGGGGTGTAACCGTGCCGGCCGGGTGGGTGTTCCCGGCGGCTGCGGTGCGCCGCTAGCTCGAAGGTCGCGGCGTCGTGCCAGGTATAACGACCCCGGCGGGTCACCGATTCCGCCGTCAGGGTGTCGCCGGCTATGGGACGGCACGGCACAGATAACCCAAACCGCTCAGGCGAACGGACACCCACGACCCCGCCGGGCGGTGATCGACTCGCTTTCGGCGATGTCGGGGTATCCGGACGCCCGGGATACCCCGACATCGCGGAACCCGAGTCGATCATCATCCCCGCACGCCGCACGCCGCACGCCGCACGCCGCACGCCGCACGCCGCACGCCGCACGCCGCACGGCCTGGTGATCGTGCCCGATCCAGGAAACAGGGCCCACACCATGCGGGCGAGGCCACTAAATCCAGGGTCGAGCACGATCATGACCGCTGGCGGGATTGGCCGCTGAGCGCCCGGACCGCCCAGCGCCCGGACCGCCCAGCGCCCGGACCGGCCGGATGGGTCGGGCGGGATCGCGTGGGTGGCCAATGTGGCGGGTGGGAGGGTTGACCGGGCCCGGGGCGTCAGGCGGGGTCTGCGGGTTTGGTCGCCTCATTGGCCTGGGCGTGCCGTTCCAGCAGCCGCTGCCGGATCTCCTCCGGGGTGTACGCGCGCCGGCGCCGCTCGGCCCGGGCGATCACCACGCCGGACGCCGCGACCCCGGCCAGGCCGGCGAGCCCGAGGACCTTCCACCACCGCAATCCTTGCCGCATCGGCCTAGGCTAGTCCCTCATGAGCATCAGCCTGGATGAGGCCGTCGAGTTGACCCGCACCGGTGACGTGTGGGTGTTCCGGGGTCGCAGCGTGCCGGACCGGGCGATCCAGTTCACCACGAACAGCCCGGTCAATCACGTCGGGATGGCTGTGGTGCTGGACGACATGCCGCCGCTGATGTGGCACGCGGAGTTGGGCAGGGCGCTGCCGGACCTGTGGTCGGGCACGCACCAGCGCGGTGTGCAGTTGCACGACCTGCGGGACGCGGTCTGCGTGTGGGCCAACCGGTACGGGCAGCGGGCCTGGCTGCGGCAGCTCGACCCGCCGGCCGCCGGGGAGATGGAGCGGGCGGTGCTGCGGACCGTGGCGCGGTTGGACGGCACGCCGTTCCCGTCGACCGCGCAGTTGGCGTGGCGGTGGGTGCGCGGTCGGGTGCCGTCGCTGCCGGGTCCCGGCCGGGCCGCGCTGCGAGCCGTCTCGCGGGCCGCCCAGGCGACCCGGGGTGATTCTGCCGCTCCGGCCAGCGCTGCTGCGCGGGAGCGGGCGTTGGAGACGGCGTACTGCGCCGAGGTGGTGGCGGTGACCTACGAGGCGATGGGCCTGCTGCCCGCCGGTAAGCGTCCGAACTGGTACGACCCGGGGCGGTTCTGGAGTGGTGACGATCTGGGGTTGACCGGTGGCGCCCGGTTGGGTGCGGAGATCGAGGTGCGGGTTCCGCCCCGCTGAGGTTTGGCCCGCCCCGTGAGCGGCAATTGCTGTCGCGTGAACGCCTCCACCGATCTTGACGCGCTGACCGGCTTCTTCGACAGGTACGGCGCCGCGATGACCTCCGGCGACCTGCCGTCGCTCGCTGGTTGTTACGCCCTGCCCGGGTTGGTGGTGGCCGACACGTACAGCTTCTCGTTCACCTCCCTCGCTGCGGTCGCGCTGTCCTTCGTGGGCGCCGCGCCCGACTACCAGGATCGGGAGCTGATCGCCGCGCACGCTCGGATCGAGGACGTGCAGCCGGTGTCGGCGTTGCTGACCATGGTGTCGGTGGAGTGGGAGTTCCTGGACAGCCGGGGGTACGCGGTGCCGGGGGAGCGGTACCGCTATCTGCTGCGTACGTCGGGTGAGGGTCCGCTGATCTGCACCGTTGTCCGGACGGCCTGACCGCTGGCGGACCGTCCACGCGGGCGAGCCGTTTTACGCGTCGGGTGGGCCGGTCGGTCCGATCTGTACCCGCGAGGTGTTCGGTCCGGCCGCCGCTGGCTACGCTGTCGCGTCGGTGGGACGAGGGGAGACCTGATGGCGGTGGGGCCGGACGGTGCGGGAGGTCCGCGGACGGCGCGTGTGCTGCTGTCGGTGCCGTGGATCGTGGTGCTGCTCGGTATCGGCGCGCTGGTGGTGCTGTTGGTGATCGCGCTGTTGTCGTTCCGTACGCGGGAGCGGGAGAGCGCGCCGCAGGCCGCGCCGCCGGTGTTCCTGCCGACGGTGCCGGCTACGGCGTCGTCGGGGCCGACCCCGGGTGGGCTGGAGCGGCGTACGGCGTCGCCGCGGCCGTCGCGCAGCAGCCGGACGCCGTCGCCGCGGGCCACCACGGGTTCGCCGTCGCCGGCCCGGACGAGCGCCCGTGCGGTGGCGCCGCCGAACGGGGCGGTGACCGCCCGGTACCAGGTCGGTACGGACGGCTGGGACGCGACGGAGGCCGTGCTGTCGCTGACGAACGAGTCGGCCCGGTCGGTGGACTGGCGGGTCGAGTTGGCGTTCGAGGACGACATGCGCGGTCTGCGGGTCAGCGGCGAAGCGGGGATCTCCGTGTCGGCGCAGGGTAACGGCGAGTTCGTGGTGAGCGGCGGGGCGGCGCTGGATCCGGGTGACACGCAGACGTTGCGGTTGCGGCTTGCCTGGGACGGTTCGGCGCAGCGGCCGGTGCGGTGCACGGTCAACGGCGTCGACTGCCGCTTCGGCTGAACGGGCGTCGGTGACGGCCGTCGCCGCTTTCGAGTCGGGCCGTCGATCGCTACGCTGCCCGGACGGCCCGCTGAGGGAGGTACATGTCCGGCATGCGTCGCGCGCCGCGACCGTCGCACGGTCCGGCTGCCATCGCGTCGTCGCCGTGGATCGTGGCATGCGCCGGCCTCGTCGTGATGGTGGTTCTGCTCTTCGTGGCCCTGGGCGCGTACCGGGGGCGTAGTCCCGCCTCCGACGACGGCCCGCCGCCGGCGGGGCTGCCGTTGCCGCAGGCGCCGGTCGCGCCGTCGGATCAGTCGTCGACGCCGCTGCCGGAGCGGGCGCCGGTGCGGCCGGGGCTGTCGCCGCGGGCGAGCGGGCCGCCCCCGAGCACACCTGCCATGTCGCGGCCACCGGCGGTCGGCCCGACGGCGGCGCCGACCTCGGGGCGACCGTCGACCGGGGCGTCGTCGCCGCGGCCGCCGGCGGTGAGCGGGCGGTACCGGGTGATGCAGAGCTTCGACGGGGGTTTCATCGGCGAGGTGCTGATCGTCAACGCGTCGGGTGCGGACCACGGCTGGACGGTGCGGTTCGACTTCTCCGGTGGGCGGCTGGTGACCGCCTGGGTGGAGGGGGTGCCACAGGGGACGCTGCGTCAGTCCGACGGGAGCTTCACGTACGTCAGCGGGGTGGACGTGCCGGCCGGCGGGTCGGTGGCGTTGCGGTTCCACCTGGAGCGGGCGTCCACGACGCCGCGGGGTTGCACAGTCGACGGAGTGCGCTGCAGCGGATTCTGAGCTGCACTTCCGCAAGGACTTTGCTCGGTTACGACTTTGTTTGCAAGGTATTGCAGATTGTTTCGGCAAGGGTTAGCGTGCGGCCAATCACGACCAGAGGAAGGCCGTCGATGAAACCCCCGCCGATCCCGCGTACCGCCCTGCTCGCGCTCGTCTGCCTGCTCACCTTCACCCTCGTCGGTACGCCGGACTCCACGCGGCCCCTCGGCGCCGACGCCGACCCCCGACCGTCCGGCACCGACGCCCTCGCCGCGGCCGGCGCCGTCCAGTGGCGCAACGAGCCCACCGCCGAGGCGTTGCTGGCCGCCGGCGACGACACCGCGCGTGCCGAACAGTTCTACTTCGTCCTGCCGGACCGGTTCGCCAACGGCGACCGGCGCAACGACTCCGGTGGCCTGACCGGTGGTCGGCTGCGCACCGGGCTCGACCCGACCGACAAGGGCTTCTACCACGGCGGTGACCTCAAGGGCGTCATCGACAAGCTGGCCTACATCCAGGGTCTGGGCACCACCGCCATCTGGCTCGCCCCGATCTTCAAGAACCGTCCGGTGCAGGGCAAGGGCGACGACGTCTCGGCCGGCTACCACGGTTACTGGATCACCGACTTCACCCAGGTCGACCCGCACTTCGGCACGAACGCGCAGCTCAAGGAGCTGGTCTCGCTCGCGCACCGGCGGGGGATCAAGGTCTACCTCGACGTCGTGGTCAACCACACCGCCGACGTCATCAAGTACGCCGAGGACTCCTATGCCTACGTGGACAAGGCCGCCTCGCCGTACGTCGACGCGCAGGGGCGGGCCTTCGAGGACCGCAACTACGCCGACGGCAGCCGTGACTTCCCCACCGTCGACAGGAACTCCGGCCCGTACACGCCGGTCTTCCCCGAACCCGGCGACGCCACCGTGAAGGTGCCGGCCTGGCTCAACGACGCGACCATGTACCACAACCGGGGGGACTCCACCTTCTCCGGTGAGAACAGCGAGTACGGCGACTTCGGCGGCCTCGACGACCTGTGGACCGAGCGTCCCGAGGTGGTGCGGGGAATGACGAAGGCGTACGGCGACTGGATCGGCGCGACAGGCGTCGACGGGTTCCGGCTGGACACCGTCAAGCACGTCAACATGGACTTCTGGCCGCAGTTCACCAGGGGGGTCGAGCGGGCCGCCGAGAAGGCCGGCAAGAAGGACTTCTTCCTGTTCGGCGAGGTGTACAGCGCCAACCCGGAGATCACGTCGACGTACGTGCGCCGCGGTGGTCTGCCGGCCACCATCGACTTCGCGTTCCAGGAGGCCGCGCGCGGCTACACGGCGGGCGCCGGCTCGGCGAAGGCCCTCGCCGACGTGTACGCCCGCGACGACCTGTACGCCGCCCGGGACACCGACGCGGGCCGGCTGACCACCTTCCTCGGCAACCACGACATGGGTCGGATCGGGTCGTTCATCGCCGGCGGCGGCACCGAACCGGCCAGCCACCTGCGGCGGGACCAGCTCGCCCACCAGCTGATGTTCCTGACCCGTGGCCAGCCGGTGGTCTACTCCGGCGACGAGCAGGGCTTCACCGGCCCCGGCGGGGACAAGGACGCCCGGCAGGACATGTTCGCCTCGAAAGTGCCCGACTATCTCGACGACGACCTGCTCGGCACCGACCGCACCCACGCCAGCGACCAGTTCGACACCGGCCACCCGCTGTACCGGACGATCGCCGAGCTGGGCCGGCTGCGCCAGGCGCACCCCGCGCTGCGCGACGGCATCCAGGTCACCCGGTACGCCGCCGACGGTCCCGGCGTGTTCGCCGCCTCCCGGATCGCCCCCGCCGACCGGACCGAGTACGTGGTCGCGGTGAACAACGCCGAGACCGCGCAGACTGTCACCGTGGACACCTGGTCGGCCGGCGCCACGTTCACCGGCATCTACGGCGGGTCGGGCGTGGAACAGGCCGGTGGCGACGGCAGGTTGACCCTGACCGTGCCGCCGCTGTCGGCGGCCGTGTACCGCGCGGGCACCGCCATCGCCCGGCCGAGCGGCAAGCCGACCATCAGCATCACCAGCCCCGCGCCGGACGCGTCGGTGGCCACCCGTGCCGCCGTGACCGCGAAGGTGACAGGCGACCCGCTCGCCACAGTCACCGTGGCGGCCCGGGTCGCCGGCGGCAGGTGGACGTTGCTGGGCAGCGCCGACCACGCGCCGTACACCGTGCACCACGACCTGGACGGCCTGGCCGGCGGCACCCGGATCGAGTACCGCGCCGTCGTGCGCGACGGCCGTGGCCGCACCGCTACGGCGCGGTCCGTCGCCGTCGTCGGCACGCCCGAGCAGGGCGGGTCCCGGGAGTGGGCGGTGGTGCACTACCAGCGCCCGGCCGGGGGGTACGACGACTGGGGGCTGTACGCCTGGGGCGACATCGACCCGGCGTACGTCACCGAGTGGCCCAAGGGGCAACCGTTCGCCGGGGAGGACTCCTACGGCCGGTTCGCCTGGGTGAAGCTCAAGCCCGGCGCGAAGTCGGTGGGCTTCGTGGTGGTCGACAAGAACGGCACCAAGGACGTCGCCCAGGACCGCAGCATCGACGTGAGCGCCACCGGTGAGGTCTGGCTCAAGCAGGGTGACCCGGCGATCTACCCGAGCAGGCAGGCGGCCACCGGTCAACCGGATCCGTCGGTCGAGGAGGGCACCGCGGTCATCCACTACCGGCGGGCCGACGGCAACTACGACGGGTGGGGCCTGCACCTGTGGGACGGGGCGGCCAAACCGACCGAGTGGGCCACCCCGCTCGCGCCGACGTCGATCGACGCGTTCGGCGCGGTGTTCCGGGTGCCGCTGGCGGCCGGTGCCACGGGGCTGAACTACATCATCCACAAGGGCGACACCAAGGATCTGCCCGACGACCAGCGGCTCGACTTCGCCAGCGCCGGCCGGGAGGTGTGGCTGCTCGCCGCCACCCCGGGGCGTCTGCTGCCGTCGACAGCGACCAGCGCAGGCGGGGACACCGACATCGGCAAGCAGAAGGCGCACTGGATCGACAGGTCCACGGTGGCCTGGCAGACCCCACCCACCGACGGTCGGGTGTACGCCCTGGTGGCCGCCCCCACCGGCGGGGTGAGCGTCGTCGACGGCGAGCTGTCCGGGACGTACACCAGTCTGCCGTTGCGGGCGCAGCGCAACGGGCTCACCGAGGCCCAGCGCGCGGCGTTCCCGCACCTGTGGTCCTACCGGGCCTTCACCCTCGACCGGGGTGACCTGGCGAAGGTGCCGGCGGCGCTGCGCGGGCAGCTGCTGGTCACCGAGCGCGACGCCCAGGGGAAGCTGCTCTCCGCGACGGGCGTGCAGATCCCCGGCGTGCTCGACGACGTGTACTCCCGGGCCGCCCAGGTCACGCTCGGTCCGACCTTCGCCGGTCGTACGCCGAGCCTCGCGCTCTGGGCGCCGACCGCCCGGACGGTGGCGCTGCAACTGTTCGACTCACCCACATCGGCAGCGAAGACGGTGCCGATGCGCCGCGACGACCGCACCGGTGTCTGGTCGGTGCACGGCAGCCACGCCTGGGCGGGGAAGTACTACCGCTACCAGGTGCAGGCGTGGCAGCCGGCCGCGCAGCGGATGGTCACCGCGTCGGTCACCGACCCCTACTCGGTGGCTCTCGCCGCGGACTCCACGCACAGCCAGCTGGTCGACCTGAACGATCCGGCACTGGCCCCGCCGGGCTGGCGCACGCTGCGCAAGCCGGCCGCCGTGCCGGCGTCGAAGGCGCAGATCTCCGAACTGTCGGTGCGCGACTTCTCCATCGCCGACGAGACCGTGCCGGCGCAGCGCCGGGGCACCTTCCTGGCCTTCACCGACCCGAAGACCGCCGGGATGACCCACCTGCGGGCGTTGGGCGACGCCGGTGTGACGCACCTGCACCTGCTGCCGGCGTTCGACTTCGCCACGATCCCCGAGAAGCGGGCCGACCAGCGCCAGCCGGCCTGCGACCTGGCGGCCCTCGCGCCGGACTCCGCGGAACAGCAGAAATGCGTGGCGGCGGTGGCCGACACCGACGGCTACAACTGGGGCTACGACCCGCTGCACTACACCGTGCCGGAGGGCGGGTACGCCGTCGACCCGGTCGGCGCGGCGCGGACCACCGAGTTCCGGCGGATGGTCGCCGGGGTGAACGAGGCCGGCCTGCGGGTGGTCATGGACGTGGTCTACAACCACACCGCGGCGGCTGGCGTGGACGACAAGTCGGTGCTCGACCAGGTGGTGCCGGGCTACTACCACCGGCTGCTCGAAGACGGGACGGTGGCCAACTCCACCTGCTGCGCCAACACCGCTCCGGAACACGCGATGATGGGCAAGCTGGTCGTCGACTCGCTCGTCACCTGGGCCAGGCAGTACAAGGTGGACGGCTTCCGGTTCGACCTCATGGGCCACCACCCGAAGGCGAACATCCTGGCCGTACGTGCGGCGCTGGACCGGCTGACCGTCGCCCGCGACGGGGTGGACGGCAAGGCGATCATGCTCTACGGCGAGGGCTGGAACTTCGGCGAGGTCGCCAACGACGCCCGGTTCGTGCAGGCCACCCAGGCCAACATGGCCGGCACCGGCATCGGCACGTTCAACGACCGGCTGCGCGACGCCGTACGCGGCGGTGGGCCGTTCGACGCCAACCCCCGCGCGCAGGGCTTCGCCTCCGGGCTCTACACCGACCCCAACGGCGACCCGGTGAACGGGTCGGCGGCGGCGCAGAAGGCCCGCCTGCTGCACGCCCACGACCTGATCAAGGTGGGTCTCACGGGCAACCTGCGGAACTACCGGTTCACCGACACCTCGGGGCGCACGGTCACCGGGGCGCAGGTGGACTACAACGGCTCCCCGGCCGGCTACACCGCCGCGCCCGGGGAGGCGGTCACCTACGTCGATGCGCACGACAACGAGATCCTGTACGACGCGCTGGCGTACAAGCTGCCGCAGGCCACCAGCCCGGCGGACCGTTCCCGGATGCAGGTGCTGGCGCTGAGCACCGTGGCGCTGGGGCAGGGCACCGGGTTCGTCACCGCCGGCAGCGAACGGCTGCGGTCGAAGTCGTTGGACCGCAACTCGTTCAACTCCGGTGACTGGTTCAACCAGATCCGCTGGGGTTGCGAGCGGGGCAACGGGTTCGGCGCCGGCCTGCCGCCGGCACAGGACAACGAGGACAAGTGGCCGTACGCCAAGCCACTGCTCGCGGACCCGGCCCTGGTGCCCGACTGCGCGGCGATCGACACCACCGACGCCCGGTACGCCGAGCTGCTGCGCATCCGGGCGTCCTCGCCGGTGTTCGGGTTGAGCACCGCCGAGCAGGTGCAGCGGAGGGTGGCGTTCCCGCTCTCCGGCGAGGCGGAGACGCCGGGTGTGCTGACCATGACGCTGGACGCCCGTGGTCTGGGCGGGCAGTGGACGTCGCTGACAGTGGTCTTCAACGGCACACCGGCGACGGCGAAGCAGACCGTGACCGGTCTGCGGGGCGCGGACGTGGCACTGCACCCGGTGCTGGTGAACTCGGCCGACCCGGCGTTGCGGACGGCGTCGTTCGACCGGGCGGCCGGCACCTTCACGGTGCCGGCGCGCAGCGTGGCGGTGTTCGTCCGCAGGTGAGCGGGGACCGGCCCCCTTCCGCGTCGCGCGGAAGGGGGCCGGTCCTTGTGGTGCGTCGTGCCGTGGTGCTCCTGCTCAGGCGAAGCAGTTCTCGATGGCGCCGCCCGGGATGGCCAGGCAGTTCGTCGGGCGGTTCGCGGTGATCGCGGACTTGTCGTCCACGTTCACCGGCCCGAAGAAGGTGAACACACCGCCCGGTGCGAAGGTCGAGAAGTTGTAGGCGACCTTCGTCCTCGACAGGTTGACCTCGCCGAAGATGTTGAAGATGCCGCCGCCGACCCCGATCGGGCCGATGGCCCGGTTGCCGACGACCTCGCTGTCGCGCAGCGTGGTGACGCTGCCGGCGTTGAAGAGCCCGCCGCCGAAGAAGCCAGCGGTGTTGTCCTTGATGTTGCTCTTCTCGAACGTGACCGCGCTGTCGAAGGCGATCGCCACACCACCACCGACACCGGCGGTGCTGTTCTTCTCGACCGAGACGTTGTACAGGTTCAGCTGGCTGTCCGCCGCCGCCAGGCCGCCACCGGCGAGGATCGCGGTGTTCGAGACGAACTTGGTCTCGTACGCCGTGGTGTTGCCCTCGATGTCGAGGTAGCCGCCGCCGAAGCCCAGCGTCTCGTTGTCGGTGATCTCGGCCTTCTTCAACTCGACGGTCCCGCCGTCGACGTCGTCGGTGAAGATCCGCGCGGCACCGTTGGAGATACCGCCACCACCGATGACTGCCGTGTTGTCGGTGATCTTTGACTCCTCGACCTTGAGCAGGCCGGCGTTGAAGACACCGCCGCCGAAGAAGAAGGCGGTGTTACGGGTGACGGTGCTGTGCCAGATCTTCGTGGTGCCGAAGTTGGCCACGCCGCCGCCGTTGCCGCCGGACTGGTTGAGGACGACCTCGGACTCGATGATCTCGGCGGTGCCGCCCGGCTGGACCAGGATGCCGGCACCGTCGTTCTCGTCCGGCTCCTCGACCAGCGGCGTGACGACGCCCGGCGCCGCCTTCGTCGCGGCCTTCGGCGTCACCTTGGGCGCGGCCTTGAGGCCGGCCTTCGGGTTGGCCTGCCGCGTGGCGAGCGCCTGGTTCAGCGGAACGCCCGCCTTCACCTGCGCCGCGATCGCCTCGGAATCCGAGTAGGACGCCCAGACGGCCGCCGGCTCGACGGCCTCGTACAGTTCGAGGGTCTGGCCACCCTTGATGGTCAGGCCCTTGATGGTGAGGTGTCCACCGCTGCCGACGTTGAGGATCCGGAAGTAGTCGGCCGTGGCTTCCCGGGCGATCGTCGTGTGCTCACCCTTGAGGGTGATGTTCTCGGTGATCACCGGGAGCCCGTTGCCCTGGTAGTCGTTGCGGCTCAGGTTGTAGGTGCAGCCCTTGGCCAGCTCCAGCACACCGCCGTGCTTGTTGTTGGCGAAGACGATCGCCTGAATCAGCTTGTCGGTGTCGCAGGGCACCTCCTTCCCACGCTCGTGGTCCTTGTCCCGGTCCTTGTCCCGGTCCTTGTTCCAGTCGCGGCCCTCCTCGCCGTGCTGGTCGCCGTCCTTGCTGACCTGCGCGGTGTTCCAGTTCAGGCCAACCGCTCCGGCGCTGCCCGCGACGCCCACCGCCGCGAGGCTGATCACACCCGTCAGACCGGCCACGCCGCTGGCGAGCCAGAGCTTGCGGCGGCGCTTGGCCGTCGCCCGCCCGGAGGCTTCATTGTTCGTTAGGTAGTTGGACATCGGAGCTCTCTGCCCTCTCCTCGTACCAGACAGGGTCGCCGCCCTCCGGCGGGCGTCCCCTGCTACAAATCGGTTGTAGCTCCCAAAACCACCGTATGAGAATGTTCCTCGCCTCGGGGGCGTATCCGAAACAACCCCACATTAGGTTCACGTTCGCGCGTTTGGTGGCCGGGACACCCCGGGCGGGTACGCCGCCCCCAAGCCGGGCCGTCGGGCCTGTGAGCAGCCCAAATGGGTACGCCCCTCCGTGCCGTGACCGGCTCGGAGGGGCGTGCCCTCTATGTGGTTCAGCCCCACCCGATCAGGCGAAGCAGTCCCGAACGTTGAAACAGTTCGTCGGGCGGTTGGCGGTGACCGCGGACTCGTCGTCCAGCAGGACGGTGCCGCCGAGGCTGTTGAAGATGCCCCCCGGCTCAAGGGTGGAGAAGTTGTGCGCCACCGTCGTCCGGTAGAGCCTGACCTCGCTCCCCTCGGCGTTGAGGATGCCGCCGCCGCGGGCGAACGGACCGATGGCCCGGTTGCCGACGACCTCGCTGTCGCGCAGCGTCGTGCGGCTGTCCTCGTTGAAGAGTCCGGCCCCGCCGGACCCGGCGGTGTTGTCCGCGATGGCGGTGTCCTCGATCGTCGCGGTGCTGTCGGAGACGACCGCCACCCCACCACCCTGGCGGCCAGCGCTGTTCCTGGCCACCGTGGCGTGCTTGAGGGTGAGCTGACTGTCGGCCACGGCAACGCCGCCGCCGTCCAGGAGCGCCGTGTTGTCGGTGACCTTCGTGTCGTGCAGGGTCGTGGTGCCCTCGACGTCCAGGACGCCGCCGCCGAAGCCGAGCGTCTCGTTGTCGGTGACCTCGCTCTTGTAGACCCAGACCGCACCGCCGTCGACGGACTCGGTGAAGATCTCGGCCGCGCCGTTGGCGATGCCGCCGCCGCCGATGATCCCGGTGTTGTCCTTGATCTTCGACTCGTCGACCTGGAGCACGCCGGCGTTGAAGATGCCACCGCCGAAGAAGAAGGCGGTGTTGTGCGCAACCGTGCTCTTGCTGAGCCGGGCGCTGCCGAAGTTCGCCAACCCGCCACCGTTGCCGCCGGACTGGTTGTAGAGCAGCTCACTGTCCAGGATCTCCGCCCGGCCCCCAGGCTGTACGAGCACCCCGGCGCCGTCGTTGAATCCGGGCTCCTCCACCAGCGGCACAACCGGAGCTCCGGCGGACGTCGTTGGAGCCTTGGCTGCTGTCGGCTTGGCGGCGGTTACCTTCGTCGACGTGGCCGCCTTGGCGGTTGCCGCTGCCTGCTTGGCGTCCGCTGCCGCCTTGGCCGCTGCCGTCGGGTCCGCCGCCTTGCCTGCTTCCGGCTTGGCAGTCGCAGCCTGCTTGGCCGCCGCCTTGACAGTCGCTGCCTTGGCCGCTGCCGCCTTGGTCGTGGCCGCCTTGGCGGCGGTCGGCTTGGCCGCCGTCGTCGGGTCGGTGGACGCCGCCGGCTTCGCTGCCGCCGCCGTTGCCGGCTGGGCCGCGCTGCCCACTGCAGTGGTGCCCGCTGCAGTGGTGGCCGCCGGCTTGGCCGTCGTCGCGGTGGTCCGCACCGAGGTCGAGTACGGCCCCCAGACCGTCGCCGGCTCCACGGTCATCGCCCGCTGGATGGTCTGCCCACCCTTGATGCTCAGGCCCTTGAGGGTGAGTTGCCCACCCGCGCCGACGTTCAGGATGCGGAAGTAGTCGGCAGTGGCCTCACGACCAATTGTCGTGTGCTCGCCCTTGAGAGTGATGTTCTCGGTGATCACCGGGAGGCCGTTGCCGTCCTGGTTGCGGGTCAGGGTGTACGTGCAGCCCTTGGCCAGCTCCAGCACACCGCCGTCGCCGTTGTTGGCAAAGGTGATCGCCTGGATCAGCTTGTCCGAGTCGCAGGGCACCTGCCTGGTGCGGTCCTTGTCGTCGCGCTTGTCGTCCTTGCCGGAGCGGTAGTCGAAACCACTCCAGTCGTCGCCACTCCACTCGTCGTCGGTGCCGCTCTCCTTGCCGCCGTTCTCCGTGCCGCCGTCGGCGTTCGCGCCAGCGTCGCTGACGTTCTGCCGGTTGGTTGACGGCTGGGCATCGGACACCCGGTCGGAGGTGGGCTTGTCGTCCCGGGCGGCCACGCCACCGAGGGCGGCCAGGCCGACCACCCCGGTCAGGCCGGCGACGCCGGCAACCCACAGGGCCCGTCGTCGTCGTGTCGGCGGAGCCGTCGAGGCCCCGCCGTCGGTACTCGTTACGTCGTTGGACATCAGAGCCTTCCGCCCTTCCTACTACCAGACGGGGTCGCACCGCCCGCAGCGCCACGACCAGCCACAAATCGGTTGCAGCCTCTGATGCCCACCGTATGAGAACTATCTTCGCGAGGCGGACGTATCCGAAAAAACCCCGCATATGCCTCAGGTTAGGGCAGGAGCCCGTAATGGTCCGGCAGGACAGGAAGGGGCGTGAGCAGCCCAAACACCACGAGGCGCCCCTTGTGGGGCGCCTCGGTGTCGCTGGGCGTGATCGACTCAGGTTTCAGGAAGACGCGCTGTCCGGACGCCTCGGACACCCCGACAGCACGGAAGTCGAGTGGATCAACGCGCCGGGACGAGTCCGGCCCTGGACGCCGGTCCGGGCAAGGGACGGCCCGGACCTGCCCTGTCCGGGGCAAGGTCCGGGCCGAGGCCGAGGCGGCGACCTCCGGGGTCGGGGGAGGGGCGGGGCTTGGGTCAGGCGGGCAGGCGGGGGCCTGCTTCGCGCTGCTCGGCCAGCCAGGTCTCCACCTCGTCGGCGGTACGCGGCAGGCCGGCCGACAGGTTCACCGCACCTGTCGCGGTGACCAGGACGTCGTCCTCGATGCGGATGCCGATACCGCGCAGTTCGGCGGGGACCAGCTCGTCCTCCGGCTGGAAGTACAGGCCCGGTTCGACGGTGAGCACGTAGCCCTCGCCCAGGGCCCCGTCGCGGTAGGTCTCCTTGCGGGCGTTCGAGCAGTCGTGCACGTCGATGCCGAGCATGTGACCGAAGCCGTGCAGCGTCCAGCGCCGGTAGACCGAGGACTTCTCGTCCATGGCCTCGTCCACGCTCACCGGCAGCAGGCCCAGGTCGGACAGGCCCTCGGCGAGCACCCGCATGCAGGTCAGGTGGACGTCCTTGAACTTGACGCCGGGGCGGATGGCGTCGATGCCGGCCTGCTGCGTGGCGTACACGATGTCGTAGACCTGCCGTTGCAGGGCGGTGAACCGGCCGTTGACCGGCAGCACCCGGGTCACGTCGGCCGTGTAGAGGTTGCGTCCCTCGACGCCCATGTCCATCAGCAGCAGGTCACCCGGACGGGTGGCGCCGTGGTTGTGCACCCAGTGCAGGATCGTGGCGTGCTCGCCGGCGCCGACGATCGAGCCGTACCCGACGTCGTTGCCGTCGTGGCGGGCGCGCAGCGCGAAGATGCCCTCCAGCAGGCGCTCCGAGACGGCGCGGTCGGCGGGGAGGATGCGGGCCACGTCCTCGAACCCGCGCACCGTGGCGTCGATGGCGTCCTGAAGCTGGCCGATCTCCCACTCGTCCTTGACCAGCTTCTGCTCCGAGATGGCGATCGCCAGTTCCCGGTCGCGGGGCGGCTGCCCGTCGGCGCGGACCCCGTCGTACGGGCGGACGGCCGCGTCGACCTGGGCGTCGAAGCCGCGCAGCACCCGGGTGCGACCGGGCGCCAGGTCGGCGAGCGCCGCCTCCAGGCCGGTCAGGTCGGCGGTGGGTAGGCCCAGCTCGGTGGACTTCTCGCCGAGGGTGTGTCGCCGGCCGACCCACAGCTCGCCGTGCCGGCTGCGGAAGAACTCGTCGGTCTCGCGGGATGAGCGGGGCCGCATGTACAGCGTCGCGTCGTGCCCCGAGCCGTTCGGGCGCAGCACCAGCACGCTGTCCGGGTCGTGGTCGCCGGTCAGGTAGGCGAAGTCGCTGCCCGGCCGGAACGGGTAGGCGGTGTCGTTGGCGCGGACCTTCTCGCCGCCGGTCGGGATGACAAGTGTCTCGCCGGGGAAGGCGGCCGAGAGCGCGGCGCGGCGCTTGGCGTAGTTGGGCGCCTCGGGGCGGGGCGTGACCGGGAGTTCGGTGTCCCGCCAGCCCTGCCGCATGAAGGACAGGAACGCCTCCGGAAAGTCCGGATCGTGCGATTCCGTGCCGTCTGTCGGCGTACCGTCGGTGCTTTCCTCGGTCATTGCGCCGCTCCCTTCCGCTTCGTTGCTGGTCCCGACGGTACCGCGTGCCCGGTTCGTGTTGGTGGGGGCCGGGAGCGCTCCGGATCGACGGACGGCTGCGACGGGCCGACGGACCGCGTGGAAAGATGACCACCATGTGCGGACTCCTGGCCTTCTTCAGCGCGAACGGCAACGCCGCCGCGCACCGCGACCACATCGCCGGAGCATTGGAATGCCTGCACCACCGCGGCCCCGACGAGACAGGGGTCGAGGTGGTCGGTGACGCCTCCGGCCGGTACGCGGACGGCGTGTTCGCCCACAAGCGGCTCGCCATCATCGACGTCGCGTCGAGTCACGAGCCGCTGCCCTACGCGAACGGCCGTTATCTGCTCACCTTCAACGGTGAGATCTACAACTACATCGAGCTGCGCGACGAGCTCGTCCGGAACTTCGGCGCGCAGTTCGCGACCGCGGGTGACGGCGAGGTGATCGTCGCCGGCTACCACTTCTGGGGCGAGCAGGTGCTCACCCGCCTGCGCGGCATGTTCGCCTTCGTCATCTGGGATCGGCAGGAGCGGCGCGCGTTCGGCGCCCGCGACTACTTCGGCATCAAGCCGCTGCACTACCTGGAGACCGCCGACGGCCTCTACCTGGCGTCGGAGAAGAAGGCGCTGCTTCCGTTCGCGCACAGCAGCTACCAGGGCGACGCGGGTGTCGACGCGGCGAACCTGAGCCACTACCTGACGCTGCAGTACGTTCCCGAGCCCGGCACCCTGCACAAGGGCATCAGCCGCATCGGTTCGGGGGAGTACCTGACCTGGTCTCCGGGCGGGCGGATCGACGTGCGCCGGTGGTACCGGCCGGTGTTCCGGCCCGCGCCGGTCGACGACGAGCAGAAGCTCTACCACGAGATCCGGGAGACGCTGCGCGAGAGCGTACGCATGCACATGCGCTCCGACGTGCCGGTGGGCTCGTTCCTGTCCAGCGGCATCGACTCGACGGCTGTCGTCGCGCTGGCCCGGGAGTTCAACCCGAACATCCTGACCTTCACCGTCGGCTACGACGTGCCGGGATATTCGGAGATCGACGTCGCGCAGGAGTCGGCCCGGCATCTGGACGTCACCACCATCCCCACCAAGATCGGTCCGCAGGACATGATCGACGCGCTTCCGAAGATCGTCTGGCACCTGGACGACCCGGTGGCGGACCCGGCGCTGGTGCCGCTGTACTTCGTGGCGAAGAAGGCCGCCGAGCACGTCACGGTGGTGCTCTCCGGCGAGGGGGCCGACGAGTTCTTCGGCGGTTACACGATCTACCGGGAGCCGCTGTCGCTCGGCACCGTCAACGGCCTGCCCGGCGGCGTGCAGAAGGGCCTGCGCGCGGTCTCCAAGGCGATCCCGCAGGGGGTCAAGGGCAAGAGCTTCCTGGAGCGTGGCACCACCCCGATCGAGGAGCGCTACTACGGCAACGCCCGGATGTTCACCGAGGAGGAGAAGCAGCACCTGCTGCGGCGCTACGACCCCTCGGTGCGCTACACGGACGTGACCGCGCCGATCTACGCCGAGTGCACCGAGCTGGACGACGTCACCAAGATGCAGTACGTCGACCTCTACACCTGGCTGCGCGGCGACATCCTGGTCAAGGCCGACCGGATCTCGATGTCGCACTCGCTGGAGGTGCGGGTGCCGTTCCTCGACCGCGAGGTGTTCGACGTCGCGGCGAAGATCCCGGTGGACCTCAAGCTGCCGCCGCGCTCCGACGCGACCAAGTACGCGATGCGTCAGGCGTTGCAGGGTGTCGTGCCGCCGGCGATCGTCAACCGCAAGAAGCTGGGCTTCCCGACGCCCACCCGGGTGTGGCTGCGCGGGGAGATGTACGAGTGGGCCCGGCACGTGCTGAGCACCTCGGGCGCGGGTGACCTGCTCGACCTGTCGTACGCCCTGCGGCTGCTCGACGAGCACAAGCGGGAGGAGGCCGACCACTCCCGCAAGGTGTGGACGGTGCTGATCTTCTGCATCTGGCACGCCATCTTCGTGGCCAAGACGCTCGACCCGGGCATCCAGCGCAACCAGTCGGCTCTGCTGACGAAGCCGGTGGTCGGCTCCATGGTCCGCTGACCGGCGACCCCCACCCCGTCGATCAAGAGGTTTGCGTCACCCGAGTGACTCCGGGTGACGCAAACCTCTTGATCATTTCAGGGACCCTTAGCGTCGGGCGCAGGTGACCGTCGGGATGCCGTTCGTTCCCGTGCTGCTGGCCAGGAAGCCGAACGTGGTGGTGCCCTCCGGTGCGACAGTGCCGTTGTACGAGACGTTCGTCGCCGTCACCGAGGCGCCGGACGTCGTCTGGGTGGCGCTCCAGATCTGATTGATCGCCTGCCCGTTGGGCCAGGTCCAGCTCGCGGTCCAGCCGGCGAACGGCGTACTGCCGTGGTTCATGATCGTGATCTCGCCCTGGAAGCCACCCTGCCAGGCGCTGGTCACCTTGTAGACGGCCATGCAGTCACCTGTCGACGGCGGCGGCGTGGTCGGCGGCGGGGTGGTGGGCGGCGGCGTCGTGGGCGGCGGAGTGGTCGGCGGCGGGGTGGTGGGCGGCGGGGTGGTCGGCGGGGGCGTGGTGGGCGGCGGAGTGGTCGGGTTCGACCCGCCCGGACCCACACCGGTCACCTGGCCGCTGCCGCCGTCGAAGGCCACGTCGGAGCAGCCGAAGAAGTTCTCCTGCGAGTCCGAGCGCACCCAGCGGGAGTAGATGATGTGCCGGCCGCTCTTACCCGACGGCAGGTTGCCGCTGAAGTAGTAGTGACCGTCGTTGGTGCCGACGCTGCCGCGCTGCGGCGGGTTGGTCACCGTCAGGAACGGCTGCTCCTCCAGGTCACTCCAGGCCAGCGCCCGGGTCGGGCTCCAGCTGTCCTTGGTGACGTAGAAGTAGAAGGTGCCCGGGTGGTGCGCCCAGTTGCTGTACCGGAAGTCCAGCCGCGCGCCGGAGGTCAGGTGGGTCAGCGGCCAGTCGGTGCGGGGCAGGTCGTAGCCCCGGTAGCCGGTGTTGCCACCACTGCACAGCTGCCCGTCCGGAATGAAGCCGGTGGTACGGCCACCGGCGTCCGAGCGCAGCACGCTGAACCAGTTGTAGAGCGAGTTCGTCCCGCTCTGCGCCACCGCGGCGGCGCACGCGGGGTTGTTCGGCCTGATCTCACCGGTCTGGCTGAGGCCGTCCTGCCAGCAGAGGTAGGTCCGGGCGCCCGGCGTCATCGCCGCGCCGTGCGCGGCCGCCGGTTGCGGACTGGCCGCAAGCGCTACGGCGCCCAGCGCGAAGGTAAGGGCCGCGGTGAGTAACGCGGCCGTACGGGAACGGTTCACGGGTTCTCCTGACTCGCGAGGCGTGCCGCCCGAGCCGCCCCGCCGCAATCGGGTGGGGTTGTGGTGTCGTCGCAGCGCCGTGGGGGCGGATGCGGCGATCACTGTGACGTGCCCCGGCCGAAGTGCGGCCAGCGGACACACGCCATCGACGGTCCTGTCCTGGACCGGTGCCCTCGCGTCGAACCAACCCGGCAACCGGCGGCGCGGCAGCCCTCGCACCGCCCGGTATGCGCCATCCCACCACGTCGCCGACCGCCTGCGCAATAGTCGACCCTCGATGTGCCAAACGCGGCAGGCGTGGTCCGCCGGCTCACCCGACTCCCGATCGGACCGATGGGTTCTCTCCTATAGTGATGGTCTGCATCCCCACGGCGACGACTGCCGTCCGGGCCGATCTCCCGCGTCGGGGCGGCGCACGTCGCCGTGCCGGCCGTACGGCGGGACCGGCCGGCGACGGGACGAAGGAGGCGGCAGCGCGTGCCCGACGTGTTCGACGACCTGCACCGCCGCTGCCGCGCCGGCGAGCCGGTCGCCCTGGCCACGGTCGTCGCCACCTGGCGATCGGCGCCACAGCCGCCCGGCGCCGCCATGCTCGTGGCCGCCGACGGCACGGTCACCGGCAGCGTCTCCGGCGGCTGCGTCGAGGCCGACCTCTACGAGCGTGCCCGCCACGTGCTCGCCACCGGCGTACCCGAGCTGGTCCACTACGGCGTCAGCGACGACGAAGCGTACGCCGTGGGCCTGACCTGCGGCGGGATGCTCGACGTGTTCGTGGAGCGGGTCGACGGCGACGCCCGCGCGCAGGTGGACGCGGTCGCCGCCGCGCGGCGGGCCGGCGAACCGGCCGCGGTCGTCACCTGCGTGGCGGCCGACGCCGGCGACACCCCGGGCGCGGCCCCGACCGACCCGGCCCGGCGACTGGGTCGGCGGCTGGTGCTGACCGGTGGGCAGGTGACCGGTTCGCTCGGCGACGACCGGCTGGACGACGCCGCTACCGACGACGCGCTCGGACTGCTCGCCGCCGGGCACAGCGGCGTGCTCCGGTACGGCTACCAGGGGCAGCGCCGCGGCGCCGGGCTCAGCCTCTTCGTGGCCACGCACGCCACCGCGCCCCGGATGATCGTCTTCGGGGCGATCGACTTCGCGGCCGCGGTGGCCCGGATCGGCGCGTTCCTCGGCTACCGGGTGACCGTCTGTGACGCCCGGGCCGTGTTCGCCACCGACCGGCGCTTCCCGGACGCGCACGAGGTGGTGGTGCAGTGGCCGCACCGGTACCTGCGGGCCGAGGTCGACGCCGGCCGGATCGACGCGCGCACAGTCGTCTGCGTGCTCACCCACGACCCGAAGTTCGACGTGCCGCTGCTGGCGCTGGCCCTGCGCCAACCACTGGCGTACGTCGGCGCGATGGGGTCGCGGCGCACCCACGACGAGCGGCACAAGCTGCTGCGCGAGGCCGGGCTCACCCCGGAGCAGCTCGACCGGCTCGCCTCACCGATCGGGCTGGACCTCGGCGGCCGTACGCCCGAGGAGACCGCCGTGAGCGTCGCCGCGCAGATCGTCGCCGCCCGCTGGGGCGGCAGCGGTCGGCCCCTGTCCGCGCTCGACGGGCCGATCCACCACCCGGGCTGACGCCGTACCGCCTCTTCGCCGCCCAGCAGGGCGTTCGTTGTGCCAGCCTGATCCCAGCCGACCAGGTCCGCCCGATCGCCCGCGGCCGCACGGCGTGGGGCACGCCGGTGCGCTGCCGGCTGACGACGACGAAGGGACTTCGATGGGGTACGCGGTGGTGTTCGGCGAGGCGCTCGTCGACCTGCTCGACACCGAGCGCGACGGGGAACGGGTCTACCGGCAGGCGATCGGCGGTGGACCGCTCAACGTCGCCGTCGGGGTGACCCGGCTCGGCGGCGCGGCGCAGTTCGTCGGCTCGCTCGGCGACGACGTGCTGGGCGGGCGGATCCGCGGCTTCCTGACCGATGTCGGCGTCGGTCTCGCCGGTGCCGTCACGGCACCGGCGCCGACCACGCTCGCGGTGGTCACCTACGCCGGGCCGGAGCCCGACTTCCGCTTCTACGGCGAACCGCCCTCCTACAGCCTGTTCGGCCCCGACGATCTGGACCTGGCGCTGATCGAGGGCGCGGACGTGCTCTACTGCGGCTCGATCGTGCTGGCAAAACCGCGCACCCTGGCCGCCGCGCGCCGCGCCTGGTCGCTCGCGCCCGGACTGCGCGTCTTCGACCCGAACGTACGCCCCCGCCTGCTCGACGGTCCCGCCGCGCTGGACGGGCTGCGCGAGGTGGTGGCCGAGTTCGCCGCGGGCGCGCACCTGGTCAAGCTGAGCACCGCCGACGCCGAACTGCTCTACCCGCGCGAACCGGTCGAGGGAGTGGCCGCGTACCTGCGTGAGCTGGGCGCGACCACCGTGGTGGTGACGCTCGGCGCGGCGGGCGCGGTGCTGGCCACCGCCGGCGCGGATCCGGTACGGGTGCCGGCCCCCAAGGTCAACGCCATCGACGCCACCGGCGCCGGCGACTCGGTCATGGCCGCGCTGATCGCCGACCTGCTCCTCGACGGCGAGCCCGACGAGCCGGCGGGCTGGGTCGAACGGGTGGCCTTCGCGCTGCGCGTGGCGGGCCTCGTCTGCGAGTCCCCCGGCGGCGCCACAGCGATGCCCACCCGCACCGAGGTAGACCGCCGCTTCAAACCCTGACCCTGCCCCTGACCCCTGGCCCTGCCCGCCCTACCCCACGTCCCGCCCTGCCCCGTGCCCCGCCCTGCCTGCCCCGTCGATCTTGCACTTTCGGTCGGCGGTTGGCCCCCTCTTGCCCTTTATGTCGCGGCAAGAAGTGCAAGATCGGCGAGGTTGGGGGGCGGGGGGGGTCAGGGGGCGGGGTTAGGGGGTTCCGTTTAGTTCGGTGTAGCCGCGGCGGGCGGCGATCAGGGCGGCGCGGGCGCCGAAGGGCGCCTCGGCGGCCACCCGCTCGGGCGGCGCGTCGCCGGTGTGCGCGGCGCGGATCAGCCAGGCCAGTCGCGCCAGGTCGGCGTGCTGGGCGCGGACGAATCCGACGTCCACCGGATCGCCGTGGCCCGGCACGACCACCGTGCGCGGGGTCGTCAGCCGCAGCAGGTCCGCGACGGCGTCCGGCCACTGCAGGGGGTACGAGTCCTCGAAGGCGGGCGGGCCGCTCTGCTCCACCAGGTCGCCGGCGACCAGTACGTCCGCGTCGGGCACGTGCACCACCACGTCGGCGTCGGTGTGCCCGCGCCCCGGGTGCCGCAGCAGCACCCGCCGGCCACCCAGGTCGAGCTCGGTCTCGGTGTGCACCGTGTGCGTCGGAGCGAGCAGCGGGGTGTCGGCCAGCTCGGCTGCCAGCTCCGGGTGCTCCGTGCGCACCTCCTCGTACGCCTCCCGGCGCAGCCGCTCCGGCTCGTCGCGCAGGGCCGCGGCGGCCCGTTCGTGCGCGTACACCGGGCGGGGTGGATCGCCGGCCAGGACGGCGTTGCCGAAGCAGTGGTCGTAGTGGTGGTGGGTGTTGACGAGCGTCAGCGGACGGTCGGTGACCCGCCCGACGGCGGCGGCCAGCTCGGTGGCCTGCCGGGCCGACGAGAGGGTGTCCACCAGCAGCGCCTCGTCGTCGCCGACGACAAGTGTGACGTTGACCCGCAGCAGGGGCTCGGGCAGCACGTACACCCGGTTGGCGACCTCGGTGAACCCGGCGCTCACGACGACCGCCCGGCCCGGTCGACGAAGCGCTGCCGGTCCACCAGGATCCGGTCGACCCGGCCCCGGGCCACCGTCTGGTCGCCGTCCGCGACGGTGACCTCGAACGACAACCGGCGACCGTCGACGGTCGCGAGCAGGGCCTGTGCCCGTACCGTGCGCCCGACCACCGTCGGCGCGAGGTGCTCCAACTCGACCCGGGTGCCCACAGTCGTCGACCCGGGCGGCAGCGTGGCCGCCGTGGCCGCGACGGTGGCCGCCTCGGCGAGTGCGAGCACCCGTGGTGTGCCCAGCACCGGTACGTCCCCCGAACCGACCGCCTGGGCGGTGTCCGCGTCGGTGACGGTCAGTTCGACCTGGGCGGTCAGACCCGGCGCGAAGGCCGGCTCGGGCTGCTCCTGCATGGTCGTCAGCCTAGGTGCTCGCCGAGCCCGTCGAGCACGCGCCCGGCGATCCGCACACCGGCCGCCGCCCACACGCGCACGGCTTCGCCGGGTGGTCCCCGTCGGTCGATGCCGGACCCGTCGTTAACCTTGACCGCGATGGCCGTCGTGACTGACCCCCAACCCCCCGCCCGGACCGACCCGCCCGCGTCCCCGGACGGTGGCCGTCGGCGCATCGTCGCCATGACGGTCTGGGCGGTCGCCTTCGTCGCCGCCTGGCTGGCGATCGGGCTGCCCACCGACCCGGCCTACGCCTTCGTGTGGATCTGGCTCGGGACCATCGCCTGGAACAGCGACCGCCCGTGGCGCAGTCACCTGCGCTTCGCCCGGGACTGGGTGCCGGTGGTGCTGCTGTTCGTCGTCTACAACCTCTCGCGCGGGTTCGCCGACAACGGGGCCACCCCGCACGCCATGGAGCTGATCGTCGCCGACCGGTTCATGTTCGGCTGGGCCACCGGCGGGGAGGTGCCCACCATCTGGTTGCAGGAGCACCTCTACCGCCCGCAGGTGCACTGGTGGGACGTCGCGGCGAGCTGGGTGTACTTCTCGCACTTCGTGGTGGCGCTGACCGCCGCCGCGGTGCTGTGGCTGCGTGACCGGCACCGCTGGGCCGCCTACATGCGGCGTTGGGGTTTCCTCTGCGCCGCCGGCCTGGCCACCTACTTCATCTACCCCGCCGCCCCGCCCTGGTGGGCCGCGCAGAACGGCCTGCTCACCGAGGTCGCCCGGATCTCCACCCGGGGTTGGAAGGCGTTCGGCATGCACGGCGCCGGCAACGTGCTCAACGCCGGCCAGATCGCCTCGAACCCGGTCGCCGCGATGCCGTCGCTGCACACGGCGTGGGCGCTGTTCGTGGTGCTGTTCTTCCTGAGCACCACCCGTCGCCGCTGGTGGCCGCTGCTGCTCGCGTACCCGCTGGCGATGACCTTCACCCTGGTCTACTCCGGTGAGCACTACGTGATCGACGTGCTGGTGGGCTGGACGTACGTCGGGCTGACCTACCTGGTCGTCGGCCTGGCCGAACGCGGCTGGGCGGCATTGCGGGCCCGCCGAGCGGGGGCCGCCGACAAACCACCAGGGCAGCCGGTAGCCCCCGAACCATCGGCCGACAGGCACCCCACACCGGACGACCAACAAGCGATACCCGCCGACCACTGACGGACCCCTGCCCCGCCCCCGCCAGACCCGTCGATCATGAAGTTGTTACCCGTCGGCTCGGCGTGTCGGGGCAACAACTTCATGATCACCAGAGCGGGTGGGTGGGGGTTAGGGGGTGCGGCGGGCTTTGGTTGCTCGGGTGGTCAGCTCGGCTGCCAGCGTCCACGCCTCGGTGAGGTCGCGGTCCTGGGCTGCCGCGCCCGAGCCGCCGGCGGTGTCCGCGTACACGGTCGCCAGGCCCAGGCGGCGCTGCACCGGGCCCTGCACCACCCGCACGCTCTGGATCCGCGCGTACGGCACGATCGCCAACTGCCGGGTGAGCACTCCGGACCGAGTGGCGAAGACCCGGTCGAACAGGCCCGCCCCGAGCGCGCCGCGCCCGAGCGGGTGCAGCCAGCGCGTCCGGGGCGGTGGTGGGCTCAGCGTCAGCGCGTCCAGGCGTACGCCCGGCAGCACCTCGGCGACGATCATCGTGGCGGTCGGCAGGTCGCCAACCGGTAGCAGCCGGTCCGGCCGGTTGCGGTCGTCGGCCTCCGCCGCGGAGTAGCCGGCCACCTCCAACCGCAGCCGCAGCCAGTCGTTGACCCGCCACAGCAGCGGCCAGGTCGCCCGCACGGTCTGGACCCGGTCCAGCGGCACGGTCTGCGCGCGCGTCTCCAGCAGGCCGTTGTGCACCCGCAGGGTGCCGCCGTCGCGGGCCAGCCGGAAGTTCCAGTCGTCGAGGACCCGGCGGATCGGTTGCAGCAGGACACCGGCCATCGCGGTCAGCGTGCTCGCCACCGCGACGAAGGACCACGACCCGGCGGTGACGAACTGCACCACGACGAACGCCACGCCGAACGGGAGCAGGAACGCCTGCGGGGTGAGCAACTGACTGACCAGCAGGTTCTGGTTGCGCACCGCGTGCAGCGGCCGGCCCGGCGCGGCCGCCGGCGTCCCGGGTCCCGCCGGGAGCGCGGGAACGCCGGGCGGGGGCGGCGGGGTCGTCCGCCCGGCGAGCGCCAGCAGCCGCTCGCGCAGGCGGGCCGCATCGGCCACTCCGAGGTACGCCAGCGGCGCCTCGGTCTTGCCCCCGCCGACCACCTCCAGGCGCAGCTCGGCCAGGCCGGTGAGCTGGGCGAGCAGCGGCCGGACCACCTCCACGGCCTGCAACCGTTCCAACGGGATGGCCCGGGTACGCCGCCAGAGCAGCCCTTCGTGCACCCGCAGTTCGCGGCCCACCACGTGGTAGCCGGTGTTGTACCAGCTGATCACCGACAGCACTGTCGCGCCGAGCGCCAGGACCACCACCATGGCGGCGAACCAGCCGAAGCCGACCCGCGACAGCGTCGACCAGGACAGGCCCGCGATCACCACCACCAGCGACTTGGCGCCGTGCAGCAGCGGGCTGAGCGGGTGCAGCCGCTGCCGCGGCTCACCGTTCCCGCCAGCCGGCGACACCGGCCCCGGGTAGACCGCTCCGGGCGGCACCCCGGAAGGTCCAGCGGCGTACGGCGGAGCGGCCGGGCCGACGGGGTACGGCGTCCCAGGCGGGCCGGCGGGGTGTGGCGGAGCAGACGGGCCGGCGGGGTACGGCGGAACAGGCGGGCCGGCGGGGTGTGGCGGAACAGGCGGGCCGGCGGGGTACGGCGGCGTGGGCGGGCCGGCGGGCAGCGGCGGCCGGGTGCCCGGCTCGGCGGGACCGTCGGTCATCGGGCCGGCCCTCGGCGGTGCCGACGGTCGCCCGCGCGGGCGGTCACAGACCCTCCGCCCGGTCCTCGCCGAGCGCGGTGAGCCTGTCGCGCAGCCGGGACGCCTCCGCCGGACGCAGCCCCGGCACCCGCGCGTCACTGGCTGCCGCCGCCGTGTGCAGCTGGACGGTGGCCAGGTCGAAGGCACGCTCCAGCGGGCCGGCGCTCACGTCGACGAACTGCATGCGGGAGTACGGGACGATGGACAACCGCCGGACCAGCAGCCCGTGCCGCACCAGCAGGTCGTCGTCGCGTTCGGCGTAGCCCCAGGCGCGTACCGCGCGGACGATGGCCGTGGCCCGCCACGCGCCGAGCACCACCACGAGGGCCAGTGCGAGCCCGAACAGCCAGTGGCCGCTCAACGCCCAGCCGATCGCGGTCACCGCCAGGCCGATGGCCACCACGACCGCGAGTCGGATCAGCTCCACCCAGATCAGGTTGGTGGAGATGGGCTGCCACTGGACGGTGTCCGGCCAGGGCTCTAGCGGCCCCCGCCCCGACGACTGCGGACCGGGGTGGGGCAACGCACCCGGGCCCGGCGGCAGGAGACCAGGCGACGGCAGGTCGGGCGGGAGCGGTCCCGCATCGTGCCCGCCGGACGGGGGCAGGGCGCTCGGCGGCAGCGGGGCCGGCCACGACACGTCCGGTGGGGAAGGGTCCGGACCGAGGGTGCCGGGTGCCCCGAACGCGCCGGGCGGCGGCGCGACGCCGGGCGGCGGACTGGCCGGGGAGGTGGGGTCGGGGGTGGTCGGGCGGTCGACGCGGTCCTCCGCGCTCACCGGCGGACGCCGTTCCGCGCGCCGCCACGCCGCACGATCCGTGCGCCGTGTGTCGCCGCCTCGCCCTGCCCGTCGGCGCGGAGCGCCACGCTGCCGTGTCTCATCGGTCGCTCGCTGCGCTCGCTCACGTGTCGAGGGTAGGCGATCCGGGCACCGGAGTGACGGCACGAAGGAAGCCGCGGACGTTCAGGAATTCGCCGAGACTGTCGCGGTGCTCGGCGCAGGCCAGCCAGGTCTTGCGCCGATCGGCGGTGTGCAGGCGCGGATTGTTCCACTCCAACGCCCAGACGGCGGGGGCGCGGCAGCCCCGGGCCGAGCAGACCAGGGGCTCGTCGGCGGGGGAGGGGAGGCTCATCCGGGCCAGTCTAGGGCGGCCGGACGGAGAGCTTGAGCGCCGGGCGGCCACGGGGGGAGCCGCCCGGCGACGGGGTGAATCGTACACACGGCGGGCCGGTCCCTGTCCACCCGTGACACGCGATTCGGGCATGGGACGCCGCGGCGAAAATCGGCTTCTCCCCACCTCGACACTCAGGAAGGCGTGCGAGTCTTGATACCGCACCTGCCGCGACGACCGACAAACGCTGTGGAGGACCGGTGGCCCAGCCGACCACGCCCGACGCCCCGACGCCGAACGGGGCGGCACCGGACACACCCGCACCGGTGACGACTACCACGCCGGTGACCGCGCCGGCGCCGGTGACGACGCCCGCGCAGGACGCCACCCTGCTG
Source organism: Micromonospora sp. NPDC049114 (assembly GCF_040648635.1). Taxonomy (NCBI): domain Bacteria; kingdom Bacillati; phylum Actinomycetota; class Actinomycetes; order Micromonosporales; family Micromonosporaceae; genus Micromonospora; species Micromonospora sp. NPDC049114. Next base: position 1,196,121 of record NZ_JBEZEA010000002.1, on the reverse strand, counting down.
GAGAAGGCGCTCTTCGAGATCAAACGGGTGATCGTCGGGCAGGACCGGATGGTCGAGCGGATGTTCGTCGCGCTGCTCGCCCGTGGCCACTGCCTGCTCGAAGGCGTGCCCGGCGTGGCCAAGACGCTGGCCGTGGAGACCCTCGCCAAGGTCGTCGGCGGGTCCTTCGCCCGGGTGCAGTTCACCCCGGACCTGGTGCCGGCCGACATCATGGGCACCCGGATCTACCGGCAGTCGAGTGAGAAGTTCGACGTCGAGCTGGGCCCGGTCTTCGTCAACTTCCTGCTCGCCGACGAGATCAACCGTGCTCCGGCCAAGGTGCAGTCGGCGCTGCTGGAGGTCATGAGCGAACGCCAGGTGTCCATCGGTGGGGAGAGTCACCGGGTGCCCGATCCGTTCCTGGTGATGGCCACCCAGAACCCGATCGAGCAGGAGGGCGTCTACCCGCTGCCGGAGGCGCAGCGGGACCGCTTCCTCATGAAGATCGTGGTGGGCTACCCGACCGACGCCGAGGAACGGGAGATCGTCTACCGGATGGGCGTGACCGCCCCGGAGCCGACGGCGGTCTTCGACACTCCCGAGCTGATCGCCCTGCAACGCAAGGCCGACCAGGTGTTCGTGCACAACGCCCTGGTCGACTACGCGGTGCGCCTGGTGCTGGCCACCCGCGCGCCCGCCGAGCACGGCATGCCGGACGTCGCCCAGCTGATCCAGTACGGGGCCAGCCCGCGCGCCTCGCTCGGGCTGGTCCGGGCCACCCGCGCGTTGGCGCTGCTGCGTGGGCGCGACTACGCCCTGCCGCAGGACGTGCAGGACATCGCCCCGGACATCCTGCGCCACCGGCTGGTGCTCAGCTACGACGCGCTCGCCGACGACGTGCCGGCCGACCACATCGTGCACCGGGTGATGTCGACCATCCCGCTGCCGGCCGTCGCGCCCCGACAGCAGGCCACCCCTTCGCCGAACACCCCGCCGCCGGGCGCCGGCTGGCCCGGGCAGCGGCCGTGACCTCACCCACCCCTCGTCCCGCCCCCGACCGCAGCGAGGCAGTGCTGTCCCGACTCCAGTTGCTGGTCACCCGCAAGCTCGATGGTCTGCTCCAGGGTGACTACGCCGGCCTGCTCCCGGGGCCGGGCAGCGAGGCGGGCGAGTCCCGGGAGTACCGCCCCGGTGACGACGTACGCCGGATGGACTGGCCGGTGACCGCGCGGACCACGACGCCGCACGTGCGGCGCACGGTCGCGGACCGGGAGTTGGAGACGTGGCTGGCCCTGGACCTCTCGGCCAGCCTGGACTTCGGCACCGGCAAGTGGCTCAAGCGGGAGGTGGTGGTGGCCGCCGCTGCCGCCATCACCCATCTGACCGTGCGCGGCGGCAACCGGATCGGCGCGGTGATCGGCACCGGCGGCGGCGCGTCCGCACCGGCGCGACGGTGGCGGGGTGGCCCGCCGCCGGTCGGACCGGGGGTGCTCACCCGACTGCCGGCCCGCTCGGGCCGCAAGGAGGCGCAGGGCCTGCTGCGGGCCGTCGCCGGCACCGCGATCCAGCCGGGCCGGGGCGATCTGGGCGCGCTTGTCGACATGCTCAACCGCCCGCCCCGGCGGCGCGGGGTGGCAGTGGTGGTCTCGGACTTCCTGGCGCCGACCGAGCAGTGGGCCCGCCCGATGCGCAAGCTGCGCGTCCGGCACGACGTGCTGGCGATCGAGGTGGTAGACCCGCGCGAGCTGGAGCTGCCCGACGTGGGGGTGCTGCCGGTGGTCGACCCGGAGAGCGGTGAGCTGCACGAGGTGCAGACCGCCGATCCGCGGTTGCGGCAGCGCTACGCCGAGGCCGCCGCCGCTCAACGGGCCGCGATCTCCGCCGCGCTGCGTGGCGCCGGCGCGGCCCACCTGCGTCTGCGTACCGACCGAGACTGGCTGCTGGACATGGTGCGTTTCGTGGCCGCGCAGCGGCACGCCCGCACCCGGGGGACGACACGATGATCCGTTTTCTGCAACCGTGGTGGCTGCTGGCAGTTCTGCCGGTGCTCGCCCTCGCCGCGTTCTACGTCTGGCGGCAGTTGCACCGCCGGGCGTACGCGATGCGGTTCACCAACGTGGACCTGCTGCGGACCGTCGCGCCCAAGGGTCTGGGCTGGCGGCGGCACGTGCCGGCGACGGCGTTCCTGCTCTGCCTGCTGGTGCTCGCCACGGCGCTGGCCCGTCCGGCGGTGGACACCAAGGAGCCGCTGGAGCGGGCGACAGTCATGCTCGCCATCGACGTGTCGCTGTCGATGCAGGCCGACGACGTGGCGCCGAACCGGCTGGAGGCCGCGCAGGAGGCGGCCAAGCAGTTCGTCGGCGAGTTGCCGGAGAGCTACAACCTGGGCCTGGTGTCGTTCGCCAAGGCGGCCAACGTGCTGGTGCCGCCGGGTAAGGACCGGGACGCGGTGACCGCCGCAATCGACGGGCTGGTGCTGGCCGAGGCGACCGCGACGGGCGAGGCGGTGTTCACCTGCCTGGAGGCGATCCGGTCGGTGCCGGCCGACGGCGCGGCGGGTATCCCACCGGCGCGGATCGTGCTGCTGTCGGACGGGTTCCGCACGTCGGGTCGATCGGTGGAGGAGGCGGCGGCCGCCGCGCAGGCGGCCAACGTGCCGGTCTCCACCATCGCGTTCGGGACCGACACCGGTCAGGTCGACATCGGTGGGCAGCTCCAGCGGGTGCCGGTGGACCGGCTGGCCCTGGCGGAGCTGGCCGAGACCACCGAGGGCTACTTCTACGAGGCGGCGTCGGTGAGCGAGCTGAAGCAGGTCTACCAGGACATGGGCAGTTCGATCGGGTTCCGCACCGAGCCACGCGAGGTGACCCAGTGGTACGCGGGTGTGGCGCTGCTGCTGGCGCTCTGCGCCGGCGCGCTCAGCCTGCTCTGGTCGTCCCGGATGCTCTGACCGCCGACAAGGCGGAGAACGAGCCGAGAACGGCCGGCGGTGGTCAGTGACCGCCGCCGGCCAGGACGAAGACGACGGCCACCCAGACGGCGGCGAGGGTGAAGCCCAGCGGGGCGACGTAGCGGCTCATGGACGGCTCCGAGTGGCGGCTGGACGGTCCGCGTGCGGGGGCGGACCGCAGGGGGTGGGGACGCGCACACGAAGTCGTGACCGGGCGGCTCCCGGCGACCGTCCGGTGAAGCCGGACGGCGCGGCACACGCGCCCCGGCGTCAGCCGAGGCGGTGGGGGAGCGGAGCGGGGTCAGCTCGCCATACTGAGTCGTGGCTCAGCGGGGCTGACCATCGGCCCGGCCACGACTAGGAGGATCGCTATCTCGCACAGCGATCACCTCCTGCAAGTCGGCCCGGCCGGAACGTCGATGATCGTACACCTGGGCCCTCGCCGGGACGCACTCGGCCGACCGGTCGGCGAGCGCTCCACCGCGCGGCCGACGCCACCGGTCGGGGCCGTCCGCCGACCCGTGGCGGCGGCCCGTACGCACGACCGTGACCAGCACCGCGGCGAGCAGGGGCAGCCAGCAGAACCGGGCCAGCACCCACGCCGGACCGTCCGGCGCGGTGTGCAGCCCGGGCAGTGCCAGGCCACCCCGGGCGGTGAGCGCCGTCACCGTGACCAGCACCGGCTGGTGCCACAGGTAGATCCGCACGGCGTTGTGGTTCACCGCGGTCACCGCCCGGCGCGGCAACGGTCGGGCCAGCAGGCGTTCCCAGCCGGGCCGGGCCAGCAGTCCCAGCCCGACCTGGGTGAGGGCCAATGCCACCGCCAGCAGCGACGGCGGGTTCAGGTTGGACACCCCCTCGCCGGGCACCCCGACCGCGCTGACCGGGTAGCCCACCGCCAGCAGCGCGGCCAGCGCCACGGCCCCACCGGCCGCCAGCAGACCGGCCGTGCGCCGCCCGGCCAGGCGCCCATCGGCGTACGCCAGGCCCAGCAGGTAGGGCACCGCCCAGGCCGCCACCACGCTGACCGGTGCCACCGCCACGCCGGCCGGCAGGACGCGGACCGCCACGTCGCTCGCCGCCACCACGGCCACCGCCGGCACGACACAGCGGACCAACCCCCACCGGCGGACGGCGGCGCGCAGCGGGCCGCTCACCGCCACCAGGAGCAGCAGCGGCACCAGGAACCAGAGCGGGCTGACCGCCAGTCGCAGCCCGACGGCGAGCGTGTCGTCGGGTGCGTCCGCCACGGTGGCGGCCAGCAGCACTGCCGCACCGACGCCCAGCAGGGCCACCGCGGGCAGCAGCAGCCGGCGCGACCGGCGGGCCAGCCACCGACCCGTCCCGCCCTGGTGACGCGCCAGCGACCGCGCCGAGCCGAAGCCGGCGGCGAAGAAGAACAGGCCGAGCGTCTGCAACACCCAGGTCACCGGGCGCAGGTCGGGCAGCGTGGTCAGCGGGCTGGCCTGGTGCAGCCCGCCGTCGCCGGCCAGCACCAGACCGGTGACCAGCCAGTGCCCGAGCACCACACCACCGATCGCGTACGCCCGCAGCGCGTCGACCGCGCGGTCGCGGCTCACCGGGCGTCCCCGACCGGGCCGGCGCCCAGCACGACAGCCGTGACCGCGGCCAGGGTGGCGCTGCCGGTCGCCAGGTAGCCGTCGTGCCCGGACACCCCGTCCACGGGCAGCGGCCGGGCGCCGAACGCCGGATCGCCGGGGCGCCGCCCGTAGCCGAGGCCGGGCAGCCGCACCGGTGGCACCCGGCGGATCCAGTCCGACGGCGCCTCGGCCGCCCAGAACCGCAACCCGTCGCGCAGGTCGGCGGCGCGCTGCACCCCGGCGCCGACGCCACCGAGGCTGACCACGTCGCTCACCTGCGCCGGGGCGTGCGTCGTCGCCAGCGCCGCCACCAACGCCCCGTAGCTGTGCCCGATCACCGTGATCGTCGCGCCGGGCCGACGCGCGGCCAGCTCCCGCAGCAGCCGGGCCAGCCCGACCGCCCCACGCCGGGCGCTGGCGTCGCTGACGGCGGTCAGCACCCCGTCGGGCGGGTCGTAGCCCAGCCAGGCCAGCACCGCGACCCGCGCCGCCGGTTCGGTCGACCGCAGCTGCCCGTACAGCTGCGTGGCCTGCACCGCAGGCGCCCGCCGGGCCACCCCGCCCAACCCGCGGTCGAAGTCGGCAAGCGTGCTGCCCACCCCCGGCACCAGCACCGCGATGCGGTCTGCGCCGGCCAGGTCGCCGATCACCTCGACCGCGCGGCCGTCACCGCGCTCGTCGAACAGCAGGAACCGGCGTCCGCCGGCAGCCCAGTCCGCGTACGGGGGGCCGGCCGCGCGCATCGCCGCGGCGGTGACCGGGTACGCCTCGACGAATCCCGCCGCCGTGACCGGCTCCGGCCGGGTGGGCAGGACCAGGTTCACGCCGAGCAATGCGCTCAGTGCGAAGCGGGCGGCACCTCGTCGTCGCATCACGTTCTCCCTCCGGTTTGTCGTCCGGAGGGAGAGTGCGGGGGCGCCCGGGTCGCGGGCGTCGCACCGGGGAGCCGTTTCGCGGCTGGCCCTGTGGGGCTACTCGCCGGCGGCGACCAGACCCGTCTCGTACGCCAGCACCACGGCCTGGGCCCGGTCGCGCAGCCCCAGCTTGCCGAGGATCCGCCCCACGTGCGTCTTCACCGTCTGCTCCGCCACCACCAGGTCACCGGCGATCTCCGCGTTGTTGCGACCCCGGGCGATCAACCGCAGCACCTCGGTCTCGCGTGGGGTGAGGCCGGCCAGGTCGGTCGGGCGGGGTCGACGGCGGTCCGGGCGGGCCGCGAACTCGGCGATCAGCCGGCGGGTCACCGCCGGGGCGAGCAGCGCGTCCCCGGCCGCCACCACCCGCACCGCCTGCACCAGGTCGGCCGCCGGCGCGTCCTTGAGCAGGAAGCCGCTGGCACCGGCCCGCAGCGCCTCGTACACGTAGTCGTCCAGGTCGAACGTCGTGAGGATGAGCACCCGGGGGCGCTGCGCCGAGCGGTCGCCGAGCAGCTTGCGGGTGGCCTCCAACCCGTCCATGACCGGCATCCGCACGTCCATCAGCACCACGTCCGGGTCGAGCCGGCGGGTGGCGGCGACCGCCTGCGCGCCGTCGGCGGCGTCACCCACCACGAGCAGGTCCGGCTGGGCGGCGAGCAACGCGCCGAAGCCCTGCCGGACCATCGCCTGGTCGTCGGCGATCAGCACCTTGATCATGCGTCTCCGCTCTCCGCCTCGTACGGCAGGTCGGCCGCCACCGCGTAACCGCCGTCGGGCAGCGGCCCGGCGGTGAACGTACCGCCCAGCGAGGTGGCCCGCTCCCGCATGCCGGTCAGCCCGTGCCCCGGACTGCCGTCGGCGGTCGGTCGGGCGTCGGTCGGGGAGTTCTCGACGCGTACTCCCAGACCGGACTGACGGGCGCGGACGGTGACGCGCACCGCGGCGCCTGCCGCGTGCCGGGCCGCGTTCGCCAGCCCCTCCTGCACGATGCGGTACGCGGCCAGCCCGACCGGCGCGGGCACCCGCCCGTCGCCCAGCGGGTCGATGTCCAGGGTCACCGGCAGCCCGGCCCGGCGGGCCCCGTCGACCATCGCGCCCAGGTCGGTCAGGTCGGGTTGCGGAGCGGTCTGCGGGCCGGTGGCCTCGCTGCGCAGCACCCCCAGCAGCCGCCGCATGTCGGTGAGCGCGTCGCGGGCCGAGCCGGCGATGGCGGCGAACTCGGCGGCCGCCGGCGCTGGCACGTCGGTCAGCCGGTACGGCGCGGTCTCGGCCTGCACCGCGATCAGCGACATGTGGTGGGCCACCACGTCGTGCAGCTCGCGGGCGATCCGGGTGCGCTCCTCCAGCACCGCGCGGCGCTCCTGCTCCCGCTCGCTCAGCTCGGTCTGCGCGGCCAGTGCCCGCCGGGACAGCCGGTTGCGCCGGATCAGGTCACCGACGATCGCCAGCGCGCCGAGCAGCGCCAGGACGGCGGCCCGGTTCTCCGGGTGCGCCAGCGTGAGCACCGGCACCGCGGTGATCGCCACCACCCAGGCCAGCACCGGCCGGTCGACCCGCGCGACGACCACCGCGACCACCGCTACCGAGCCGAGCGCCAGCGGCGGCGTCCACGGCCCGGGCAGGCCGGCCGGCGCGTTGAACGTGCACACCAGCAGGGCCAGCACCGTGAGCCGCCAGGCCAGCAGCGGACGCCTGGGCAGCGCCAGCAGCGGCGCCACCGTCATCGCCGCGAACAGCACCGCGACCGGCGCCGGCAGGCCCCAGTCGCTCTCCACGGCGAACGTGATCCAGAAGAGGCCGAGCGCGGCCAGCAGTCCGACCGGGGCGGCGGGGCGGGCCAGCCGGGGCCAGCGGGCCAGCAGCGGTCGACCGGGCGGGGCGTCCGGGCCCCACAGGGTCTGCCGCAGTGCCCGCAGGGCCACGGCGATCGGTTGCCGGTTCACCACCCGGAGGCTACGGGCAGAGCCCGTCACGGGGCGTGCCACCAGGGGTTGATCCCGGTGTCGTACCCCGGTGTGACGCGGCTCCCGTTAGCGCTTACCTGTGGGTAACGCCTAGGCTCGCCAGCGACTGAGATCAGCTGAGCAAGGGGGAACAGTGGCCCGTACCGTGCTGGTGACCGGGGGCAACCGGGGGATCGGCCTGGCCATCGCGCAGGCCTTCGCCAAGCAGGGCGACCGGGTGGCCGTCACCCACCGCAGCGGCGACGCCCCCGACGGGCTGTTCGGCGTGCGCGCCGACGTCACCGACGCGGCCTCGATCGACGCCGCGTTCACCGCCGTCGAGGCCGAGCTGGGTCCGGTCGAGGTGGTGGTCGCCAACGCCGGCATGACCGACGACACCCTGCTGCTGCGGATGTCCGAGGAGCAGTTCACCGGTGTGCTGGACACCAACCTCACCGGCGCGTTCCGGGTCGCGAAGCGGGCCTCGGGCAAGATGCTGCGGGCCAAGTGGGGCCGCATGATCTTCATCTCCTCGGTGGTGGGCCTCTCCGGCGGCGCCGGTCAGGTCAACTACGCCGCCAGCAAGGCCGGCCTGGTAGGCGTGGCCCGCTCGATCACCCGTGAGCTGGGCAGCCGCAACATCACCGCGAACGTGGTGGCGCCCGGCTTCATCGACACCGACATGACCGCCAGCCTCAGCGACGACCGCAAGGCGGAGATCCGCAAGTCCATCCCGGCCGGCCGCATGGCCAGCCCGGACGAGGTGGCCGCCGTGGTCACCTGGCTGGCCTCGGACGGCGCCGGGTACGTCTCCGGCGCCGTGATCCCGGTCGACGGCGGCCTCGGCATGGGCCACTGACCAGCGCTTCGACAACGTACGGAGGAAACCCTGCATGTCCGGACTGCTCGCCGGTAAGCGGCTGCTCGTCACCGGTGTGATCACCGAGGCTTCGATCGCCTTCTCGGTGGCGAAACTCGCCCAGGAGAACGGCGCGCAGGTCGTGCTGACCGGCTTCGGACGGCTCTCCCTGGTCGAGCGGATCGCCAAGCGGCTGCCCGAGCCCGCCCCGGTGATCGAGGTCGACGTGACCAACACCGAGCACCTGGCCAGCCTCGCCGACCGGGTACGGGAGCACGTCGACGGCCTCGACGGCGTCGTGCACTCGATCGGCTTCGCCCCGCAGAGCTGCCTCGGGGGCGGGTTCCTCGACGCGCCCTGGGAGGACGTGGCGACCGCCCTGCACGTCTCCACCTTCTCGTACAAGTCCCTCGCGATGGCGGCGCTGCCGCTGATGTCGGCCGGCGGCGCGGTGGTCGGCCTGACCTTCGACGCCACGAAGGCGTGGCCGGTCTACGACTGGATGGGCGTGGCCAAGGCCGGCCTGGAGTCCGCGTCCCGCTACCTCGCCATGCACCTGGGCAAGCAGGGCATCCGCAGCAACCTGGTCGCCGCCGGGCCGCTGCGCACCATCGCCGCGAAGTCGATCCCCGGCTTCGACCAGTTCGAGGAGGCGTGGGCCGAGCGGGCGCCGTTGGGCTGGAGCCTCACGGACCAGGAGCCAGCCGCCCGGGCCTGCCTGGCGCTGCTCTCGGACTGGTTCCCGGCCACCACCGGCGAGATCGTGCACGTCGACGGCGGCTACCACGCCGTCGGTTCCTGACGCTGCGCCGCGACGCTCCCTGGTCGCCGTCCGCGTGATCTACGCGTCCGGACCAGGGGGCGTCGCCGGGCCGTCGCGGCCGAGGGGCGAGAATGACCCCATGGCGTACGACGCGGTGGTGCTGGTGTCCTTCGGCGGGCCCGAACGGCCCGAGGATGTGATGCCGTTCCTGCAGAACGTGACCCGCGGCCGAGGCGTGCCGCCCGAGCGGCTGGCCGAGGTCGCCGAGCACTACCAGCACTTCGGCGGGGTGTCCCCGATCAACCAGCAGAACCGCGAGTTGCTGGCCGCCCTCCGCGCCGACTTCGCCGCGCACGGTCTCGACCTGCCCATCTACTGGGGCAACCGCAACTGGGACCCGATGCTCGCCGACACCGTGACGCAGATGCGCGACGACGGGGTGACCCGGGCGCTGGCCTTCGTCACCAGCGCGTACGGCGGCTACTCGTCCTGCCGGCAGTACCAGGAGGACATCGCCGCCGCCCGCGCCGCCGTCGGCCCGGACGCCCCGGTGATCGAGAAGATCCGCCAGTTCTGGGACCATCCCGGCTTCATCGAGCCGCACGTCGACGCCGTCCGTGCCGCGCTGGGCCAGCTCGACCCGGCCCGGCGGGACACCACCCGGCTGGTGTTCACCGCCCACTCCATCCCCACCTCGATGGCGGCCAACGCCGGCCCGCACGGCGGCCGGTACGAGGCGCAACTGCGGGAGGCCGCCGCGCTGGTGGCCGCTGCCGCCGCCCCCGACCTGGCGTACGACCTGGTCTGGCAGAGCCGTTCGGGCCCCCCGCACGTGCCGTGGCTGGAGCCGGACATCAACGACCACCTGGGCACCCTCGCCGAGGGCGGCACCACGAGCGTGGTGGTCAGCCCGATCGGGTTCGTCTCCGACCACCTGGAAGTCGTGTGGGACCTCGACACCGAGGCACTGGAGACGGCCAAGCAGCTCGGCCTGGACTTCGTCCGGGCGGGCACCCCGGGCATCGACCCGCGGTTCGTGACAATGGTCCGCGAGTTGGTCACCGAGCGGACCGACCCGGACGGCGCGCAGCTGCGTCGCCGTCGCGGCGAGCTGCCGATGTGGGATTCGTGCCCCACCGTCTGCTGTGTTCCGACCCGCCGTCCGGCGCCCGCTGGGAGCACCGATGCATGACCGCAAGCCCGTGCAGAGCTGGCTCACCGACATGGACGGCGTGCTGGTGCACGAGGGCCAGCCGGTGCCCGGCGCACCGGAGTTCATCAACCGGCTGCGCGCCTCCGGCAAGCCGTTCCTGGTGCTGACCAACAACTCGATCTACACCCCGCGGGACCTCACCGCCCGGTTGAGCCGGATGGGCCTGGACGTGCCGGAGGAGTCGATCTGGTCCTCCGCCCTGGCCACCGGCCAGTTCCTCGCCGACCAGCGGCCGGGTGGCACCGCGTACGTCATCGGGGAGGCCGGCCTGACCACGGCGCTGCACGCGGTCGGTTACGTGCTCACCGACTTCGCCCCGGACTACGTGGTGCTCGGCGAGACCCGCACCTACAGCTTCGAGGCGATCACCAAGGCGGTGCGGCTGATCAACGACGGGGCCCGGTTCATCTGCACCAACCCCGACGTGACCGGCCCGTCCGTGGAGGGCGCGCTGCCCGCCGCCGGCTCGGTCGCCGCCATGATCTCCAAGGCGACGGGGGTGGAGCCGTACTTCGTCGGCAAGCCCAACCCGATGATGATGCGCTCCGCGCTGAACACCATCAACGCCCACTCGGAGACCACCGCGATGATCGGCGACCGGATGGACACCGACATCCTCTGCGGTCTGGAGGCCGGGCTGGAGACGATCCTGGTGCTCACCGGCATCAGCAGCCGTACCGAGGCGGAGCGCTACCCGTACCGACCGTCCCGGATCATCAACTCGGTGGCCGACCTGCTCGACGAGGTCTGACCGCGCCCCCCGCTCCCGCTCTCGCCGATCTTGCACTTGCTGTCGCCGGTATGGCCGGTATGCCCGTTGTGCCGCGACACAAAGTGCAAGATCGACGCGGTGTGGGGTCGAGGTCGGGGTCAGGGGCGTAGCGGGGCGTTGCAGGCGGCGACCAGCGCCTGCCGACAGGCCGTGGTGAGCGGGCGCAACGCGGCGTCGCGCTGCTGGGCCTCGTAGTTGTTGATCGCGCCACCGGGGGCGGCATGCCCGGCCAGCGCGAGCACCCGGTCGAGCACCGCGGCCCTGGCGAAGAGCCGGCGGGCCCGCGGGTCGAAGCCGGGTGGCAGATCGGTGGCGCCGTCCGGGCGGCGCAGCGCTGCCAGCGCTCCGGCCAACTCGGGCCGCCACTGGGCCACGTCGAGTCGCGTCAGCGCGGCTGTCGTCTCGGCCAGCGCGGCGGCCAGCTCGGCCTCCGCCTCGGCGGCGCCGGGCAGTGACAGCGAGGCGGCCGGGGCGTTGGCCGGCAGCGGGTACACCCGCCACAGCACCGTCTCGAAACAGTCCCCCGAGCCGGACGTGTGGCTGCGCACCTGCGGGATCAGACCCAGCCCGCCGGCCACCACCGCCTCGCCCGCCACCAGCGCCGCGCCGGCGAAGTCCCCGGGACCGGGCAGACCCCGCGGGTCGCCCGGCGCGGGCAGCACCAGACGGATCTCGTCGGGGGAGAGCTTGGCCAGGGTGGGCAGCGCGGCACCCAGCGGGACGTCGGTCCAGGTGCCGGGGGCGTCCGCAACGAGATGCTCCTCGTCACCGGCGATGGCGTCGGCGACCTCGTCGTACGGCACCAGCCCGGCACGCCACGCGCGCACCCAGGCAACGAACCGGCTCGACCGGCGCGGCGCAAGCGTGGCCGCGCCCGTTGCGGGGGTGGACATGCCGAAAGGGTACGTGGTCATCGGTGGCCCTGTCTCGACTGCCGCTCCGGCCGCCCTGCCTGCCCCGAACTGCCCCCTTCGCCCGATCCTCGCCCGCGGCGCGGCCCGCTGATCCGCTGTCGACCGTCATTCGGCGGTGCCGCGGCCCCGCCCGCGTGCCTCCCTGAGCGCTAGCGCAGCCGCAGACCCGCGATGACCAGTCCGACCATGAGGCGCGCGTCGTAGCCAGGGTTGTCGGCGCCGATGCAGAGGTTGCCGACGCCGTGCATCAGGACGAGGGCGTCCATGTCGGGAATGATCTCGCCCGCCGTGCTGGCGGCGTCGAGCAGTTCGGCGCAGACGGGGACGAGTCGGTCGAGGAAGTAGGCGTGCAGCGTCTGGAAGGCGGCGTCGTCGGACCGCATCGCCTCGGCGAGGCCGTGCTTGGTGACCAGGAAGTCGACGAAGAGGTGGATCCAGCTCGCCAGGGCGGCGTGCGGGGTGGTGCTCTCCGCGAGCAGCACCGGGCCGGCCGCGGCGCATGCCTCCACCTGGTGTCGGTACACCGCGACGATCAGGTCGGCCCGCGTCGGGAAGTGGCGGTAGATCGTCCCGACGCCGACGCCGGCCCTGGCGGCGATGTCACGCACCGGCGCATTGACTCCGGAGGCGACGAATGCCGCGGCGGCCGCCTCCAGGAGCGCCGTCTCGTTGCGCCGCGAATCAGCCCGCCGCTTGCGCGGGGCACCCGCCTCCGTCCCGGTCACCGTTACCCCCGTCACATCCCTTGGAAAACGGAACAGTGTTCCGTATGTTTTAACGGAACCGCGTTCCGCCTATGCAGCATGCCAGGAACGGCAGCGGACACCAAGTCAACCAGGAGCGATCATGCACGCAATGCCCGAGCCCACGCCCGTGGTCTCCGTCCACCCCGTCACGGTGCCGGCCCCGGACCGCGGCGACGATCTGCACGTACGCGTCTCCGCGCCCACGACCGGCCACGAACTGCCAGTCATCGTCTTCTCGCACGGCTTCGGCGGCGCGGCCACCCTGTACGGTCCGCTCGTCGACTTCTGGGCCTCGCACGGTTTCGTCGTCATCCAGCCCACCCACCTCGACTCACGGCGACTGAACCTTCCGCCCGACGACCCCCGCACCCCGGCGATCTGGCGCATCCGGGTGGACGACCTGACGCGCAGCCTCGACCACCTCGACCTGCTGGAGTCGTCCGTCCCCGGCCTCGCCGGACGGCTCGACCGCACCCGGATCGCCGTGGCCGGCCACTCCTGGGGCGCCCAGACGGCGAGCACCCTGCTGGGAGCCCGAGTCCTCGACGCCGATCAGAACCCCGGAGAGGACATGCGCGACCCGCGGATCACGGCAGGCGTCCTGCTGGCCGTGACCGGCCGGGGCGGGGCCGACCTCGCTCCGTTCGCGGCCGAGCACTTCCCCTTCATGAGCCCGAGCTTCGCGACCATGCACACCCCGACCCTCGTCGTCGCGGGCGATCGGGACGACTCCCCGTTGTCGGTCCGTGGGCCGGACTGGTTCATCGACGCGTACCACCTGAGCCCGGGGAGCAAGAGCCTGCTCACGCTGTTCGGCGCGGAGCACTCGCTCGGCGGCATCTCCGACTACGAGGCCAGGGAGACGACGGACGAGAACCCCGAGCGGGTCGCTCTGCTCCAGCGGCTCACCTGGGCCTACCTGCGCGACGCCCTCGGCCTCAAGGACTCCGTCTGGCCGGCGCCGGTCGAGAGCGCCCTGGGACGCCTCGAATCCACTGCCTGATCGATGGGCCGGGGCGGTGTGTCGGGGGGCGGGGCGCTGGCGGGGACGTTAGCGTGATCGACATGGCGGGGCGATACGGCGAGGACGTGCTGGCGGGGGACTGGCGGCGGCGGAAGGTCACCCCCGAGGTGGACGCCGAACCGGATCTCGTGGTGGAGGACGCCGACTCCGGGTTCTGCGGGGCGGTGGTGGGCTTCGAGGCCGGCGCGGTGGTCCTGGAGGACCGGCACGGCCGGCGGCGCAACTTTCCGCTGCTGCCGGCGGCGTTCCTGCTCGACGGCCGTCCGGTGACGTTGCGCCGCCCGAGCCGCGCGCCGGTGCCGGCGGCCCGCCGACGTACCGCGTCCGGTTCGGTGGCGGTGGACAACGTTCGCGCCCAGGTGGCCAAGGCCAGCCGGATCTGGGTGGAGGGCATCCACGACGCCGCCCTGGTCGAGCGGATCTGGGGCGACGACCTGCGGATCGAGGGTGTGGTGGTCGAGCCGTTGGACGGCATCGACGACCTGGACGCCGACGTACGCGACTTCGGTCCGGGCCCGACCCGACGCCTCGGCGTGCTCGTCGACCACCTGGTGTCGGGCAGCAAGGAGAGCCGCATCGTGGCCCGGGTCAACTCGCCGTACGTCCTGGTGACCGGCCACCCGTACGTGGACGTCTGGCAGGCGGTCAAACCGGCGGCACTGGGTATCGCGGCGTGGCCGGTCGTACCGCCGGGGCAGCCGTGGAAGGAGGGGGTCTGCGCGGCCCTCGGGGTGGCCGAGCCGGCCGACATGTGGCGGCACATCCTGTCCCGGGTGAACAGTTTCGCCGACGTGGAGACCCCTCTGATCAACGCCATGGAACGCCTCATCGACTTCGTCACCGAGCCAGCCTGACCACCGGCTGCCGCCCCGTCACCCCGTCACCGCTGGGGGCAGGGCGGCGGTCAGGGCTCCTGGTCGGGGCTGCGGGTGTAGACGAAGGTGGCGATGTCCAGGGCCACCGCTGCGCCCTGCTCGTCGCGGCGGACGGTGAGGATCTCACCGTCCTCCGGGCCGGAACGTCCCCGCCAGCGGTCCGGGCCCTCGGGGACGAACCGGCTGACCCTCTCGCCGCGTACGTGGGCCACCAGGTCACCCGCGTCCCGGTGCAGGTCCAGCGACGTGCCCATCCACCACCAGCGGCCGGTCAGCTCGGCCGACCCGGCGTCCGGCGCGGCGGTGGCCGGCCGCCACGGCTGCGGGAACGCCGGTTCGGCGTCCAGCACCGTGGTCAGCAACTGGCGGGCGAGCCTAGTGATCGGAAAGGCGTAGGAGTTGGCGAAGCCGACCACAGCGGTACGGGTGGGCCGGTGTACCACGAGGGCGGCCACGTATCCGGGCATCGAGCCGCCGTGTCCGACGTACACGCGCTCGCCGTCCCGGTAGAGCTCCAGGCCCAGGCCGTGCCCGCCGGTCCAGGAGTTGAGGTCGCTGATCATCACGGGGGCGCACATCTCGGTCAGGGTCTCGGCGGCCAGCACCGACGGGTCCGGGTCGGCGAGGAACGCGGCCCAGCGGCCCAGGTCCTCGATCGTCGACCAGAGCTGCCCGGCGGGGGCCATCGCGCCGGTGTCGGTACGGGGCTCCTCGCGCAGCGTGCCGTGCCAGGGGTGGACGACGTAACCGCGGGCGTACGGCTCGGTGGCCGCGTAGGTGGTGCGGTGCAGGCCCAGCGGGGTGAGGATCCGCTCGTCGAGCAGGTCGGCCCAGGACCTCCCGGTGAGCCGTTCGAGCAAACCGCCGAGCAGCCCGTACGCCAGGTTCGAGTAGTGGTACGTGCGGTGCGGCGGGTAAGCGATCTTGCCGGCGTTGACCTCGGCGAGCAGGGTGGTCAGGTCGACGCCCGCGGCCCGCTCCCACCAGTCGCCCTCGGGTTCGCGTTGGATGCCGCTGCCGTGGCTGAGCAGTTGGCGCAGGGTGAGCTTGCCCACACCGGTGCCCGGCAGGTGCTGCTCCAGCGGGTCGTCGACGTCCAGTCGGCCGGCGTCGCGCAACTGCATGATCAGGGTGGCGGTCATCGTCTTGCTGATCGAGCCCAACCGGTACTGGAGGTCGACGTCCGGGCGGGGGTATTCGCCGGCGACGGCCAGGTGTGCCAGTGTGCCGGCGCGGACCACGCCCAGCACCAGCGACGGGGTACGGCCGTCGGCCTGTGCCTGGGCGACCCGGGTGTCGATCTGTCGGGCGGTCTCGGGTAGCAGGGTCAATGCGATCTCCTCGGGTCGGGCCGCCGATTTGTGGTGTTTTGGTGTGTCGGAAAGGGCTTCGCCGAGCGTACTGATCTTCGCGGGCAGGTCGCGCGTGCATTTGCGTGTCACGATCGTGGGGTGGACGCCGTGGTGTGGATCGTTGTGGGAGTGCTGCTGGCCGTCGCCGAGATTTTCACGACGACGCTATTTCTGATCATGTTCGGGGTCGGCGCGTTCGCCGCCGCCGGCGCAGCGGCCCTGGGTGCTCCGGTGGCCGTGCAGGCGCTGGTCTTCGCGGTGGTGTCCGCGCTGAGTCTGGTGGTGGTCCGACCCGTGATCCGGCGGCACAGCCGCTCCGCGCTGGAGAGCGGCGAGCAGCCGTTCGGCGTGGAGGCGATCGAGGGCTCCACGGCACTGGTGTTGGAACGGGTGGACGCTGAGCACGGCCTGGTCAAGATCGACGGTGAGTTGTGGACCGCCCGGTCGTACGACACGACGCAGACTTTCGAGCCCGGTCAACGGGTTCGGGTGATAAAGGTCCGGGGCGCGACGGCCCTGGTGTGGCAGGACGACGTTTCTTCCGCCGGCGAGCTGCCGGAAGCGAGAGGGTGAACCGATGACGGTCATAGGTGTGCTGATCATCGCGGTGGCGTTGATCGCCGTGATTACGCTGGCCAAGGCGGTGCGGATCGTGCCGCAGCAGCGTCAGGACGTGGTGGAACGGCTCGGCAAGTACAAGCGCACCCTCAGCCCCGGCCTCAACCTGCTGGTGCCGTTCATCGACGCCGTGCGCACCAAGGTCGACATGCGGGAGCAGGTGGTCAGCTTCCCGCCGCAGCCGGTGATCACCTCGGACAACCTGGTGGTCTCGATCGACACCGTTCTCTACTTCAAGGTGGTCGACTCGGTCCGGGCGACGTACGAGATCTCCAGCTTCCTGCAGGCCATCGAGCAGCTGACCGTCACCACGCTGCGTAACGTGATCGGCTCGCTGGACCTGGAGCGGGCCCTGACCAGCCGGGACGAGATCAACCGGCACCTGTCCGGCGTGCTGGACGAGACCACCGGCCGCTGGGGCATCAAGGTGACCCGGGTGGAGATCAAGGCGATCGAGCCGCCGGCCAGCATCCGCGACTCGATGGAGAAGCAGATGCGCGCCGAGCGGGACCGCCGCGCCGCGATCCTCACCGCCGAGGGCCACAAGCAGTCGGTGATCCTCACCGCCGAGGGTGACAAGCAGTCCGCGGTGCTGCGCGCCGACGGTGACCGGCAGGCCCGGATCCTGCAGGCCGAGGGTCAGGCGAAGGCGATCCGGACGGTGTTCGACGCGATCCACCAGGCGAACCCGAGCCAGAAGGTCCTCGCCTACCAGTACCTGCAGGCCCTCCCGCAGATCGCCCAGGGCAGCGCCAACAAGGTCTGGATCGTGCCGGCCGAGCTGACCAAGGCCCTGGAGGGCATGGGCGGCGCGCTCGGCGGGCTGAGCCAGATGGTGGGGGACCTGCCCGCACCGGAGGCGGCCGAACACGCGAGCCAGGTGGAGCGCGAGGCCGCGGAGGCGGCGCAGGCCGCGGCGGACGCCGCCCAGCAGATCCACGACGAGGTACGCGTCGCCGAGGTGCAGGCCACCGGTGGCAACAAGCCGCAGGGGCTGCCCGCGCCGGAGCCGGTCACCCCGGCCAGCCTGACCGAGGACCCGGCCGACCAGCGCGAGCGCGGCTGACGCAGGACGCCGGCCAGCCGGCCGGCTAAATGCGAGAAAGACTCATGGGGCGCTCCGATGCCTGCCACGATCGGTCCTAGGACGGGTGGTGACCAGGCAATCGGGGCGCCCCGGCGCGTCTCGCACCGCTCGCGGACGAGCGAGGTGACGCATGAAGGATCCGGCGAATCGGATGTGGTCCTCGGCCCCGGTGCCCGGCGCGCACGACCCGGTCGCCCCGCTGGGCTCCCGCAGCACCGGTGGAGGTTTCGGCGTACTGCCCTTCGTGGGTGAGCCGACCCCGGGCGCCCCGGCCACGAATGCCAGCTGGGCCTGGTCGGTACGCCGGTTCGCGCGGGCCGCGGTGTGGCTGCTGCCCGCGTACGCCATTCTCTACGGCGTCGTGGCGATGGCCAGCGACGGCGGGGTGGGCAACGACCCCTATCCCGCCAACGGCCGGGCCGTGTATCTGGTCGGCTGGGTGGCCGCGGTGTGGCTGGGCCTGCTCGCGCTCCTGGCCCTCACCGGCCTGCTGGCCGCCACGCGCAGCCGCCGGGTGGCCGCCGCCGGTCTGCTGGTCAGCATCGCCGGCACCGTGCTGATGCTGCCCTTCGCCGGGCTCGAGGAGCAGACGCCCGTCTTCGGCACCAGCGCGCGCTCGCTGGTCCTGCTCGGCGCCACGTTCTACAGCGTGGGCTGGTTCCTCACCGGGTGGGCGGTGGCCCGCTCCGGCACCTTCAGCCTCGGCGACGGCGTCATGCTGATCATCGCCGCACCGCTGCTCGGCCTGGGAGGTGCCCTGATCGGCTCGCTCCAGACGTTCGGCGCGATCTTCGTGCTGATCGCCGGCATCGGCATCGGCTACCGCTCCGGCCGCCTGATGCCCCGCGAAACCGCGAGGGACGCCGCAAACGCCAGCCTGAGCACCCCAACCCCCTGATCCCACGCCGTTGATCATGAAGTTATTGCGCTCCACCTCGGCGTGTCGTGGCAACAACTTCTCGATCAACGCGGTCCGGGGAGGGGGCCGTGGGGCGTGAAGTTGGTGACAGTTGGGTTTTGGGGGTGGTCGGTTGGCGTTATATGTGGCAATCCTGGGGAGCATGGCCGCCTCTCGCTCGCCGCTGTCGCGGCTGTTCACCGTGCTGCTCGCCGGCGTGCTGGCCGGGCTCGTCCTGGCCGTCGCCGCGCTCCCGGGCAACCTGCTGGTCGGGTTCGCCGCGCGCGCCGCGATCGGGTCGTACGCCGCGTTGCCGGCCTCGCTGAAGACCCCGGCCACCCCACAGCGCTCGTACCTCTACGCCAACGACGGCAAGACGCTGCTCACCACGTTCTACGACGTGAACCGCACCGACGTCGCGCTGGCGGACGTCGCCCCGGTGATGCGCCAGGCGATCGTGGCGGCCGAGGACCGGCGGTTCTACGACCACGGCGGCGCGGACCTGCGGGGCCTGGCCCGAGCGCTGGTCGCCAACGTCAAGGGCGGCGGCACCGAGCAGGGCGGCTCCACGCTGACCATGCAGTACGTCCGCAACGTGCTCAAGACCGACCCCACCCGCACGCCGGAGGAGCGCGCCGCCGCCACCGACCCGACCGTCGGCCGCAAGCTCCAGGAGATCCGGTACGCGGGCGCGCTCGACAAGAGCCTCGGCAAGGACGAGATCCTCAACCGGTACCTGAACATCGCGTACTTCGGCTCCGGGGCGTACGGGATCGCGGCGGCCAGCCAGCGCTACTTCGGCAAGCCGCCGGCGAAGCTGACCCTCGCCGAGTCGGCGTTGCTCGCCGGCCTGGTGCAGTCCCCGGACGCGTACAGCCCGATCGGCGGCGACAAGGACCAGGCGCTGGCCCGCCGGTCGTACGTGCTGGACTCGATGGTCGCCACCGGCGCGATCACCGCCGTGCAGGCCGCGCAGGCCAAGGCGGAGCCGCTGACCCTGCACCCGACCGCGCAGCCCAACGGTTGCACCGCAGTCGCCCAGGGCCACGACGACTGGGGCTACTTCTGTGACTACCTGCGCCAGTGGTGGCTGACCCAGCCGGCCTTCGGCGCCACCACCGCGGAGCGCGAGCAGGCCCTGCGCGCGGGCGGCTACACCGTCGTCACCTCGCTCGATCCGCAGGTCCAGGCCACCGCGCAACAGCAGGCCACCAAGGTGTACGGGTACGACAACAAGCGCGCCCTGCCGATCGCGGCCGTGCAGCCGGGCACCGGTCGGGTGCTGGCGATGGCGGTCAACAGGCACTACAGCCTGGCCGACAACCCGGCCGGGCAGGCGAACTACCCGAACACCGTCAACCCGTTGATCTCCGGCGGGGCCAGTGTCGACGGGTACCAGGCGGGTTCGACGTTCAAGCTGTTCACCATGCTCGCCGCGCTGGAGTCGGGCCGTACCCTCTCCACCGGGTTCGACGCGCCCGCCAAGCTGCCCACCCGGTACGCCGCCGAAGGACCGGGCAGTTGCGACGGCAAGTGGTGCCCGGCGAACGCCAACCCGGACTGGATGGACGGGTACCGGATGATGTGGGACGGCTTCGGCCGGTCGGTGAACACCTACTTCGTCTGGCTGGCCGAGCAGGTCGGGCAGGACAAGGTCGTCGAGATGGCGCAGCGGCTCGGCATCACCTTCCGCGCCGACTCGGACGCCGCCTTCGCCAGGGACAACGCCGCGAACTGGGGTTCGTTCACCCTCGGCGTGGCGGCCACGACCCCGCTTGACCTGGCCAACGCGTACGCCACGGTGGCCGCCGAGGGCACCTACTGCACGCCGGTGCCGGTGGTCTCGGTGACCGACGCGAAGGGCGCGAAGGTGCCGGTCGGCCAGCCGTCCTGCAAGCGGGTCCTGGACACCGACGTGGCGCGCGCCGCGACGGACGCGGCCCGCTGCCCGGTGGGCCAGCAGTCGCCGTACGGGCAGTGCAACGGTGGCACCGCCACCGGCGTGAACGACATCCTCGACGGTCGGCCGGTGGCCGGCAAGACCGGTAGCTCGGAGGAGAACTCCACCGAGACGTTCGTCGGCTTCACCCCGCAGGTGGCCGTCGCCGGCATCGCCGTCAACCCGGACGACCCGGCCGACTCGGTGGGTTCGGCGGTGCAGAGCAAGGTGATCGACGCGGTCGCCCGGGTCATCGCCACGGCGGTGAAGGGTCAGCCGGAGAAGGCGTTCGTCGCGCCCACCAAGGAGCTGGCCGGCGAGCCCCGCCGCCCGGTGGAGCGCCCGGTCGTCCCCGAGCGCCAGCAGCCCACCCGGGAGCAGGACCCGCGCTCGGCCCTGCAACGCTGGCTCGACAACCGGCGCGGCTGAGCCCCGACGAGACGGCGCCTCCCCACCGCGTGGTGGGGAGGCGCCGGTCTGCGTCGGTCTACTTCTTGCTCTTCAACTGGTCGAAGTCGACCACCTGGTCCTCCGACGGGGCCTTCACGTCGTCGAAGGTCGCGCCGAACTCACTGAACGTGATCTGACCGGCCGTGTCCTGGTCGCCTTCCATCCGGATCGGGTACGGCTCACCGGTGGTGGCGACGTAGAGGGTGCCGCTCTTGTCGCCGTCGACGAGGCCGATGGTCTTGACGCCGTCGAACTCCTTGGCCGCACCCTTGGTCAGGGTGCCGTCCGGCTTGAGCAGCTCGTCGATGTTGGCGATGTCGAACAGCTGGGAGAAGTCGTCCTTCTTCGACACCTTGGCCCACTTCTCGCCCATCAACTTCACGATCTCGCCCGATGCCTGGGCGCCGAGGTTCTTCGCCCAGAACTTCTCGTCCGGCCGGATGTACTGCTGACCGGCCACGGAGAGCAGTTCCACCGTGCCGTCGTCGGTGGACACCCGACCACCCAGGTCGCTGCCGGTCACCTTGAAGTCGAGGGTCATCTTCTGGCCGTCGTTGTCGACATCGCCCACCAGGTGGTAGGACTTCGCGTTCCGCACCGCCGTCGTGGCGCGCTGGAGTGCCTCGTTCGGCGCGAGCGCGGCGACACCGTTGTCGGCGGGCGCCGTGGATTCCGGCTCGCTTTCTCCCTTGCCTCCGCAGCCGGCCAGCAGGGCCACCGCCACCACGGCGACCAGGTGCTTCTTGATTGTCGGTGATCTCATCGTCAGCTCCCTCGTGCCACCCCCGTGGGTGAGCAGACACGCAGGTACCCATGATCGATCTGGGGCAATCCTTCGATGTCCGGGACGCGCTGACCCGGGCTCCGGCGTCCGGCCCGGTCGGCCGCGCTGTCCGTACGCCGCGAGGTCACCGCCGTGTGGTTGGTTCGCACGGCAGTGACCTCGCGGCACTCGATCTGGTTCCCCGCCTCAGCGGGTGGTGGAGGCCGCCGCGATCGCGGCGCGGACCTGCCCGGCGAAGCCGGCGACGGTGAAGTCCGAGGGCAGGCTGTCAACCAGGATGATGTCCGAGATCGCGTTGTTCGTCCGCAGCGGGAGGATCGCCTGGTACTCGGGCGAGTTGTACCAGTTCTCGGCGTCGGCGCGGGTGGGGAACTCGATCAGGACGACCGACCCCGGCCAGGCGCCCTCGACCACGTCCACGTCGCCCTGGGCGAGCCACTTGCCGCCGTACGGGTGCACGGTGGCCTCGACCTGCTCCAGGTAGGTCAGCCCTGCCTCGTTCGGGATGCCACCCGGGATGCGCAGGTGGTTGATCAGGTAGGTGCTCATCGCGATCTCCAGTCGTCGAGCTTTAAGATGACGCCCATAATCTAACCGGCTCGTGCGATCACGACAAGTTTTGGATTAGGTTCATCTTCTATAGTTGGCCGGGTCGG
Source organism: Micromonospora sp. NPDC049114 (assembly GCF_040648635.1). Lineage (NCBI taxonomy): Bacteria > Bacillati > Actinomycetota > Actinomycetes > Micromonosporales > Micromonosporaceae > Micromonospora > Micromonospora sp. NPDC049114. Next base: position 1,173,781 of record NZ_JBEZEA010000002.1, on the reverse strand, counting down.
GTGGCGAGCACGTGAGAGGGGGAGGTCGCGATGGGCAGGACGTCACGTGCCGAGGCGGCGAGGCACCGCGAGGAAGTGGTGGCCGCCACGTCGCGGCTGCTGCGGGAGCGCGGCGCGGCGGGCATGAGCGTCCAGGACCTCATGGGCGCCGCCGGGCTGACCCACGGCGGGTTCTACAAGCATTTCAGCTCGAAGGACGAGTTGCTGGGGGTCGCCGCCACGACGGCGTTCGGAGAACTCCTGGCCCTGCTGGACCAGTTCTCCGACGACCTGCCCGACCGGTCCGAAGCGCGGAACGCACTGCTGCGGCACTACCTGTCACCGGAGCATCGCGACACACCCGGTACGGGATGTGCCAACACCGCGCTGTCCGCCGACGCCGCCCGAGCGCCCGCCGACAGCCCGCTGCGCGCGTCGTACGCGGTCGGTGTCGAGGAGACCCTCAAGCGGATGACGGGCATCGAGGACGCACCCGGCGACGGACCCGAGGCCCGCCAGCGGGCGATCGTCGATCTCGCGACGATGGTCGGAGCGCTCATGCTGGCCCGCGCGACGGCGCAGACGCCCCTGTCGGAGGAGATCCTCCAGACCGCGCAGGACGCCCTGGCGAGCCCGGTCAGCGCTCGCGGCGACGGGGGCGGTAACTGGCGATCGTCGCGGGGAGACCGCGTCGGATGATGCCGGCCCAGTCGGTGTCGCCACGCAGCACCGCCGCCGCGGTCTTGCGCGCCTGCTCGGCGGTGAAGTGCGGCGGCAGCATCAGCTCGGCCGGATCGACCAGCGCGTTGATGACGACCGGCCGGTCGGCGCTCAGCGCGCGGTCCCAGACGCCCGGCACCTGCGCGGGGTCGTCGACCAGCTCGCCGTGCAACCCGAGGACCTGTGCCCACTGGTGGTAGCCGATGTTCGGCAGCTGCTGGCTGTCCGGGAACATCGGCGTCCCCTCGCTGGAGCGCTGTTCCCAGCTGACGAACGCCAGGTCCCGGTTGTTGAGCACGAGCACCACGAACCGCGGGTCGGCCCAGCCGCGCCAGTACTTCGCCACGGTGATCAGCTCGTTGACGCCGTTCATCTGCATCGCCCCGTCGCCGATCAGCGCGACAAGTGGCCGGTCCGGGTGGGCGAACTTGGCGCTCAGCGCGTACGGCATGGCGCCGCCCATGGACAGCAGCGTGCCGGAGAGGCTGGCCAGCATCCCGGGCCGGACCTGCACGTGCCGGGCGTACCAGGCGGTCGCCGTGCCGCAGTCCACGGCGAGCATCGCGTCGTCGGGGAGCCGGTCGCTGAGCTCGGTGAACAGCAGTTGCGGGTTGACCGGGTCGGCGCTCTGCGCGGCCAGGTCGCGCTGGACGCGTCGCCAGGCCGAGGTGGCCTCGGCGATCTCGGCCCGCCAGGCGGTCGGCCCGGGGCCGGGGCCCAGCTCGTCGAGTAGCGCCCGCAGGGTGGGGCGGGCGTCGCCGGTCAGGTTGACCTCGGTCGGGTAGCGCAGCCCGAGCTGGGTGCCGTCCAGGTCGATCTGCACCGCGCGGGCCTGACCGGGCGGCGGGTAGAACTCCGAGTACGGCATGTTGCTGCCCACGATCAGCAGCCGGTCGCAGCCGGTCATGAGCTGCCAGCTGGGCCGGGTGCCGAGCAGGCCGATCGCGCCGGTCACCCACGGCTCGCGATGGTCGACGACGGTGAAGCCGAGCAGCGCGGTGGCCACGCCGGCGCCGAGCCGGTGGGCGACCTCGCGGACCTCGTCCTGCGCGCCGAGCGCGCCCTGCCCGACGAGCATGGCCACCCGCTCGCCGCCGCGCAGCACCTCGGCGGCGCGACGCAGGTCGGCCTGCGGCGGAACTGTCGGCGTGCTGCTCGGCACGTTGCTGGTGTGGTAGTAGCCGTGCGCGTGGGGCGGATCCGGGATGGCCGGCTCGTCCTGCAGGTCCGAGGGGAGGACCAGGGCGGTGACGGTACGCCGGGACAGCGCCGTGCGGCACGCCCGGTCGACGAGGTGACGCACCTGCGCCGGGTGGTCGAGCTGGGCCAGGAACGCCGCCGCGACGTCCTTGTAGAGGGCCAGGAGGTCGACCTCCTGGTAGTAGCCGCCGCCCTCGGCGGTGACCGCGGTGTGCCCGACGAGGGCGACCACCGGCTGGTGGTCGAGCTTGGCGTCGTACAGGCCGTTGAGCAGGTGGATGGCGCCGGGGCCGCTGGTCACCAGTGCGCAGCCCAGCGGTCCGCCGCCGTACTTGACGTGCGCGGAGGCGGCGAAGCCGGCGGTCTCCTCGTGCCGGACCTGGATGAACTGGGCCCGCCCGTCGACGCGTTGCAGCGCCGAGGTCATGCCGTTGATGCCGTCGCCGGGATAGCCGAAGTAGCGCCGCACGCCCCAGCTGGCCAGCCGGGAGACGATGTGATCCGCGACTGTCGGTCGCCGGGGGAGCGCGCCCGCTTCGCCCGGTGCCGTGTGGTCTGCGCTCACCTGGCTGGTCCTTCCCGTCGGGTCCGGTACTCCACCGGTCGTTCCCCGTCTCGACGGGACAAAACACCCCGCAGGGCCGGCATCCGGAGCGGGGGTTGGCCGTCCGGCAGAATCGTCGGGTGCCCGTCCACCAGATCACCGATCCCGACGACGACCGGATCGCCGACTACCGCGCCCTCACCGACGTCGAGCTGCGCACCCGCTGGGAGCCTCCGCACGGCCTGTTCATCGCCGAGGGCGAGCTGGTGCTGCGCCGGGCGCTGCGCGCCGGCTACCCCGCCCGGTCGTACCTGGTGGACGCCAAGCGCGTCGACCAGCTCGCCGACCTGGACACCGGCGACGCGCCCGTCTACGCCGCCACGCAGGACGTGCTGCAACGGGCCACCGGTTTCCACGTACACCGGGGGGTGCTCGCGTCGTTCCACCGCCGCCCGCTGCCGACGGCGGCCGAGGTGCTCGCCGCCGCGCGCCGGGTGGTGATCCTGGAGGACGTCAACAACCACACGAACCTCGGCGCGATCTTCCGGGGCGCCGCCGCGCTGGGCATCGACGCCGTGCTGCTGTCGCCGTCCTGCGCCGATCCGCTGTACCGGCGCAGCGTGCGGGTCAGCATGGGTGAGGTCTTCGCGATGCCGTACGCCAAGCTCGAACGCTGGCCCACCGGGCTCGACGAGGTGCGCGAGGCGGGTTTCACGGTGCTCGCCATGACGCCCGCGCCGGATGCCGTACCCATTCAGCGGTTGACCCCGGCGCAGCGCGCGCGGGCGGCGCTGCTGCTCGGCGCCGAGGGGCCCGGCCTCACCGCGGCGGCGCAGGCGGCCAGCGACGTGCGGGTGGTCGTCCCGATGCGGCGCGGCGTGGACTCGTTGAACGTCGCCGCGGCCGCGGCGGTGGCGTTCTGGGAACTGGGTCGGGACGATCAGCTTGCATGACCATGCGTCTTGTTGAATAATCTTCCCCGTGTCCAAGGTTCTCACCTCCCTGCCCATCGGCGAACGTGTCGGCATCGCCTTCTCCGGCGGCCTCGACACCTCGGTCGCGGTCGCGTGGATGCGCGACAAGGGCGCCGTCCCCTGCGCCTACACGGCCGACATCGGCCAGTACGACGAGCCCGACATCGGCTCGGTGCCCGGCCGTGCGCTCAGCTACGGCGCCGAGGTCGCCCGGCTCGTCGACTGCCGCGCCGCCCTGGTCGAGGAGGGCCTCGCCGCACTGACCTGCGGCGCCTTCCACATCCGCTCCGGCGGGCGGGCGTACTTCAACACCACCCCGCTGGGCCGGGCCGTGACCGGCACCCTGCTGGTGCGGGCGATGATCTCCGACGACGTCCAGATCTGGGGCGACGGCTCGACCTTCAAGGGCAACGACATCGAGCGGTTCTACCGCTACGGCCTGCTGGCCAACCCGCAGCTGCGGATCTACAAGCCGTGGCTCGACACCGACTTCGTCACCGAACTGGGTGGGCGTAAGGAGATGTCGGAGTGGCTGCTGGAGCGGGGCCTGCCATATCGGGACAGCACCGAGAAGGCCTACTCCACCGACGCCAACATCTGGGGCGCGACGCACGAGGCGAAGACCCTGGAGCACCTCGACACCGGCATCGAGACGGTCAGCCCGATCATGGGCGTCCGGTTCTGGGACCCGTCGGTCGAGATCCCCACCGAGGACGTCACGATCGGGTTCGACCAGGGCCGCCCGGTGACGATCAACGGCAAGGAATTCGGCAGCCCCGTCGACCTGGTGCTGGAGGCCAACGCCATCGGCGGCCGGCACGGCCTGGGCATGTCCGACCAGATCGAGAACCGGATCATCGAGGCCAAGAGCCGGGGCATCTACGAGGCGCCCGGCATGGCCCTGCTGCACGCCGCGTACGAGCGGCTGGTCAACGCCATCCACAACGAGGACACTCTGGCGAACTACCACAGCGAGGGTCGCCGCCTCGGTCGCCTGATGTACGAGGGTCGTTGGCTCGACCCGCAGGCGCTGATGCTGCGCGAGTCGTTGCAGCGCTGGGTCGGCACGGCGGTCACCGGTGAGGTGACGCTGCGGCTGCGCCGGGGCGAGGACTACTCGATCCTGGACACGACCGGCCCCGCGTTCAGCTACCACCCGGACAAGCTGTCCATGGAGCGCACCGAGGACTCGGCGTTCGGCCCGTCCGACCGGATCGGCCAGCTCACCATGCGCAACCTGGACATCGCCGACTCGCGGGCGAAGCTGGAGCAGTACGCCTCCCTCGGCATGGTCGGCGGCGCGGCTCCCCAGCGGATGATCGGCGCCGCGCAGGCAGCCTCGACCGGGCTGATCGGCGCGATGCCCGAGGGCGGCGCGGAGGCCATCGCCTCCCGGGGTGTCGCCTCCGCCGCCGACGAGGCGCTCGACCGCGCCGCCATGGAGTTCGGCGTCGACTGAGCGGCCCCGGCACGTCGAGGTCCGGGGTCACGGACGGTAGCGTGTCGGCCGTGTTCCCTACCGTCCGTGAGGTCCTCGCCCTGGACCCCGTCCGCCACGGCGCTCCCCGCGTGGTCGCCGGGGACGCCGGGCTGGACCGGCCGGTCCGGTGGGTGCACGTCGCCGAGGTACCCGACATCGCCACCCTGCTCGGCGGTGGTGAGCTGGTGCTCACCACCGGCATCGGGTTGCCGGCCGACGACGCGGGACTGCGCGCGTTCATCGGCGACCTCGCCGACGTCGGTGTCTCCGGGCTCGTCGTCGAACTGGGCCGCCGGTACGTCAGCGGTGTACCCCGGGTGATGGCCGCCGCCGCCGAGCGGCGCGGCCTGCCCCTGGTCGAGCTGCGCCGGGCCACCCCGTTCGTACGGATCACCGAGGCCGTGCACGCGCTGATCGTCGACGCGCAGCTGACCGAGCTGCGGGCCGCCGAGGAGATCCACCAGCGGTTCACCGACCTCTCCGTCGAGGGCGCCGACGCGGCCGAGGTGATCCGGCAGGCCGCCGAGCTGTCCGGCTGCCCGGTGGTGCTGGAGAACCTGTCCCGGCAGGTTCTCGGGTACGACCCGGCGGGGGAGAGCGCGGAGCTGCTGCTGGACGGCTGGGAGCAGCACTCGCGGCGGATCCGGCCGGCCGGGCGCACCGCGTACGACCCGGACAGCGGCTGGCTGGTGACAGTCGTCGGCGCCCGCGGACAGGACTGGGGGCGGTTGCTGCTGCGCTGGCCGGCCAGCGGAGACGCGCCCAGCGCCCGGGGCGGCGAGGCGGCCCTCGCCCCACCCACCCGGCTCACCATCCTCATCGAGCGGGCCGCGTCCACCCTCGCGCTGGGCCGGTTGATCCGCCGCGACGCCGAGGGGCTGGAACGGCAGCTGCACCGCACCCTGCTCACGGCGTTGCTCGACCACTCCCGACCGGTCGACGAGGTGGCGCTGCGCGCCAAGGCGCTCGGTGTGGCGCTGGAACGTCGGCACCTCGTCGGCGTGATGGTCCGGCACCGTGGCGACGAACTCGCCGGAGAGAACGGCCCCGAGGCCGGCCAGGCCCGGCTGCGGGACCTGTCCGAGGCCGTCGGCCAGGCGCTGCGGGAAGCGAAGCTGACCGCGCTGACCAGCGCGGTCGACGACAACTCGGTGGGCGCGCTGCTGGCGCTGCCCGACCCGGCCGCCGAGGACCGCGCGCTGGCCGCGTTCGCCGGCGCACTTCGTCGGGTACGCCTCGACGCCGGCGCGGGCCGGGCCGCGTCCGCCGCCGACCCGTCCCGCCCGGGGTCGGGTGTCGACCCGCTGCGAAGCGGCGTCGGTGGCACGTCCGCCGGGCTGATCATCGCCGCCGGGTCCGGGGTCAGCAGCCTGCGCGAGGCTCGACGGTCGCTCGTCGAGGCGCGGCAGATCGTCGAGGCGGCCCGACGGGACCGGCGTGACCTGCCGGTCTTCCGACTGCCGCACGTGGGCCTCGCGGGGCTGCTGCACCTGCTGCGCGACGAGCCCCGGCTGCAGACCTTCGTCGAGCGCGAACTCGGCCCGCTGCTGGAGTACGACGCCCAGCACCCCCGGGAGCGGCTGCTCGACACCCTGCGCGCGTACCTGGAGCAGGGGCGCAACAAGTCCGCCGGTGCCGCGGCCGCCCACCTGTCCCGACCGGCCTTCTACGAACGCCTGGCCCGCATAGCCCGCATCCTCGACGCAGACCTGGACTCGGTGGAAACCAGCCTCTCCCTACACGTGGCCCTGCTGGCCCTGGAAGCCGTCCGAACCCCCTAACTCGCCCCCCTACCGCGCGGCGCAGGGGGTGGGGTTAGGACAGGGAGGTTAGGGCTTTTGCGTAGGTTGGGGGGATGTGGTTGGGGCCGCCGGGGGTGAAGACGTCCGACGTCGCCACCGCGGACCAGGCCGTTTCCGGTACGGCTTCGACCAGCGCCTTGATCACCGGGGCGTCGCGCCACTGGTCCTGTTCGGCGAGCAGGCCGAGAGCCACCACCGACTCCTCGACCTCACCCACGCACTCGAACGGCTTGTGCCCGTCCACGCCCAGCAGCTCCCGGTAGCCGGGGATCTGCTCCGGGTCGGCCAGTAGGTCGCCGCCGAAGATGTGGGTGACCCGCTCGCGCGGCATGAACGGGGCCATCGCGAGGAAGACGAACCGGCACTTCGGGCAGTCCCGGCACCAGCGCTCGGACGCGTCGCGCAGCTTGAACGCCTGGTTGCAGCTCGTCACCACGTCGTCGTACCTGGTGAACTCGGCGAACAGCCGGGCGATGTGCAGCTCGGACAGCGAACGCAGCAGCGAGAAGTACGGTTCGGTGAGGCCGGCGTGCTCGGCCAGCGCGCCCCGCAGCAGTCCCTCGGCCTCGACGCCCTTGGACCACTGGTGGTTGATCTCGTGGCCGTTCCAGCTGAGGTTCGGGTCGGACGCGGAGCGCTCGTTGGACATCACCACCGGGCCGAGCCCGTGCAGCACCGCCGTCGCCACCGCGATCAGCGAGTTGATGGCGGTGACCGGGATGTGCCCGTTCAGCCCGCCCGCCGCGTTCAGGTCGAACAGCACCGGGTCGATACGGCGGCGGGCCGCGAGGGGGGTCAGCCCGGACGCCTCGTTGACCGAGACGATCACGTGGTTCGGGTTGACCGAGAACGGCACCGGGTCCAGCTCGGCGCGGCGCAGCGCCTCCAAGCTCACGATCGAGTCCTTGCCGCCGCCGACCGCGGAGAGGGGGCGACGATCGGAGTTGTCGTAGACGCGCGGCGACTCCGGCGAACCGGCCGGCACCTCCGGGCGCAACTCGAGCACGTGCGGCAACTGGTTGCGGTACGCGTACTCCGCGAGGCCCTTGGTGTAGACGGCCGTGACGTAGTCGACGGTGGCCGCGCCCAGCGGCGCCGGCAGCACCAGCCGGGGCGGCGCGGCGACCTTGTAGTAGCTCACCCCGGCGACGAGGTGCAGCACCTCCAACACCCGGCCGAGGGTGGCCACGGTCTCGTCGGACGGCGGCTGCGCCGGCAACGGAAGGGTGATCACCTCGGTGAACCGCTGCTCGCCGGCCGGGCCGGTCAGCGCGTAGTCGAACAACACCTCGCCGGTGGCGAAGTCGATCGAGTAGGACGGGAAGGTGAAGGCGTCCATCCGCCGGAGCTGCTCGTTGGGCACACGCCATACTAGGCCCTGGTTCGTCCGGCCGTGTCCGGACCGGGCCCCCGCCCTGTCGCCGCCGTGATCCCGAGGAGAGCCCAGTGCGCCTGTCTGACCTGCGCGGACGTAGCGTCGCCGTCTGGGGGACCGGTCGGGAGGGCCGGGCAGCTGTGACAGCGATCGCCGCGCACGGCCCCGCTGAGCTGGTCGCCGTCGACGACAGCGCCAACTTCCTGTCACTGCCCTGGGACGGCCCGCTGGCCGAGGCGGCCCCGCTGGTCACCGGCGAGGAGGGCTTCGCCCGGCTGGCCGCCGCCGACGTGGTGGTCCGCTCGCCCGGCGTGCCGCAGACCCATCCCTGGCTGGTCGAGCTGCGCCGACGCGGCGTGCCGGTCACCCAGGGCACCGCGCTGTGGATGGCCGACCATGCCGAGCGCACCGTCGGGGTGACCGGCAGCAAGGGCAAGAGCACCACCTCCAGCCTGATCAGCCACCTGCTCACCGCGATGGGCCGCCCGAACGTCTTCGGCGGCAACATCGGCGTGCCGACCCTCGACCTGCCCGACGCGGAGCTGTACGTGCTGGAGCTGTCGAGCTACCAGTGCAGCGACCTCACCGACTCGCCCCGGGTGGCCGTGGTCACCGCGCTGTTCCCCGAGCACCTGGACGCGCACGGCGGGGAGCGGGAGTACTACCGCGACAAGCTCAACCTGCTCGCCCACGATCCGCAGACGATCGTCGTCAACGGCGCCGACCCGCGGCTCGCCGCCGAGCTGGGGGAGCTGCCGGCGGTGCGGGCCGGCCGCCCCGACACCACCCACGTCGCCACCGGCGCGGACGGCACGCAGTGGTTCCACCTCGGCGACCAGCCGCTCTTCCCACGCGCCGTGCTGCCGCTGGTGGGTCGGCACAACGAGGGCAACCTGTGCGTCGCCCTCGCCGTGCTCGACGCGCTCGGCATCGACGTGGTGGCCGCCAAGGACCACCTCGCCGTCGCGGTGGCCGAGTTCCAGGGGCTGGCCCACCGGCTCACCGAGATCACCGACCCGTCCGGCCTGACCTTCGTCGACGACACCCTGGCCACCAGCCCGTACGCGGCCATGCACGCCATCGACGCGTACGACGGGCGGCCGTTGACCGTGATCGTCGGGGGCAACGACCGGGGGCTGGACTACACGCCGCTGGCCGAGCACCTCGCCGAGCGGGAGCTGACCGTGATCGGCATTCCGGACAGCGGCGCCCGCATCGTCGAGGCGCTCGCCGGCCTGCCGAAGGTGCGTACCGAACTGGTCGACGACCTGGTGGACGCGGTCCGGCTGTCCCGGGAGGTGACCCCGGCCGGCGGGGTGGTGCTGCTGTCCCCGGCCGCCCCGAGCTACGGCCGGTTCCGCAACTTCGAGCACCGCTCCGAGGTCTTCGCCCAGGCCGTCGCCGACACCGCCCGCTGACTCAGCCGCGGTCGACCGGGCTGGGGTCCGGTGACTGCAGCCCGGGCAGCAGCACGGTGTCGGTGTCGGCGTCGTTCTCGTCGTCGTTCGGTGCCGCGGGTTTCGTCGTGGCGCCGGTGCGGCGGCGGTCCTTGTCCGGGGTCCAGGCGAACGCGAGTGCCCCGCCGGTCAGAGCCAGCAGCATCCCGACCACGAAGCCACCCAGGTTCGAGGTCAACCAGGAGACCAGCCCGAGCACCAGCGAGACCACGGCGTAGAAGACCCGCTGCTGCGGGGTGGTGATCAGCAGCACCCCGCAGATCACGAGGATGGTGGGTACCAGGTAGGCGGCGAGACCCTGCGGTCCGATGTGTAGCAGCACCCCCAGCGGCGCGCGCAGGGTGGCCAGCATCTCCACGCCTCCGAGGGCGATCAGCACGGCGGCGGTGAACGGGCGGGCCCGCCGCCAGCGGCGCCACCGCCCGCGGGATCCGCGGACGGCGGGCGCTGTCTGGTGTCGTTCGGCGCTCACGTCAGCAACCGTCGGAGGTGAACGCCATGCGCAGGTTGGGCAGGTTGAAGACCGCCGCGGTGGTGGCGTAGTTGTTCTGCCGCAGGTTCTCGATGACTACCGAGTCGGCCTGCTGCGAGAAGACGCCGGGGTTCCCCTTCACGCCGGGCACCTTGTCCAGGGTGCTGGCGTCCTGGCCGACGTTGATGTTGCGGAAGGCGGCGTCGCCGTTGACCTCGTCACCGTCGACGACCAGGGTCCGGGCGGTGACCGGTCGGTCGCCGCCGCCGGCGGTGATCTTCAGGAAGATGCCGCCGAGGTTGATGCTCTGGCAGAGGTTGGTCAGCTCGGCCTTGTCGATCGCCGACACCATCACCAGGACCTGTCCGCCGGTGTCGCCCTGGTTGGGGCTGTCCGGGATCATCTGGTCGAGGGTGGCGAACTGCTCGAACCCGGTGCCGGTGAGCTTGTCGGCAGTGACGGTGAACGGCATGCCCGAGATGGCGAACTGCGCGCCCAGCACGCCCTGGGCGGTGAGCATGATCATGCCGGCGGCGCCCGCCACGACGATTCCGAAGGTGGCGGCGAACCGGCGCCAGCGCACGCCACTACGTGGCGGGCCCCCTGAGATTGGTGTGGTTTCCTCCGACATGGCGGCTCCCCTTAAGATCAATTGATTGGCGGCAATGGGAATTGCACGTTGACCTGCGCCTGGTGGGCGCAGAGCCGAAGTTACCGCCGAGTAAAGGGGAGGTCAACGGTGTGTGGCGGCCATTTGGGCGGTATTCGTTAAATGCGGCCAAAGTGAAAAACCGCTGCGGTTTCCGACCGGGGTGATCAGGAGTGGTGGGCCGGTACGCAGGGCGCGGTCGTGCTCGGGCCGTCGTCCGGTCGTATCGGCCGGGTCGCCTGGATCGCACCCTCGGTGCCCAGAAATGGCGCCATGGCCGCGTAGGTGAGCACCGGCAGCAGTTCCGGCAACTCCGCCGCCCGGCCCCGCGCCACGCGCCCCCGGACGGTGGCGTAGATGCCGCCGACCACCGTGGACACCAGCTCGTCGCGGCCCACGTCCGCAAGCGCCGGCCCCGGGCCGGCGTCGGCGAAGAACCGGCGGAAGCTGGTGAGCAGCCCGTCGCGTTCGCGGCGGGCGTCGGGGCCTGCCGCGTCCACCTCGACCAGCGCCATCCGGGCGAACGCCGGCACGCTCGCCAGCACCTCCAGCAGGGTGCGCAGCGCGGCGCGCGCCGCGTCCGGCCAGGCCGGGCCGGCCTCGCGGTAGGCGTCCTCCATCAGCTGCGACACCACGGCGATCCCGTGCCGGTAGGCGGCGAGAAACGCGTCCTCCTTGCCGGTGAACAGGGCGTAGAAGGCCGGTCGGGTCACGCCGGCGGCGTGGCAGATGTCGCTGACCCGGGCGTTGTCGTAGCCCTTGGTCGCCACCTCGTGCACGAGTCCGTCGAAGAGGCGGTCGCGCTGGGTGGCGGCCACGACCTCCGCGGAGACCCGTCGCGGGCCGCGCTTGATCGCGCGGTCCGGGTCGCGGCCCGGGCGTGCGCCCGGTAGGGGCGCCGGTGCCGGCTGCGGGTGGCTCTGCGTGGTCAACTCATCGACCTCCTTGATTCGTTGACTTTGCGACCCTCCGGGGTTTATAACTTTCCTCACGCTCAGTTCTCCCCACGTCACCTTTGGTGATCTCCCCGGATGGTCACCCTGACTCGTCGAAGGAGGGCTCGATGGCTGTCATTATCGCCGAACACGAACGCTCTCCCAATGCCGGAAAGGCGCAGGTGACGCGGCTACGCCGCAGTGCACCACGCCGGTCCGCCCGCTGATCCGCGGCACCTTAAGTCACCCGGCCCGACCCGACGGTCACCTGGCGCCACCACCACCCACCGTCCACGTCATGGCCACAATCTCCGCCCGGCGTTCCCGCCCGGCGGTGACCGCCTGCGCGGTCCGCTCGTTCCCGTCCCACCACCGGAAGGAAGCACCATGCCCAGGTACGGCAAAATCGGCGGGGGCCTCGTCGCCCTCGCGCTGCTGACCGGTCTCGTGGCCGCCACCCCGGCCTCCGCCGACCCGACGGCAACGCTCGCCAGCAACGTCCTGACCTACCCCACCGCCGGCGGCACCGCCGTCGCCGTCAACGACGTCATCCAGGCCAGCCTCAAGGCCGGCACCAACGCCACCTTCTACAACTCCACCTCGGGCACCACAGGCATCAAGTGCGCCGCATCCAGCTTCAGCGCCAAGGTGCTCACCAACCCGACCGCCCCGGGCACCGCCACCGAGAGCCTCACCGCCCAGACCTTCGGCACCTGCACCACCAACGTGCTCGGCACCACCGGGGTGCAGAGCATCGCCCTCAACAACCTCCCGTACGCCACCTCCGTCACCAGCGCCGGCGTGGTCAAGATTTCCGGCACCACGGCGGCGCCGGTCCAGAGCACCGTCGTGCTGAACTCGCTGCTCGGCGCGATCACCTGCGTCTACCGGACCAGCACCAACAGCCTCACCGGCACGGCGGCCAACGCCACCAACTCGATCACCTTCACCAACCAGCCGTTCACCAAGTTCTCCGGCCCGTCCCTCTGCTTCGGCACCGCGTACTTCTCGGCGACGTACTCGCCGGTGCGCGACAGCACCAAGGGCAACGCCGCCGTCTACGTGAACTGACCAGGTCCACCGGGGCCGGTGCGCGGCGATCCGCCGTGCGCCGGCCCTCGACCCTGCGCGGGTCAGCCGGCGGCCAGCGCCGCGTGCAGGGCGCGCATCGACCGGATGGCCGAGCGGATCTCCTGCAGGTAGCGCCCCGGGGTGAGGGTCTGCTCCGGCAGCACCGCCGGGTCGGTCAGCGCCGGGTCCACCCCGACGGTGTCGATGTGGCACCCGTACGGGACCGCCAGGGTGCGTAGCGCGTCGCAGTGCTGGAACGGCACGTATATCGGTGCGGTGACCATCAGCGCCTCGTCACCCGGGGCGAGCCGGACGTGCCCGGCCCAGAACCGCTGGGTGTCGGCGGTGTGGGCGCGTCGCCGGTCAGGCTCGCTGGACGGCGCGGCCAGCACCCGTACCGGTGGCCGGCCCGCCGGCCGGTAGGTCCGCGACGACCAGGAGTGGTGGGGGTGGCCCGCGTCGACGCCGTCCTGCTCGGTCGGGGCGGTCACCCCGAACACCTGCCGGACCGCCGTGTCCAGCACGTCCACCTCGGTCTCGTCCGGCGGCAGGCCCGCGTCGGCGAGGGTGGCGCGTTCCCACTCGGACAGTGGCCGGAAGCTGCCCAGCACGGCGACCTCGCCGGTCACCCGCAGGCCCGCGCGCAGCAGATGCGCGGCGTACGCGACGCGCCGCACGCAGGCGTGCGCCAGGCCGCCCAGCACGAGCAGGTGGGCGTACGCCGGGCGGGCCGGCGGCACCGCACGCACCATGCCGAGCGCGGCGACCGCGTCGAGGACGAGCCCGGACGTGAGCGCGTCGAAGCTCGGCTCCCGGGCGTCCGGGCGTTCGCGCCCCTGCCGGAAGTCCCAGTGCCGGGCGGAGAAGTCGTCGAGGAACCGCAGCACCTCGGCGAGGTCGCCGGTCGGCCAGTCACCGCCGAAGTGCCGGACCAGGCCGCGGAGCGCACCGGAGTCGACCCAGGCCCGGACGTCCGCCGTGATCTGCTCGGCGACCGTCGACGTCGACGGGGCCGCATCCGCGCTCTGCACCTGCCGGATGCTACCGCTGCGGTCCGGCGGGACCTGCGGGTTGTGGTTGGCATCTACCCTGGCGGCACCGGCGGATTGGGGGAGTTCGATGGTCCGTGACGTGGCCCGTCGGCGGCCCCGCGAGCGCGGCGGCGCCTCCGACGGCTTCGCGCGTCTGGTGGCGCACACCGACCCGGTGGCGTTGGTCGGCATCACGTTGTCGATCAGCCTCAGCGTCATTCTCGACCTCACCAACGCCGCCTCGGGGGTGGAGTCGCTGCTGGCCGGCCTGATGGGCATCACCATCTCGCTGCTGGTGGACTCGCTGGCCCGTGCGGAGCGCCGGTTTCACCTGCGGACGTTGCTGGACGGGCCGCCGTGGCTCGTCCACACCACCACCGAGCTGGCCGGGGCGATGCGGGAGGCGGCCGAGCAGCACGCGGGCACGCGGGTCGCGGCGGAGGCGCAGCGGCGCTACGAGCAGTTCCGGCTGGAGGCCGAGCAGCTCGCGCAGGGGCGGATCATCCGGCGTGGCGACGAGGACGAGGACCTGGTCGGCGCGACCCGCGGCTGCGTGCACGGGCTCGACGCACTCACGAACGTGATGCCCCGAGTGAGTGGGGAGCTGAGCTGGTGGCGCAGCGAGATCGGCCGACGCTACTGGGAGGCGAACGTCGAGGCCCTGCAACGGGGCGTACGGATCACCCGGGTCTTCGTCTACGCCACGCTGACCGACGAGCTGTCCGCGCTCGTGCAGGCGCAGCGCGCGGCCGGGGCGCGGGTGGGCCTGCTGCCCTTCGGTGTGGTCAGTCCACAGCTCCTGGTCAATCTGACAGTCTGGGACGGGTCGAGCTGCTGGGAGGCCCGGATGACCGCGCACGGCGAGATCGGCGAGAACCAGTTCTCGGTCAACCGGACGGACGTCGAGCGCCTCACCCGCGTGTTCGACGTCTGCGTGAACGCCGCGACCTTCCAGGACTGACGGTCGGGACGGGGAAGCCATGACGCTGAGTGCGGTCCTGCTGGTGACGGCAGTGGTCTGGGCGGTCAGCGTGATCCGCTCGATCCGGCTCCGGGCACTGGTCTACAGCCTTCCGTTGCCGATGACGCTCGCCCTGGTCAGCACGCCTTACGGGGTGGGTGGCGCGCAGGTGCTCGGCGTGCTCGGGCTCAACCTCTTCTTCGTCACCGTGGCGGTCACCCATCAGCGGCTGCGCTGGCCCATCCTGCTCGCCGACGGCGCGGGGATCGCCGTCTACGTGGCGCTGAGCGCAGGTCTGCTGGCCGTCGACATCCCGTTCGAGGCGGCCCTCGCCGCCACGCTCGTGCTCTGGCTGGCGGCCATGCTCCTGCTGCGCCGTCGCGCCCAGACGCGGGTCACCCCCGCCGCCGCTGCCGGCGAAGCAGACGCAGCCGTTGCCGGCGGAGCGGACGCCGCCGTTGGCGGACCGGGCGCGGTCGGCGACGCGGGCTCCGACGCGGAGACGTCGGCCGGAGGCCGTCCGGACGGTCTGCCGGCGCTGCTCAAGTTGCTTGTCATCTTCGTCGGGGCGATCCTCACCGCGCTGCTCGGCGCGGTGCTGCGCGGCATGGTGGTGACATTCCCGTACTCGGGGGTGCTGGTCGCCGTCGAGGCCCGCCGTCAGTTGTTCGAGTTCAGCGGGCACTTCGCCCGCAACAGCCTCGCGCTTGTCGGTTTCCTCACCGCGTACCACTACCTTCAGGACGTCTCGGCGGCCGTCGCGCTGGGCACCGGCTGGGCCGCCTTCGCGGTGGTCGCCGCCGTCCTGCACCTGCCGAAGCGCCGCCGTGGGGCCGCCCGGGCCAGCCCGCCGAGGCGCGTGTCGAGACCCCTGCGGTCGGCGGCCGAGCCACCCACCGTGCGGTGACCACGACTACCTGGCGCTCCGGACCAGGTCCGCGATCTGGGCGAGGGGTTCGGCGTAGGCGGGCCAGTCGAGGCCGTCGACGCTGAGCGTGGGGCGGCGGCGCACCCCGTCGACCGCGCCCGCCGAGACGATCGCGGCCAGCAGGTCGGACGACCACGCGGGCTCCAGCAGCGTACGAAGCCCGGGCACGTCGGGGCGCAGCAGCGACAGCGCGCCGACGAGGGCCGCGGCCGCCCAGTTGGAGGTGCCGCCGACGAGCAGCGCGTCAGCGCCCACCACGCACCGGATCCGCTCGCCGGAGGCGACCACCCGGCCGACGAGGTCCACCGGCAGGAGGCCCATGCCCAGCTCGTTGCCGCCGTCGCCGATGCCGATCCGGAAGGCCGAACCGGCACGGTAGAGCCGGTCCAGAGGCGCGGTGTGCGCGCCGATGTCCTCGCCGCGCATGTTGCGGGGTCGACCGTCCACTCCGGGCCCGACCCGTTCGCAGGCGATGAGGTGCGTGAGGCGGTCGTAGCGGGGCAGGAGGGCGGCGGCCCACTCGTCGTACCCCCGCAGCGGCGCGACGTCCACCGGCAGGCCCGGCGCGGCGGCGGCGACGGCCGCCTCGACCACCGGCGCGCACGGCTGGTCGGTGACGAGCCGGCACCGGCCACCGAGCAGGCGCAGCGCGGCGGCGATCTGGACGGCGCCGAGCGGGCCGTCGGTCTCCGCGGCCGGCGGCTCGGCACCGGGGATGAAGAACCCGGTGAGCACCGCGGCGTCCGGCGCACCGGCGCTGGCGAGCGACCGGGCGGCGGCCAGCAGCCCGCCGGCCGCCGGCGCGGCCAGCGCCTCGCTGCCCCGGCCCACCTCCCGTGCGGCGACGCGTTCCAGTGCGGCGATGGTCTCGTCGATGCGCACCGCGTGCCTCCCCGGCGACAGTGGACGGACCCAGGGTAGCGGTGAGCGACCAGACTGCGGATCGAGCGGAGGAAGAGCATGTTCGCTGCGGAAATCAGCGGCCAGCGGCGGCCACGGCTCTGGAAACCGTTGACGTGCTGTCAGGCCGGAACGGCCTTGCGCTACACCCTGACAGTTGTCCGTGCGGGCCGGCGGTGGGAGCGTGCGGTATCCACGAACGCCGCTGAAGGGTTGCCACGATGACCGACGACCTGCTGGCCCGGCACCGGGCCGTGCTCCCGTCCTGGATGCCCCTCTACTACGACGAGCCGATCGAGCTGGTCGCCGGTTCGGGCCGCCGGGTCACCGACGCGCGGGGCCGCAGCTACCTGGACTTCTTCGGCGGCGTGCTGACCAACATGATCGGGTACGACATCCCGGAGATCCGCGAGGCGGTCGAGCGGCAGCTCGCCACCGGCATCGTGCACACCTCGACGCTCTACCTGATCCGTCAGCAGGTGGAGCTGGCCGAGAAGGTCGCCCAGCGCTCGGGCATCGGAGACGCTCGAGTGTTCTTCACCAACTCCGGCACCGAGGCGAACGAGGCGGCGCTGCTGGTCGCCACCAACTACCGCCGCTCGCACCAGGTCCTGGCCGTGCGCAACAGCTACCACGGCCGGTCGTACGCGGCGATGGGCGTCACCGGCAACCGCACCTGGTCGGCAAGCGCGCTCAACCCGCTCCAGGTGGCCTGGCTGCACTCCGGTGACCGGGTTCGCGGTCTGCTGGCACGGTTGAGCGCCGAGGAGCAGGTCGACGCAGCCGTGGAGGACTTGCGCGAGGTGCTGGCCACCCAGACCACCGGTGACGTGGCCGCGCTGATCGCCGAGCCGATCCAGGGCGTGGGCGGCTTCGTGCACCCGCCGGACGGGCTCTTCGCCGGCTGGAAGAAGGTCCTCGACGAGCACGGCATCCTGTTCATCGCCGACGAGGTGCAGACCGGCTGGGGGCGTACCGGGGAGCACTTCTGGGGTTACCAGGCGCACGGCGTCACCCCGGATCTGCTCACCTTCGCCAAGGGCGTCGGCAACGGGTTCGCTCTCGCCGGGGTGGTCGGCCGGGCCGAGGTGCTCCAGGCGGTGCCGGGAATCAGCTTCTCCACGTTCGGCGGCAACCCGATCTCCACGGCGGCCGGCAACGCGGTGCTCGACTACCTTCTCGCGCACGACCTCCAGGCCAACGCGGCCCGCGTCGGCGCGATCCTCGCCGACGGCCTGCGGGCCGCCGTGGGCGGTCTCGACTGCGTCGCCGAGGTACGCGGAAAGGGGCTGATGCTCGGCGTCGAGTTCGTCCGGCCGGGCGGCGGTGAGCCGGATCCGGCGCTGACCAACCGGGTCTTCGAGGCGTGCCGCGCCGGTGGACTGCTCACCGGAAAGGGCGGCCTGTACGGCAACGTGCTGCGGATGGGTCCACCGTTGACGCTGACCGAGGAGGAGGCCCGTGAGGGCCTGGCGATCCTCGTCGACGCGATCCGCTCGTCGGCGGCGGTGGTGGCATGAGCATCGGCGGTCTGGGCGGCACGAGCATCGGCCACTTCGTCGACGGCAAGCGGGTCGGCGGCACGTCCGAACGGCGTGGTGACGTGTTCGATCCGGCGACGGGTAGGCGTACCGCCGAGGTGGAGCTGGCCTCGACCGCGGACGTCGACGTCGCGGTGCGGTCCGCCGCCCGCGCGGCCCGCGACTGGCGCGACGCGTCGCTGGCGAAGCGGTCGGCGGTGCTGTTCGCCTTCCGCGAGCTGGTGCACGCCCGTCGGGACCGGCTCGCCGAGGTGATCACCGCCGAGCACGGCAAGGTGCTCGCCGACGCCGCCGGCGAGGTGCAGCGCGGCCTGGAGGTCATCGAGTACGCCTGCGGCCTGCCGTCGGCGCTGCGCGGCGCGTTCAGCGAGAACGTGTCCACCGAGGTCGACTCGTACACCATCCGGCAGCCGGTGGGCGTGGTCGCGGTGATCTCCCCGTTCAACTTCCCGGTGATGGTGCCGCTGTGGTTCGTGCCGGTGGCCGTGGCCTGCGGCAACGCGGTGGTGCTCAAGCCGAGCGAGAAGGACCCGAGCGCGGCGCTGCTGCTGGCCGAGTGGTTCGCCGAGGCGGGCCTGCCCGACGGGGTGCTCAACGTGGTCAACGGCGACTCCGAGGCCGTCGACGCGTTGCTGGAGCACCCGGAGGTGCGGGCGGTCTCGTTCGTCGGTTCCACCCCGATCGCCAGGTACGTCTACCAGCGCGGCACGGCGGCCGGTAAGCGGGTGCAGGCGCTCGGCGGGGCGAAGAACCACATGGTGGTGCTCCCCGACGCGGACCTGGACCTGGCCGCCGACGCGGCGGTGAACGCCGGGTTCGGCTCGGCGGGGGAGCGGTGCATGGCCATCTCCGTGCTGGTGGCGGTGGAGCCGGTGGCGGACGCGCTCGTCGACCGGATCGCCGCCCGGGTGACCGGTCTGCGCACCGGCGACGGCCGACGGGGCTGCGACATGGGTCCGCTGGTCACCGCCGCGCACGCGGCGAAGGTGCGCTCCTACGTGGACGCCGGTGTCGCCGCCGGCGCGGTGCCGGTGGTCGACGGCCGGGACGTGACGCCCGACGGCGACCCGGAGGGCTTCTGGCTCGGCCCGACCCTGTTCGACCGGGTCACCCCGGACATGTCGATCTACACGGACGAGATTTTCGGGCCGGTGCTGAGCGTGGTCCGGGTCGGCTCGTACGACGAGGCCGTGGAACTGGTCAACGCCAGCCCGTACGGCAACGGCACGGCGATCTTCACCAACGACGGCGGCGCGGCCCGGCGTTACCAGCACGAGGTGGAGGTCGGCATGGTGGGGATCAACGTGCCGATCCCGGTGCCGATGGCGTACCACTCGTTCGGCGGCTGGAAGTCGTCGCTCTTCGGTGACCTGCACGCGCACGGCGAGGACGGGGTGCGGTTCTTCACCCGGGGCAAGGTGGTCACCAGCCGGTGGCTGGACCCACGCCACGGCGGGGTCAACCTCGGGTTCCCCACCCAGACCTGAGCAGACGCAGCACGCCCGCCCCGGCCAGGTACGCCAGCAGGGCCGGGGCGGGCATGCCGAGCGGCTCCGCGGTGAGTTTCGGCGTCGCGCTGTTGAGCATCAGCGCGAACACCACGGCGGCGTAACCGGCCACGGTCAGCGCCGTGCGGGTCGTGGTGCCCTGGCCGGCCCGTTGCCCGGTGCGGTGCCCGCTGCTGTGGACCTCCACCGGGCCGAAGATGGCGACCAGCACCGTCAGGACGGCCGCGAGCAGCAGCAGCCAGGGCACTCGCCACGCCCACCAGGCGGTCGAGCCGACCTCCGGTGTGGGCAGGGTTCCGGTCGCGTCGAGCAGCCCGATCAGCCCGATGGCGGCGGTCAGGTGCCAGAGGAAGATGGTCAGCACCACCAGGTTGACCGCGATCACCACCTGCCACGGGCCGGTGCGCCGCAGCAGGCGCTCCGCGGGGCCGCGCAGCAGCAGGATCAGGCCGAGTTGGGTGGCGGCGACGGCCAGCAGCGCGAGGCTCGGCGGACCGGCGTTGTCCAGCCTCTCGCCGGGCACGTTCAGCATGGCCACCGGCCAGGGGCCGGGCACGGTGAGCAGCAGCAGCGCGGCCAGTCCGCCGACCAGGAACACCAGAGCGGCCCGGCGGGAGGTCGGCAGCCGGCGACGACGTACCCCCGAATGCTCGTGGGCCGACGGGTCGGCTTCGGCGAGGGCCGGACGGCCGGCGGTGTCGGCCGGCGGGGCGGTTTCGCTGGCTGGCTTCGGCCCGGCGGCCGGCCGGGTGTCGTACCAGGCGAAGCCGAGCTGGTGTATCGCCAGCCAGCCGAACAGGTAGTTGCCGTAGCTCAGCCCCACCGGCCCGGTGAGCCGGCCCAGGTCGCCGAGACCCACCAGGGCGACCAGCACCAGCGGCACCGCCAGGCCGAGGCGGCGGTGCAGCGCGTACATCGGTGGGGTGAGCGCGACCACCGCGAGGTACGCGACCAGGAACCAGAGCGGGATGGTGGCGAACCAGACCACCTCGCGGATCCGGGTCGGGTCGGTGCCGAGCAACCGCGCCACGACCGCGGCGCCGCCGAGCACCAGCACCAGCACGCTGGTGGGGCGGACCAGCCGGGCGCTGCGGTCGAGCAGCCAACTGGCGGCGTCGCCACCCCGCGCCCGCAGGCGGGCCAGCGAGACCGCGTTGGCGTAACCGCCGACCAGGAAGAAGACCGGCATCACCTGGGCCACCCAGGTCAGCGGGTACGCCCACGGCAGGTCACTGAGCGCGGAATGCCCGGTGGGCAGCCCGCCGTCGTCGCGCACGATCACCACGACGCCCCAGTGTCCGAGAACGACCATGGTGATGGCGAGGGCGCGGAGCAGGTCGACGTACCGCTCCCGGCCCGCCGGGGTGCGCTCGGCGAGCTGGCGCAGGCGGCCCATCACCTCAGGCTAGGCGAGCAGGTGGTGGCCGGTGGTGATAACGGTTCGGCTGCCGGGGGTTGAAGTCCGCTCGTCGCTGCCGTAGAAATTCTTCAGCAACTTTGCGCTAACTGAAGACAAGCAACACCCCCCGTGCCTCGCGCGACGGACGCCTTCCCCCATCCCCCCGGCGACCGCCCGACCCGAACCGAGGAGACCTTATGAACAGGCGTGAGATCCTGCGGCGCAGCGCCGCCGCCGGTCTGCTGGCCACCCCCGCCGCCGGCCTGCTGACCGGCTGTGCGACAGGCGGCGGCGACAAGGGCGATGCCGAGACCTACAAGGGCACCAAGAGCGCCGAGAACCCGCTCGGCGTCAAGGAGGACGCCCCGCTCGAGGTGGTGATCTTCGGCGGCGGGTTCGGCGAGGAGTACGCCAAGGCCCACGAGGCCATGTACACCGCGAAGTACCCGAAGGCGAAGATCAAGCACTCCGCCACCCAGGAGATCAGCAAGACCCTCCAGCCGCGTTTCGTCGACGGCACGCCACCCGACGTGGTCAACAACTCCGGCGCCAGTCAGATCGACTTCAACGGCCTGGTCAGCCAGAACGCCATCGCCGACCTGGGTGAGCTGCTCGCCGCGCCGAGCCTCGACGTGCCCGGCAAGACCGTCAAGGACACCCTGCTGCCCGGCGCGGTCGAGGTCGGGTCGTACGACGGCACGTTCCTGGTGCTCAACTACACCTACACCGCCTACGGCATCTGGTACTCCGAGAAGCTGTTCGCCGAACGCAGGTGGGAGTACGCCAAGACCTGGGACGACCACATCGCGCTCTGCAAGCAGATCAAGGCTGCCGGCATCGCCCCCTGGACGTACGCGGGCCTGCACCCGCGCTACATGAGCTGGCCGCTGATCGCCACCGCGATCAAGCTCGGCGGGCCGTCGGTGGCGACCGCCATCGACAACCTGGAGCCGAACGCCTGGAAGTCCGACTCGATGCGGGCCGCCGCCGACGCGTGGCACCAGATCGTCAAGGACAAGTTCATCCTGGAGGGCTCACCCGGCCTGGACCACAAGCAGTCGCAGACCGCCTGGTGCCAGGGCAAGGCCGCCTTCATCTCCTGCGGATCCTGGCTGGAGAGTGAGCAGAAGGACGTCACCCCGGCCGGGTTCAACATGACCATCGCGCCCACCCCCAGCCTGGGCAGCGGCGACAAGCTGCCGTTCGAGGCGATCCGAGGCACCGCCGGCGAGCCGTTCATGGTGCCGGCCAAGGCCCGCAACGTCGCCGGTGGGCTGGAGTACTTCCGGACCATGCTGTCCCTCAAGGGCGCCCAGGACTTCACGAAGAAGGTCGCCAGCCTCACCGTGGTCGCCGGCGCCACCGAGGGAGTCGAGCTGCCGTACGGGCTCACGACCGTGGTCAAGGCACTCGACGCGTCCGGGTCCAACGGCTTCAACTGGGTCTACAACAACTACTACCGCAAGCTGGAGCGCAACCTCGTCGACGCGGCGTGCGGCGAGTTCTTCAGCGGCCGGATCGGCCCGGCGGAGTTCCTCGACCAGTGTCAGAAGGGCGCCGACTCGATCGCCCAGGACAGCTCGATCAAGAAGTACAAGCGAGCGGCTTGACAGCCCGGCCGGTGGGGGCGAGCGAGCCCCCACCGGCCGCACCTTGGGAAAGGTCCACCGTGAAACATGGCAAGTGGCCGCTGATCGTCACGTTCCTGGTGCCGCCGGTGCTGCTGTACGTCTTCTTCGTCGTCTCCCCGTACCTGCAGGCGTTCCAGATCTCCACCACCGACTGGCTCGGCTACTCGGCCGACGCCAACCAGGTCGGGCTGGCGAACTTCACGGCGCTGTGGCACGACGACTACGTGTGGAACGCGCTGAAGAACAACGCGATCCTGCTGGCCCTGGTGCCCGTGCTGACCATCGGATTCGGGCTCTTCTTCGCGACCATGCTCGCCCTGGGCGGGCGTCGGGGCCGCGCCGGAGTCACCGGGGTCCGCGGCGGGGCGTTCTACCGCACCGTGTACTTCTTCCCGCAGGTGCTCTCCGTCGTGATCATCGCGCTGCTGTTCAAGGAGGTCTACCACCCCAACAAGGGGCTGCTGACCAGCGCGCTGCACGCCGTCGGCCTGCCCGCCCCGACCTGGCTCGGCGACCCGGCGACCGCCTTCTGGTGTGTGCTGGCGGTGATGGTGTGGAGCAACGTCGGCTTCTACGTCGTCCTGTTCGGCGCCGCGATGTCGGCAGTACCGAAGGAGATCTACGAGGCGGTCCTGCTCGACGGCGCGTCCCGGTTCACCACGCTGCGGCGGATCACCCTGCCGCTGCTCTGGGACACCGTGCAGGTCGCCTGGGTCTACCTGGCCATCTTCGCCCTCGACGGGTTCATCCTCGTGCAGCTCATGACCAACGGTGGACCGAACTTCTCCACCGACGTGATCGGCGTACGGATGTACGACACCGCCTTCGGCAGCGAGACCAAGTTCGGCTACGCCTCGGCGATCGGCGTGGTGATGTTCTTCCTGACCCTCTCGGTGGCGGTGCTGTCGCTGCGGGTCGGCCGGCGCGATCGGATCGAGTACTCGTGACCACACTGGACCAGCCCACCGCCGCCGCGCCGACGTCGACCCCGGCCCGGGACCGTCCCGTCCGGCGGGAACTCGGCGTCGCCAACGCCCTCTCGCACGGCTTCCTGCTGCTCTGGGGCCTGCTCACCGTCCTGCCGCTGCTGTGGATGTTCCTCAGCTCGTTCAAGACCAACGGCGAGATCCTGGCCGACCCGTGGGGGCTGCCCGCGTCGCTGAGCTGGGACAACTGGGCGCGCGCGTGGACCGGGGCGCACATCGGCAGGTACTTCCTCAACAGCCTCGTGGTGGTCACCGGCTCGGTCAGCCTCACCATGCTGATGGGCGCCGCCGCCGCGTACGTCTTCGCCCGGTACGAGTTCCGTGGCCGGCAGGTCGTCTACTACCTGTTCGTCGGCGGCCTGATGTTCCCGGTGTTCCTCGCCCTGGTGCCGCTGTTCTTCGTGGTCCGCAACGCCGGCCTCTTCGGCACCTGGACGGGACTGATCCTGGTGTACGCGGCGTACTCGATGCCGTTCACCGTGTTCTTCCTGACCGCGTTCTTCCGGACGCTGCCGACCTCGGTGGCCGAGGCGGCCATGGTCGACGGCTGCGGTCACTTCCGGCTGTTCTTCCGGGTGATGCTCCCGATGGCACGTCCGGGACTGATCAGTGTGGCGATCTTCAACTTCCTCAGTCACTGGAACCAGTTCCTGCTACCGCAGGTGCTGATGCAGGGCGACGAGTCCAAGTGGATGCTCGCCCAGGGGCTGTTCGCGCTGTCGGTCAGTCAGGGCTACGCGGGCGACTACGCGCGGCTCTTCGCCGGGTTGAGCATCGCGGTGCTGCCGGTGCTGGCGATCTACGTGGCCTTCCAACGCCAGGTCCAGGCCGGCCTGACCGCGGGTCAGCTCAAGTAGGAAGGCGGGGTGGCGGCTCACCCGCCACCCGCCGAGCTGGGCATCGGCGGCCGCCCCCAGAGGCGGCATCCACCACCAACAAGTGACCGCTCCTGATCACACGGTCCCGCCGTGCCGCCCGCCGCCCGCCCGCCCGCCGCCAGGGCAAGATCCGCGCAACTTCGGTGAAGTTGCTGTCTCAGCTCGTCGTGAGGCAGCAGTTTCCCTGAAACTGCGCGGATCTTGCCGTGGCGGCGGTCGTGCGCAGCGTTGATCGTGCTCGATCAAGGATGTAGTGGCCTCGTGGCGTGAGGTGGGCACTCTTTCCAGGATCGAGCACGATCATGGCGCGGCGCGGCGCGGCGCGGTCTGGCGCGGCGCTGCCCGGTTCGGCCCGGGGTGGGGTGGGGCGGTCCGGGTGGGGGCGGTCAGGGGGTGGGGAAGAGGCGGGCGTGCAGGGCTGCCGGGTCGGTGAGCTCGGGGAGGGCGCGGGCGGCGAGCCAGGCTGCCGCGGCGGCACCGTCACCGGCGGTGCGCAGGGGCGCGGACGGCCAGCGTTGACCGATCTCGGCGCGCACGGCTGTGGCCAGTGGGGTGTGCGCGGTGAGCAGTCCACCGCCGAGTACGACAGGCGTCGTCGCCTCGGCGGGGCGGATCCGGCCGACGCTTGCGGCCAGGTGGGCGGCGGCCTCGGCGATCAGCGCGGTGGCGACGGGTTCGCCGTCGACCGCGGCGGTGACGACAAGCGGCGCGAGCCGGGCCAGCTCGATCGGCGGCCGGCGGGTGACCGCCTGGATCGTGGCGTCGACGGTGTCGCGGGGGCGGGGAGCGACCTCGGCGCTGCCGGTCAGTTCGGTGAGGACGGCAGTGGTCAGCGTGCCGGGGGTGCGGGCGGCGTCCAGGTCGGCCAGGAGCCGGCGGACGGCCTCGCGGCCGAGCCAGAAGCCGGATCCGGCGTCGCCGAGCAGCCAGCCGTGGCCGTCGGCGACCCGGTCGAGTCGCAGGTCGACGACCTGCGCGGTGATCGCGCCGGTGCCGGCGATGAGCACCGTCCCGTTGGGGTCCGCGGTGCCGGAGGCGTAGGCGACCAGGGCGTCGCCGTGCACGGCGTACGGGCAGCGCAGGCCGGCGTCGTGCCAGGCCCGGTCGAAGGCGGCGCGGCTGGCGGGGTCGGCGAGGATCCGGGCTGCGCCGGCCAACCCGATGGTGCCGGCGGCCACCCGGGTCGGTTCGACGTCGGCGAGCGCGGCGCGTAGTGCGGTCAACAGTTCGGCGGCGGCCCGTTCGGCGCCGTGGCTGGTGGGGTTGCCGCCGCCGGCTCGGCCGGTGCCGAGGCGTTCGCCGGCGAGGGTCAGGGCGGTCGCCCGGGTGGACGTACCCCCGACGTCGAGACCGACCACGACGGTGTCGGACATCGGCACGGTCCTCCTTGCGCTGCGCGGTGCTGGGCCTGTTCATGCTGGTCGGCGCGGCCGCGCGGGGCAACTTCGGGGCGGCGCGGAGGGGCGTGCGCCAGGTAACAGTTTGAAAACTTCGCCCACGGTCTTGACATAGAAGGTCGTTCAGTAAGAAATTTTACCACTAACAGTTAACAGTCCTTCGAAAATGCGAGGCGTCGATGGTTGATCATGAGGTGGACACCGCTGCGGGAACCGCGGTGGTCGACGCCGACGCGATCGACCGGCGAAACGCCCTCGGATCGTCGTCCGACGGGGTGTTGGCCCGGGTCCGCAACAGTCTCGGCGAACTGACCGGCGCGCTGCGCCGCGTCGCCGAGCACGTCCTCAGCGACCCGGAGGCCGCCGCGCGCTCCACCATTGTGGAGCTTGCCGAGCGCAGTGGCACCTCGCCGGCCACCATCACCCGCTTCTGCCGGGCGATGGGCTTCGAGGGGTACGCCGACCTGCGCCTCGGCATCGCCGCCGAGACCGGCCGGGCCCGCTCGGCCGGCTGGACCGTCGACATCGGCCGTGAGATCCAGCCCAACGACCCCCTCGCGCGGGTGCTCGACCAGATCATGGCCGCCGACACCCGGGCCATGCACGACACCGCCGCGCTGCTCGACCTCGGCGAGGTGGAACGCGCCGCGGTGGCGATCGCCGGCGCCAACCGGGTGAACATCTTCGGAGCCAGCGGCAGCGCCCTGGTCGGCGAGGAGATGCAGTTCAGCCTGCACCGCATCGGGGTGGCCGCCTGGGCCTGGAGCGACGTGCACGAGGGGCTGGCCAGCGCCGCGCTGCTCGGCGTCGGCGACGTCGCGCTCGGCATCTCGCACACCGGCCAGACCCGGGAGACGATCGAGATGCTCGCCGAGGCGGGTAGCCGGGGCGCCACCACACTCGCCCTCACCGGCTTTCCCCGCTCACCGCTGGCCGAGCTGGCCGACATCGTGCTGCTCACCGCCAGCCAGGCCACCACCTTCCGGCCGGACGCCCTCTCCGCCCGCCACCCGCAACTGGTGGTCCTCGACCTGCTCTACATCGCCGTCGCCCAGCGCACCCACGACCGCGCCCACGCGGCCTTCCGGCGCACCGCGCAGGCCGTCGACGGGCACAAGGCCGCGAAAGGGGCCCAGTCATGATCAGTGCCCAGGGGTACGCGGACGCCGTCCGCCCGGTGCTCGACCGCCTGCTCGACTCGGAGGCCGACGGGATCACCCGGTCCGCCGACCTGATCGCCGACAGCCTGCGCGCCGGCGGTGTGCTCCAGGCGTTCGGCGCCGGGCACTCCGAGGCGTTCGCCGCCGAGCTGGTCGCCCGCGCCGGTGGGCTGGTCCCCACCAACCAGCTGTCGGTACGGGACCTGGTGGTGCACGGCGACGCCCCGCGCGACGTGCTCGCCGACCCCAAGCTGGAACGCGACCCCTCCATCGCCCACCAGATCTACGCGCTCGCGGCACCCCAGCCGCGCGACGTGTTCGTGGTGGCGTCCCAATCCGGCATCAACGGCTCGGTGGTCGAGCTGGCGGCGCTGGTCACCGAGCGCGGTCACCCGTTGATCGCGGTCACCTCGGTCGAGCACACCGCACGGGTGGCGCCACGGCACCCGTCCGGTCAACGGCTCGCCGACCTCGCCGACGTCGTGCTGGACAACGGCGCACCGTACGGCGACGCACTGCTGCCGCTCGAGGGCGGCGGCGCGGTCTGTGCGGTCTCTTCGGTCACCACCGCGCTGCTGGCGCAGTTGCTGACCGCTGAGGTCGTACGACGGTTCCACCAGGCCGGGGAGGTACCCCCTATCTACCTCTCCGCCAACGTCCCCGGCGGGGACGAGCACAACATCGCCCTCGAGTCGCGGTACGCCGGGCGTCTCCGGCGCACCGCCTGACCCGAAATTCCACAAGGAGAGACGACGATGTCGATTACCCCCGAGCACCCGGCCGCACTCGACCGTCGCACGGTGCTGCGTCGCGCCGCGGCCGTGGGCATGCTCGCCACTCCGGCCATCGGCCTGCTCAGCGCGTGCGCGACGAGCAGCGGCGGCGACAAGGACAACGAGAAGGCCGCCGAAGGCACCAAGAGTGAGAAGAACCCGCTGGGCGTCAAGGACGACGCTCCGATCGAGGTGATCATCTTCAACGGTGGCTACGGCGAGAAGTACGCCACCGACGTGCACGAGCCGCTCTACAAGAAGGCGTTCCCCAAGGCGGAGATCAAGCACCAGTCCACGCAGGCCGTCTCCACGGTCCTGCAGCCGCGGTTCGCGTCCGGCAACCCGCCGGAGTTCGTGAACAACTCGGGCGAGAAGCTGATGGACTTCGGCGCGCTGGTCGCCGACGGTCAGCTCCAGGACCTCACCGAGCTGTGGGACGCCCCGTCGGTCGACGACCCGGCCAAGAAGGTCCGCGACACCGTGGTGCCGGGCACCGTCGAGGCGGGCTCGTTCAACGGCAAGCCGTACGTGCTGTACTACGTCTCCACGGTCTTCGGCATCTGGTACTCGGGCAAGCTCTTCAAGGACAACGGCTGGGCGCCGGCGAAGACCTGGGACGACTTCATCAAGCTGCTCACCGCCATCAAGGCCAAGGGCATCACGCCGTACGGCTACGCCGGGGCGAACGCGGCGTACTACCAGTGGAACGTGATCCTCACCCAGGCCGCCAAGATCGGCGGCGTGGAGGTGCTGAAGAACATCGACAACCTGGAGGACGGCGCCTGGAAGCAGGACGCGGTCAAGCAGGCGGCCACGGCGTGGGCCGAGGTCGGGGCGAAGTTCAGCGACAAGAGCTTCGAGGGGCTCAAGCACACCGACGTGCAGCTGCGGCAGAACCAGTACAAGGTGGCCCTGTACCCCAGCGGTGACTGGCTGGAGGGCGAGCAGAAGAAGGACACCCCGGCCGGCTTCGACTACCAGCTCATGCCGGTGCCGAGCCTCACCGCGTCGGACAAGCTGCCGGCCACGGCGCTGCGGGCCACCGCGGGCGAGGGCTACTTCGTCTCGGCGAAGAGCAAGAACCCCAAGGGCGGCCTGGAGTACATGCGCCAGATGCTGTCCACGGCGGGCGCGAAGGGCTTCACCGAGGTGGTCAAGGCCCCGACCGTGGTCACCTCCGGTTCGGAGGGCTTCGCCTTCCCGCCCGGTGTGGCCAGCTCGCAGGCCGCGCTCAAGGCGGCCGGGCAGGACGTGTTCAACCTGTACTTCGACGGCTGGTACAAGGAGCTCGACACCGAGGCGCGCAGCGCCACCAACGAGCTGATGTTCGGCCGGATCAACGCGGACGCCTTCGTGGAGCGGATCCAGAAGCGCGCCGACGCGATCAAGAAGGACAGCTCGGTCGCCAAGTTCAAGCGCTGATCGATCGGAGCTAGGGTCATGCGGCACGGCAAGTATCCATTCGTGATCGGGTTCCTGTTCGCCCCGGTCGCGCTGTACGTGACATTCGTTATCTGGCCGTACGCGCAGGCGTTCCAGATCTCGATGACCAACTGGCGAGGGCTCTCCGCCCCGCAGTGGGTGGGCTTCGACAACTACCGGAAGCTGCTCGACGACGGCGCCTTCTGGAAGGCGGTCCAGCACCACGGCGTACTGCTGCTTGCCCTGCCGCTGATCACGATCGCCATCGCGTTGTTCTTCGCCTTCCTGCTCAACGTGGGTGGCAAGAGCAGTGGCGGTCAACGCCAGGGGGTCTGGGGGGCGAAGTTCTACCGGGTGGTGTTCTTCTTCCCCCAGGTCCTGGCGGTGGCGATCATCGCGGTGCTGTTCCAGATGGTCTACCGGCCGAACGAGTCCGGCCTGATCAACGGTGTGCTGATGAAGTTCGGCCTGGAGCCGATCCTCTTCCTGGTCAAGCCGAACCTGGCCCTCTGGTCGATCCTCGCGGTGCTGGTCTGGCAGGCCGTCGGCTTCTACGTGGTGCTCTTCTCGGCCGGGATGGCCTCCATCCCGGGCGAGATCTACGAGGCCGCGGAGATGGACGGGGCGAGCAGGGTGACGCTGTTCTTCCGGGTCACCCTGCCGCTGCTCTGGGACACCCTCCAGGTCGCGTGGGTCTATCTGGGCATCGCGGCGTTCGACGCGTTCGCCATCGTGGCCGTGCTCTCGGTCGACGGTGGCGGCCCGGACGGCGCCACCACCGTGCTGGCCATGGAGATCTACCGCAACGCGTTCGTCTACTCGAAGTACGGTTACGCCTCCGCGATGGGCGTGGCGCTGTTCTTCCTCACCCTCACGTTCGCGGCGCTGACGCTGCGGCTCACCAAGCGGGAAAGCGTGGAGTACTGATGAACC
This sequence comes from Micromonospora sp. NPDC049114, assembly GCF_040648635.1. Classification (NCBI taxonomy): domain Bacteria; kingdom Bacillati; phylum Actinomycetota; class Actinomycetes; order Micromonosporales; family Micromonosporaceae; genus Micromonospora; species Micromonospora sp. NPDC049114. The sequence continues at coordinate 1,143,675 of NZ_JBEZEA010000002.1, read as the reverse complement.
CCCAGTCGACGCTGCCGCCGACGCCGGCGGCCCTACCGCCGAAGACCGGCGAGAACTCCGCGACCGGCGGCCGGCGTGGCAAGGGCCCCCGCTCGGAGGTGCGGCTCTTCGCCGGCCTGGGACACGTCGCGCTCGCCGTGTGGGCGGTGATCGTGATCGTGCCGATCCTCTGGACGTTCCTCGCCGCGTTCAAGAACACCAGTGAGATCTTCAGCAGCCCGTGGACGCTCCCGGCGGAGCTGCGGTGGGAGAACTTCGGCCGGGCGTGGACCAAGGCGAACGTCGGCCGGTACTTCCTCAACAGCGTCCTCGTGGTTTCGTGCAGCACCTTCGGCACCATGCTGCTCGGCTCGATGGCGGCGTACGTGCTGGCGCGGTACCGGTTCTGGGGCAACCGGGCGATCTACTACCTGTTCGTCTCGGGGTTGGCGTTCCCGGTCTTCCTGGCCCTGGTGCCGCTCTTCTTCGTGGTGAAGCAGCTGGGCATGCTGGACACCTACCAGGGCGTGGTGCTGGTCTACATCGCGTACTCGCTGCCGTTCACGGTCTTCTTCCTGGCCGCGTTCTTCAAGACGCTGCCGACCTCGGTGGCCGAGGCGGGGATGATCGACGGCTGCGGGCACGCCCGGCTGTTCTTCCAGGTCATGATGCCGATGGCGAAGCCGGGCCTGATCAGCGTGGCGATCTTCAACATCATCGGGCAGTGGGCGCAGTACCAGCTCCCGTTGGTGCTGCTCTCCAACGCCAAGGACAAGTGGGTGCTCACCCAGGGCATCGCCGACATCTCGGTCAACGCCGGCTACGAGGCGGACTGGTCCGGGCTGTTCGCCGCGCTGACCATCGCCATCCTCCCGATGATCATCGTGTACGCGGTCTTCCAGCGTCAGATCCAGGCCGGGCTCACCTCCGGCGCGGTGAAGTAGACCGTCACCTCTGGCGCTCGTCGGCGTGCGCGTGCCACGAGCGCCAGAGGGCGGCGTACGCCCCGTCGGCCGCGACGAGGTCGTCGTGACTGCCGATCTCGGTGATCCGGCCGTCCGCCAGGACGGCCACCCGGTCGGCGTCGTGCGCGGTGTTGAGCCGGTGCGCGATGGCGATGACCGTCCGCCCGACGAGCACGGCCGCCAGGGCGCGCTCGGTCCGCCGAGCGGTGCTCGGGTCGAGCGCCGCGGTCGCCTCGTCCAGGATCAGCGTGTGCGGGTCGGCGAGCACCAGCCGGGCCAGCGCCAGTTGCTGGGCCTCGGCCGCGCCGAGCTGGCGGGCGCCGTCGCCGAGCGCGGTGTCCAGCCCCTCGGGCAGCTCGTCGTACCAGTCGGCGCCCACCGTGGCGAGCGCGGCGCGCATCTGCTCGTCGGAGGCGTCCGGCGCGGCGAACGCGAGGTTGTCGCGTACCGAGCCGATGAAGACGTGGTGCTCCTGGGTGACCAGGGCGATCCGCCTCCGACGTTCGGCCGGGTCCAGGTCGGTGACCGGGCAGCCACCGATGCTGACGACGCCCCGCCGCGGCGCGTCGATGCCGGCCAGCAGCCGGGCCAGGGTCGACTTGCCGGCGCCCGACGGGCCGACGACCGCCAGCCGTTCGCCGGGCCGCACGTCCAGGTCGATGCCGTGCAGCACGTCGTGCCCGTCGGCGTACGAGAACCGCGCCTCGCGCACGACGAGCCGCTCGCCCCGCGAGGTGGCCGTGGTGCCGGGCGGCTCCGGTGGGACCAGCCCGACGCCGAGCACCCGGGCGAACGACGCGAAGCCGCGCTGCGCCTGCTCGGTCCACTGCAACAGCCGGTCCATCGGGTCGATGGCCTGTTGCAGGTAGAGCGCGGCGGCGATCACCGACCCGAGGGACACCAGGTCGGCGGAGAGCAGGTAGCCGCCGACGAGCAGGACCAGGGCGATCGGCAGGGGATAGCTGGCCTCGACCACGGAGAAGAACACCGTACGCAGGGCGAGCGTCGCCCGACGGGCACGCCACACCCGGGCGACGCGGGCGGTGCCGTACCGGACGCGGTCGTCGGTGAGCCGCAGCGCCTCGACCGTGCGGGCACCCTCGGCGGTCGTGGTCAACGCCTCGGTCAACTCGGCCGCCTCCGCGCCCTCGGTGAGGTAAGCGGAGCTGGCCCGCCGCAGGTACCACCGGGTCACCGCCACGATCGACGGCAGCCCGGCCAGCGCCGCGAGCCCGAGCAGGGGGTGCAGCAGGAACACCGCGCCGAACAGCAACGTCAACTGCACCGAGGCGATGACGATGGTCGGCACCACGTCCCGGACCGTGGTGCCGACGGTCGCCACGTCGACCGAGCTGCGGGTCGCCAGGTCCCCGGCGCCGGCCCGCTCCACGACCGACACGGGCAGGGCGAGCGTCCGGTCGACGAACTGCTCGCGCAGCTCGGCGACGGCACGTTCACCGAAGCGGTGACCGGCGTACTGGGCGTACCGGGCGAGCAGCGCGCTCACCACGACACAGCCGGCGATGGCCAGGGCCAGCCGGTCCACCGTCGCCACGCCCGCGCCGGCCGTGACCCGGTCGACGATGGCGCCCAGCAGCCAGGGCGGGGCGAGGCCGGCGATCGCGGCGGCGCTGTGCAGCGCCAGCACGACGCCGACGGCCCGGCGATGCCGGCTGATCATGTCCCGCAGGGCGCGGCGTACGGTGCCGCGATCCGCGACCGGCAGGCGGCTCACTGGTACGCCTCCTCGGCATCGGAGTGCTGCCCGTCATCGCTGCCCCGGGCCACCAGGTGCCGGTAGCCCGGGTCGTAGTCGAGCATCCCCTCGTGGGTGCCGGAGGAGTCGACCCGGCCTTCGCTCAGGTGCGCGACCCAGTCGGCGCGGCCGAGCAGCAGCGGCGACGTGGCGAACACAACTGTGGTCAGCCCGGCCCGCGCGATCCGGAGCCGCTCGGCGATGCGGGCCTCGGTGTGCGCGTCCACGGCCGAGGTGGGGTCGACGAGAATCAGCACCTCCGGCTCGGCGAGCAGCGCCCGGGCCAGGCGCACCCGTTGGCGTTGACCGCCGGACAGCGTCCGGGCCCGGGCGTCCAGCGGGGTGTCCAGCCCGGACGGCAGGGCGTCGACGATGTCGTCGGCCGACGCGGCCCGCAGCGCGGCGCGGATCTCGTCGTCGGGCTTCGGGCCCAGCACGTCGCGCAGCGTGCCGGCGAAGAGGTACGAGTCGTGGTCGGCGACCAGGATCCGGGCCCGGACCTCGTCCAGGGCGACTGCGGTCAGCGGCACGCCGCCCCAGGTGACGTCGCTGGTGACGTACCGGCCGAGCCGGTCGGCAAGCGCCACGGCCTCGGCCGGGTCGTCGGCGGCGACCCCGGTCAGCCGGCCGGCGCGTATGGTGAGCCCGGTCGACGGGTCGTGCAGGTCGGCCGGGCCGGATGGCGCGGGCACGGCGTGCGGGTCGCGGGCGCCGGGGACACCGGCCGGCCACCGGCGGCCCGGCCCACCGACGTCGTCCGGGGCGAGCCGGAGCAGACCGGCGATCCGCCGGGCGGCGACCCGACCCCGGATGAGCTGGTGACTGCCCTCCAACAGGAACCAGACCGGCACGATCAGCGTCGCCACGTAGCCGTAGACGGCGACGAGTTCACCGATCGTGACGTCGCCGGTGACGGCCATCCGGGCGGTCAGCCACACCACCGCCGCCAGGAACAGGCCGGGGATGGCCACCGTGGCCGCGTCGATCCAGCTCACGACCGCGCCGACGCGGTAGCCCTCGGCGCGTAGCTCCTGCGATCGGCTCGCGTACCGGCGGGCGAACAGGTCCCGGCCACCCACCCCGGCGAGCACTCGCAGCCCGGCCACGATGTCGCCGGACCGGGCGGTCAGCGCGCCCTGCTGCCCGCGGTAGATCGACTCGGCCCGTTCGAGCCGGCGCAGCAGCGGTCCGACGACGAGCGCGACAGCCGGCACGCCCAGCAGCACGCAGAGCGCGAGCAGCGGGGAGATCGACCACAGCACCACGGCGATGACCCCGTACGCGATGATCGCGCCCACCCCCGGCCCGGTCAGGGTCAGCACCTGCGCCGACCAGTCGATGTCGGAACCGCCCACCGTCGCGACCTCACCGGCGGCGGAACGACGCGGCAGCGCCGCGCCGACCCGGGACAGCTGACGCAGCAGCACCTCCGCCGAGCGGGCCTTGGCGTCCTCCCGGATGAAGGTCATCGTGCGGTGTCGCATGATCCCCAGGTACGACAACGCCACCCCCGCCACGACGATCGCCACGACCCACAGGGCCAGGGCGCGGCTGTCGCGGGCGCGCAGGCCGTCGTCGACGGCGCGGGCGATCAGGTAGGGCCGGGCCGAGAGCCCGACCATCCAGGCCGTGCCGAGCAGGCTGCCGCGCAGAATGCGCCAGGGTTGGCAGCGGACCAGCCACCACAGGTACCGCATCGGACCGCGGGTGTCGGGGATACCGGGGTCGGAGTGCGGGATCTGGGGAGGCACCTGGCCACGCTATCGAGCACCGGGCCGACGCACCGACCCGTTTTCCTGTCGGAGGGGGAAGGCAGAATCACATTCGTGCTGGTGGCGGTGGTGGCGGGCGAACGCGGTGGGGGAGAGCTGCGTCCGCTCGACGCCGCCGGCCGACCCGTCGGCCCGGTCGAGACCGTCAGCGACCTCGCGGCCGCGGTGGCCGCACGGGAGGCGGCCGAGCATCCGCGGTGGGTGTGGGCCGCCGCGGGCGCGATCTACCCGGCGCTGCTGCGGGCCGGGGTGCGCGTCGAGCGGTGCCACGACGTGGAGCTGACCGAGGCCCTGTTGCTCGGGCACGCCGGCCGCTGGGGCGAGCCCCGCTCGCTGGCCGCCGCCTGGGCCCGCCTGACCGGTGCCGCGGTGCCGCCCGACCCGCCGCCGCGCGCCGCCGCGCCGCCCGGGCACGGCCAGGGCGCGCTCTTCGACACCCTGCCCGGTCCGCCGGGGCCGGGCATCGAGGCACTGGCCCGGGTGTACGCCGACCAGGTCGCCCGGCTCGCCACCACCGAGCACCCCGGCCGGTTCCGGCTGCTGGTGGCCGCGGAGTCGGCCGGCGCGTTGATCGCGGTGGAGATGGGCGTCGCCGGGCTGCCCTGGCGGGCCGAGGTGCACGACGCGATCCTCGCCGAGCTGCTGGGGGAGCCGTCCCCGGTCGGTGGGCCGCCGCGCCGGTTGGCCGAGCTGGCGGCCCGGATCGCCGATGCTTTCGGCGTCCGCCAGCTGCACGCCGACTCCCCGGCCGAGCTGCTCAAGGCGTTCGCCCGGGCCGGGGTGGAGCTGCCCAACACCCGGGCCTGGGTGTTGCGCGGGGTCGATCATCCGGCGGTGCCCCTGGTTCTGGAATACAAGGAGCTGTACCGGATCTGGACGGCGCACGGTTGGTCCTGGCGTGAGCAGTGGGTGCGTGACGGTCGGTTCCAGCCGGAGTACGTGCCGGGCGGGGTGGTCTCCGGTCGCTGGGCGACCCGGGGCGGTGGCGCGTTGCAGATCCCCAAGGTGATCCGCCGGGCGGTGGTGGCCGACCCGGGCTGGCGGCTGGTGGTCGCCGACGCCGGCCAGTTGGAGCCGCGCGTCCTGGCGGCGGTCTCCGGCGACGATCGGCTGGCGGCGGCGGGCGGCGCCGGTGACCTGTACGCCGCGCTCGCCCGGGACTCGTTCGGTGGTGACCGTCCCCGCGCCAAGGTCGCCCTGCTCGGTGCCATGTACGGGCAGACCGGCGGTGCGGCGGTGCCCGCGCTCGCGGTGCTCAAACGCAGCTACCCGACGGCGTTCGGCTATGTCGAGGCGGCGGCGCGCACGGGGGAGGCGGGCGGGTTGGTGCGCTCGTGGCTGGGGCGCACCTGCCCACCCGGCTCGGTCGGGCTCGGTGATCCCGACGAGCTGCCGACCGATCCGGACGCCGCGTCCGATCGGCAGAGCCCTAGGGCGCGGGCCGCCCGCTCCCGGGGGCGTTTCACCCGCAACTTCGTCATCCAGGCCACCGCCGCGGAGTGGGCCTCGACGCTGCTGGCCACGCTGCGGGCCGAGCTGGCCGGCACCGACGCCGAGCTGGTCTTCTTCCAGCACGACGAGGTGATGGCGCACTGTCCGGCCGATCAGGCCGAGGCCGTGGCGGCGGCGGTGAGCAGGGCGGGTGAGCGGGCCACCGCGCTGCTGTTCGGCGACACCCCGGTGCGCTTCCCCCTGGATCTGTCCATCGTCGACTGCTACGCCGACGCGGCCTGACCGGCGGCCACTGCCCTGCCGTTGTCCACTGACGAGAAGTAGGTCGCCGCCGCTGCGTCAAGGGCCTGAATCCTGGTGACAACCCTCTGATGACCGCCCCTGACGTCGGGTGCCCGCACCGGGTGTCGGACGAGGGGGCACCTATGTGCCGCTCCCTTTGCTCTGCTTCAACCCACGCAACACTTTCGGGCCCTCCGTGTTGCGTGGGTTGAAGCAGAGCAAAGGACGACCCGAACACCTCCGCTACCCCGGAGTGCGCCCAATGATCAATTGATCCCCCGGCGCAACTGTCTGGCGTGTAACGGTTGCGCTATTTCTCCGTTTTGCCCCGCCACTCGTGCGCGGCCCTCCTCGTTGCAGTGTCCGTAGGAGGGGGCCGGCCGTCGCGGTCGGTCCCGTGCTTGAGGGGGCCCAGCTGAACCGGATCGCAGGAATGATCATCGCCGCAGGTGGGGGGCGCCGCATCGGCGGTCCCGAGGCGCTGCTGCACCAGGGTGAGAAGCCCCTGGTCAACCAGATGATCGACACGATGACCGAGGCCGGCTGCGAGCAGATCGTGGTCGTGCTGGGGGCCGCCGCCGACCAGGTCCGGGAGACCGCCGACCTGGGCAAGGCGACAGTTGTGATCAACAAGGCGTGGGGCACCGGGGTCGGCTCGTCCATCCGCGCCGGTCTGGCCGCCATGGACGACGCGGGGATCGAGGCGGTGGTGGTGGTGCCCGTCGACATGCCGGGCCTGACCGCAGCAGCGGTCCGCCGGGTGGCCGCGCTGCCGTACCCGGATGTGCTGGTGTGCGCCACCTACGACGGGCTGCGCGGGTACCCGATGCTGTTCGGCCGCCGGCACTGGCCCGGCATCGCGACGCTGGCCAGCGCGGACGTGGGCGCTCGGCCGTACCTGTTGGCGCACAAGGACCAGATCGTCGACATCGCCTGCGACTCGGTGGCCGACGGCAGTCGCGTCGACACCCCGGAGCTGATGGCGCTCTACGGCCTCACCGTCCCGCCGCAGCGCGTCGGGGTCTAGGGCCAGGTCATCGGGCCACTCTGCCTGCGCTCTCGTACGCCGCCGCTCGTGCGATCACCTCGGCGGTCGCGCGGGAGGGGTGGCCGCTGTCGAAGGGCGGCTGCGGGTCGTACTCCATCCACAGCTGCACCGCCTGCGCCGTCGTGCGGTCCGTGAGGAGTTCGACGAGTCTCAGCCCCATGTCGATGCCACTCGACACGCCGGCGCCGTGATGATGCGCGCGTTGGGCTCCTCGACAACCCGCTGGTCCGTCGGTTCGGCACCGAAGTGGACCAGCTTCTGCGCCACCCGATAGTGGCTGGTGCCCCGTCGTCCCCGCAGCAGTCCGGCAGCCCCGAGCAGGAGCGAGCCGGAACACACGGAGGTCGTGAACGTCGTCGTGGCGTGGATCCGCCCGATCCACGCCGGCAGGGGGCCGGTGAGAGCGGGACCGGTCCCCGGCCCGCCCGGCACCACGAGGACGTCGGCCGCCCGCACGTCGTCGAGCGCGGCCTCGGCCACGAGGGAGAGCATCCCGCAGTCGTCGTGGACGGGACCGGGGCGTTCGGCCACCAGGACCACGTCGATGCCCGGGGTGAGGGCCAGTGGCTGGTAGACGCCGATGACGTCCAGGGCGGTGAAACGGTCGTAGAGCGGTATGACGACGTGGGTCACCAGAGGTTCCTTCCGGTCAGAGGGTCGAGAAGCGTGCGCGGAACGCGCCCGGCGTCGTACCGAGCCGTTCGCCGAAGACACGTCGGAGCGACTCGGCGGAACCGAATCCCGCCCGGACCGCCACGACGTCGAGGGCGAGGTCGGACTGCACCAGAAGGCGTTTGGCGGTCTCCAGACGCAACTCGGTGCGGTAGCGCCCGACGGTGAGCCCCGTCTCCCGAGCGAAGAGACGCTGGAAGTGCCGGGGCGACATGGCGAGCTGCGCGGCGAGATCGTCGACCCGGTGGGTGGCGGCCGGATCGGCGTCGATGGCACGTTGCACGGCGGCCACCCGCCGGTCGGTGGCGCGTTCCAGCCACACCGGGCCGGAGAACTGTGCCTGCTGGCCGGGCCGGTGCAGGAACATCACGAGCCAGCGCGCGATCTCCTGCGCGACCCGTGCTCCGTGATCGGCCGCCACGACGGCGAGCGCCAGGTCGATTCCCGAGGTGACACCGCCGGACGTCCAGACCGGACCGTCGTGGACGTAGAGGGCGTCGTGGTCGACGGTGAGGTCGGAGAACCGCCGAGCGAGCTCCCGGGACAGCGACCAGTGGGTGGCCACCCGGCGACCACTGAGCAGTCCGGCCCGTGCGCAGAGGAACGCCCCGGAGCAGATCGACACCAGGCGGGTCGGCCGGCAGCCCCGCAACCAGGCGACGAGGTCGTCGTGCTCGTCCCCGGCGGCCGCCGTACGGCCACCGGGGACGACGAGGGTGCCGCCGCTGACGGGCTCTCCGAGCGCACCGGCCACCATGACGAGGCCGCTCTCGGACGCCACTTCGGCCTCCGTGCCCACCAGCCTCAGGTCGTACGCCCGCTCGTCACCGTGTGCGGTCCGATACCGGTTCGCCCCCGTGAGGACCTCCCACGGCCCGGCGACGTCGAGGGACTGCACACCCCCGAAGGCGACGACTGTGACGCGCTCGACCATGCCCTGAGTCTGTAGGGGCGACCGGCGTGGCGCCATGACGCGCTACCCACGGATAGTGACACCGTGCGGGACGGCTCAGTCGAGACGACCGGTGGCCGCGAGCCGCCCGTACCAGTGCGCGCTGTCCTTCCAGATGCGTTCCTGCGTGTCGTAGTCGACCCGGATGATCCCGAACCGGCGGTCGTAGCCGTAACCCCACTCGAAGTTGTCCAGCAGCGACCAGACGAAGTAGCCCCGCACGTCCACGCCCTGCTCCCGGGCGTCCGCCACGGCCGAGATGTGCCGGCGCAGATAGTCGATCCGCCGGTCGTCGTGGATCCGGCCGTCGGCCGACACGGCGTCGTCGAAGGCAGCGCCGTTCTCGGTGATCATCAGCGGCTGCCCCGGGTATTCCCGGCCCAGCCGCAGCAGCAGCTCGGTCAGGGCCGGCGGGTCGATGTTCCACCCCATCGCCGTGTACGGGCCGGGCTGCGGCAGGAAGTCGACGTCGTCGGCGCCGACCCACGGCGAGTGTGCCGACGCGCCGTGACCGTCGGCGTCCGAGCGGGCCGAGTGCCCGTCCCAGGCGCGGACCAGGGTGCTGGAGTAGTAGTTGACCCCGAGCACGTCCAGGGGCACGGCCGCGATCTTCTCGTCGCCCTGGTGCACGAACGACCAGTCGGTGACGCCCGCGGTGTCGGCCAGCAGGTCGCCCGGGTACGCCCCGTTCAGCATCGGGCCGAGGAACGCCCGGTTGGCCAGCGCGTCGATGCGGCGGGCCGCGTCGACGTCCGCCGCCGAGTCGGACGCCGGGCGGATCACGTGCAGGTTCAGCGTCACCGACAGCTCGGCGGTCGGGGCCAGCTCCCGGACCACCCGGCCGGCCAGGCCGTGCGCGAGGTTCAGGTGGTGCACCGCCGCCAGTGCGGCCGCCGGCTCGGTCCGCCCCGGAGCGTGCACGCCCGAGCCGTAGCCCAGGTACGCCGAGCACCACGGCTCGTTCAGCGTGGTCCAGGTGTGCACCCGGTCGCCGAGCGCGGCGACGATCCCCGACGCGTACTCCTCGAAGCGCAGCGCCGTGTCCCGCACCGGCCACCCACCGGCGTCCTCCAGCTCCTGCGGCAGGTCCCAGTGGTACATGGTGGCGACCGGGCGGACGCCGCGCTCCAGCAGGCCGTCGACCAGCCGGGAGTAGAAGTCCAGGCCGGCCTGGTTGAACCGCCCGGACCCGCCCGGCTGCACCCGCGGCCAGGAGATCGAGAAACGGTACGCGCCCAGGCCCAGCTCGGCGATGTGGTCGAGGTCCTGCGGCCAGCGGTGGTAGTGGTCGGCGGCCACGTCGCCGGTGTCGCCGTTCAACGTCCGACCGGGCGTGTGGCTGTAGGTGTCCCAGATGGACGGCCCACGGCCGTCCTCGGTGGCCGCGCCCTCGATCTGGTACGCCGCCGTCGCCGAGCCCCAGAGGAAGCTCTCCGGAAAGGTGCGTCCCGTCATCGTCCTGCTACCTCCGTCCCGGCGACCACGCAGTGGTACGCCGACGAGTCACCCGCCACCAGTTCCGCGCTGGCCACACCGTCGCGGAAGCTCACCTCGAACTCCGCGCCCGGCCCCTCGCCGGGCGACGGGATCCGCACCCGTTGCCGTTGCCCCTCCGCCGGAGCGTAGAGGCGCAGTTGCACGCCGTCCGCCCAGTCGTAGTCGGGCCGGTCGGAGCGCGATCCGAACGGGATCACCGCGCCCGGCCGGACGAGCACCGGCAGACTGTCGAACTCGTGCTTCTCGGTGACCCAGGCCGGGCCGGTGAGCTGCGCGCCGGTCACGAGGTGTGTCCACGTGCCGGCCGGCACATAGTAGGTGACCTGGCCGTCGGCGCTGAGCACGGGCGCGACCAGCACGTCCGGGCCGAGCATGTACTGCCGGTCCAGGTGCGCCGCGGCCGGGTCGTCCGGGAACTCCACGATCATCGGGCGCATCACCGGGATGCCGTCGTGGTGCGCCTCCTGCGCGGTGGCGGCCAGGTACGGCATCAGGCTGAGCTTGAGCCGGGTGAAGTGCCGCAGCACGTCGACGGCCTCCTCGTCGTACGCCCACGGCACCCGGTACGAGCCGGAGCCGTGCAGCCGGGAGTGCGAGGAGAGCAGCCCGAAGGCGATCCACCGCTTGAACACGGCCGGGTCGGGGGTGCCCTCGAAGCCGCCGATGTCGTGGCTCCAGTAGCCGAAACCGGACGACGCCAGGGACAGCCCGCCGCGCAGCGACTCGGCCATCGCGACGAACGTCGCCTCGCAGTCGCCGCCCCAGTGCACCGGGAACTGCTGCCCGCCGGTGGTGGCCGAGCGGGCGAACACCACCGCCTCGCCCTCGCCCCGCTCGGTCTCCAGCAGCTCGAAGACGGCCTTGTTGTAGAGGTAGGCGTAGTAGTTGTGCATCCGCTGCGGGTCCGAGCCGTCGTGCCACACCACGTCGGTCGGGATGCGCTCGCCGAAGTCGGTCTTGAAGCAGTCGACGCCCATGTCCAGCAGGACCTTGAGCTTGCCGGTGAACCAGCGGACCGCGTCCGGGTTGGTGAAGTCGACGAGCGCCATGCCGGCCTGCCACTTGTCCCACTGCCAGACCGAACCGTCCGGGTTGCGGACCAGGTAGCCGGCCTGGCGGCCCTCCTCGAAGAGGTACGAGCGCTGCGCGATGTACGGGTTGATCCAGACGCACACCTTCAGGTCGCGCTCGTGCAGCCGGCGCAGCATCCCCTCGGGGTCGGGGAAGGTCGCCGGGTCCCAGATGAAGTCGACCCAGTGGAACTGGCGCATCCAGAAGCAGTCGAAGTGGAACACCGACAGCGGCAGGTTCCGCTCGGCCATCCCGTCGACGAACTCGGTCACCGTCTTCTCGTCGTACGACGTGGTGAACGACGTGGACAGCCACAGCCCGTACGACCAGGCGGGCACCCGGGCCGGCCGGCCGGTCAGCGCCGTGTACCGGCGCAGCACGTCCTTCGGGGTGGGCCCGTCGATGACGTGGTAGGTGAGCGATTGACCCTCGACGCTGAACTGGTTCTGCGCCACGACCTCCGAGCCGACCTCGAACGACACGTGCTCCGGGTGGTCCACGAAGACCCCGTAGCCGGCGCTGCTCAGATAGAACGGCACGTTCTTGTACGCCTGCTCGCTGGCGGTGCCGCCGTCGGCGTTCCAGATGTCGACGGTCTGGCCGTTCTTCACGAACGGGCCGAAACGCTCGCCCAACCCGTACACCGTCTCGCCGACGCCGAGGGCGAGCCGCTCGTGCACGTACCGGCGGCCCTCCCCGTCGGTCACGATGCCGACGCTGCGCGCGGTGGACGCGGTGATCAGCCGGTCGCCGTGCAGGAACTCGACCCGCCAGCCGTCGATGAGCGCGACCCGGGCGGTCAGTTCGCCGGTGGTCAGCGACGCGGTGATGCCGGTGATGTCGACGGTGACCGGGTGCGTGTCGTCGGTGGTCAACCCGAAGTGCGGCTCGCGGGGCAGGCCGCCGCTGTGGTGGCCGATGGTCACCCCGACGACGCCGGGGGCGGGGGAGAAGAACCGGACGGTGACGACGGGCCGGTTCAGGGTGTCGCCCCGACCGGTGATCTGACCGGCCGGCGCGAAGACGGTGAAGCCGCGCTCGTCCGGCTCGACCGATTCCACTGTGCCGGGGCGCAGCACGCTGACCCCCGGGCGCAGTTGCCAGTACCCGTCGGTGAACTTCACTTCTCGGCTCCTGCCGTGATGCCGCGCGCCAGAGTGCGCTGGAAGATGAGGAAGAAGAGGATGGCCGGCACCAGGCTGATCAACGCCCCGGCGTTGGTCGTCGGGGCGTCCATCAGCCGGTCGCCCTGCAACGACGCGAGCGCGACCGGGATGGTCTGCGTCTGGTTGTCGATGAGCATGACCAGCGGGATGAGGAACTCGTTCCAGGTCCAGATGAAGAAGAAGATGAGCAGCACGGCGAGCGTGGGTCGCAGGTTGGGAAAGACCACCCGCCACAGCACCGTCCACTTGCCGGCGCCGTCGAGCGCGGCGGCCTCCAGCAGCGAGCGCGGGAACGTGCCCAGCACCGAGGCCAGCAGGTACGTGCCGAAGGCGCTCTGGATCACCGTGAAGATGATGATCACCGAGAGCCGGGTGTTGTAGAGGCCGATCTCCTTCGCCACGTAGTACAGCGGGTAGATCAGCGCCTCCTGCGGCAGCATGTTGGCCAGCAGGAACAACCCGACGATCCACAGCCGGCCGCGGACCCGGCCGATGCCCAGGGCGTACGCGTTGAGCAGGGACACGACGACGCCGAGCACCGCCACCGAGCCGGCGATGAGCGCCGAGTTCCACAGCTTGAGGGGGAAGTTCACCTCGGTCCAGTACGTCCGCAGACCCTTGGTGTAGAACTCGCCCGGCCAGCTCAGCGGCCCACCCGACGAATAGTCGCCTGGCGACTTGAACGCGTTGAGCAGCATGAACGCGAACGGCACCAGCATGACGAGCGCGCCGAGGGTGACCAGCACGAGCACGACCCAGCGGCTGACGCCGCGGTGGTGCCGGTCGCGGACCGGCCGGCGCACCGGCGTGGGCGCCGGCGTGAGCGTGACGGCCATGTCAGAACCCCCGGTCCCGGCGCTCGCTGCGCGCCTGCATCCAGATGAAGATCACGGCCACCACCACGATGATCAGCGTGAGCACTGTGGAGATCGCGGAGCCGTAGCCGACCTGGAGTTTCTTGAAGAACGTGTAGTACGCGAAGTACGACGGCACGTTCGTGGCGTTCTCCGGGCCGCCCCGGGTCAGCGCGAAGATCGGCCCGAACACCTTCAGCGCGGCGATGGTGCAGGTCAACGCGACCACGAAGGTCTCCGGCCGGATCTGCGGGAGCGTGATCGCCCGGAACCGGTGCAGCCAGTTCGCGCCGTCGACCTCGGCCGCCTCGTACAGCTCCGGGTCGACCCGCTGCAACGCCGCCATGAACACGACCACCGGGTAGCCGATCTGCACCCAGATCATCACCGCCATGACGGCCGGCAGGGCGGTGCCCGGGTCGCCGAGCCAGTCGTGGCGCAGCGCGCCGAGACCTACCGCGTCGAGCAGGCTGTTGAACGCGCCGTCGGGGCGCAGGATCCAACCCCAGACGATGCCGGCCACCACCACGGGCAGCACCTGCGGCAGGTAGAACGCGGCCCGCAGCGCGGCGGCGGTACGCGGCTTGAACCGGCGCCCGATGACGTCGAAGAGCACCGAGGCGAGCAGCAGCCCGAGCAGGGTGGGCACCACCACCATCGCGACGATCATCGCCACGGTGTTGCGGAACGACGCCCAGAACACCTCGTCGTGCAGCAGACGCTGGTAGTTGTCGAACCCCACGAAGGTGGGGTCGCCGATGCCGGACCACTTGGTCAGCGACAGGTAACCGGTGCCGACCAGGGGAGCGCCGATGACCAGGACGAACAGCACCGCTCCGGGGAGCAGGTAGAGCCAGTAGGCCGCGTTGCGGCCGCGCGGTCCGCGGCGGGGCTTGCGCGGGGTGGGGGTCGCCGTCGGGTGTGGGGCGGCGACGGTCTCGGAGACTGCCATGGAAGATCCTTCCCGGCGGGGCGGGCGGGCACGCCGGTCGTGCCGGTCGTGCCCGCCGCTCGCCGTGTCACTTGCCGGTGATCTCCTTGACGCCATCGGCGTACGGCTTGGCGATCGTGTCGAGCACCTGGTCGGGGGACTTCGACCCGTTGATCAGGCCCTGGAAGCCGCCGACCAGCACGTCGTAGTAGCCGGGCACCGGCCAGTCCGGGTAGAAGGCCAGGCCGTCGGACTTGCTGACCGTGTTGAAGTCCTCGATCAGCTTGCGGTCCTTCGGGTCGCTGATCTTCGACGCGTCGGCGGCGACCGGGACGCCACCGTTGTTGCCGATCAGGTCCTGGATCTCCGGACGCAGGGTGATGTCGATGAAGTCGTACGCCAGGCTCTTGGCCTTGCTGTTCGACGGAACCACCCAGATGTTGCCCGACGACCCGGCGTTGAGGGTGTTGCCGGGGAAGAGGAACGTGTCCCAGTTGGCCTTCATCTCGGTCTTGAACCGGCCGTACCACCAGCTGCCCGAGACGATCATCGGGGTCTTGCCGGCGATGAACGCGGTGCCCATGTCCTCGGCCTTGAGGCTCGCCGAGTTCTTGGCCACGTAACCCTTGCGCACCCACTCGGCGAACGTGTCCGCGCCGTACTTCAGCGGGTCGGCCTTGAAGTCGACCGGGTTCTTGTAGAGCTGGTAGTTGTCGACGAACTGCCGGTCGGCCTTGGACAGCGCCAACTGGTAGAAGAGCTGCCCGGCCGGGTACTCCGCGCCGGCCATGCCCAACGGAGTGATCTTCTTGCTGACGAAGGTGTCCATCGCGGCGGTCATCTCCGCCATGCTGGTCGGCACCTTGACGCCGTTGCTGTCGAACAGGTCCTTGTTGTAGTAGACCGTGACGTACTCGCCGTAGTTCGGCACGCCGAACCAGTTGCCCGACCCCATCACGCCCTTGTCGCTGTACCGGGCGGTGGTCTGCAGGCTCGGGCTGAGCTTGCCGGCCCAGCCGCGCTTGTCGGCCTCGGCGCTCAGATCGGTGAGCAGACCCTGCGACGACAGCAGGCCGGCAGTCGCGTTGCCCTTGTTGTACTCCATGATGTCCGGGCCCTCGGACGAGTTGATGATCATGCCGGCGTTCTGCTGGATCTGCTCGAACGCCTTGCGCTCGAAGCGCACCTCGACGCCGGGGTGCTCGGCCTTGAAGATCTCGATCGCCTTGTTCCAGCCGACCCCCATCGCGCTGTTCTCGCTCTCGTAGTGCCAGAGCTTGAGGGTCTTGGCCCCGCTGTCGTCCTCGCTCTCGCCGCCGCCGCACGCGGCCACGGTGGTCGTCGCGGTCGCCGCCAGGGCGATCGCCGCGACGATCCGGCGGAATCGCTGCATTGCTATCCTCCTCGTTGAGTATCGAGCCCGGTATCTCACTGGGCCCGTCGTCGCGTTGCCGCGCGGCGGCGGGCCGTTCTGGCTGGTCAGCCCCCGCTCGTCGGAGACGGTTCGGTGCTGACCGGAGCCGGCCGTCGTGGCCCGGCGGTCGATCCCCGGATCTCCAGCGCGCACGGCAGCAGCTGCTGGTGGCGCTCGTGACCGGGCCCGTCCAGGTGGCGCACCAGCGCCTCGATCGCGATCCGGCCCAGCGTCGACCCGGGCGACGTCATCGCGGTCAGCGCCGGGGTGGCCAGCTCGGCGACCTGTGGCGAGGTGACCATCGAGACGACCGAGACGTCGTCAGGCACCGACAGCCCCCGTCCGGTCAGCTCGCCGAGGATGCCGAAGATCGCGGTCTCGTTCATCGCCAGCACGGCGGTCAGCTCCGGCGTCCGCGCGAAGGCGGCGGCCAGGGCGGCCCGCCCGCCCGCGGCGCTGTCCTCGGCCGGGATCATGACCGGCTCCAGACCGTGGCCGGTCATCGCCGCGACGAACGCGTCCCGGGTACGCAACGCGGGACCGTAGCCGCTGGCCAGCGTGGCGGCCGAGTGGTTGACGTAGACGATCCGACGGTGTCCCAGGCCGACCAGGTGCGCGACGGCCTCCCGCACGGTCTGCTCGAAGTCGATGTCGACGTAGGAGAGCCCGGTGGTGTCGCCGGTGCGCCCGATCAGCACCAGCGGCACGCCCGCCTCCTGGAGCACGGTGACCCGCTCGTCGGCGAGCTGCACCTCCATCAGCACGACGCCGTCAAGCATCCGCTGGCTGGCCAGCCGCCGCAGGTCGTCGAGGTTGCCCCCGCCGACCGGCGAGAGCACCAGGTGATAGCCGACCGCGCTGGCCGCGGCGGCGGCGCCGGTGACGAACGCCGTCTCGGTAGCGCCCAGGCCGCGCTCGTCCATCGGCATCAGCAGGCCCAGGATGCGGCTGCGCCGGCTGGCCAGCCCGCGGGCCATGGCGTTGGGCTGGTAGTCGAGCTCGGCCATCGCGGCGAGCACCTTGTCCCGGGTGGCCTGGGAGATCGGCCGGGTGCCGGTGAGCACGTACGACACGGTGCTGACCGAGACCTGCGCAAGGCGGGCGACGTCGTGCATCGTGGCCACCGCGCACCTCCTCCGGCCCGGCGTGGGATCGCTCCCGAATGATCGTCGAAGCGTTTCGACGAAGCGTTTCGACAGACGCTAGGCCACCTGTTACGGCGACGTCAATAGCCGATGTCGAAAACAAGTCGGGCCCGCCGACCCCGCCTCCTGAGCCGCCCCCGCCGTCCTGTCGCGCCGCCGCCGCCGTCCTGCCGTGCCGCCGCTGCGCCGCCGTCCTGCCGCCGCTGCGCGGCCGTGCTGCCGCCGCGTCGCCGCCGTGCTGCCGCTGCGCCGTGCGCCGCTGGCCATGATCGCGCTCGATCCTGGAAAGAGTCCCCTCGAACCGTGAGGAGGCCACTACATCCAGGATCGAGCACGATCTTGGGCGCGGGCGCGGGCGCGGGCGCGGGCGCGGGCGCGGGCGCGGGCGCGGGCGCGGGGCGCGGCGGGCCCGGTTGTGGCGGCCTCGGCTGGGCGCTTCAGGTCAGGTCGAACAGGGTGGCCGCGTTTTTCCAGCAGACCGCGCGTAGCCAGTCGTCACCGAGGTCCAGCCGGGCCAGCCCGGTCAGCTGGTCGGCGTACGGGTAGGGGATGTTGGGGAAGTCGCTGCCGAGCAGCACCTTGCCGGCGAGGCCCAGGTCGCGCAGCCGGGGCAACTCGTCGGCGGGAAAGGGCACGAACCTGTCGAAGAACGGCGTGAACGCCATAGTGGTGTCCAGCCGGACCCGCTCGTACGCGTCGGCGAGGTCGAGGAAGGCCCGGTAGTCCGGCGCACCGAGGTGCGCCACCACGGCGGTCAGCCGGGGGTGCCGGGCGAGCAGGTCGGCGAACGGGGCAGGTCCGGTGTGTGTGGTTCCCACCGGGGCGTGCCCGGCGTGCACGACCACCGGCACCTCGGCGTCGGTGAGCGTCCCCCACACCTCGTCCAGCGCCGGGTCGGTGGGGGAGAAGCCACCGACCTGCACGTGCACCTTGAACAGCCGGGCTCCGTCGGCCAGCGCGGCCTCGACGTACGCGGCGGCGCCGGGCTCGGGAAAGAAGGTCGCCGAGGGCAGGCAGCCCGGGGTGTCCCGGGCGAACTGCAACGTCCAGCGGTTGAGGTCCGCCGCCATGCCCGGCCGGTGGGGGTACGCCAGCGCGCTGAACGCGCGTACCCCGAGGCGGCGCAGGTGGGCGACGCGGTCCGCGTCGCTCCACCGGTAGCGGATCGGCCATTCGGTGCCGACCAGCGGGCCGGCGGCGTCGAAGTACTCCCACACGCGGCGCAGCAGCCTCGGCGGCAGGAAGTGCACGTGCACGTCCGCCAGCCCGGGCAGCCCCAGCGCGCGCCAGAACTCCGGCACCCGCGCGTCCTCCGCCGGCGGTGACGGCAGGCTCGACGCGGGGGCGGCCTCGGTCATACGTCGATGTTGAACCGTTGCAGCACCGATGGCGCGACCAGGCCGGCGGTGGCGAGCACCGAGACCACGGTCAGCACGGCGCGCAGCACGACCACCTCGGTCTTGCTGCCGGTGCGCAGGGCGATGCTGTTGGGCAGGCCGATCATCGTCCACATGCGTCGGCGGATCGGGATCGGCCAGAGGATCGGCACCCCGGCTCTGGTGATCATGTCGCCGAGGATGTGCACGAGGCAACCCACCCCGACGGCCGTGCCGATCAGGGGATAGCCCCGCCCGCCCGGCAGGTTGGCGAAGGTGAACCAGGCTGCGCCGGCCGACGCGAGGGTCACGATCACCCAGCCGGCCCGTTCGGCCCACTCGTCGAAGAGCCCGCGCAGGGCGAGACCGAACATGAAGAACAGGATCGTGATCACCGCCCACTTGCCGTACGCGGCGCAGAGGGCGGTGGTGCCCCAGCCGACCAGGGCCGTGAACGGAAGCGTGTGGGTGAGGGTGCGGTGCCCGTTGTTGCGACGCGGATCCTTGCTGAGCTTCGTCGCGTAGTAGACACCGAGCGAGATCTTCTCCATCACCTCGGCGACGAAGAGCGAGAAGACCCCGAACGTACGGGCGACGGTGGCGCCGCCCTGGTTGCGGGTCACCTTGCCGGACAGGTCGAGGTCGGGAAAGAGCGCCCCGCCCGCGCACACCGCCGTGCCGACCGCCAGCGCCAGCGGGGACTGGTGGTAGTCGGCGAACTGGTCCAGCGCCCACGACCCGGCCAGCCATACCGCCGCGCCGGACAGCGCGTGCGACGGTCCCATCATCTCGGCTCACCCTCCCCAGGGATCTTGAGCGCCAAAACTACGCCACTGTAGCCAGCGCCGGTGTCGCAGGGGCGT
The DNA here is from genome assembly GCF_040648635.1 of Micromonospora sp. NPDC049114. Lineage (NCBI taxonomy): Bacteria > Bacillati > Actinomycetota > Actinomycetes > Micromonosporales > Micromonosporaceae > Micromonospora > Micromonospora sp. NPDC049114. The sequence continues at coordinate 1,124,480 of NZ_JBEZEA010000002.1, read as the reverse complement.
CAGTCGGGCCGTCCACAACGGACAGTGTCAGAGGGTGGGCGTGAAGCTCTGCCGGATCATCACGAAGTATGCCGCGTTGACCTGCCAGTCGAACTCTTTTGTCAACCACGAGACGGTGTAGGCGCGTCCGGCCGAGGTGTTGGCGAGCAGCCGGATGCTGTGCACCCGCTCGCCTGCCGCGTTCTCCCAACTGCACTCCCAGAGGGCCCCGCCGTCGAAGACGTCGAGCGCCGAGATGTCCAGCTTGCGGTAGCCCGGCAGCGCGTCACCGCCGACGAGCCGTTTCTCCTCGGCCGTCCAGTGCGCCACCGGATCGACCTGGGGCGGGCCCGCCTCGACGCTGAGCACCCGGGCCCCGCTGGGCTCGCGGAAGCAGGTCACCGCCCCTTCGGTCCAGCGTGCCCAGGCCACCGGCGCCGCGATGCGGAAACCGGCCGGGTCGACGTGCCAGGTCCAACCGTCGCGCAGCCCGTACCGCGCGTCGCTGGGCGGCGACACCAACGGCACCGGGGTGGCCGCCGGCGGCGGAGGGGCCGCGCAGGCGAACGCGGCCGGTCGGGTGGCGCTCGCGCCACCTCCGACGCCGGACGGCGGCGTCCGCTCGTCCTGGCGGTGCAGCAGCGCTGCCGTGACACCCCCGGCGACGAGCAGGACGGCCGCGGTCGCCGCGCCGCTGAGCGCTATCAGCCGACCGCGTCGACCGTTCGGACGGGCCGCCGGCGGGCGGGTCGGCGGGCGGATCGGCGGGGCCGCGCCGTTCGACGGGCCGGCCGGGCTGACCGGGGTGGACGCTGCGGATCGGCCCGCGCTGCGGACCGCCGCCACCGCCGAGGAGGGAGCCGGCCCGGCCGGCCGGTCGTGGTCGGCCGCCGCTGCGCGCAGCAGCTGTTCGGCCTCGATGGCGGTCAACCGCCGCCAGGGGTCGCGCTGCAGCAGGCCGGTGATCACCGGACGCAGCGGGCCGGCCCGGCGCATCGGATCCGGCGGTTCGGTGGCCAGCGCGCTCAGCGTCGCCATCGCGCTGGACCTGGCGTACGGGGACTGCCCCTCGACCGTGGCGTAGAGCGTCGCGCCCAACGACCACAGGTCGGTACGCGGATCCGACACGCCTTCGCGGGCCCGTTCCGGCGCGACGAACTGCGGCGAGCCGAGCACCAGGCCCGGGCCGGTCATCGCACCGTCCCCGCCGTCGAACGTCGCCAGCCCGAAGTCGGTGAGCACCACCCGCCCGTCGTCGGCGACCAGCACATTGTGCGGCTTCACGTCGCGGTGCAGCACGCCGGCGCTGTGCGCAGCCCGCAACGCCGCGAGCACCGCCAGCCCGATCCGGGCGGTACGTTGTGGACTCAACGGGCCCTCGGTGTTGATGATCTGCTGCACCGACCGGGACGCCACGTACTCCATCACGATCCACGGGTTCTCGCCGTGGTGCACCACGTCGTACAGACGAACGACGTTGGGGTGGTTGAGCCGGGCGGCCGTGCGGGCCTCGCGCAGCGTCCGCAGTCGTAGTTCGGCGCGGTCGGCCTCGGCCAGCCAGGCTGGCGGCACGACCTCCTTCACCGCCACGTCCCGGTGCAGCATCTCGTCGCGGGCCAGCCACACCCGGCCCATCCCGCCGGTGCCGACCAGGTCGAGCAGCCGGTACCGACCCGCGATCAGCAACTGCTGCACGGTCGCTCCCCCTCGGTCACCCCGAGTTACACGATAGCCACCAAGACGACTTTTCTCATCCGCTGAGCGGCCTCGATCCACGCCGGACGGAGGGCCCGGCAGGGCCATACGGCGCAGGTCAGCGGGGTGGTCGGAAACTCTTTCGCACTGTCCTCCAGTCCGCGTCGGCAGCCGTCCAGTCCCGATCGTCGGTGATCCAACCCAAGGTCCAGCTCTCGGGTGCGAGGACCTCCTGCCGGGCGTGCAGCACGACGCCGTACGGGGCCGTCCACCGGCACTCCCACTCGGCGCCGCCACCGCCCGCGTTGAGCCGGATCTCGTCGTAGTTCGGCAGCGCCCCGATCCGGGCAGCGTCGTCGCGGGCCGAGCGCAGTCGGGTCAGCGGGTCGGCAGCCGTGCCCGGCGCGACGCTCAACGCCCGACCGGTGGCCGGGTCCTGGAAGCAGGCCACCGCGCCTTCGCGGGAGTAGTGCCAGCTCGCCGGCACGGAGACGCGGAAGCCGGTGCTGTCGGCGTGCCAGACCCAGCCCGTGGGTGGCCGGAACGGCTCGCCCGGCGCGGGTGACCCCACCGACACCGGCGGCCCCGCGACGTCCGGATGGACGCAGGGGAACGGCGGCGGGGGCACGTCGCGGCCATTCGGCGGCGGGCCGGGCCGGCCGGGGCCACCACCGCCGTACGGGCCGCCCCGGCCGTCGCCGGAGCCCTCGTTCGTGCCGCTGCCGTCGTTCGGACGGTCCGCCGTCGGCTCGGTGGACCGTCCGGCGGTGTCGGTCGGGGCATCACCGGCGACGGCCAGAGCGGTGCCCACGCCGGCCGCGGCGGCCACGAGCAGCGCGGCGACGACAAGCGCGGCCCGCCGCGCCCTGGGCCGCCCGGCCAGTGGTCCGGCCGGTCGTCCGCCCGATCGCTCGGGCGTCGCAGGGTCGAGGGCTGTCTCCTCCGCCGCGGCCCGGACTCCCGGTTCGCCGCTGCTGGTGGCGGCCGGGTCGGGCTCGGGCAGCGGGATGGTGACGCCCTGGTCGGCCGCTTTCCCCGCAGCGGACGCCGCCGAGGCCGAGGAACCGTTCGAGTTCGGGGAGCTGGTCGCCGGCGAGGAGTGGGTGGCGGCGTCGACTGCGGCTTCCCGCGTGCGCGCCGGTGGGCCGGGGTGGCCGGTCGCGGCGGCGGTGAGCAGCCGGCGGGCCGCGTCGTGGTCGAGGCGGTCGCGCGGGTCGCGGCGCAGCAGCCCGGCGAGCACCGGCGCGAGCGGTCCGGCGTGTGGGGCCGGGTCAGGCGGACCGGCGGCCAGCGCGCTGAGGGTGGCCATGGCGTTGCTGCGGGCGTACGGGGAACGGCCCTCCACGGCGGCGTGCAGGGTGGCGCCGAGCGACCACAGGTCGGCCGCCACCGTGGACACGCCCTCGGCGGCCCGTTCCGGAGCGACGTACTGCGGGGAGCCGAGCACCATCCCGGGGCGGGTCATCGCGCCGTCCCCGCCGTCGAAGGTGGCCAGCCCGAAGTCGGCGAGCATCACCCGACCGTCGTGGGCGACGAGCACGTTCTGCGGTTTGACGTCGCGGTGCAGCACGCCGGCCGTGTGCGCGGCCTCCAGCGCGCCGAGCAGGGCCAGGCCGATCCGGGCGGCGCGGGCCGGGTCGAGGGGCCCCTCGGCGTCGATGACGTCCTGCAGGGTGCGCGACGGGACGTACTCCATCACGATCCACGGGCTGCCCTCGACCGGGACGACGTCGTAGAGCCGGACCACGGCGGGGTGGTTGAGCCGGGCCGCGGCGCGCGCCTCCCGCAGCGTGCGCGAGCGCAGCTCGGCCCGCTCGTGGTCGGCCAGCCAACTCGGCGGTACGACCTCCTTGACCGCGACCTCGCGGTGCAGCATCTCGTCGTGGGCTCGCCACACCCGACCCATGCCCCCACGACCCACCAGGTCGAGCAGCCGGTACCGACCCGCGATCAGCACCTGCGCACGCTCCTCCTCAGCCGCTGTCCGGGGTACACCCTAACCAGCGGATCGGAAGTCACCTATCGGTCGTCCGACCCGCCTTCAGCAGGCGGCGTGGTCGGTGGCGGCGAGCAGATTGCCCTCCGGGATGGCGATCCGGGCGCGTCCACCGGCCAGTCGGGCGGCGGCCCGCCGAGCCTGGAGCGGGCCGTGCTCGCGACGGGCGGTGGCGTAGGTGGCGGCGGTGCGGGCGGCGATGCTGGCCCAGCCGTACCGCTCGCCGACCATGCTGCGGGCCCGTCGGGCCACCCTTCGCGCGAAGACCTCGTCGCCGAGCAGTTGGTCGACCGCGCCCGCGAGCGCCGCCGGGTCGCTGTGCGGGAACGTCACGCCGGTCACGCCGGACTCGACGATCTCGGCGAGGCCGCCGGTGCGGGCCACCGCCAGCGGCGCTCCGGCCGCGGCCGCTTCGAGGGCCACCATGCCGAACGGCTCGTAGAGGCTGGGGACCACTGTCGCGTCGGTCGCGCCGAGCACCGCCGGCAGTTGGGTGGCGTCGAGGAAGCCCGTGAAGCGGACTGTCGAGCCGAGCGCCAGGCGGCGGGCCTCGGCCTCCAACTCGGGGCGGTACGGGCCGTCGCCGGCGATCACCACGCGCAGGCCGGGGTGCCGCTCGCGCAGCCGGGGCACCGCGTGCACGAGGTGCTGCACGCCCTTCTCGTAGACCAGGCGTCCGGCGTACCCGACCAGGGGGCCGTCGGCGGCGAACCGGGCACGGGCCGTGGCGACCGCGCGCGGGCGGGCCCGCCAGGCCCGGTCGTCGACTCCGTTGGGCACCACGTCGATCAACCCGGTCGGTACGTCGAAGAGCGCGCTCACCTGGTCGCGCATGTAACCCGAACAGGCGATCACCCGGGTGGAGGACCCGCTGAGCCAGTGCTCGACACCGTGGATGGTGCGGTTCATTTCCTCGGGCAGCCAGCCCTGGTGCCGGCCCGCCTCGGTGGCGTGGATGGTGGTGACCAGCGGGAGGTCGAGGTGTTCGGCGAGGGTGGTCGCGGTGTGGGCGACGAGCCAGTCGTGGGCGTGGATGACGTCGTAGCTGCCGGCCTGGGTGGCGCGTAGGGCGGTGCGGGTGAGGGTGTGGTTGAAGGCCATGGTCCAGGCCAGGAGGCTGCTGGTGGCGAGGGGGAAGGTGACGGGGTCTTCGGGGGCGCGCAGGATGCGGACGCCGTCGGCGTATTCCTCCAGGGGTGCGCCGTCGGCGTGGCGGGTGACGACTGTGACGTCGTGGCCGGCGGCGGCGAGGGCGACGGAGAGGGCGTGGACGTGGCGGCCGAGGCCGCCGACGAGCACCGGCGGGTACTCCCAGGAGAGCATCAGCACCCGCAGCTGACGGGCGGGGTGGATGTCGATCACGTGGGCGTCGGGTGACATGCGGCCCCCTTTGAGTTGTCCCCGGGCGCGCGCCGACCGACACCGGAGTCGGTGTCGCCGTCGCGTCTGGATCGGGGCCAATCCTGCCGGGGCCGAGATAACCAGCGGAGACACCGCCGTTGCGGTCGTGTAAAGCGCTACTGGCCCTTTCGGCGCACCCGCAGCAGCTCGGCCACCGACCACGCCTGGAACGGGCAGCCGGTCGCGGAGTGCGGCGCGACGCCGTCGGCCGTCTCGCTTACCGAGCCTAGCCCATATTCGGTCAGATGGGACTCAATACCAATCAATACGTCATCGACTGACATCTTGCCCCGGCGGCAGGCGTCCACGTACGGCCCGATCAGCCACGGCCACACCGTGCCCTGGTGGTAGCCGCCGTCCCGCTCGGCCGGGCCACCCCGGTGCCGACCCACGAACTCGGCCGAATCCGGGGCGAGGCTGCGGGGTCCGAGCGGGGTGAGCAGCCCGGTCGCGATCCGGCGCAGCGTCGGCTCGTCCGGCTCCAGCGGCGCGAACGGCAACGACCAGGCCAGCAACTGGTTGGGGCGCAGGGCGTCGTCGTCGTGCAGGGCCGCTCCACCCAGCGGGTACGCCGGCGCGGGCGCGTCCAGCACGTCGTGCAGCCAGCCGGTCGGGGCCGGGTAGCGGTCCCGGAACGACGCGGTCGCCTGGGCGTGCCGCCGCCACAGCTCGCCCGCGTCCTGCCCGGCCAGCTCGGTCAGCTCGGCGAGGCCGGCCAGCCCATTGATCCACAGCGCGTTGACCTCGACCGGCTTGCCCGTACGCGGGGTGACCGGCACCCCGTACACGCGGGCGTCCATCCAGGTCAGGGCGGTGCCGGGGGCGCCCTGGGCGAGCAGCCCGTCGGCCGGGTCGACGGCGATCCCGTAGCGGGTGCCGGCCACATGCGCGTCGATCACGGCACGCAGCGCCGGCAGCAGCTCGTCGCCGAGATCGGTGTCGCCGGTGACCGTCACGTGCCGGCTCACCGCGTGCAGGAACCACAGCGTGCCGTCGACGGTGTTGTACTCCACCCGACCGGTGTCGGCCGTGTTGGCGAGCATCCCATCGGACAGCGTCGCCGCGTACGCCCGCAGCAGCTCGCGCCCCTCGGCGGCCCGGCCCGTGCCGAGGAACAACCCCTCGTACGAGATCATCGTGTCCCGCGACCAGGCGCCGAACCACGGGTACCCGGCCACCACGTCGACAGCCGTGCCGCCGGGACGGATCACGAACGCGTCGGCGGCCAGCGCGAGCGTCGCGTCCACCTCGTCGGCCGGCCGCGCCGCGGCCACCACCTGCCGGTTGCGTCGCCGGGCGGTCGCCACGATCTCGGCGGCCGGCGGCGGCTCCTCGTCGAGTCGACCGGCCCAGGCCCGCACCGACACCGTGTCGCCCGGGCGTTCCAGCTCGCCGACGAAGCGTCCCGCGTACCAGAGGTCCTCGTCCGCGTTCAGTCCGCGGTTGGCCTCCTCGCGGTGGTGCACGCCCAGCCACCACTGCCCCTCCGGCGCCCAGCCGGGCCCGGCGAGCCGGTACGCGCCCTCGACCACCGCGCCGTCGGCGACCGCCTCGACCTGCGGGGTCGGGCCGTCGGCCCGCCGCTCGCCGTGCGCGTCCCGCCAGGTGCACGCGGCCGACAGCTCCAGCCGGACCGGCCCGCCGGCGACCAGCCGGTGGACGACCGCCACGCAGGAACGGCCGGGCAGCATTGCCAGCTCCCGCTCGATCACCACCCCACCGATCCGCCACCGCCACCGGGGCAGCCCGTCGACCAGCTCGAAGCGCTCCAGCAGCTCGAAGCCGCGCGGGTCGACGACGCCGGAGGACCACTCGTGGGCGCCGAGCCGGACGCGGGCGCCGGACGGCAGGGTGACCGCCGGGTCGAGACTGACCAGTCCCACCTGACGGGACGCGGGAGTTTCGCCCGGCACCACCAGCAGACCGTGGTAGCGGCGGGTCCGCAGCCCACCGACGGTGCCCATCGCGTACCCGCCGAGGCCGTCGGGCACCAGCCACTCCCGGCTGGACGCGCTGGTCAGCTCGCCGCAGACCTGCGGACCGAAGTGAATGTCGATCAACTTTCCTCCACCGCCGCCGAGGTGTAACACGCCACGACGAGAATGGCCGCTGTGGTGAAGTACCGCGGCGGCGTCAAAGATGTGCACGTGATCACTGACCGATCGTCCTCCGACGCCTCGCCACCCGACGCTGAGCGGCTCCGGCTCGCCCAGGCCGACTCGGGGGAGCAGGACTGGCGTGCATGGGGTCCCTATCTGTCCGAACGGGCGTGGGGGACGGTACGGGAGGACTACAGCGAGCACGGTACGGCGTGGGACTACTTCCCACACGACCATGCGCGGTCCAGAGCCTACCGCTGGAACGAAGACGGGATGGCAGGCGTCTGCGACGACCGACAGACCTTCGCCTTCGCCCTGGCGCTGTGGAACGGCAAGGACCCGATCCTCAAGGAGCGGATGTTCGGCCTCGGCGGCGACGGCGGCAACCACGGCGAGGACGCCAAGGAGTACTGGTGGTACGAGGACTCCACGCCCACCCACTCCTGGATGCGCTGGCGCTACCACTACCCGCAGGCCGCCTTCCCGTACGACGAACTCGTCGCGGTGAACGCGCTGCGCGGCCGGGACGACACCGAGTACGAGCTGGTGGACACCGGGATCTTCGACGACGACAGGTACTGGGCGGTGACCGTCGACTACGCCAAGGCGTCCCCGACCGACCTGTGCATCGTGGTGACCGTGGCCAACCGGGGCGACCGGGCGGCGACCCTGCACGTGCTGCCCACCCTGTGGTTTCGCAACACCTGGGCGTGGGGGCTGCCCGGCGGCGACCGGATCCCGCGCCTCACCGGCGAGGGCACCCGGCTGGTCGGTGAGCACCGGGTGCTCGGCCAACTGCTGCTGGAGGGCGACGGCGGCCCGGTGCCGCTGCTCTGCGACAACGACACCAACGCCGAGCGGCTGTGGGGGCTGCCCGGCCGCTCGCCGTACCCGAAGGACGGCATCAACGACCACGTGGTCAACGGCGCCCCCACGGTCAACCCGGCCCGCGAGGGCACCAAGGGCGCGTTGCACTACGTGCTCGACGTGCCGGCCGGCGGCCAGCGGCAGATCCGGCTGCGGCTGACCCGTACCGCGTCGCCACCGGCCGCCGCCCCGCCGCCCCCGGCCGACCTTCGTGACGGCTTCGAGGCAGTGGTGTGGGCACGGCGGGCCGAGGCGAACCGCTTCTTCGCCGGCGTGATCCCGGAGGCCGCGACCCCGGACGAGGCGCTGGTGGCGCGGCAGGCCATCGCCGGGCTCATGTGGGGCAAGCAGTTCTACCACTTCGACGTCAAGCGCTGGCTGGACGGCGACCCGGGCTCGTCGCCCCCGCCGGCCGGGCGCCGGCACGGACGCAACAGCGCCTGGTGGCACATGACCAGCTTCGACGTCATCTCCATGCCCGACCCCTGGGAATACCCGTGGTACGCGGCGTGGGACCTGGCCTTTCACTGCGTGAGCATCGCCCGGGTCGATCCGGGCTTCGCCAAGGAGCAGATCCTGCTGCTGCTGCGCGAGTGGTACCTGCACCCCAACGGACAGATCCCGGCGTACGAGTGGGCGTTCGGCGACGTGAACCCGCCGGTGCACGCGTGGGCGGCGCTCAAGGTGTTCGAGATCGACGGCGGCCGGGACTTCGAGTTCCTGGGCCGGGTCATGCACAAGCTGCTGCTCAACTTCACCTGGTGGGTCAACCGCAAGGACACCGGCGGCAACAACGTCTTCGAGGGCGGCTTCCTCGGGCTGGACAACGTCGGGCCGTTCGACCGCTCGGCGGCGCTGCCGGTGGCCGGCGTGCTGGAACAGTCCGACGGCACCGGCTGGATGGCCATGTACGCCCTCAACCTGCTCGACATGGCCATCGTGCTGGCCGAGCACGACCGCACGTGGGTGGACACCGCCACGAAGTTCTTCGAACACTTCCTCTACATCGCCGCCGCCGCGTACGAGCAGGGGCTGTGGGACGACGAGGACGCCTTCTTCTACGACGTGCTGCGCCTCGCCGACGGCACGAAGGTGCCGTTGAAGGTCCGTTCGGTGGTCGGGCTGCTGCCGCTGGCCGCCACCACCCGCCTCACCGCCAAGACCCTGCACCGCCTGCCGGAGCTGGGCGCCCGGCTGCGCTGGTTCCTCACCAACCGCCCGGAGTACGCCCAGGTGATCGGCACCCGGCGGCTCGGCCCGGACGGCCGCCAGCAGCGGCTGCTGTCCATGGTCGGCCAGGAGCAGGTGGTCCGGCTGCTCGCCCGGATGCTCGACCCCGACGAGTTCCTCTCCGACTTCGGCCTGCGGACGCTGTCCCGCGCGCACCTGGACAAGCCGTTCTCCGTCACCCTCGGCGGGCAGGAGTTCTCCGTCGGCTACGAACCGGCCGAGTCGACCAGCGGCCTGTTCGGCGGCAACTCGAACTGGCGCGGGCCGATCTGGATGCCGACGAACTTCCTGCTGATCAGCGCGCTGCGCGACTACGCGGCGTTCTTCGGCGACGACCTCCAGGTGGAGTATCCGACCCGCTCGGGGGTGAAACGCTCGCTGGACGAGATCGCCGACGACCTGTCCGCCCGGCTGATCTCGCTCTTCACCCAGGACGACTGGGGTCGACGGCCGATCTACGGCGCCGCCCAGATGTTCCAGACCCACCCGGACTGGCGAGACCTGATCGCCTTCCCCGAGTACTTCCACGGCGACAACGGCGCCGGCCTGGGCGCCTGGCACCAGACCGGCTGGACGGCCCTGATCGCCGACCTGATCCTCACCCTGCGCCGCTGACCGACCCTTGGATGCCTCCCCGCCTCGCGCCTCGCGCCTCGCGCCCGCGCCCACAAGATCCGCGCAACTTCAGTGATGCTGCTGCATCACGGCGGCCGGAGGCAGCAATATCACCGAAAGTGTGCGGATCTTGCGGGCCGGCTCCGTCATGATCGCGCTCGATCCTTGTTGTAGTGGTGTCCTCGGCGCGGGAGGCCACTACATCCTGGATCGAGCACGATCATGCCGGGCGGCCGGGCGGCCGGGCGGCGGCGGGTGCGTCGGAGCGCGGGACGGGCGCTGGGTGCGGGTGGTCAGGGCGTGACGAGGCCGTGCTTGATCAGGCTGTCGGCGGTGTCGGTGATCGTCGTCTCCACCGGGCGGGGCTGCCATCCGAGGACCCGACGTGCCTTGTCGTTGCTGATCATCGGGATCTGTCCGCGTAGGGCGGCGTCGCGCAGGGCCGGCTCGGTCTTCGCGGCCTCCCGGACCTCCTCGTCGCTCAGTTCCCGGGCCGGCACCCGGTCGGCCAGGCTGGGCAGGTGCCGCGCGAGCATCGCCGCCATGTCGAAGAAGCTGATCTCCGGGCCACCGACGCCGATGAACCGCTCACCGGCGGTCTCCCATCTCCTGGATGCTCAGGGGCGCTTCGGGCCCGCCTTCGTCGCTGCCATGCATGAAGCGTCCCCAACTTCAAGCGCTTCACGTCACATGAGGTGACGCAGGACCTGTCGAGGCCCGAGGGCCTACTCGTAGCCGACGTGAATGACCAACTGGCCGTTCCTGGGTTGTGCCACCACGTAGACGGACCCGGGATCGAACAACTTCGGCGGCTCGGTCCGGTCCTCGGAGAGACCCATCTGCTCGGCCAGATCCTCCGGAGACTGGCCGGCCGCGGGCGTCACCGTGACCTGCCACGAGCACCCGCCGGAGGCGCAATCCTCGCTCTCGTCGACGACTGTCGCCCCGGCGGGCACGTCCGGGATGCGCCACTTCGGCGGCAACGATCCCTCGTTGCCGAACGCCCGCAGCGACGCGAACCACAGCCCCCACAGGCACGCCAGCAGGCCCACGACGCCGAACCCGGCCACGAGGAGTGGTCGGGCGCGTCGACGCGGCGGGGTCGGCGATGTCATCGCGCCAGGCTAGCGAGGCGTTGTGGAGTTCCCGTGAACGTCAGCCGGCGGAGGTCTCGGGGCCGAGTCGCCCACCGGGCACGGGCGCACGTCGCCGCACGTCGACCGCGCGGCCCGGTCTCCGCGACCGAGGCGCGACGTGCGTTGCAGGCGTTCCAGCGGTCGGTCGAGTCGGGCGACGTGCGCGGCCTGCTCGACGTCCTGGCGCCCGACGTCGTCCTGCTGGGCGACGGCGGCGGCATCAAGCAGGCGGCGCTGCGGCCGGTCGTCGGCGCCGACCGGGTGGCCCGTCTCCTGGCCTCCCGCAAGGTGGAGGTCGCCGCGCTGTCGTTGCATCCGGCCGAGGTCAACGGCTGGCCGGCGTTGATCGTCCGGTCCGGCGGCGCACTCGACACCGTCCCGACGGTGCGCGTCGACGACGGTCTCGTCAGCGGTCTGTACGCCGTCCGCAGTCCCGAGAAGCTGTCGCACATGCAGCAGGCGACCGCGCTGCGCCGCTGATCGATGGCGGGGTCAGAACGGCGGCCTGGCCATCTCGCGGGGCCGGTGCCGGGAGTGCCGGGAGTCCGCGCCGGCGACGCCGAGCAGCACCAGGGTGGCGGCCGTGCCGGCGGTGAGCGGTCGCAGGGGGAGGGTCGCCGGCACCAGCAGGGCCAGGGCGAGCAGGCCGGCTGTCCGGGAGCGGGAGATCCGGGCGAACACCTGGTATTCCAGGGCGGACCTTCCGGCGAGGAAGAGCGCCGGACCACCGATGATGGGGATGAGCCAGGTCGCCGGGAGGGGCCCGAACGGCTCGGTGATGTAGAGCTCCATGCCCACGCCGGTCAGCACGATCCCGGCGATCATCGCCAGGTGGGCGAACGCCATGTCGGTGGCGAGTCGGGCGGGGTCGCCGGAGTTGCCGACGGCGGCGTCCAGCGTCCCGCCGGCCAGGTGGAAGTAGATCCGCCACAGCAGGACCGTCGTCGCCAGCGCGAGTACGAAGGCGGCCGTCTGCTCGGCGTGGAAGCCGCTGCCGCTGAACGCCAGCCCGATCACGAAGATGGCCTCGCCGAGCGCGATGAGCAGGAACTGCTGGTACCGCTCGGCCAGGTGCTCGGCCGCGATGCCCTGGACGCCGAGCCGTTGCGCCCCCAGGCGCGGCGTCGGCCACCCGAGGTACGACCCGGTGTAGTCCACCAGGACGGCGACCGCCCAGAGCCAACCACGGACGTCGCCGTCGTTCACCAGCCCACCGACGATCCAGAACGGTGCGCTCAGGCCGAACCAGAACATGATCCGGATCGACTGCTGCGGATCGGGACGGCCATGGCCGGCGATGTGGAAGTACACCACCCGTCCGACCTGGAGGGTCACCAGCGTGATGGCGAACAGGGAGGCCCGCGCACCGAATCCGTCGGGCACGGCGACCGCCATCGTCATCGCGCCCGCCATCGTGATGACGATGACGGTCTGGACGACCATCGCCTCCGGGTCGAGCCAACTGGTCGACCAGACCGTCAGCGTCCACACCGTCCACAGCGCCAGGAACAGCACCAGCGCCTGACCGAGGCCCGCGAACGCGCCCCGCTCGCCGTCGGTGAAGTCGTCGATCAGCCGCAGGGAGATCCGGGTGAGGGCGAAGACGAAGACGAGATCGAGGAACAGCTCCAGGAAGGTGGCCCGCTCCCGGGTGCCCGCGCCGCGCAGCAGCCCGCCATCGGGGATTTCCCTCACCCGCCGACCGCCTCGGTGGGCGGACGCCGTCGAACGACCACGTGCCCTCCCGTCGCGGTGACCTGACCACCTAACGAACCACCACCGGATACGGCAGCGAAGGGGCTCGGAGCAGGCGATCAGTCACCAATCTGTCACGAGGCGGATGCGGACAGTGCGGATCGTTACGCTCGGCCGGTGTCCGTACCTGCCGAGGAGGCCATCGAACACGAGCGACGCCTGCTCATCGTCGCCGCCGCACGCGCGCTGGCCGAAGCCGAGGGCTGGGTGGGCCTGAGCGTCCGTCGGGTCGCCGAACGGGCCGAGATGGACCTCGGCGACCTGTACCGCCACTTCGCCGACCAGGAGGCGCTGCTGGCCGCGGTCGCGGTGCACGGCTTCGCCGATCTGGCCGCCACGCTGACCGCAGCGCACGCCGACAACCCGTACCCGGAACGGGCCTGGGCGGTGATGGCGAGCGCGTACCTCGACTTCGCGTACGCCAATCCGGCTGTCTACGACGCGATGCTCGCGCTGACCCCGGACCTCGCGCTCGGCGCGGCCGGTGTGCCGGCGGCGCCCCGGGCCGTGTCCGCCGCGCTGCGGGCGGCCCTGCTACCGCTGGCCCAGGGGCGTGATCCGGACACCCTGGCCGAGGTGGGCTGGAGCCTGCTGCACGGCCTCGTGATGCTCACCCGTGGTGGCCGGCTGCGTCCCGAGGCGCAGGAGGAGCGGGAGTCGATGATCGCGGAACGGCTGCTGCGGTGGCCGTGACCGGCGGGCGGAAACTCGCTGGGTGCCCAGGGCGGGATGCCCTAAAGTTCGCGTCCGCACGAGCATGATCGCGAGGAGGGGGCGGCATGACCGCGGACCAGGAGGCCCGCCGACGGGCGCAGGTGCTGATCTTCGACGCGGACGACACGTTGTGGGAGAACAACGTCGTCTTCGAGCGGGTGATCGACGACTTCCTGGCCTGGCTCGACCACCCCACCCTGGACCGGGCCCAGACCCGGGCGATCCTCGACGACATCGAGCGGGCCAACGCGGTGGCGCACGGGTACGGCAGCAAGGTCTTCCTCCGGAGCCTCGCCGAGTGCCTGGAGCGGCTGCGCGAACGGCCGGCCACCGATGCCGAGCGCCAGGAGATCGACCGGCTGGCCCTGGCGCTGGTGGAGCACCGGGTGGAGCTGATGCCCGGTGTCGCCGAGGCGCTCGACGAGTTGGCCGGCCGGCACGAACTGCTGTTGCTGACCAAGGGCGAGCGGGAGGAGCAGCAGCGCAAGCTGGACGCCTGCGGGCTGCTGCACCACTTCGGGGCGGCGCACATCGTCGCCGAGAAGAACGTCGACACCTACCGGTGGCTCATCCGCGAGCACGGGTTCGAGCCGGCCGACGCGTGGATGATCGGTAACTCCCCGAAGTCCGACATCCTCCCGGCGCGGGCGGCCGGGCTGAACGCGGTCTTCATTCCGAACGAGAACACCTGGGTGTTGGAGGACGACGAGCTGGACCCGACCGACGACGGCATCCTGCGGCTGGCCGCCTTCCGTGACCTGCTCCGGCACTTCTGACCGTCGAACCCGAACAGCGTCGAAGATCAGGGTCGCGTTACGTGCACATGCCGCTTTTTCCCCTTGAGATCAGTCACGTCGCGGACGGTCCCGCAACGCTTGTCCGGCCCGTCGGGATCCGCCTAACCTGGGCCGGCGCTCACGGCCTTTCGGGGTGTGCCGGGGGCGCACGGGTGTCCGGCGGGTGGGCACCGTGGAGCTGAGTGCAGGGCGGCCGGAACCTCCCCGCCGGGCCGCGTGGCGTCGTGCCGCGCCCACGCGCGCGGTGGGTGCCGGACCTGTCCGCTCCCCGTCGGACGGCCGAGGGTCAGGACCGGGTAGTTGCGGACCCGGTCCTGACCCGGCCACTCCGATCGGTGCCGGCCCGTCAGGCGCGGTGCCGGCCGTCGCCGCCGTGGTGGGCGTCCGGCTCGTCGGACCCGCCGCGCACGATCGAGATCGCCACCCGGCAGAACTCGTCCATGTCCGGGTTGAACCCGGCCGCGATGTCGGGATGCAACCCGGAGCGGGTCTCGTCCAACAGCCGCTGGCACACCTGCTCGACCGGCTCGCCGGCGTAGCCGGCGCGAACCCGGTCGGTGGCTGCCTGGAGAGCCGAGGTCAGCTGGTCCTCCAGCGGCCCGCGCAGCTTCTGCTGCACCGGATCGAGCCCGCGCGGGTCGAGCGTGACATGTGGCTCCGACATCGGTGCTCCCTTCGTCGGCGTCCGCGATACCCCACCGCGGCCGTCGGTCAAACGCCGGATGGTACGGCGGCGACCCGCACCTGGTACGAGAAGTCCTCCGCCGGCTCCTCGTGGTACGACAGGCGGCGGATCTGCCGGTCGTCGTCGTAGAGGGCGACGTCCACCAGGACGCCGAGGTGCGCCAGGCCGATGGTGGAGACCCGCTTCTTGTCCTGGAGCACCGCGCAGACGCCGCCGAGCAGGGTGCTGGCGTCGGATGTCCGGTGCCCGGGCGGGCAGCGCAGAACCAGGTCCACCTCGATCGGCCCGGGCAACGGCGTCCAGCCGGTGCGCTGGGCCGCGCCGAGGGCGGCCTGGAGCAGGGTGCGGACCCTCGTCGCCTGCCGATGCCCGGCGGCGAAGATGGACAACGCTTCGGTCTTGACCGGTGGCAGGCCGCTCACCTCGAACGTCAGGGCGAGAGCGCGGGTGTCCTGCACGACGGCACCTCCCTCATTGGGACGATCCTGCCGAACCGGTGCAGTGGCGGTGGGACGTTCCCGCGATAACCAACCGATCGGGCAGGCTGGGCCGGCCGGAGGCGTGTCGACGTCGGCGGCGAACGCGCTGGCTGCGGCGCTACGGAAACGCTAGTCGAAGCCGCCCGCGCTGGGTAGTCGGTCGTTCACCCGGTGGGGCGTGGCGAAAAGGCGCAGAACTCGTTGCCCTCGGGGTCGGCCAGCACCCACCAGCGCGCCTCGGTGATCGGCTCGCGCAACAGCGTCGCGCCCGCGTCGAGCAGAGCTGTCGGCTCCGGGCTGACCATCTCGACGTCCCAGTGCATCCGGTTCTTGACGGCCTTGGGCCCGGGCGCCGCGTTGAACACCCAGCGCTCCCATTCGAACCCGGCCGCGCCGACCACCGACGCGTTGCTCGATCCATGCTCGACCCTGCCGCCGAGCACACCGGCCCACCAGGTGGCCTGAGCGGCCGGGTCGACCGCGGCCACCACCAGCCCGACCGGACCCGGCCGGGCCCCGTCGCTGGCGGGAAGCACGCAGAACTGGTTGCCCTCCGGGTCGGCCAGCACCCGGCGGTCGGTGTCGCCGTCGGGCTCGCGCACCGACCGCGCGCCGGCCGCGAGCAGCGCCGCCGGGTCCGCGTCCGCCAGGCGCAGATCCAGGTGTACGCGGGTCGCGCCGGTCCGGGGCTCGGGCACCCGGTTCACCCAGATCGACTCGGCGTCCGAGCGTGCCGAGCGGGGATCGATCCGCGTGTCGCCGTCACCGGCGTCGGCCACGTCGGCGTCGAGCACCCGCGCCCAGAAGCCCGCCAGTGCGAGCGGGTCGGCGGCGTCCAGGCAGAGGTCCTTGAAGCGTGCGATCACGGTCCCAGCATGGCCGGTCCGGCGCGGTCGCGGGGGGCGGTGCGTGGCGTGTCGTACGCGGCGGTCCGCAAGATCCGCACAGTTTCGGTGATATTGCTGCCTCCGGCGGCCTTGAGGCAGCAATATCAGGGATGTTGTGCGGATCTTGCGGGGTGCTGGCCCGGGAGAGCGGGTGGTCAGCGCTGTGTGGCGTAACCGATGAATGCCTTCCAGGCATTCCGGGTGACGTGGAGGGTCCCGCCGTCGCGGTCCTTGGTGTCGCGCACCAGCACGACGTGCGGCAGGTTGTCGGCGACCTCGACGCAGGAACCGCCGTTGCCGCCGGACCTGGTCGACTTGCGCCACTGCGGGGTCAGGGTGTCCATGCCTTCGCCACTTCCTTGATCAGCTCGATTGACTGCCGGCGGGGGAGGGCCTCGTTGCGGACGATCTCCCACGTCTTCGCCAGCTTAGCGACGTCGGTCGACGCGTCGACGAACTGCGCGATGAGCTGGTTGTCGGCGTGCGCCACCCGCTCGCCGTCCGGCATCTCGGCGATGATGAACTGACCGGCCAACCCCAGGTACATGCCCGCGTCCACCGGGACGACGTGCACCTGGATGTGCTCCTGGGCCGCCAGCTCCACCAGGTGCTCGCACTGCTCGACCATGAGGCCCGGCTGGTCGAGCACCGGCCGGCGCAACACCGCTTCGTCCAGCACGGCGATGAGCTGCGGCGGGCGGGGGCGTCGCAGGATCGCCTGCCGCTCCAGCCGGGACGCGACGATCCGGTCGACGTCCTCGGCGTCGAACCGGCCGCCGGCCAGCGTGGCGCGGGCGTACCGCTCGGTCTGCAACAGGCCGGGCACGTACGCCAACTCGAACCAGCGCAGCGTGGTCGCCTCCCGCTCGAACTCGATCCATTCGCGCAGCCAGGCCGGTTCGGCGTCGAGCCGGCCCAACCGCTCCAGCATCCGCTGGAAGCGCTCGCCGGTCCGGTGGTGGTTGTCGACCGCCCGCATGTACTCCTTCGTGGGCGGTCGCCCGCCCGTCTCGACGGAGCTGACGTGCGAGCCCGAGTAGCCGATGGCTCGGCCGAAGTCGTCCTGGCTGAGCCCTGTCTCCGCCCGGAGTAGCCGCAGTTCCTCCAGCACGTAGTCGGTGACGGTCCCCATCAATTCCCCAATCTCTGCCCAACCCGGATCGGCGTGTCGGTCCCGACCGCTCGCCTGAGTCCATGAGCTGCGCGGATGGCGCGAGCGCCTATCGAAGGTAGTCGAGTCATCGCAGACTGTCACCAATGGCGGGTTCGCTGGTGGCCGCAACGGCGCTGGCGGGCTCTGCCCCCTGGGGTCGCTCCCGTTCCCCCCTTGCGGGAGCGGCCCCTTCCCCATGCGCGAGGAGGCCGATGTGCTGAGCCCGACAGACCACCACGACGAGACACGGTGGTGGTGATGGTGGTTCGCCCGCCCACCCCACATGTCGCCATGCGTCCGCTGTGGCGGTGCCGCAACTGCGGCCGGGAGTGGCCCTGCCAGCCGGCCAAGCTCACCCTGTTGACGGAGTACCGGACCGACCGGACGGGTCTGCTGATCTACCTCGGCGCCCTGATGAACGAGGCGACCCACCATCTCACCCAGCTCCACCCCGACCACCCACCGGCGCGGGCGCGAGCCCGGGGCTGACGCTTGCCGGTCGGGGCGCGCAAGATCCGCGCAGTTTCGGTGATATTGCTGCCTCCGGCGGCCTTGCGGCAGCAACGACAGGGATGTTGTGCGGATCTTGCGGGGTGCTCGTCTTGCCCGTTGCGGGCAGGTTTCGTGACTTCGCAGGCGGGGCAGTGTAGCCGCTGGGACCATCCGGGCCTGGGCATTTCCGCAGCTCATCGGCCCGCAATGGCCTCGCCGTGCACCGGGGCACGGATGCCCCTCCCCGGTTTCTCGCCGAAGAGAGGGGGAGGGCGATGACAGACCCCGAAACGGCTCGACACCGGCGTCGGCCGGCTGCCCGGCTCGGCGCCGCAGCCGCCGCGCTGGCGCTGGTCGCGCCGCTGGCCGCGTGCGGCGCCGACGACGGTGGCGGCGGTACGCCGACGATCAACCTGTACTACCCGCCGGAGCAGAACCTGCAGAAGGTGGTCGACGACTGCAACGCGCAGGCCCAGGGACGATACAAGATCGTTTACCGGGTGCTGCCCCGCCAGGCCGACGACCAGCGGGTGCAGATGGTGCGCCGGCTGGCCGCCGAGGACACCGGGATGGACGTGCTCGGCCTGGACGTCACCTGGACCCAGGAGTTCGCCAGCGCCGACTGGATCCGCGAGTGGACCGGCCAGGACAAGTCCGACGTCGAGCAGGGCACCCTCGCCGGGCCGCTGGACACCGCCCGCTACGAGGACAAGCTCTACGCCGCGCCGAAGAACACCAACGTCCAACTGCTCTGGTACCGCAAGGACCTGGTGCCGCAGCCGCCGACCACCTGGGACCAGATGATCACGGCCGCGAAGCAGCTCAAGGAGCAGGGCAAGCCGTACCAGGTGCTCACCATGGGCGCGCAGTACGAGGGCCTGGTCGTCCTCTACAACACCCTGGCCGAGAGCGCCGGCGGAAAGGTCCTCTCCGACGACGGTAAGAAGGCCGTCATGGACGACGGCACGGTCCGGGCGCTGGAGCAGTTGCAGCGGTTCGCCACGTCGGGCGTGACGTCGCCGTCGTTCAGCAACGCCACCGAGGACCCCGTCCGGCTGGAGTTCCAGTCCGGCTCGGGCGCGTTCCAGGTGAACTGGCCGTTCGTCTACCCGGCGTTGCAGGAGGCCAACCCGGAGCTGGCCAAGCAGGTTGGCTGGGCGCGGGTGCCCGGCATCGACGAGAACACGCCCAGCAAGGTCACCATCGGCGGCGTGAACCTGGCGGTCAGCTCCTACTCCCGGCACCCGGAGCAGTCGTTCGAGGCGGCCCGGTGTCTGCGCAGCCCCGAGCACCAGAAGTTCTCCGCCATCAACGACGGCGTGCCACCGACCATCGAGGCGGTCTTCGACGAGCCGGAGATGACCGAGGCGTACCCCATGAAGGACACCATCCTCGAAGAGCTGAAGGACCCGGCGACGCGTCCGCTGACCCCGGCCTACCAGAGCATCTCGACTGTCATGTCGGCGATCCTGTCGCCGCCGTCGGCGATCCGTCCGCAACAGACGGCCGATGAGCTGCGCGGCGCCATCGCCGACGCCCTGGAGTCCAAGGGGGTCCTGCCGTGAGTGTCAACGCCACGCCGGCCGGCGCGCAGGTGAGCGCCGAGGCAGAACGATCCACCACCGTGCCCACGCAGCGAGGCGGCCGTCGCAAGCCGCCGCTGAGTGAGAACAAGAAGGCCGAACGCCGGCTCGGTTGGCTGCTCTGCGCGCCCGCCGCGCTGGTGATGGTGGCGGTGACCGCGTACCCGATCATCTACTCGGTCTGGCTGTCGTTGCAGCGCTATGACCTGCGCTTTCCGGACCAGCGCGAGTTCATCGGGCTGGAGAACTACGCCACAGTGCTCACCAACGAGTTCTGGTGGACGGCGTTCGGGGTGACCGCGCTGATCACCGTGGTCACCGTGGCCGTCGAGCTGGTGCTCGGCATGGGGCTGGCGCTGATCATGCACCGCACGCTTGTCGGGCGCGGCCTCGTCCGCACGTCGGCGCTCATCCCGTACGGCATCGTCACGGTGGTCGCCGCGTTCTCCTGGCGGTACGCCTGGACGCCCGGCACCGGCTACCTGGCCGACCTGTTCAGCGACGGTGCGCCGCTCACCGAGCGGGCCAGCTCGCTGGCGATCATCATGCTGGCGGAGATCTGGAAGACCACGCCGTTCATGGCGCTGCTGCTGATGGCGGGGCTGGCGCTGGTGCCGGAGGACCTGCTCAAGGCCGCCTCCACCGACGGGGCGACCTCCTGGCAGAAGTTCACCAAGGTGATGCTGCCGGTGATGAAGCCGGCGATCCTGGTCGCGCTGCTGTTCCGCACCCTGGACGCGTTCCGGGTCTTCGACAACATCTTCGTGTTGACCGCCGGAGGCAACGAGACCTCGTCGGTGTCGATGCTCGCCTACAACAACCTGATCCGGGGTCTCAACCTCGGCATCGGCTCGACGATGTCGGTGCTCATCTTCATCACGGTGGCCATCATCGCCTTCGTATTCGTGAAGCTGTTCGGCACCGCTGCCCCCGGCAGCGACGACTCCGAGAGGCGCTGACATGGCTGTCGAAACCACCACCCGAGCCAAGGTGCGCTGGGGTCTGCTCGACCTCCTCGTGGTCGTCTTCGCGATGGTCCCGGTGCTGTGGATCGCCTCGCTGTCGTTCAAGACGCCGGCCACCCTCACCGACGGGAACTTCATCCCCCGGGAGTGGACGCTGGACAACTACCGGACGATCTTCGACACCGACCAGTTCGTCCGCGCGCTGATCAACTCGATCGGCATCGCCCTGATCGCCACGCTCATCGCGGTGGTGCTCGGCGCTATGGCCGCGTACGCGATCAGCCGGCTGGACTTTCCCGGCAAGGGGTTGCTGGTCGGGGTCTCCCTGCTGATCGCGATGTTCCCGCAGGTGTCCCTCGTGTCACCCCTGTTCGAGATCGAGCGTCAGCTCAAGATCTTCGACACCTGGCCGGGGCTGATCCTGCCGTACATCACCTTCGCGCTGCCGCTGGCGATCTACACGCTGTCGGCGTTCTTCAAGCAGATCCCCTGGGACCTGGAGAAGGCGGCGAAGATGGACGGCGCCACCCAGGCACAGGCGTTCCGGCGGGTGATCGCGCCGCTGGCCGCACCCGGCCTGTTCACCACGGCGATCCTGGTCTTCATCTTCTGCTGGAACGACTTCCTGTTCGCCATCTCGCTGACCTCCACCGAGCGGTCCCGCACGGTGCCGGCCGCGCTGTCGTTCTTCACCGGCGCGTCGCAGTTCGAGGACCCCACCGGGGCGATCTGCGCCGCCGCCGTGGTGATCACCGTACCGATCATCCTGTTCGTCCTCTTCTTCCAGCGCCGCATCGTGTCCGGCCTGACCTCCGGCGCAGTCAAGGGATAGGTGAGTAGTCATGGCTGACATCGTGCTCGACAAGGTGAGCAAGAGTTTCCCGGACGGGACCGTCGCCGTGCAGGACGTCGACCTGGAGATCGCCGACGGCGAGTTCGTGATCCTGGTCGGTCCCTCGGGCTGCGGCAAGTCCACCACCCTCAACATGATCGCCGGCCTGGAGGACATCAGCTCCGGCGAGCTGCGCATCGGCGGCCAGCGGGTCAACGACAAGGCACCCCGGGACCGGGACATCGCCATGGTGTTCCAGTCCTACGCGCTGTACCCGAACATGACCGTGCGGGAGAACATGGCGTTCCCGCTGCGGCTGGCGAAGCTCGACAAGGAGACGATCAACGCCAAGGTCGACGAGGCGGCCAAGGTGCTGGAGCTGGTGCCGCTGCTGGACCGCAAGCCGGCCAACCTCTCCGGCGGTCAGCGTCAGCGGGTCGCGATGGGCCGGGCGATCGTCCGCCAGCCCAAGGCGTTCCTCATGGACGAACCGCTGTCCAACCTGGACGCGAAGCTGCGCGTGCAGATGCGCACTGTGGTGTCCCGGTTGCAGAAGCAGCTCGGCACCACCACCGTCTACGTCACCCACGACCAGACCGAGGCGATGACCCTCGGCGACCGGGTGGTCATCATGCGCGGTGGCGCGATCCAGCAGGTCGGGCCTCCGCAGGAGCTGTACGACCACCCCCGCAACCTCTTCGTGGCCGGCTTCATCGGCTCCCCGTCGATGAACTTCCTGCACGCCGCCGTGCAGGACGGCAGCCTGCACACCGCGCTGGGCGAGGTGCCGCTCGGCGACCGCGTCCGCCGCGAGCTGGAGGCGGCCGACGCGCCCCGCGAGCTGATCCTCGGCGTACGCCCCGAGCACTTCGAGGACGCCGAGCTGGTCGACGAGGACACCCGCCGCCGGGGCCTGGAGTTCGAGGCGCCCGTGGAGATCGTCGAGTCGATGGGCTCGGACAAGTACGTCTACTTCACTGTCGAGGGGGAGCGGGCCAGCGCCGCCGAGTTGGAGGAGTTGGCCGCCGACGCGGGCGCGGGTGACTTCGCCGGCACCGGTGGCAACCTGGTCACCCGGTTGTCCGCCGAGTCGCCGGTCGCGGAGGGACAGTCCCGCCGGGTCTGGTTCAACCTGGAGAAGATCCACCTGTTCGACCCGACCAACGGCCGCAACCTCACCCTGCACGAGGGCAGGTCCGCCGGCGCCCTCGCCGACTGACGGCCCTCGCTCCCATCCCGCCGATCTTGCGGTTTCTGTTGTCGACTGTGTCGCGACAGTAAGCGCAAGATCGGCGGGGCGGGGGGCACGCCTTGTGCTGCACCGCGTGGGTGGGCGTGGCAAGGTGGTCGCAGGTCGCAGGTCGCATCGTGAGGCGGGGGGCGGGATGGACCGACGACTGACCGCGCTGGCCAAGGCGCACGGCGTGTCCACCTGGTACGAGGACTGGCGGCACCGCCGCGTCGAGGTCGCACCGGAGACCGTCGTGGGCGTGCTCGGCCTGCTCGGCGTGGACGCGACCAGCCCGGCCGCCGTTGCCGACGCCCTCGCCGCCGCCCGCGCGGTCGATCCGACCGCGTTGCCGCCGACCGTGGTGCTGACCCACGGCACGACGCGGGCGCTGCCCGGCCCGGGCGTGGTGACCCTGGAGGACGGCGGTCGCCGCGACGTCGACGGCGAGTTGCCGGGAGACCTGCCGCTGGGCTGGCACCGGTTGGGCTGTGCTGGCCGCGAGGTGACGCTCGTGGTGGTGCCCCGCCGGCTGCCCGTGCCGCCGCGCACCTGGGGTTGGATGCTCCAGCTGTACGCGCTCACCTCGGAACGCTCCTGGGGCATGGGCGACCTCGGCGACCTGGCCGAGTTCACCGGTTGGGCCGGTGCCACGGGCGCGGGGCTGGTGCTGCTCAACCCGCTGCACGCGGTGGGGCCAGCGCATCCGGTGGCCGCCTCGCCGTACTCGCCGGCCAGCCGGCGCTTCGTCAACCCGCTCTACCTGCGCGTGAGTGACACCGCCGCGTACGCTGCGGCAGACCCGGCGACCCGGGCGGTGGTGGACGCGCTGCGCCCCGACCGCGGCGACCTGATCGACTACGACGAGGTGTGGACCGCCAAGCGGCACGCCCTGGAGCTGCTGCACCCGTACGCCCGGCCGGTCGACCTGGCCGCGGACCCGGCGCTGGCCAGCTTCGCCACCTGGTGCGCGCTGGCGGAGCGGCACGGCAACGACTGGCGTGCCTGGCCGGCGGAGCTGCACCACCCGGACGCCCCGGCGGTCGCCGAGCAGCGTCGGCAGCTGGCCGACCGGGTGGCCTTCCACGCCTGGCTGCAACACCTGTGTGACGAGCAGCTCGACGCCGTCACCGCGGCGGCCCGCGCGGCCGGGATGCCGGTCGGCGTGGTGCACGACCTGGCCGTCGGCATCGACCCGGGCGGCGCGGACGGCTGGCAGCTCGCCGACGTCCTCGCCCAGGGGGTGCGGGTCGGCGCCCCACCTGACGACTTCAACCAGCTCGGCCAGGACTGGGGCCTCGCCGCCTGGCGGCCGGACCGGCTCGCCGAGACCGGGTACGCGGCGTACCGGGACATGCTGCGGCGGACCCTGCGGCACGCGGGCGGCCTGCGGGTCGACCACGTCGCGGGGCTGTGGCGGCTGTGGTGGGTGCCGCCGGGCGCCAGCGCCGCCGAGGGCACCTACGTCCGGTACGACGCCGAGGCGATGCTCGGCATCCTCGCGCTGGAGGCCCACCGGGCCGGCGCGGTGGTGGTCGGCGAGGATCTCGGCACGGTCCAACCCGCCGTGACCCGGGGGCTGCGGGGGCGCAACATGCTCGGTTCGACGGTGCTGTGGTTCGCCCGGGACGACGACGGCACCTTCGTCCCGCCGGCCCGGTGGCCGCGTAACGCGCTGGCCAGCATCTCCACCCACGACCTGCCCACCGCTGCGGGCTTCTTGACCGGCGAGCACGTCCGGGTCCGCGACGAGTTGAAGTTGCTCGGCACCGACGTGACGGTCGAGCGGGCCCGGGCGGCCGCCGACCGCGAGCGGCTGCTGGCGATGCTGCGCGACGAGGCGCTGCTTCCCGAGTCGGCCGACCCGGGGCCGGCGCCCGGCGGCCAGCCGGCCTCAACCGACGACGACGTGGTGGTGGCGATGCACGCCGCGCTCGCGGCCAGCCCCACCCGGCTGCTCGGCGTCTCCCTCTACGACGTGCTGGGCGAGGTGCGCCAGCCCAACATGCCGGGCACTGTCGACGAGTACCCGAACTGGCGCCTGCCGCTGCCGGCGACCGTGGCGCAGATCCGCGACGACCCGCGGGTGACGCGCGTCGTCGACCTGCTCACCGCAGCGCGTCCCCGATCGTCCGCCCCGCGCCGGTCCGAGCCGAGCAGCCCTCAGGCCGACCAGTCATAGCGGGCGGGCAGCCCGAGGTAGTCCGCGTACCGTCCCAGCGCCTGCTCCATTCGCGCTCGCTCGCCGGCGTCCAGCGCCGTCAGCGGCCGGATCGCCACCGTGACGGCGGCCCGGCCGAGCGTACGCTTCCAGACGCCCACCACCCGGCCGGCGCGGACCACCGTCGCCTGGAAGACGCCGTTGTTGCCGGGCACCACGGCCGGCTGGTGCGCGGGGTCGAGCATCAGCGTGCGGTCCCGGTAGCCGAGCAGGTACTCGTCGAAGCCGGGCAGCGCCAGCACGTCATCCTGCGGCGCGCGCGCACCGGCCGACGCCGTGTCGCACAGCGCCGCGTCCACGTGCATCGGCTCGCCGTCGACGACCACGGTGCTCAGCAGTTCGCCGGCGGCTGCCAAACCGCGCCGCGCGTCGGTCAGGGTGAGGCCGCTCCAGCCGGCGAACTCGCGGGCCGTGACCGGCCCGTGCCCCCGGACGTAGCGGTGGGCGAGCACGGCCAACGCCTCGTCCCGATCCAGGTGGCGCTGCTCCGGCGCCCACTCGTCGAGCAGGGCGAAGGTCTGGTCGGCGCCGACGTTCGGCGCCACGCAGGTCACCCCGCGCACGCTCGCGTACCAGAGCAGGTGGTAGCCACGTTGGCCGTCCGTCGACAGGCCCGCCGCCCCGAGGGCCGCCAGGCACTCCGCCCGCGTGAGCCGGCGTCCGCCGACCAGCGCCGCCCCGAGCACGTCCAACGCCCGGCCCGCGTCGGCCTCGGTGAGCCCGAGTTGCGTTCGGCGGGTCGCCGCGCCGGCCAGCGAGCGGACGCCGGTCAGCTCCAGCATCCAGCGGGTGTCGGCGGGGGGAACGAGGTGCACGGTGCCCCGCATCGGCCACGTGCGGAGAGCTTCACGGCGCTCCAGCGCCGCCTGCACGTCGGCTCTGGTCCACCCCGGCAACCGGACACCCAGCGACCACATCCCGCTCGCCACATCCTGCGCCTGCATCGCGCCGAACCACTCGACCACGTCGGCGACGGTGCCGGGCCGGATGCTCGGGTGCGGTCGCAGCAGCAGGCTCGTCATCCGCAGGCCGAGCGCCTCGGACGCGGTGCGGTCCCTGGTCATCGGACTCCCTTCCCCGGGGGTGGCTGCGTCAGGGTAGGGCACCCGACCGACAGTGGCCCGGCTGCATAACCGCCTGAGCAGCGGGAAGGCGGCGCACCGGAAGTACGCGAGCCGCGCGTACGAAGGGGGAGTCGCATGACTGCCGCAAGCGAGCCGGCGCGGGGCGCCGGCGTACCGGCCGGGTCTCGGAGCCACCGGGGGGATGCCAGCGCGAAGACCAGCGCGGCCGCCACCTTCGCGCTGGTCTTCGGCGTCGCCGGCCTGTTCAGCGTGTTGACCGCCATCCTCGCCTGGTTGGGGCTGGTGCTCGGCATCATCGGAATCATCCTCGGCATCGTCGGGCTCAAGATGGCGCAACGACCCGGGGTGACCGGCCGCGGGGTGTCGATCGGCGGGCTGGTGCTGAGCATCCTGGCGGTGCTGATCGGCCTCGGCCTCGCCGCGGGCATCACCACCTTCGTCAACAACGAGAACGCGGTGAACCGCCTCCAGACGCAGGTCGACAAGCTGCGCGACAAGCTCGACTGACGCGGGCCGCCCGGATGGCGGAGCACGTCCGACGACGACAGGGGGAGGGCCACGACCCGGGCCCCAGTAGGGTGGGCGACGTGCTCCGCCAGGTCAACGCCATCCGCTACGTCACGCCGCTGCGCGAGGGTGGCTCGCTGCCGGGCGTCGTGGAGGCCGACGACCTCGGCACGTACGTGGCGAAGTTCTCCGGCGCCGGGCAGGGCCCCAAGGCGCTCATCGCCGAGGTGATCTGCGGTGAGCTGGCCCGCCGGCTGGAATTGCGGGTGCCACCGCTGGTGGTCCTCGACATCGACCCGGTGATCGGGCGGGCGGAGCCCGACCAGGAGGTGCAGGAGCTGCTGCGCAACAGCGGCGGCGCCAACCTGGGGATGGACTTCCTCCCGGGAGCGCTCGGCTTCGACCCGGTCGCACACCCGGTCGACGCCGTGCTGGCGTCCCGGGTGCTCTGGTTCGACGCGTACGTGGAGAACGTCGACCGGAGCTGGCGCAACCCGAACCTGCTGGTCTGGCACCGGGAGCTGTGGCTCATCGACCACGGCGCCGCGCTGTACTTCCACCACAACTGGCCGCGCGCCGACGCCGCCGTGCACCGGGCCTACCGCTCGGACGACCACGTGCTGGAGCCGTACGCGTCGCGGCTGACCGAGGCCGATGCCGAGCTGGCCCCCCGGGTCACCCCGGAGCTGCTGCGGGAGGTGCTGGCGCTGGTGCCGGACCAGTGGCTGACCGCCGCCGACTTCGACTCGGCCGACGCGGCGCGCGAGGCGTACGTGGCGCACCTGTCGCGGCGGGTCGCCCGGCCGGCGGACTGGCTACCGGCGGGGAGCGTGGCGTGAGGCATCCGTTCGAGTACGCCCTCATCCGGCTGGTTCCCCGCATCGAGCGCGGCGAGCAGATCAACGTCGGGGTGCTGCTCTACTGCCAGGAGCGTGACTTCCTGGCCGCGCGGACGCACCTGGACGCCGATCGGGTCCGCGCGCTGGCGCCCGATGTCGATCTGCCGGCTGTGGCGGCGGTGCTCGACTCCCTGGACCGGACCTGCTCCGGTGACGGGCCGGCGACCCGGATGCGGCTCGGTGAGCGGTTCCACTGGCTGGCCGCGCCCCGCAGCACGATGATCCAGGCGGGCCCGGTGCACACCGGCCTCACCGCTGACCCGGCCGACGAGCTGGATCGGCTGATGGCGGCGCTGGTCCACTGAGCGCACGGGCCGCGAGGTCTCGGGACGTACCCCTGATCGCGCTGCGCCAGCGTCGTTGCCAGCGGAGCGCGATCCCCCGTTCAGGCGCCCGGTGCCTGGGGGGCGGCAGGATCGCGCCGGCACCGATGGCATCAGGATGGCCGTCCGCGCTCACGGCCGGGCCGGAACGACCGGGAACTTGCGGAAAACTTGAGCCCGGACGACCGGAAGGCGGTCACCGGCGTCGTTTGTCACCGCACCCGTCGGGTAGTCGCGGGAGCTGACCCGAGACGAGAAGGGGACAATCTGATGGCTGCCCAGACCAAGGTAGCGGTGATCTATTACAGCGCCACAGGCATCACCTACCAGATGGCGCAGGCCGCGTGCGAGGCCGCCGGGGAGGCCGGCGCCGACGTGCGTCTGCGCAAGGTGCGGGAGCTGGCGCCGGACGAGGCGATCCGCTCCAACTCCGGCTGGCAGGCGCACCACCTGGAGACCCAGGACGTGCCCGAGGCGATGATCGACGACCTGGCCTGGGCCGACGTGGTGATCCTCGGATCGCCCACCCGGTACGGCATGATCGCCGCCCAGCTGAAGCAGTTCATCGACACCACAGGTCCGCTGTGGGCGCAGGGCGCGTTGGCCAACAAGGTCTACGCGGGCTTCACCTCGACCGCGACCTCGCACGGCGGGCAGGAGACGACCCTCACCTCGCTCTTCAACGTCTTCTACCACTGGGGTGGTGTCGTGGTGCCCCCCGGCTACACCGACTCCAGCCAGTTCATCGCCGGCAACCCGTACGGCGCCTCGCACACCAGCAACAACGGGGAGATCGCCCCGGACGCGGTGGCGCTGGGCGCCTGCGCCCTCACCGCCCGCCGGGCGGTGCTGATCGGCACCGCGCTCAAGCAGGGCCTGGGCGGCTGACAGCTGGTGCGACCGGTGGCGCGGGCGGGGGCTCTCGGCCCGCCCGCACCACCTGTCGCACCAGCCCTACCCCACGACGGCGGTAGCTATGCCGAGCGGGCGCGGCCGGTCGGCTACGCCTGGTGGGCCGGGCCGGTGGGCGATGCCTGCCGGACCTGGCGGGACGCCGGCAGCAGATCGGCCAGCAACTCGGTCAGCACGGTCAGACCGTCCGGGCTGAGCACCGACTCCGGGTGGAACTGCACCCCGGCGAAACCCTGCCCGCGCAGGGCGTGCACGGACCCGTCGCGCGTGTCCCGGGCCAGCTCCACAGTCCCGTACGCGGTGTGCAGCAGGTCCACCTCGGCCCGGGCGGTGAACGAGGAGTAGAAGCCGACCCGGCGGGTCCTGCCGAACAGGGCGACCTCCCGTTGCAACCCCTGATAGGGCGCGTCCCGGCGGTGCAGGGGCAGCCCCAGCAGCCCGGCCAGCACCTGGTGCCCCAGGCAGACCGCGAGGGTGGGCTGGCCGGTCGCCAGCAGCCCGTCCAGCAGCTCCCGCAACGCGGTCATCTTCGGGTCGTCCGCGCTGCCCGGGTCACCCGGCCCGGGCCCGGCCACCACCAGGTCGTACTCGTCGACCGGGCCACCGGCGTGCCACGGCCGCAGCGTGACCGCGAGACCCAACGCGCCCAGCTGGTGCGCCAGCATGCCGGTGAAGGTGTCCTCGGCGTCCACGATCAGTGCCCGCCGACCGGCCAACCCGGGCAGCCCCGGCGCGTCCGGCGCCCGCTGGTCCAACCAGAACCGGGCCAGCGGCGTGTTCCGCGCGGCGAGCGCGTCGCGTACCGCCGGGTCGTCGGCCAGCCGCACGACCGGCCCGCGGTCGCCGGCGGGCGCCGCCGGGCCCAGACCGAGTGCGGCCAGCACCCCGGCGGCCTTGGCGTGCGTCTCGGCCACCTCGCCGGCCGCCGTGGAGTGCCGGACCAGGGTGGCGCCGACCGGCACCCGCAGCTGGCCGGCGGGGGAGATCTCGGCGGTACGGATCAGGATCGGCGCGTCCAGCGTCTGCCGGCCGGCGTCGTCGTGCCCGAGCAGGGCCAGCACACCCGCGTAGTAGCCCCGGCCCCGGCGCTCGTGCCGGGCGATCACCCGGCAGGCGTTCTCCATCGGGCTGCCCGTCACGGTGGGCGCGAACATCGTCTCCCGCAGGACCTCCCGCACGTCGCGGGTGCCCCGCCCGGCGAGCAGGTACTCGGTGTGCGCCAGGTGGGACATCTCCTTGAGGTACGGGCCGATGACCTGGCCGCCGTGCTCGGCGACGGTCGCCATCATCTTCAGCTCCTCGTCGAGCACCATGTAGAGCTCCTCGACCTCCTTGGGGTCGGCGAGGAACCGCAGCAGCGCCTCGCGGTCCGGGGTGTCGCCGCTGGGCCGGAAGGTGCCGCTGATCGGGTTCATCATCACGAGCCCGTCGTCGACGCTGACGTGTCGTTCGGGGCTGGCGCCGACCAGGGTCCGCGTGTCGGTGTGCACCACGAACGTCCAGTAGGCGCCGCGCTCGGCGACCAGCAGCCGGCGCAGCGCGGCCAGCGCCGCCACCAGCGGGGCGCCCTGCACTGTGGCGTGCAGGGTGCGGTGGATGACGAAGTTCGCGCCCTCGCCGCGGCCGATCTCCTCGGTGAGCACCCGCTGCACGATCCCCGCGTACTCCTCGTCGCTGACGTCGAACGCGGCGTCGCGGGTGCGGACCGGCTGGTCGGGCAGCGCGGCCAGGGCCTCGGCCAGGGGGATCCGCAGGTGCTCGCGGACCTGGAGGCACTCCAGCGGGGCGTCGTCGTCGACGCAGGCGAAGCCGCGTTCGGCGATCTGCCGGAACGGCACCAGGGCCAGCGTCCGCGCCCCGGGCGTACCCGGCGACAGCGGGATGTCCGCCAGCCGGTCGACGGTGGCGACGACGCCGGTGAACAGTTCCAGCTCGTCGGCGCCCTCGCGGCGCAGCAGCGCGAACGGGCCGGGGTCGTCGCCACGGGAGATGGCGGCGAGCAGGTCGGTCAGGTGGGTCAGGCTGGTCATCGTGGTCTCCGTGGGCCGGGCGCCGCCAGCGGTGGCGGCCATCCGGGCCGGGAGATCCGGCGGCCGCCTCGATGGCGGCCGCGTGGATGGAGCTACGCGCGGGGGGTGGCCGCCGGGTCGGCGGGCCACCAGGAGGTTGGGTGCGCGAGCATGCGGTCCACCTTACGCGGCCGCGGCCCGGCCCGGGACCCCTTCGGACGTACGGGTGTGCCCGACCGGACCTTCGTTCCCGCGCGGCCGGCACCGGGTAACTTGACCGGCGATGAACATTCTCGCGCTCGACCTGGGCACCTCCTCCGTACGCGGGCTGGTGCTGGACGGGGGAACCCAGCCGCTGCCCGGCGCCCTGGCCCGGCGGAAGGTCAACCTCGCCATCGGTGACGACGGCACCGGCACGCTCTCCGGCCCCGACTACCTCGCCTGTCTCATCGAGTGTCTGGACGAGCTGGCCGAGGCGGGGCACCTGCACGACGTCGGTCTGGTGGCGACCTCCGCGCAGTGGCACTCGGTGCTTCCGCTGGACCGCGACGGCACTCCGCTGGGCCCGGTCGTCACCTGGTTGGACACCCGGCCCGCGCCGGTCGGCGACACGTCCGGCCCGGCCGACCCGGACGGCTTCCACCAGCGCACCGGCTGCTGGTGGCACCGCTCCTACTGGTCCATGCGCCTGCCCTGGCTGCGGGAACAGTCGGGCTCGCCGATCGCACGGTTCGTCGGCCTGCCGGAGTACGTGCTGGGCGAGCTGCTGCAGGCGGCGCCCATGTCGGTCTCCCAGGCCTCCGGCACCGGCCTGCTGGACCTGAGCAGCCTGCGCTGGGACGAGGAGGCGTTGACGCTCGCCGGCGCGCGACCGCGCGACCTGCCGCCCCTGGGTGAGCTGGACTGGCACGGCCGACTCCGGCCCGACCGCGCCCGCCGCTGGCCGCAGCTGGCCGAGGCCCGGTGGACGCCGCCGGTGGGTGACGGCGGCGCGTCGAACGTCGGCTCGGGCTGCGCCGACCCGAGCCGGGCCGCGGTCACGGTGGGCACCTCCGCGGCCGTACGCCTGATGCAGCGGATCCCGGCCGGTGAGCCGCTGCCGCGGCTGCCCGAACGACTCTGGCGCTACCGGGTCGACCACGACCACGTGGTGACCGGGGCGGCGTACTCCAGCGGTGGCAACCTGTTCGCCTGGGCGAACAGGGAGCTGCGACTGCCCTCCGGGGACGAGTTGGACGCGGCGCTGGCGTTGGTGCCGGCGGGCGGCGGCCGGCCGGCCGATCCCCGTTTCGGGGGCGACCGGCCGCCCGGGTTGGCGCCGGCGGGCTCGGGCGAGCTGCGCGGCCTGAGCTTCAGCACCACTGCGGTGGACATCCTGGCCGGGTTGATGCAGGGGCTGTGCGAGCTGGTCGCCGACGATCTCGCGGTGTTGGAGTCCACGGTCGACAAACCGGTCGGGGTGGTGCTGGGCGGCGGCGCGGTGGCCGCCTCGGTGTGGTGGCGGCAGGCGTTCGCCGCCGCCCTCGCGCCGCGACCGGTGTCGCACCAACGGAACCCGGAGATCGGTGCCACCGGCGCCGCGTTGGTCGCGCTGGGCCGCTTTGGCGCGGCGGCCGAGCTCGCCGACATCGGCCGGACGGATGAGCTGGTCTTACCGACCACGACAGGACGGTCCCACCCGCAGTATCCTTCCTGAACTTTCGCCCTGCCCGGGCCGTTGACAGCGCTACCGAGCCTGGTTGGATGGACTGCGCTCCCCGGGTCGCGGTGGACGCGGCAGGAGGAGGAGGCAGGGTGGCGGCAGGTCCCGACCCGGCGACCGGCGGGGTGTCGAACCACCGCCGGCGACGCTTCGACGTCCGCGTCGTCCCGCATCGACGCCGCTCGCCGTTCCGGCTGCGGGACTGGCGGATGAGCACCAAGCTCGCCACCGTGCTGGTGGTGCCGTCGTTGGCGTTCCTGGTGCTCGCGGGGGTGCAGACCAGCACCCTGGTCGGCCGGACGACAGCGCTCAACGACTTCTCCCGGCAGGTCGCCATCGGCCGGGAGATCACCGCCGTGGTGCACCAGCTCCAACAGGAGCGGGACCGCTCGGCGGGTGAGCTGGGCGAGCTGCGCCGCGGTGGCGACCGGCAGGCTGCCGCGACCGCGCTGCGGCCGTTGCAGGCGTCCTCCGACCGGGCGATGGCCGACCTGAGTCGGGCGGCCAGGCCGCTGGCCGACGCCGACGCGTCCTGGCGGGTGGCCTTCTCCGAGGCGCAGGAGGCGTACGACCAGGTGATCGACATCCGTCCGGCGATCCCGCCGGCGGTGCTCAGCAACGACACCATCCTGAGCAACTACCACCGGGCCGTGGGCGCGCTGCTGGATCTGCTCGCCGAGCCGACGCCGGGTCAGGACCGGGCGGCGCTGAGCGACGCGGTGCTGCGCTACGTGCAGCTGGCCCGGGTCAAGGAGCTCTCCTCGCGCGTCCGCGCCCAGCTCTACGCCGCCGCCCGCGCCGGCCGCTATGGCACGGAGGACCGGGTGGCCCTCACCGACCTGCGGGCCCAGCAGTTGACCGCCCTCGGCGCGTTCCGGGTGGCCGCCACCACGGACCAGATCCGCCGGTACGACGAAACCTCGGTGAACCCGCTGTTCCTGGTCGCCACCCAGCTGGAGGAGCGCAGCCTGCCGGCCGGGAACGCCGCGTCCGAGGTGCTGCCGTCCGAGCAGTGGTGGTCGGCCAGCCAACAGCGTCAGGAGCTGCTGCGCCAGGTCGAGGCGGGGGTGCTGGACGACGCGGTGCGCCAGGCCGACGACGCCAGCAGTGGCCAGTTGCGGGCCACCCTGCTGGTGGTCGGCGGTGTCGTCGCCGTCCTGCTGGTCGCTCTGCTGATCTCGTTGCTGGTGGGGCGGTCGGTCGCCCGGTCGATGCGGCTGCTGCGCAGCCAGGCGCTGCGGATCGCGCAGGTCGAGCTGCCGGACGCGCTGGATCGGCTGCGGACCGTCACCGGCGGGGTGCCGAGCATCGAGGTAGCGCCGGCGGTGGTCCGTTCACTCGACGAGATCGGTGAGCTGGCGGAGGCGTTCGTCGCGGTGCACCGCAGCGCGGTGACCGTCGCCGTCGAGCAGGCGTCGATGCGGCGCAACGTCAACGCGATGTTCGTCAACCTTGCCCGCCGCAGCCAGGTGCTGGTGGAGCGCCAACTGGAGCTGCTCGACGACCTCGAGCGCGAGGAGAGCGACCCGGACCAGCTCGACAACCTGTTCAAGCTCGACCACCTGGCCGCCCGGATGCGCCGTAACGACGAGAGTCTGCTCGTGCTCGCCGGTACGGATTCCACCCGGCGGTGGAACCGTCCGGTGGGTCTCGGCACCGTGCTGCTGGCCGCCGCCGCCGAGATCGAGCAGTACCAGCGGGTCCGGCTGGATTCGGTGGGCGAGGTCAACGTGGTGGGGCACGCGGTCGGCGAACTGGTGCACATGCTGGCCGAGCTGTTGGAGAACGCGACCGCGTTCTCCCGTCCGGACACTGTCGTGCTGGTGACCGCCCGGGTCCAGGCTTCGGGAGCGTTGATCGAGATCGTGGACGACGGCCTGGGCATGAGCCCGGCCGCGCTGGCCGAGGCGAACGCGGTGCTTGCCACTCCGCCGGCCGCGGACGTCGCGGCTGTCGAGCGGATGGGCCTGTTCGTGGTCAGCCACCTGGCGAGCCGCCTCGGCGTGCGGGTGCAGCTCGACGCGGGCCAGAGCGGCCTGGTCGCGCGGCTGGTGCTGCCGGGCGCCCTGCTGGCTCCGGCCGGTTCGGTGGAGCTGGATCCGCCGGCGCCGGCGCGGATGCTCGCGGCGAGTGCGGCGCGGGGCGCCGCCGCGCAGCGGCTGCCGGGAGCGGCCCGGTCGGCGGGTGCCCGTGGCCCGGCCGCCGCTCCGCTGGACCTGCCGGTGGCCGGTCGCCCACCGGCCGCCACCGTGCCGCGCCAGAGTCGCCCCGTGCCGGTCCGCGCCGAGGACGTGCTGGCGCCGGCCGCCGTCGGCGGCGGCGCTGACGGCGGCGGCTGGTGGTCCCGGCAGGGACCGACCGGGGCGGCGGCCCCCGGCCCGGCCGCGCCGCCCGCCACCCCGGTCACGGCCGGCACGAACGAGCGGGGCCTGCCGATCCGCGTGCCGATGGCGCAACTCTCCGCGGTCACCCGCCCGGCCCAGCCGGAGTCGGCGCCGGCGCGCGCCGAACTGGACCCGGAGGCGGTCGGTGGCATGCTTTCCCGGCTCTACAGCGGGGTACGGCGTGCCGAGGCCGAGGACACCACCGAGATACCGGTGCCACCCTCGTGGGGGCACGACGAAGGAGGACGACGACAGTGACGACGTTGAGCCAGGAGGCACGTGACCTGAGCTGGCTGGTGAGCGCGTTCGCGGAGCGGGTGCCGGGTGTGGCGCACGCGGTGGTGGTCTCCTCCGACGGGCTGCTGGTGGCCATCTCCGACCATCTGCCCCGCGACCACGCCGACAAGCTCGCCGCGGTGACGTCCGGGCTGATGAGCATCACGGCGGGCGCGGCGCAGATGTTCGACGGCGACATCGTCAAGCAAACGGTGGTCGAGATGGGCCGGGGCTACTTCCTCGTGATGCAGGTCCGCGACGGGTCGATCCTGGCCACGCTCGCGGCCGGCGATGCGGACATCGGCGTGGTGGGCTACGAGATGGCCCGGTTGGCGAAGCAGGCGGGGGAGATGCTCACCCCTGCCCTGCGGGCGGAGTTGCAGCAGGCGCTGCCCCGCTGAACGTTCCCGACCGGAACCCGGACGGTCACCGGCTCACCCGGAGCCGAGCCGTCCGGGCCCGGCCGTCCGGGCGGCCCGCTCAGAAACCGCCCTCGGCGATGACGGAGCGGTACCAGTGGGCGCTGCGCTTGAGCACCCGACGCTGGGTGGTGTAGTCCACGTAGACCAGGCCCCAGCGTTGGTCGTACCCTTCGTCCCACTCGAAGTTGTCGAGCATCGACCACACGTGGAAGCTCTCCAGCGGCACTCCGGCGCTGATGGCGCGGTGCGCGGCGGCCAGGTGGTCGCGCAGGAAGGTGATCCGGCCGCTGTCGTCGACTGTGTCGTCGGCGGCCAGGGTGTCGGGGGTGGGCAGGCCGTTCTCGGTGACGGTGAGCGGGATCGGGCCGTAGTCACGGGTGACCCGGGTCAGGATGTCGTACATGCCGTCGGGGTAGATCTGCTGCCAACCGGCCTCGGAGGTCGGCCACCGGTGTTCGGTGCTGCCGTCGGCGGTGACGTAGATGGGCGTGTAGTACTGCACGGCCAGCAGGTCGACCGGGGCCGAGATCACCGCCAGGTCGCCGTCGCGGATGCCGCGCACCATCCGGCTCTGCGGGCCCAGGTCGGCCAGCACATCCTGCGGGTAGCTGCCCTTGAGCAGCGAGTCGAGGTAGAGGCGGTTCTCGTAGCCGTCGTACAGCTGGGCGGCGGCGGCGGCCTCGGGGGAGTCGTCGGTGGGGTAGCAGGGGTGCAGGTTGAGCGCGGGGCCGATCCGGCCGGTGCCGTCGGCGGCGCGCAGCGCCCGGACCGCGAGACCGTGGGCCAGTTGCAGGTGATGGGCGACGAGGTAGGCGGCGTCCGGGTCCTGCCGGCCGGGCGCGTGGTGGCCCATGAGATAGCCGTTCTGCACGACGGTCTTGGGCTCGTTGATGGTGAGCCAGACGGGCACCCGGTCACCGAGGGCGGTGAAGACCGCGTCGGCGTAGTCGGCGAAGCGGTAGGCGGTGTCGCGGGACTCCCAGCCGTCGGCGTCCTGCAACGCCTGCGGCAGGTCCCAGTGGAACAGGGTGGCCATCGGGGCGATGCCGCGCTCGTGCAGGCCGTCCAGGAGACGGCGGTAGAAGTCGAGCCCGCGCTGGTTGGGCGCTCCGGTGCCGTCGGGCTGGACGCGGGGCCAGGAGATGGAGAAGCGGTAGCTGCGCAGACCCAGGTCGCGCATCAGGTCGAGGTCTTCGGCGTACCGGTGGTAGTGGTCGGCGGCCACGTCGCCGGTGTCGCCGTTGCGGGTGCGCCCGGGGACACGGCTGAAGGTGTCCCAGACCGACTCGCCGCGGCCGTCCTCCTTGGTGGCGCCCTCGATCTGGTAAGCGGAGGTGGCCGCGCCCCAGCCGAAGTCGCGGGGAAAGCGCAGCGGGCCGGCGGGCCCGGTAGGTATCGACATGGATTCTCCTCGTGGATACGGGGCCGCCGCCGAGATTCGGGAGCGCTCCCAGGATAGGCCAGGAGCGGCCGGCCCGGTGAGCCGGCCGTCAGGGCGGCCGGCGTGACGGGTCGAGGCGGGTGAGGGCCCCGGACAGCGAACGAGGCCGACCGGGCGGCGCTTCGCGCCTGTCCCGTCGGCCTCTTTTCCCATTGTGTACGGGGGTTTAGTGTGGGGACGGGGGAGGGCAACCCCCGTCCCCACCGTAACTGCACACACACGGGCGGAATTTGGGTCCTGCCGTGCGTGTCGCGCGGGAGCCGGGCCACGCGAGTGGCTCTGGTTCCACCTCCCTCCCTGTGGCGGGATGATGGCTGACGGCGGCGTCCGGGCTGGCCCGCCGTCGGCCTTCGGGTTGGTTCCCCGGGCCCGCCACGAGGACGGTCCCGGTGATCTTCCAGTTGGAACCTTTGTCGATGGAAGCGCTCCCATCGACCGATGTTGCGACTGTAACGCCCGTCACGCCTTTGTGAAAGACCCAAAACGAGATCGAAACAACTGGGTGATCCCGCCCCCTGTGCGCTTGTTGTGGGAGCGCTTCCATGGCACACTGTCGATTCAACGCGACAGGAGCCAGATCGCGTGGGCGTGGGTCCGCCGAGGGCAGCCGGCAGCACGACTTCCGGTCACGGCACCCGATCGCAGCCGGCGGGACCCCCTCCCGCGCGGGCCGCACCGCCGTACCCCGGCCGGGCCCGGGGCGACCACCTTCCCGGCGCCTCGAATCCCCCGCGTACCACCACACCCGCGGGCAGGCGCCTCGCCGGGGACCACCCCGGCCTGGTCCGAGGAGACACCGCGCACATGAGACAACTGGCACGACGCCGCCGAGTGGCGATTCTCGCCGCCGCCGCGCTCGCCATCGGCGGGGTGACGCTGCCCGCCGGCGCCGCGCAGGCAGCACCCGCCTGCGACGTGGTCTACGCGACCAACGACTGGAACACCGGCTTCACCGCGAACGTGACCATCAAGAACCTGGGCGACGCGGTCAGCAACTGGACCCTCAAGTGGACCTTCCCGAACAGCAGCCAACGAGTCACCCAGGGCTGGTCGGCCAGGTTCAGCCAGTCCGGCAGTGAGGTCACCGCGACCAACGAGTCGTACAACGGCAACCTCGGCACCGGTGCTTCCACCACCATCGGCTTCAACGGCTCCTACTCGGGCAGCAACCCGAAGCCCACCTCGTTCACCCTGAACGGCACCTCCTGCAACGGCACCCCGGCCAACCAGCCGCCGACCGTCTCCCTCGCCCTGCCGAGCGGGCCGTTCACCGCCCCGGCCGACGTGCCGCTGACCGCCACGGCCAGCGATCCGGACGGGACGATCAGCAAGGTCGAGTTCTACCGCAACGGCCTGCTGATCAACACCGACACCACCGCGCCGTACGCGTACACGCAGGAGGACCTGCCGGCCGGCAACTACACGGTGCAGGCCAAGGCGTACGACAACGCCAACGGCATCGGGGTCGCCGAGAAGGCGTTCACCGTCGGCGCCGCCAGCGGCCCGACGCTGATCGCCACGCCGTCCGCGGTCAGCGTCAACGAGGGTGGCACGACCACCTTCAACCTCAAGCTCAGCGCCGCGCCGACGACCAGCGTGCCGGTCACCCTCACCCCCAGCGGGGACACCGACATCACGGTCTCGCCGACCAGCGCCACGCTGACGCCGACCAACTGGAACACCGGGGTCACCGTCACGGTCGCCGCGGCGGAGGACACCGACACCGTCGGCGGCGCCGCCACCATCACCGCGTCCGCCACCGGTATCGCGCCCCTGGCGGTCACCGCCACGGAGATCGACAACGACACCCCCGGCGGCGACAACGCCTACATCAAGAAGTTCCTCGACCAGTACGGCAAGATCAAGAACTCGGGCTACTTCAGCCCCGAGGGCGTGCCGTACCACTCGGTCGAGACGTTGATCGTCGAGGCGCCCGACCACGGCCACGAGACCACGTCGGAGGCGTTCAGCTTCTGGATCTGGCTCGAGGCCCAGTACGGCCGCGTCACCCAGAACTGGGCGCCGTTCAACAACGCCTGGACGGTGATGGAGAAGTACATCATCCCGTCGCACGCCGACCAGCCCACCGCGGGCTCCGCCGGCACCCCGCAGTACGCCGCCGAGTACAACCTGCCCAGCCAGTACCCCTCGGCGTTGCAGCCCAACATCTCCGTCGGGCAGGACCCGCTCCGCTCGGAGCTCCAGTCCACCTACGGCACCGGCGACATCTACGGCATGCACTGGCTGATGGACGTCGACAACACCTACGGCTTCGGCCACTGTGGTGACGGCACCACCAAGCCGGCGTACATCAACACGTTCCAGCGGGGCACGCAGGAGTCGGTGTGGGAGACCGTCCCGCAGCCGTCCTGCGACACCTTCAAGCACGGCGGTCAGTACGGCTACCTCGACCTGTTCGTCAAGGACACCGGCGCTCCCGCCAAGCAGTGGAAGTACACCAACGCCCCGGACGCCGACGCCCGTGCCGTGCAGGCCGCGTACTGGGCGCTGACCTGGGCCAAGGCGCAGGGCAAGCAGGCCGACGTCGCCGCCACCGTGGCCAAGGCCGCCAAGATGGGCGACTACCTGCGGTACGCGATGTTCGACAAGTACTTCAAGAAGATCGGCAACTGCGTCGGGGCCAGCACCTGCCCCGCCGGCAGCGGCAAGGACTCGGCGCACTACCTGCTGTCCTGGTACTACGCCTGGGGCGGCGCGTACGACACCAGCCAGAACTGGTCCTGGCGGATCGGTTCCAGCCACAACCACTTCGGCTACCAGAACCCGTTCGCGGCCTGGGCGCTGACCAACACCCCGGAGCTCAAGCCGCAGTCGTCGACAGCTGTCGCCGACTGGACCAAGAGCTTCGACCGGCAGCTGGAGTTCTACACCTGGCTGCAGTCGTCCGAGGGCGGCATCGCCGGCGGCGCGACCAACAGCTGGGACGGCAGCTACGCCCAGCCGCCGTCGGGCACCAGCACCTTCTACGGCATGTTCTACGACGTCGACCCGGTCTACAACGACCCGCCGTCGAACCAGTGGTTCGGCATGCAGGCGTGGTCGATGCAGCGGATCGCCGAGCTGTATTTGCAGACCGGCAACGCGAAGGCCAAGGCGCTGCTGGACAAGTGGGTGCCGTGGGCGATCGCCAACACGACCGTCGGCACCAACTGGTCGATCCCGTCGGACATGAAGTGGACCGGTCAGCCGACCACCTGGAACCCGTCCAGCCCGCAGCCCAACACCAACCTGCACGTCGAGGTGATCAGCAAGGGCCAGGACGTCGGCGTCGCCGCCTCCTACGCCCGGACCCTGATCGCGTACGCGGCCAAGTCGGGCAACGCGGCGGCGAAGACCACCGCCAAGGGCCTGCTGGACGCGCTCGACGCCGCCAGTGACGCGAAGGGCGTCTCCACCACCGAGACGCGGGGCGACTACAAGCGCTTC
The DNA here is from genome assembly GCF_040648635.1 of Micromonospora sp. NPDC049114. Classification (NCBI taxonomy): domain Bacteria; kingdom Bacillati; phylum Actinomycetota; class Actinomycetes; order Micromonosporales; family Micromonosporaceae; genus Micromonospora; species Micromonospora sp. NPDC049114. Next base: position 1,084,264 of record NZ_JBEZEA010000002.1, on the reverse strand, counting down.
GACGACGTCTACGACGCGTCCACCGGGCAGGGCCTCTACGTCCCGCCGGGCTGGACCGGGAAGATGCCGAACGGTGACGCCATCGCCGCCGGCAAGAGCTTCCTCGACATCCGGTCCTTCTACAAGAACGACCCGGACTGGCCCAAGGTGCAGGCGTACCTGAACGGTGGTGCGGAGCCCAGCTTCAACTACCACCGCTTCTGGGCGCAGGCCGACGTGGCCATGGCGTACGCCGACTACGGGACCCTGTTCCCGAACGGCTGACAACGACCCGGGGTGGGTGGAGTGCCCCGCCCACCCCGGGGTTCGGCCGGGTCCGGGGGAACGACGGGACCCGGCCGGCGGACGGCCTGACACCCACGGTCAGGCCGGGGTGGGCCGGTCATCTGGCCAACGCAGCGGGTCGACCGGCCCACCCCACCGCCCGGACTGAAGACTGCCGCGAAAAAGCCCAGAAATTCCGGCTGTCGCGGGATCACACCACAGAGGATGACGGAGTAACGTACGTCACCGGAGAGGCCGCTCCCCCCGTGGCGGCCTCTCCACTTTTATGCCCGCCGGGACCCGTGCCCTGCCTGCTCGTCGGGCCGGACGTCCGGGTCGCCGGTGACCGGGTGACGCAGCCCCGGGTGCCCGGTCGGCAACGACCGGCGCAGCACCACCCAACTCACCGCCAGCGCCGCCGCGACCAGCGGCCAGGTCAACGCGATCCGGGCCACCACGAGCGCGAGCACCTGCCCACTCAGGTACAGCGGGACGAACACCGCCACCCGCACCACATAGGTCGCCGTCCACACCCAACTGGCCCTGCCGTACCCGCGCAGCAGCGCCGGGTCCCGCCGCCACCGGGTCCGCTGGCCCAGCGCCGCGCCGACCAGCACGCCGAGCAGCGGCCAGCGCACCACGATGCTCACGGCCCAGGCCAGCGCGCTGGCGGCGTTCGACAGCAGCTGGATCAGAAAGAAGTTCTCGGCCCGCCCGGTCCGCACCGCGATCAGCGCCGCGACGCAGACGGCGAGCAGCCCGATCAGCACCGAGCGCGGGCGGTCACCCCGCCGCAGCCGTACGCCGGCCACCACGACGCCCACGGCGAGCGCCGCGCCCACCCCGGCCCACAGCGACTCGCCCCCGATCAGCCAGCCCAGCGCGAACGCCACCGGCGGCAGCGTGGCGTCCACCGCGCCCCGCCGACCGCCCAGCAGGTCCGCCAGGGACTCGACCGGGGCCGTCCCACCGGCGTGTGGACCGGCCGCCGCCGCCCGGTCCGGCCCGGGCTCGACCTGGCCGGACTCCCGCCCCGGTGTGCCGTCCACCGCCACCTCCTCGCCTCGGTCCCAACCTAACCGGCGGGAGCCGGTGGGCCACCGACCGACCGGCCGGCACCGGCCGCTACGGTGTGCGGATGCGCGCGACGGCACGGGGTTGGACCGCGGTCTGGTTGGTCGTACTGGCCCTCGTCCAGGCGGCCGCCTTCCTCGCCGTCTGGCGGGTGGCCCTGCACACCGAGATCGGCCAGTGGGTCGACACTGTCGCACTGACCGGCAACCAGATCGGCCACGACCGCATCGACGGTCCGGTGGACCGGATCCTCAACGCGATGTCGGTGGTCTCCCTGCTCGCTGCCACCGCGATGATCGGCTTCATCGCGCTCATCCGGGGGCGGATCGCCCTGGCCGTCACCGCGACCCTGCTCATCGCCGGGGCGAACGTCTCCACCCAACTGCTCAAGTACGGCCTGAGCCGGCCCGACCTCGGCCTCGACCCGGACCGCGCAGCGGTGGGCAACAGCCTCCCCAGCGGGCACACCGCCGTGGCCGCTTCGGTGGCGGTCGCGCTCATGCTCGTCCTGCCGCCAAAGGTGCGGGCCGTCGGCGCCTTCGTCGGCGCGAGTTACGCCGCCCTCGCCGGCGTGGCGACCCTGTCCGCCGGTTGGCACCGGCCCAGCGACGCGGTCGCCGCCTACCTGGTGGTGGGCGTCTGGGCGGCGCTGGCGGGACTGGTCCTGCTGATCACCCAACGCGAGCAGGCCCAGATCGCGCCCGGCGACGCCCACCGCGTCGCCGCGATCGTGCTCGGCGTGGCCGGCGTGCTCGCCCTGATCGCCTCCGGGCTGGCCCTCACCTGGCTGGTGGACCTGCGCGGGACCGGGCCGGAGGAGTTGAGCCGCCGCCCGCTCTTCGTCGGGTACGCGGGCAGCGCCGCCGGCATCGCCGGCACGATGGCGCTGGTGATGGCGCTGGTGCTGACCGTCGTGCATCGGCTGGTGCCGAGGGTCAAGGGGTGAGCCGACCGATGGACCCGGTTCGTGCCGCGTTCCGTGCCGAGTGCGGACGGCTCACCGAGGTCCTGGCCGAGGTGGACGACGTCGACCTCGACCGGCCCACCCCCTGCCCGCCGTGGACCGTCCGGGAGTTGCTCGCGCACATGCGTACCGGCGCCGGACGGTTGGCCGACATGCTCGCCGCCCCCGCACCTCCGCGCGCCGAGGTGGACGCCGCCCGCTACTTCGGCGCGGCGAAGTTCACCCCGCAGGTGGACGCCGACCGCATCGCCGGCGGCCGCCGCGACGCGCGGCAGGCGAGCGGGGAGGCGTTGGCGACCGGGTTCGAGCGGGCCTGGCGGGCCGCCGACGCGGCGGTCGCCGGAGCCCCGCCCGATCGGGTGGTCCGGACCCGCCACGGCGATGCGATGCTCCTGCACGAGTTCCTGCGGACCCGGGTGGTCGAGGTGGGCGTGCACGGCCTGGACCTGGCGGCGGCGCTGGACCGCCAGCCGTGGCTCACACCGCACGCCGCCGCGGTGATCGCCGACCTGCTCACCGCGGGGCGACCCACGCCTGCCGCGTTGGGCTGGGACCGGCTGACCCTGATCCGCAAGACCACCGGACGTGCCGCGCTGACCGGCCCGGAACGGGCCGCGATCGACGCCGCCGGCTTCCGCTGGCTCGCCTTCGGCCGCTGACCCGACCACCCTGGACCGTCAGCGAGTGCCGCTGGCGCCGCTTTGGTCGGTCGGCTCGCCGGACCGCGCGCGGGCCCGGGCGACGCCGGGCTGCCCGGTCAGCTCGCCGGGCGGGGTGCGGGAACGTGCGGGGCGACGCCCCGCAGGTGCGTGAGCACCACCGGGTCGATGCGGCCCGGCACCAGCCGCTCCTCCAGGTTCTCCAGCCCCGCCCAGGAGAACAGCGCCGCCTCCGGCCCGTCGTCGCCGACCGGGTGACCCAGCGCGGTGAGCAACGTCGCGACCTCGTCGGCGACCGCGCCGCTCAGGTCGAGCAGGGTCGCCGGGTCGGGTCGGCTGAACAGCAGGGTGTGCACGGCCAGCAGCCGGCCCAGTTCGGTGACCGGGTCGGGGTGGTCGTCCACCCGCAGGTCGATCAGCACGTCGCTGGTGCCGCCGTACCCTCCGCCGCGCTCGACCACCAGCAGGCCGGCGCTCTGCCGGCCGCGCCGGTCCCCACCGGCCTCGTCACCGGCGCGCAGCGCGGCGACCAGCCGCTCGGCGAACGGCAGCGCCGAGGAGGCCAGCCACGTGTCGCCCAGCGCGTCGACGACCTCCGGGCCGGTGAGGATGTTGCCCTGCGCGGCCCAGCCGTCGCCGGTGCGCCCGCCGGCCCACGGGTGGCAGGCCGGGCCGGTCCAGCTCGCGCCCGGCCCGCTGACGCCCACCACGCCGAGCTGCCGGTGCTCCCGCTCGGCGTCGGCGGCGACCAGGCCGGCCACCACGTCGGCGGCGCCCACCCCGGTGCGCAGCAGAGTCAGCCCCTGCGGGCGGTAGGCGAGATTGACGTGCGCCTGGGTGGCCAGCGCGCCGACCTCGGCCTGCGCGGCCGGCACCAGCGCCCCGGCGGCGAGGAACTTGCTGGCCACGACGACGCCGTGGCGGCGGCCGTCGGCGGATCGGGCGACGAGGGAGAAGGTCACTCGCCGAGACTATCCGGCCGTTCGGCGTACACCGACGGCTCAGAACGGCGTCGCGGCGGCCTCCGGCGGCCCGCCCCGCGCCCGGCGGGCGTCGGCGACCGCGACGCCGCCCAGCACGACCACTCCGGCGGCCGACGCGGCCAACCCCGGCAGGAACAGCAGCGGTACGGCCACCGCCGCCAGCACCAGGATGGCGATCCAGCGCGACGGGGAGACCCGCCCGAACACCTCGTACTCGAAGCGGGCCCGGCCGGCCAGGAACAGCGCGGGTCCGCCGAGCGTCATGGCCAGCCACGTCGGTGGGGCATGGCCCAGCGGGTGGTCGATGATCAGCTCGTAGCCGACCGCCGTGGCGGCCAGGCCGACCACCATGACCAGGTGCGTGTCCGCCGCCGAGCGACCGATGTTGGCCGGGTGACGGGCCGTCATCACCGCCTCGGCCAGGATCTGCCCGGCGCGCTGGACGTAGATCCGCCACAGCATGATCGACGTGGCCACCGCGAGCGCGAAGGCCAACGCGTGCCCCGACTCGTAGGTGCCCTTGCTGTAGGCGAAACCGGCCACCAGGATCGTCTCGCCCAGCGCCACGAGGAAGAACTGCTGGTACCGCTCGGCCAGGTGCTCCCCGGCGATCTCCCACTTCGAGACCGTCGACCGGCCCAGGCCCGGCACCGGCCAGCCGCACCGCGCCGCCAGGTACTCGATGAGCAGCGCCAGCGTCCAGAGCACCACCTGCCCGTTGGTGGCCAGCAACGCCCCACCGATCCAGAACACCCCGCTGACGGCGAAGACCACTGTCATCCGCACCTTCAGCCGGCGGTACGGATGTGGCCCCAACGCGATCGACAGGATCAGCGGCCGGGTCACCTGCGCGATGACGTACGCCGTCGCGAACATCAGCGAGGTCTCGCTGAAGGCCCGGGGGATCGCGACCCCCATCACCATGCTGGACACGAGCGCGGTCAACACCACTGTCTGCAGCGGCGCCCGGTACGGGTCGTAGCGGCTGGTCGTCCACGCGGTGCCCTGCCAGACCGACCAGAGGGCCAGCAGCAACAGCAGCGTCTTGCCACTGCCGGTGACCGCCGCCCAGAGGTGCTGCCGCGCCGGGCTCTCGGTCAGGTCCTCGAACGCGCGCGCGGAGATCCGGGTGAGCGCGAAGACGTAGACCAGGTCGAAGAAGAGCTCCAGGAACGTGGCCCGACCGGGCGCGGCCGCCGCCGGGACCGGCTCCAGGTGTCCCGCCGCCCTGGAACCCATGGTCAGCGGCCTGCGCCGGTGCTCCGGTCCACCTCGAAGTCGTAGCACCTCGGCCGGGGCGCGCAGCCGCGAACCGGCGATTCTGCCCACTTCGGGGATCTTGCTCGCGGGCACCGTCAACGGGCACGATCGATCGGTGACGAATCGATGGGGCATGACGGTGCCGTTGGGCGGGATCCCGCTGGCCGATCACCAGGCGGTCTACACGACCCTTGATCGCGCCGGGTTCACCGACGTGTGGTCCTCCGAGGTCGCCGGGACCGACGCGTTCACGCCGCTGGCCCTCGCCGCGGCGTGGCAGCCGCGGCTGCGGCTGGGCACCGCGATCACCCCGGTCTTCACCCGTGGCCCCGGGCTGCTCGCCATGAGCGCGGCGGCGCTCGCCGAGGCGGCACCGGGCCGGTTCGCGCTCGGTATCGGCGCGTCCTCGCCGGTGCTCGTGCGGGACTGGAACGCGGTGCGGTTCGACGAGCCGTTCCGGCGCACCCGCGACGTCCTGCGGTTCCTGCGCGCCGCGCTGCGCGGCGAGACGGTGGACGAGGTCTACGACACCTTCACCGTGCGCCGGTTCACCCTCGAACGGCCACCGGCGGTGCCGCCGCCGATCCTGCTCGCCGCGCTGCGCCCGGGCATGCTCCGGCTCGCCGGCGCCGAGGCCGACGGGGTCATCCTCAACTGGCTCAGCGCCGACGACGTGCCGCGGACCCTCGCCGAGTTGGGCGAGCGACGTGCCGGCTTCGAGATCGCCGCCCGGATCTTCGTCTGCCCCACCGAGGACACCGCGTACGCCCGCACCCTCGGCCGCCGGCTGATCACCAGCTACCTCACCGTGCCGGCGTACGCCGAATTCCATCGGTGGCTCGGCCGCACGGAGGCGCTGGCGCCGATGTGGGAGGCCTGGGCGGCGGGTGACCGGCGTGCCGCCAGCGCGGCGGTGCCCGACGAGGTGGTCGACGCCCTGGTGCTGCACGGCTCGCCGGAGCGGTGCCGGGCCCAGGTCCGCCGCTACGCCGACGCCGGCGTGGACGTGCCGGTCCTCGCGCTGCTGCCCACTCCCGAGGTGACCGCCGGCAGCGCCGCCGCCCTGATGACCCTCATCGCCCGGTTGGGCACCGAGCCCGTGGGAGCGTCCGCGTGAACCTGACCGACCGGATCGCGGTGGTCACCGGCGGGGCCGGTGGCATCGGGGCGGCACTGGCACGGCGCTTCGCCACCGAGGGCGCCGCAGCGGTGATCGTCGCCGACCTGGACGCCGAGGCGGCCCACGCGGTGGCCGAGAGCATCGGCCCGGTGGCGCACGCCGCCGCCCTCGACGTCACCGACGAGGCCCAGGTCCGCGCGATCGTCGACGACACCGAACGACGCTTCGGCCGCATCGACCTGTTCTGCGCCAACGCGGGAGTGACCACCGGCGGGGGAGTGGAGGTCGACGACGCGGCCTGGGACCGCGCGTGGCGGGTCAACGTGCTCGCCCACGTCTACTCGGCCCGCGCGGTGCTACCCGGGATGCTCGCCCGCGGCGGCGGCCACCTGCTGCACACCTGCTCGGCGGCGGGGGTGCTGACCGCGGTGGGCGACGCCGCCTACACCACGACGAAGCACGCCTCGGTGGGCTTCGCCGAGTGGCTCGCCATCACCTACCGGGACCGGGGCATCCGGGTCAGCGCCCTCTGCCCGCAGGGTGTGGACACCCCGATGCTCGCCGACGGCATCGTCGAGGGCCACCTGGGCGCCCGGGTGATCGCCGCCTCCGGAGCGGTGCTCAGCCCGGACCAGGTGGCCGAGGCGACCATCGCCGGGCTGGCCGAGGAGCGGTTCCTGATCCTGCCGCACCCGGAGGTCGCCGACTACGCCCGCCGCCGCGCCGAGGACCCGGACGGCTGGCAGGCCGGCCTCCGCAAGCTGGTCCGCCGGCTGACCGCTTAACGCCCCGGGACGCGTCCGGCGACCAGGAGGTGCGCGCTCGATCCGACCAGCGCTGGCTCGGTGCTGTAGACGCGGGCCAGATCCAACGCCGCGGAGAAGACCGCGTCCTGCCCCGGCCCGCCCGCCGCGGCCTCCGCAGCCGTCCACGCGGGGCCCTCCACCCCGTGTACGACGACGTCGGTCAGCCCCGCCGCCGAACACTCGTCGGTGATCTCCTCGACCCGATGGAAGTAGGCATGGGTGAAACCGGTCCGTGGATCGTTGGTGCCGTCGGTCAGGAGGCTCTCGGCCTCGTCGAGGAGCCTCTCGTCGAGGCGTCCGGTGGCGGCGAAGTCCAGCGGGCCGGCGAAACGGGAGATGGCGGCGGCCACGACGTGACCGCCGGGGCGGGTGACCCGGACGGCCTCCCGTAGCGCCTTCAGCCGGTCGGCACGGTTCACCAGGTGGTAGAGCGGCCCCAGGAGGAGCGCCACGTCGTACGCGTCGTCGGCGTCGGGAAGCGCCCGCGCGTCGGCCACCCGGGCCTCGATGGGCGGCTGTCCGCCGCGTGCCTGGGCGACGTGACTCGGCACCAGGTCGACGAGGCGGACCTCGTAGCCGGCACCGGTGAGGGCCCTCGCGTACTCGCCAGTGCCTCCGCCGATGTCCAGGACGCGGGCACCCGGGCCGGGCAGGAGATCCCGCAGGAGCTGCGTCGTGCGGATCCACTCCAGCCGTGCCTGGGGGCGGGCGGACAGCCGCTGGTCCTCGCGGTAGCGCAGCGTGTAGTAGTCGACGATCTCGCTCGTGTGCTGATCCACCCCCCGATGCTCGTCGTCGCGCCTATTCGCCGCCACCGTGTTTCCGCTCCGGCGCGCGACTCCTCCCTCGAAGGCGGGAACGGGTTCACCTCCGCCGGGGAGGAGGCGCGCGTCCGGCCCGCAGATCATCGGTTCATGAATGCCACTCGATCCGCAGCGATCGACCGGGTGCGGCGATGGGCGGTGGCCTGCGGCGTCTTCGTCGTCGGTGCGATTGCCCTGCGTCTCTACCGGATCGCCCTCGACGATCGGAACGCGCATGACATCCACTGACTCGGGCCGTACCTGGGCCGCCGCTCCCGCGCCCTGGGCTGTCGGGGCCGCGTACGCCGTCCCGCTCTGCGTCCTGCCGTCCGCGATCTGGCGACTGTCCCTCGTGTTCACCGACGACGCCGTCACGACGTGGTACATGATCTTCCTGTCCGTCCTGTCGATGGGCCTGGCCCTGTCGACACTCGGGCTGGTGCACCACTGGGGACAGCAGGTGCCGCACTGGGTGCCGCTGTTCGGCAGGCGTTCGATCCCGGCACGCCCGGTCGTGCTCGCCGCGGTGGTCGGCGGCTCGTTGCTCGTCGCCATCTGCCTGTACCTGGTGCTGAACAGCACGTTCCACGTCGTGAACCGCGGCTGGGTGGGGATGGGGCGGGACGAACCGGCGCGCACCCCGCCCGGCTGGGACGTGCTGCGGTACTACGCACCGCTGGCCGCGTGGGGCCCCCTGGTGATTGCGGTGGCCGCCGACTACGGCCGCCGCGCCCGGCTCCGATCCCCCCAACCCGCCACCGGTGATCAAGAGGTTCGGGTCAGGAACGGGTCCTGACATGACGCGAACCTCTTGATCACCGCGTGGGTCGGCGGGCGTGGGAGTGGGGGGACCGGCGGGCCTGGTGCAGGGGGGAGGGGTGGACGGACCAGAGCAGGCGACGCCACCAGGGGCGGGCCAAGCGCAGGTTGGCGACGTAGGCCGTGGCCACCTCGGCGGCGCGGGCCGCCTGATCGGCCGCCGCGGCCTCGGGGGCGAAGCCCACCTGATTGAGCAGCGTCGCCAGTTCGTCGACTGCCGGCTCCGCGCTGGGCACGCCGCCGCCGGGTGTGGCGCTGCCGTTCGTGCCGCTGCCAGGTGCGCTGCCACCGCTGGTCGTGCCTGCTCGGGCTTCGGCAAGGGCCTGGCGGGCCTGCGCGGCCACCTCGGTCGCCGCCAGGTCGTCACCGACCGGACGGCCGGCCAGTCGCAACGCGTCGGTGACCTCCCGCCAGGCGCCGGCGATGCGCTGGCCGGGGTCACCCCCCGCCAACCGCTTGCGGGTGAGGGAGCGGCGCATCGCCACCAGGGTGAGCAGCAGCGCCCCCACCAGGAGCAGCAGCGCACCGCTGCCGCCCGCGACCAGCACCGGCGTGGACGCGCCACCCCGTGCGGGCGGGCCCTCGGCGGCGGCCACCGGCTCTGGCGACGCGATCGGCTCCACAGTGGGCGCCGGCGCCTCCGACGGCGGCGGGTCCTCCGGGGTCGGACGGAAATCCTCCTCCACCGGCCTCGGCTCGTTCTCCGGGCGGGGCAGCGGGTTGAACGCCACCCAACCCAACCCGTCGAAGAGCACCTCCGGCCAGGCGTACGCGTCACCGGCCCGCACCGGGCCCTGCCCACTGCAGGAGAAGCCGACCACCACCCTCGTCGGCAGACCGGAGAGCCGGCCGAGCACCGCGAACGAGGCCGCGAACTGCTCCGACGTCCCGCGCTGCCCGCCGCCGTTGCGCGGACCGAAGAGGAAGAACGCCAGATTCGGGTACGCGTGCCCGCTCGGCGCGTCGGCCACAACCCGGTAGTGCTCGGCCAGGAACTGCTCGATCGCCGCCGCCCGCTCGTAGGGGGCGCCGTTCTCCTCGGCGAGCTGTGTCGCCAACCGGCGCATCGGGTCGGGCACCCCGTCGGCGACCCGCAGCACCCGGGCCACCTCCTCGCCGGCCGGCACGTTCGCGGTGGCCAGCAGGTTGTTGTCCGGGCGTTCCCGGGCCGACGTCACCGTGTACCGCAGCCCCGGCGTCAGTCCCTCCGGCCTGATCAGCGTGCCCGTCGCCGGGTCGTACGCCACCCGCGCCCCGCTGACCTCGCGCGGCGTCGCCACGGCCGGCAGCAGCCGACCGCTGAGCTCCGCCACGGTGATCTCCTGCCGAACACTGTCCACGGTGCTGTCCCGGGCCGGCGCGGTGGCCGGCAGGATCCGCCCCGCGTTGCGGTACGTCGCGCCGACCCGCCAGGTGATCCCGTCGTAGTCGCTGAGCACCGCCAACCGGATCTGTACGCTGCGACCCGCCTTCGAATCGTCCGCGCCGCCGGTCGCCTTCGGATCGTTCGCAGCGTCGGCCGGCGGGGTGGCACCCACCGTGTTCACGTCGAGGAGTTTCTGCTCCGGGCGCAGCGCCCACCCGGAGATCCGGATCAGTGGGTTCTCGTCGAGCGTCTGCACCTGCGGTGGCTCCACGTACCGGCGCGGGTCCACCGGACGCCCGTCGACCTGACCGGCGACCACCGGGCCGAGCAGCGCGACCAGGCCGATCACCAGCGCGACGCCGAGCGCCGCCGAGGCCGCGAGCCGAAGCCGTACCGCCGCGCGCGTCCCCGGGGCGAGACCGGCCGTCGGGTCACCGCCGGCCGACGGCGTACCCGAAGGCGCGGCCAGCCCGACCGCCGCGACCGCGACGAAGGCGACAGTCGTCCCGATCGCCGGTTCGGCGTTCGGGCCGACCACGTAGAGGGCCGCCGCGTAGAGCCCCGCCGCCGGCAGGTAGCCGAGCAGCACCCGGCCGGTGCGCAGCGCCACCTCCGCCCCGGCCAGACCGGCCAGCCAGGCCGCCACCACCGGGACCAGCACCGTGTCCGGTGTGGGCTCCACGGGAATCATCGCGGTGAGCAGCCGGGGAATGCCGTTGCGGGCGGCGTCCGCGCTCACCTCCAGCAGGCTGCCCGGCAGGTCGGCGTGGGTGGCGGCCAGCCGCAACGCCCACAGCGTCCAGCCGGCCATCGCCGCCATCGACACCGGTGCGACAAGCCAGGACGGCAGCCGTCGGGTGGCGACGCTCACCAGCACCGAGCCCACCGCCGCGCCGATCACCAGCCGGGTCAGCAGGTCGCCCGCGTACACCCGACCGAGCACCACCCCGGCGAGCGCGGTGAGCGTGATCAGCGCCAGCGGCACGACGGCCGTCCGCAGCGCGCGTACCACCCGCGCCGCGGCGCTCGGGCCGCCGCCCGCCGGCGGCGCCTGTCGACGGGCCGCCGTCTCCTCCTGCGGCGCGATGCCCGTCACCACCGGCGTACCCCGTCCCACTCGGCGGCGAACTGCGCGCCGTCCGCCGCGTCGACCACCACCAGACCGGCAGTGCCCGCCGGCGTCGGCTCGGCCGCGCCGAACACCCCGACCACCACCGACGGGTACGCGCCGCGCAGCGCGCCGACGTGTCCCAACCCGTCCCGACCATCGGGGCCGGTCAGGAAGACAAGTGTGTCGCCGAGCCGGTCCTGGCGCAGCCGGGTCGTGACCGCGCGCAACGCGTCGGCCTCGTCGGACAGGTCGGCGGCGGCAAGCCGGTCCAGGGGCCCGAGCGCGGGGCCGTCCCCGCCGTCCCCCTGCTCCGGGCCGACCAGCAGCATCAACACCGGCAGGTCCGCGCGGTGCGCGGCGGTGACGACCGACGCCGCCGCCTCACACGCGGACTCGAACGACTCGGCCACCCCGCCGGACCGCTGCGGATGCGCGGCGGCCCGGTTGTCCAGGAGGACGACCAGGCGCGGCAGGCTGGTGTCCACGTTCTCGCGCACCATCAGCTCGCCGACCCGGGCACTCGTGCGCCAGTGCACCCGACGCAGTTCGTCACCCACCACGTACTCCCGCAGCGAGTCGAACGTGATCGACCCGTGCGGCACACCGTCCACCCGGCCGTCGAGGCTGCGGCCCGCGCCGCGGGGCACCGCCGTGAGCGGATGGATCCGGGGATGCACCCAGACCGGCGTCGTCCCGCCGTACGGGCGGGCCAGCGCCACCAACCCCAACGGGTCGCGCCGCGTCACCCGCAGCGGACCGACCGGCACCACCCCGCGACGGTCGGTCGGCACGTCGTAGCGGACCTCGGTGTCCCGACCGGGCCGCAGGCGCAGCAGCGGCACCGGCACGGCACGGCTCCCGCACCGGTCCTCGGCCAGTAGGTTCGCCGAGCGCAGCCGGCCGGCGTTGCGCACGGTGAGCGTCATGCTCGCCGGCTCCCCGCGCGCCACCCGGTCCGGGTCCGCCTGGCGGTCGACCACCAGTCGGGGCCGCCAGGCCGCGGTCAGCGCCGCGTAGCCGACGGCCGCGCCGGCCGCCGCGCCGAGCAACGTCAACTCGGGGTACGCGAAGCGGAACCCCAGGCCGAGCAGGACGACGGCGGCGACGAGCAGCCCGACTCCGCGGGCGGTGATCCCCATGGCGCTGCTGCCGGTCAGCCCTGCACCGGGGCGGGCTGCCCCGACGGCAGCGGCACCGGCACCGAGGCGATGGCCTGGCGCAGCACCTCCGCAGGGGTCACCCCGCGCACCTGCGCGTCCGGGGTCAGCAGCAGCCTGTGCGCGAACACCGGCTCGGCGAGCGCCTTCAGGTCCTCCGGCATGATCCAGCCCCGACCGTCGATCAGCGCGTACGAGCACGCTGCCCGGGTCAACGCGATCACGCCCCGAGGGCTGACCCCGACGCGTACCTGCGGATGCGTGCGGGTGGCGGCGGCCAGCCGGACCGCGTACGCGTAGAGCGGCTCGGCGATGTGCACCCGGCGGGCCATCCGGACCATCTCCCCGACTGTCGCGGTGTCGGTGACCGGGGCGAGCGCCTCGGGGGAGCGGACCGTCGCGCCGCGCAGCACCTCCACCTCGACCGCCTCGTCCGGGTAGCCGACGGACAGCTTCACCAGGAAACGGTCGAGCTGCGCCTCGGGCAGCCGGTAGGTGCCGTCCATCTCGACCGGGTTCTGCGTGGCGACCACCAGGAACGGCGCGGGCACCGGGTGCCGGACGCCGTCCACAGTGACCGTGCGCTCCTCCATCACCTCCAGCAGCGCCGACTGGGTCTTCGGCGACGCCCGGTTGATCTCGTCGGCGATGACGATGTTGGCGAAGACCGGCCCCGGGTGGAACTCGAAGTCACGGGTCGCCTGGTTGAAGATGGTCACGCCGGACACGTCCGAGGGGAGCAGGTCGGGCGTGAACTGGATGCGCCGCCACTCACCCTTCACCGTCGCGGCGATCGCCCGCGCCAGGGTCGTCTTACCGACCCCCGGCACGTCCTCCAGCAGCACATGACCCTGGGCGAAGAGCGCGGTCAACGCCAACCGGACCACCTGCGGCTTGCCGAGCACCACCGCGTTGACGTTCTCGGCCAGCCGGGCGGCCAGGGCGGCGAAGCCCTGCACCTCCGGCTGGGTGAGCGGCTCGTGGGTGTTCACGGTCGGTGGTGCTCCTCGGCTGGTGGTTCAGCAGGTGGGCAGGACGTTGATGTTGTCGCCGCCTTCCAGGTTGAGCCAGGCCCACGGGATGTAGTTCTTCCCGCTGTACTCGACCTGCACCCACCAGGTGCTGCGCTTCTGATCGTTGTAGATCCACGAGTCGACGTCCTCGCCGGACTTCTTGCAGTACGCCTTCAGCCGGGTGCCGGGCTTCGCCCAGCCCTCCTGCTTGTCGTTGTCCTGCCGGGTCACCGAGAAGATCTCGTTGCCGTTGCGGCCGTCGACGTCCCTGTTGCAGTACGTCCGCTGGTCGCCGTCGGGCCCGTTGTTGCACGTCGCGATCCCGTACAGCGGCTCGGTGCTGTCCGCCCGCTCCGCGGTGCCCTTACCGGCGGCGTTGCTCGCCGTCACGGTGAACGTGTACTTCGTGCCCGGCGTCAGTCCCGTCATCGTGATGCTGGAACACGCCCCGGCCTTCGCCGGCTCACCCGACGTGCTCAGCGAGCAGGTGGCCTTACCGCCGCCCGCGTCCACGGTGAACGTGACGGTCGCCGACGTGGCCGTCGCCGAGGAGCCGGTGACCGTGACCCGGGGCGCGGCGACCGTACGGGCCGTGGCGGTGGCCTCCGGACCGGGCCCAGCCTCGTTGACCGCCTTCACCTTCACCGTGACGTTCTGGCCGTTGCCCAGCCCGGTGACTGTCGTGCGGGTCTCGGTCACCTCGCTCGTCCTGCCGCCGACGTCCACCTGGTACTTCGTCACCGGTCGGCCATTGGCCTCCGCCGGCGACCACTGCACGGTGACCGCGCCCGGCTGGTCGGCGACCGTACCGGCCTGCAGGTCGAGCGGCCGACCCGGCGCCGCGAACGGCACCACCGTGTTGCTCACCGGCGACGCCGCCGAGCCGGCGCCCTTGTCGTTGACCGCCACGACTGTGAACGCGTACTGGGTGCCGAACTCCAGCTCACCGGCCGGCACCACAAGCTCCGTCTTCGTCGACTCGCCGGCCGGCGCGTTCGTCCCCGCCGACGTGGCCGTCACCGCGTACTTGGCGATCTTGTTGCCCTGCCCGTTCGCGGCCGGCCACTTCACCACCACCGTGCCGTCCGGCCGCTCCTGCGCCGTGACGCTGGCCGGTGGATCGGGCACCGCTGCGGTCGGGGTCACCGGGTTGCTGCTGCGCGCCGGGCCGTCACCCTTGGCGTTCACGGCGTGCACCGCGAAACGGTACGTCTCGCCGTTGGTCAGCCCCTTGACCTCCACCGAACGCTGGTTGGCGCCCACCTCCAGGCGTTGACCGGCACCCTGCACCACGTACCTGATGATCTCGGCACCGTTCGCGGCGGCCGGCCGCCAACTCACCCGGGCCTGGGCGTTGCCCGCGGCGGCGGTGACGCTGCGCGGCGCGCTCGGCTTGCCCACCCGGGGCTTCTTCGGCGGGGGCGGCGGCGGGGGAGCCGGCGGCGGGTCACCGCCCAGCACGTCGTTGGCGTACTTGTCGACCTCGCGCACCTGGTGCTTGTCGTCCACCACCCGGGCCGTCGCCGAGTCGGGCGAGTTGATGAAGAGGTGGTTCTCCCGCACCTCCATCTCCAGCGGCCCGTTCGCCCTGCCCTTGATCGTGTCGACCAGCTGGCCGCCCGCGTCGAAGGAGTAGATGGTGCCGGTCGCCTCGTCGGCACAGTAGAACCGGTCCGCCCAGGCCACCGCCGGGCTCAGCCGGTCGCCGCTGCCCGGCACCGTGAACGCCCGCTCCTCACCGGCGTCACCCACGACCAACACCCGCCGCTCGGCGGGCACCGTCACCGGCACCCGCGGCCCGGAGGTGCGGGTCGGCATCGCCGCCGGGCCGGGCAGTGTCAACGGCGTCGGGCGGACCTCGCCGCGCTGCACCCGCACCAGCCGGGCGGCCGTACGGTCGAGCACCGCCACCCCGTCGTCCAGGGTGGAGACCACCAGCTCGTGGCTGGCGTCGGCCACGTCGTACGTCTCGACCCGCTCCGGGCTGAGCCCGCCACCTGCCGGCGCGGCCGAGGCCGGCGCGGACGGCAGCTTCGCGGCGGTGATCGCCGAGACCGTGCCCTCGCTGGGCACCGCGATCCAGAGCCGACCCTCGCCGTCGAACGTGCCGCCGGTGATGCCCGGGGGATAGCGCACCGGCTCGCCGACCGGGCTCAACGACCGCGGGTCGAGCTGCCGCACGATGCCCTGCACGGCGTCGACGACGAACGCCGCGTCCTCGTGCAGGGCGACGCTCACACCCAGGCCGGGGGTGGTCGGCGTGGTCGCGGTGAGCTGCAGCGTGGCCAGGTCCAGCGAGCTGATCTGCCCGGTCTGCAGATCGCGCAGGATCAGCAGCCGATCGGTCTGGGCGACCTGCATCGGGTGTCGGCGGGCACCGGGAACCTCGGTGCGGGTGTCCACCCGGGCGGTGACCCCGTTGACCCGGGCCAGCTCGCTGCGGACCGCGCTCCACAGCCAGGAACTCGCGTCGTAGTTGGCCACCGCGTTGTCCGCAGCCCCCAGCCCCAGGACGGTCAACCCCATCGCGGCCAGCAGCGCGGTGACCGTGCCGACCGTCACCAGCCCGCCGCGCAGTCGGGACCGGGAACGGGGGGCGTCGGTCCGCTCGGCGTCGTCGATGCTGGCCACAGCCGGCTGCCTTCCCTGAGTCGTGGCAGGTGGCGTACGCCTCGCGGCGACCCCTCCCCTGAGCCGGGTGCCATCATATGGCTCGGCCGGGAACGGGGGAACCCGCACCGTCACCCCTGTGGATACCGAGCGTGCGCAGTGGACGCCCAGCTCAGCTCGACGATCGCGAACCCGACTGTGTCGACTCGGCGGCGCGGACCGCTCAGGATCAGCTCGGCGGTGTGGACCGTTCGCGCTTGGTGCAGACCTGGCTCGAGGTGGCGAAGCTGTCCGTGGAGTAGACCGCGAGCACTGTGAAGCAGTAGTCCACCCGGGAGCTGAGACCGTTGATGGTGTGGCTGGTCCGCCCCGGTTCCACGGTGGCCATCACCCCCAGCGCCAGACCGGCCCGTCCACCGGCGACCATGAACGGCACCGCACCCCCGGACGGGTCCGTCCAGGTCAGAGTGATCGTCACGAGGTCGTCGCGCAGCTTCAGGTCACCGGGAGGGGGACCGCTCACCGCCGGCGCCGCCGTCACCGCGTCGCCGGCCGGGGGTGGCGCGTCGTCGCGGTTCAGTACCACCGCGCCCAGGCCGGCAACCGCGACCAGGGCAACCCCGGCCGCCACCGCCGCACCGATCAGCGTCGCCCGGCTGCGACCCGTCGAAACACCCTCATCGGCGTACGCGGTCGAGTAGGGGTCCTGCTGGTACCGCTGCCCCGGATACACCTCGTGGCTCTGCTGGTAGGGCTGCCCCGGGTACTGCTGACCGGACGGGTACTGCGCGGCGGGCGGCGGCGTGACGGTGGCCGGCGGCCGGTAGGCCGCGGGCGCGAGGGGCGCAGCCGTCATGTCCTGGGGCGGGGCCGGCTCCGGCCCGACGGCCGGGAACACCTCCGTCGACGCGGACGCGAAGCCCGACGGCTCACCCTGCACGGTCGGCAACGGTGGGCTCGCGACCGGCATGCTCTCGCCGCCCGCCGTGGACAGGCCGCCCAGGGTGGGCGCACCGCCCGGGGTGGCCCCGTTGCTCGGCGTGGGCACACCGCCCAGGGTGGCCGCACCGCCCAGGGTGACCGCGCTGGTGGGTGTGACCGCGCTGGTGGGTGTGACCGCGCTGGTGGGTGTGACCGCGCTGGTGGGTGTGACCGCGCTGGTGGGTGTGACCGCGCCGCCCGGGGTGGCCGCGCTAGCGGGTGTGGTCTCTGCGGCGTCCGTCCGTGGTGGGTCCACGGGGTCCCCGGCAGTCGTGGGTAGCGGATGCGGGGGCGCGCTGCTGCTCCAGGGGGGAGCGGTCAGTCCCCACGGTGGCGCGCTCACCGGCGGCGCGCTCACCGGCGGCGCGGAGACGGGCTGGCTGTAGCCGGGTGGTCCGGATACGGGGTAGGGGTGGGCTGGTGGTCCGGACACGGGGTAGGGCTGCGCCGGTGGTCCGGACACCGGGAACGGCTGCGCCGGTGGCCCCGACACGGGATAGGTGTGGAGGGGCGGCGCGGACACCGGCGGTCCGTAGCCGGGTGGTCCGGACACGGGCTGGGTGTGAGCCGTCGGTGGGCCGGAGGCGGGGTGGGGCCGGTCGGGCGGTCCAGAGACGGGTTGGCCGTGCTCGGGCGGAGCCGACACCGGACGCGAAGGGCCCGCGGCCGGTGCGGAGGTCGAACCGACAGGCGGCGCGGAGACCGGCTGCGTCGCGGCGGGCGTCGCGCTGCCCGCGTGGTGCAGGGGTGGCCCGCTCACCGGGCGGGAGGGCGCCGGGTCTGGACTCGTCGGGATGGTCCCGGAAGGCCCCGGCCGGTCCGTCGTGCGGGTCGGCCCGCTCGGCCCGGCCGCTGCGACCCGGGCGGCCTCCTCGGCCAGCAGGGGCTCGATCTGCCGTACCTGAATGGTCGGGTCGGCCCACCGCGGAGCCGGCGCCGACGGTGGGGGTGCCGAGGGCGCGGCGGAGGTCTGCGCGGCGACAGCCGGGGCCGGACTCGTCGGGTGGACCGGAGGGCGAGCCGGATCCGCGGCCGACGGCGTGGAGGGCGGCGCCTCGACGACCGGGTGGATCGGCTGGTCACTCGTTCGCTGACGCGGCGGTGTGGGTGGTGGCTGCTGCCGGACGTACGGCGTCGGCCGGCCGGCGGCCTGAGGCGGCGGCGCGACCGGTGGGGGTGACGGCGGCGGCTGCTGCTCGGTCCGCTGGCGCGGCGGCACCGGCTGGACGGGCGTTGCCGGCGGCGGTGACATGACGGGCGCGGGCGGGACCGGATGCGCGGGCGGTGCCGGCGTCGGCGACATGGGTGACGAGGTCGGCGCCCCATGGGTGGGGGCCGGGGGAGGCGGTGGGGCCCAGGGCGACGCAGAAGCCGGACCATCGCCCGCCGCCGGGCGCATCGCGGCCAGGGTCGCCAGGGACAGCGTCGGACCGGTCAACGCCGATCGGGCGCCGGAGTCCTTCGTCGTGGCAGCGGGGGCGGACATCGGCGGTCCGGCGTCCAGCCGGGTCTGCCCAGGGCTGGCCTCGCCGAGGTAGTCGCGGGCGGCGCGTACCACCGGGTGGTGCTCACCGAGCACGGCGGGCCCGGCGCTGGCGACGCGCGTGTAGTTGCGGCGGGCCTCGTGCCTGTTGCCCAACTCCTCGGCGACCTCGGCCAGTTCGAAGGCGAGCGCGAGCATCGTCGGCTCGGAATGGTCCCAGCGCCGCTCGCCCGCCGCGAAGGCCTCCTCAAGCACCCGGCGGGCGGCAAGCGGGTCGTCCGCCTCGCGGTGCAGGCGGGCCAGCAGGTGCGCGGTGTGCAGCGTCTCGGGGTGGTCCTCGCCGTACGGCGGACGGGCGGACCCGACAGCGTCCGCAAGCAGCTGCCGGGCAGTGCCGAGGTCGCCCTCGGTGCGCAGTGCGAGGGCCCGTTGCTGGACGGCGGCCAGAGGAGAGGGATGGGACACAGGGCAATGCTGCCCGGCACCGGGCCGCCGACGCTACCCGGGCTCACACCCGATCCCGCTTCGGTGACCTCGCGTGACGGGTGTGAGCAGGGGCGGGAGGGCGACCGGGCAGGCGCCGGTGGGCGATGTGCATGATCCACGAGCGCCGTGTACAGTAACTCCCCGTGCGGCTCGCCGTGCCGACCTCGGATGGAAAGATCATCTGGGCGGCGAGGTAGGCTGAACGAGCAGGTCCGGGTGGCGGAATGGCAGACGCGCTAGCTTGAGGTGCTAGTGCCCGTATAGGGCGTGGGGGTTCAAGTCCCCCCTCGGACACAAACAATTGCCCCACGGTGCGCGCTGAGATCGGTTTCAGCGTGCACCGTTTGCGCTTCGGGGTGGTATGTCAGCCGCAGGCCGAGCTGGCGGTAGACCTCGGCTTTGTCGGCGGGGTCCGCGTCGCGGAGCACGGTGACGATGTCCCCTAGGGCGTGAACCAGCGCGGTGATCTCTGCCTGGGTCATCCGGCGTGGTGCGGCGGAGTTCCCTGCGTGCAGCTGCGTTTCGGCTCGGGTCCGTTCGGCCTGTGTCTGGGCTATCCACTTACTGACGACCGAGGGGTCGGCTCCGGCGTCGAGGGCCGCCCGGTAGCGCTGAAGTTGGCCCCTTGCAGCAGACCAGCGCGTGCTGGCGCCTGTCGGTCGCCCCCGTCATCACTTCCACACGGTCGCGTGGTTGCCGCCCGGTGTGTTCGTCCACCCGGCCAGCATTCCCCGATTGTTGAGTGCCATCACGGCGGCCGCCGGATCGCCGGTGACCATCCGGCGGTTGCGCAACAGGAAGGCTCGTCGTGGGTCGCCTGCGGTGGTGCCAGCGATCCAGCCTCGTTCGTTGATGCGGGCGTCATACCCGGGAAACTCGGTGCGGACACCCTGGTACCAATGGAAGACCCGGGCCGCCCCGTCCGCCGAGTTGCTCCACCCGACGACCTGACCATGGTCGTTGATCGCGAGTGCCCCGCTGATGCCGGACGGCGTGCCAAGGTCGATCATCCGGCCACGCTGCCAGAGGAATGCGTGCTGGACGCCGTCCGCCGTGGTGCTCGTCCCAACGATCTGCCCGCGTTCGTTGATGTCGGCTGGCACCGTCTCGTTGCCGCCGAGGGTTCCCAGGTCGGTCAGAGTGCCCCGCTCCCACAGGAAGGCCCGTTGTCCGTTGGGCGAGTAGTGCACGCCGATCACCTGGCTGTGGTTGTTGATGCCGGTGGCGCTGCGGTCGCCGACGCCTCCCAGATCGGTCAGGACGCCGCGCCGCCAAAGGAAGGCGCGGGTCAGGCCACCACCGATGAACGTCTGATTGTCACCGACGACTTCGCCCTTGTCGTTCACCGCCAACGCGGTGCCCGTACCTCGTTCGTCGAGCGTGCCCAAGTCCTGCGGCCGGCCCTGCCGCCACAGGCACGGGCGTGCCGGGTGGACCGCGGACTGACAGAATCCGACGACCTCGCCGCGCTCGTTGACGTCCCGCGGGAGGCTGCCGTTGCCGCCGGGCAGCGGACGCAGCACCGTGTGTTTCCCGGCCTGCCAGAGGAATCCGAGCGGCGGTTGGATCTCTCCGTTGACCGTGTTCGTCGCGGTGACGATCACTTCGCCGTGGCTGTTGATGTCCGACGCAGAACTCGACATCCATCCCGCCGGGTGGATGTCGACCGCTGTCGGCCTCCTCGGCCCGGACGCCCACGCCGGCGCCGCCGTCAGCAGCGGAAACGCAATGAGCAGCGCGCAAACGAGCCGTCCGATCAGACGGGACATGGGTTCTCCCAACCACACCGCAGGAATGACCGAGGGTCCGGGGCCGATTCACCATTTCACCCGTACTCCGGCCAAGGCAAGACAGAGGGGGCATGCAACCAGTATCTGATAGACGACGCCGTTCACCTGGCGTGGCTAACCAGGATTCGGTTTCGGTTGTCCACCGAATCCTTTGCCTTACGAAGCACCAAGATCACGTTCACTGATCTGCCGCTGACAAGGCGCGGTGATCGTGGGCATGCTTCCCCGATCGACCGATGCGGCTGCGGGAGCCAGCGCTAGTGCCAAACGCAGCACTGGGCCGGCAGCTCAGGAGTGGTCGGCGGCCCGGCGCGAGCCCGGTCTAGGGGGAGCAGGCTGGGAGCAGCGGGGTGCCCTGAACAGCTTTGAAGTGCACCCAATGGCATCGAACGGCGTTCAACTGCACCCACCCCTGACTGCGGCTCCACGTTCTCCCAGGTCAGAGTGGGTGTGGCGTCCTGTTTCCCGCGGAGTGCTCTGCGGTTCTGCACAGCGGTCGAAGTGCTCTATGTCGGCTGGCAGGGGAGTGTGCGAAGGTCAAGGCGGTAAGGAGCTGTTGGTGGGCCTGGGATCCGAAGAGGTCACCACGTGTCTAGATTTGCGCGAGCTTCAGGGTGGTACCGAGCGTCATCGGTGGTTTGGCAATGGTTCGCGTCGATCCTCGGACACAAACGATTGCCCCACGGTGCGCGCTGAGATCGACTTCGGCGTGCACCGTTTGCGCTTCGGGGTGGTATGTCAGCCGCAGGCCGAGCTGGCGGTAGACCTCGGCTTTGTCGGCGGGGTGCGCGTCGCGGAGCACGGTGACGATGTCCCCTAGGGCGTGAATCAGCGCGGTGATCTCTGCCTGGGTCATCCGGCGTGGTGCGGCCGACTCCGGTGGGTGCAGATCGTTTTGGGCCCGTGCCCGTTCAGCCTGCGTCTGAGCGATCCAGCTGGCGACGACCGAGGGATCCCGCTCCGGCGTCGAGGGCTGCCCGGTAGCGCTCAAGTTTCGCGTCGCACTCGGCGATGGTTGCGCGAGCGGCGACAATGGCCGGGGAGGGCTGGTTTCCCGACTGGGCGTTGACCATCGCGGTGATCGTCTTCTCAAGGCGGTCGGGATCAAACGCGGTAGCGAGCCAGGCGTCCAGGGGGTTGGTGAGGGCGTCCTCACGGAGGTAGACGTTGCGGGGATGCTCAACGTGGGTCGCCGACCTGACCTACGTGCGCACCAGTGTGGGCTGGGTGTACGCCGCGTTCGTCCTCGACGTGTTCTCCCGCATGATCGTCGGCTGGCAGGTCTCCACGTCGCTCTACACGGATCTGGCTTTCGACGCGTTGAAGATGGCTATCTGGCGCCCGCGAGAGTCAGGGAGCTGTCCTGCGTAAACTCGTCCACCACTCGGACCGAGGAGTCCAGTATCGAGCGATCCGCTACACCCAACGGCTCGCCGAGGCGTTCAACTCGCTCCACAAGACCGAACTCGTCCGCACCCAAGGTCCCTGGCGCGGCCTCGACGACCCGGAGATGGCCACCGTCGAGTACATCGACTGGTACAACGACCGCCGGCTGCACGGCGAACTCGGACACATCCCACCCGCCGAACACGAGGCCCTACACGCGATAACCCAACCGGTCACCGCACCCCTGAAAACCAGCTAACCAACTCTCCATCAAACCCGGGGCTTGACAGGTCAGATAGGTCGCCCGGTCTCGGCTGCGTTCCCTTGGCTGTAGCGGGAGCGCCTGGGGCAACCAATGATCCGTTGCCTTGTGGCGGCGCAGCAGCGGATAGCAGGCTGCGATTTGCCCGCGGTAATCAGCTAGCCACAACGGGCCGCCGGACTGCCGGCGGCCCGTTCCGCTTCAGGACCGGTGCGCGGGGTCAGCCCTCCCAGGTGACGGGGGCGGTGTAGCAGCGCTGCCAGCCGGACGAGGCCGATCCGTTGTAGTACAGGTCTACGCAGACCCGCCCCTGGGCGCCGTCGGCGCTGGTGTATCCCGCCCAGTTGTCCCACCACAATCCGATTCCTGTCCCGGCCTTGGTCAGAGCGCCTTCGCAGGTGAAGGTGTTGCGAGGACCCTCCCACGTCGAGGTCGAGTTCCAGTACTGCAGGATCAACCAGCCTGTGATCTTGCAGCCGGTGGCGGACGTCGCGTTGGCGCCGAACATGACGTTCGTGCTGAGGGAGGCGTGGTCGTCGTAGAGAGAGACTCTCGTGGCGAGGCTGATCATGGTCGGCCCGTTTATTGTGCCGCCGGCCAGGTACTGGTCCTCGCGAGACTGGGCGAGCGCCGGGGCGTTCTGGGTCAGGATCACTGACCCAGCGACGAGGACGGCAACGGCGGTCCTGGCAAACCACGTTTTAAGCATACGAAGGCCTCTCCGGGTGACGGATCGGGCGGATGACACTGATCAACCTAGCCGCTCGGGCTCCCGGCGATCCGTCCACGAGGGAGCACAGCGAGTGAACTTCAGGTAGCCGGTGAGTACCAGGAGTGGCGTGGAGCTGATGGCTCGCCCGCCGGGTAGCCATCGGCGCACCGGCCGACGAGCGATCAGCAAGAGCCGCTTCCACCACGCGTGGGTGTGCACCCGGCGGACCTCGGTCAGCGGATCCACGCTGGAGGTGAAGCGTCGCGGTGAGCTTGCTGGGAGTCCCCGCGGTTCCGTCGTTTGAGACGCCGATTCCACGGGCAACGCCGTGACCAGGCCCTTCAGGCTGGTGACCTCTTCGGCGACAGCGAAGTGCACATCGTGTGCTGATCTACGCGGGGCTCGGTTCGTCAGGGCTGGCCCCCGGCACTGCCCTGCAGTCAATGCGCCGGAATTCGGGCCAGATTGGGCCTCGTCGGCACGTGTCCGAGGCCACCGTCAAGGGCCATGTCTCGCGGCTGTTGGTCAAGCTGGGCTGCAGCACCCGTACTGAAGCCGCCCTGCTGGCCCACGAAGCTGGCCCCAGCACGCCACCCTGAAGCCGTCAAAGAGACGTCTCCCAGCCCTGGCTCGTGTCCGTTGCGGACGGTCACCGGAAATGCGCACCTCGTTGATCGGCGATCCGCCGCCGACGATCTCGGTGACCGTGGCGGCGACGAGCAGGCCCGGAGCAGCGCTGCTGGCGTCCAACGGGTCAGTCCTCGTCGCCCTTTTTCTTGTCGCGGTCCAGGGCCAGGTCGAGCGCGAGGACGCTGCCGATGATGAGTAGTGGGTCGACATCGGGAGTGACCTGCACGGCGTAGGTGTCGCGGATCGTCAGCCACCGTTTGGAGACCACGGCAACCTCGGTGCCGTCGCGTTCGATCACGTACTCGTGGTCGAGCAGGTCGCCCTTCATCTCCAGGTCGTTGGGCCCGGGCACGTCGATGGTGAACTTGTCGCGAAACGGCGTGAGGAGCTTCTTGCGGACTTCTGCGGCCTTCTCGCCGCCGATCCGGATCTCGTAGGTGGGACGCAGCGCCACCAGGTGCCGGTGCAGCGTGGCGACCTCATGGCCGGAGGCGTCCTCGATGACGACTTTGTTGCGGACGCTGAGCACCTTGCCGTCGACGTGGAAGACCTTGGTGCCGTGCTCGTCGAGGACGTCGAAGTCGTCGCCGATCGAAAAAAACCGCTCCCTGATGACAAGCATTCTTCGATTCTCCCTCACGGTGGGCGAAAGGGCTGGCCGGCGGACCGGTCTTCCGAAGTGGCGGGCGGGTAGTTGTGGTGTTTGTTGGCGATGGCGCCACCGAGGCAGGGGGCCGGACCATGGGTGAGGCATGTCGAAGCCGCGAAGCTCGGACTAATGGCCGCTCCCGTCAGCTGAGACGCCGATCCCACCGGCAGTGCGGATACCGGCGAGTCCTTTGTGGTGACGGTTCTATATCTCCGATCGGCCGCGTCAGGGCATCGTGAACGCCCGACCGCCCCCCTTGCCTCGGGCGATCACCGATCCAGGCCAGACCACCTGCCTCAACATGCGTAGCCACAAACCCGTCGGGTGGCATCCTTCACGAGTATGAATATTCTGCGTGACCTGGGCGGACGAGGTTTCTGCCAGGGTCAGGGTCAGGCGGGCCGGGCGCGGGCGTAGACGTCGCCCGAGTTGGCCTCGTGGGGCAGCGCCCGCAGGTACGCCGCCACCTCGTCCGCCGGCCGCCAGCCATTGAGTGCGAACGCCATCTCGTCGCCGAGCGCCACGGTGAACCTGGTGAAGCCCAGGCGGGTGAGCCGGTCCAAGCAGTGCGCGGCCAGGTCCCGTTCGATGGTGGTGAACTCGAAGGACAGCGCCGGCAGGGGGCGGCTCAACCCGGCCAGCACGGCGTCCTCGAATCCCTCCACGTCGATCTTGACGAAGCCCGGCACGCCGTGCGCCGCGACCAGGGTGTCGAGTGTAGTTCCGGCCACCTCGATCTCGACGTCCCAGATCTCGTCCTCCCAGCCGCCGGCTCCCTCGGCGGCCTGCAGGAAATCCGCCGACGCCGTGGAGATCGTCGGGTTCGCCGAGTTGACGTGCAGACGCACCGGCCCGGTACGCGCCCCGCACGCCGCCTCCACCACGGTGACCCGGTCGTCGTCCGCGTAGAGGGCGCGCAGGGCCTGGGTGCAGAGCGGTTGCGGCTCGACGGCCACCACGCGTGCGCCCAGCCGCCGGAAGCTGCCGAGCCGGTCACCCACGTGCGCGCCGACGTCGAAGACCAGGTCCCCTGGGCGAACCAGGGGCGCGTAGAACGCGTCCATCGCCGCCTCGCGGGCCGGGTCGCCGTAGTACGCCTCCAGGGAGCGGCGCAACCCGGACAGGGTCGGATCCGCCTTGAGTGCCTCCACCGCTCTGGAGTCGTCGACCACTGGTCCAACCGTAGTCGCGTCCGGAGCAACGCGAGGGCGATTCGCGCGCATCTCCTGGGCACTGCCGGACCTCCGGCCTCCAGCTACCAGAAGTCCGCTCCTGCCGCTGGCCACGCGCGCAATCATGAGCGCGTCCTGGATCGATGCGGCTGTGAGAGCCAGTGCTGGTGCGAGCCAAAGCACGGGCAGGCTGCTTGCGGTCGGTCCGCCGTCGGCATTCCGGTGCGGTGGCGGCTTGGATAGCGCAGACGGATACGCGAAGCTGCCCACCCCACCAGGGAAGGGCGGCGTTTCGTTACCGAAACACCTCACAGGGGCGTAGCTCGGAGCACCGGTCTCCAAAACTGAAGGTTGCAGGTTCGGATCCTGTCGCCCCTGCTCTCGTCCCGGCTACGGCCACCGCTGATGATTCTCAACTCCACGTGGATGGCATAGCAAGACTCCAGCCGGCGCCTGCACGCCCCGGCGGGGGCAGCACCTCCGCGACGAGGGAGACGCCTGACCCGCTCGCTTTGGAAGCGAGAGAACGGGGTTTGACACCCCGGTTCCGGACCACGGGGTTGTAGCTCAACTGGCAGAGCAGCGGTCCGGCAGGCCGCAGTTTAGGGGTTCGAGCCCCCTCTTCTCCACGTACCGATGCCTTCCTGGCGTAATTGTGGCGCACGGGAATGAAGTCTCCGAGGACCGCACATCCTCGACCTGCCCCACCCGGACCGGAAGACGTACGCCGACGTGCTCGAACCGCCGGCCGACTTCGACGGCTCGCCGGACAGCTGGCTCGCCAGCGCCCCCGAGCGGCAGCGGGCGCTGTTCGACTACGCCCACGCCGAAGCGCGCGGGCGGCAGACGGAGATTCCGGCCAAGCTGAGCATGCTGCGCGCCCGCGCCGAGCTGACCGCGCTGCCGGTCGCCGAGCGGCACGCCGTACTCACGGGCCCCGGCGGGCTGCGACCTACGGCTGGCATTGCCAGCTATGGCCATCGATCACTACCTTGTGTGTACGCATGACTACCGTGTGGGGAGGCTGGTTGCGGCGTCTGAGTGCTCTAGTTCCGCTGCTCCTGTTGTCGGCGGCTATTGCTTCATGCTCGCGAGCCACCCCCCTCTGCGACTACGCGGACGGCCTGGTCAAGTCAGCGCAGCTAACTCAGGCGGCTGACGCCTACGCCACCGCGGAGCGCTCGGACGAGGGCGATTGCGCCGACGACGGCCTCAAGCACGTCGGCGAGCTGCGAGCGAAGGCCAGCGCCTACGTCGCCAAAGGCCGCGCCGCGCGGCGGGCGGGACAGCTCCCGGCCGCCACCGCGTCGTTCCGGGCCGCCCTGGCCATCGACCACAGCGACACCGAGGCGGCCGCCGAGTTGCAGGGCCTCACGAGTGTCTCGGCGACTCCGGCGCTTGCCCCGTCGGTCGTTCCCATCCTGGTCAAAGGCCCGCCGGGCCGGGACGCTGGGCGCGGGCTGGCATGGCTTGCCCTTGTCCTCACCCTCGTCGTGATCATCGCCGCACTTGGCCTGGCGATGTGGATACGGGCGACCCGCCTGGCGCTCGACCGGGTGGCCGCATCGCTCGATGCGGCGAAGAGCCGCGACGACGATCTTCGGGCCGACGTGGTGCGGTTGATCGAGGCCGGCCGGGCGACCACGGATGACGTGGAGGAGTGGTACGGACCAGGGGGAGACCGATGACCAACCGCATCGACGTTACCCTCTATTGGCTCCGCACCGGCACCACCGGCCGTCTGGTGGCGCGGCGGCGGATGACCTGGTCCGGCGGCGACGAACCGGTCGACGAGATATGGGCGTCCGGTTCAGTCGACGGGATCCAGATCGCGACCGTCGATCATGCGGCACAGTCCACGGTTGAATGGCAGCGGTTGCTCGCCGGCATGGCAGTCCTGAAACTCACCGTGGTGACGGCCAAAGCTCAGCTCGTCCTGCGCCTCCTGGACGCCGATGCGCTCGAGAGCCTCGCCGGTACCGCCGCTCCCGCGACTTTGTTCGCCCGCGTGACCACGCAGTTCGAGGAGACCGACGGCGTGCTTCAGGCGGCCGGTGGCCACCTGAACGCGCCGGGGCGCCACCTGGTCGCCCAGCCGCTGCTGCCAGTGCTGCGGGCGGCGCTGCAGAGCGTCAACCTGGCGAAGACCGACGTGCCACCGCCGGCCAGACCCGCCGAGGAGCCGGCGCCAGCGCTGCGGGAGTGCCTTCCGCCTGCGATCAAGTTTGAACGGACCCGGGGCGCCCAGGTCGGCCACCACAACGTTCAGATCAACCGCTTCGAAGTCCGCGGCCCGACGCCGAGCCTCGACCTTGAGCGGGTGCTGTCTCGTCTCGAAGTCAAGGCCGCCCGGACCGCGCTGCTGGCCGACCCGACCAACGCGGCGCGACGCACCGATTTCGTCGAGTCGCTCCAACGGATCTCGGGCTGGGCGGTCAAGGCGAAGCCGCTGGTGCTTTCGGCCACGAGCCGACCGCCCAGCTTCCTCGAGCGGGTCTTCTCCGTCGAAGGATTGCAGGTCGGCAACGGCAACACCCAGCGGAACACTTTCAAATGCTGCGTGACCGACGTCCCGGCGGCCCAAAATCTCCTGAACAACGACCGCGCACTGGCCAGGAGCCTGGCCGACTATCTCTGCCCACGTTCCGGCACCGTCGGTGATTTCAGCACCTTCCGCGAAGACCTGCAGCGCACGATGCGCAACCTGCCGATCACCCTCACCAATCCCCACAGCGTCCGCCTGCCGATTCCCGAGCCGGGCCAGACCCTGATCGTCCGGGACATCGACGGAGTGTCCATCGGCCCGAAGAGCGCCGTCACCCCCATCTTCGTCAATCGCAGCGAGGCGCCGAAGCCGTACATACCGCCGAGCCCAGCGCCGCCGCAGGTTCACCCGCCGAATCCAGCCGACGAACTGTCCACAAGGACCCCAGAGCCTCCCCATCGAAGCATCCCCGGGCCAGGATCTTTCGGTTTCTGAGCCGAGCTGCCGGACCGGATCGTCGGCACATGTGCGCCGACGCGCGCCGACCAGCAGGTTGCGACAGAACCCGTCTGCAAGCTGCGAGATCCGATACCGGCGCTCGGGACGTTCCCGGCCAGCCCCCCGCTTCTTCACCGCTGTGACTCCCAGTAGAGGTCGAAGTGGTCAGGCGTTTCCGCCTCCGGGGATGGCTGGCGCCGGCAGGCGTCTCGGTTCGCCTGAGGCCACGTCTGCAGGCGTGCAGCAGGTCGATGTGGAGCGTCGCGAATAAGCTTGACGGACTCCGCCACGGTTCCGTCATCTGAGACGCCGATCCCACGCGCAATGCCCTGACCAGCCCTTCCGGGCGGACGACACCTTCCGGGGAGTGGCGGGCGAACCGGGCAGCGTCGGCCAGCAGCGGGGTGAACCGTTGCGCCCACCGGAACATGGTGACGTGGTCGACCTCGACACCGCGCTCAGCCAGGAGTTCCTCCACGTCCCGGTAGGAGAGGTTGTAGCGCAGGTACCAGCGGACCGCCACGACGGTCACCCCCGCGGGGAACCGGAACCCGGTGAACGCCGACTTCGGCGGCGACCAGGGACGACGAAGACTCGACCGCTGCACCCGTCAAGCCTGCGTCGATCCCTGGGCACGAGCAACGCAACAGACCGGTTCCGGTTGACCCTATCGAGCTGCGAGACCATCAGGACCAGACCAGCCAGTTAGGCCGCGTGACTGACACTTTCATTTGTTCGTGCAGCAGACCCGTTTGTGGGTTAACGCGGGGTGGGCTCTTGAGGTTAGGTGGTCCGGCGTTCGAGCTCACTTCGCGCGGTGAGGAAGTTGACGGTGGGGTCGCCCTGTGGGAGGTCGGAGACGAAGACAACGAGCCCGGCCGTTTGACTGTCCGCCCAGCCGCAGATGGTCATGTAGCCGCCGCGTTCCCCGCGTCCTTTCCCGCAGCGGGCTTCTCCTCCGAATTGGCCTGTGTCAACCGCCTTGGTCTCGACGCGTCCGTAGAGGGTGAGTATGCGTTTGAGGGTTGCTGCCGGGTCGTCGACGGTTCCCGACGCGCCGGTGACGAGCACCGCGTCGGCGGTTTCGGTCTCACCCCCGTACGCCCAGGCGACCGCGCTGGTGGGTGTTCCCACCTCCTGCTTCAGCTTCTCGATCAGCGAGATTGGTCTGTTAGTCAGACCTCGGCTCATATTCTTGGGCTTCCCGAGGAGGGTTTCTGGTGTTTGCAGCTGGCGAGGCGATGGCGTGCTGGCCGGTGTCGGCACGGTAGGTGCTAGTGCAGTGCATGCGGTTGACAGCAGGAGTGTTGCTGCTGCGGCTAGCGACAGTGCTGCGGCGGCTATCCGGGCGCTCCCGTTGCGGCGGATCGTCGCCATGGTGCTCCTCTGATCAAGAAGATGTCGCGGAAGCCTAGCCCAGTCGATCTCCGAGCGAGGGCGGGCAGTTGGTCGGTTTTCTCACTCCCCAGGGCTGGTATGGCATCGGGCGGCAGGCGTGCTGAGTTCGACTTGTACCCGTTGGCTCTCCTAAGACCAGGGTCGCCATCGACCGGTGCCCGACCGCCTCACGGGGGCAGAGTCCGGCGGTGATAAAACGGGGCATGGAGATCGCGCGGCTAATCCAGGCGTTGGATGACGTCTTCGACGGCGCGATCGTGCATCACGGGTACACCGACTACATTCGCGATTACGAAGTCATCGTCTACGTCACCGCAGACCCGCGTACCGACATCCCACCCGTCCCCTCCGATACCTCTTCAAGTACTGCGTTGCAGCCGAGGTGCAAACGGCGGTGACTCCCGACACCTGGCGGCGCTCCATCCTGGCCAACGACACCACTGCCGCGTTCCGATTTCGCCAAATCCGGTCAGGCGAGGACTGGATCGACCTTGAGGACTTGGAGCGTTACCCAAAGGAATTCGCCGTCGTCATCGACAGCCACCCGTGACTCTCGTGCCGTTGGCACAACCAGCCGTACATCCACACCCGAGCCGACGTGCAAGACAGCGAGCGACCGCAGCCGACGATCCGAACAGCCTAGCGGCGATGCTCAGCGTCAGCCCACAGCAGTCGCGATCGGGCGAAGAACGGGCAGCAGCCGCACCGTCGGCCGTCGCACACCTCGTCCGCGTAGCGAGCGAAGTCCTCGGGCGTGTAGAACGCGGCGACGAAGCCGCCGCGCGCCTCGCCCTCCCACCGCTTGCTGAGGATCACGGCGGAGCCGGTCCGACCGCGCAGTTCGCTGATCCGGAACGGGAAATCATCCACTGTGCCGCCGCCTCTGTTCCACGCGCGCAAATCGTAGATCCTGTTGTCGTCTAAACCGGACGGAGCCGGCGTCGTCTGCCAGCCGGCTCCCGGGTCGAGTAGCGTGATTTCCTCTGCGGCGCGGGCCCGGCCAGGACCCCGCTCGAGATCGATCACGCCGTCGCCGACCGAGCCGTCGTCCTGGCCGAGAAAAAGGGCAATTTTGTCGGTCCCGCCGTGGCACCAGTCGAAAACCCCGACCAGCCGGCCGGCGGCGTCCAGCCGTACCCCGACCGCACCCTCGGTGGCTGGGCTGCAGCCTGTCAGCCCGGCCAGCACCAACGTGCAGATCACTCCCAGCAGCCCTGTCCGTCGCATCCCATCAGCATGAGCACCGGCGGTCACCTACCGATCACGGCGAGAGATCGGCTTGACGACATCGGGGATCGGCGAAGCAGATCCAGCAAGGCCACTGCTTGAAGGCCGGCGGCAGCTCGCGGTGCAGGTTGTGATGGCCTGCTCTACTGACAAAGTGCGTGCCCGTCTACTTTTCTACCTTGCGTTGATGGCTGCGGGCGTTATGGCGACAGGAGCCGGACTCTTGGTCGCCCTGGGATATGTCGAGCAGCCAGGGCCCTTTGGCGAGGGGGCATTGGGCGCGGTTGGCGGAGCTATGGCCTCGGCTGGGTTTTACCGATGGAGGAAGTGCCGCTCCTCGGGCTCGGGGCAAGCGTGAGATCGCGCGCCGACGCCAGCGTCGAAGCATGTCATCGGCAGCACCTGGGTGACCTCAGGCGTTAGCAGCGCCGACATCATCGGTAGCCGGCGTCGCAGCGAGCAGGCGGTCGCGTCGCTGACCGCTGTGGTCCCGGCCGGCGCCGTCGATGCCGCGTTGACCGAGCCTGCAGGTGTGCAGTGGTTCCTTTCGGGCTGGGGCGCCCCTGCTGGCCTGCTGCGGCCCGAATGCGTCGGGCCTGCGATCCCGTATCGGCACCATCGCTGAACCTGGAGCTGATCTGCGCTTCGGCGACCAACTGGGCACCAGCGCGGAGGTCCCACTTTGACCACCTGTTCGTACGGACTGCACTACGTCTGGGCAGTCGCGGCCTTGGGCGCTCGGCGGGTGGTACCTTACCGACCCCTTTGTTGACGAGAAACGAGATTTGGCGTGGTCGACTCCCAAACCGACACCGGTTCCTCCGCTGGCTCCACGTCTTCGCGTCGATGGGTTTGGGTGGCGGCCGGGTCTGTCGTGCTCCTGGCCCTGCTAGGCGGCGGAGCAGCTTATTGGCAGTTCGCTAACCGTGGGGATGAGGATCCGGGATTGACGGGGTGTCGGTCGGCTGGGGTGCTGGTTCGGGCAGGGCAAGGGAAGGTTGTGCCGGCCGACGAGGTTCAGCGGCTGGGCGCCCTGTTCGAACGCTCGGCTCACGATGACTTGAAGTCCGCTGGCGTAACTGCGGCGGGGTTGGTGGAGAGGGTGCAAGATGCTCGCAACACCGGCCCCGGTGGTGACTTCTACCGTGCCCAGTTGGCTCAAGCTGTTCCGCGGATGACCTCTGCCTGCGAGAACCACCAGGTCAGGGTCAAGGCGTAGTTCGGATCGTCTGCCGCGGCCCGATATATACCGAGGCCCCGACCTGCGTTTAAGCAGGTGGGGGCCTCGGTAGCGCTGGCGGAAGTCGATATGGACAGAGGCTGGGCTGTTCGCCGGCCTCCCGACCTCAGTCGGCCGAATCAGCTGAACGGCTTGCGGTGCGCTGCCGGGCGGCAGAGCGCCTCGGGAGGTCAGGCAAGCGGCTGGGCGCGAGTGGCGGTGACCGTCGCGGTGCCACTGGTCGACAGGCCGGAGATCCCGACCGGAAGATCGGCAACGGTCAACGTCAACTATTGTTCCGCGAAACGGACTACATCAGCAGAGGCGGGTCCAGGCTCGGGTGTCACGCTCACCGGCGGACGGAGGACTCGCTTCCTCCGATCGTGTCCGGATCTTGCCAGGCACTTCGACGGTCCAGCAACCCTGCGCCGGTCGTGCTGATGTCAACGCGCATTCGATGCCTCGATGACGGTTGCCGTTCCTACCGCGGGCCGGCCCTCGTGCATGGTAATCGTCATGCCCGGCCGCGGGTCACGCCAGAGGGCGGGGGACAGTGGGCCAAGCGGACCGACCCGGTTGCGCCGGGTGGCAACGCTGGCGCGGACTCCACCCAGATGCGTGCCACGAGCAGATCGGGGTCGCCTGCGGCCGTACGCCGGCCGAGGTCCTCAACTGCACCCACCCCTACCTGCGCTTACACGTTGTCCCAGCTTGCCGACCTGCGCACTCGCTTGGCGGAAGTCGGCAATGAACGCTGACCCGGCCCGGACCGGGGTGCGCGGGCGGCGCCGGTGCTCGTCCCGGCTCAGCTCCGCCGGCCGGGAAAGTTGACGGTGAACGGCGAGGTGCCCACCCGGATGGCGGACGCGTCGACCTGCCGGACGTAGTCCGGGTAGCAGCGGTCGGGGTGCAGGCAGAGCCGGACCCGCTGGCCGGGCACGAGTCGGGCGTCGTACCGGCCGTCCTCGACGTTCTCGTCGACCGCGACGATGTCGCCGGTGTCGGCGTTGTAGACGTGGACCGGGTAGCCGTAGCCGTACACCGGGAGGCCGTTGGCTTGGCCGGAGATGGCGGTGCCGGCGCTCATCCGCTCGTTCGCCACGGTGGTGCCGCCTGCGACGACCTTGATCCGGGTCGCCTTGACGCTGTTCGGCGCCCCACCGGACCACTGGGTGGCGTAGACGCTGTTGGCGCCGCCGTTGCCCGGTGGGATGAACGCCAGTGACCACTCGTACGGGCCGAGCCCGCTGAAGGTGTACGAGCCGTCGCCGGGAACCTTCCGGGTGGTCTCGTACCAGAACGGATCGTAGGTCGTCAGCGCGACGGTCACCGACACCGGCTGGCCGGTGACCGCGTCGGTGATCGACCCGGTGATCGACCCAGCCCGGTCCAACAGGATGTCGGGCAGCGTGGTGATCCCGGGCCCTGGCGCGACCGTCAGTGCCTTGGTCCGGTCGCCGGTGCCACCGCTCGGGCCGACCCACTGCGCGCCGTGCCCCTCGGCCGAGCCGCCGGCCCAGATGTTGTACCGGTCCGGGTGGAGGCTGTGGAACCGCACCACCCCGTTCTCGTCGGAGATCTCGTTGGCGTCATAGATGTCGGGGAACCGCTTGTCCACCGAGATGGCGATGATTCCCGCGTTGGGCACCGGCGTGCCGGTCGCCCGGTCTCGCAGTGTCACGCGCAGTTCGTTACCGGGTGGCTGGACCGGCAGCGTCGCGTGGGTCACCCGCCCGGCGACCGCGGTCGCCTCGACCATCCCGCCCTCGTGTACGCCGTCGTTCGCGGCGCCGGTGAATCGGTAGTGGCCGGGCGGCACCTCCAGGTCGACGTACCCGTTCGGGAAGGTCCCGGTGGGGCTGGTGCAGATGAGGCCGAGTTCCATCGGGTCCTGCACACAGAAGTTCCGCACCTCGGCGCCGGTGGCCGCGTCGGCCGCGACGAACCGGATCCGACCGGCCGGAGGAAGCACGTCGTCGACGACGAGCCGGCCACGGGTCGGCACGGTCACAGCTCCCCAGGGGAACCCGAGCCGGCTCGGGTAGTAGCGGGGCCGGAACACGCCGGGCAGTTGGTTGGTGATCCGGTAGCGCCCGGCCGACACGCCGGACACCCGCCACCGGCCGGCCCGGTCCGTGGTGGTCGAGTAGGTCGGATGCTCGGCGCCGGAGTCCGGCGCGAGGGTGACCCTGACCTGGCCAGCCGGTCGGCCGGACCGTTCGGTCAGAGTGCCGCTGACTGTCGCGGCAGCGTTACCGGCGCGGACCGGCGCGACCGTACCCAGCACCGCGTCGACGCCGAGCAGCAACAGTGCGCACAGCGCCGCCAACAGGAGAGTCGCGGGACGTGCTACTCGGCTGTCCATCGTGGTGGCACCTCCGGAATCGGCAAAGCTCGGCTCGCTCGCTCGCGCACGTCAGGGCAGCGTAACTTTGGCCGTCATCACTTGAAGTCATGTGATGAACACGGACAGCGTCGGTTTTCGAGGCATCTGCAACTCGCTACCGACGGTCCGGGCACTGCCAGCCGCTCGTGTAGCCGGACGGACTCGTGTCTTTGGGCCTCTGCGGTTCGGACGTTTCCGTCGACGACCCGACCTGTACGGCCGAGACACCCTGGCCCCGCCTGCGCCACTCGATCAGAACGCGTGGGACCCCCCGGTACGGGAAGCACCCCGCCGCGGGTGCGCCAGGCGGGAGTCGCCGCCGCCGAACCCCGTGCCGACGGCCAGCATTCTGGCCTTGGCCAGGGGCGTGTCGCGGTACTGATCGTGCGCCGCCGGATCTCCGTGACCACGGTCGCCCGGGCCCGCAGGCGGTGGGTGCCTGCCCGCTGCGAGCGTTGAGTAGCGCCGAGAGTCAGCGTCCCCGTGGGTGTTGCCGAACTCACGGGGACAGACACGCCCGACCGCGAAGTGTCGGCCCGGCCGCTCAGGCGGGGCTGAACTGGATGAGGACCGACGCGGTCGGCAGTTCGTCCGGAGCGGGTGGCGCCTCGGTGCGCCAGGCCAGCCGTACGCGCCATCGGCGGCCCGGCGGTAGGCGGTAGGCGTCGGCGATGCCGCCGGCCGTGCCGCTGGCGAACCCGAGGATGCCCGACTCGAAGACCACCTCGAGCACGTGGCTGCGGTCCCAGCCGCCCGGATCGAAGTCGGCCGGCCCGTCCCAGGTCTCCAGCCGGGTGTCGCTACCCAGCACCACGGCGTCGTCGATGTTCTCGACCACCACGAAGCCCGGCGCCGAGCTGACCCATTGATCGAGCTCGTGCGGTGCGGGTGGAACGTTGCGCCGGTCGTTGCTGTCGTCGATCATCGCGAACAGTCGATAGTCGACATTGACGTACAGCTCGGTGTGCTCGACCAGCGCCGCCATGCTGGCCCCTCCCCGCTCGGTGGACTGCGAGGGTAGCGTTCTCCCGCTGACCGTGAGTGTCCGCATACTTGCTCACCCGTGCATCGGCAGCAGCGAGTGTCCCGAGTGGGCCGCCGCTTGCGGTGTGATGGCGGTGGTGATTGCAGGCGTAAGAGCCAGGCGGGTAGGGCCGCTCGTCGGGCGGTCTCGGATCGGTTGGCCCGGTCGCCGCGCCAGAATCGGGCGAGCCGCAAGTCTCGGCGCCCCTGGCAGCCCCATCGAGAACCAGATCCAGCCCTGAAACGGCGGGGAGACTGCCGATGTGGGCTGGGAGCCTCGCTGCCGCTACCTCCCAGCTTCGACTCCCGGCCCTGGCCTGGGCCCCACGCTGACAGCGTCGCAGCCGCTCATGCCGCCGAGAGGTCGCTATTGGGCGACCGCTTGCCGTCGGCCCTCGGCGCCTGAACACTTTCCCGCCTGATCGGCAATGTCAGGGTGAAGCGCGAACTTTGCCGAGGAGGGCCATGGCTTCGGATGCGGATTTGATAGGCCGGTCGCTGGATGGCGATGTCGACGCCTTCGTAGAGGTGGTCGAACGTCATGAGGCCGCCGTCGGTTCGTACCTCGTTCGCCGGGCTGGGCGGGATGCGGCTGAGGACCTCCTGGGCGAGGTTTGGGTTGCGGCGTTCGAGTCGCGGCGATCGTACGACCGGTCGTACGACGATGCGCGGCCGTGGCTGTACGGCGTGGCATTGAATCGCTTGCGGCGCTACTGGCGATCCCGGCCGACCGAGGACCTGGTGGCGGACGTGCCGGACGTGGCTACTGGATGGGATCCGTGGTCGGCGGTGGACCTCGGCGTGGACGCCCGGGCGGTGCTCCGGTCGGCCCTGACGCGGCTCAAACCCGAAGAGCGGGAGGTCCTGAGGCTCGTCGCCTGGGAGGACCTGACCGCAGCCGACGCCGCGCGGGCCCTCGGAATACCGGCCGGCACCGCGCGGCGGTTGCTGAGCCAGGCCAGGGCGGCATTGCGCGACGCCCCGGGGGTGTCCGCGCTTCTGAAGGACCGCAACAGCGCGAAGGAGAGACACCGATGACCGACGAGCTTGATCTGGTCGGTGCGTTGGGCAGCGCAGAACCACTGCGCCCGGAGGCGTATCAGCGGGCGCGGGCGGTGCTGCGGGCGGCTATGGCCGACCCCGGAACCGTGCGGCTGCTGGGCGCGATATCAGCGGAAGACACGACTATGGAGGCGACTTCAACCATGGAAACGACGACAACCACGCGGGACCACGAATCCAGCCCGGCGCTTCAGCGCCGCCGCAGGATCGGTATCGCGGGTCGATTGGGCATCGGTGCCGGAGTTGCGGTTACCGCCGCCGCGGCAGCTGTCGCTGTGGTGCTCAACTTGTCGGCGACCGGGGACACGGAGGCCGGCAACGATTCGGCGGCCGCCGCCTCGGGCTCGACCACCGTCAACGGGTCCGCCGAGCCCGCGCCGCTGATGATCTTGGCCGGGTCCATCAAGACGGTCACCCCGTCGGGGGGCGACGCGTGGCTGGTGAAGGCGACGCAGGTCAACGGCACCAAGACCATGCAGGTCGTCTACACGCTGTACACCGACGGTCACGCGATCTATACGGGCAACAGCGTGAAGGACATCAAGCGTGCGATCGCCCGTCACCAGGACCAGATGACGGACGGTGGCTACGCTCCGCTCCTCAAGGCGGCCGTCGCCGCAGCGGACAGCAGCCCGGCCGATGGCCGGACCCAGATGCTCAAGGCAGCCAACGATCCGCTGGTGGGCCTTGACCCCGCAGCGCAGAAGGCGGTGTGGGACAAGCAGCAGGCGGATGCCCAGGTGATCATCAGGCAGAAGGGCGGTAACGCCGAGCCGAAGCCGTACAGCCCCCAGGCCGTTCAGCGGCACTTCGACAACGCCCTGTGGACGTACAGCACCGAAGCACTGTCCGCTGGCGACGGCAACACGCAGGTCCGGGCCGGTGTGCTGCGTCTGCTGTCCACCA
Source organism: Micromonospora sp. NPDC049114 (assembly GCF_040648635.1). Lineage (NCBI taxonomy): Bacteria > Bacillati > Actinomycetota > Actinomycetes > Micromonosporales > Micromonosporaceae > Micromonospora > Micromonospora sp. NPDC049114. Next base: position 1,046,500 of record NZ_JBEZEA010000002.1, on the reverse strand, counting down.
TCTCCGCGGTCAGCGTCAAGAACTCGACCACCCACGGCAAGGCCACACTGACGATCACCGCCGGCCCCGAGGTGTTCGGCGGCGAGGGCAGCGAGGTGCTGACCATCGACGCCACGACCGGCATGCTCGTCAAGGACGTCTCCACCGTGCCGGGCCTCCCTCAGGCCTCTACGACGTACGAGTCCTCCCGCGTGACGAAGGCCGACCTGTAGGCCGGGAGTTCCCATCCACCGTCGCTGACTACCTGGTGCGATCCCGCCGCAGGCACCGTGACCAGCGGGTCCGTGGTGGTGACCTCTTCGGAGGTCACCACCACGGCTAGGCTTGTGCGAGCTTCAGAATCGCACTGAGCGTTATCGGCGGTGGGGCAACGGGCCGTGTCTCGGACACGTTTGCTGCCAGGTGAACTCGCGTGAGCGGGCGAGTTGTTGCACGTAGGTCAGGGCGTCGCGGTAGCCGGTGATGACCTCCCAGGTTTGCGGGTTGGTCTCTACCGGTTCGTCGCCGGCGACGGCCGCGGCGGCGTCGTCCAGAGGCACCTGGTAGCCCTCGATCGAATTCGAACCCTGGATGGCGCCGCTCCTCAGCGACGGCCGGTGCGGGCCTCGGGTGACGTGCCGCCGTAGGTGGACAGTTCGACGCTGATCAGGGCCGGGTGGATGGGACTTCGCTGCCGGCGGGCTGACCGTGCGGGCCACCGTGGGCATGGGGAATCTCCCGGCGGCCAGGTCCCGGGATCGGCCGGGGCGGTGGTGGCGCCGTCGAGGCGCGGACGACGAGCTCGACCGGTTGGTCGGCCGCCGGTGGAAGCTCGACGTCCGGCTTCTCGATGACCTGTACCAGCAGCGCGAGGCCCTGCCGCGCGACCTCGTCGAACCGCTGCCGCACGGTGGTGAGCGGGGGAGTGACGTAGGCGGCGACCGGGATGTCGTCGAATCCGACGACGCTGATGTCCTCGGGCACGCGGCGCCCGGCCTCGAGCTGCGCGCGGATGAGACCGATCGCCATGTCGTCGTTCGCGGCGAACACCGCGGTCACGGTGCCATCGCCGGCCAGTTCCCGGCCCGCCGCGTAGCCGGACGTGGCCGACCAGTCGCCCTCGACGACCGGCGGCTCGTCCGCGCCATGGGCTCGCAGCGCCTCGCGCCAGCCGGCGAGACGGTCCCGTGCCGAATACCACCGCTGCGGGCCGGCCAGGTGATGGACGGTCGCGTGCCCCAGCTCCAGCAGGTGCTCGGTCGCGGCCCGCGCGAGCCGGCCCGCGCCGACCCTGGCGGTCACCACCTGCGGCGCGGCGAAGGTGGGCGGCGCGCCGAGGACCAGGACCGGCACGTCGACGCTGATGAGGCCGACGCCCTCGTCGATCGGCTCGGAGATGACGACGCCGTCCACGCCCTGGTCCAGCAGCGACGCCAGGGCGCTCGCGATGCCGCCCGGGTCGCCCTCGATCGTGTCGGCCAACCGCAGCGTGTAGCCCACCTCCCGGACCGCCCGCTCGATGCCCATGAGCCACGACGCCGGCCCGTACAAGGCGCTGCCGAGCGTCACCACGCCGATCGACCGGGTCCGCCCGGACGCCAGCGCCCGGGCCGCCTGGTTGCGCCGGTAGCCGAGCTCCTCGGCGGCGTCCAGGACCCGCCGGCGCACGTCGGCCGAGACATACGGCTCGTCGTTGAGGACCCTGGACACCGTCTTCTGGGAAACGCCGGCCAGCCGCGCGACGTCCACGCTGCGCGGCGTCGGAGGGCTTCCACCCGGCCTCGCCAGTCGCGTCACGGCAGCTCCCATCGTCGGCCATAGTCCTGTATGATTGCGTAGTCATGTCTACGCAGTCAGACACCCGCCATCAAGAGCCCGTAACCCGCCCGTGACGCTGGCGAAGCACGTTCCTCACCAACACCCTAACTTCCGTTTCGAACCGAACAAGTCAGGCCGCGCCGCCCGCCGACTTCGCCGAGGGCCACAGTGCCGGCCACGCCTTCAGCGTGTCACGCGGCCGGGGGTCACGGGGGCGAATCGGTTCGCTACTCGATCAGCGCAGCGTCGGTGGGCCGGCGACACGGAATGTCTGAGCGCGATGCCCTAGCACTCCGGAAGGGTCGTACTCGTCGGCGGCCACTCGGAGCTTGCGAGGCGTCAGGAGCAGGAAGTAACCGTCCTGAAACCTTGACTTCACGCTCGATGCACCCATTAATGCATATCTATGTATTCGGGCCGCAACCATCCTTCCCGGGTGGTCGGCGACGCCGGCAGACTTGTCGAATCGATTCGTGCATCGGCCTTGAGTCCATGCCCTGAACCGGTGTTGCAGAGCTGGCGGATGAGTCACAGGAGGTAACCGTGCATCACACGAACGTCCACTGGGGTGGCCGATTGTCGGCGTTGGCCAGAGGGCTGGCCGCGACTGTGGCGCTCGGCCTGCCTCTGACGCTGGGTGGCCTGACCCTGGCGACCCCGGGGCCGGCCCTGGCCGCGCCGGTCGTGACGCAGAGTGTCGCGGCCGCCGGACTTGATGGTGTGGCGGCCGGTAACGGCGCGATCGCCTCGGTCGATCTGGCCGGGACGTGGGCCTTCACGCCCGCGGGTCGGGGAACGACCTCGATCGCGGTGCCTGGTGGTGGCTGGTACAAGCAGGGCTTCACCGACGTGACCGAGGCGGTGTACTCGCGCAGCATCACGGTGCCGGACTCGGGGCAGCCGCAGTCGACCTGGATCGAGTTCGGCGCCGTCAACCACCAGGCGACACTGTCGGTCGACGGCCGCGTGGTCGCGACCCAGACGACGGCGTTCACCCCGTCGAACTTCGACATCAGCGCCTACGCGGCGCCCGGCACCACCCACACGATCACCGTGAACGTGAAGGGCCGCGGCGCGTTGAAGGCATCCAACGGCCGGTACCTGGTGCCCGACGCCGCCACGTGGTCCGAGGCGGTACCGCAGGGGATCTTCGGGTCCGCGTTCCTGCGGGTGTACCCGGCGGTGTACGTCAGCGATACATTCGTGCGTACGTCGGTGGCGAACAAGACGCTGACCTACGACGTGACGGTGCGCAACACGTCGGGCAGTTCCCGGTCGGTGACGTTGACCGGGTCGCTGGCGTCCAAGAACGGAACGGCCTTCAGCTACCCGGAACTGCCCAGCCGTACGGTCACCGTGGCGGCCCGCTCGACCGTGACCGTGACCGTCGGGCCGGTCGCGTGGAACCTCGACAGCACCTCGTACTGGTGGCCCAACGTGCCGTACCGGTCGGGGTACCGGGCGCAGCTGCACGGGCTGACGGTGCGTGCCGCCACCGACGACGGCCGGACGAGCGACGCCGAGTACCGATTCGGGTTCCGGGAGGCCACCCAGAACGGTGACTACTACTACCTCAACGGCGTGCGGGTGAACTTCCGCGGCGACAACCTCCAGGGTGCCGACTATGACCGGATCAACAACGGCGGCAAGGGCGACGCGTACCACACCCTGCCCGGCTTCCTGCCCCCGTCGTCCGGCAACGGCGGCTGGCCGCAGGCGGTGGACAACTACCAGCGGCTGAACTACAACGTGGTGCGCATCCACCAGGAGCCCGGAAGCCCGTACATGTTGGACGTCGCCGACGAGATGGGCCTGATGATCATCGACGAGGTCGCGATTCGCGGCTCCCAGTCCTCGCAGGAGTGGAAGGAGTCCGTCGGGCACGACAACATGGTCAACCACGCCCGTGCGCTGGTCCTGCGCGACCGCAACCACCCCGCGATCATCCGCTGGAGTCAGAACAACGAGCCGAACCAGAGCGGCCAGGATTCCGAACAGTTCGAGAAGGAGCTGTACGCGGCGATGAACGGCGCCGACGGCACCCGGCCGATCATCGCCGAGGTGGGCGTCGGCGGGAATGTCAGCCTGTATCCCGGGATGACGTACGCCAACTTCGCGGTGATCCCGCACTACGTCGACGGCTTCGGCAGGTACGGGGAGGGCCTGATCACCGTGAACGGGCGGCCCGACGGCGAGGGCGAGTACATCTGGCCGGCGTGCAACAACAAGCAGGGCTTCGAGTGGTTCGCCACGGCGACCCTGGCCAAGCGCGGCAAGGGCGCCACCGACCTGCGTCCGTACACGCTGCTGTCCGCCTGGGCCAGCGTCGTGCCCGGCGTGCGGAGCACCGACTTCACCCCGGAGGAGGGTGGTCACCCCATCTACGGTGCGGACAACCTGCCCGACCCGTGGAGCAACCCGCAGATCCAGCGTGTGCAGGCGGCGTTCAACCCGGTGGCCGCGGTCGACCTCCCGTACTGGTCCGCCTCCGGCAACTCGGACTCCAACGGCACCTTCCCACTACCGCAGGCGGTACCCAGCTACGCCCGCAACGCCACGGTGACCCGCACCATCACCGTGTTCAACGACGACTTCACCAACACGTCGGTGGGCTTCGCCTGGACCGCCCGGCTCGACAGCCCGACCGGCGCGGTCGTCGCGTCCGGCAACACCACCCTGACCATCCCACTCGGCTCACGGGTCACCCAACCGGTGTCCTTCACCGCCCCCGCCACCGGCAGCCGCGTGTACCTGCAACTGTCGACCACCAAGTCCGGCAGCACCACCTTCACCGACTCGGTCGAATACCTCAACCTCGGTGGAAGCGGTGGAACCGGGCCCACTCCCGGCACCTACCGCATCGTCAACCGCAACAGCGGCAAACCCCTGGCCATCGCCGGCAACTCCACCGCCGACGGCGCCAAGGCGATCCAGCAGAGCGGCACCCCCACCTGGACGATCAACGCCACGCAGGACGCCTACACCCTGCGCTACACCGCCTCGGGAAAGGTGCTCGACGTCAACGGCGCCAGCACCACGACCGGCCTGCAACTGCAGCAGTGGTCGGCAAACGGCGGCACCAACCAGACGTGGTACCTGCGACCCACCGGTAACGGCTACTACACCATCGTCAACCAGGCCAACGCACTGGTGGCCGACGTCTACGCCGCCTCAACCAGTGACGGCGCCCAAGTCGTCCAATGGACCGCCAACAACGGCACCAACCAACAGTGGCAGTTCGTACCCGCCTGACCAGTAGCAAAGGTGAGTGTCAAGTTCGGCCGCCGGTAGCGGGCTGCCGATTGTCGCGCCGACTCGGGGGCACGGTTTGTGCGCCCGAGTCGGCGCGATCCAATCACGTGGGACACGAGCTACCGATCCGAACCGACACGAGCGTGCGCTTCGGCCCACTCGCGCATGCTGCGCGGCGCCCGGCCGGTCACGCGCTCGATGGTGTCCGTGACCGGCGCGGGCTTGTTGACGTGCGTCTCCCAAGTGGCGAACAAAAGGTCAGCAGGCGCGTGCGGGGCGATCTCCGCCCGCGCGGTCGCGGGATCGATCTCCTCGTATCGCAGCTCACGGCCGTGCGTCCTGCCGATCAGCTCGATCTGCTCCCGGTGGGTAAGCGACTGTGGTCCGGTGACGTGGTAACGCTGCTCGCTGTGCCCGTCCTGGGTCAGCGCTGCCACAGCGATCCCGGCGAGGTCAGCGGGGTGAATCGGGGAGCCTGCTGCGTCAGCGTAGGGGCCTCGAACGACGTCACCGGCCGCGAGCTGTCCAGGGACGTCGAATGCCCAGTGCAGCGCGTCGGCGGAGTTGATGTCCAGTCGCAGGAAGGTCCACTGCATCCCGGAGTCGATGATCGCCTGCTCGATTCCGTGGTGGAACGCCGCGATGTCGTTGGGCTGCTGCTCCGCGTTGTCGTCGATCTCCGCCGTGGACTGGAACACCACGCGCTTGACACCGGCGTTCTTCGCGGCCTCGATGAGCTCCGGCACCCCAGGGCCCATGGCGAGGACGAAGATCCCGTCGACGTCCCTCACCGCAGCCGGCAGAGTCCCAGGGTCCTTCATGTCGCCGGCGACGACCTCAGCGCCGGCAGGAAGATCCGCCTGCTGCGGATCACGAGTCAGGGCCCGTGCAGGCTTACCGATCGACACCAGCTGCTCGACGATGGACCGGCCCACGGGTGCCGTAGCCGCAGTCACGAGGATCATTGATTACTCCAGAAAATGGTGAGGTCTGAGTGGGATTAGGTCTCGGCTTGCTGTCAGATGCTCGCGAGCTGCTCCTGATTCACCTCCGCCATGGTTGTTTGACGTGCCTTCTTCGGTAGCCGGTGAACGCGCCAATCGGAGCATTGATCAGGAACACCAGGCGCCATCCGAGAGCGAACAGGTCTGCGTTGATGAGCAACCCCGCGACGATGGACGCGCCAGGGCCGACAGGCCGATCACGGGGCCCAACGTGCCGAACGCGCCTTCCCGATCTCCTCGGGCGGGAAGAGGTCCGGACCAACCCGAAGGCCTGCGGAATCATCAACGCGGCGAACAGGCCTTGCACCGTCCGGGCGGCGATCAGAGTGTCGGGCGACCACGCGGCCGCACAGGCCAGGGAGGCGGCCACGAAACCGGCGGCGCCCACCAGCAGAAGCACCTTGCGGCCAAATATGTCGCCCAGGCGCCCGCCTGTCAGCAGGCCTCCAGCTAATGCCAAGGTGCAGGCTGCGGCGATCCACTGCACGCTCGCATGTGACCCGCCAAGATCCGCTCTGATCGCTTGCGCCGCGATGTTGACGACAGTGGCATCGAGCAAGTTCATGATCATCGCCGCGAGGACAGCAAAGAGTCCGAGCCAGCGGTGGCGTCGTGTTGTCCATGCCGCAGACTCTGGCATCGAAGTAGGAACATCAGTTTCCTACTGGGGTGGGAAACTTCCAGCATGTTGGAAACATCGGCGCGGTTGCTCCGGCTGCTGTCTCTCCTGCAAACCTCACGCAGGTGGAGCAGCACCGAGCTGGCCGAGCGGCTGAACGTGACCACCAGAACCGTGCGCAACGACGTCGAGCGTCTCCGCGCTCTCGGCTACCCGGTGCACGCCACGTTCGGCACCGACGGCGGCTACCGCCTCGCCGCGGGCGCAGTCCTCCCGCCGCTACTGCTCGATGACGAGGACGCCGTCGCCATCGCCATCAGACTGCGCACCGCCACGCCGTCCGTAGCCGGCATCGAGGAATCCTCCGCCCGAGCCTTGGCGAAACTCGAACAAGTGCTGCCAACCCGGCTGCGGAACCGAATCAACGCGCTACAGACCTACAGTGTCGCGGTCTCGGCAGGCGACGACAATCAGCGGGTTGCCGCAACGACGCTCAGCGAGATCGCCGCAGCGTGCCGAGACCGGCAACGACTGCGTTTCGACTACCGCTCCCACGACGCCTCAGAGTCTCGCCGTGAGGCCGAGCCCTACCGCCTGGTCAACTGGGGGAGACGCTGGTACCTCGTCGGTTGGGACATCCAGCGGGAAGATTGGCGCACCTACCGCGTCGACCGTATGACCTTGCGTCTACCGCACGGGCCTCGGTTTCTCGCCCGGCCGCTGCCGGACCCGGACGTCGGCGCATACGTCATGCGCGGGATCGGCCGAGCCGTGTGGCGACGCCGGGCGACAATCATCGTGCACCTGCCCGCCGAAGTCGTCGTCGAAAGACTCCCACCAGCAGTAGGGCCCGTCGAATTTATCGGTAGAGATCGCTGCAGGGTGCGCACAGGATCTGACAACCTCGAGCAACTCGCTGTCTGGTTCGGTCTGCTCGGCGCCGACTTCGAGGTCATTGAGCCGCCGGAGCTCCTCGGTCACCTCAGGATGCTTGCCGACCGGTATCGACGCGCCGTCGGCGACACACCAAGCACCACCCGTGCCGACTGACCCCCAACGCCGGCCGCGCTTCGAGCCGGGACAACGCGCTCCGGGGTGCCTTGAGTCCCGCCTGACCGGGCACTGTGAATTTTGGAATGCCTGCTCGGCTGTGACTGGCCGCAGGGGCCCAATTCCGTCGACAGGAATGGCGTCCGTTCGCGGCGAGTGGTCGACTCGCCGAGCCGGGCTGCGGTCTACGGCTGTACGAGCCGATTCGGCGACCGGTCCGCGCTCAACAGGCGAAGGATGGACGTCAATGTCAAGCGGCCCTCTTCGAGTGGCTAATAAAATCTGACCGGCGTCGACGCCGCCCAGACGTCGACCCACGCACACGAGTCCGTCGGGCAGCCCTCCGTCGTGCCTGGACGGTCGGTCGGTGCCCCGTTCTGCGGCGTCCGGGTCGGCAGGTGGTGGTCGCCACCTTGAAATCTCGAAACGCGAGACGTCGGCTGGATCGTCTTGCGCCGGCCGGGCGTGCTCTGGAGACTACCGGGAGTAGCCCTGGCAGGCCGACTGCCCGTCAGGGCGAACGTTCACTGATACGGGGGCGCTACGTGGACATGTCGTTGTGCGGAATCACCGCGAGACCAGACGTCGACCACGGCCATTCCATGCCGTGAGCGCGCGGTCAGCCTTCGTACGTCGTTGACGCCTCCCTGCCGAATGCCCGATGGCAATTCGGTCGTCACGTGTGCCCTCAGGAGGTGCATTCCGCTGCTCAAATGGAGGAATAGTGCAGGATCTCAGCCGACTGCTCGCGCTCGTCGCGGTGGCGGAAACCGGTTCGATTTCTGCGGCCGCGTCAAGACTCGGTTATACGGCCCCCGCCTTGAGCCAACAAATGGCCAAGCTCGAACGGGAAGTTCGAATGCAGTTGCTCGTACGGCACCGCCGGGGCGCGCGGCTCACCGCTGCCGGTGAGCTGCTCGTGCAGCGGGCGCGCGAGATCGAGGCGATCCTGCGGGCCACCGAGACCGACCTGATGCAGTTCCTCGAAGTGTCGGAAGGGCAACTGCGCATCGGCACCTTCACCACGGGCGAGACCCAGTTCCTGCCCGACGTCCTGGCCGAGTTGCGCCGCAGGCACCCGACCATCGCCCTGTCCATGCAGGAGTTCGACCATGCCGACGGGTTCGAGCGATTAGCCGAGGGCGACATCCATCTCCTGCTCACCCCCTCGTACATCCACGGTCGACCACCTTCCGTGCCGGCGGGGCTGAGCTCGGAGGTGCTCCTCGAGGAAGAATTGCTCCTGGTCGCCAACGAGGGGCATCCCCTGACGGCGGAGCGCATGCCCCTGCACTGGACAGCGCTGGCGGGTTTTCCCCTCATCATCGGGCGGCGTGGCCTGGCTTCGCGTGAGGCGTTGGAGGCGCTGTTCGCGAGCCGTTCGATGCCCCCTCCGGTGGTCGCGTTCGAGACGGCGGACTATGCGATGGCGTGCGCCCTCGCCGGCAGCGGGGTCGGCGTCGCCTGCGTGCCGAGGATGGCCGCCAGGGCGAGCCGCGCGCCGATCAGCGTCCGGCCCTTCGCGGCTCCGCTGCTCAGACATGCCATCAGCCTGCTGTGGCGTACCTCGGACATCACGCCTCTGGTGCGTGCGGCCCGCAGCGTGTTCCGCGAGACCTTCGCCTGCGGCGGGGGTGGGGAGGCGCGGGATGCGCTCGTCGCCTCGGTGCACTGACCGGACCGCACCCTCGCCCCCTGCTCCGATCAGGCCGTTCCCCTCGTCCGGCCTCGCCGGTCCGACCGGCGATGCAGGTCCGGTCTCAGCCGGAGTGCTCGCCGACGCCGAGTCTTGGCAGGGACCAGCGCGGGTCGAGGTGGGGCACCGGCCAGTTCGGGTCGGGACGCCAGTCGGTCCAGCGCACGTCGAACGGGGGATCGCGCCGCAGGGCCGCCCGGCTCAGTGCCACTCCCTCGGCGCGCATCGACCGGACGCTCTCCGGCGGCACCAGACCCCGGCTCGTCAACTGGGCGAGATCGCCCTCGTCCTTCCAGGTCGCCGTGCCGTCCGGGGCGACCCGGAGATCAAGGGCGTAGTCCATGTACTGGACGGTGGCGCCCGCACGGACGTACGGGCGCTGGAAGTTCACGTACCAGCCGAGGTGCGCGCCTTCCCGATCCCAGCAGACCCAGACCACGTGGTGCAGGCCGTGCGGCATGAGCCAGAGGGTGTTCATCCGCCAGACCCGGTCGATGTGCACCCAGTCCGACCGGACGAGGCACTCGGCGATCCGCTCGCCCCGGTCGGCCGGAGCCGGCCTCTCCGGCGGGGAGTCGGGTGCCCGCCACTCGGTGCCCGCCGGCATCCACAAGACGAGGAGATCGCCGTCGTCCCGCACCGCCGTCATCGGCCGCGCGGACCACACCCGGTCCCGCCAGACCTCCTGCACCAGCACCTGCTCGCCAGGCGTCCACCGCCGCGGTGCCGTCATGGCCTCACCCCTCCAACTCCGCAAACCGGCCGATGGGGTGCGGTGAGAGGGCGACGGCGCCCCTCGCCTGACAATCCTTCGCCACCTCGACCGCGCTGACATCGGCCAGCACCTGGTATCCCGTGGAGCTGGCCAGGGTGGCCAGTTCCCGGGGCGAGGAGCCCCAGACGAAGGGTTCGCCGTTGCGTCGTACGCTCGCCGCCATGCTCGCGACGGCTGCGTCCCGAGGCTCAGCGAGATGCCGCGCCTCCCAGTAGTCGAGCACGACGGTCAGCCCAGCGGTGAAGAACCCGCCGAGCGCCTCCAGGGTGGCGGAGATCGCCTGCTCCTGCAGGTAGTAGGTGACCCCGCTCCACGCCACGAAGGTGCGCCGGGTGCCGTCGAGCCCGGGAACCTTCCGCAGCACCTCGTCGAGCCGCTGCTCGGCGAGGTTCGCCGGGACCATCCGCAGCCCGGTCACTCCGTCGGGGCGCAGCCGGGCCACCCGGGCCCGCTTCAGTTCCTGCGTGGCCGGCTGATCGATCTCGTACACCGTCAACCCTTCCGCCCACTCCGGTCGGCGCAGCGCGAAGCTGTCGAAGCCCGCGCCGAGCAGCAGGTACTGCCGCGCTCCACGGCCGCAGGCGCGGCGCAGGGCATCCTCGGTGTGACGGCCGCGCAGCAGCACGTGCGGCGCCGCCACCGAACCGGCGCGCATCCACCAGCGGATGGCGCCCTCCGGGTTCCGGTCGGCCTGCGGACCGCGTACCGCCGACGAGCCGAGGACGCTCCCGCGGAAGAAGGCCCACTCCTGCTCGCTCAGCAGCTGCGCGGCGACCGGGTCGACGTGGACCGGCGCTGGCTCGTGAGCGGTGTGGAAGGCTCGCATGAACGCGTTGCCCAGCGCGGTGGAACTGGCCCCGCCGGTGCGGGGACGGTCACCCCTGGCCGCCGATGCCGCCTTGCGGGAATCCTGCGGGTCGTTCACAACGCATCGAGTTCGTCGAAGGCGTGATGCCGCACCAGGGCCGCCGTGGCCCGGCGGACGGCGGCGTCGTCGGGGACGCCCGCCCCGTAGGCCGTGCGCAGCGCCACCCGGCGCAGGTAGTGGTAGAGCAGAGCACAGCGGTAGTCGCTCAGCAGCACGTCGGCAGTGATGCCAGGCACCGCGACAGTCAGCTCCCTCCGGTAGAGCTCGAGCAGTTCCACGTCGTCGGCCTCGCTGTTGGCGACGAGGAAGGCCAGGTCCAGCGGTCCGCGGGCACGGGTCGCGGCCTCCCAGTCGATCACCCGGATTCCCGGCTCCGCCGGATCGGCGGGGAACAGCACGTTGCCCGAGTGCAGATCACCGTGGACGACGGTCACGGGGGGCGCGCTCAGCGCCCGCAGCAGGGCCGGCGCCCGCTCGGCGAGGCGTGCGGAGCCGGACCGCACCTCGGCGGGCAACCAGCTCGCCTCGGCGACGGCGGAGAGTCCCGCCGAGCGAAAGGTTCCCACCAAGAAGTCCGCGCGGGCCGGGGCGGCCTCGTCGGGCAGCCACCGCCACTCGTCCGGGACGCGGTCCCACCAGCGGGCATGGAACGAGGCGAGGGCCCGGACCGCTCGCTCGCTGTCGGCGGCGGAGAGCACGGCGCGGGGCGGCAGGGTTCCCTCGGCCATGTCGTCGAGGACCAGGACGAGAGAGGTCCCGCGGGTCGCAGGGCCCCAGCCGCGCAGCCTCGGCAGGCGCAGCAGTTCGGTGCCGTGGACGCCGTCCGGGCTGTGCACGTGACGTTCCACGGCCGGCAGACCGAGGCGTTCCTTGAACGCGCGCACGCCGTCGTCGGCCGGCGGGAACTTGACGATCAGGTTGCTCGGCCGCGCCGGGCGGCCGGGGCCGGACGCGTTTGCGGCGCGGCGCACCCGCCACACGTGTGGCGCACCGTCCACCGGTTCGATGGTCAGTTCCTCGTCCGCGCCGATCTCGGATCCGGGCAGGGCCGAAAGGATGGCCGCGTCGAGCGCCTCGGGGGTCAGGCGCGTGGTCACGACAGGATGGCCCCGAGGGCCGCGTCGTGGGCCCGGACGGCCCGGACGATCTCGTCCAGATGCCCCTCGTCGTGCGTGCAGGTCGACTCCGCGACGACGCGGCCCACCGGCACGACATCGCCCCAGGCCGTGCCGGCCACGGGGAGCGCCAGGAATGCGTCGTCGAGGGCCTCCACCTCGGCACGGATGCGGCGTCGGGCCCTCGTGACGATGTCGAGGATCTTGGACACCGGTACGCCCTCGTAGGCGCGCAGTCGTTCAGCGTTCGCAGCGTCGATGTCGAAGTCCGGCCGACGGTTCGTGCTGCCGGCCGCGGCGAGCCGGCGCAGCTTGGCCATCTGCTCGTCCACCTCGTGTTCGGGATAGTAGACGGCGAGGTGGCAGAGGGTGTCCCGGACGGTCCACGTGCCCACCCCGGTCGGCAGGTCGGCGATCTCGTCGACGACGGACGCGACGGACTCGATCCGCCTCCGCTGCTCGTCCATCGAGGCCAGCAGCTCGGCCCTGGTGCAGCTATCGGTGATGGTCATCGAGCGCTCTCTCTCGGTAGGGTCTGTCGAGCAGGCGAAGCCCGGGTCAGGAAGCGACGGACGCGTCGCCGGTGCCCGGCCAGCGCAGGCTCAGGGGGCGTGACGCTGTCGTACGCACCTGCCGCCAGAGCATCCACGTCTCGGGCCGGGCCAGCAGGCTCCTGCGCACCCACGCGCGCGGTTCGTCCGCCGACTGTTCACCCGCCTCCCACGGCGCACGTCGTCGCAGCCGCAGCAGCAGGCGGCGCCCACCCGTTCCGTCCTCGGGTGTCACCCGCCAGGTGAACACCTGTGCCCGGGCGAGGCTGACCATGCGTGGCACGGGAGCCGGGGCGCTCTCCTCGTCCGGCCCCGGCAGCAGCGGAAGACCGTCGACGCCGACATCGGCGTAGCTGACGAACAGCCCGCCCTGGTCGCGCGCGGCGCGCAAGGACAGGCTGAAGCCTCGGCCGGGCGTGGTCCACGTGGAGTTGCGGAGCCCGTAGTGGCGCATCACGGGCAGCATCGCCTCGTGGACGAGGATGGTCTGGCGCAGCCCGAGGAAGTCCAGGTGGACCGGGCCCACCGTGTGGGCGTGCAGGTGCGCACCGACGAGCAGTACGGGACGGTCCGTACGGGCCGCCGCGGCCAGCTCCGGCAGACCCTCGACGCGGACGAAGGACCCGCGCTCGTCGTCGGCCAGACTCAGGTACCACTGTTCGTCGGCGGCCTTGTCGATCCACGTGTCGTACCAGCGGTCGACGAGCGGCGGGTTGGTGGCGGCCGGCAGCCCGGCCGCCACCATCGCCGCCCGGACCTGGGTGCTGACCTCGGAGCGGATCCCTTCGCACTCGTGCGCGATGCGATCCCGCTCCGACTGCCAACTTCCACCGCTCCGGGCCATGGCACCCACCGGGCTTCCTACGCCTGGGCCAGGCGCAGCAGCTTGGGGGCGTGCTGCTCGATGACCGGCCGGACCGGCTCGCCCAGACGATCCACCAGGGTGGTGAGCTCGCGCTGGACGTCCTCGGGCATCCGGCGCTTGAGGGCGTAGCGCAGGCTGTGCTGGACCGTCCAGTCGGTGAAGCCCTCGGCCTGCGCGAAGGTCGCGATCCGGGCGGCGGCCAAGGCCTCCTCGGGGGTGCCGAAGTCCGCAGCCATCCGCAGTCCGAGGTGCAGGTACGGCGCGTTCTCCTCGTTGAGGTAGTCCGTGAGGGCACGGGGATTCCGCCCCTGGTCCCGGAGCACCCGGTGCACGTCGGTCATCGCCCGGTGCTTGAAGGTGATCTGGTCGATCGCCGCCTTGAGCCGGAGGTCGAGGGCGTCGAGCACCTCGTCGTCGATGGTGCGCCCGGGCGTCCGCCGCCAGGCTTCGACGGTGCTGGCGAAAAGGGCCACCACACCGAGCGCGGACGGGTGGTCACCACCGTTGGTGCCCAGCGTCTCGACGATCGAGTCCACCCGGTCCGCGGTGGTCCGGATAGCTTCGAGGGCCACTGCCGAGACGATCGGATCGTCCGGCATGACGTACTGGAGGAGATCGATCGAGCGGCCGGAGCCGTCGGGCAGGGTGTACGGCTTGGTCGTCACCTGGTGGGCGCCGTGCTTGGTCAGGTCGATGCCGGGTGCCGCCTTGACCAGCGGGTGCACTGCGACGGAGATGCCCGTCTTGTAGGTGATGAAGTCGAGTAGGCCGTTGAGGACGCCGGCGAGGTCGCCTTCCTGCACCAGCGGATAGAACGGGATGGCGGTGATCCGCATGTGCAGACCCGCGTCGTGGCCAATCTTGGGTGCCTCGAGGATGTGCTCCCAGCTGTAGCGGGGCTTGAACTTGCCGATCTGGCGGGCGACCCGCTCCACCGGGGTCTCCAGCCCGAGCAGCATGGCCCGGAAGCCGACGTCGCGCAGGTCGAGCATGATGTCGGGATCCACCTCCATCGGCACGGTGGAGACGTAGATGGTCTTGCCCTGGGTCGGCTCGTTCTCGCGCAGCGCCGAGATCAGGGACTCGACGTGTGAACGGCGCAGCAGGAAGTCGTCGTCCTCGAAGATGTACATCTGGAGATCGGGGTAGGCCGCCGCGGCGCGGTTCATGGCGCGCACGGCCTCGCTGCCGTCGTAGAAGTAGAGCTGCTCGCCCCACTGGGTGAGCTGGCAGAACTCGCAGGCCCGGGGACAGCTGCCGAAGACCGTCATCATCTTGATGGCGTTCGGACGGTGCACGTAGTTGCTCAGGCTGAGCGTGGAGCGGGCCCGCGCGCCGGTCTCCCGGCCGGACTCGTCGGTGCTCGCCCCCGCGTCGATCTGCGGAAGTTCGGCGAGTTCGAGCGGGATGTTGAGGTCGTCGGGAGCGCAGACGTCCATGATGTTGGTGGGCGTCCAGTACTTCGTGTCCAGCTCCATGAGCTTGACGTCGAGGCCGCCGGAGAACACCCGGCGCTCGAACTCGGTCAGCTTGACGACCCGGGTGTCGTGTACCCGCACGGCGTCGCCGGTCCGGTCGGCCAGGTGCAGGTTGGGGATGTCGCGGAAGAGTTCCAGGGCGGGCCGGTTGTCCCGGGGCCCCTCGTACGCGGAGGAGAAGATCATGTCCGCCTCGCTGGTCTCGCCGTGCGGTCCGACGACGACGTCCAGCGGGGTGTACTCCAGGTATTCCCGGCGGCAGAAGTACGAGCTGTAGCCGGCGCCGACCAGGCGGGGCACGTAGCCGCGCTCCTCGTGCCGGCGGCACTGCTGGTTGAGGAAGTACATCGACTCGATCTCGGTCTGGGTGAAGAAGTTCGAGGTCGAGAAGAGGAAGTAGCAGCGCTCCCCGAACTGGTCGAGGGCCGCCTCGCAGGCCTCGAACTCCGAGTCGCCGAGTTCCAGGTTGAAGGCCTTGACCTCCACGCCGAGCAGGCCCAACCAGGACGCCACGTAGAACGAACCGATCGGGGGCTGGATGCCGAGGACGCGGCGCGAGCGGTTGCCGACCGTGCCGCCGCGCACCGGGTACTGGCCGCCGACGTTGGGTACGAAGATCGCCGCGGGACCGTCCTCCAGCGGGCTGCGGTCCAGGTCGTAGATGGAGCCGTCCGCCACCGTGAGAGCCAGCAGGTTGGCGGACACCCGGGCGTAGGTGCGGTTGTCGGTCTTGTCGAGGCGCTGGATGGCCTTCTTCACCATCGGCGTCAGGGAGCCGAGTTCATCGAGACTCTCGATCGGCAGCTCGGACAGGCCACGGGCGAACAGATAGCGCTCGGGGGTGGCGAGTCTCGCGAAGCCCTCCTTGGCCACCTTACGGTCCAGCCGCTCGGTCTCGGTCTCCAGGTAGGTGCGGTCAAGACGCTCCTGCTTGCCGTTCTGGAACAACAACGAAGACTCCTCGGGTCGATCGGGTTGTGCCGCCGAGCGGCGCACCGAGCGGACGTCAGTAGTGGCGGAACTTGCTCGTGTACCAGTCGGTGAATCGCTCGATCAGCGAGTTCAGTTCGCTCTCGCCGGGATGGGTGCGCCAGTCCCATCCGCTGTCCAGCCCGTTCGCGTCCACGAGGAGCTTCTTCAGCCGGAAGCCCGTGACCCGCCCGTCCGCCGGGTCGTCCGCGGTGAAGTAGGCGAGCGGCTCCTGGTGACCGGCGTCGAAGGGCGTGTGGACGTAGATGTAGGGCCGGAAGCCGATCTGTTCGCGCAGTCCCGGCAGCGGTGCCGGGGATGAGGCGAACAGCTCCGACAGCGGCTCGTGGATGCGTAGCGAGCCGGGCAGCGAGCACAGGTGCGGATGGAAGGCGTAGTCCTCCTCGGCGAACGCCGACGCACCGCCGCCGCCGCGACCGTGCTCGTAGAAGACGGGGGGCGCGTCGTACACGTCGCTGTAGAAGCCGGTGACCAGAGACTGGAGCGTCTCGATCTCGGGGAACCACTCCTCGAGAACGTCGTCGAAACAGCGCAGACGAAAAGGCGTGTCATGGCATGCCCTCGTCATGATGGAAAGGTAGCCCTCGACCACCTGCCCGACCGGTGCCAACAAGTAGAAATTAGGTGTTGAGACCAGTAGCTGGCTGGGCGATATAGCGGCTGGAAAACAAAAGAGACACCGTGGTCCGTCCCGACTTCTCACATCGACTTGCACGACTCCCCCTGGCGCGGTGTAATGACGGGAATCTAGCGCCCGTTTCCTGGTAGGTCCACGCCGGGTCCACATTTTGGACGGTGGTATCAGCATTGCCGAAGACTGATGAAAGATTCGATTAAGTGTGTTGCTTGTGGATACCGTGAAAGCTGTGCTCTTCGATCTCGACGGCACCCTCTTCGACTACGACGGATCGGTGACGGACGCCTTGCTGGGCTGGCTTCCCGAACTGGGTGTCGACCCCTCCGACGACGTACTGGAGCTGTGGCGGAGGCTGGAACGCGAGCACTATCCCGCGGCACATCGCGGAGCCATCAGCTGGAGCGAACACAGAAGGCGGCGGCTGCGGGAGTTCCTCGTCGCCCTCGACCGCCCGGTCGACGAGCCGTCCTTACTGGAGGTCTTCGCCGGCTACCTCGACAGTTTCGAACGGGCCTACCGGCCCTACCCGGACGCCGTCCGGGCCCTGACCCGGGTCCGCGCCGCAGGTCTCGCCGTCGGGGTCCTCAGCAACGGCTCCACCGGGCGGCAGACCGGGAAGCTGCGGGCGATCGGACTGCTCGGCCTCTGCGACGTGGTCTGCGTCTCGCAGGACCTGGCCGCCGCCAAACCGGACCCCGACGCGTTCCTGCGCGCCTGTGCACGGCTCGGGCAGCCGCCCGGCGCGGTCCTCATGGTCGGTGACAACCACGAGTGGGACGTCCGTGCCGCCCGCGCGGCCGGGCTGCCCGCGCTTCACCTGGACCGCCGGGGTGACCGCCCCGAAGCGGACCCCCACCGGATCACCACGCTCGACGCACTGTTCACCCCCTCATAAGGAGTTGGTCCTCAGATGAATCCGCTGCCGGAGGAAGCCGGCGGGATCACGCCGTGGCTGGAGCGGGTGGCCGGGCTGGTGCCCGCCATCCAGGAGGCCCGCGACACCGTCGAAACCCTGGGCCACCTGCCACCCGACCTGGTGGCGCGGCTTCGGGACGCCGAGCTGTACCGGTTGTGGGTGCCCCGGTCCCTCGGTGGCCACGAGGTGCCACCCGCCGTGATGCTGCACGTGGTGGAGGAGATCGCCCGGCACGACGGCTCCGTGGCCTGGTCCATGATGGCCGGGGCCAACTCGGCGCTGCTCGCGGCGCGGCTGCCCGAGGCCGGCGGCAGAGAGATCTTCGGCGACCCGCTGACCGTGGTCGCGGGATCGCTGCACACCGCAGGCACGGCGGTCCGGGTCGACGGCGGCTACCGGCTCACCGGCAGGTGGCGGCTGGCCAGCGGGTGCGCGGAGGCGAGCTGGCTCATCTGCTCCGCCTCCGTCACGGATGAACCCGACAGCAGTGGTGCGCACATCTTCTTCGTACGGGCCGCGGAGAGCGAGGTCATCCACGAGTGGAACGCGGTCGGCCTGCGTGGCTCGGGGAGCAACGGCTTCCGGGTGACTGACGTCTTCGTCCCCGAGCACCGGCACATCGCGCCGGGCGCCGAACTGGTCGTGGACGGCCCGCTCTACCGGAGCTCCATGGCGCACTTCATCAATCCGCCGTTGGGTGCGCTGGCCCTCGGCATCGCCGAGGACGCCATCGGCTGCTTCCACGAGCTGGCGCAGAAGAAGACCGCCCGCGGCAGCGACCTGACCCTCAGCGAGCGCGGCACCGTGCAGGAGAAGGTGGGTACGGCCAGGTCCCTGGTGCGCTCGGCCCGCGCCTACCTGCACGCGGCCACCGCCGACATCTGGCGCGTGGCGGCGACGGACGCCGACATCCCGCACGAGCTGACCGCGGAGATCATGCTCGCCACGGCGACCGCGGCCAAGAACGCGGTGGAGGCCGTCGGCATCCTCTACACCGCAGCCGGATCCAGCTCCGTGGTCGAGTCCAGCAGGCTCGCCCGCTGCTTCCGCGACGTCAACGTGGTCAACCACCACGACGCGGCGTCGCTGCAGGTGTTCGAGCGGGTCGGCCGCTACGCGTTGACGGGGCGGTAGCGGCCGTAGGTGGTCTCCGCGAGCCAGGGACCGGTCCTAGTCCGCGGAGACCACCCGGAACGACTCCGCGTACCGTCCCTCGGGAAGCCGCCCGGCGCGGGCGATGGTCGCCGCCCACCGTCGTACGTCGGCGTCGAGCGCCTCCGGATCGGCGTGCTGGCTGGCATGGCAGCGCAGTGCCGCGCACTTGGCGTCGAGGGTGGCGGTGATGTCGACGTACGTGTTCGAGTCGCGCCCCGTCATCACCCAGATCTCGGCGACCCGCCACGGATCCAGCCCGCCTGCGGCGAGTTCGGGAAACGCCCGCGGGTTGCGGGCATCGGGGTATACGGCGCTGAACAGCGCCTCGCCCACGGCGAGATGGTCCGGATGGGAGGCGCGGATCCGGTCGATCTGTCGTACCGGTGAATGCGTCACCACCCGGTGTGGACGGTGCGTGCGCAGCACCCGGGTCAAGCAGCGGCGGAGGGCCGGAGACGGTGTCAACCGCCCGTCCGGAAGCCCCAGGAAATCCACGTGCCGGACGCCGACCGCCCGTGCCGCGGCCTGCTGCTCCGTCCGGCGTGCGGCGGCGACCTCGGCCTTGGGCAGCGCGAGGTCGGAGTGACCGGAGTCCCCGTCGGTCACCACGCAGTAGCGGACGTCCTCGCCCTCGGCGACCCACCGGGCGACGGCGCCCGCGGCGCCGTAGTCGACATCGTCGGGATGCGCGGTGACGACAAGCGTGCGGCTGCGCACCTCCGTCTCGCCGGCGAGCGGGGAACGCGTATTCGAGGACTCGGCCATGCCTTCACACTAGGTCGGCCACGACTCCGGCATAAGCCGGTGAAGCAGGTTTAAGAAAATGTCGCCAACAGCCGTCACGGTCCCTTTCATCAAACAATTCATATGCTGGGAACGGTCATTGACACCGCCGGGTGTGTGCCGTGTAGGTTCGCCAGACCACGCCTTTCACGCCACGTGCTCGCGGCACCATTTACAGAACAGCGCCCGGGATCCCGATGAATGAGCGGCTCGCCTGCGTTAATGCAGGGGCCGCCGTCTCCTGCCATCGGAATGTCCGGCACCGGGCCGGCGTGAACACGGACCGACGTACAAGGAGACCGGCGCATGCCGACTGCCCAGGACTGGGAAGTCACTGTCATAGACACCGGGCGCGAGCACGCACAGTTCGAGTCGCTGCGCCACCTGACCCACGGCGACATGGCCATCGTCGTCCTGCGCGATCTCTTCCCGGCCGTATCCGTCGCCGACCAGGCGGCCCGGATCCAGGAACTGCTCGCCGTCCCGGAGACCGCGCGGCTGCTGCACGCTCCGGTCGCCGACTTTCTCGACGAGATCGAGTCGTACCACGAGCGCGCCGAGCAGGCCCGCGCGGCGCTGGCGCGCTCGGGCGTCGACCTGCCGGCCCGGACGCGGGAGGCCCTGCGGGAGTCCTTCGGGCTCAGCTCGGTGGAGGTGGCCGTCGAGGACGGTCAGGGCGCCTACGGGGAGGCCGCGGTCCGGACCCGTGTTCCGGGGCCGGCCGCGGGGCTCGCCAGCCACAACATCATGCGCGACGGCGACGGCACCAACATCGCGCTCACCTACCTCGCCTACCACCTCCAGTGCGTCGTGGTCGTACGCGCCGCCGCGGGCGGCGGTGAGTTGGTCGTGCACGACCGTGCCTGGGAACCCGGCGACGAGGCCCACCGCACCGTCGACGGCACGGGCTACACCGACGTGGTGGCGGGAACGCGGGCCGACCGGTACGTCCCCCGCGACGGTGACGTGATCCTCTTCAACCCGGACCGGTACCACCGGGTCACCCCGGTCAGCGCCGGGGAACTCGTCACTGTGGAGTTCTGCCTCGGCTTCCGGGACGACCTGCTCGACTACGCCGTCACCTGGGCCTGACGCCTCGGTGGACAACCCGCCTCCGCCCGCGGCCCTGCTCCTGTGGGACATCGACCGCACCCTGGTCGACTGTTCCCTCGTCACCAGGGGTGCGTACGACCGGGCCTTCCGACGGATCACCGGCCAGCCGCTCGGCCGCGTTTCCGACATCGCGGGAGCCACCGCACGGCACATCGCGGTGCGGGCGCTCGCCAGGCACCGGCCGTGCACAGCCGATGCCCTCGTGCGGCGACTGCTCGACGCGGTCGACGACGAACTGGATCGGCTGGGGGAGGAGCTGACGGCAGCGGGACGGGCCATGCCGGGCGCTGCCCGAGCGCTCACCGCGCTCGCCGGCTGCCCCGGCGTCCGGCAGACCGTGCTCACCGGCAACACCCGCCGGTCGGCTGCGGCAAAGCTGCGCGCGTTCGGCCTCGACCGGTATCTGGACCTGGCCATCGGGGCGTACGGCGACGAGGCCGAGGAGCGGGCCGCGTTGCTGCCGCCGGCTCGGGAGCGGGCCCGGCGTGCCCTCGGCGTCGACTGCCCGCCGGCTCGAGTGATCATCGTCGGGGACACCCCCCGCGACATGGCCGTGGCCAGAGAGCACGGGGTCCGGGCGGTGGGAGTGGCGTGCCACCCGGCAGACGCGGGAGGGCTGACGGCGGCCGGCGCCGACGTGGTCCTGCAGGGACTCGCCGACACGGACGCGGTGCTGCTGACCTTCGGCGGGCTACTGCGGCAGCGGTTCGCGGAGCGGCCGAGCGGATGACTCCCGTCGTCCTGCTGCCGGGGCGCTGGCACACCCCGCGCCATTTCGGGCCGCTGCGCGCCGCGCTGCGGCGCCACCGGATCCCCGTCCACACGCCGCGGCTCCAGCGCGGCTCGCTCGCCGCCGACACCGTCCACGTCCAGCGGCTCGTCGACACGCTGCCCGAGCCGCCCGTGGTCCTCGGCCACTCCTACGGCGGTTCGGTGGCGACCGGGCTGCGCGGGGTGGCCCATCTCGTGTACGTCGCCGGATTCGCGCTCGACGTGGGGGAGTCGACCGCCGACGTGGGCGGTACCAGCACCCGGCTCGCGGCGGCCGTGACGGAGAGCCCCGACGGCACCACCCGGCTGCTGCCCGACCGGGCCGTGGAGGTGCTCTACCACGACTGCGCCGACGACCTCGCGGCGAGCGCCGTGTCCTGGCTGCGTCCGCAGGGCCCCGGGTACGGCCGGGCCCGTCCGACGCGCCACGCCTGGCGTGAGACCCCGTCCAGCTACGTCGTCTGTGCGGCCGACCGGGCCCTGGACCCGGCGGTGCAGCGCGAGATGGCCGCGCGGTGCGCCGAGCGCCACGAGTGGCCGGTGGGGCACTGCCCCATGCTCAGCCGCCCCGACCTCGTCACCGATCTGCTCCTCGGCCTGACCGCATCAGGTACGCGCCGGGCCGACCGCGGGTGATCCGCCCCGCACTACCACGAGGAGTCCCATTGGATCTCGGTGCACGATGGCCTCGCCGGCCCGGCGCGACGCTGGCCGAGGCGCGGCGAGCGACGAACCTTCCGGACGGGCCGGACGACCTGGACGCGCTGCCGCGCGTACCCGCGCCCCGACCGTGGCGATGGGTGGCCGGCGCGGTCGGCCTGGTGCTCGCGGCTCAGTTCGGGCACGGCCTGGTGACCAACCCGGCCTGGGAGTGGGGGACATTCTTCGACTACCTGCTGAGCGAGACCGTGGTCTCGGCGGTGTGGGTCACCGTCCAACTGGTGCTCGTGTCCGGGGTCCTGGGGTTCGCGCTCGGCAGCCTCATCGGGGCGATGAGGCTGTCCCGCAGCCGGATGCTGCGCGGTGTGGCCGGGACGTACGTCTGGGCGCTGCGTTCGGTCCCGCTCATGGTGCAACTGCTCTTCTGGTTCAACCTGGCCTACCTCTACCGCCGGATCGGTCTGGGCATCCCGTTCGGCCCGGTCCTCGTGTCCGTCGACACGCTGCACCTCATCGGCACGATGGCCGCCGCCGTCATCGGGCTGACGCTCCATCAGTCCGCGTACGCCGCGGAGATCATCCGCGGAGGGGTGGCCTCCGTCGACCCCGGGCAGATGGCGGCGGCGGAAGCCCTGGGCATCCCGCGGCTGCGCCAGTGGCGCCGGATCCTGTTGCCGCAGGCGATGCGCGCGATCCTGCCGAACGCCGTCAACGAGATCGTCTCCCTGCTGAAGTCCACGTCGCTGGTGTCGGTGATGGCGATCGGTGAACTCTTCTACCGCGTCCAGATCCTGTATGGACGCAACGGTCGCGTCGTACCGCTGCTGATGGTCGCCACTGTGTGGTACCTCGCGCTCACCACCGTGTTGACCCTTGTGCAGCACCGGGTGGAGCGCCGTTTCGCCTGGGTCGGCTCCGACGGCGACGGGCGGGCCGCCGCGTGAAGGACGAGACCCCGGCCCTGGACGTACGCGGCGTGCACAAGGCGTTCGGCGGGACGGAGGTGCTGCGTGGTGTGGACCTCCGACTACGGCGCGGCGAGAGCGCGGCGGTGATCGGCCCGTCCGGCGCGGGCAAGTCGACCCTGTTGCGCGCCATCAACCACCTCGAGGCCCCCGACCGGGGACACGTCCTGGTCGACGGCGAGCTGATGGGCTACCGCAGGCACCGCCGCGTCCTGGTCGCGCTCCGGGACCGGGAGCTGCTGCGGCAGCGTACCCGGATCGGCTTCGTCTTCCAGAACTTCAACCTGTTCCCGCATCTGACGGTGACCGAGAACATCATCGAGGCCCCCGTGGGCGCGCTGGGCGTGCCGCCCGCCCGGGCCCGGGAACGGGCTGCCCGGCTGCTTGCCCGCGTGGGTCTCGCCGACCGGGGCGGGGCCTATCCGCGTCAGCTGTCGGGCGGGCAGCAGCAGCGCGTCGCCATCGCCCGGGCCCTCGCCCTGGAGCCGGTCCTCCTCCTCTTCGACGAACCCACTTCGGCGCTCGACCCGGAGCTGGTGAACGAGGTGCTGACGGTGATCAAGGACCTCGCCCGGGAAGGCACGACGATGGTGGTGGCCACGCACGAACTGGGCTTCGCCCGCGAGATCGCCGACACGGTGATCTTCCTGGACGGCGGTGTCGTCGTCGAGGCGGGTCCGCCCGAGCAACTCCTCGACGCTCCTCGCCACGCACGCACCCAGGCGTTCCTCGCCAAGGTCCTTTGACCGCTCCACCCCCCCCCATGACCCGTACCATCCGACACCCACGTCAGGACCCGCGAATGAGACACCCGTCAGGGCGCGTCGCCGCAGCCCTCACCGCCCTCTCCTGTTGCCTCGCCCTCGTGGTGACCGGCTGTGCGAACCCCGAGTCCGAGAAGACCGCGCCTCCGGCGAAGGCTGCCGACGGCACCCAAATGAACCTGTCCCCGAGCCAGGACAGGCTGCACGCCCAGCGCATCGCGGCCATCGCCGACTCGGTGCCCGAGGCGGTCCGCGAGGACGGGTTCCTGGACATCGTCAACCTCGCCGGCACCGAGCCGCCACTGAGCTTCTACGCCACCGACAACCAGACGGTGATTGGTGTGGAGCCCGATCTGGCGACCCTGGTCGCGGACGTGCTTGGCCTGAAGCCGCGCTTCCACACCGTGTCGTGGGAGAACATCTTCATCGGCCTGGACAGCGGCAAGTACGAACTCGCCATGACCAACGTGACGGTGACCGAGGAACGCAAGGATAAGTACGACTTCGCCACCTACCGGGCCGACGAGGTCGCCTTCGAGGCGCCCCGGGACGCGGACTGGACCGTGCGCGGCCCGAACGACGTCGCCGGCCGGACCATCGCGGTGACCGCCGGTACCAACCAGGAACAGCTCCTGCGGACGTGGGACCGGCAGAACCGCGCGAAGAACCTCGATCCGGTCACCGTGAAGAACTTCCAGAATCCCGCCGACTACTACCTGGCGCTCGGTTCCGGCCGGGTCGACGCCTACCTCGGCCCCGGTCCGGCGGGTGCCTACCACGCCGCCGCGAGCGGCAAGACCAAGGTGATCGGCACGTTCTCCAGCAGTGGCGATGGTCTGGAGGGGCGGATCGGTGCCACCGTGCGCAAGGAGAACGGCATGATCGAGCCCGTCGCCAAGGCGCTCAACGTCGTCATGGCCGACGGTACCTACACCGAGGTGCTCAAGAGGTGGGGGCTCCAGGCGGAGGCCCTACCGAAATCGGAGGTCAACCCGCCGGGCATCCCCCGGTCCTGACGCATGGTCGCTGTGCCCCGCTCTCCGAGCGGGGCACAGCTCACGCCTCCACGATGCGGAGGATGCCGCCGACGCCGAGGACGCTGTCGAGACTGCACAGTTCCGCCACGGCCTGCCTCATCGCGCCTTCCTCGGCACGGTGCGTGATGAAGACGACACGCGCCTTCGAGGCGCGGTCCTCCTGGGTGATGGAGCGGATGGACACCTGGTGGCGGCCCAACACCCCCGACACCTCGGACAGGACGCCCGGCGCGTCGGTGACCTCCAACTTGAGGTAGTGGGGGTGCGCCAGCCGTTCGGTCGGTCGCAGCACCGCGGAACTGCCGAGCGGAACCCTCCGGTGGGTGCCGCGTCGCAGGTGGTCCGCCGCGGTGACCAGATCGCCGAGCAGAGCGGACGCGGAGGGCAACCGTCCGGCGCCGTGACCGTAGAACATCTGGTCGCCGGCCGCGCCGCCCTTGAGGAACACCGCGTTGTACGTGTGGCGCACGTTGGCGAGGGGATGGTTCTTGTCCACCAGGGCAGGGAAGACCTGGACGCCGATTTCGCGCTCGCCGGAGCCGGCCGCCCCGAAGACCTCGGCCTTGGCGATCGATTTGATCACGTATCCGAAACGCGCCGCGATGTCGAAGTCGTCGCGATCGAGCTTGTCGATACCCTCGCGCTCGACGTCGTCGACGGCGATCGCGCGTTTGAAGGCGAGCGAGGCGAGGATGGCCAGCTTCGACGCGGAGTCCGCGCCCGTCACGTCGTTCGTGGGGTCGGGCTCGGCGTAGCCCTCCTCCTGTGCCTGGCGCAGGGCCTCGGCGTAGCCGAGCCCCTCTTCGGACATGCGCGTCAGCATGTAGTTGGACGTGCCGTTGACAATGCCGAGCACGCTTGTGATGTCCTCGCCGAGGAACGATTCCCGGAGTACGCGCAGGATCGGCACGGACGCGACGGCGGCAGTCTCGAAGAAGAGATCTACGCCGCTGGCGTCGGCCGTGGAGTACAGCTCCGGGCCGTGCTTGGCGATCAGTTCCTTGTTGGCGGTGACGACCGGCTTGCCGGCGCGAAGCGCGGCGAGCACGTACGTGCGGGCGGGCTCGATGCCGCTCATCACCTCGACCACCACGTCGATGTCATCGGCGTCGGTGATCGCCCGCACGTCGTCGGTGATGAGCGGGGTCAGCAGGCCCGAGCGCTTCTTCCCCGCGTCCCGTACGGCGATGCGCTTGAGTATCAGATCGATGCCGCTGATTTCCTGGATATCGGGAGCCCGACCCAGGAGAAATTCGGCGAAAGCCGCTCCGACGTTGCCGCAACCGAGCATACCCACGTTCACGGGACGATCCATGGCGGGAGCATATACGCCTGCATCGTCCGGTCACCGCCGCTCTGCTGCGCCGTCTTGGATGGTGAAACCGGCCGCAAAGAAAAAATCTTCTGCGTGGCCGCTCGACGGCCGTCGGCGGGGAGTCGGTCGGAAGAGGCGGAGCCCGCGGGCGACCAGTTGGGGACGCCGCTTCGGGCGGATCGGCCGTAAAGCCGTACTTATGTCTGCCCCAAGAAAACGTCACTACTGGCCGCTGTCCGGGCGTGCTGGAATGAAGAGCGCTGCTCGGCGTGCCGGGCCGCGCAGCCATCTCGCCATCGTCTTGGAGGAAGCCCGGTGCGGGTCCTCGTCCTGGAATGCGCCCTGTCGTTGGACGTCAATGCCGCCATGATCGCTGACTACGCCGATGTCGCCCGACGACACGGTGATCTCAGCCTGACCGTGCTGACCAGGGAGGGTGTGCGGGACAGGTTGGCGGGTGGGGTTCCGGAGGAGGTCGAACTCCTCGAGGAGGTGCCCGACTACTTCACGCCCGGCGCCGTCGAGCGACGGGCCATGGAACTGCTCCGGAACTCCTCGTACGACCTCCTGTTCGCCCCGCGGGAGGGGGACGTCGTACGAGCCGCGCGTATCCGGGAGAAATTCGGTATCGAGGGCCAGGACGTCGAGAGCGCACGGGCGTACCGCGACAAGCTGGAGATGAAGCGGCGGGTGGCCGCCGCCGGTCTCGACGTCTGGCCCTCGTACCGCGTCGACGACGCGGTCGACTTCTGGAATGCCGTCGACGAGCTGGGATATCCCCTCGTCCTCAAGTCCCGGTCCGCCTGGGCCGGCGAGACCGCGGCTTTCGTCTACGACGAATCAGGCGCGCGGCAGGCAGCGTCGGACTGTTTCGGCCGGCTCTCCGCCGATGTGCCCGCGCACAGCGTCGCCGAGCCGATGGCGGGTTCGGTGATGTACCACGTCGACGGAGTGCGCCATGACGGGGAGTTCCTCTACCTCATCCCGTCGCAGTACTACGGCTTCGGGACCGGGCGCGCTGTGGGCGAGCACGTCGGCTCCTTCGGTTCCGTCATGCTCGACCCGGCTTCGGCCGTCGGCCGTGGCCTGGTGGAGTTCGTCGAGGCGGTCGTGGCGGCCCTGCCCAACGCCCGGACTTCCGCGTTCCACGCCGAGGTGTGGGGCGACGTGAACGGCAGGCTCCAGCTCAACGAGATCGCCGCGCGCGCCGGCGGGCACTTCACCATGACCAATGCGGGTGCGGCGACCGGTCTCCTACCCGACAAGCTGTGCCTCGGGCTCGCCACCGGCATGAAGCCGGAGCAGTTGGGCTTCGTCGGAGAGGAGCACATCCGGCCGGTGGCCGGATTCGGCCTGCCGTACCGCGCCGGCAGGGTGGTGACGCTGCCCGACCGCTGCGAACTCCCCTCGGTGCTCAAGTTCGTCCTGCCGGAGTGGCTGGTCCCCGGCGCGACGATCCCCCTTCCCACGAGCTGGTTCGACACCATCGGAGACGTCACGCTGACCACCCCCACCTACGACGGGTTGCGGCCCGAGATGGAGCGGGTCGTCCGCTGGGCGGAGGACGCCATGAAGATTCAGCCCGACGAAGCCGGCCTGATCCGCTGACGCCGTCGGGCGACCGGCGAAGCGGACCGGACCTGGCGGGAGCATCATTCACGGGGAGACGAGATGACGCAGGCGCTGTCCTGGGGGCAGCCGGCACCGGTTGTGCATGCCCGGGGCCTCACCAAGTCCTACGGCGGCCCGGCTGCCGTCGACGGGGTGGACCTGGAGATCTGGGCCGGTGAGTCCGTCGGGATCCTGGGGCCCAACGGTGCCGGCAAGACATCGCTCATGCGCATGCTGAGCTGTGTCTCCCTCCCGTCGGCCGGCTCGCTGCGCATTTTCGGGCTGGATGCCGCGAAGCAGAGCCGCGACATCCGGCGGCGGCTGGGCATCGTGCATCAGGAAGACATCCTCGACTCGGAGCTGACCGTCGCCGAGAACATCTACATCTACGGCAGGTATTTCGGGATGCCCCGTGCGGTGATCCGCGAGAACAGCGCCGAGCTGCTGGAGTTCGCCAAGCTGTCGGATCGTGCGGACTCCCGCGTAGAGACCCTCTCCGGAGGGATGAAGCGGCGACTGAGTATCGCCCGTGCCCTGGTCAGCAAGCCGGAAGTCCTGTTGCTCGACGAGCCGACGACCGGCCTCGACCCGCAGGCGCGGCACGTGCTCTGGGATCGGCTGGCGATGCTGAAGACTCGTGGCGTCACGTTGATCCTGACGACCCACTTCATGGACGAGGCCGAGCAGCTGTGCGACCGGATTCTGCTCATGGATCGGGGGAGCCTCCGGGACGAGGGCGCTCCGCAGGAGCTCGTCACGCGCTATGCGTCGAAGGACGTCGTGGAGATCCGCGCGAGCGGCGCAGCGGACGTGTCCGCGCTGGCGGAGCTGGTCGGCAAGATCGGCAATCGGATGGAGCAGCTGCCCAACCGGCTGTTGCTCCACGTCGACGACGGTGATCTCGCCCTGCGCGCGGTGATCGACCTCGGCGTCGATCCCCGGGCCTGCCTGGTCCGGCGTGGCTCGCTGGAAGACGTCTTCCTGAGGCTCAGCGGCCGGAGCCTGCTGGGGTGACGATGCCCTCGATCCTTGTCGCCTGCGAACACTGGCTGCTCCAGTACCGCCGCACCTGGCGAGGTACGCTCACCAGCTCGATTCTCGCGCCGCTGCTCTACCTGGCGACGCTCGGGCTCGGCCTCGGCGCGAGCTTCGATCTGCAGGTCCAGGCCCACACCCAGCGGGTTGACTACGTGGTGTTCGTCGCCCCGGGTCTGCTGGCCGGCTGGGCGCTGCAGACCGCGGCCGAAGTGTCGGCGTACCCGGTAGCCACCGCGATGCGGATGGACCGCACGTATCACGGCATGGCGTCCTCACCGGTCGGCTACCGCGGAGCGTACGCGGGACACCTGGCCTTCATCGCGCTGCGTGTCGCCATCAACTGTGCGATCTTCCTGGCGGTGCTGGGCGCCCTCGGGATCGTCACCTCGTGGTGGGCGGTGGTCGCGCTCTTCGTGGCGGTGCTCACCGGCATGTCGTGTGCCGCGCCCATCCTCGCGTTCTCGGCCGCGATCACGCGGGACGCGAGCCTGACGACTCTCACGCGCCTTGTCGTGACGCCGCTGTTCCTGTTCTCCGGGATCTTCTACCCGGTCAGCGTCTTCCCCACCGTGCTGCAGTGGCTGATCTCCGTCACGCCGCTCTGGAACGGGGCGGAACTCTGCCGGCAGTTGATGACGGGCCACGCGGACCTCCGGCCGGCGCTGCTGCACCTGTTGGTCCTCGGGTGCTACCTGCTGCTCGGCACTGTCGCGGCCGAGCGGATGTTCAAGAGGCGATTGACCCTATGAAGTCGGCAATTCTCACGGATGTCAGCGCGGTAGTCGAGCGGAACTTTTTGGTCGCCCGGAAGACCTGGTCGGTCCTGCTGTCGGGCATGATCGAACCGGTCCTGTTCCTGCTCTCCATCGGACTAGGTCTCGGTTCGCTGCTCGGGCCGGTGGAGGTGGGCGGCGAGACGGTGCCGTACCTCGTCTACTTCGCCCCGGCCCTCATCGCGACATCCGCCATGAACGGCGCCCTGTACGACTCGACAGTGAACTTCTTCTGGAAGCTGCGCTACCGACGCCTCTACAAGCAGCTCCTGTCGGCGCCGATGAACATCAAGGGCATAGTCGCCGGAGAGATCGTCTGGGCGCAGCTCCGGGGTGTGGTCTACGCGGTAGTGATGTTGGTGATCATCGGCGTGTGCGGCGGCCTCAGATCCCCCTGGGCCGCACTCGCCGTACCGGCCGCGTTGGTGGTGGGATTCGCCTTCGCGGCCATCGGCGTCGCGATCGCCACGGTGATGCGCAACTGGCAGGATCTCGACCCGGTCCGCTTCGGCACGCTGGTGCTCTTCCTCGCGAGCGGCACGTTCTTCCCCACGTCGGCTTACCCGCCGGCCATCGGTCACCTGGTCGAGCTCTCGCCCCTGTACGCGTCCAACGAACTGGTCAGGGCGTTCTGCGTCGGGCGGGTCGGTGCCGCCCAACTGCTCCAAGTGGCCTATCTGGTGGCCCTGACCCTGGGCGCCCTCTGGATCGCCGTGCGTCGTTTCGGACGCCTGCACGCCGACTGAGCGCCGGCCCGCCCATCTCCCACCTGTGGGAGGAGAACCTCCGAAGGAGCCTGACGCCGTGCAGAACACGAGCCGCCACGTTGTCCATCTCGGTTTCGCCGAGCAGCACCTCGACTCGATCGAGTTCGGCGACCACCAGGTGTCCCTGCTGGTGCACCGGCACGTCGTCGAGCAGATGTCACCCGCCGCGCGGCAGCGGTTCGTCCGCATCGGCGTACTGGACGTGCCGCACACGTTGGACTTCGAGGACTACGACCGGGCGCTCGACCAGATGATCCCGCTGGTCGAGGAGTTCGCCGTCGAACTGGGTCCGCCGGTCGCCGTCGTCGCCATGTACGAGCACGTCACCCTGCCGGCGGCCCGGCTGCGCGAGCACTTCGGCATTCCGGGCGTCGGCGTCGAGACGGCGGTGCTCTGCCGCGACAAGGTCCGCATGAAGGAGGCGATGCGGGGCGGCGGGGTACGCGTTCCCGCGTTCTGGGCGGTCGGCGCAGCCACCCCGTACGCCGACCTGGAGAGGATCGCGGCCGCCGTGCCGGGCGGGATCGTCCTGAAGCCGCAACGCCAGGCCGGCAGCTTCGGCATCAGGGTCTTCCGCGACGCGGCGGAGTTCCTCACGTACGCCCAGGCGCACGGCATCCCCGACGATCACGAGGTGGAGGAGTTCGTCGCGGGCGAGGTGTGCCACGTCGACGGCGTGGTCCGGGACGGTCAGATCCGCTTCATCAGCGCCTCCCGGTACATCGGCGACTGCTTCAACTTCCGGACCGGCACGGAGCACCTCTCGTCCGTCACGTTCGACGACGCGGCGACGCTGGCGCGGATCAGCGACTTCACCGCCCTCGTGCTGAAGTCGCTGAGATTGCACACCAGCACCTTCCATCTGGAGCTGTTCCTCACCCCCGACGATGAGCTGATCTTCCTTGAGGTCGCCAACCGCTTCGGTGGCGCCTACATCGGTGAGGCCATCCGCGCCGTCTACGGCGTGGACCTGGTCCGCGAGTCCGTCCTCGCCTGTATGGGCCTGCCGTCCGAGGTCGGGACCGTCACCGACATCCTGGGGTACGCAGAGGTCGGAGCCTCCGGTTGGCTCTACCCGGCCCTGCCGGAGATGCGGCCCTGCGTCGTCAAGCGCATCCGCGGCCTCGACACCTGCCCGGACTCCGTGGTGCTGTCCGAGATCCCCAACATCGGCCAGACGCTGAACGACGACATCACGGCTTTCCCCAGTGCGGGCAGGTTCGTGCTGGCCGGAGCGAGCACTGCGGAGGTCGAGCGCGACATCCGACACCTCGCCGCCACGTACGCCCTGGAAACCTGCCCGCGGGCTACCTGGTCACGAGACTGCGCAGTGCCGCCAGGACCGCCCGGTTGCTGACCTTGGTCCGTCGCTGCGCATGTCCGGAACCGATATCCGGACCAACGGCGGCCCATTGCTCCATGAGGTGTTCGCACCACCGGACAGTGCGGCCCGCGGCCGTGCGGACGTGAGTGGGGGATCGAGATGACGGCGGACGCGCCGGACCGAGCGGCGGCACCTCCGGTGAGCGCGGATGAGTTCCGCAACGCGATGGCGCTGCTGGCAGCACCGGTGGCCATCGTGACCACTCTTTTTGACGGGCGCCGCTGGGGCTTTACCGCCAGCGCGGTGACCGGGCTGTCCCTCAGTCCACCGCTGGTCTCGGTGGCGATCGATCGGGCGAGCCGGTCGCACGGAGCCTTCGTGCTGGCGAAGGAGTTCGTCGTCAACGTGTTGGCGGAGCAGCACCGCGAACTCGCTTCCCGGTTCGCGCGTCTGGGACCGGACAAGTTCGCCAACCACACCGACTCGACCTTCCCGGGTACCAGTCTCCCCGCCATCGATCAGGCGATCGCCCAGTACCGCTGCACCCGTCAGGCGGTGGTACCGGTCGGCGACCACGACCTCGTGGTCGGTGAGGTGAGCATGGTCCTCCGGGATGCGGCTCGACGGCCCCTGCTCTGGTACGAACGGGGCTTCCACGCCGCGGTCCGGCTCTGACCTAGACCGGCTGCCCCTGCGGCGGGACCCCGGAGAATCCCTGGTGATGTCGTGGCCGATCGGGTCGAGATCGGACTCGTCACTGCGACAGACCACGCCGCCATCGTCCTGGTCGGGCTCCCGTCAGCGTGCTGGTGCGCCGATTCGCGCTCAGGCGCCCACAGGCCAACATGGACCTGGTACGCCGCGCCGGTGAGGTGGAAGTCACAGCCGAATGGACTTAGCGCGGATTGTTGCGCACCGTAGTTATCCCAGCACGCGGGAGAATGTTGCCTGATCGATCCGGATTGATTAAAGCTGGTGTGGGTTCCGCCGGGAGTTGTCGGCGGACACGGGGGCTTGGAGGAATTCGTTGTCGACGTTCGCGTTGAGTGAAAGTAAACACTGCTCGGTCAGAATCTCCTGCAGTTCATTGTGGGAATCTCTCGCCAGTATCCGATTGGTCTACAGTGCTCGAAATGCCGCACCGTGGCCTTACGGAAATTGGCTGCAGGCCACCCGGCGTTCAATCAAGCGAGACGGACCGGAACTCACGCCCTGGCTGCGGGACCTGTTGCAGATCCACGGCGGCATGTTGCCGTCGTTCGTCACGCCCTTGCCGAGATCGGCGTCGCCCACCCTCGATGAGGAGTTGGCGGACCTCCGGGCAGTGCCGCCGGCGCAGGTGCGTGCCGAGCTCGAGCAGTGGGGCGGCGGGCTCCAGTCGCGTGCCCTGCGCTCCCTTCATGAGTGCCCCGAGCAAGCCCTCGACCAGCTCGCGGACATGGTGGCGGTCTACTGGGAGGTGGCACTGCGCCGGTATGCCACCGCCATACGCTCGACCTATGAGGCGGAGATCTTCGCCCGGTCGCGGGTACTGGCCACGGAGGGCCCGGAAAGCCTGCTGGACAGCCTGCACGCCCAACTGCCGCAGGTGGGCACGCCTGGCGTCGGGGCGCCGCCGTCGGCGTCCGAGCCGATGTCGCGGGTCCTGATCGTCCCGTTGCTCTTCGGCCGGGGACCGTCGCTGACGGCGACCGCCCCGCACGGCGTCGTGTGCTTCTCCTACCAGGCCTGCGGTGCGGCCGTGCTGAGCGGTGCCGCCCTGGAGCCCGGCCGGGCGGACGGCACGGGGCGCAAGGACCGTCTGGAAATCCTGCTGGGCCGCAGCCGGGCGGCAATCATGCGCGGTGTCACCGTGCCGACCACCACCTCGGCTCTCGCCGCTGAGCTGGGCCTCGCCGTCAGCACGGTGTCGGAGCACCTGGCCGTGCTGGTGGCGGCGGGAGTGGTCAAGCGCCGGCGGGCGGGCATCCGGGTCCTGTACGAGCTGGACCGGGTTGGCCTGCCGTTGCTGGGCTACCTGGGCAGCGATTCGATGGCCATGTCGTCCGCCGGCTGAGCGTGCCTGCGGGCCGCACGTCATGTCCCGGTGCCCGCCGCGCCGGCAGCTTGCCCGGCGTGCTGGACTACGACCACGAGGCGGCCACGGATGACGCCCCGCGAGGCGGGGAGGCCAGGGCCGGCGCCGCGGCGGAGCCGTGATGACACTGCTGCCCGCGGGCGCTCGCCTCGTCTGGACGTGGGGTGCGGCATCTGCCCGGTGACGGGCTTCGCGGGCCGGACCGGTGGGTGGCCGGGCTCGACGAGGCCGGGCGGGTGCTGCATCCGGGCTGGGTGTCCAGCATGCGGACACCCGGCCGGCTTGAGCCCGCCGCCGATGCAACCGCGCAACATCTTATCGGCAGGCAGGGACCGCTATGCGGATATCGGCCGTCGCCGTGTGGTGAGGATGATGTCTTTTCACGGCCACGAGGGTGACAGCCGACGTCGACAACGGATTTGTCGGCTCCGTTCGAATTCACCGCCACAACAATTCCAGGGACTGGATCACATGCCCCGTCGGGGACGGTCGAGAAAATGGCACGGCTATTTGCCGTCGAAGGTGCCGACGGGGCCGGTAAGGCCACTGCCGCCCCGGGCCTCGTCGCCCAGTTCCACCTTCCAGCGGCACTGAAAGATGTGACGATGGCCGGCCCGACCGGGCCCGCCCGGCGGTCTGGGTCGGTGAGGTGATCAACCACTGTGCACGGATCGCCGCGTCGATCAGCGCCGGCTGACGGGTGCCGCCGGTCGGCGATCCGGCCGATGGCGCTGGCGCCGGGTCCGGTCCGAGCGGATCCGACCGCATCGGGAGCCGGCGCCACCGGCCGGATCGCCTACGCCACCTGTTCGATCGGGGCGGTCCGGTCGAGCCCCGGCCCCTGCGCGATGTCGAGCAGGGTGGGTCTGGCCAGGCGGAGATAGTCCGTGGTGCGCAGGGCGACGGAGCGGTCCAGCGCTGCGGCGTTGAAGAAGATGTCGGTTGTCTCCAGTAGGGCCGGATCCACGATCAACTCCAACTCGGCGTCGAAGGCGAACGGCATGATGGTTCCGCTGACGGTGCCGGCGAGCCGTTCGGCGGTCTGCCGGTCGGCGAAGCCCGCGTCGCGGCCGCCCACGCTCTCGCGGATCCGGTCGAGGTCGACGCGCCGGTCGCCGGGCACCACGGCCAGGACGAAACGAACCTGCCTTTTGCTGATCTTCACGCGGACGACGATGCACTTCGCCGCCTGCTCCGGAGGGTGCCCGCGCAGCAGGCTCGCCCGTTCCGTCCGGCCTTCCGGGGCGTGCCGGATCAGCCGGTATTGTGCGCCGCCCTCCTCGAGCAGGTTCAGCAGCCGGTCCGCCGCGGTGGGCACCGGATGATGCTTGTCCGAGGGTTCGGGACTCATCCCCAGACCACCGCAGAGTCGAGCGTGTCGTCCGCGAAACCGATGAAGAAGCCCATGGTGAGCCGGTCGGAGCCGGAGACCCGCTCGATCGAGTGGTACCGGGTGGGGTTGATCAGGTAGACGTCGTTCGCCTGTGGGCGGAACTCGTGGCCGGGCACGTCCCTGACCACCTGCTCGTCGTAGCCCAGCCCACTCTGGATCTTGTACTGCTCGTCGGCGGCCGCCCAGGGCTTGCGGTAGATCCGCAACTCGCCGCCGCTGTCGCACTCCTGGATGCACACCACGCAGCTGAGCTGGTAAGCCAGATCCTGAAGGGCCACCTCGGTGCCCGCGGCATCGCGCATGATGTTGTCGTTGTGCAGGGGATTGCGGACGCCGTCGGCGTGGATGCGGATCACCGACTCCGCGTACTCGCCCCGCCCCGGTTGCGCCGCCGGCTCGAGGCTGCTCAGCCCGAACTGCACCCGCAGCCCGTCCCGGACGTGCTGGGCCAGGTCGAATGAGACGCCCTCCAGCATCACCTTGGCCTCCTTCGCGGCCTGGAGGTAACCCTCGAAGTCGTCGAGGTACTTGGCCAGGTACGGGCCAATGGTCGTGAGCGCGCCGTTGGCGTACGTGGTGGTGGAGGCCGAATCGAAGACCTCCCGGAGCCGAGCTCGATTCTCGGCGAAGACCTCGTCGGGAAGCAGGTTGCGCAGCACGACGACGGCCACGTCGCCGTCCACCAGCCGGCGGAGTAGGTCCCCGGACGGGCGGGTGGTGCGGACGTCGACGACGACGCGATTCCAGTTTTCAGACTCGTACATGCTGACGTTCTCCTTCGGGTCGGGATGCGGTGGCGGCAGCGGGCAGCGGCAGTTCCAGCACGTGGTCCGTCGGCAGGGGAGTCCACCTGTCCACCGCGCCCAGCGCCGGGATGATCTCCGAGGACACGATGGTGGCTCCGGGACGGTCCAGCCGGGACATACCGAAGTAGATCGGGCGGTCGTTGTCGGCGGGGCTCCAGTGCACGACGTAGGCCGCGTTGAGGTTGACCGCGATCGCGTTGCCGGAGGTGCCTCCGGTCGGGACGGCCCGCAGCCTGGTCAGGGTCTCCACCGGGTCGAGGGCCTCGGCCCCGGGCGGGACGATGTAGTCGAAGTACTCCAGCGAGTCGAACCGGGACGCGGGCAGGCCCAGCCGGCGGTACACGGTGGGCATGAACCCGTTGTGCATGAAGTACCAGGGGAAGTCCCCGGCACGTTCCAACGGGTGGGTGAACTCCAGGCCATGGTTGGTCGGGAGCGTGGCATGGCGAGTGTGGATGGCCAGGAAGGTGGAGCGCAGGCCGATGAGGGGTGACTCACCGACGCTCTCCTCGATCGGCCGCACGTCGCGATGCGTCCGCAGGTGTGGCGCGTCGGGGGCGCTCCACACCGCACCCCAGCCGTTGGGGTGGACCCGCACCGGGCCCTCGTGCGTGGCGGTGCGTCCGCAGGCCATCGCGACGGCGGCGTCCACCATCTCACGGACGTCGAAGTCTCCCACGCAGAGCAGTAGTCGGCACATGAACGATCAGCCCTCCCATCGGTCGGCGACGACGGACCGCAGGTTCTTGAGCACCTCGTCAACGTGGTCGCCGGTGATCAACAGTCGGCCCAGGGCGCCGGCATGCCGCAGCACGTCCGAGGCCAGTGCGGCGCGGTCCACCGCCGGCAGGTCCCGCTCGGGCGGCGCGGGCAGGCGGAGCATCCGTACATCGGGGTCGACGTCGGCCATCGCCTCCGCGACGGCGAGTTCCTGCGGCGAGGTGAGAGACACCTGACCGGCGACCCCGCGACGCGAGCGGGGCGGCAGGAGGGCCGGTGGCGTGTCGTCCAGATGGCACCGGACGGCGATGTCGGCCCAGTCCATGCCGGTCGCGGCGGCCACGAGCGCCACCAGCCCGCCACCGGAGAGCCGGAAACCCATCTCGACGAACACCGGTCCGGCGTCGCCGAGGATGGCGTCGAGGTGGAACGGGCCCTCCCGGTAGCCGGCCGCCTCGACGGCGGACCGCGCCAGCCGGTGCAGCGCGGCGTCCGCGTGGTCACCATGCTCGGCGACGTGGCCGATCTCGCGGAACCCGGACAGCCCGGTGGCACCCGGGGCGTCCTGCGGCTCCACAGCGGTCAACTTGTGGCAGACGCTGAGCAGGTACACGCGTCCGGCCCGCACCACGCCCTGAAGTGAGACCTCGGGACCGCGTACGAACTCCTCCGTGATGACCGCCTCGAACGAGGCGCCGCCGTAGTTGCGCAAGCCGGTGATCACCGACAACGCCTGCCGACGCTGAGCCTCGTCGGCGGCCAGCAACACCCCCAGGCCGCCGCCGCCGTCAACCGGCTTGACCACCTGCGGGTAGGCCAGGTCGGTCCGGGACACGCCACCGTCGGCGGCGAGCACAGCGCTGCGGGGCTGCGGCAGCTCCGGCGCGACCCGTGCGAGCGCGGCCCGCTGCTCCTGCTTGTGCAGTGGCTCGAACGTGGCTCCCATCCGCGGCCACGGCGCCGTGCCGAGGGACCGCGCCGCGGTGAACGCGGCGTCGACGTAACGCTCGAAACCGGTGAGCAGCAGGGCCGGTGCGATGCCGGCCTCCGCCAACGCGGCGATGACCTGCCGGGGGTCCTCCGGGCGCGACACCGCCAGCTCCACGTCGAACTGCCGGCGGCCGAGGTCGCGGCGTCGGCGCAGGTAGCTGGCCGTCTCCACCAGCACCGCCCGCATCCGCCGGGACCGGGCGCAGTCCAGGTACGGGTCGAGCCCGTCCCGGGTGGCCCCCACCTGTACGAAGTCGGATCCACCCGACTGCGGCGCCACGCCGGTCATCGCCCGGAAAGCAGTTCGGGAACCGCGTGGCCGTCGGCTCCCCGCAGGCTGAGGACGACCTTCTTGTGCGGATCGCCCTCCAGGATCGCGTCGATCAGCTCGCCCTTGACCGGCGTGGTGGACGGCAGCCGCAGCGAGCTGCGATAGAGCAACCGCAGCTGTGCGAGGGTGAGTCCGGTGACGCGCTGAAGCCGGCCGGCGAGGGCCGCCACGTCCCCGGCCGGCGGCACCACGTCCTCGGCGAGCAGATCGTGGATGGTCTCGGTCGAGCTCACCAGATCCGGCTGCTCATTGCTCAGGTAGCGGTCCAGGTGCAGGCCCTTCTCCGTGAACGGCGCGTACACCATGGCGACGAGCTGCTCGTCGGTCAGGCCGTACGCCTCCATCGCGTACGCCTGCATCGCCGAGCGCATCCGGGCTACGGCTGCCGCACCGGCGTAGCGCTCCCGCATCACCGTGATGAGGCGGTCGGGGAACTCCTTCTGGTGCATCAGGCCCAGAGCGAAGTCGACGTACTCGGCCAGGCCCTCGGCGTACGTCCGGCCGTGGCGTCGCTCGGTCTTCAGTGCCCGCAGGTGCGCCATGAGCGCCGGGTTGCCGCAGTCGGACTCGGTGAAGCTGAAGGCGACGTCGTCGAAGACGAAGCCGAGGAACTCCGTCAGCAGATCCCAGTGGTCCCCGGAGGCGTATGCCGTGTCGTCGTAGATGGAGAAGAACTGAAGATCGGTGCGGACGTCGGTGGTGATGGCCCGCTCGGCGATGGTGTCCGTCGCGTCCGCACCGTGGATGTCCGCGAAGTAGGCGCCGGAGATCTTGTCGAGGGAGGACAGGAAGCCCTTGAAGCCGCTCCGGTGGTCGGGCGACGGTTGCAGGCCGAAGCGCCGGGCGAGGCGGGTGACCCACAGGAAGTAGTCCCGTTGCTCCGTCTGCGAGTCACCAGTGATGATCACGTTGACCCCGCCGTCGTGGGCGGCGGCGAGCCCGAAGGCGTTGACCATGCTGAGGTTGCAGGCGTTGCAGAAGGTGGGCCTGGCGTCCGCGGCGGTGCGGTGGCCGGTCATCAGGATGTCGACCCGATTGCGCTCGACGACCTCGCGCCGCTGCGGCAGGTCGACGTCGAATGTCGACACCACCGACCCGTCGACCACCAGTAGTTCACAGTCGGGGTCGTCGAGCAGGCCCAGCGCCCGGTACGCCCGGTCGATGTTCTCCATGACGGCGCGCGGCATACCCGCATGCCGGTTCGTCGCCACCCGCATCCGGAAGGTGCTGCCGTAGATCTCGGCGAGGACGAGCTGCATCGCCCGGACGAAGGCGAGGGTGTACGAGCTGTCCTTGCCGCCGCCGTAGGCGACGAGGACGACGTTGCGGTTCAGCGACGCCGGCTCGGGCAGCGCGGCGTACAGGCGCATCGCGCAACGCGCCGCGCTGGTCAGGTTCTCGCGGGACATCGCGGAGCGGAGGGCGGTCAAC
Organism: Micromonospora sp. NPDC049114; assembly: GCF_040648635.1. Classification (NCBI taxonomy): domain Bacteria; kingdom Bacillati; phylum Actinomycetota; class Actinomycetes; order Micromonosporales; family Micromonosporaceae; genus Micromonospora; species Micromonospora sp. NPDC049114. The sequence continues at coordinate 1,007,063 of NZ_JBEZEA010000002.1, read as the reverse complement.
GCGGCCCGCCGGGTTGCGACCCGGCTGGGGGAGCGCTCGACTGTCGGAGTCACCATTGAGATCGATCACCTTCCCTGTGGCCGTCCCGTCAGGGACCGCACGCGATAGGGCAGGCGCATATGACCGACGACCGGGCGAAGGTGGAATTGCCCGGGCGTACGGATATGGCGTGCCTTTACTGTGTTCCTGGCATCGGGTGATTGTCGTCGTCCGTTACGACCGGACCCGGGAAATGAGAAGCCGAACAGCTATCGGATAAGACTTCGTTTAGCATCGGCAATGACATCGGCGGCCCACCATGGAGCGGCCCTGTGATTGAACCTCAATTGCGCCCCCGTCCGGCAACCCGTTCGATCCCTACAATGGGGGAGGGGGTGCCAGGTGGTCAAGCCGCAATCTCGTAGTTTGAACCTGGCCCCGCCCAAGCGCATCACTTCGACCTATCGGAAATGGCCGAAAGGCTCCTGGTCAGCCAGTCGTCGAACGTCGTGCGGACGTCGCGACATTCGGGGAATCAGAGTGGGCGGTCCGCGCAGCGGATGCTTCGTGCAACGCGTCGAGGGCGGCGGTGATCGCCGGCCGGTCGCTGGTGCTCGCCCGCCACACGGCCATGATCTGCCGGGAGCTGGTTGGCCGCAGCGGCAGTGCCACGACCTCCGACGGCAGGCGCCCACGGCCCAGCCGGGGCAGCAACGCGACGCCCAGCCCGGCGGCCACCAACGACACCTGGGACTGGTACTCGTCCACCTGGCAGGTGATGTCGGGCTGCCGGCCCCGCTCGGCGAAAGTCCGCAGTAGCCACGCGTGACACATCGATCCGGGACGCTGGCTGATCCACCGCTCGGCGACCAGGTCATCGGCGGAGACCTCGTCCCGGCCTGCCAATGGATGCCCGGCCGGCAGGAGCACGTCGGCGACGTCGTCGCCCAACGGGGTGCACCGCAAGCCGTCGGGGAGGACCAGCGGGGTGTTGTGCCAGTCGTGCACGACGGCGACGTCCACCTCTCCCTCGGCCACCAGGTCGACGCCGCGGAGCGGGTCCACCTCCGACACGCGGAGGTCCAGGCCGGGGTGCCGGCGGGTCAGCTCCACCAGCACGTCCGGCAGGAGTCCTCGGCAGGCCGTCGGGAAGGCGGCGAGCGTGAGGCGGCCGGTCGGCGTTCCGTGCTGGAGTTTCAGTCGGGTCTCCGCCCGCTCCAGGGCCGCCAGCACCTCCCCCGCCGTCTGCGTGAGGATCTGCCCAGCGGGGGTCAGCGCCACCCGGCGGCCCTCGCGGTCGAGAAGGGGGGCGCCGGCCTCCCGCTCCAGCTTGGCGATCTGCTGTGACACGGCGGACGGCGTGTAGCCGAGCGCCGACGCGGCCCCGCTGATGGAACCGAAGGTTGCCACGGCGTGCAGCGCACGCAGCCGGCCCAGATCGTGTAGTGAAGCCATGCTAACGAACTCCCATTAGAAAGTGTCAGCCTTCGGGTCCTTGGCGGCGGCGCCGGATGAGACATCATGGGTCCGGTCCGGTGGCGCGCGCCGGGTAGGAGGATGGGCGGTGAGGAGATAACGATGAAGCCGACTCATGTCGGGCTGGTCGTTTTCGTCGCGGCGGTCTGGGGCGTGAACTTCGTTGTCATCGATGTAGGTCTGCAAGACTTCCCGCCGCTGCTCTTCTCCGCACTGCGTTTTATCCTCGCCGCGATACCGGCGGTCTTCTTCGTCGGTTCGCCGCGGGTCGCCTGGCGGTGGGTTCTCATCGTCGGAATAGTGCTCGGCGTGCTGAAGTTCAGTTTCCTCTTTATCGGGATGCACGTCGGCATGCCCGCCGGACTTGCTTCCCTGGTGTTGCAGAGTCAGGCGGCGTTCACCATTGTTCTCGCCACTTTGCTGCTGCGCGAGCGGCCCAGGGCGGTGCAGTTGGTCGGCCTGGGCGTCGCCATGGCCGGGATCGTCCTGGTGGGCACGCGGCTCGGTGGGACGACGCCGGTCGCCGGGTTCCTGTTGGTGCTGGCTGCTGCCGCCTGCTGGGGACTGGCGAACATCGCGACCCGCAAGGCCAACCCGCCGGACATGTTCCGGTTCATGGTCTGGGTGAGCGTGGTTCCTCCCCTTCCGTTGCTGATCCTCTCGGCCGTCTTCGAGGGCGTTCAGGACGACCTCGCCGCGCTGCGCTCGATGTCGGTGTCCGGTGTGGTCGCCGCCGTGTACGTGGCCTGGGTCGCGACCCTGCTAGGTTACGCGATCTGGGGATACCTGATCCGGATCCACGGAGCCACCTCGGTGGCCCCCTACGCGTTGCTGATACCGGTGTTCGGTCTGGGCGCCGCGGCCGTCTTCCAGGGTGAACCCCTTACCGCCGTCACGATCCTGGCCAGCGTGCTGGTCATCTCCGGGGTCGCGGTCGGTGCGGTGCGCCTCCCGCGGTCGGCGTCGTCCGAAGCCATCGTGCCGGTCGGCGGAACCGACGACGCCGTTCCGGTTCTCACGGCGCGGCGTCTGCCGTAGGCCGCCCTCTACAAGGACGGCTCTCCGTTCCGTTGTACCCCGGGCTCCGGCTCGGCGATGGCGTGCACCGAAGGCTGCGCCAGTCGGACGTAGTCGGCGGTCCGCAGGCTGACGGAGCGTTCCAGCGCGCCCGCGTTGAAGAAAATCTTCTCGTGCTCCAGCAGCCCGGGATCGACGATCAGGTCCAGCGCCGCACCGAAGGTGAAGGGCACGATGGTGCCGCTTGGCGACCCGGTCAACCGCTCGGCCGTCGCCGCATCGGCGAACATGGCGTGCCGCGCCTGGTATCGCTCCTTCAGCCGGTCGAGGTTCAGGCGCTGGTCCCCGGGCACGACCGCCAGGACGTACCGGGATTCCTTTTTGGTGATCTTGAGACGCACGACTATGCACTTGGCCGCCTGCCCGGCGGGGTGGCCCCGCAAGGCGCTGACTTCGGTGGTGCGCCCCTCCGGCCGGTGATCGAGGGAACGGTAGTCGGCGCGTCCCTCGTCGAGCAACGCGATCAGCCGCTGCTCGGTGGTGCCGTCAGTGCCATCTGTCGGGGCGAGCCGGAGTTCATCGTGCATTTCCATACTTTAGTGCTCTCTCGTCATTTTGCCTGTCCGGGCGCGGTGCCGGTGCCCTTCACGCTCGACACGATGGCGTCGAGGACGGCCCGGCGGGGATGTTTCTCTGGTCTGCCCATCCACTGCGGGGAGGGCAGCATCGGCACTGTGGCAGGGTCACGCGGAGTTGCGCCACTTGCGGCCGTTCCGGCCGATGAGCCGATCGGCGTCGGTCGGGCCCCAGGAGGCGGCCTCGTAGGTCGGGATCGGCGAGTTGTCCTTCTCCCAGTTCTCGATGATCGGGTCGACGATCCGCCAGCACTGTTGCACCTCGTCGCTGCGGATGAACAGCGACGCGTCACCGATCAGCGCGTCCAGGAGCAGACGCTCGTACGCCTCCGGGGACTCCTCGACGAACGTCTGGTCGTAGGAGAACTCCATCGTGGCGGTGCGGACCCGGAAGGAGTGGCCCGGCACTTTGGCACCGAAGCGCAGCGAGATGCCCTCGTTCGGCTGGATCCGCAGGATCAGCGCGTCGGCATCGAGGCCGGTGAGCTGGTCGGTCGGGATCGGCAGGTGCGGCGGCCGCTGGAACTGCAGTGCCACCTCGGTGAGCCGGGCCGGCAGGCGCTTGCCGGTGCGTACGTAGAACGGCACCCCGGCCCAGCGCCAGTTGTCCACGTTGAGCCGCATAGCGGCGTAGGTCTCGGTGCGCGACAAAGGGTCCACGCCGGCCTCCTCGCGGTAGCCGGCCATCAGATCCTCGCGCGTGCCGCCCCGGGTGTACTGTCCCCGGACCGCGGCCTCGGCGATGTCCCGGTCGGTGGGGAGCCGGATCGCCTGCAGCAGCTTCACCTTCTCGTTGCGCAGGCCCTCAGCCTCGAACGAGGCCGGTGGCTCCATCAGTGCCAGCGCGAGGACCTGGAGCACGTGGTTCTGCACGATGTCCCGCATCGCGCCGGCGTCCTCGTAGAAGCCGCCGCGGCTGCCGACGCCGAGGGTCTCGGCGACGGTGATCTGCACGTGGTCGACCCAGGAGCGATCCCAGATGGGCTGGAAGATTGAGTTCGCGAAGCGCAGCGCCAGCACGTTCTGGACGGTGTCCTTGCCCAGATAGTGATCGATGCGAAAGACCTGGTGCTCGTCGAACGCGCTGTGCACGACGCGGTCGAGCTCACGGGCCGTGACCAGGTCGCGCCCGTACGGCTTCTCGATGACCAGGCGGGAGAAGGAGCCTTCGCGTGGCTGGTTGAGCCCGACGCCGGCCAGTCCGTTGATCACCGGCTCGAAGGCCCCGGCGGGGGTGGACAGGTAGAAGAGCCGGTTGCCGGACGTGCCCCGCTGTGCGTCCAGCTCGTCGAGGGTCACCGCGAGCCGTTTGTAGGTCTCCGGGTCGTCGTAGCCGCCCGCCACGTACCGCACGCCGCCCTGGAGCTGGCGCTTGCTGGCGAGGGTACGTTCGCCGAGGGCGCTCTCGATGAACTGCTCGTCGGTCATCGGCGTGCGCGCGACGCCGACCAGCGCGAACTGGTCCGGGAGCCGCTCGTGCCGAGCCAGGCTCTCGACTGCGGGCAGCAGCTTACGCCGGGTCAGGTCACCGGAGGCACCGAAGATCACCAGGGCGGCCGGCGGGGCACTGCGATCCTGGATGAGCTGAGTTGCGCGGTCCATGGTCTGCGTTCCTCCGGGCACAAGGGATGTGGGTTCGGGGGTGTCGTGCTGTCATGCCAAGGAATTGTGCGGCTGTGGGGGTGGTGTCCGGGGTCCCGGGGCGTGGCCCGTTGGTCGTGGAGCTCGAGCGTCCCATGCCGGGCTGACGGTTGGGCGACTCGGTGCGGTCTGTGGGAGTCGGGAGTGGGACGCCCTCGTGGCCGCGCCCGCGGGCGCGGCAGAACGGGACGGGCGGCAGCGCCGGAATCGACCGGTGCAGCGGTAGCGCCCACTCATCGCGAACGTCCGACAGTCAGTGGGAATCCGCCGGGCGCACCGTCGTGCTGACCGTGGGAACCGGCACGCCGGCGGCCTCGATCAGCACAGCGGCCTCAGCGGCCACCGCATGCCATCGGCGGCGCAGCATGCCGTCGGGGAACGCGTCGGTCCAGGGCTTGACCTCGGTGGCGTAGTGCGTGATGAACGGCGCCCGTTCCAGATCCACCTGGTACGGCATCGGCACGTACCGCTCGCCGTGGTAGGTGAAGTCCAGGCGCTGCTGCACGACACTGACCGGCATCACGTTCCATCGTGGATCAAGCAACTCGAACCTGCCGCCGAGCAGGTAGTTCAGCGTGTCCTGGTCTCCGAACAAGGGGCGCCAGTCGGGGTTGGCGATCAACTCTGCGGCCCGCTCGGTCAGCCGCTCGGCCCGCCAGCGTGCCACGTCGATGGCCAGCAGGCCGGAGTTGAAGTACGGGAAGCTGGGTGCCCGGCCGCTCAGCGGGAACCGGTCGGTCTCTACGTGCGGGCTGCCCAGCTCGGGAATGTACGGGTCGCGTGCCGCCGCGACCGGGTAGTCGTGCGCGATCGGCCGGTGCAGGGTGTGCACGCTGACGCGGGCGATCATGTCCGAGTCCAGGTAGAGCAGCCGGTCCGCGTCGATGAGGCCGGGTGCGACGATCCGCGCGTACCCCATCGGCGTGATGTAGCCGATCCGCATGTCGGGAAAGGTGAAGTCGCGTTGGATGACGGTCACCGTCGCCGGAGCGGCGGCGGCCGTCAGTGCCGCCAGCGAGTCCGGGAGAACGCCGGGGTCGCAGAGCAGGTAGAGGTGCAGCGGCTCCGGTCCCTGCCAGCTGCGGGCCAGCGACCGGGCTGCCACGCAGGTGGGCCAGACGTAGTGGGCGTCAAGGCACAGGACGACACCGTTCACCGTCCGGTCACCGATCGCCGGAAGGCCGTGCCATCGGTGACCAGGATCTTCTCGAACACAGCGGCGAGCAGTGCCAGCATCAGCCCTCCGGCCGTTGTTGGAGCAAGCAACCGTAACGCAGAATCGACCATGGCCGGAGACGCCGCAGATTGCAAGCGGAAGGGGCGGTCCTGATGTCCGAGATGGACAGCCGAAGCTCCGGCGCGATCGCTGGACGGGACACCCGCATCAGGGGCGAGTACGCGGCCGGACGCGATATGGTGATCAACAACGTTCCCGAGTCACGCCCAGCGCCATTCGCCGTGCCACTCGACATCTCCGACTTCGCCGATCGAACGGACGAGTTCAGCGCCATTGTCAACATGTTCGGGGAATGCGCCGCCCCGGTGGTGGTGAATCTCTTCGGACCCGGCGGGATCGGCAAGTCGGCGCTGGCTGTCCGGGCGGCTCACCGCCTCCGCGACCGCTTCCCCGACGGCGTCCTGTACGCGGCCCTCGGCACCCAGTCCTGGCAGACCGCCGACATCGTCGCCGAATTCCTCTACCTGCTGGGCCGCTCGGCTGACGGTGCCACCGAGTCCCGGCTGGTTGCGGAGTTCCGGACCGCGGTTGCCGGCCGCCGGGTCCTGGTCGTGCTGGACGGGGCAACCTCTGCCGATCTGACCATCCCACTGCTGCCCACCACCGCTGGTTGCGGCGCGATCGTGACCAGTCGCCCGCCACTGACCGGCCTGCCCGGCGCTGAGCTGGTCGAGGTGCCGGTGCTGCCCGAGCCGGACAGCGTGGCCCTGCTCGGCCGCCTCGCCCGGGTGCAGATCGACGCGTCCAACGCAGACCAGGCGGCACTGCTGGTGCGGATGTGCGGCAGGTTGCCACTGGCGCTGCGTGTCGCCGGTGCGAAACTGAAGACCAGGGGCGACTGGGATATGGGCCGGCTGTCCGAACGGATGGCGGCGGCGGCCAACCGGCTCGACCTACTCCGGATTGGGGACCTCGAGGTGCGCGCGACGCTGCTGACCAGCTACTCCGAGCGCGACCCTGGCGAGCAGCGGGCGTTTCGGGCGCTCGCCCTGGCCGGTGGCGACGAGTTTCCCGGTTGGATGCTGGCGCCGTTGCTGCAGGTGAGCATGGCGGAGAGCGAGCGCCTGGTCGAGCGCCTGGTCCATGCACAACTCGTTCGCGTCACCCGGATGGACGGCACCGGCCAGCCCCTCTACCGCCTGCACGACCTGGTCCGCGACCTCGCCCGCGAGTTGGCCGACACGGACGCGGCCGCCGAGCGTGCGGCCATGGCGGTCCGGTCGAACGACCGCTACCTCGACCTCGTGGCGACTGCCGCCCGGGCGCTGCGGGAGCAGGGCTCTGGCAGCCGTGCTGCCGATCCCGTCTCTCCGGCGCCGGACGACGACTTCGCCGAGCTGCGCAGGACGATCACACTGGCACCCGTCGCCTGGTTCGCGTCCGGGCGGGACGGCATTCTCGCCAGCCTGCGCCGGGTCGCCGAGGACGGCCAGATGGACCGGGTGGGCCGCTTTGCCGACGCGATGCTCGCTCTGCTGATCGTCACCCCGTTCGCCGAGGACCGCATCCGGGTGCACCGGCTGGTGCTGGAGGCCAGCACCCGGGCCGGAGACCAGGTCCAGCTCGCCGGTGCGCGGCGGGACCTGGGTCGCGCCTTTCGGGACTTCGGCCGGTATGCGGAGGCGCGCGCGGAGCTTGAGGCCGCGATCACCGATTTCGCCGACCTGGGCGATGCCGGGGCGTTGGCCGAGACCCGACTGATCTATGCGGTGCTGCTCCGGTTGCTCGGGGAGAACCAGGCCGCCCGCGAGGTGGTCCTCGACTCACTCACCCACTTCGAGGCGACCGGGGAGACGGGCTGGCAGGCGTACGCGTACCGGACTCTCGGCATCATCCACCGCAACCAGGCCGACTGGCCCGCCGCTGGCGCAGCCTTCGAGCGGGCGCTGGAGTTGTTCCGTGCCGTCGGCGACCGGCACCGGGAGGGTAACTGCCTGGTCCACTACGGCAGCGCGCTGCGCCAGCAGGGCGAGCCGGGCCGGGCGCTGCCCCTCTACGGCCGGGCGCGGGACATCTTCGCCGCGCTCGGCTTCTCGCTCTGGGAGGCGATCACTGACGTGCACCAGGCCGCGAGCCTGATGGACCTGGAGGTGCGGGAGGAGCCCGGCCTGCTGCTCGACCGGGCGCTGCGTACCTTCACCGACATCGGCGACCTCCGGTGGGCGGACATCGCCGAGTACCACCGTGCCCGGCTCGCTCTGCGGGCCGGCGATGTCGCCGGCGCGCTACCGCGGCTGGAACGGTCAGCCAGTCGGTTCCGGGAGCTCAACGAGCCGTACAGCGAATCCATGGTGCTGCTCACCCTGGCCCAGGCCCAGGCGCCCGGCCCGGCGGCCCGGTTCACCCTGCAGCGGCTGATCGAAAACGCCCGGCGGTTGGGAAACCCAATGCTGGAGAGAACGGCGACGCGACTGCTCGACCGTCGATGAACAGCGCGTTCGGCCGGGCGCCAGGCCCCGATCACGACCGTGCAGGCGTACGCGGTGTCCACGTCGCAGGCGCCACGTACCCCCGCGGCGGCGCGGCGGACCCGTCCCTGACCGCCCTCGCCCTGTCCCGCCGCCTCGCTGCCTTCCTGAGCGACCCGAGCCTAGCCGCCGTCCGGGCCACCGACGTGTAGGTCCCGGCCAGCGGCGTACCGGCCGGAGACGCGCATGTCGCGGCCCGCGACCGCGCCGCTCTCGTTCGCCTGGATGATCGTCGGGTCGGCCCCGGCGAGCGCGTCCCGCAGCGCCGCGGCGAATTCCGGGTCGGAAGTGATCTGCCGGGCCAGCCGCAGCGTCAGCCGATCTTCGGCGGCCGGCGTCGGCGCGGTGGTCACCTCGTCGATGACCTCCAGCGTTCCCGGGTCACCAGCGAACCGGTGCCGGATCACCTGGGCCACCCGGTCCGCCCCGGAGAGCAGCCGCTGCGCTGCCCCACCGGCCACGCCTGTGGAAAGGGCGGTCAGCGCTCCGACGGCGACGCTTGCCAGGTCCAGCGGTTCCATCTGTGCCTCCTGGTCGGGGCGGTCGTCCGGGTCCGTCCAGCCTAGCCGTCTTCCGTGGGGGATTCCGGACAGCGAGGTAGGCCCGGCGTAGCGCCGCGCAAAGGTCGGACGGAAGGCCCCCTCGACTCCACAGTCGACGCAGCAGCGGCGTCCGACTGAAGCGCCGACGGGATCAGCGCCTTCGACCACAAGGTCGCTACCGCCTACCGGTGGCCCCTCTACGCGTTCGTCGAGCGGCTCACCACGCCCGGCTTCCGGGAGGTGGAACGCCTACCCCGACCCGGCGACGACCAGCGCTGGCCGCACCCCGTCATGGCCGCGGTCGTGGTGTGATCACGCCGAGGGCCGGCCTCCCATCGCGGGAGGCCGGCCCTCGCTCAGCTGAGCACCCCCGTCGAGGCGGGCGTCCGGTACGGCGGCAGCGCGCTCAGGCGGTGAGCTTCCCGGCGATCTTGACGACCCGCTCGGCCATGTGGTCGAGGGCCGAGAACTGGGCGTCGCCCAGCGGGGCGTCGTTGCTGCCACCGGTGACGTGCGAGACGCCGTACGGGTTGCCGTCGGCGAACTTCAGCGGGTCGGTGTAGCCCGGGGCGACAACCAGGCCGCCGAAGTGGTGAACGGTGTTGTAGAGCGCGAGAAGGGTCGACTCCTGGCCGCCGTGCGCGGTCATGGACGCGGTGAAGCCGGCGTACACCTTGTCGGCGAGCAGCCCCTGCGCCCACTGCGGGCCGAGGGTGTCGATGAACTGCTTGAGCTGGCTGGCGACGTTGCCGTAACGGGTGGGCGTGCCGAACAGCACGGCGTCCGCCCAGACGACGTCGTCGGCGGTGGCCTTCGGCTCGTTCCTGGTGGCGTCGAAGTGCTGGCTCCAGGCGGCGTTGGAGGCGATGGCCTCCGCCGGGGCGAGCTCCGGAACCTGACGCAGCCGCACCTCGGCGCCAGCCTTCTCACCAGCCTCGGCGAGGCGCTTGGCCATGGCGTGGAGGGTACCGGTGGACGAGTAGTAGATGACGGAGAGCTTGGTCATCGGAGGCATCCTTCCCAAAGTAGTTGCCGCTGATAAATTTGCTGCAGCAACAATCTTGACTGTAGCAGCCACCGCGCGGCACCCTCAACGGCCCGGCCATGCCCAGCTCCGTGACGGAGCGCACCAGGCGACGGGCTCGGGCTGTGGCCGTCCAGCCGACGAAGCGGAGGTTCTGGCCCCGCGATGAGGCGATGGACCCCCGCGGCGCCACACCTGCGGGCCTCGCCGCTGGCTGTCCGCTTCACCGCGATCTGCCCGGGCTGGACGGCGAACAACGCGCACCATCAGTTGCGGGGGCAGACGAGCGCGCCGCTGCTGGTGCTCAACGGGCGGTACGACCCGGCCACCCGTACGACGGGGCCCAGCGGGTGGTGCGGCAGCTCGGCAGCCAGGGTCTGACGCGTCGACGTCGTGACGGTGACACCCCAGCTCACGGTAGGTAGTGCGACCGACTGGTCAGTCTCCTACCCGCCGGTCGGGGCGTCGCCGGTCATTCGCTGCGCATCGGTGGATCAGGAGTCGTCGGACGGGTCGGCCGGCTGCTGTCCCGGCCAGAACGGCCACTCCTCGAATGACCGGCACCGGCCGTCGTCGGCGAAGCGCATGACCCACAGGTCGCGGTACTCCTGGTCGACCGGGTCACCGTAGCGAACCTCTTGGCGCGACACGGCGGTGTCGCCCTCGACCGCGACGATCTCCGTGGTCATCCGGAACACCTCGTCGGGACCCTTGCGCTGCTTCTCCCACATCCGGGCGATGGCCGACAGACCGACGACCGGCGTCCAGTACGGCCCCTGCCGGTAGCTCGCATCCTCAGTGAAAAGCGTGACCAGCGCGTCCGTGCCCGGCGTCCGCCAGAGCCGCTCGTAGGCGGCGAGCCAGTCCTCGACGTGCTTCCTCTCCATGGACATCACCTTGCCACCGGAGCGGCGGCCAGCCGGGCGAACCGCGAGCTGGGGTCGCGCTCACACCGATCCGGTGAGTGGGTGAGCAGCGGCAGATGGCGATCCGCTTCGCCGTCTTCGCTAACGTCCTCGATCTGGACGAGCACGGGGATCCGCTCAACGAGAAGTACGCCGAGCGCCGTGCCGGCGACCTGGTTCAACGGTGCTGCCCTGCAGTTGCTGCACGGATATCGCTGGCCCGGCCGACATTCGTCCGGCGCGATCGCTCCGGATCGGCCGCTGATGGAGTGGCTGACCGTGGGTTGCTCAGAGGCCACTGGTCCAGGTGCCACAGGCTGCACGGACCCGCGAATCGGCGGTGACCGTCCGGGCGAGGGTCACCGCCGATAGCGTGGTCGAACCGGTCAGGCGGCCGAGCAGGCGGTGTCCAGCTCCTTGATGGCGGCTTCCAGGGCCTTCTTGCTGGGCTTGGCGTCGGCGGACTTGTTGTACGCGTCGCTCAGGCTCATCATCTCGTTCTGAATCTTTTCGGAGGCGGCGGTGACTGCCTCGTTGGCGCTCATCGAGTGCGCCAGGATCGCTACCGAGCCGGCGGCCCACTGGGCGCTGACCGCGAAGTGCCCGGCCGGCGGGCCGATCTTCTCGGCCTTGGTGACCTTAGCCGCGTTGTCCTTGATGTCCTTCTTGATGTCGGCGCAGGCCTTCACCGTGGCCGCGTCGTTGGCTGCGGTGCTGGCCGCGGTGGTGGCCGCACCGCCGGTCGGAGCGGCGCTCGAGGCCGCCGGCGACGGCGAGGTTGCGGTGCCCTCGGATTCGGGCTGCGGATCGCAGCCGGACGTCGCGATCGCCGCCGTAACAGCCAAGCCGGCCAGGACGAATCGAGTTCGGTTCATCGATGTTCCCCCGTGATCTTCATGTTCGGCGCACGCTACCAGCCCCGGTCGAACGGGTGGGGGCAGTTTCGTGGCCGACGCTCCACACGAGTCACCAGCTCGCCAGAATCGTCAAGAGGGCTTGTCGGGAGCGGTAGCCGGTGGCCCTTGTGCCGGTCAGCGGTGGCTGACGACGTTCACCACCTTGCCGTCGGGGTCGCGGACGAAGAAGCGCCGCACGCCCCACGGCTCGTCGGTGATCGGGTGCACGATCTCTGCGCCCGCCGCACGTACCGCCTCGTAGGCGGCGTCGACGTCATCGACCTCGACGCTGAGGTCCGGGTTGACGGCTGCCGCCGTGTCTCTGGTGACGAGGGTGACCTGGGCGGTGGGGTTGGACGGTGAGACCAGGGTGACCACCCAGCCCAGGTTCATGTCCTCCCGGAAACCCAGAAGCTGGTAGAAGCCGCTGCTCGCGGCCGGGTCGGCGGTGGTGATGTCGGGCACGGCGCGGCGGATCGTCATGCCGGATTCTGGCATGCGATGTGCCACGGCATCCTGACCTGCGGCTGCCATCAGGCGGATTGCCGGTGACCGCCGAGTGACAGGAGCAGGCCGGCGGCGGCCAGCCCGATTCCGGCGGCGGCGGTGTACTCAGGGAGTTGGGCGGGGATGCCGAGGTAGACGGTGATGCCGAGGATGCGGGACAGGCCCCAGGGCAGCAGCGCGAGCTGGTCGTTCCACACCGTCAGCGCGCGTTCCAGGCCCACCACGGCGACCAGGGCGGAGAGCACGCCGAGGGGCACACCCGCGGCGGTGAGGGTCAACCCGACGGCGCTTCGGCGGCGCCTGCCGTACCGGTCCCGCAGGACGACGGCGACGACCACGAACAACCAGCAGAACGCCGCGAACGCGACGGTGACGTACGCCGCGCGCACGCTCGGCGCGGTCCAGAAGGCGAACCAGTAACCGCCCGGTCCGCGCCCGGCGAGCGCCGCCAGCAGCAACACGCTGCGCAGCAGCGCGACGCCGCCGAGCGCGGCCCACAGGTGGTACGGGTCCCGGCGGCCGACGACGAGGCGTACGACGAGTGTGAACAGCGCCCACCCACCGAGGGTGACCAGCAGGTGCGCCGGCGCGGCGAACCAGGTCAACACGAGCCGGCTCGCCACCAGCACCAGGGCCGGGACCAGCCACACCAACACCCGATCCGCCCGCGTCGTGGGCGTCGGCAGCGCGGCGACCCGCCACGGCCGGAGCGCGCCGAGCAGCAACCCGCGCGCGGCGGCGGCGCCGAACCCACGCCCGTAGAGGCCGAGCAGCACCACCAGCAGGATCGACCCGAGCATCGCCCGGGCCGCCCAGGCCATCGCCGGGTCCCGGTCGGCACGCCGGGCCCCGAGGTCGGCGGCGGTGAAGTTGTACGCCGGCAGGTCCACATCGGCGCCGTAGCGCTGCCGGTGCGCGTCGCGCGCGTGGTGGTATGCCGCTGTGGCCAGCCGCCAGTCGTGGCGGGCGGCCGGGGCACCCGTGTCCAGCCACTGCGCGTGCCGCAGCACCATGGCCCGGTACGCGCTCAGCGTCTCGAACAGGTCGACCTGGTAGTCGAGAGTCGCGGTGAAACGCCCGCGCAGTTCGGCGTCCCGCCAGGTCGCCGGTTCGGTTCCGGCGACCAGGTCCCGCATGCGCCGGGCCAGTACGACTGCCTGCCGGCCCTCCTCGATCGCCTCGTCGACGCGGCCGCCGGTCACCGCGTAGATGCTGTCCAGTGCGGCGGAGTCGCCGGTCGGGATGTCCCACTCGAAGATCCACATCATGGGCGGCGGTTCCAGCCCGAGCGCCCGCACCGACCGGTCGGCGTACGGGCCGATGTAGAGGCCCTTGGTGACCGCCTGCCGGGACAGCGCCATGGCCTGCCCGATCGCGGCGACGGTGCCGGGATCGCCGGAGAACGTGCGGTACGCCCAGTCCGCCGTGATCTGCGCCGGGTCGACGTTCGGGTCCCAGGCCAGGCGGCCGACGGCGTACGTGTTGAGGTCGTAGAGCTGCCAGAACCCCGCGCGCAGGTACAACGACATGGGCCCGGCGCGCAGGGGACCGCCGTCCTGGGTCCAGTTCCAGACACCCTCGACGTTTCCGTTGGCGGCGAGGAATGCGCGCAGCGCCTCGCCGTGCAGCGGGCCGAGATCGTTGGGCAGCGAGCCGAACCCCTCGAACTCGCGGCGGGCCTGGAACTCCACGATGCGGCGGTGCCCGCCGCCCAGCAGGGTGGTGTTGAGCGGCAGGTGGCTGTAGAAGTCGCCCAGGGTGTACTTGGTGGACACGATCAGGTGCGGGTCGTCGAGCCCGCCGAGGACCTGCGCGTACGACTCCGGGTTGGTGTGCAGGTCGCCGACGGCGCCGACGCCCACCGTCCACGTGCGAAAGATGATCTCCTTTCCGGCCGTGCCAGCCGTGTCCAGCAGTGCCCGTAGCATCGCGCGCACGGACGCCGCCGTGGTGACCGCGAGCTTCGACGAGTAGTCCCAGCCGGCCCCGGCGTACACCTCGCCGCCCTCACCGACACGGACCATCAGGCCGTTGACGAACGGCATGCTCTCGAACAGCTCGGCCAGACCGGCCTGGTAGACAGTCCACAGCCGAGGGTCGGCCGTGTCGAGGCCGCCGACGGTCCGCGTCAGGTACGCCTCCAGCGGCGGCGACACCGCGAGCATGTCGGTCAGCAGGAAGACCCGCACGCCCATGTCCTCGGCGTACTTGAAGACGGGGCCGAACGCGGCGACCATCGCCCGTGCGCGGTCGACGTGCGGGTCGCCGGGCGGGTAGACCGCGTGCCCGTCGCCGACCTTCGCGAACGTGACGTACTCCAGGAAGCCGGGCACGACGACTCCGTTGAATCCCTGCGCCACCGAGTGGTCGACGAACTGCCGGAACTGCGCGTCGATGCGGGCCACCGCGGCAGCGTCCACCCACGGCGCGCGAGGCAGGACCGCCGTCCCGACCACGTCGGTGTTCAGGCCATAGTCGTCGCCGGCGGCGAAGACGGCCGGGTCGGGCTCGCGCCCCACCGAACCCGCGTCGGTCAGCCGCAGGCCGAGCCGGGGGATGACCACCCGACCCGCGTCCGCCGCTGCAAGCGCCTCGGCGCCGGAGCGGATCCGGTCGGCCAGCCGGTACATCCCGGCTGCCACGCCCGCGACGTCGCCGCCCTCGACGGTCAGCTCGGCGCCGCGCACGTCGAGCCGGTACGACTCGGGCGTCCCGCCGAGGGTGGACAGCACGCCCGCCCGCAGCGCGGTGACCGCCGACAGGTCCGGGGTGGCGACCGGTGCCGTGCCGGGTGCGGTCGTCGCGGGCTTGGCCGGGTGCGGCGCGGCCGGGACGAGCAGCGGCCGGGGCAGGCCGCGAAAGACGACCGCGTCGGCGACGGCGCTTGCGGCCTTTTTCAGCCGCAGATCATCGGGTACGACGAGGGATGCCAACGGCGGCACCGGCGCGGGCGTCCGCGCCGGCGCGGCGACAGCGTCCTCGCGCGGCACGGCGGCGGGGGAGTGGCTCAGCCCCAGCGTGTCGCCGACCCCCCAGGCGGCGGCCGCGCCGAGCGCCAGCAGGACCGCCGCGGCGACGAGCAGCGGGTACGGCCTGCGGGCCTGGGCAACGTGAGCCACGCTCGCATCGTAATGGCTGCACCGGCCCGCGCCCGGCGCCCCCGCGGTGAGGATGCCGGGCAGCGGCGGTGCTCAGAGAGCGATCCGGTCGAACTTCTCCCAGGCGCCGATCGCCGTCCGGTTGGCGATGAGGGGTTTGGTGCCGCCGCTCTCCGCCACCACGTACCTGCCGTTGGTCGCGGCGCGCAGGCTGATCGTGTCGTCCGAGTTGTTGATGATGGTGAACTTCTCCCAGGTGCCGACCTTGGTGCGGTTGGCGATCAGTGGTTTGGCGCCGGCGCTCTCCGCCGTCACGTACCGACCGTTGGCACGCGAGCGGAGCGCGACGTAACCGCCGCCGGCACTGATCACGTCGAACTGCTCCCACAGTGCGACTGTGGTGCGGTTGGCGATCAGCGGCTTGCCGCCGGCGCTCTCCGCCACCACGTAGCGATTGTTGGTCCGTGAGCGGAGGGCGACCGGAGGCGCGGCCACCGGTGCGCCGGTCAGCCCGGTGAGGGCCGCGTGGGTGCCGTTGAAGACGTTCTGGCTGTAGTTCCCGGGCTGGCTCGGGTTGCCGGCGGCGTACTGCCAGATGGTCTCTGCGGTCCAACCCGCCGGCAGGGGTGGACGAGTGGTGGTGTAGCCGGCGATGTCCAACGGGTTGGCGCCGAACGACGCGTTCTTGCCGGTGCACGGGTTCCAGTAGTTGGTGTTCGTGTAGATCATCACGGGCCGGCCGATGCGTGCCTTGACCTGGTCGGTGAAGGACCGGATCCAGTTCGACATCTCGGTCGGGGTCAGCCCGTAGCAGGTGGGCGCGTCGCTCCAGTAGGGCCACTCGATGTCGACCATCGGCACGAGGGTCTGGCCGTCCTTGGTGAACTTCGCGCTGTCGACAAAGAAGTTGGCCTCGTTGATCGGGTCGCGCTTGTCCGGACGGGCGAAATGGTAGGCCCCGACGAGCAGACCGGCGTCCTTGGCCGCGGCATAGTCTTCGGCGAAGTACGGATTGAGGTACGTCCTGCCTTCCGTCGCCTTGACGTAGGCGAACTTGACGCCGCTTGCCGCTACCGCGGGCCAGCTGATCGGGCCCAGGTTGTGGTCGTGGCTGGAGACGTCGATGCCCCTGACCGTGTAGCCCGCCGGGATGGCGGCACTCGTGGACGTCGCGGCGCTGCGCGCGCCCGGGGTGATGCCAGCGTTCGCTCGGCCGCCACCATCGGCGGTCGGGTCTGCGGCATGCGCGGGCTGCGTGACGCCGAGCGCCGTACCGACCGCGAGGCCGGCGGACATCAGCACGCAGAGCAGTCTTCTAGGCATGGTGAGGTGGGTTTCTCCTTGCTCGCGGGCCGAGGTGACCACCGGCGCGGCGGGCGGAACCCGCCACGCCTGTGTCGCGCGCCGAGAGGCGCGGCTGGCTACCTCCATCGGCGTGGGTCCGCAGGAGTATTTCTTGTCGACGGGAGATCGCACCGTCCTGGAGGAGCGAAATCAGATCATCGGCAGGACGCGTCGAGCCGAACGGTGGAATTCGAGAGTCGGGGACACCGCCACGGCGGCTGCGAGCGGTGTGCCGGCCAGCAGCACGCCCACGGATGTGTCAGGTCCGGTCCCCGGTCCAGGCCGCTTCGAGGATCGCGGTCAGGCTGGCGGTGTCGGTCGGGCCCGGATGGTTCTGGATCAGGCGGGTGACGCCACTGGCCATCTCCGCGAAACGCGGGAGGTCGGCGCGTGCCACGCCGATGTCCGCCAGGGTGGCAGGAATGCCGATGTCGGCAAGGAGTCCGTCGAGCCAGGTGAGGAACGTTTGCGCGGCCTCGGCATCCGAGGCGTCGGTCACGTCGAGCCCGCACACCCCGGCGAGGATGGCCAACCGGTCGGCGATCGCATCCCTGGCCGCGTCCAGTGCGTAGGGCAGGAGCAGCCCGACACCCAGGCCGTGTGGCGTGTGCGTGGCGGCGCCGATGGGGTACTGGAGGGCGTGCGGGGCCGCGTTGCCCGCGTGGGAGAAGGCGAGCCCGGCGAGCATGGACCCGTAGGACATGTCCGCGCGCGCGTCCGTGTCGCCGCCGTCGGTGACCGCGCGACGCAGGCTACGGGCGATCCGCTCCGCGGCCCGGAGCGCGTAGTGGTCGGTGATCGGGTTGCGGCCGAGGAAGACCTGCTCCACCGGGTCGCGCGGTCCGTGGGGCCGGGGTCGCGCGGTGTAGCTCTCCACCGCGTGACAGAACGCGTCGATTCCGGAGTGGGCGGTGACGGTCGCCGGGCAGGTGTAGGTGAGTTCGGGGTCGACGATGGCGAAGTCGGGCACGATGTGGACGCTGGAGACCCCCACCTTCAGCGCGCGGTCCGGGTCGGTCAACACCGAGACGGGTGTGAGCTCGGAACCGGTGCCTGACGTCGTCGGGACAGCGACGAGAGGAATCGTCGGCCCCGGCACCTTCGACTCGCCGTAGAAGTCGCGCGGCGTCCCACCGTGGCGCCGGATGACGCCGACGATCTTGGCGAGGTCGATCACCGTGCCACCACCGATGGCGAGGATGACGTTGGCGTCCACCTCGGCGGCGGCCGAGACGGCCAGGGCGACATCGGTGAGCGGCACGTCCGGAGTCGCGTCGGAGAACACCGCGACGACCTCGACCGTGTCCCGCACGGCGGCCACGATCTCGGCCACGCCCGGCTGCCCCAGCAGAACCTGGTCGGTCACGATGAGGACCCGCGAGCCACTCTCGGACACCACTCGTGGGATGTTCTGCGCGACCCCTTCGCCGACGATCAGCTGGCGTGGTCCGCGGACGGTCTCAAGCATGTCAGTGCCTCTCTCGAACGTCGGCGGCGATGTGCTGGGCGAGCGACCGGGTCACCCGCGCGACCCCGACGGCGTCGGCAGGGTTGGCCGCCCGGATGGCGCGGGCGCGCGCGCCGGGCGGCCGGAGCAGCAGGGCGGTCACGGCAGGTCGATCGCCGCGTAGGTGAGATCGAGGTATTCGAGGATGCCCTCGTGCGACCCCTCCTTGCCGATCCCGGACTGCTTGACGCCTCCGAACGGGGCCGACGGGTCCGATATGAGGCCGCGGTTGATGCCGATCATCCCCGTGTCCAGCCCTTCGGTGAACCGGAGCGCCCGCCGGAGGTCCCGGGTGAAGACGTATCCGACCAGGCCGTGTTCGGTGTCGTTGGCCTTCGCCAGCACCTCGTCGTCGGACGTGAACGAGATGATCGGCGCCACCGGACCGAAGATCTCCGCCCGCAGCATCCGCGCGTCGTCGGGCACGTCGACGAGGACCGTTGGCGGGTAGAAGTGGCCCGGCCCGTCCGGACGCTCGCCGCCCACCAATACCCGCGCGCCACGTTCGACAGCGTCGGCGACCAGCTCGTCGATCGTGGCGACCGAGGCCTCGTCGATCAACGCTCCGACGTCCACGCCGTCGTCGAGACCATGGCCCACCGACAGCGCGCCCATCCGCTCGGCGAAGCGCGCCGTGAACTCCTCGCGCACCGGCTCCTCGACGTAGATCCGGTTGGCCGCGATGCAGGACTCGCCGATGTTGCGCATCTTGGCCACCATGGCTCCGTCGAGCGCGACGTCCAGGTCAGCGTCCGCACACACGATCAAGGCCGCGTTGCCGCCCAGTTCCATTGACGTACGCAGCACGTTGTCCGCGGCCTGCCGGAGCAGCACGCGCCCGACCTCGGTCGACCCGGTGAACGAGAGCTTGCGGGTCCGACTGTCGGCCAGCAGTGCCGAGACCACCTCGCCGGAACGCTTGGTGGTCAGAACGTTGACGACGCCCGGGGGGACGCCGACCTCCTCCATGATGCGGGCCAGGAGCAGCATGGTCAGTGGCGTCTGGGCGGCTGGCTTGGTGATCGTCGTGCAGCCTGCGGCCAGCGCAGGAGCGATCTTGCGGGCACCCATGGCCAACGGAAAGTTCCAGGGCGTCACGAAGACGCACGGTCCGACCGGCTTCGGCACGGTGAGGATGCGGTACCCACCTGCGGGAGCGACGCTGTAGCGCCCCTCGACGCGCACCGCCTCCTCGGCGAACCAACGGAAGAACTCGGCACCGTAGGCCACCTCCGCCCGAGCCTCGGCGAGCGGCTTGCCCATCTCGAGGGTGATCAACCGGGCGACCTCCTCGGTTCGCTCGGTCAGCGCCCGGTACGCCGCGGTCAACAGCTCTGACCGTTTCCGGGGCGGGGTCGCCGCCCATCGCGCCATTGCCGTGCTCGCCGCGTCCAGAGCGGCGAGCCCGTCACCGACGTCGGCGTCCGCCACCTCGGCGATGGTCTTGCCGGTGGCCGGGTCCTCGACGGCGAAGGTGGCTCCGCTTGCGGCGTCGCGCCAGGCGTCGCCGATCCGGAGCCGCCGGTGCTCGGGGGCCAGGACGTTCATCGGGTCACTCATCGCGTCGCCTCCTGTGATCTTCTTGGTGATGTCCGACGTGCCGCAGCGATCGCGCTGTGCGCGCAGACGGACGGGTCACCCGCCCTCGTCGGGGGCGAGGTTCGTCGAGCGCGTCGAATGCGGCAGTGGCCCGGTCGGCGGGGCGACGCCCGGCACCACCGATCGCCACTGCCGTCTCGGCGTCCCGGTTACCGCCCAGCCTCGGACAGCGACAGCCCGGTGTCCGCGTCGAACAGGTGCGCCCGGTCCAGGTCGACCGTGACCTGCAGCCGATCGCCCGGCGTACCGGTGACGGTGGGCCGGGCCTTGACCTTGACGATCTTCGTCCCCACTCGGACGTCGACAAGCGTCCGGTCACCGAGCGGCTCGAGCCCGTAGAGTTCCCCGGACAACGACGCGTTCCCACGCTGCTCGACGGACAGGTCCTCCGCTCGCAGGCCCAGCAGCAGCGCACGACCGTCCTCGGCGGTGGTCCAGCGGGGCCGTGGCAGCGTCCAGCCCTCCGCGCCGACCAGACGATCTCCCTCGGCGCGGCAGGCGAGCAGACTGATCGGCGGGCTCCCGACGAATCCCGCGACCCACTGGTTGGCGGGACGTTCGTACACCTCGGTCGGCGTTCCGACCTGTTGCACCTTGCCCTCCTTGAGGACCGCGACCTGGTCGGCCATGGACAGCGCCTCGACCTGGTCGTTGGTCACGTAGACGAACGTCGCTCCGAGGCTCCGGTGGATGCGGGTGAGCTCGGTGCGCATCTCGACGCGGAGCTTGAGGTCGAGGTTCGTCAGCGGCTCGTCCATGAGAAACGCGCGCGGGCGACGGACCAGCGCCCGGGCCAGGGCGACACGCTGCATCTCACCGCCCGACAACTGCGCGGGACGGCGCTGCAGCAGACGTTCGATGTGCAGCAGGCTCGACATCTGCTCGACCGCGGCGGCGATCTCACTGGAAGAACAGCGGCGTGCCCGCAGGGGCGACGCGATGTTCTCGTACACCGTGTGTCGCGGGTAGAGGGCGTAGCTCTGGAAGACCATCGCCAGGTCGCGTGCGGCCGGGGTGTCACCCGTCGCGTCCCTCCCGTCCAGGTGCACCGACCCGGCGTCGAGCTTCTCCAGGCCGGCGATCGCTCGCAGGGTCGTGGTCTTGCCTGCCCCGGAGGGCCCGAGCACGACGAAGAACGAGCCGTCCGGCACGTCCAGCGTCACCCCGTCCAGGGCCTGGACCTTCCCGAAGGACTTGCTCAGCCCGCGCGCTGCCACGGTTCCCATCAGGCCACCAGCTCTTCCGTACGCACGTCGTAGACCGCCGGGGTCCCGCCGGTGTGCCGCAGCCCGACCTTCGCGTCAGCGGCGAAACGGACGGTCGGTGGCATCCGAACCCGTACGTCGCGCTCGCCGCCGTGGTCGACCACGTAGATGATTTCGTCGCCCAGCCACTCCGCCGAGACCACGCGGGCCGGGACAGTGCCGTCCGCCCCTGGCTCGGTGACTTCCAGCGCCTCCGGCCGTACGCCCGCCACCAGGCGAGCGTCGCGCGGCAGACCGGGCGGTGGCGTGAGGACCAGACCGCCCTGACCGCGCAGCTTCCCGTCGGCCACCTCCACCTCGATCAGGTTCATCGGCGGGGAGCCGATGAACGCGGCGCAGAAGAGACTCGCCGGCCGGTCGTACACCTCCAGCGGCGTGCCGATCTGCTCGACGCGGCCCTTGTTGAGGATGGCGATCCGGTGACCGAGCGACATCGCCTCGACCTGGTCGTGGGTGACGTAGACCATCGTCGCCCCCAGTTCCCCCTGCAGGTGCTTGATCTCCGTGCGCATGTCGGCTCTCAGCTCGGCGTCCAGATTGGTGAGAGGTTCGTCCATGAGGAATGCGCGCGGCCGTCGCACCAGGGCGCGAGCGAGCGCGACGCGCTGCTGCTCCCCACCGGACAGCTGGCGCGGTCGCCGGTCCAGGAGCGGTCCGAGCCGCATCAGCCGGGCGGCCTCCTCGACCCGCTCGCGCACCTCCGCCTTGGGCAGCCCCTCGGCCCGCAGGGGGAACGCCAGGTTGTCGCGGGTCCGCAGGTGCGGATAGAGCGCGTAGAACTGGAACACCATGGCGATGTCGCGCTCGGCGGGCGGCAGGTCGTTGACGAGCGTGTCGCCGATGCGGATGTCGCCAGTCGTCTGCCTTTCCAGGCCGGCGATGGCCCGCAGCGTCGTCGTCTTGCCGCAACCCGAAGGGCCGAGCATCACGAACAGCTCGCCATCACCGATGGACAGGTCCACGTGATCAACCGCTACCGTCCCGTCCGGGTAGCGCTTGTGCAGTGCGTTCACCTCGATGCCCGCCATCAGCGTCGCACCGCCCCGAGCGTCACACCGGCGATGAGATGCTTGCGCACCAGGTACGCGAAGACCAGCACCGGTAGGGCGAACACCACGGAGGCGGCGGCCACGAGACCCCAGTCCGTCGTGGTGCCACCGATGAGGCCGGCGATGGCGGGCGGAGCCGTCCGCACGTCGTCGCTGGAGGTGAGGAAGATGGCGAACACGAACTCGTTCCACGAGAAGATGAGTGCGAAGACCGCCGTCGCGGCGATGCCGGGCACGAGCAGGGGGAGGGTGAATTTCCAGAACGCCTGCAGACGGGTGTAGCCGTCGAGCATTGCGGCATCCTCGTACTCCGCGGGCACCTCGTCGACGAACCCCTTCATCATCCAGATCGTGAACGGGACGTTGAACGCGGCGTAGATGAGGATCAGCCCGAGCTTGCTGTCGATGAGCCCGACCTGGCGGTACATGAGGAAGATCGGGATCACCACCACCACGGGCGGCATGAAGCGGGTGGACAGGATGAAGAACAGTTGGTCCTTCTTGGCCCTCACCGCGAAGCGTGAGTAGGCCCAGGCCGCCGGCACCCCCAACACGGTGGCCAGCACCGTGGAGACCCCCGCGACCACCGCGGAGTTGAGGAACGAGACGGACAGGGCCGAGCGACCGCCATCGGGAGCGACGAACACGTCCCTGTAGTGCTCCAGTGTGACTCTGAAGTCGAAGAACTTCGCCGGGATGGCGTAGACGTCGCGGTTCTCCTTGATGGACGTCTCGATCATCCACAGCACCGGAAAGAGCATCACGACGGCCAGCACGATCAGCAGCGCGACCTCCAGCCCGGAGCGGCCCCGGCCGCCGAGGCGGCGCGCGGGGGGCGAGTGATCCCGGGCAGGACCTGTGGACACGGCCTCGTCGACGGAGACGGCCATCAGTCCTCCTTGAGCTTGTTCAGGTAGCGCAGGTACAACTGCGTGAGGACGATGACGACGAGGACCATGAGAATCCCGTACGCCGACGCGGTTCCGGTGTTGAAGCCCAGGAACGCCACCTTGTAGACGTGGAACGACAACGTCTCGGTGGAGACGCCCGGGCCTCCGTTGGTGAGGATGTAGACGAGGTCGAACAGCCGGAAGGCCTCGATGGCCCGGAACATCACGGCAATGAGGAGCAGCGGCCACACCAGGGGAAGAGTGATGGTGCGGAACCGGAACCACTCGGACGCCCGGTCGATCGAGGCGGCCTCGTACAGGTACTTGGGAACCGCCGTCAGGCCCGCGAGCGCGATGAGCATGATGAACGGCGTCCACTGCCAGGTGTCGACCACGACCAGGGAGATCAGTGCCGTCCGCTGCCGGGTGAGCCACTCCACCTGCCCCAGGCCGAGCGAGCCGAGCATGCTGTTGATCACGCCGAACTGCGCGTCGAGCATGAATCGCCAGAACAGCCCGACCACGACCGGCGACAGCATCATCGGCACCAGGAACAGAGTGGTCAGCACCCCTCGCCCGTGCGTACGCCGCGAGATCAGGTAGGCGATGCCGAAACCGAGCACGGTCTGCAGGCCGACCGCGCCGATCACGTAGATCAACGTCGTCAGGGCCCTCTGATGGACCTGCGCCGACGTCAGGATGGCGGTGTAGTTCCCGAACCCGATGAAATTGGCGGGCCCACCGCGGGTGGCCGAGTAGTCGGTGAAGGACAGGTACAACGCCCACAGCAACGGGAACACCGACATGGCGAGCAACAGCAACAGCGCGGGGGAGATGAAGCCCACGGCGAGCCCGCGGTCGGTCAGCCGGCGGGACCGACCCGGCGCAGGTGGCGGCACGGACGCCACCTGCCCGGGGTTGTCGGTCGTCAGAGGGACGGGGTCACTCACAGCCCGCCGCCGCCCTTGCGGCCGCTGGAGTCGAGCACACCCTGCTGCTCCTTGGCGATGTCGTCGAGCGCATCCTTCGGCTTCTTCGCGCCGTTGAGGGCCGCGTTCACGTTGGTGTTCTCGATGTCGACGAGGCGCGCGTACTCGGGCACGTTCCACATGTCCCGCATCCGCGGCACCGAGTCCGTGTACACCTGGTTGAAGGGCCCGGCGTTGAGGAACTCGGGCGACTGCAGGGCGTCCGTACGCGAGGGCACGCCACCAGCCGCGGCCCACTTCTTCTGAACATCAGCCTGCTCGAACCACTTCATGAAGTTCAGGGCCTCGGCCTGGTTGGCCGCGGAGGAGTAGGCCGACACGTGCATCCCCATGCCGCCGAGGGGGACCAGGTTCGTCTTCTGGCTCGGCAGGGTGGCGAAGCCCAGCTTGTCGAGAATCTGCTCCCGCGTGGTGCCGAGCGTCGACTGCTTCGGGTCCAGCAGCCCGCCGCTCGCGGCGATCCAGTTGAACGCGATGCACGCCTTGCCCTGGGCTACCGCCGCGTTCACCTCGTCGATGAACCAGTTGCCGGAGCCCTTGGCGGTCAGCGGCTTCATCTTGTTGACCAGGACGTCCATCGCCTCCTGGCCGGCGGCGTCGTTGAGGACGCCGTTGATCTTGCGGGCCTTGGCGTCCCAGAGGTTGCCGCCGTAGACGCCGTTGACCGTGTTGTAGGTGACGGCCGCCGCGTCGGAGCCGTTGGCCTGGTGGAACGCCAGCCCGCTGACGCCAGGATTCTCCGCCTGGCACTTCTCGGCGGCTGAGATCATCTGGTCCCAGGTCTGCGGAGGCTTGTCACCGATCAGGTCCTTGCGGTAGATCATCGTCCAGGTGTCGCCGAGCAGCGGCAGCCCGTACAGGCTGGCGTTCTCGTCGCGTTTGCCCGTCTCCGCCTGGGGGAATTGGCCGTAGGCCGCCAGGAGGTACGGGTTGTAGGCCGCGACGTCGATGTTCTGCTTGACGAAGTCGGTGAGGTCGAGGATGTTGCCGTTCGTCACGGCCTCGCCGATGTGCTGCGAGTCCAGGATCGCGATGTCGAAGTCGGTCTTGTGCGCGGCGAACTGGGTGAACATCGCGTCGTGCCAGTTGGCGTTCGGCACGGTGTTGACCTTGATGGTCGTGTTCGGCCGTTCTTTCTTGTACTCGGCGTTGCCGAAGGCTTCCAGTGCCTTGGCGGGGGGCCAGTCGAACCAGATGAAGCTGAGAGTCAGCGGGTCCTTGGTGAGTTCCGGGATGGTCGCCGGCGCCTTGGGGGCGCTCGCCTTCTCGCCGTCGTCCTTGCCGTCGCCGCATGCCGTCACGGTCGTGGCGACCAGCAGCAGGGCCGCCGCCGCCAGCCGCGCCTTCCGGCCGGGAACGGACATGATTCCTATTCGCTTCGGATTCCGCATGTTCTCGCCTGCTTTCTGGGTGGGAACTTCCAGAGCCTCGCTATGCGCTTCGCCGAGCAGTTGCTGGGTTGTTCAGGCGTGTCGCGGGACTGTCGCGGGGGTCGACCCGGGGGGCGGCGTCACGAGTACGCCGCGATGTGCTGGGTCTGCAGACCGTCGGGCAGTCCTCCAGGTGATCGAAGTCGCCGTGGCGGGTGGTTCCGCGATGATGGAGGATGAAGATCATCCGTCGCGTTTCCTATACGATCCGGGTGGGGGCGTCAGCATGCCGCAGCGTCGTGACTGGTGTCAACAGGTTCCCGAAGGCGCAAGAAAGGACCTCAGGTCACGATGGACGACGAAGCGATGAGCGGGCGGGGCCGGCGGGCCGTGCCGGGTGCGATGCCGCCGGGAAGATCTCGCGGCCGGCTCGCCGACGAGGTGTACGACACGCTGCTCGGACAGCTGATGTCGCTCCGGATCGAGCCTGGTTCCCGCGTCACGATCGACGTCCTGGCGCGGGAGCTGGGGGTCTCGCAGACGCCGATCCGCGACGCCCTGAACCGTATGGAGGCCGAGGGCCTGGTCGTGCGTGTGCCCCATGCCGGCTACCGCATCCCACCCCAGATCACCCGTCACCGATTCGAGGACATGCTCGAGGTTCGCCTGCTCCTGGAGCCGGCGGCGGCACGCAGATCCGCCGAACGGGCGTCCTTGGAGCAGGTGGCCGGTCTGCGGCGGATGCTGGAGGAGATGGCCGAGCTTCAGGGGGGCAGCGGGCTGCTGGCCTACGGTGCCTTCGGGCTACGCGACGCCGCTTTCCACGATCTCGTCGCCCAGAGCGCGGAGAACCAGGTCATCCGGGAAGCGCTCGCTCGCCTGCACAGCCACGTGCACCTCTTCCGGCTGCACCACGACACCCAGGTCACGCACCTGGCCATGGCCGAGCACGAGGACGTTGTGGCAGCGATCGCCGCGCGTGACCCCGACGCCGCTGCTTACGCGATGCGTCGGCACATCCTTCGGTCCGGCGAGCGTTTCCGTCGATTGTTCGACGAGGTCAAGGACGCGGACCCGATGACGGTGGAGGGTTGACGGGCGGGCTGGGCCGAGGAATGCTAACTCGATCAGATCGGATTGGATCTGATCCACCCCGCCCGTCCCCACATGCGAGGAGAAGCAGGTGCCCAGAGCGCTGCTCCTGACCGGCGACGCCGCCGAGGAACTCGACACCATGTATCCCTACTACCGCGTGCAGGAGGGCGGCTGGGACGTCGACGTCTCGTCCCGGACGATGCGTGACGTGCAACTGGTCATCCACGAGTTCGACCCCAACTCCGACGCCTACGTGGAGAAGAACGGCCGGAAGCTGCCGGTCGACGTGCCCTGGGCCGAGGTCGACGTCGAGCGCTACGACGCCCTCATCATCCCCGGTGGACGTGCCCCCGAGTGGATCCGGGTCGACGCCGACGTCCGGCGCATCACCGAGCACTTCTTCGCACGCAACCTCCCCATCGCGCTGGTGTGCCACGGCGCGCAGGTGCCGGCGGTGTACGGGCTGCTGAAGGGCCGGAAGACGGCGTGCTTCCCCCCGATCACCGGTGACATGGAGAACGCGGGCGCGACGGTCATCGACGCTCCCGACGTCGTGGACGGCAACCTCGTCTCCTGCCGGGGTTGGCCCGACATGCCGCAGTTCGGCCGGGCGATGATGGAGCTCTTCTCGAAGTCCGTCAACTCCGCCTCGGCATGAGCGCACCTGGTCTGCCCCGGTGACGGCACTTCGGACCGTCACCGTCGACGGTTCCCCCGTTCACGTCCTGGAGAGCGGCACCGGTCCCGCGGTGCTGATGCTGCACGGCTCCGGACCCGGCACGACCGGGTCCGGCGCCTGGGCAACGACGGCGCAGGCGCTCGGCACGTCCTGGCACCTGGTGGCTCCGGATCAGGCGGGGTTCGGCCGTACGCCCGTCCCGGCGGGCTCCAGGGGCGGGCTCCGGCTGTGGACGGAACAGGCCGCGGGCCTGATGAATGCTCTCGGCATCGACCACTACGCCGTGGTGGGTCACTCCATGGGCGGCGCCGTGGCGCTGGCGTTGGCGGCCGCCCGCCCCCAGCAGGTCACCCGTGTCGTGGCGGTCTCGACGATGGGCGCCCCCGGGGCGCCGCTGTCCGCCGATCTCGACGCCGTCTGGGCCGCCCCGGCCGGCCCGACCGGGGCACGGGACATGCTGAGTCGCCTCGTCCTCGACCAGGCGCTCGTGACCGATTCGGCAGTCGATGCCCGTGCCGCTGCGATGCGAGCGGGGGCGGACGCCTTCGCGTCGCTGTTCCCTCCACCCAGGGCACGATGGGTCGACGACCTCACCCTCTCGGCGCAGACGCTTGCCGCGATCCGCGCGCCCGTGCTGCTCGTTCACGGCGCCGAGGACCGGGTCACCCCGCTCGAAACAGCAGCCCAGCCCCTGCTCGAACACCTGGCGGACGTCCGTCTGCACGTGTTCGGGCGATGCGGGCACGTGCCGGCGATCGAGCACCCGCACGAGTTCAGACGACTGCTGTCGTGCTTCCTCGGCCGGGGTCACCAGTAGCCGCGGCCGGTCCGCGTGCGCTCGGAATATCCATTGCCATCCGATCGACACAGCACCTACCTTGATTGAGCAAGGCAGTCCCGACCCACCCGAGGAGTTCCCGATGGCGCAGTACGCCTACACCGAAAGCACGCGGCTCATGCCGCGCGGCGGTGTCGTGCTGTCCTCGATCGGGCGAGCCCACAACCTGTGCGCAAATGAGCGGAACTGGGATCCGGGGTGGCGGCGCGAATAGCGTCAGCGCAAGCTGCGAAGCCGCCCACCCCGACCGGGACAGGGCGGCTTTTCCGTTGCGGGAACAACGTCATAGGGGCGTAGCTCAACTGGTAGAGCACCGGTCTCCAAAACCGAA
The DNA here is from genome assembly GCF_040648635.1 of Micromonospora sp. NPDC049114. Taxonomy (NCBI): domain Bacteria; kingdom Bacillati; phylum Actinomycetota; class Actinomycetes; order Micromonosporales; family Micromonosporaceae; genus Micromonospora; species Micromonospora sp. NPDC049114. Next base: position 978,682 of record NZ_JBEZEA010000002.1, on the reverse strand, counting down.
GGTCGCAGGTTCGAGTCCTGCCGCCCCTGCTTTTCGTCCCGGCTGCGGCCAGCGACGTTGTAGATTCTCAACTCCACAGTGGATGGCATGAGCAAGACCCCGGCCGGCGCCTAAACGGGCCGGCCGGGGGGATTACCTCCGGGACGAGGGAGACGGCTGACCCGCTCGCTTTGGGAGCGAGAGACACGGGGTTCGACACCCCGGTCCCGGACCCGTTCGAGTCGGGGAGGGGCACGTTCGCAGGGGACCGGTCCAGGTCTCCCAGCCCCTCCCCGCTTCATGGGCCATTGGAGCTGTCGGCAAAGCTCACCTGGTTCTCAGCCAGGAGATCGTCGGTTCGAGCCCGACATGGCCTACGTGGAAGGTCTCTATCGCGTACCAGCTCACGTGGCTGAACGCACCGTTTCCAACGTGGAGGTGTCGCGTCCTGTCGAGCTGCCCCAGGTGTGGGGCAACGGTGGGCGCGAAGTGCGCCAGCGGGCACGTTCCCGTCCAAGTGGTGGAGGCGCCCTGGCCGTCGTAGCTCAGATTGGGGGAGCGTCCCCTGGTACGGGGAAGGTCGCGCGTTCGATTCGCGCCGGTGGCTCCACGCGGTTGTAGCTCAGTTGGTAGAGCGCGACGTTGCCAACGTCGAGGTCGCCCGTTCGAATCGGGTCAACCGCTCGATGCCTCTCGGGTAGAGACAGTGCGACATCACCGACGCCGGCCTCAACGGGCCGTTCGTGATCGGAAGAAGGGAGGGACCCGGGTGGACGCCGGACCCCTACACCGCGTCAGGTTCGCCCACGCGATCCGGATGCTGAAGAACACCTGGCGGATCACCGTCAGCGCGTGCGCGCCCTGCAACCAGCGCAAGGGCGATCGGACCCCGGCCGAGGCAGGCATGGTGCTCCGCACCAGCCCGGTCGTGCCGGCGTGGGGGTCGCTGGCGCAGCGCTGACACCGGCCGGCGGGCCATCACCCCGCCGGCCGCGATGGGAGCTGATGTAACCGGCAGCATCGCTGGCTCTGACCCAGTGCGTAGAGGTTCGAATCCTCTGCTCCCAGCTAGGCCCTCGTAGCCCAGTGGTAGAGGCGCGGTCGTGAGGCGGCCGACAGGGCAGGTTCGAATCCTGTCGGGGGCACCAAGCCGGTGTAGCTCAGTTGGCAGAGCACGCGCCTTGTAAGCGCGAGTGGGCCGGTTCGATCCCGGTCGCCGGCTCCACACCCTGCCGCCGTAGCTCATCAGGCCAGAGCGACGTCCTCGTAAGACGTAGGCACCCGGTTCGAGTCCGGGCGGTGGCTCTCTCGCCGACGTAGCTCAGGTGGTCAGAGCGTCCCGCTCATAACGGGAAGGTCCCCGGTTCGACACCGGGTGTCGGCACGCAACACCACCTGTCCGGGTGGGCAAAATCGCAAAGCCACCGCACCCGATTAGTGCAGGATTGCTAGTTATGGGCAACCCGCGCACCTACACCGACGACCAGCTCCGCAACGCCGTCCAGGGCGCGACCTGCTGGGCAGACGTCATGTCAGCCATCGGCAAGTCACGGACAGCAGGTCGTACGAGTGTCCAAGCTGTCGCGGCCCGCCTCGACTTGGACGTGTCGCACCTGACTCACGGCAGCAACCCTCGTCAGCTCGTAGCGCCAGCGCACCCGTTCAGCCAGCCAGCTCAGCACGGCGGACGATCGGGGTTGAGCATCGCCGCCCGATGGTTCATGGATCGGGGTTACAACGTCTCGATCCCGCTAGAGCCGGCCGCATACGACCTGATCGCGGAATCCGACACCGGACTGCAACGGGTGCAGGTCAAGACCACCGGCACGACCGAGAGCAATGGACGCTACCGGGCGGTCCTGCGGCGGACGGTGTACGACGCCAGCGCGGGGGATACCGCTCGTGGTCGCATCCGAGTCACAGGCTACACAAAGGGCGAGACCGACTTTTTCTTCATCTCGACAGCGGGGGCCCTCGACTACCTCATCCCGGTAGAGGCGGTGAGTGGCGCGCAATACATCGTCCTCGACTCGAAGTACGCGGCGTTCGCGGTCGAGACGAGGAATCACATGCCCGGCTAGCCCAACTGGCAGAGGCGTCCCGTTCAGGGCGGGAAGGTTCGCGGTTCGAATCCGCGGTCGGGTACTCAGCAACACCTTGGGGTCGTAGCTCAGTTGGTAGAGCGTCCCGCTCGCACCGGGAAGGCCGTCGGTTCGATTCCGTCCGACTCCACGCCGCCGGCCCGCCGGTCGGCCCGAGGTTCCCCCGCACCAAGGTCACGTAAGCGTGGGCGATTCGCCGCCGGAAGCGGCCACATGCCGACGTAGCTCAGTGGTTAGAGCACCCGACTGTCGATCGGGGGGCCGCGGGTTCGATCCCCGTCGTTGGCGCGCATGAAGGGTTGGCCGAGTCTGGTCGATGGCGCCGCGTTGCTGACGCGGAGCGGGCCATACTGCCGGGGGTTCGAATCCCTCACCGGGTCGCCGGGATGAGACAGAACCCGGCGTACCGGCCGGCTTCCCTCGCCGCACGCACGACATGCCCCCGTAGCTCAGTGGATAGAGCGCTTGACTACGAATCAAGAGGCCAGACGTTCGAATCGTCTCGGGGGCACTCACGGGATATGGCGCAGTTTGGTAGCGCACCTGACTGGGGGTCAGGGAGCCGTCGGTTCGAATCCGGCTCCCGCTCCCAACGGTCCTGTCCGTTCGGGTCGGCCCTGGCACAGGGAGTGCCAGGTGCAAGCGCGGCAGTACCCTCCGCGGCCGGCCGCCTATTCACGCCCCGATAGCTCAGCGGGAGAGCACCGGTTCGACAGACCGGGGGTCGCTTGGTTCGACACCAGCTCGGGGCACGCACACCACCTGGCGCGGTGGACGAATTGGAAGAGTCGCCCGGCTTTCACCCGGGACATGTGCGGGTTCGAGTCCCGTCCGCGCTGCCGATCTGGCGTAAACCGTAATTGGTAGCGGTCCGGACTGTTAATCCGGCGGGCGCAAGCCCTCTACAGGTTCGAGCCCTGTCGCCAGAGCCAAGCCCGCGTAGCTCAACGGGAGAGCGCCTGGTTTACACCCAGGGGGTCGGAGGTTCGACACCTTCCGCGGGTACTGGCCTTCGGGCCGTAGTTGTGGCTGTAGCTCAGTGGTAGAGCGCCCGGTTGTGGTCCGGGTCGTCGCGGGTTCGAATCCCGCCAGTCACCCCACGGGAGTGCGCCACCGATGGTGAGGTGGGCCGGGCTGTAACCCCGGTGCGTTCGCGCTCAGGGAGTTCGAGTCTCTCCACTCCCACGCAAGCCCGCGTAGCTCAGGGGATAGAGCACCAGCTTCCGGAGCTGGGTGTCGGGGGTTCGATTCCCTCCGCGGGCGCTTCTGCCTGGTCGTGTGCCCGAGTGGTGAGGGAGCGGTCCGCAAAACCGCGTACGCCGGTTCGATTCCGGCCACGGCCTCGACTGCCATCCACTGTGGTGCGAAAACGTGGCGTGCCGTCCACAGGCTCACCGGGGAGAGCCCGTCCGACTGATCGGCCTGTCCCACGCTCGCCCGAGGGGTGGCGGTCAGTACGCGGTCAGCCCGTGTTCCTCGAACTGGCCACGGACTCGACGCAGCAGCGCCTCATCCGGCGGCGGCATGTCCGCCAGCGGGAACGGCAGGCCGAGGGCGGCGTACTTCTGCGCGCCGAGCCGGTGAAAGGGCAGCACCTCGACGCGTTCGACGGTGGGCAGGTCGGCTGCGATGGCCGCGACGGCGTCGACGTTGCCCGGGTCGTCCGTGAGGCCGGGCACGAGGACGAAACGGACCCAGATCGGCGTGCCACGGTCGGCCAGGCGGTGCCCGAACCGTACGGTCGGCGTCAGCCGCCCGGTGCGGGTGACGGTCCGGTACGTGGCCGGGTCGCCGGACTTGATGTCGAGCAGTACCAGGTCGGTGGCGTCGAGCAGCGCGTCGTCGGCGCGGTCGCCGAGCAGGCCGCTGGTGTCCAGAGCGGTGTGCAGCCCCATCTCCGTGCAGCGGCGCAGGACCTCGCGGGTGAAGGCTGGCTGTTGCAGCGGCTCGCCGCCGCTGACTGTGACGCCGCCGTGCGCGACCTTCAGGAAGCGTTCGTAGCGGCGGATCTCGGTGACGAGGTCGTCGACGGAGATAGGCCGGCCGTAACGGCGGTACTGGGTGTCGGGGCTGTGGCAGTAGAGGCAGCGCAGCGGGCAGCCGGCCAGGAACGCGACGAACCGGGTGCCCGGCCCGTCCACTCCGATGGAGATGTCGAAGGAGTGGAGCGAGCCGGTCAGCGGCGCCGTGACGACGTCGGTCATCAGAGTGATCCGTGGAAGGTTCGGGAGATGACGTCGCGTTGCTGCTCGGGGGTGAGTTTGACGAAGTTCACCGCGTACCCGGAGACCCGGACGGTCAGCTGCGGGTAGTTCTCCGGGTGGGCCATGGCGTCCTCGAGAGTCGCCCTGTTCAGCACGTTGACGTTCATGTGGAAGCCGCCGCTGTCGGTGTAGCCGTCGAGCACTCCGGCGAGGTTGGTGATCCGTTCGTCGCGGGCGTGGCCGAGGCCGTCCGTGGTGACGGTGATCGTCAGCGAGATCCCGTCGCGCGCGCTGCGGTACGGCAGCTTGGCGACCGACAGCGCGGCGGCGACCATGCCGTGCGTGTCGCGGCCGTTCATCGGGTTCGCGCCCGGCGCGAACGGTTCACCCGCGCGCCGCCCGTCGGGCGTGTTGCCGGTGTGTCTGCCGTAGACCACGTTCGACGTGATGGTGAGAACCGAGAGCGACGGCTCGGCGCCCCGGTAGGTGGGCTGCCGCCGGATCTTGGCCATGAATCGTTCGACCAGGTCGACGGCGATCGCGTCGGCGCGGTCGTCGTTGTTGCCGAAGGCGGGGAAGTCGCCGTCCACTGCGTAGTCGACGGCCAGGCCGTTCTCGTCGCGCAGCACCTTGACGTGGGCGTGCCTGATGGCGCTCAGGCTGTCAACGGCTACCGACAGGCCGGCGACGCCGGTGGCGAGGAAGCGGTGCACGGGGTAGTCGTGCAGGGCCATCTCGATGCGCTCGTAGGCGTACTTGTCGTGCATGTAGTGGATGACGTTGAGCGCGTCGACGTACGTCTCGGCCAGCCAGTCGAGCGTCTGGTCGTACGCGGTCATGACCGCGTCGTAGTCGAGCACGTCGTCGACGATCGGCGCGGCGACGAAGACCTGCTCGCCGGTCATCTCGTCGCGGCCGCCGTTGATCGCGTACAACAGGGCCTTGGCGAGGTTGGCGCGGGCGCCGAAGAACTGCATGTCCTTGCCCACCCGCATCGCCGACACGCAGCAGGCGATGGCGGTGTCGTCGCTGTACGCCGGTCGGATCAGGTCGTCGTTCTCGTACTGGATGGCGCTCGTGTCGATCGAGACCTGGGCGCAGAACCGCTTGAACCCCTCGGGCAGCGCCGGCGACCACAGCACTGTCAGGTTCGGCTCCGGGGCCGGGCCCAGGTTGTACAGGGTCTGCAGGTAGCGGAAGCTCGTGCGGGTGACCAGCGGGCGGCCGTCGCAGCCGATCCCGCCGAGCGCCTCGGTCACCCAGGTCGGGTCGCCGGAGAACAACTGGTCGTACTCCGGCGTGCGCAGGAACCGGATGATCCGCAGCTTGATGACGAAGTCGTCGACGAGTTCCTGCGCGTCCCGCTCGGTGAGTCGGCCCTCGGCGATGTCGCGTTGCAGGTAGGCGTCGACGAACGTGGCGGTCCGGCCCAGCGACATCGCCGCGCCGTTCTGCTCCTTGGTGGCCGCCAGATAGGCGAAGTACAGCCACTGGATCGCCTCGCGGCCGGTGCTCGCCGGACCGGAGATGTCACAGCCGTACCGGCTGGCCATGAGTCGCAGCTCGTCCAGCGCCCGAATCTGCTCGGCAAGCTCCTCGCGGTCGCGGATCACGTCCTCCGACGACAGCCGGGTGTCGAGCGACGCCTTGACCTCCCGGCGCTCGGCGATCAGGCGGTCGACCCCGTACAGCGCGACGCGCCGGTAGTCGCCGATGATCCGACCACGGCCGTACGCGTCCGGCAGCCCGGTGATGATGTGCGAGCGGCGGGCGGCCTTCACGTCGGCCGGGTAGGCGTCGAAGACACCGTCGTTGTGCGTCTTGCGGTACCGGCTGAAGATCGCGTGCACGGTCGGGTCGAGGGTGAAGCCGTACGCCTGGAGACCGGCCTCCACCATCCGCAGCCCGCCGTTCGGCATGATCGCGCGGCGCAGCGGGGCGCTGGTCTGCAGACCCACGATGAGCTCATGGCCCTGGTCGAGGTAGCCGGGCTCGTGCGAGGTGATCGTGGACGGGGTGTGGTTGTCCACGTCGTAGACCCCGCGACGACTCTCCTCGACGAACATGTGCTGCAGCTGCCGCCAGATCCGCTCGGTACGGGGCGTCGGCCCGGTCAGGAACTCCGACCCGCCGGTGTACGGCTCGATGTTGTCGTGGACGAACCCGCCGACGTCGATCGTCTCGCGCCAGCCGGTGCCGCGGAACCCGCGCCAGGCTTCGTGGGATGTGGTGGCCATGGCCCCTCCTTGGTCTCCTCCCAGCGTCGCCGAGTGACGACCAGCGGTTAAGGGCCGGAGGTCCCGGACGGTCGGGACCGTCCGGGACCTCCAGGTGCGGGTGCGCCCACCAGGGCGGTCGATCTCAGCCGCGCGCGGCCCAGTCGCCGAGGGCCCAGTCGCGGACCTCGGGCATGTCCTCCAGGTGTTCCACCACGTACGTCTCGTGGCGGTCGAGCTGGCTCTGGCACCACGCCTTGAGGTCCGCGGCACCGCGCGGGAGGCGCTTGGCGTTGTTGATGGCGTCCATCACGAGGTGGTACCGCGATGCCTTGTTGCGCACGGTCATGTCGAACGGGGTGGTGGTCGTGCCCTGCTCGATGAAGCCGCGGACGCGGAACCGGTCGGCGTCGGGGCGGCCGTGCACGAGCTGGTGGATCGCGCCGGGGTAGCCGTGGAAGGAGAACACCACGTCGACGTTGTCGGTGAACAGCTCGGTGAACAGGGTCTCGCTCATGCCGTGCGGGTGGTCCTTGGGCCGGACGAGGGTCATCAGGTCGACCACGTTGACCACGCGGACCTTGAGGCCGGGCAGCTTGTCGCGCAGGATCTGCGCCGCCGCGACGGTCTCCATGGTGACGACGTCGCCGGCGCAGGCGAGGACGATGTCGGGGTCGCTGGTGCCGTCGTCGGTGCCGGCCCAGTCCCAGACGCCCGCGCCGCGAGCACAGTGTTCGACGGCCTCGTCCATGGAGAGGTACTGCAGCTGCGGCTGCTTGTCGATCACGATCAGGTTGATGTACGACCGCGACCGGAAGCAGTGGTCGGCCACCGACAGCAGGGTGTTGGCGTCCGGTGGCAGGTAGACCCGGGCGACGTCGCCGCGCTGGGTGAGCACCACCTGGATCAGGCCCGGCCCCTGGTGGGAGAAGCCGTTGTGGTCGTTGCGCCACGCCGTCGAGGTGAGCAGCACGTTGAGGCTGGGCACCTTCTCGCGCCACGGCAGGTTCTTGGCCTCCTGCAACCACTTGCCGTGCTGCACGGTCTGCGAGGCGCTGACCATGGCGAACGCCTCGTAGGTGGCGAACATCCCGTGCCGGCCGGTCAGGTTGTAACCCTCCAGCCAACCGTGGCAGTTGTGCTCGCTGAGCACCTCCATGACCCGGCCGTCGCGGCTGATCGCCACGTCCTCCGGTGTCACGCGCTCCATGAAGGCACGGTCGGAGACCTCGAAGACGCTGCCGAGCCGGTTGCTGTTGGTCTCGTCCGGGCAGAACAACCGGAACCGGTCGGCGTTGCGGGTGTAGATGTCGCGCATCATCTCGCCCAGCTTGCGCGTCGACTCGGCCCGCTGCTGCGCGGGCCGGGGCACGTCGATCGCGTAGGCCCGGAAGTCCGGCAGGTCCAGATCCCGGGTCAGCACCCCGCCGTTGGCGTGCGGGCTGGCACTCATCCGCAGGTCGCCGTCGGGCGCCTGGTCCCGGATGGCCGCCACGGGCGTGCCGGCGGAATCGAACAGCTCCTCCGGACGGTACGACTTGAGCCAGCGCTCGAGCAGCGCGAGATGCTCCGGGTTGTCCTTGACGCCGGACAGCGGCACCTGGTGGGACCGCCACGTTCCGGTGACGGTGATCCCGTCGACGGAGTCCGGCCCGGTCCAGCCCTTCGGCGACCGTAGGACGATCAGCGGCCAGACCGGGCGGGTGCCGTCCCAGGAACCGTCACGGGCGGCGGTCTGAATGTCGCGGATCCTCGTCCAGGCGGTGGCGAGGGCGGCGGCGAAGCGGTGGTGCATGCCGGGCAGGTCGGAGCCCTCGACCTCGATGACGTCGTAACCGTGGCCGCGCAGCAGGGCGCGTACCTCCTCGGGGTCCTTGCGACCCAGCACCGTGGGACCGGAGATCTTGGCGTCGTTGAGGTGCAGGATCGGCAGGACCGCGCCGTCGCGTTCGGGGTTGAGGAAGGACACGCCCTTCCAGGAGCCCTCGAGGGGCCCGGTCTCGGCCTCACCGTCGCCGACGACCGCGATGGCCAGCAGGTCGGGGTTGTCCATGACCGCGCCGAACGCGTGGACCAGGACGTAGCCCAGCTCGCCGCCCTCGTGGATGGAGCCGGGGGTGGTCACCGACACGTGCGACGGGATACCGCCTGGGCTGGAGAACTGCCGGAACAGGCGCAGCATCCCGGCCTCGTCCTGGCTGACGTCCGGGTAGATCTCGCTGTAGGTGCCTTCCAGATAGCCCGCGGCCACCAGCGCCGGCCCGCCGTGACCCGGACCGGCCAGGTAGATCGCCTGCTGACCGGTGTGCCGGATCAGCCGGGAGACGTGCGCGTAGATCAGCGACAGGCCGGGGCTGGTGCCCCAGTGACCGAGCAGGCGCGGCTTGATGTGCTCAGCCGACAGGGGTTCGCGCAGCAGCGGATTGCCCTGCAGGTAGATCTGCCCGATGGTCAGGTAGTTGTTCGCCCGCCACCACGCGTCCAGACGAGCGAGTTCGGTGTCGTCGAGTTCGGCGAGCGTACGGAGTTCGGATACGGCCGCGGTCACTGTGGTCCTTTCGCTGATCTCGTCTCTGCCAGGGCCCACGTTAGGCGCAGCCGTGGTCGGCCACCCGGGGCCGCAAGCCGGAAACCGAGGGACCTTCGGCCCCCAATATCCTGAGGTTCCCCCCGGATGTGGACAGCCCGGCGACCGTGGCCACGGGGAAGTCACGGTCGCCGGGAGCTGTTCGGCTCGCCGGTTGGACCTCCGGGGCCGCAGGTGCGGGAGCGGCAGGCTTCGCCACGGCCCGGCGGCGACCGGGCAGCACCAGAAGGGGCGAACAACCCACCGATCAGGGTGCCGATCGCGGCCACGATGAAGCCGATCTGCAGGCTGTCGGTGAACACCGGCGCCACCGCGTCGAGCAGCGGGCCGCGCAACTCCTGCGGCCGGCAGTTACGCGCCCTCGTGGCTCGGCCTACCAGTTGCGTCCGGTGGGCAGATCCGCCAGCCCGGGTGCCGACAGGTGGAGGACCTCGTAGCGTTCGGTGGCCGCCTCGTCGTGAGCGACGGCGCCGTTCCAGAGCACGAACCGCATCAGCTCCCAGTGCTGGGGGTCGATCGCAAGGGCTGCGGTGTGTACGTCCTCGTGTCGGGCCAGCGCGCGAAGGTCCTGGATCTCCTGGTCGATCGCGGCGGCCAGCCCCAGGCCGGTCCGGCCCGGATCGGAGTCGGCAGGGATCGGGGTGAGACGCCGCGAGGCTGCCTGAGGGAACGCCGTGCGTGCGGGGCCGGGGTGGCAGGCGACGCCGGTCCAGTGGCGGACCACCGGACGTCCGAAGTCGCGGATGATGTTCTGGAATCCGCCGCCGAGCAGGAAGTGGGCCATGGCGCCGATGTCGTTCCAGAGGTAGAAGGGGGCGTACTGGTTGACGGGGGAGTCGTTGATGCCGCGTTCACGGATGACGTACGCCTTCAGCCCCAGTCCGGCGCGGTCGTCGAGGAGATGGCCGCCGTCGGCTACGCGTTTGCGGATGATGCGCATGTCGTAGTCGGCGGGCAGGGTGATGTCGTACTGCTTGGCGTACACGGTGTCGCCTTCCCAGGTCGGTATGCAGCTGGCCAGGTGGGTCATGAAGGTGGCCGGCCTGGCTCCTGTGCCAGTGCCACTCGCCGGGATGGCGGCGCTACGAGCCGGCGGGCGCGACGTACGCGGCCAGCAGGTTCAGCACACCGGTGATCGCCTGGTCGAACGGTGCCGTGGAGTCGGCGGCGCGGGCCAGCACGTAGCCGCCCTGCAGAACGGCCACCACTGTCGCGGCGGTGGCTGTCGGATCCATGGTGGCGGCAAGCTCCCCGCGGTTCCGGCCCTCGGCCAGCACCTCGCTGAGGCGTTCGCGTAGCCAGGAAAGTGTCGCGTCGACCGGGGCGCGCAAGGTCGGATCGCCCATGACTTCGGGATCCTGAGTGAGGCGGCCGATGGGGCAGCCTTTGAGGACGTCCCGTTCGCGCCGCAGGTAGGCGGTGATCCGCTCCATTGCCGTGCCTGAGGTGGCGAACTGCGCCTCGGCCTTGGCCCGCATCTCCTCGGCCGTGCGGCTGATTGCCGCGAGCGCCAGGTCGGGCTTGCCGGAGAAATGGTGGTACATGCTGCCCTGGCCGGCCCCGGCTCGCTGTTGGATGGCCTTGGGACTGGTTCCGGTGTAGCCGCGTTCCCACAGCAGCTCCCGGGTGCTCTCGACGAGTCGTTCGACAGTGCTCATTCGAGCACTGTACCTACTAGTAGGTACAGTGCTCGACGGTGGGACCGAGCGCCGAGCACGGCCGGCCAGCCCCGAGAACACGCCCGACGCCGGTGCCTCAGTCCGCGCCCTCGGTCTCGGCCAACCGGTCGGCAGGCGTCTGTGTCACCGGGTGACCGGTGTCGTCGACCAGCCCCGGCGCCATGCTGCCGCCATGGGCGTCCTGAACCTCCCGGGTGTCACGGGCCGCTTCGTCCTGCGGCACCCCGGGCTGCTCCCCGTCACGCCGTTCTTCCCGCTCGGTCATGGGCCTCCCCTTCCTCGGTCCTGACCAGCGGCGGTACCCGTACGAGCGGCAGGGAAACCGATCAACGGCCGGTCCTTCGTCCCGCCCGCCACCGGCGGGCGAGTACGGAGGTCCGTTGGCTCGGCTTCGGTCGGTGGCGACCGCGGCGATGACAGCGCGCGGACGACGAGTGCCGTCAGTCGGCCGACGAAGGCGCTCGACGCCCGTGACTGCGGCAGGCGTTCAGGCGGCGGCCCGGCTCAGGGGTTGCTTCTGTTGGTAATGGCCCAGCTCGATCGCCGCACGCGTCAACTCGGCCTTGTTGCTGACGTTGAGCTTCGCGCGAATCCGCTTCGCGTACGTGTTGACTGTCGCCGGTGACAGCCCCATGCGCGTGGCGATCTGCGCGTGCGTGAAGCCGGCGGCGATCAGGCGCAGCGTCTCGATCTCGCGTGGCGCCAGGCCACTCGTCTCCTCGCCACCGCCGCGGGCCAGCTCCTCCTGGAAGCGGCCGACCAGCCGCGGGCAGACGTAGAACCCACCACCCGCGATGACGTGCAACGCCTCGCGGATGTCCCGCTGCTCGGTGCGGTGGCCGACGCAGCCGCGTGCTCCGGCGCGTACCGCTGTCAAGAGGCCGGTGCGCCGCCAGCCGGCGCTGACCAGCGGTGAGCCCAGCGACGCGGCCAGGGAGATCTCTGCGGCGTCGGCGTACTCCGGCAGGTCCAGGACCACAACGTCGTAGTGCCCCGCCATCTCCAGGAGCTCCTCGACCGTCGCGACAGCGGCGGTGACGCGCATGTCGGCGGCGTCGGACGCGAGCTTCTCCAGGCCGGCCAGGGAAACGGGCTGCTCCGACACGACGGCGACTTCGAACACCCCGGGCTCCTTCGACTCGGCTACGCCCGCGCTGTCGCGCGGCCGCCCTAAGACGGACGATGTCGGGTCGCGGTTCACGCCGGCCGCAGAAAAGTGCTGCCGAGCGGGTCAGTCCGTGGGCGGTGCGGAGTTGATGTCGGCCGCGGCGTAGATCTGGGCGGTGTTGTTGAGCTTGGCGACGTACTGGCCGACCAGCTCGAGCACGCCACCGACGCCCTGTAGCAGCTGGTACTGGTTGTACTGGATCTGCTCGGTCTGCTCGGGGTGCGGGTCCTTGACGCTCGGGTAGTACTCGTCCGGGCCGGCCGACCACGCGGCGTAGTGGTTGCCCCCGATGGGGTCACCGGCGTGTTTGGAGACCTGGGTGGCCGCATAGCTCGGGGCGTAGAAGATCCAACTGGCCCGCTGCATGACGCTGTCGCGGAACTTCTCGAACTCGTCGATCTCGGTCTGCGTCAGCTTGAGGATCCTGTTCTCGGCGTCGTGGATATCGCCGGTGCTGACCTGCCAGTCGCTGAGGTCCGGCTCGGGCACCGAGCCGTCGGCGGCCGGCAGCGGAGCGCCCTCCTCGGTGACGGGCTCGCCGTCGCTGTTGACCCATCCACCCTTGCCGTCGGACTGCGGGATGTCGCGGCCGTACTGGTCGACCGGGTTGCCCTCGGAGTCGACGTAGCCGCCCTTTCCGTCCGACTTCGGCGGCGTGAAGACGATCGAGGAGTCCTTGCCGTCGACGCTGCGGGCCTCCCGCCAGGTCTGCGTGAGATCGACGGGCACGGCGTTGGTTTCCATACCGCACTGTTGCGCGCGGGTGCGGACAGGTTCAACGTCCCCGAAGTGGGGTCTCGAAGACTGGCCGCATGCGCGGCTAGCGTCTCGGCGACGGGGTGGACCAGGAACGCAGCAGGGGTGACGAGTTGGCCGATTACAACCTGACGTCGACCGAGATCAACGTGTCACCGCAGACGATGCATCGGTACGCCGCGCAGCACATGAAGGTCGTCATGACCAACCTCGTCGAGCACTGGGACGCCGTCGGCAAGACCTGGGAGAGCCTCAAGCTCGGCTGGATCGGCGACAGCGCCGAGGCCGCTGACGAGTTCAACGCCCGGCTCAAGGACATCCAGGAGCGGCTGTTCGGCGTGCCGAGCGCCGACGGGCAGACAGTCGAGACGCCGGGCCTGCTCGACAAGGTGCGCTCCGGGGTCGTCGTCGCAGCCGCGAACTACAACAACGCCGAGCACTCCGTCACCGACATGTGGGACGCCTTCTGCGCCCAGATGCGGCAGGAGGCTGAGAGCACCGGCGACAGCGCGCCGCCGCCGAGCGACGACACCACCCTCGACCCGATCAAGGCGGACTACTCGGCCAACCCCTACCCGTGGCACAAGCCGGAGCAGAGCTGATCCGTGGGCGATTCGAAGGACGGACGTCCGGATCCCGCGGCGCTGCGCCAGCTCGCGAACGACTGGCGGGCCGAGGGCGACCGTCTGGAACTCCTCGGCGACAACGTGCTGGCCGCCTACAACGACGTCAAGTGGACCGGATTCGCCAGCCTGTCCGCGGACATCGCGACGAACATCGTCGACCTCAAGCTGCGCAAGATGAAAGACGCGGCACACGAGTTCGCGAAGTTCCTCGACGAGTACGCGGACAAGGTTCAGGAGCAGATCGACAAGGAGAAGGCCCGTACGATCATCGAGATCGTGCTGGCCATTCTGGGCATCCTGACCATGGGCCTCGGCGCCGTCCTCGGCCCCATGCTCGCGGCCCTCGGCCGCCTGCTGGCCGGCCTGCTCACCGCGATGAGCCAGGTCATGGGCAAGATCGTCACCGCGGTCATCGACGTCGCCATCGGCATGCTCGTCTGGGGCTCGCTGCAGGTCGCCATGGAGTTCGGCACGACGGCGGTGGTCTCCAGCATCATGGGCGTGCCCGCCGAGTACACCGCCAGCATCGCGATCAGCACCGTCATCGCCGGTGTCATGGGCGGTCTGTTCTCCATCCGGGGCGTCAACAACGTGCCGGTCAAGGGCTCGGCCACCGGCGCCAAGCCCGGTCCGATCCCCAGTCCCGCACCCACACCCAAGGGCGGTTCCAGCACCGACGTGACCACGAACGGCACGCTGGTCACCGGGCCGAAGCCCTACTCGAACACCACTGTGGACAGCAGCGCGGTGAGCATCGACGGGGTTGGCGCGAGCGCTACCACCATCGCCCCTCCGGTCGTCCCCGGCGCCGGCCGTGGCGCCCCCGTCACCGGCGTGGGGGACCAGCGGGTCCACTCCGGCGCAGGGTCGGTGGGCAGCGCCGGGCGTACGGTCGAGCACGCCAACCCGCAGGCCGCCCCCCGCACCGGGGAGACCATCACCACCCCGGCGACGCCGATGCCGCAGACCACCACCGCCGCGCCCGGTGGCGCCACTCCAGGCAAGACCATCACCGCGCCGCCCGGTCCGGGGAAGGCCGGCACCTTCGAGGTGCAGACCGCCCCGCCCGGCACCGTCGCAAGTCGGCCGCCCACGGTGTCGGGAGCCGACACCCCGCCGGTTGCCAACCTCGATCGCGGCGCCAACCTGGACCGGCAGCCGCCGCGAGTCTCCACAGGTGGCGAGGTCCCCCCGCTCGCCTCGGTGGGCGGCCGCGGCAGTGTGGACCTGGGGCAGGTCTCGCCGCTCACGCCCCAGCCGTCCCGCCCCGGCAGTGTCGACCTCACCATCTCCGGCCACGGCGACCTGACCGCGACGCCGCAGCCGAAGACGGGCTTCGCGGGCGCCGACGTCGCCGCCTCGTCAGTCAACACGCACGGGCCGGGCCGTACCGTCACGCCGGACAACCGCGCGACGGGCTTCGCGGGCGGCCGGGAGGCCGTGACCGACGTGCCCGCCACGTCGACAGGCGGGAACGTCGTCAATCCGGCCACCGGCCGTCCGGATGCCGCCGGTACGACCCTCACGCCGCCGCATCTGGGCGAGAACGTGCCCGCGGGCGCGGCACCCCGGTCCGGCGCGGTCAACGCCACGCCGCCAGCGGTGCCGGAGCATGAGGCGGCGGCCGGCGCGAACGCGGCGCGCGGCGGGTCGACTGCCGAAGGTGCGGCAACCGGGCAGAACCGCGGACTGCACTACACGACGACGAGCGGCCCCGCGGCTGTGCCGCACGGCGTCAACCTGCCGCCGGCGATGCGCCCCGGTGCGCTCCCGGACCTGCCCGCCGGCACCCACGTCACCGCGCCGCCCGCGCGCGTGGTGGGTGCCGAGCACCTGCCGTCGGCCACGCCGGGCCGGTTCCCGGACGCCCCCGTACACGATCCCGGTCGAGGCCCGGCCCCGGTCCGCGACGCGGTGTCGTCGTCGACCCCCGGTAACACCGCGGGCGTGAATGCCGGGCACGGGATTGCGCCGCCGCGCGAGGCCGGCACGTCCGCTCCCGGCACCGCGCGGCCCGGCGAGGTCGTTCCAACCCGCGACATTCCCGCCGGCACCGATGCGCCGCGGCCGGCGGAGGCCTCCACCACCCCGCGCAGCAGCACGGACCTGACGTCGACCGCGGCATCGCCGCGCACGGGCAGCCCGCAGCGCTCCACCGACGTCGGTTCGTCCACGGTGCGGCCCGTCGACTCCGGTCCGGACGCCAGCGCGGCGCGTCCGGCCGATGCGAGGACGCCGGCCGGACGCGCCGGCTCCGGCCCGCACGGCAGCGCACCCCGACCTGCCGACGTCGAGACGCCGACGGGTCGTCCGGTCGGGCCGTCGTCGCGGCCCGACGCGGCCGAGGTTCCGACCGCGACACCGCCCCGTCGGTCGATGTCGGAGTCCCCGGTGTCGGAGTCGTCGGCGACTGCGCGTGTCGATGCCGGGCAGGGCAGGTCGTTGGAGGAGCGGTTCGAGGCGTTGGGTGGGCCTGGCTCGAAGGGGTCGAAGGGATCGGATTCGGCGTCGATCAGTGGGTTGGAGCAGCGTCTGGAGGCGCTGGGCGCCGGCCGGAGTTCGATGTCGCACCCGGACGCGTTCAAGGCGTTGCGAAGCGAGGAGCTCCAGGTCCCGAAGACCGCGCCGAAGGAACCCGAGTTGCCGGAGTTCCCGGCTGTGCCGACCGGCACGGAAAGGCAGCGAGCGCTCGTCGAAGATTTCGGCGAAGCGGCCGGGTTGCCACGGAAGGAGATCGACGAACTGCTGACGAACCTGAAAGCCAAGTACGGCGACAGTGTGCTGGACAAGGGCGCCGATGCGGCCGCGACCCGTGAGCTGATCAAGGACATCGGCGTACGGGCGGGGATGGACCCGAGCGTGGCCCGCGGCTTCGCCGAGCGTGCGACATCACCGAACACCGCCACCGCGCAGGTGTCCCGCGCCGAGTTCCGAGCCGAGATCAGGGCGTTCGCGGATGACAACCGGATGATCGAGCGTCTGGTCAACCTGCGTGTCGGACGGGCCGAGGACCTCGGCGTCACGATGACGCAGGGCCCCCGTAGGGAGCTGACCCAGGCACTGCGGGCCGGCGACGAAGCGGCATCAGCCAAGATCAGCGGTGACCTCGACCGCGCCATCGAGGTCCGGACGACCACGGCGAAGGCGACGCACGACAATGCCATGGAGAACCTGGAGCGCCGGGTGAAGGAACTCACTCAGTGGCGCGCGGACCGGGAGGCCATCGCCGCCTCGGACGCCGCCGCCGAGAAGGCCGCCCAACAGAAATTCACCCAGGACTTCCGCGAGGGACCGCTCGCCGAACTCACGTATCGTGTCGGCGCCGCCGATGGCGCGAGCCCGGCGAAGGCCATGAACCTCCGCTCGCCTGCAGAGCCGACGCGAGTCGAACCGCCGGCGCGGCAGCGACACGACGATATCGTGGCCTCCGAGAAGGAGTGGGCGCAGTACCAGCGGGACCCGCAGGGCGGTGAACCGGAGCTCCAGCTCGAGACGCCACCGCATCAGCGGGAGTTCGACGAGCTGCTGGCCTCGGCCGATGACCTCGGTGCCAAGGCCGGACTGTCGCCCGCTGAGATCACCCAGATCCGCGCGGACATCCAGGCGCGCTACCGCGAAACCCTGTCGTTGGACGAGGCGAAGCGGACGCTGCTGGAGAACACCGCCGTACGGGCGGGAATGGACCCGGATCGTGCGGCGACGCTCGCCGCGCGCGACATCGACGGTGGCGTCGGTGGCGGCAACGCGCGGCAGGTGTACGGCGACGAACTGGAGCAGCTCGCCGAGGGCAACCACCTCATCGACCGCTATGTGCGGCTGCTCGACGACGACTTCCGGCGTTTCGGGCTGCCGTTCGACGACGCAGCGCGGGAGCGGCTGACGCTCGGGTTGCGGCAGGGGGACGAGGCCGCAATCAGGGAGGTCACCGACCCGCTGGACGAAGCGCGGACCGTCGCGGACCAGCGTGCGACCCGGATCCAGGACCAGGAGCAAGAGGATCTCGAAGGCCGGCTCGAGGCGCTGGGGAAGCCCAGCGAGCGGCCCGCATCGGCAGCGAAGGTCGAACCGGTGGAGCCCACGCCGACGCCTGCGGCGACGCGTACGCCGGAAGAACTCGAGGCCCTGGCAACCCTGCGGGAGGCGTTCCGCCGGGACGTGCTGCCCGAGTTGCACGCCGGCACCACGCTCAAGCCCTCGCCCGGTCCGCGGCCCGAGCCGTCCGTCTCGGACCGCATGGGCCGCACCGACGAGATCACCGACCCGGAGATCCGGGCGCGGGACGAGGAGCACCAGCGGCAGGTGCAGGAGTTGACGCCGCCGGCAGACGTGCCCGAGCCTCCGGTGCTGCCCACGGTGCCGACCAACGGTGAGAGGCTCGGCTCGCTGCAAACCTTCGGCAAGGGGCTGGCCGAGGACGCGGGGCTCGACGACGCCGCCACCACGCAGCTGCTGAAGACCATCGAGGACCGGTGGGGATCGTCGTTGCTGGACGACACCAGCGCCGCCGCGGCGCGCAGGACGCTGGTCGAGGAGATGTACGGCCGCTACGACCTCACACCGAACAAGGTGCGTACCCAGGACCTCGTCGGCGGTGACGCCGAGCTGCGTGAGCTGGCTCGGGCGGGCTTCCGCGCTGAGCTCATGTCGGCGCAGGAGACGAAGGGCCTGGGCGACCGGCTCGCCGACCTCACGATGCCGAACGGCTACAACCTCGCCGATGACTTCGTGAACAGCGCCCGGAGCAGGCTGGCGGAGGCGTACCGCTCGGGCGACCCCGACGCGGCCGGCCAGGTTCACCTGGAGATCGCGGAGAAGGTTTCCGAAATCACGGCGAAGCAGCACGCCGACGAACTGGCTGCGCGGGCGATCCAGCAGACCGAGGTGAACCGGGGCGCCTTCGGCAAGGTGATGGACGACCTCACCGCACGGCTGAACGCGGAGGACGTCAAGCCGCTGCCCGGCAAGCAGACCCGGCCCGAGAGCATCCTGCCGGAGGGGCCGGGCGAGGGCCTTCTCATGGCGAAACCGCAGCCCCGCGACCCGAACGCCACGCCGCCGACTGCGAGTCGTGCTGACGTGTCCGACGATCTGCCACGCGGCGGGACGGATTCACCGACGCCTGTCGAGCGGGCCGAGCAGAACATTGAGGACCGGAACCTCGCTGCCGCCGCGGCTGAGCGCGACCTGCACGCGGCCGGCCTCGACCCGGACAGCCGATTCCGGGCCGGGGTGGCGGAGTTCCGTACGGCCAATCCTGAGGCGCGCTTCGACGTGGACGCCGTCCGAGCCGAATACGACGCCCGCATCGTCGACGCCTGGCGCGACAAACCGGAGGCCGACTCGTGGCGCCCGCACGTCGCCGCCGTGGCATCCGCTCTGCCGCAGATCATCGCGCAGGCCGTCACCGAGGGCGTGCCGACCGCGACCGTCGACGTGGACGAGCCGGTCGTGACCGTCGCCGACGCGGAGTTCACTGTCACGCTGGACGCGCTGCGGGACCCGGAGTCGCTCCCGTCCGCGGTCCGGGACCTGTTGCGGGACCGGTGGATCGGCGATCCGGCGCGATTCGCCCGGGAACTTGAGGCGGCCGAGATGGCCGACGACCTCCTGACCCGTGCGGTGGGCGTGGTGGACTACGACTACGGCTTGGACCTGCCCACAAGCGTGCTGGATGGCATGCGCCGCACAGTCATCGCGGATGTCCTGCACCACCACGACGTCATCCGGTACCAGGGCGACGACGCACGCTTCGCCGAGGACGGCGGCCGCGAAGCGGTGTGGGAGGCGTACGAGGACCGGCAGTTCACGAGCATCAAGGCTGACGTGATCCTGGCGCGTAAGGCCTGGATGGCGGCGCAGAGCGCTGCGGAACAGTTCCACCGACTGGTAGGCGCGGGCACCACGGACGCGTTGAATCTGGACCTGTCGGAGGTGTCCCTGCGCGCCCTCGGCGAGCGGTTCGCCGCCGAGCAACTCGCCCTGCGCGGGAATCACTTCTACGGCTTGGAGGACCTCCAGCGCCAGGCGTTCCAGGAGCGACTGGACGCGCTGCTGCACCCGGTGGACGAGATCGCGGCGCTCACCGACGCCGAGCGGGCGAAGCGCTGGCAGCAGGAGGCGAGTTCCCTGCAGGCGCAGTACGCCCAGCGTCTGGAGACGGCCCGGCTGGCCGAGCGGCACCGCCCGGACCTGGTCGCTGACTTCGACACCGTGCTCGCTCATGCCGTGGCGGAAACCGAGCGCACCGGCGTGGCGACGCTCGACGGGCTGCGCCCGGGAGTGCTCGACGCGTTCCGGGCGGACTTCGTCACCACCGGCCGGCGGTGGTTCGAGGAGGTGTTCGGCCCAGCGGTCACGGCGGGTGTGCGCGGGTACGACGCGCTCTTCGTCGACGCCGAGGCCCAGTGGGGCCACCAGTACGAGCACCTGCGCACCAGCATCCGCCAGGAAGCCTTCGTGCACCTGCAGTCGCACCGGCACGACGCCGCGTTGGACGCCGCAGCTGCGAACCACAGGGTGGTGTCCGCGGAATCCGGCCGGGATCCGCTGCCGGAGTCGGCCTACACGATGGCCCGGGAGGAGTTCCTCGCCGCCGCCGGGGCGAAGCTGCGTGCGACGGTGAAGGAGCAGCTCGACCCGTTCGCGAAGAGTCAGGGCGCACACTGGGACACCGTCGCCGCCGAGATCGAGCGCGATATCGCGCGCTATTTCGACGACGAGAAGCTGCGCGAGTACGGCGCCCGCGCCGCGACGGCCGACGCCGACCCGAGCGCCCCGGCACTGCCCGAGTCGGCGGGGACACCCGGGACCGCGTACGACAGTGCGGCGGCACCGATCCTCGAAGCCGTACGCGCCGGGGTGTCGGCGGCGCTGCACCGCGACGGCCGGGAGGTCCCGGCCGACGTCCGCGATCGCATAGCCGGCGAGATCGAGGCGGTGCTGCGCGAGGCGGGCACCGCGGCCCGAGCCCGCGCCGAGCGGGGCGGCAACACCGAGATCGCGGTCGCGGCGGCAGTCGCCGAGTTGGCGGAGCGTACGGCAGACCTCGCCCAGTCGGTGCCCGCACGCCTCCTGCACCACGCGCAGGTCGGCGCCGAGCTGCATCACGCCGAACGTGCCTTCGAGGGCCTGCTGGCCACCCGCGACGCGTTGCCGTCGAGCGTCGTCGCGACGCTGTCGGTCGCCTTCGCGTACGAATGGCTGACCCGCTACGACAGGCTCTTTCGAGGCGCGACGAGCCAGGGCGAGGCCGCCGCGACCGAGACCGGCCTGCGGGATCTCGCAGAACGGGTGGGCATCGAGCTGCCGAACCACGACCTGCTCAGCCCGGCCGCCCTGCGTAAGGCGCTGCTCGACGCGGCCGCGACGCTGCCCGGCGGTTCCGCGGCTGTCGGTTCGGGCCTGTTGCTACGCCAGCCGGGCGCCCCGCCGGTGAACGGGATGGCCATGGTCGCGGACTCCTTCGTCCCGATCCCGGGGGAGCAGCGTGTCATCGTGGCTCCCGGCGCCGACGTCGCCGGCTTCCTCACCGAGGTCACCGGCCGGGTCACCGACCCCGCACAGCGCGCCAAGATCGTCGTGCATGCCCCGACGGTGCCCGAGGCGGTGCTCAGGACGCTGGGCAACCGCTACGGCGTCACTGTCGCGTACACCGAGCGGCCGACCGACGCGCGGCAGGCACGCCGGGCGGTGCCGGTCACCGCGGACGGTACGCCGACCCTGCAGCGCTGGGCGGAACACTGGCTCGTCCGCCCGGCCACCCAGGAGACCCCGCCGCCGTACGGGCTCCGGCAGGGCAGCCGCTCCGGGCTGTTCGAGCTGCCCGAGGGCTGGGTGCTGGAAGACCTGCCGCAGCGGGTGTGGGCACGGCCCGCCGGGTCGCCCGATCCGGAACTCGCCACACGGGTCCGCTCGGGTTCCGACGGTGGGAACGCGTCGATAGTTGTCGGCGTACCAGGCGTGCCGGTCCCCGAGGCCGTCGCGCGGGCCGGTCTCGACCTCATCGAGCGCCTTCCGGTCGAGCCGGGGCGGCAGGGGGTGCAGTGGCTCAGCCCGCTCCCCGAGGTGCAGCGCCCGCCCGTGCCGATGCTTCAGAGCGCGCCCGAGCTGGACGCGACGTCGGGTGGGCTGACCGGCGTACCGACAGTCGACACGCACGCCGGTCCGGCTCACGACGCCCTGACCACGCTCCGGGCCGCGGGTCACGGGGACGCCGCGGCAGCGTTCCTGGCCGAGCCGGACGCGGCGGCGCGCGACCGGATACTGCTCGACCTGCTCGGTGCCGGTGATGCCGTCCGCGGGGCCCTGCCGGAGCTCCATCTCGGCCTGGCGAACCCGGATCGCTCCGATGTGGCGCTGGCGGCGGTCCTCGGTTACGCCCAGACGGCGCTGCGCGGCGAGCCGGTACCTGCCGACCGGGTCCTGGGCGCGGCGAACGGCCTGTCGGTCGGGACGAAGAGCCCGCTGATGAACGCCCTGCTGTCCCTCGCCGGCCCGGCGAGCGCGAACCGTGCGGTGCTGGCCAGCCTCGCCGAGCTGGTTTTCGACTGCCGGTGACGAGGTCGCCGGCGAGGGCGTACCGCCGGGTCCCCCGTTCGCGGGGGTTGGCCGCGCCCCCACGGCCCGCGCGACGATGCGCGGTGCCCGTTCACCGGGCCGGCACCTGAGGGGAACGAGGAACATGGACAGCATCGACGACAGCGCCCACGTCCATCGGGTGCTGCGGACCGACGTCCCGGCCCTGGGCGAGGTGATGCCGCCCGTGCTGGACCTGACGGCCGCGACCGGGCCGCTGTGGGCCGCGGCCACCGACGACTACGACGACGCTGTGGTGGCGGCGGTGCTCGCCGCCCCGGGCACGTCGGCGCTCTGGCGCTCGTGGCGTTTCGCCGCCGACGCGACCGACGGTCCGGGGACCCGCGTCTACCTGCTTGAGGCGGAGGAACCGGAAGTCGCCGCCGCGGCGGTGCGTTCGGCACTGGCCGAGGCCGGTCCCGACACCACCCTGCTGATCGAGTTCGCGACCGGGGACCTGGGGCCTCCGGCGGCCCACGCGGCGCTCGGCGCCTCCGCGCTGCTCTGGGCGTTCGACGCCGACGAGCCGGTCCAGGTGGCGCGGGTTTTCGACGGCGTCGACCCGTATGCCGGGCCGTACTTCGACCAGGGGCATCCGCGGTTGGAGGGCCCCGAGCGCGACGCCGCGCTCGGTTTCCTCGAGAGCGGCCAGACGTTGTTGCTGACGCCGCAGACCCAGGACGATGTGGTGGACCCGCAGCGCGGCCCCGTCGTACCGACGAACTTCCGTACCGACGGGGCCTGGGTCTGGACCGACGCCGTCGCCTACTACCTGCGCGAACACGGCATCGCGCCGGACGAGGGGCTGCTCACGCATGCCCGCGACGCCGGCTTCGTGGCGGCCGAGGCGGGCGCCGTCGGGCTGCACCGCGCGCTGTCGTGCCTGTTCCTGCCACGAAATGTCGAGCCGGCCGAGGAGGTTGGTGCCGGGTAGCGGTACGGGAGCGGAGAAAATTCGGGCGGGCGTGAACCCCCACGTCCCACGAGCCGTCTCAGTGCGTCACGGACGTCGAGCGAAGCGCGAAAGACCAACATGACTGGACCTGTGAGCACGGATCCCGCGGCTGAGCAGCCGGTGCGCCGGGCGACGGTGGCGGCGCCGCCGGCACCTGAGCATCGGGCGTCGGCAGAGGTCAGCCAGCGGCGCGAGTTCGTTCGCGCGTTCGTGGAGCACGCCGCGGAACGCCCGGCGAGCGAGCGGGTGACAGTACGCCTGCCCACCCTGATCACCGTGACCGCCGCGGTGGCGGTCGGCGCGCTCGTTGTCGGGGTGTTCTGGCACCTCGTCCGGCCGATGACCCCGCAGCAGAAGGCGGCGGCGAAGGGCACCACTGTCGCACCCAGCGTCCTGCCGACGGGCACGTTCGACGCGGTGGCCGGCTGGGACTGCGAGGCGGCGGCGGACCGCGGGTTCGATGCCCGTGGCCGGATCGGGGCGTGGCGCACGATCGGCAAGGGAGGCTGGTCGCAGGGCGGCTGCCACGGCACCGCGGTGACGCTGCCGCGGCCCGCCAGCAGGGACGGCCGTGCGGCCACCGGACAGTCGGCGACCTGGTGGTTCACCCCCGGCCCGAACATCAGATCCTGCGCCGTCAGCGTCTACCTGCCGAAGACCGGCTCGGCGCTTGTCAGTAAGGCGACGTACATGGTCGGAGCCGGCGCGACGGGCACGCCGTTCGCGAGTTTCACAGTCGATCAGGACGCGAACGCTGGCAAATGGTTCGACGCGGGGACCTACCCCGTGCACCAGAACCAGCTCGCTGTCAGCCTCGACGCCTCGAACACCTCTGGTGCGAGCAACGCCCGTGTGGTGTTCGGACAGGCGCGGGTGAACTGTGGGTCCTGAGTCTCTCGCCGCGGGAACCGCCGCCCGTACGCCCGCGACCGCCAAGATCGAACGGGTTTCCACACGTGCGT
This sequence comes from Micromonospora sp. NPDC049114, assembly GCF_040648635.1. Lineage (NCBI taxonomy): Bacteria > Bacillati > Actinomycetota > Actinomycetes > Micromonosporales > Micromonosporaceae > Micromonospora > Micromonospora sp. NPDC049114. The sequence continues at coordinate 954,874 of NZ_JBEZEA010000002.1, read as the reverse complement.
GGAGTCGGCACAGGACGATCGGTGCTGCCGTGCGGGCGGCCAAGCCCGGTGCGGTGGTCGCGGTCTCCCCGGGCACGTACCGGGAGTGCCTGGTCCTGGACCGCGACGTCACAATCGTCGCCGAGGACGAGTCGGCAACTGTCGAGCTGATCGCGCCGGAGGGACCCGCGGTCCAGCTCCGCGGCGGTTCGGCCACTCTGCGGGGCCTCACGATCCGCGGCAGCCGGACGGGAAACGCCGCAGTGGTGGTCTCGGCCGGGCGCCTCGAGCTGACGGACAGCCGGGTCAGCGGCGGCTTCGTCCACGTGGCCGGCAGTTCGGCGGCCAGGCTCAACGGCTGCACCGTCGAGGAAACCTCCACGTGTGCGCTCAACGTGGCCGACGGCGCTCGCCTGGAGGCCTACGACCTGCGCGTCACGAACGTCTCCGGCGTCGCGGTGGCGGCGGGCGGCTCGTCGTACCTGGCGCTGTCCGGCGCGGTGCTCAACGACGTGCGGGGTGTCGGCGTACGCGTCGGCGAGACCGCCACCGCTGTGCTGGAGCGCTGCGACATCGGCTCGGCCGGGGACGCGGGCGTGGAGGTTCGCGAAAGCGCGGGCCTGCGCCTGCTCGACAGCCACATCCACGACATCGAGGGCGACGGTGTACGCGTCCTCGGCAGCGCCGGCTTCGGCGCCGACTGGTGGCCCGAACTGCACCCCGGCCGGCCCGACGACCTGACGCCCGCCGAGCCGGGCACGACCGGGGGAGTCGTGGTGCGGCGGTGCGAGATCCGCCGTACCGGAGCCGCCGGCCTCGTGACAGGTGGCGATTCGGTGACGCTCGTCGACGACACGGTGATCGACCGGGCCGGCAGCGCGGGTGTGCTGGCCGCGCACGACAGCCGTGTCGTGGTCCGCTCGGTGCGCGTCAGCAACAGCACCCAGACCGGCGTGGCGCTGCGCGACAGCGCCCAGGTGCGATGGCGTGGCGGCTCGCTGACCGGTTCGAAGGCCAACGGCGTCTTCGCGGTCGGCGACAGCCACCTGCAGTTGCGCGACGCGGAGGTGCGCGAGAGCGGCTTCACAGCCGTCCATCTCACCGGGAGTGCGTCGGTGACGCTGCTGGGCGTCGCTGTCACCACGACCGCCGAACTCGGCATCCGTGCCTCCGGCCGTTCGGTGCTCCACGCGAAGGGCACCGGCATCGACCGCGCCGACCTCACCGGCGTGCAGGTCGACGACGTGGCCGACGCGGTCCTGCGCGACGTGACAATCGCCAACTGCCGCACAGGTGTTCGCGTGGACACACCGCACCGCCCTCTGCTCGCCGACTGCACCGTGCGCGACATCGCCCAGACCGGTGTGGAGATCGCGGCCGGTTCGGCGCCCACGCTGGTGCGTACCACTGTGGCGGGCTGTGGGGCCGCGGGCGTCTTCGTTGACGTCGACGCTGAGCCGGTGCTCGACAACTGCCGGATCGAGACGATCGGCGGCAGCGGTCTCGCGGTGTGGACGGGCGCCCGCCCGACGCTGCGACGGGTGACGATCACCGAGGTCAAGAAGAACGGCCTCTACTTCGGGACCGGTGCGCACGGCGAGGCGGAGGACGTGACGATTTCGCGTACGGGCTACCCGGCACTCTACGTCGGGGACGCGGCTGACCCCGTACTGCGCCGATGCGTCGTGCTCGACTGCGACGAGGACGTCAGCCTGGGTGCGGACGCCGAGCCCGTCTTCGAGCAGTGTCGCAGCGAGCGGGTCGGTTCGGCGGTGTGGCCGGCGACCGCGGGGCCGGCGCCCGCCGCAGCGCAGACCTCGTCAAAGGCACCCGAGGCGGGCACCCCGCCGGAGGCCGAGGCGTCGGAGGACACGCTGCAGCCACTGCTCGGTCAGCTGGACGAGCTCATCGGTCTGGTCAGCGTCAAGCGGGACGTGGGCACCATGGTCAAGCTGATGCACCTCGTGAAGCGCCGCCGCGAAGCCGGGCTGGCGCCGCCGCCCATGTCCCGCCACCTCGTCTTCGCCGGCAATCCCGGTACGGGCAAGACGACTGTCGCCCGCCTCTACGGCCAGTTGCTGGCGGCGCTGGGCATGCTCAGCAGCGGTCATCTCGTCGAGGTCGACAGGGGCACGCTGGTCGGCGAGTACGTCGGCCACACCGCACCCAAGACGCAGGCCGCGTTCCAGCGTGCGCTGGGCGGTGTCCTCTTCATCGACGAGGCCTACGCCCTGGTGTCCGAGGGGCAGAGCAGCGACTTCGGCAACGAGGCGATCTCGACGCTCGTGAAGCTGATGGAGGACCACCGCGAGGAGGTGGTGGTCATCGTGGCCGGCTATCCCGACCAGATGGGCCGCTTCATCGGCGTCAACCCCGGTCTGTCCTCGCGGTTCTCCCGCACGCTGACGTTCGCCGACTACAACGAGACAGAGCTCGTGCAGATCGTCGACAAGCACGCGGGGGACCACGACTACCGGCTGTCGGATGAGGCTCGCACGCGCCTGACCGAATACTTCAGGACCGTCGACCGCGGTGAGGGCTTCGGCAACGGCCGCTTCGCCCGCAAGGTCTTCCAGGAGATGACCGAGAACCACGCCGGCCGCATCGCCGAGCTCGACGACCCGAGCGACGAGCAGCTGAGCACCCTGGAGGCCGCCGACCTGACCGACGTCGCGTTCGACGTAAGAGGCTGAGGAGCCCGATGAGCCGCCTGGCGTTCCACCGGCCCGCCCGGATGCTGCTGCCGCAGCTTCCCTCCCAGCAGGTCACCCTCCCCAACCCGCCGGAGCCTCCCAAGGAGAACCCGGGCAACAACGCGTGGAGCCTCGTGCTGCCGCTGCTGTCCAGCGTCGGCATGGCCGCCTACATGGTGACGTTCGGCAGACCCGCCCTGATCATCATCGGCGTGCTGTTCTTCCTGACCTCCACAGGCGCGGTCGTCGGCATGCGGATGTCGCAGCGCAGCGCCAACGGCAAGCAGGCTCGCAGGGCCCGTGTCCGCTACCGGCGCCACCTCGCCCGGGCCCGTGACGAGGCGCGCGAGGTCGCGAACGCCCAGCGCGCGGTTTCGATGCTCGTCGACCCCGACCCGCACCGGCTCTGGTCGATAAGCGCCAACCGGCACCGGGTGTGGGAGCGGCGCCAGAGCGACAAGGACTTCCTGCGGGTACGCGTCGGCCACGGCACGGTCCGGTTGGTCACGCCGATGGGGCTGGACCCCGGCATGGATCCGCTCGGCGACTACGACTGGGACTCGTTGCAGGCCGCGCACCGGCTCATCGACCGGATGGGCCACGTCGAGAAGCAACCGATGATCATCGATGTGGGTCGCGCCGGCGTCATCAGCGTCGTGGGCGACCCGACGCGGGCAGACACGCTCGCCCGCTCCATGCTGACCCAGATCGGGGTGCTGCACGCGCCGGACGACGTCACCATCGCCGTCGAGACCTCAGGCGCCGAGCACTGGGAGTGGACCAAGTGGCTGCCGCACACCTTCGAGCCCGACGTGAAGGGCGAGAGCGGCACGGTGTCGCTTGTCGCCGAGGACCCCGAGGTGCTCGGCGCCTTCCTCGCCGGTGAGCTGGCCCGGCGCAACGAGCAGGTGCTGAGCCGGCGCAACATGCTCAGCAGCGAGCGCCTCGGGGACGCCAAGCAGCGCCGCCTGGTCGTGCTCTTCACCGGCTTCGCGCCCTTCTCCGACTGGGGCCGCTCAGACCTGATGAACGCCCTGTTGCAGGCTGCCGGCCCGCAACTCGGCATCACCCTGATCTTCCTCAGCGAGAAGGACCGGGACGAGCCGAGCCGCGTCGACCTGCGGATCCGCTTCGACGACGAGGGCAACATCGTGACCGAGGGGCACCCCGACACGGTGGTCACGCCCGCGCACCGGTGCAAGCCCGACCATCTCACCCCGCAGTTCGCCGAGCTCATCGCCCGCAACCTCGCCCCGCTGCGGCTCAGCGACGAACGGGAGCAGGTGCTGACGCGTACCCGCTCACTCAGCGAGATGGTGCTGGGCACCGACCCCGGCCGTGCCGACCTGACGGGCCGCTGGGTCACGGCGGGCGACCCGCGCATGCTGCGCGTCCCGATCGGCACCGACGGCGACGGCCAGACAGTCGTCCTGGACATCAAGGAGTCCGGCCAGGGCGGTTCCGGGCCTCATGGGCTCATCGTGGGTGCGACGGGCTCCGGCAAGTCGGAGCTCCTCCGTACGCTCGTCACCGGCCTGGCGCTCACCCACTCGCCGGAGCTGCTCTCGTTCGTCCTGATCGACTTCAAGGGCGGTGCGGCGTTCGCACCCCTCAAGGAGCTTCCGCACGTCTCGGGCCTGATCACCAACCTCGCCGACGACGCGGCGATGATCGATCGCGTCCTGGCCGCCCTCATGGGGGAGCAGCAGCGACGTCAGCGCATCCTGCGCGACGCGGGAAACTTCGACACGGTACGCGAGTACCAGATGCGCCGCGCCGCCGGCGCCGCCGGCCCCGACGGGGAAACCCTCGAACCGCTGCCCACGCTGCTCATCGTCGTCGACGAGTTCGGCGAGCTGCTCTCCGGCCGTCCCGAGTTCGCCGAGCTGTTCGTGCAGATCGGCCGGGTCGGCCGGTCGCTGGGCATGCACCTGCTCATGGCCACCCAGCGGCTCGAGGAGGGCAAGCTGCGCGGCCTCGATTCGCACCTGTCGTACCGGATCTGCCTGCGTACGTTCTCGGCCGCCGAGAGCCGGACGGTGATCGGGACGACCGACGCGTACAAGCTGCCGCCGGTCCCCGGGTCCGCGTATCTGAAGGTTGACGAATCGGTCTACCAGCGGTTCCGTGTCGCCCACGTCTCCGCGCCCTACGTCAGCGCCGAGGACCGCCTCGCCAGCATGACCGCGGGCGGCACCTCCATCGTGCCGTTCGACCTGCGCTCCGACGCTGTAGTCGTCGAGCGTGAGAGCGACGAACTCGCGCGGCTGGCCGCCCGGCCCGGCCCCACCGAGTTGCAGGTCCTCGCCGACCGGTTGCAGGCGATTGCCAGCCCCGCGCACCAGGTGTGGCTGCCGCCGCTGCCCGCCGCCCTGGCTCTCGACCACCTCATCGGGCGGCCGGCGCCCAAGGCCGGCCGCGGCTACGCCGCCCGCGTGTGGCCGCTCGCCGGGCGCCTCGCCGTGCCGATCGGCCTCATCGACCTGCCACTCAAGCAGGACCAGGAGACGCTGGTCATGGACTTCGGCGGCGTGCACGGGCACCTGGCCGCTGTCGGCGCTCCGCGTACCGGCCGCAGCACGTTCCTGCGCACCATCATGATGTCCGGGATGCTCACCCACACCCCCGACGAGCTGCAGTTCTACTGCATCGACTTCGGCGGTGGGACGTTGCACCCGTACGCCGCCGCGCCGCACGTCGGCAGCGTGGCGGGGCGTAACGAACCCGAGCTGGTCAATCGCATGTTCGCCGAGATCCGCGGGCTGATCGTGCAGCGCGAGCGGGAGATGCGCGAGCTCGGCGTCGAGTCGATCGCCGAGCTGCGCGAGCGCCGCCAGGCAGGGCTGCTACCTGACGGGCTGCGCATGGCCGACGTCTTCCTGATGATCGACAACTGGGGGGCGCTGCGGGCCGAGTTCGAGAGCGCGGAGGTGTACGTCACCGAGATCGCCGCGCGTGGCCTCGGCGCCGGCGTGCACCTGGTGCTGACGTCCGGGCGCTGGAACGACATCCGTCCAGCCCTGCGCGACAGCATCGGCACCCGCATCGAGCTGCGGCTCAACGACCCCACCGAGTCGGACGTCAACCGCCGGCTCGCCGCGAGGATCCCGGCCAACATGGCCGGTCGCGGAGTCAGCACGCCAGGCGTCTTCTTCCACCTGGTCCTGCCCCGCCTCGACGGCATCGACTCCGTCGACGGGCTGCGCGAGGCACAGGACGAGGCGCTCGCCAAGATCTCCCAGCACTGGAACGGCCCGGTGGCGCCGCCCGTCCGGCTGCTGCCGCAACGCGTGCTCGTCGACGAGTTGCCGCCGCTGGCCGGTGACGCCGTGCCGATCGGCCTCGCCGAGCACGACCTCTCCCCGGTCGGACTCGACCTCTTGGGCGGCGATCCGCACTTCCTCATCTACGGCGACGCCGGGTCGGGCAAGAGCTCACTGCTGCGCACCTGGCTCACCGGGCTCACCGAGCGGACCTCGCCGTACGACATGCGCGTCGTGCTCTTCGACTACCGGCACGGGCTCATGGACGTCGTGCCGGAGGAGCACCTCGGGGCGTACGCCGGTGACGCGGGAACCGCCCAGGTGTACGTGCAGCAGGTGGTGGAGAAGCTCAAGGAACGCGTACCCCCGCCGGGCATCACCCCCGCGCAGCTGAAGGCGCGCGACTGGTGGGAGGGCACCGAGATCTACGTCGTCGTCGACGACTACGACCTGATCGTCGGCCCGCAGAGCGTGCTCGCGCCGTTCCTGCCGTTCATCCCGCAGGCCCGCGAGGTGGGCCTGCACCTGGTCCTCGCCCGCCGCGTCGCAGGAATGGTCCGCACCGGCATGTCCGACACACTCACCACACGCATCCGCGACATGGGGTGCGGTGGCCTCATCCTCTCCGGCGACCCCAAAGAGGGCGTCGTCCTCGGCGACGAACGCGCGGCGCAGCGGCCCCCGGGCCGGGGCGTGCTCGTACGCCGGGGCCAGCCCAACCGCCTCGTCCAGATCGCAGTCACCGAAACCACCCAGGGGTAGACCCGTCATGGCCAACGAACAGACCCGCGTCACAGTGGTAGGCACCTACCGCAGCGCCGACGTCGCCCTCCCGTCGCTGAGCCCGCTCGGCGAGTTCACCGCGCGGCTCGCCGAGGTGTGCGGTCAGGACAGCAACGACCAGCTCCCACCCGTATGGACCCTGTCGCGCCCCGACGCCGGCCCCCTCGCCCTGGACACCAGCCTGTTGCAGGCCGGCATCGTTGACGGTGATGTGCTCTACCTCTACGACCTGGCGGGTGACCCGGTCGACGCCCCGATCGTCAAGGACATCGAGGAGATCGTCGCCGAGCAGACCGAGGAACTGCGGCTGCGCTCGGCGCATCCCGGCCCTGTGGTCATCGGCATCGGCCTGCTGTTCCTGCTGGCCGCGGCGGTGCTTGTCGGCCTGCGCTACAACGCCGACACCGGGGCGGCGATCGGGCTCACCACGGGCGGGCTCCTGCTGCTCGGGATGGCGTGGGGCGTGCGCCAGAAGGAATCGGCGACGCCGCCGCTGCTCGTCCAACTCATGGCGCTGACCGCCGTACCGGCCATGGGCGCCGCCGGCGCCCTCATCGCGCAGGGCCTCACCTTCTCCGGCTGGGCCGGCGCCGCGATCGGCGCCAACACCGCGATGCTCATGGCCATCGCCATGCTCGGCGACGTCCTCCTCGTGGCGATCGAGCTGTCTCTCGCCGCCGGAGCCGGCCTCGTGGCGCTGACCACGGGCCTCGGAGCCGACGCCGTCGAATCCAGTGCCGTCGTCGCGGCCGTTGCCATCGGCATGCTGGCGGTGTCACGTCGGCTCGCCGCCACCATCACCGCCTGGGGCCAGAAGTTGCCGCGAGGCCGGCAGTCCTTCGCCGAGGCCACCACCGGGCTCGTGAACCGTTCCGCCTGGATCACCGGGGTCGTCATGGGCGGGCCGGCTGTCGCACTCTGCGTCACGTTGCCGCTGATGGCGTTCTCCGGACGTACTGTCGCTGTCATCCTTTCGGGGATCTGTTGCCTGGCCCTGTTCGCCCGCGGACGGATCGCCGCCTTCACCGTCGAGCTGTGGATGCTCGGCGCTGCGACAGCCGCCGGTGGGTTCGGCCTGCTGGCCGCGCTCGTCATGTCGATGGGCGGTGCCGCCGCGTCGGCGGTGCTCGTGGGCGTCGGGCTCACGACAGTGCTGTTCGGCATCGGCATGAGCGTGCTGGTGCCACCCCGCAAGCGGCACACCGGTTCGGGCCCGAAACCGCCGATCCGCCGCAGCCGCTCGGAGGTCGTCGGCGCGGGGGCCGCCATGGCGATCGCACCCCTCACGCTCGGCGTCTTCGGCGTCTTCGGCCACCTGGTAATGGTGGGCCGGACGCTGTTCTGAGAAGTTCCGTCCCGGTGCTCAGCGGTCCACGGGCAGGAGGTGGCCGAGTTCGATCGCGCGGCGGGTCAGCTCCGCCTTGTTGCCGGCGTTCAGTTTCGCGCGGATGCGCTTCGCGTACGTGTTCACAGTCGCCTGTGACAACCCCATCCGCGTCGCGATCTGTGAATGGGTGTAGCCAGAGGCGATCCACCGCAGCGTCTCAGCCTCGCGCGGCGCCAACGCGCCCGGCTCCTCCGCCGACACCTGGGAAAGCTCCTCCGGCAGCCGATCCGCGAGACGTCGGCACAGATAGAACCCACCCTTGACTGTTACCCGCATCGCCCCACGCACCGCGTCCTGATCCGCCTGCCGACTCACGCAGCCCCGCGCGCCCGCGAGAATCGACTCCATCAGGCCGGTGCGCCCCGGCCATTCCGCGCAGACCAGCACCGGACCGTGCGCAATTGTCCGGGTAATCAGCTTGCTCACCGTGGGCTCCGGCCGTGCCACATCCAGCACCACCAGGTCGAAGCTGCCCACCAACTCCTCGACGTCGGCCACCGCGACCTCCACCAGCCGGTCCGGGTCGTCCCCGGCCAGCTTCTCGAGACCAGCGCGCCAGATCGGCTGCTCTGCCACCACAGCGACTTTGTACACGGCGCTCCTCCACGCACTTCCCCGGTGTGTCACCGGAGATCTCACCTGAGACGTACGCGGGGGCCCCTCGGTTCGAGGACGCAGGCGACAAATGCCGGACGTCCCCGAACGGATGTCTTGTTCGCGATCCCGGTCGGCTCATAGCCTCTGTCGCTGTCCGGGACGGTCGACCGCAGGAGTGTGCCGGTGCCCACCCAAGACCTCGCCGACGGCACAGTTGTGGAATACGACGACGACGGCCGCGTCGTCCGCGAGGAGCTCCCCGACGGCACGGTCTTCGACCGCTTCACCGCTGATGGCAGGCCGACGCATGGCACGTTGCCCGACGCGGGTGAGGTGTCGATCTCGTACGGCGGTGGTGGCGGCAGTACGTGGAGCTATGCGGACGGGACGGTTGTTCAGCGCAACGCCGCTGGTGACGTCACCTACGAGCGGACGGGCGATGGGGCGTCGTTCGATGCGTTCA
>NZ_JBEZEA010000002.1:944767-945611 GCF_040648635.1 Micromonospora sp. NPDC049114 | reverse complement strand
CACCGCTGATGGCAAGCCGACGCATGGCACGTTGCCGGACGCGGGTCAGGTCTCAATCTCCTACGGCGGAGATGGCTCAAGCACCTGGAGCTACGCCGACGGGACGGTTGTTCAGCGCAACGCTGCTGGTGATGTCACCTACGAGCGGACGGGCGATGGGGCGTCGTTCGATGCGTTCACCGCTGATGGCAAGCCGACGCATGGCACGTTGCCGGACGCGGGTCAGGTCTCAATCTCCTACGGCGGAGATGGCTCAAGCACCTGGAGCTACGCTGACGGGACGGTTGTTCAGCGCAACGCTGCTGGTGATGTCACCTCCGAGCGGACGGGCGATGGGGCGTCGTTTGATGCGTTCACGTCTGATGGCAAGCCGACGCATGGCACGTTGCCGGGTGGTGATGGTGCCGGCGCGCAGCAGGTCTCCATCTCGTACGGCGGTGACGGTTCGAGTACGTGGAGCTACGCCGACGGGACGGTTGTTCAGCGCAACGCCGCTGGTGACGTCACGTACGAGAAGACCCGCGATGGGGCGTCGTTTGACGCGTTCACCGCTGATGGCAAGCCGACGCATGGCACGTTGCCGGACGCGGGTCAGGTCTCAATCTCCTACGGCGGAGATGGCTCAAGCACCTGGAACTACGCCGACGGGACGATCGTTCAGCGCAACGCCGCTGGTGACGTCACGTACGAGAAGACCGGCGACGGTGCGTCGTTCGATGCGTTCAGCGGCGATGGTAGGCCGACTCATGGCGTTGTTGGTGGGCAAGAGGTCACCATCGGTTACAACGCTGATGGGTCGAGTACCTGGACTTATGCCGATGGGACGGTCTCGGTTCAGGATGCT